>JAFWNM010000016.1 GCA_017510335.1 Paracoccaceae bacterium
CCCACCCGCGTGCGCTTGCCTGCGCAGGGCGGCCCCTTGGCAAGCGCGGGGATTTGCGGCAAAGGGGCATGTCCGAGCAAGGGGCCAGACCGATGACATTCCGTTTTGACATATCCGCCCGTGACGGCAGCGCGCGCAGCGGCACCATTCACACGCCACGCGGCGACATTCGCACGCCAGCCTTCATGCCGGTAGGCACAGCGGCAACCGTCAAGGCCATGATGCCCGAGTCGGTGCGCGAAACGGGTGCGGATATTTTGCTTGGCAATACATATCACCTGATGTTACGCCCCACAGCCGAACGCATTGCGGCCCTGGGCGGGTTGCACAGGTTCATGAACTGGGACCGGCCCATATTGACGGATTCGGGCGGGTTTCAGGTTATGTCCCTGGCCAGCCTGCGCAAGCTGTCGGAGGAGGGCGTGCGCTTTGCCAGCCATATTGACGGATCGCGCCATATGCTTAGCCCCGAACGGTCCATGGAAATCCAGCGTTTGCTGGGGTCTGATATTGTTATGTCATTCGATGAATGCACCCCTTTTCCTGCAGATGAGAAAGTGGCGCGCGCGTCCATGGAACTGTCCATGCGCTGGGCCGCGCGGTCGCGGGCGGCGTTTGGCGACAGGCCGGGTTATGCGTTGTTCGGTATCCAGCAGGGGTCCGTTTACCGCGACCAGCGCGCCGAAAGCGCCGAGAAGCTGCGCGAGATCGGATTTGACGGTTACGCCATTGGCGGGCTGGCCGTGGGCGAGGGGCAGGACCTGATGTTCGATGTGCTGGATTATGCCCCCGCGCAACTGCCCGACGACAAGCCGCGGTACCTGATGGGTGTGGGCAAACCCGATGACATTGTCGGGGCGGTGCAACGCGGGGTGGACATGTTCGACTGTGTGCTGCCGTCAAGGTCGGGTCGCACGGGGCAGGGATGGACCGCGCGCGGTCCAGTCAATCTGCGCAATGCGCGCCACCGTGACGACCCGCGCCCGCTGGAAGATGGCTGCACCTGCCCCGCCTGCCAGAAATACAGCCGCGCGTATTTGCACCATGTCATCAAGGCGGATGAAATCATCGGGTCCATGCTGCTGACATGGCATAATCTGGCTTATTACCAGCGGTTGATGCAGGGGTTGCGGGACGCTATTGTGGGAAGCGACCTTGACGGGTTCGCAGCGTCCTTCCATGCGAAACGTGCTGAGGGCGATATAGACCCCATCTGACATACAGGAGGGCCGAATGGCCGCTGACATGCTTTCGACCGTGGTGAAGCCGATCCACAAGGAGGGATACAAGTTCATCCCTATCTTTGCGGTGGTCACGCTGGTTTTGTTCCTGATCTGGCAGCCGCTGGGCTGGGTGGGGGTGTGTCTGACAGTGTGGTGTTACTATTTCTTTCGGGACCCCGACCGCCAGACCCCCGTGCGCGAGGGGTTGTTGGTCAGCCCTGCTGATGGGGTTATTTCACTGATTGAACCCGCCGTGCCGCCCGCCGAACTGGACATGGGCGACCAGCCCCTGACGCGTGTTTCGGTGTTCATGAATGTGTTTAACTGCCATGTGAACCGCGCGCCCATTGCGGGACGGGTTGCCAAGATTGCCTACCGGCCCGGCAAGTTCCTGAATGCGTCACTGGACAAGGCATCAGTTGATAACGAGCGCAATTCCATGGCGCTTGAAATGGTGGACGGGCGCAAGATAGCCGTGGTCCAGATTGCCGGACTGGTGGCGCGGCGCATCCTGTGCGAAGTCGAAGAAGGCCAGATGCTGGACACCGGTGCGCGTTTTGGCATGATTCGGTTTGGGTCGCGGGTGGATGTGTATTTGCCCGAAGGGGTGCAGCCCCTTGTTGCCCTTGGCCAGACGATGATTTCCGCAGAAACAGTGATTGCCGACCTGACCAGCGCGGAACCGCGCCGCATGGCCGCGATTCGCTGACATGCCATACCGCCGCGATACCCTGTCATTCGTGCAGCTTGTGCCCAACCTTGTGACGATCATGGGCATGTGCGCGGGGCTTAGTGCCATTCGCTATACCTTTGACGGCCGGTTTGAACTGGCCGCCGCCCTTATTATTCTGGCAGCTATTCTGGATGGCATAGACGGGCTGTTGGCGCGCAAGTTGAATGCGGCCAGTTCTTTCGGGGCCGAACTGGACAGCTTTTCCGATTTTGTCAGCTTCGGCGTCGCGCCCGGAATTTTGGTGTTCGGCTATGCGCTAACCGGACCAATGGCCGGTTTCGGCTGGGTGTTCGTGCTGGTTTTTGCTGTTTGCGCCTGTTTGCGGCTGGCACGTTTCAATATTAGCCGGGCCGTGCCGGATGGGGCGGCCACGCCGCATTTTGTGGGTGTGCCCGCGCCTGCCGGTGCCATGCTGGGTTTGTTGCCGGTCTATGCGGGCCTTGCCGGTCTGGTGGACCCGTCACGTTTTCCGGTGCTGACGGCGTTTTATCTGTCGGTGGTGGGGTTGTTGATGGTGTCGCGCCTGCCAACCCCCTCGTTGAAGGGAATCAGGATCAAGCGCGAATACGCGATATGGGTTCTGGTCGGGATGAGCGTTTTTGTGGGCTTCTTGTTCTTGCGCACATGGATCACGCTGGTTGTCGCGGACCTGGTGTATCTGAGTGTTTTGGGCACATTGGCGCTGCGGCATCTGCGCAAAGAAAAAGGCACCAGTTAGCGGGTCTTTTTTGCCGATACCTGCTTGACGCGGGCAATCGCTTCGCATAATTGGACGCCATAGCGCGGTTGTAGCTCAGTTGGTTAGAGTACCGGCCTGTCACGCCGGGGGTCGCGGGTTCGAGCCCCGTCAACCGCGCCATAAAAAAACTCCTGCCCTTCAGGCAGGAGTTTTTTGTTTCTGGTCCGCTGGATGGCCGGGGCCTTATGTGTCCGGCTTTTGCTGTGCCGCGATGGCAGCAAGCGCTTGTGGCACCAATGCGCCCCTATGGCCGATGACTTCGCGGCTAAGGGCATGGCCTGCACGAATGGCCGTCGTGCAATCTGCGCCATTAAGCCAGGCGGCCAGATAGCCCGCGTTGAAACTGTCGCCCGCTGATGTCGTATCTACGGGGGTTTCGGGCACCAGATCGGTGATGTCGCCGTGCCCATCTGCGCCACCAAAGCACATTGGCCCGCCCCCGTTCTTGACCACCACATGCCCCGCCCCCAGTGACAGATAGCGCGCGATTGTGGCCTGCATGTCAGTATCGCCAAAATGGGTGGCTTCGTCGTCGAAACTGGGCAGGACCAGGTCCGCCAGCGCGGCGGTTGCCTCAATGCTGTCGCGCATGGTGGTTGCGCTGTCCCACAGGCGCGGGCGCAAGTTGGGGTCGAATATGATTTGCGTGCCTGTGCTGCGCGCGTCTTGCAGGGCTGTCCACAGGGTTTCGCGCGCTGCGGGCGCCAGAATCGCGATGGTAATACCGGACAGATAGGCGATTTTACAGCCCGCAAGCGCGCCGTGCAGGCGTGCGGGATCATCTGCCAGCGCTTTCGCGGCGGATGTGTCGCGCCAATAGCTGAAACTGCGCTCTCCATTTTTCAGGCTGATGGCATACAGGCCGATCTCGCGCGCTGGGTCGCGGCTGACATGGGTGGCGTCAATGCCTTCGTTGGTCAGGAAATCCAGCATACGTTGGGAAAAATCCCCTTGGCCCACGCGCGACATATAACCCACCTGCCAGTTGGTCCCCAGAAGGCGCCGCAGATACCACGCTGTGTTCAGCGTGTCGCCCGCAATACCAAGCCGCCATTGGTCGGGCTGGCCGGTTTGGGACAGTTCAACCATTGCTTCGCCGATGGACAGAATAAGGGGTTTTGTCATGTGCCATGTCCCGTCTTGAGTTATTCCGTGGTGTCCCGCAGGGTGCAGAAACTGGAATATTAGCCGACCACCTATGTCAAGTGTGACGGCGCGAATGTCAATCTTGCTGGTGCTACGTTCAAATGCATCGTTAAGGGATATGGCCGTGCCTTGTCAGATCACAGCGCAAGCGCTTGAGATTGGCCTGCAGCAGGCATCGGGAATTGCCCAAGGTGCGGGATCAAGGCCGTAGGCCGCCGCACCAGCGGCGGGCCGTCCCGCGGCCTGCCGATGTCGCTTGCTGCACGCCAAGCCTGTCAACTTAGGAGCGTGCAGCCTGCATAAACTGCATTCCTATAATGTGGGACCGGCAGACCCCGGCCCGCCGCTGGTGCGGGCTTGGTGCTGGAATGAAGGGCAGCTTCAGGCCAATTTCCCCTGATGTGATCATGTTACAGGGGATGCCAAACGTAAAACAGACCCGCCTTGATCGGCGGGTCTTTGGTCGTCGCGTGGTGCGCGGAAACGGTTAATGCACCAGTGTCACGCGGGGGGCGCTGTCATCGCGGGAAACCTGCCCGTTGACGATCAGTCCTTCTGGCCCGGCCGTTACCGCGACAGTGCTGCCGTCCATAACCGCGCCGCCCAGCAACATTTCCGCAAGCGGGTCTTGCAAGTAGCGCTGGATGACCCGTTTCAGCGGACGCGCGCCATAAACGGGGTCATAGCCCTTGTCGGCAAGCCATGTGCGGGCTGCGTCATCCAGGTCCAGCGTGATCTTGCGCGCCAGAAGCCGTTTAAGCAAGCGCCCCATCTGGATGTCGACAATCGCATCCATATCCGCCCGTGCCAGCCGGTCAAAGATGATGGTTTCATCCAGCCGGTTCAGGAATTCGGGGCGGAAATGGGCGCGCACGGCGTCCATCACCTGTTCGCGGGCCTGCGTGCCGTCACTGCCGTCGGGCAGTTGCGACAGGGCCTGCGACCCAAGGTTCGATGTCAGGATGATCAGCGTTTGTTTGAAATCCACTGTGCGGCCATGCCCGTCAGTCAGCACCCCATCATCCAGCACCTGCAACAGCACATTGAACACTTCGGGATGTGCCTTCTCCACCTCGTCGAACAGCACAACCTGATAGGGCCTGCGGCGCACGGCTTCAGTCAGAACGCCGCCTTCTTCATACCCCACATACCCCGGAGGGGCACCGATCAGCCGCGAAACACTGTGCTTTTCCATGAATTCGGACATGTCGATCCGCACCATGGCGCTGTCATCGTCAAACAGGTATTCGGCCACCGCCTTGGTCAGTTCGGTTTTGCCCACGCCCGTCGGCCCAAGGAACAGGAAACTGCCAAGAGGGCGGTTTTCGTCGTTCAGCCCTGCGCGGGCGCGGCGCACGGCATTGGCGACGGCGCGCACAGCAGTATGCTGGCCGATGACGCGCTTGTGCAGTTCATCTTCCATGCGCAGCAGTTTGTCGCGTTCCCCTTCCAGCATTTTCGATGTGGGAATGCCGGTCCAGCGTTCCACGACTTCGGCAATCTGTTCGGGGCGCACGGCGTCTGCGACCATCTTCTCGGCCTCTCTTGCCTCGGCGTCGGCCAGTTTGCGTTCCAGTTCCGGGATTTCGCCATATTGCAACCGGCCTGCGGCGGCAAAATCGCCGCTGCGTTTGGCGGTTTCCAGATCAATGCGCGCGCGGTCCAGATCTTCCTTGATCTTGCGCGCTTCTTCCAGCTTGTCGCGTTCGGCCTGCCATGTGGCGGTCAGTTCGGCACTGCGTTCGTGCAGGTCGGACAATTCGCGTTCCAGTGTTTCCAGCCGGTCGCGGGATGCGGCGTCATCTTCCTTGCGCAGGGCTTCGGCCTCGATCTGTTTTTGCAAGATATCGCGGTCCAGCGCGTCCAGTTCTTCGGGCTTGCTGTCAACTTCCATGCGCAGACGGCTGGCGGCTTCGTCCATCAGGTCAATGGCCTTGTCGGGCAAAAAGCGGTCTGTGATGTAGCGATGCGACAGCGTGGCCGCCGTAACCAGCGCCGAGTCCGCGATGCGCACGCCATGGTGCAGTTCGTATTTTTCCTTGATGCCGCGCAGGATGGAAATTGTATCTTCCACTGTGGGTTCCTGAACCAGAACCGGCTGGAAGCGCCGCGCAAGGGCTGCATCCTTTTCGACATGCTTGCGGTATTCGTCCAGCGTGGTGGCACCCACGCAATGCAATTCCCCCCGCGCAAGGGCCGGTTTTATAAGGTTGGCGGCGTCCATCGCCCCTTCGGATTTGCCAGCGCCCACAAGGGTGTGCATTTCATCGATGAACAGAATGATTTCGCCATTGGCGGCGGTCACTTCCGACAAGATGGCCTTCAGGCGTTCCTCAAACTCGCCACGGTATTTCGCACCGGCAATCAGTGCGCCCATATCCAGCGCCATCAGTTTCTTGTCGCGCAGGGATTCGGGCACGTCGCCATTGATGATACGCAGCGCCAGCCCTTCGGCAATGGCGGTTTTCCCGACACCGGGTTCACCAATCAAAACGGGGTTGTTTTTGGTGCGGCGGCTTAGAACCTGCATGGAGCGACGAATTTCTTCATCCCGCCCGATGATGGGGTCGATCTTGCCATCGCGCGCGGCCTGCGTCAGGTCGCGGGCGTATTTCTTCAGCGCATCAAAGCTGTCTTCCGCCGAGGCACTGTCGGCGGTGCGCCCTTTGCGCAGGTCGTTGATGGCGGTGTTAAGCTTTTGTGCGGTGACGGCACCCGCATCCAGCGCGTCCTTGGCATCGGATTTCACCAGTGCCAGCGCTGTCAGCAGCCGTTCGACGGTAACGTAGCTGTCATTGGCCTTGTTGGCGACCTGTTCGGCCTGATCCAGCACCTTGGCGGTTTGCGGGTCAATGTATATCTGGGCATCGCCGCCAGACACTTTGGGAATTTTTGCCAGCGCAATATCATTGGCTTGCACAACACGGTCGGCAGCCCCGCCTGCGCGTTGAATCAGGTTTGCGGCCATGCCCTGGTCATCATCCAGAAGGGCCTTCAGCAAATGCGCGGGCGTGACGCGCTGGTGGTCTTCGCGCAGGGCAATGGTTTGGGCGGCTTGCAGGAAACCCCGCGCACGTTCGGTGAATTTTTCAAGGTTCATCTGTGCTCTCCTTCATAAGCGCCCTGAAATACGGGTGCCGCCTGCTATGCAGCGCGGTCCATGTCGGGCCTTGAAGCTTATTTGGGATGGCACAGGGCCTGTTGCAAGATGGGCACAGTCGATAACGCCGAAAAACCGTTACCCGCGCCGGTCGGCCAGCGCCGCCCAGTCAGGGCCGGCCCCGCGTTGCAGCACAAACTGCCGCCAATCCGGTGTGTCCGGGGTCGGTGGCGCCGCCTGAAACCCAAGCCTGTGGGCGACCCGTAAGGAACGGGTGTTTTCGCGGTGAATGCGTGCAGCCACATATTGCAGCGCAGGAAAATTCGAGAAGCAACGATAGGCGAACAGCGCAACCATTCGCGTGGACAAACCTTTGCCCCAATGCGCCCTGCCCAGCCAGTAACTGATTTCCCCTGACGCGGGCGGGGTGGCCCCCTTGGCCCATTCCAGACGCATTTGCCCCACAATTTGGCCGTTCCACACGACGGCCCGGACTTTGTGATGCGTGGCCTGTTGGGACAGGGCAATCAAGTCCTGCGCCAGATCAAGTGTCAAGGGGGCAGGGTAATCTTCGGGCATGAACTGCCACAGGGCAGGATCATTCAGCATTTGCTTGTATATGGGGGCGTCATCACTGTGCCATCCGCGAAACTGGAACCTGTTTTGCAAGGTTTCTGGCGGCGGTGTCAGGGTTAAAGCGCTAATCCGCTTGCCGCGCAGCAGGTCAGGAATATCCCGCGATGGCGGGGCATGTGTTCTTTGATCCAGTGTCATGGGTAAATCGCCCTCCAATCTTGGTAACCAAAATAAGCAGGCTTTTACGAAGGGTCAGGGAAGTGCAGCGCAAACTTTTCGTGATCTGAATGGTCCTTTAGCGGATTGTGTGCGCAACCGGCACAATCGGCGCAGCCAGGCCTGTTTGTTCACGGCACCAGCCCTGAAGCGCGGGGATGTCTGCAGGCAAAGGGTCTGCCATGCCGTCAGCAAAGCGCAGAAACGCGTCAATATTGGCGGGACGCACTGCGGTAAGAACAGGAATTCCTTGCGACAAGGCCTGTCCGATAACAGACCGAAACCCCCGCCCTTCGGTTTCGGCCTTGCCAAATTTATTCAAAATCAACAGGGCCGGTCCGCGATGCAACGCAGCCGCCACCAGCCCGACCGCAGTTTCCAGCCCATGCGCATCAAGCCTGCATCCGTTGGCGTGCGGTCCCAGATTCTGGCTGATACGCACCTGTTGGGCATGCCCGATGATGTGCAGGTCCATATCGCAGGGCCGGTCCTGCGTGGTTTCGCGGTTTATCTGGACAACACCGGCCAATGGCCAGCCCGCCGCGCCCAGCACGCTCGCCAATTCGGCCAGAACCCTGTCAGCAGTCCCGCGCCCGTGTGCAGAAATATAGCCGAGCATCTGTCTGCCCTTATTTGCGAACCATGTTATATCGTATGTATACTGACCCCAGAGTAAGGGCCATAGCCTGAATATGCGCCGCATTTCAGGACGTTTTTGGAAAGGACCCCCGTGCCATGATTTTGGGTGTTGTGCTGGCAGGCGGGCAGGCCACCCGCATGGGTGGGGGTGACAAGGGTTTGCGCCATGTCGCGGGCAAGCCGCTGTTGACACATGTTCTGAACCGGCTGACCCCGCAGGTGGCTGCGGTGGCGTTGAATGCGAATGGCGATCCTGCGCGCTTCGGGTCTTTTGGCGTGCCGGTGCTGGCAGATTCGCTGCCTGATTACCCCGGTCCATTGGCGGGCATTCTGGCGGGGCTGGATTGGGGCGCGCAGATGGGGGCGTCCCGGGTCGTCACGGTTGCTGTCGATACACCATTTTTCCCGTGCGATCTGGTGTCAGAATTATGCGATGCGGCGGGTGTGTCGGGCGTGGCCGTCGCAGCGACACAGCGCGATGGGGTGTTGCAGCGCCATCCGACATTTGGCTTGTGGCCTGTTGCCTTGCGCGATGACCTGCGCGCTGCGCTGCGGGGCGGGGTGCGCAAGGTTTCGCACTGGGTGGACAGCCAACACGGTGGTCTCGCGCAATTTGACGCTGTTCCGTTCGACCCGTTTTTCAACATAAACACACTGCAAGACCTGAGTGTGGCGGAAGGTCTGGCGGGGGGATGATGTCCGGGACCGGAGCAGGTGGCGCGGCACCACGTTTTGACCGGGTTTTGGTGGTGGACTGGTCCGCCAATTCCACCCCCAAACGCGGCGCGGATTCGATTTGGATTGGCACTGCGGGGGCAGGGGGCGGCGTACCTGAAAACCTGGCGACGCGGGCGCAGGCCATGGACATGTTGCGCCTGCACATCAATGCGGGATTGGCTGCAGGCGCGCGCATTTTGGTGGCGTTTGACATCGGGTTCGGGTTCCCGCGCGGGTTTGCGCAGCACCTGACAGGACAGGCCAGTGCGCTGGCCGTCTGGGACTGGCTGGCGCGGCATATCACCGATGACGCACGCAACGGGAATAACCGCTTCGAGGTGGCGGCCGAAATCAACCGCAAGTTTCCCGGGACAGGCCCGTTCTGGGGCCGGCCTTCGGGGCGCGATTTGCCTGATCTGCCGGAAAAAGGCACTGCGCGACATGGGCACGGACTGGCAGAGTTGCGCGCCGCCGAAGCGCTGTGTTCGGGGGCGCACCCGATGTGGAAGCTTTATACCACTGGTTCTGTCGGGTCACAAAGCCTGCTGGGCATGGCGCATCTGGCAGCCTTGCGCGCGGATTACGGGGATGCGCTGGCCGTGTGGCCCATGCAGGGGGCAGATGCGCCAGTTGTGCTGGTGGAAACCTACCTGTCGTTGATTGATGCCGCAGTGCGTGTGGCGCAGGGATATTCCTGCAAGGACGCGGCACAAGTGGATTTGCTGGCGCGTGCGCTGCACAAGTCCGATATGGCAGCGCTGTTTGCGCCAGACGCCGCGCCCGACATTTTGCGCGAGGAGGGCTGGATATTGGGCGCGGGGCATTCGGCGGCCCTGTTGCGGGCGCTGAACGCACCGGACTGAAAAGGGGCCGCGTGAGGCCCCGCCCACCCACCCCGCCGGGCACATCATGTGCCCGGCTAGGCCACACGCGGCCCCTGATGCGCGCGCCACCTGCGGTTCTTCTGTTGCCATGGGCGCGGAAATTGGCATGAAAACGCCCCATTGTCGCGGTTATGTCCCGCCGCTACCCCATTCTTGCCCGATTTGCCCGTGATGAAGGGCTAGTGTAAACTGGTGATACGGGGCGTGATGATGGACAGACTGACCGAGATGGAAGCCTTTGCCACGGTGGTGGATCAGGGCGGATTCACTGACGCCGCGCGGAAGATGGGGATTTCGAAATCGGCAGTGTCCAAGCATGTTTCCGCGCTGGAAGCCCGGCTTGGGGCGCGATTGCTGAACCGCACCACGCGGCGCGTCAGTCCCACTGATATTGGCCTTGCCTATTATGATCGTGCGCGGCGTGTGCTGAATGATGCGGGTGAGGCAGACAATCTTGTTACATCAATGCAGTCTGCGCCGTCGGGAATATTGCGCATTGCGGTCCCTACGGATTTCGGCGCCACCCATGTGTCGCCTTTGTTGGGCGAGTTTCTGGAGCGTTACCCTGATGTATCGGTCAATATGGTGTTGAAGAACCGCTATGTCGAACTGATCTCCGAAGGGTTTGATCTGGCCATCCGCATGGGTGACCTGGACGATAGCAGCCTGCGCGCGCGCAAGATTTGTGAAACGACACAACGCCTTATCGCCTCGCCATCGTATTTGGCAGAGCATGGACAGCCCACACGCATTGACGACCTGAACGATCACCGTTTGCTGTATTATTCGCATAATGCTGCCAGTTCGGTCTGGCGTATCATGGCCCCGTCAGGCGAGGTGCGTCAGGTGCGTTCGGCCACATGGTTTTCTGTGAATGACGGACAATCCTTGTTGAATGCGGCTGTGAACGGGCTGGGAATCGCGTATCTGCCCAGTTTTCTGTATGCGCAGGCCATGAAAAACGGGTTGGTTCAGGATGTCATCCCTGACCTGCCGCGTGATGTTCAGGGCATGCATGCGGTGTTCCCTGCCGGGCGCTATACCCAACCGAAGGTGCGCGCGCTGATCGATTACCTTGTCGAGAAGCTGGGCAAACGCAACGGGAATGAATGGTAAGGGCTGTGGCCCGCACGTTTTTTGCGTCAGCGCGCGCCCAGGGTGTTTCAGTCGCGGTGGTAGGGACTTCCGGACAGAATTGTTGCAGCGCGATATAGCTGTTCTGACAGCATGACGCGGGCCAGCATATGGGGCCAGACCATGGCCCCGAAGGACAGCAGTTTGTGCGATCTTGCCCGAAATTCGGGGTCCAGCCCGTCCGCGCCGCCAATAACAAACGCCATGTCGCTGATGCCTGCATCGCGCCGTGCGGCAATATACGCCGCAAATTCGCGTGATGACAGGACGGGGCCGCGTTCATCCAGCGCGACCATTTCGGCGCCGGCAGGAAGGGCACGATCCAGCAGTTTCGCCTGTTCGGCGGCTGTCGTGGCCTTGCGGTCATCAAGTTGGTGTTCCAGACAGGGACCAAGTGACAGGGCGCGACCTGTGCGGTCAAAGCGCGCAAGATAGTCATCTATCAATGCGCGTTCCGGTCCCTTTCGTATGCGCCCGATGGCGCAGATATGCAGGCGCATCAGGTGGCGGGCACAAGGCCTGCATCCTGCCACATCTTTTCGAGCTGGTAGAATTCCCGCACTTCAGGGCGGAAGATATGCACAACGACATCACCTGTGTCGATAAGCACCCAATCCCCAGTTTCCTTGCCTTCGACGCGGGCGGTCAGGCGATAGGTTTCTTTCAGCCGGTCCATAAGTTTTTGGGCCATAGCCGCCACTTGCCGCGTGGAGCGACCGGATGCCACAACCATATGATCGGCCATGGCCGATTTCGACCGCAGGTCGATGGTAACAATGTCTTCGGCTTTATCATCGTCAAGCGAGGTCAGAACCAGTTCCAGAAGCGCATCACTGCTTAAGGTGGCAGGTGCCGAGGGTGCCGTGCGGGCCGCTAAAGCGGTAGGTTCTGTGGTAGACAGAGAACTGTCCTCCTGATGTGTAAAAAGTTGACCACCCCAATTTAACACCATGCTGGTGGTTTCTCAATCATGCAGATGGCCCGATGGCGGCGATACGGTCACTTTTTGCGTAGAAATTGCACGAGCCATCAAGCGTGAAGCGTTGCTTACGGTTTGATTCGGGCGTATGACAACGGCCATGAAACGGTATTTTGACATGACAGACCATGCGCGCCTGCCGCAACGCTTTCAGCGTGAAAACCGGTCTGTGCTGGCACGACTGCGCTGATCTGCCCTTTCCAGCCTTTGGGCTGCCCCTTTCAGCACCGCCAATTCCCTTGATTGCAAGAGAGATCGCCATGACTGTAGCCAAAACCCTCTATGATAAAATATGGGATGCCCATGTTGTCCATCAGGACAAGGACGGCACCTGCCTGCTGTATATCGACCGTCATCTGGTCCATGAAGTGACCAGCCCGCAAGCCTTCGAGGGGCTGCGCATGACGGGCCGCACTGTGCGGGCGCCGGAAAAAACCATTGCCGTGCCAGACCATAACGTGCCCACCACACCGGACCGTGAAAACGGCATTGAAAACCCTGAATCCCGTATTCAGGTGGATGCGCTGGACAAGAACGCGCGTGAATTCGGGGTGAACTACTACCCCGTGAACGATATTCGTCAGGGCATTGTGCATATCGTAGGGCCGGAACAGGGCTGGACACTGCCGGGCATGACGGTTGTTTGCGGCGACAGCCACACGGCGACACATGGCGCATTCGGGGCGCTTGCGCACGGGATTGGCACATCGGAAGTGGAACATGTTCTGGCCACGCAAACGCTGATCCAGCAAAAATCCAGGAATATGAAGGTGGAAATCACCGGTTCCCTGCGCCCCGGCGTGACCGCCAAGGATATTACCCTGTCGGTGATCGGGGTGACTGGCACGGCTGGCGGCACCGGCTATGTGATTGAATATTGCGGGCAGGCCATTCGTGAACTGTCGATGGAAGGGCGCATGACCGTGTGCAACATGGCCATCGAGGGCGGCGCGCGTGCGGGCCTGATCGCGCCGGATGAAAAGACTTTCGCCTATGTGCAGGGCCGCCCGCATGCCCCCAAAGGCGCGCAATGGGATGCGGCACTTGCGTGGTGGAAAACCCTGCAATCGGATGAAGACGCGCATTGGGACAAGGTTATCACCCTGCGCGGCGAAGACATTGCGCCAGTTGTGACATGGGGCACCAGCCCCGAAGATGTGCTGCCCATTACCGCAAGCGTTCCCGCCGCCGAAGATTTCAGCGGGGGCAAGGTCGATGCTGTGCGCCGCGCGCTGGACTATATGGGCCTGAAGCCCGGCCAGAAACTGACCGATATCGAAATTGACACTGTGTTTATCGGGTCATGCACCAATGGCCGGATCGAGGATTTGCGCGCCGCTGCGGCCATTCTGAAGGACAAGAAAATCAAGTCTGGGCTGCGGGCCATGGTTGTGCCCGGTTCCGGTCTGGTGCGTGCGCAGGCCGAAGAAGAAGGGCTGGCGCAAATTTTCATTGATGCCGGTTTTGAATGGCGCCTTGCGGGTTGTTCCATGTGTCTGGCGATGAACCCTGACCAGTTGTCGCCGGGCGAACGCTGCGCGGCCACGTCCAACCGCAATTTCGAAGGGCGTCAGGGTCGTGGCGGGCGCACACATCTTATGTCGCCTGCGATGGCTGCCGCTGCGGCGATCACGGGCCGTTTGACGGATGTGCGTGAACTGACGGGCGAGCCGGTTCTGACCGGGTGAGTCAGGTGTCACGCATCGGGCCGCGCCCGCGCGTTCTGGTAATTGCCGAAGCCGCTAACCCTGAATGGGTTAGCGTGCCCCTTGTGGGGTGGCAGATTGCCAGCGCGCTGCGGCGGGTGGCTGATGTGCATCTGGTTACGCAGGTGCGCAACCGTGATGCAGTTCTGCGTGCCGGTCTGGTCGAAGGGCAGGATTTCACGGCCATCGACAGCGAAGCGCTGGCGCGGCCCGTCTGGGCATTGGCGTCATGGCTGCGTATGGGCGAAGGGAAGGGCTGGACAATGCTGACCGCGCTTGCCTCGCTCAGCTATCCTTATTTCGAACGGCTGGTGTGGAAGCAATTTGGCGCGGCCATTCGGTCCGGGCATTATGACATTGTGCACCGCGTCACCCCCCTAAGCCCGACGGCAAACAGTTCGTTGGCCGCAAAATGTGCGCGTGCGGGGGTGCCTTTCGTGTTGGGTCCGCTGAATGGCGGTGTGCCCTGGCCTGCAGGGTTCGACGCAGAACGCAGACGCGAACGCGAATGGCTGTCCTATGTGCGCGGCCTGTATCGTCTGTTGCCGGGGCGGACGCGCATGTTGCGAAATACTGCCGCGCTTATCGCCGGATCGCGCCATACCCTGACTGAATTGGGGACCGATGGGCAGGAACGGGGCGTCTATATCCCTGAAAACGGTGTGACCCCGGATGCGTTGGGCACCCCCACCCTTCAGGATATTTCAGGCCCGTTGCGGTGTTGCTTTGTTGGCAGGCTGGTGCCCTATAAAGGGCCTGACATGCTGATTGAAGCGCTGTTGCCGCTGTTGCAGGCCGGGCGCGTGACACTTGATATTGTGGGAAATGGCCCGCTGGAACAAACCCTGCGCCAGATGGTGCAGGACAACGCGCTGGAAGGGGCCGTTACCTTGCATGGCTGGCTGGACCATTCCGGTGTGGGTGCGGTCCTGTCGCGTGCCAATTTGCTGACCTTTCCTTCGGTGCGGGAGTTCGGCGGTGGTGTCGTGGTGGAGGCCATGGCGCTGGGCGTTGTTCCCGTTGTGTGTGATTATGCAGGCCCCGGCGAACTGGTTACGGCCGGGACCGGCTTCAAGGTGCCGATGGCGGGCCGTTCCGAATTGATTGCCGCATTTCGCCAGACAGTGACGGCGATTTGTGACAACCCGCGGTCCCTGCCGCAAATGGGTGCGAATGCGCGCGATCTGGTCCGCACGCAGTTCACCTGGGCGCGCAAGGCCGACCAGATTGAGCAAGTCTATGAATGGATGACGGGCAAACGCGACACGCGCCCGCAGCCATTCCAAATTCAAACTGGCGACATGGCTGATATGCCGCCATCCCATGCAATAATGAACGAAAGGTAGATGACGATGGACAAATTCACCACGCTTTCCGGTGTTGCAGCGCCTATGCCGCTGGTCAATATCGACACGGATATGATTATCCCCAAGCAGTTCCTGAAAACAATCCAGCGGTCAGGGCTGGGAAAAAACCTGTTTGACGAAATGCGTTTTGACGATAATGGCAATGAAATCCCGGATTTCGTTCTGAACCAGCCAGCTTATCGTCAGGCGCAAATCCTGGTCGCAGGTGATAATTTCGGCTGTGGGTCATCGCGCGAACATGCGCCTTGGGCGTTGCTGGATTTCGGCATTCGCTGTGTGATTTCCACCAGTTTTGCCGATATTTTCTATAATAACTGCTTCAAGAACGGCATCTTGCCGATCGTCTTGCCGCAGGAACATGTTGATATTCTGATGGATGACGCCCGCAAGGGCGAGAATGCGCGCGTGTCCATCGACCTCGAATCGCAAACAGTGACCAGCGCGGACGGGCAGCAATTCAGCTTCGAGATTGACCCGTTCAAGAAGCATTGTTTGCTGAATGGTCTGGATGATATCGGCCTGACACTGGAAAAAGTATCTGCAATTGACAGCTTTGAGGCGCAGGCAAATCAGTCCCGTCCTTGGGTTTGATTACGCCATATCCAGAAGAATACGGCTTTTTACAGGCGGCACCCCCAGCGGGTGCCGCCTTTTTTCCTCAAATTTGATGCAAAGTCGCGACAGTTCGACCGTGAAATGGCCACAGCACTGCGCAATATTCAAAAGGGACTTGCTAGGATGGCGGAAAATGGGCAACTTTGTGGCAAAAATAAGGCGGGCGCTTCCAGACAAGCTGGAAATTTCGCGTTCTGTCGGAAACAAGCGCTCCGCATCGTCGGAAAAGCGCGGCATAAGGCAAGGTAGCAGGTCGTCCATGTCCCAAGTGGCAAGCGCATTTCTGCGCGGGTTTTCGGTAGTCGTTCTTATTCTGGTGCCTGCACTTCTTTTGCCCGGTATCTCGCCTGATATTTCGCAGGGCCTGACGCTAATTGCCTTGATTGCGGGGGTTGTGGTGGTGGTGGAATACACGGCCCGCCACCCCGGCCTTATCGAATTCCGTGATGCCAAACCATATAATCGGGGTCGGTTCGGCCTGTTATTCGCCATTGTGCTGGCCCTGACACTGATGCAGCGCGCTGTCAGTTTGCAAGAGGGGCAGCATGTCCCGCAAGTTGCGATGTGGTTGGGCATGGCGCTTGATTTCAATTTCAGCCCCGTTCGTATGCTGCGCGCCGCCCTGCCTGCTGGCTTGACGCTGGAACACGAAGCGAATGTTCAGGCTGCAGCGTCGGTGGCGTTTGTTCTGGCGCAAACTGGTCTGGTCGGGTTTCTGGCCGCAGTTTACCTGCGCTACTGGCCCAATCGTAGTTCTGTGTTGAATGTGTGGGTCAATTTGCCCAATTTTGACCCGACCAAAGGTATTGATGTTGTCCACCGTCTGGAACGGGAGGGGCAAATTAACATTTTGGTAGGGATTATCCTGCCATTCTCCTTGCCGGTCTTGCTGCATATTTCCAGCTTGCTGGTGCAACCCTTGACCCTTGAAACGCCGTTGTCACTGGTTTGGGGTGTCGCATTATGGGCCTTTGTGCCGGTCAGTCTGGTCATGCGCGGGGTTGCAATGTATCGGGTTGCGCAGCTTATTCGCGTGCAGCGTCGGCGTATCGCGGATGCAGAAGCCTCGGTGCCTTTGCCAGCGCGGTCTGCATATTCCTGATCTGGGCGCTTGGGCCCAGCAGTGTTGCGGCCCAAGGTATAAGTCCAACCAACGATTTGCGCCTGGCTTTCTGGCGCGTGGATTTGGGCGGGCGTGGTCCGGGGCTTGCCTTGCGCGATGTTCTGGAAAATGCGCTCGCGCCTGCCGCCAAGGCAAGGTTGATTGCGCATGTCGCGCCCGATGTGCTGGTTCTGTCGGGGTTGGATCATGACCATGGCGATGTCACCTTGCGCGCCTTTCGTGACCTGATCGCCAGCCATGGCCACATGATGACGCATGTGTTTGCGTTTCCGTCAAATGCGGGTGTGCGCACGGGGCTGGACATGACGGGGGATGGTCGCAGCGCGGGACCGGATGACACCCAGGGGTATGGTGAATTCGCGGGCCAGAAAGCGCTTGCCATCCTGTCGCGTTTTCCGGTTCTGCCCGATCATAGCCGTGACTTCAGCGAATTTCTTTGGCGCGATCTTCCCGACAACCTTAGTCCATATGGTGATAACGGGGACATGCCGGACCCTGCGCGAAATGCCCTGCAGCGGTTGTCCAGCACAGGGCATTGGGATGTCGCATTGGAAATTCCCGACCGGCGGCGGATGCATATGCTGGTGTATCAGGCTGGCCCGCCCGTGTTTGGGGGTGCCAGTGACCGGAACCTGCACCGCAACCATGACGAAACAGCGTTCTGGACGCATTTTCTGGACGGTGCTTTGCCCATGTCGCCACCGGACGCGCCCTTTGCCTTGTTGGGGGGAAGCAACCTTGACCCCTTGGACGGGGACGGAATGCAGCAAGCGATGCTAGATTTGCTGGCCCACCCCGCAGTGCAGGACCCGCGCCCTGCCAGTGACGGTGCAGTGCATGCAGCGCAGTCAGACATCAGCCGCGACCATCAGGGGCCACATGCGCAGGATACCGTATATTGGCCACAGGTTCCGGGGCCGGGCAACCTGCGCGTAAGTTATATTTTACCCGCAAGGGGCGTGAAGGTCACTGCGTCAGGGGTGTTCTGGCCCGTGCCGGATGCGCCGGAAGCTGCCTTGCTTGGCAACCCTGACGCGCCACCGACACGGCACAGGCTGGTCTGGGTGGATATCGACCCCAACAGCCTGTAGCTGCCCGCTTGGGCGCTTAGCGGCGTTGCGGGCTGGGTCCGATCTGTATTTGCGTGCCCCAGCCATGGCACGCTGCCAGAACGGGGGCGGGCGGGGTGGTGTTGGTATAAAAACTGTCCACTTGCGCCAGCGACCCGATGCGCGCGGGCGCGCGGCGCTGAAACTTCGAGCCGTCGGCAACCAGAAAACTGCGCCGCGCCTGTTTCAGAATGGTCTGGCTTACGCCCACTTCCTGAATGTCGAAATCCAGCATGTCGCCGTCTTCGTCCAGTGCGGAACAACTGATAACCGCAAGATCGAACTTGAACTGACCGATGGCCTGCATTGTCACGGTTCCGACCAGTCCGCCATCTGAACGGCGCAGCAATCCGCCAACGACAATGATCTCGCAATTCGGGTTGTCGACAAGAATATTGGCGACATTCATGTTGTTGGTCAGCACCATGATATCCCTATGCCCCATCAGGGCGCGCGCGACAGCTTCGGTGGTGGTGCCAATATTCAGAAATACCGAAGACCCGTTCGGAATGTCCTGCACGCAACGCGCGGCAATTGCGGCCTTGGCGCCATCATTCAGGCCGCGACGGTCCTCATAGCCGATATTTGCGATGGTGGACGGCATTACCGCGCCGCCATGCACACGTTCCAGCCTGCCTTGGTCGGACAATTCGGATAAATCGCGCCGTATGGTTTGAAGTGTGACGTTGAAATGATCGGCCAGCCCTTCGACTGTTACGCGGCCATCGCGCCGTGCGATATTCAGTATCTCGGGCAAACGCATATTCTGGGACACTGCCCCCTCCTTCCACGCGGTTTGATTCGGTGCACCCATGGCGCGCATTTTCGTTTTCAGCATATCTGCCGGATCTGCGAACATACAATACAGAACATAATAAAAACAAAGCGCTTTAATTTTTTCGTTTGAAGAAAAGCGAATAATTATAACGCAAAAAAGATAATTTCTTGCGCGTTATGTTTCTTTATGTCTAAGTGTTGGCAGGGTTCGACAACCGGTTTGGAGGGCGTATGCCGCGCGAACAACTTCCTGATACATCAGGGAATGATGTCCATGATCTGCTGATTGTAGGCGGCGGGATCAACGGTTGCGGTATTGCCCGCGATGCTGTCGGGCGTGGGTTGTCTGTTGTGTTGGCCGAGAAAGGCGATCTGGCAGGGGCAACGTCCTCGTCCTCGACCAAGTTGTTTCATGGCGGGTTGCGCTATCTGGAGTATTTTGAATTCCGATTGGTCCGCGAGGCGCTGATTGAGCGTGAAACGCTGTTACGGGCCATGCCACATATCAGTTGGCCAATGCGTTTTGTTCTTCCTTATCATAAGGATATGCGCTTCGAAAGCGATACTCCAACATCAAAATTGCTGTCGTTGTTCATGCCATGGATGAAGGGGCGGCGGCCTGCATGGCTTATTCGGCTGGGCCTGTTCTTGTATGATCACCTTGGCGGTCGCAAGATATTGCCGGGCACATCCACAGTGTCATTGACAGACACACCTGAAGGTGCGCCACTGCACCCGCGCTTTGCAAAAGCATATGAATATTCCGATTGCTGGGTCGAGGATTCGCGCCTTGTCGTGTTGAACGCACGCGACGCCGAAGCGCGCGGGGCCACGATTTTGACGCGCGCGGCAGTTGTGTCTGCGCAGGTGCAGGATGGAATTTGGCACGTTACGGTCAAAACCGAAACAGAAACGAAAATACTGCGCGCCAAGATATTGGTAAATGCCGCTGGCCCGTGGGTTGGCGACATCATCCATTCCAAGTTGCGCCTGAACAGCGCCGAAAAGGTGCGTCTGGTGCGCGGCAGTCATATTGTTACGCGCAAGCTGTATGACCATGATAAATGCTATTTCTTTCAGGGGGCAGATGGGCGCATTATTTTCGCAATCCCCTATGAACAGGATTTTACGCTGATCGGCACCACGGACGCGGAACATGCCGATCCTGCAACTGTGCCCGTGTGTTCCGACGAGGAGCGCGACTACCTGTGCGACTTTGCCAGCGAGTATTTCAAACGCCCTGTGACCGCAGATGATGTGGTGTGGTCCTATTCTGGGGTGCGTCCGTTATATGATGACGGTGCCAGTTCCGCCACGGCCGCGACGCGCGACTACACGCTGAAAATCGACCAATCCGCAGGTGCGCCCGTGCTGAATGTGTTTGGCGGAAAAATTACCACCTATCGGCGGCTGGCCGAGTCTGCGCTGGAAAAGATCGGCACTGTGCTGGCGCTGGACAAGGGCAGATGGACCGCGGGTGTGGCGCTTCCGGGGGGGGATTTTGCGCATGATGGTGTCGTGGATCTGGTGGAGGGTTTGCACCGCGACTATCCGTTTCTGACTGATTTCTGGTCGCGACGTCTGGTGCGCGCCTATGGAACAGAGGCGCGCGAAATTCTTGGAACGGCCGCATCAGCGCAGGATCTGGGGCGCGATTTTGGCGCGACCCTGACCGAGGCAGAGGTGAAATGGATGATGGCGCGAGAACATGCGCGCACGCCCGAAGACGTGCTTTGGCGGCGCAGCAAGCTTGGCTTGCGTCTGGAACCCCGCCAGGTTGAAGCCCTGGCTGACTGGATGGCAGGGCATGCAGCGTCCGAGGCGCGCGCCGCAGAATAACAAGAATTCCTGGGGAGGAGAGTATATGTCACTGGTGTTGACGCAGGTTTCGAAGGTGGTAGAGGGGCAGTCCCATATTTACCCCACTGACCTGACGCTGGAACGCGGCACAATGAATGTGCTGCTTGGGCCGACATTGTCGGGCAAGACAACACTTATGCGCCTTATGGCGGGCCTGGACGTGCCGGCCACCGGCCGTATTTTGTGGGAAGGGCGCGATGTCACAGGCATGCGCGTTCAGGACCGCAAGGTTGCAATGGTTTATCAGCAGTTTATCAACTATCCGTCGATGACCGTTTACGACAATATTGCATCGCCGTTGAAACTGATGGGCATGTCCCCCGCCGAGATGGACCGCAAAGTGCGTGCCGTAGCGGAATTGATGAAGCTGTCGTCCATGCTGTCGCGCAAGCCGCTGGAATTGTCTGGTGGTCAGCAGCAACGCTGTGCACTGGCGCGTGCGCTGGTCAAGGATGCAGGTCTTGTGTTGCTGGACGAACCGCTGGCCAATCTTGACTACAAGCTGCGCGAGGAACTGCGCGCCGAAATCCCACGCATATTCGAAGAATCCGGCGCGATTTTTGTGTATGCAACAACCGAACCGGAAGAAGCGCTGTTGCTGGGTGGCAATGTCGCCACCATGTGGGAAGGGCGGGTCACACAATTCGGACCAACACCAAAAGTCTATCGCGCCCCAAAGGATGCGACGACTGCGCGGGTTTTTTCTGACCCGCCCATGAACTTTACCACCATTCAGAAAATCGGCGACAAAATCAGTTTTGGTGACGGGCAGACAGCGGCCGCGACCGGCAGTCTGGCAGCGATCAAGGACGGAACCTATACTGCGGGCTTCCGCCCGGACCACTTGCATTTGTCCGCACTGGGCAATGACGGACTGCATTTCAAATGTCGCTTGCGCGTGACCGAGATTACTGGATCGGAAACCTTCGTGCATCTGGATCATGGAAACGATCGCTGGGTCGGCTTGATGCATGGTGTCCATCATCTGGAATTCGGGGCACCGATCACGGTTTGGCTGGACGCCGCGCATGTCTATGTCTTCAGCGAGCATGGCGAACTGGTCGCGCCCGCAGCCTATGCCGCTGCGGCCTGAGGGGAGGAGGGGACATGGCACAAATAACACTTGATAATCTGGCGCATTCCTACTTGCCCAATCCGCAAAGCGAAGATGATTTCGCGCTGAAACAGCTGGATCACGTTTGGAAAGACGGCGAAGCCTATGCGCTTCTGGGGGCTTCCGGTTGTGGGAAATCGACGCTTCTGAACATTATTTCCGGCCTTCTGGTGCCGTCGCGCGGGCGCATCCTGTTCGGGGACCGCGACGTGACGCATCAGGATACAGTGGCGCGCAACATTGCACAGGTGTTCCAGTTTCCAGTGGTGTATGACACCATGACAGTGGGGGACAACCTGGCCTTTCCACTGCGCAATCGCGGTATGGACCCTGCGTATATTGCTGCGCGTGTGCAGCAGATCGCGGGCATGATCGGCATGCAGGATCTGCTCAAGCGCAAGGCGCGCGGACTGACAGCAGATGCGAAACAGAAGATCAGCCTTGGCCGGGGTATGGTGCGCGAGGATGTGAACGCGATTTTATTTGATGAACCGCTGACTGTCATTGACCCGCATATGAAATGGGAACTGCGCACCCAGCTGAAGGCGCTTCACAATGAATTCGGTCACACCATGATCTATGTGACCCATGACCAGACCGAAGCGCTGACATTTGCCGATAAGGTCGTGGTCATGCATGACGGGCGGGTGGTGCAGCTTGGCACCCCCGAGGAGCTGTTCGACACGCCCGAACACACGTTTGTGGGGTATTTCATCGGCTCGCCGGGTATGAACCTGATTGACGCCGAAGTGTCGGGTGATGTCGCATATTGTGGTGGGCATGCTGTGGCCCTTGGCGGCAGCTACACCGCGCCGGGTGGCAAGGTCCAGATTGGCATTCGCCCCGAATTTGTTACGCTTTCCAGCGGTTCGCAAGGGCTGCCCGTCACCATCCGCCGGATCGAGGATGTGGGCCGCCACCAGATTTTGCGCGCAGAGTTCGAAGGCCAGCCGGTCAACGCCATTTTGCCCGAAGGCATGCCCGTTCCCGCTGATGCCAACCGCCTGATATTCGCGCCGGACCGCATCAGTGTCTATGCCGATGACTGGCGCGTGCTGCCGGTGCATTCCAAAGCCACCCCGCAAAGAGAGGCCGTCTGATGGACAAGGTTCAGAACAACAAGGCATGGTTTCTGGTGTTGCCGGTGCTGGTGCTTGTGGCCTTTTCGGCCGTCATTCCGTTGATGACAGTTGTTAACTATTCTGTTCAGGACACGTTCGGAAATAACGTGTTTTTCTGGGAAGGGCTGGGGTGGTTCCGCGACGTGCTGACGTCGGACCGCGTGCATGCGGCGCTTGGGCGCCAACTGGCGTTCTCGGGCATCATTCTGGCGATTCAAATTCCGCTGGGTATTGCGATTGCGCTTTGCATGCCGAAACGGGGGTTCTGGGCCTCGGTTTGTCTGGTGTTGATGGCGCTGCCGCTGCTTATTCCATGGAACGTGGTCGGCACAATCTGGCAAATTCTGGGGCGTACCGATATCGGGTTGTTTGGCTACCTTTTGGACAAGATCGGGGTAAGCTGGAATTATGCGCGCAACCCTGTCCATGCTTGGGTGACAGTTGTTATCATGGATGTCTGGCACTGGACGTCGCTTGTTGCGCTGCTGGCCTATGCTGGGCTGCAATCCATCCCGCAGGCTTATTATCAGGCTGCCAAGATCGATCAGGCCAGCCGCTGGAAGGTGTTTCGTTATATTGAATTGCCCAAGATGCAAGGCGTGTTGCTGATTGCCATTTTGCTGCGCTTCATGGACAGTTTCATGATTTATACCGAACCCTTTGTCGTCACTGGCGGTGGCCCCGGTTCCGCGACAAGTTTCCTGTCGATCGACCTTGTGAAAATGGCGTTGGGGCAGTTCGATCTTGGTCCGGCTGCGGCGTTCTCGATCATGTATTTCCTGGTCATCCTGTTGGTGTCTTGGGTGTTCTACACCGTGATGACCAATCTGGACAAAGCGGAGGGCCGGTAAAATGGCTGTAACAACCGACACTTACACCCCTGCTGCGCGCAAGCTTGCGCTTCCACAGATCAAGACCCGGCATGTCGTGATGGTGCTGTATCTGCTGTTCATGTTGGTGCCCATCTATTGGCTGGTCAAGATGAGCCTGCAGACCAACCGCGAAATCCTGGGCGGGTTCACACTATGGCCGCAAAACCCAACACTGGACAATTACCGCGTCATTTTGACCGATTCATCCTGGTATATGGGCTATGTGAATTCGATCACTTATGTGGTGATGAACACAATCCTGTCGCTGGCGGTCGCGCTGCCTGCTGCCTATGCCTTCTCGCGCTACAGGTTTCTGGGCGACAAGCATCTGTTTTTCTGGCTGTTGACCAACCGTATGGCCCCGCCTGCTGTTTTCGCGCTGCCCTTTTTCCAGCTGTATTCCAGCGTCGGGCTGTTTGACACGCATATCGCTGTGGCGCTTGCGCATACGCTGTTCAACGTGCCGCTGGCTGTCTGGATTCTGGAAGGGTTCATGCGCGGGGTGCCCAAGGAAATTGACGAAACCGCCTATATTGACGGTTATTCCTTCCCGCGCTTCTTTATCAAGATATTCATGCCGCTGATCGCATCGGGCATCGGGGTGGCGGCGTTCTTCTGCTTCATGTTCTCTTGGGTGGAACTGCTGCTGTCGCGCACGTTGACGGCAGTGAACGCGCAACCCATTGCGTCGATCATGACGCGCACGGTTTCGGCATCGGGCCTTGATTGGGGGGTGTTGTGTGCGGCTGGGGTGCTGACCATCATCCCTGGCGCGCTGGTGATCTATTTTGTCCGCAACTACATCGCCAAGGGCTTTGCCCTGGGCCGCGTCTAAGGGGGGCGTTGCAATGAACCTGAACTGGATGGCATGGACGCAGCCCACGGCAATCTTCTTCATCGTGATCGCCTGCCTGCTGCTGATCTTCACTTTTCTGGGCATCAAATACCCTGAAACCCCACGACGTGGCGTCTTGATGATAGAAACAACGCGCGGGGACAGGCTGTTTATCACACTTCTGGGGTCGGCCTTCATCAACGCGGGCTGGCTGGCAATCAGTGGTCTGCCGCAATGGTGGGCTTTGGGAATTTGCGCGCTGTATGCCATGGCGGTATTTCGCTGGGTATAAAGCGCGCAAACAAGCGCATGTCCGAACCGAGGGAGTGAGGCCCGTTGAAGGCCCGGACATGCAAAGACTGAAATGAGGTTCAATCCAAGGGAGGATATAACATGAACCGACTACTGAAAACATCAACTGCGCTGGCAATGGCGCTTACCGTGATGGGAAGTCCGGCATTTGCCGATATGGACGCCGCCATCGCGTTTCTTGACGAACATATTGGCGATATGTCGGCCCTGACCCGAGAGGAGCAGGAAAGCGAGCTGCAATGGTTCATCGAGGCCGCAGAGCCCTTCCGCGGGATGACGATCAATGTCGTGTCCGAAACCCTGACCACCCATGAATGGGAAGCCAATGTGCTGGCGCCCGCCTTCAGCGCGATGACGGGCATCAACCTGACCCATACGCTGATTGGTGAAGGCGATGTTGTGGAACGTCTGCAAACGCAGTTGCAAACCGGCGAAAACGTCTTTGACATGTATATCAATGACGCGGACCTGATCGGCACGCATTGGCGTTACCAGCAAACCCGCAACCTGACTGACTGGATGGAAGGCGACGGCGCGTCTGTCACCAACCCCGGCCTTGATCTGGATGATTTCATCGGCACAAGCATGGCCACCGGACCGGATGGCAAGCTGTATCAACTGCCGGTTCAGCAATTCGCCAACCTGTATTGGTTCCGGTATGACTGGTTCTCGGACCCTGAAATTCAGGCTGAATTTGAAGCCGAATATGGCTACCCGCTGGGCGTTCCGGTCAACTGGTCTGCGTATGAGGACATCGCCGCCTTCTTCACTGGCCGCGAAATTGACGGACAAACAGTCTATGGCCACATGGATTACGGGCGTCGTGACCCGTCCCTTGGCTGGCGCTTCACTGATGCGTGGCTGTCCATGGCCGGTGCGTCCGACCTTGGGTTGCCCAATGGTGTGCCGGTCGATGAATGGGGCCTGCGTGTGAATGACAACTTCCAGCCTGTCGGGTCTTGCGTCGCGCGTGGCGGGGCAACAAACAGCCCGGCTGCCGTCTATTCGATTGAGAAATATGTGGACTGGCTGCAGAATTACGCACCCTCTTCAGCAAACGGCATGAACTTCTCTGAATCCGGTCCGGTTCCGGCGCAGGGCAATATCGCGCAGCAGATCTTCTGGTATACTGCGTTCACCGCCGACATGGTGGCAGAAGGTCTGCCAGTCATGAATGACGATGGCACCCCGAAATGGCGCATGGCCCCCAGCCCGCATGGTGCCTATTGGCAAGAAGGCATGAAGGTTGGCTATCAGGACGTGGGCTCGGCAACCTTGCTGGAATCCACCCCTGTAGACCGTGCGCAGGCTGCCTGGCTCTATGCACAGTTCATTGCGTCGAAAACCGTGGATGTGGCGAAGTCGCATTATGGTCTGACCTTCGTGCGCGAATCCACGATTCAGCATGACAGTTTCACCGAACGTGCGCCGCGTCTGGGTGGTCTGGTGGAATTCTACCGTTCGCCCGAACGCGACCTGTGGACGGATACCGGGTTCAACGTGCCCGACTATCCGCGTCTGGCACAACTGTGGTGGCAGAATATCGGGGATGCATCCTCAGGGGCGCGCACGGCTCAAGAAGCCATGAACGCACTTTGTGACCAGCAAGAAGCTGTCATGGCGCGTCTGGAACGTGCAGGCGTCCAAGGTGAATTCGGGCCAGCCCTGAACGAGCCGCGCGACGAAGCCTATTGGCTGGAACAGCCCGGTGCCCCCTGGCCAAAACTGGACGATGAAAAAGGCACCCCGATGACTGTCGCATATGACGAACTGATCCGTCGCTGGACAGAATGACAAACAGCATCAGGGCTGCGTGTTTTCGGCCCTGAGCCATGACCACAGGACGAAGCAGTGGCGACACTGCTTCGTCCAATTCCTTGCGCCGGGCAAGTGTCGCGCGGTTCGCCAAGGCGCGTTGCACCTGAACGGGAACAGGTTTTCTGCCTCTCGAATATACGAAATGATTTGTTTACGATGGGGTGCGACAGGTGCGGGCACTTTCTGTGTTGCAGGGCCATCTTCTATCTGACCGCCGAAAGGACAACAGGCATGGGCTATATACTTGCGCTTGATCAGGGCACGACATCCAGCCGCGGCATAGTTTTCGATGCGCAGATGCAGATTTCCGCAATCGCGCAGGAAGAATTCCCGCAGCATTATCCTGCATCGGGCTGGGTGGAACATGATCCGTCAGACTTGTGGGCAACCACGGCCGCAACGGCGCGCGCGGCCATCGAAAAGGCGGGCCTTCACGCCAGCGATATTGCCGCCATCGGGATTACCAACCAGCGCGAAACGACGCTGATCTGGGACCGCAAAACCGGCAAGCCTATCCATAACGCCATTGTCTGGCAGGACCGCCGCACCGCTGATTTCTGCGCGCAATTGCGTGCTGACGGGCATGAGCAAATGATAACGGCGCGCACTGGTCTTTTGGCGGACCCCTATTTTTCCGCTACCAAGGTCAAATACATTCTTGACCAAGTTGACGGGTCGCGCGACCGGGCGCGCAAGGGGGAACTGGCCTTTGGCACTGTGGACAGTTGGCTGATCTGGAACCTGACGGGCGGGCGCGTGCATGCCACAGACGCAACCAATGCCGCGCGCACCATGCTTTATGACATTCACAAGGGCCGCTGGAGTCAGACCATCTGCGGGTTGCTGGATATTCCGATGGAATTGCTGCCTGATGTGCGTGATTGCGCCGCAGATTTCGGCACCACCCGCGCCGACCTGTTCGGGCGTGAAATTCCCATTCTTGGGGTTGCGGGCGACCAGCAGGCCGCCACAATCGGGCAGGCGTGTTTTACCCCGGGCATGTTGAAATCGACCTATGGGACAGGGTGTTTTGCAGTGCTGAACACAGGCGAAACGCCGGTGGCGTCCAGCAATAAATTGCTGACAACCATTGCTTACCAGTTGGACGGAACGCCCACCTATGCGCTGGAAGGGTCCATTTTTATTGCCGGTGCTGTCGTGCAATGGTTGCGCGACGGGATCAAGATCATTCGCGCGGCCCCTGAAACGCAGGCCTTGGCCGAAACTGCGGACCCGTCCCAGGATCTGGTTCTTGTGCCCGCATTTGTGGGGCTTGGCGCCCCTTATTGGAAGCCCGAGGTGCGCGGGGCCATTTTCGGACTGACGCGCAATTCCGGCCCTGCGGAATTTGCCCGCGCGGCGCTGGAATCCGTGGGCTACCAGACCCGCGACCTGCTGGAAGCAATGCAGGCGGACTGGGCGCGCGAAGGGGCGCAGCCCGTTTTGCGCGTGGATGGCGGCATGGCAGCGAATGATTATGCCATGCAGTTTCTGTCTGACATCATCGCGGCCCCTGTTGACCGGCCCCAAGTGCTGGAAACAACTGCGCTGGGCGCGGCATGGCTGGCGGGCATGCATGCGGGCGTCTGGCCCGGCATGCAGGAATTCGCCAAGGGGTGGGCGGTGGAGCGCCAGTTTACCCCGCAAATGGAAGACGCGCCGCGCAAGGCGCGATATGATCGATGGAAGCGCGCGGTCGGGGCTGTGTTGGGCGTTTAACAGGGTGTGGGTTGCAAACGCGTGACAGCGGGGCCTTTCCTGCTAGGTTTGTGTTGTGACAAGAACGATGACAGGAAACCCCATGCGAAAACTGCAATCCCAAGGTGTTCATCATATCACCATCATAGGTGCCGACAGGCAGACGTCGATTGATTTCTGGGAAGGTGTGTTGGGCATGCCGTTCGTGTTCGACCAGCCCAATCTTGATTCGCCTGATGAAGGGCATTTGTATTTCGATCCCGGTGACGGGCGGTTGATTACCATCTTTACCAACGAGTCCCGCAAGCCCGACCCGTCGCGCACCCCTACCGGAATTGGCTGTGTGCATCATCTGGCCTTTGCGGTATCCAAGGCCACATTCAGTCAGGCCGTGGGGCGCCTTGATGAACGCGGCATTGCCCATAGCGGCGTCAAGGATCGCGGATTTATGGATTCGATCTATTTCAAGGACCCGTTGGGCCTGTTGATCGAACTGGCCAGCTACAGGTTTGAACCACCCCAAGGGTTTACCCACGCAGATGTTTTGCTGGAAGCGCATAAAATTCGGGTGGGGCGTGGCGACTATAATATCGCTGAAATCCACTTGGCTGACGCGATTGAACATCTGGCCACACAAGGGCGGGAGTCGTTGTCGCAAGACCGCACCGCGAAAGACCCCTATAGCCGTTAAACTGGCAACAGTTCAGGGTGCGCGGTCTACGGCCTTGATTTCGCACTTGGTCATTCCGCCCCCTTCACGCCAAACCACACCACAGGTTTTGCGCTTTGACGATGCGTAAGTGCGTTCAGCTGCGCGGATGCCGCCATATGTCCAGCGGGCCGAAATGCGGGTGCGGGTGCGTCCCTTCCAGCGTGCATCCCAGCCGCTGCGCAAGCGCTGCAGACCGATGGTTTTCCGGCGCGATCAAACTCACGGCGGTTGTCCAGCCCAGATCGTTATAGACATGCGCGCGCGTCGCAATCGCAGCTTCCGCAGCGAACCCGTGCCCTTCGGCAGACCCGTCCCATAACTGCCAGGCGATTTCAGGTTCTGGCCAACCTTCGGGAAAGAACGGCCCCGCTGCCCCAATGACCGCGCCAGTGTCCCGGCGGACCAGCACAAACACCCCGTAGCCGCGCATGGCCCAATGTCCCAGCGTGATGCAAAAACGGTTCCACGCCAGAATTTTATCGGGCTGACCGCCGGTGAAACGCGCGCGGTCCGACATGAAATAGGCCGCAAAAAACGGAAAATCCTGCGCGTAGGGCGCGCGCAGGATCAGCCGTTCGCTGTGCAGTTCCGGGGTGCCCGTAAGCATTAACCCTAGCCCGCCATATGCACGGTTTTGACTTCCAGATAGTTTTCCAGCCCTTCAGGCCCACCTTCGCGGCCCATACCGGATTCGCGGTATCCGCCAAACGGATGTTTGGGGTCCACGATCAGGCCGTTCACGGTTAGACCGCCTGTGCGCATGCGCTGTGCAAACGCGAAGGCGCGTTCGGGGTCTGCCGAATAGACCGCGCCGTTCAACCCGTAGGGCGTGGCGTTGGCCTTGCGCGCGGCGTCGTCTTCATCGGTGTAGCCAATGACGGACACGACCGGCCCGAAGATTTCTTCCTGTGCAATTGCCATGTCGGGGGTGACATCGGTAAACACAGTCGGTTCGACATAAAACCCCTTGTCAAACCCGCGTGGCCGCCCGCCACCACAGGCCAATGTCGCCCCGCTTGCGCGCCCGGTTGCGATATACCCTTCAACCCGTTCGCGCTGCCGGCCCATGGCCAGCGGCCCCATCTGGGTGGCTGGGTCGGCAGGGTCGCCCAGTTTCAGCGCCTGAACGGCGGGCAGGAACATGTCCAGAAATTCGCGCTTGCGCCCTTCTGGCACCAGAAGGCGCGTCAACGAAAAGCACACCTGCCCTGTTATGGGCATGGAATAAACCATCAGGCTGGGCAATGCCTTGGCGAAATCGGCGTCTGGCAACAGCACGGCCGCGGATTTGCCGCCAAGTTCCAGTGACACCCGCGCCAGCCGGTCGGAACAGACCCGCATGATATGCTTGCCCACAGCCGTTGATCCGGTGAAGGCCACTTTCTCGACATCGCGGTGACGGATCAGGTGGTCGCCCGCCTCTCTCCCCGCGGGGACAAGGTTGAACACCCCGCGCGGCAGGCCCGCCTGTTCAATGCATTCGGCCAGAATATAGGCTTCCAGCGGCGTTTCCGGTGACGGTTTGGCCACCATCGTGCAGCCTGCGGCCAGCCCTGCGGCAATCTTGTAAGACAGCAACACCATGGGCGCATTCCATGGCGAAATGGCCGCACAAACGCCCACGGGTTCGCGCAACACGCGCACTTCGCCCCCGTCATCGCGGCGGCGGTGGTCAATGAATGGGTAGGTTTCGATCAGGTCCGCATAATGGTTGAACAGCGTGGCATTTTGCGGAACCAGTTTGCGCGTCAGGCTGATGGGCGCACCGACCTGCGTTGTCCATGCCCATGCAATTTCATCCAGCCGCGCAGTAATCAAACTGCCCACACGGCGCAGATAGGCCGCGCGTTCCTGTGCCGGCATGCGCGGCCACGGACCATCATCAAAGGCACGGCGCGCGGCTGCAACGGCGCGGTCCATGTCGGCCGCGGTTGCCTCTGGGTAACTGAACAGTTTTTCTTCGGTCACCGGCGAGATGACATCAAGCCTGCGGTCACTTTGCGGGGTTGCCCACGCGCCATCTATGAAGAAGCTGTCGGGCGCTTTTACCACGCGCCCTTTGTCCAATTTAACCATCTGCTTTCCCCAATCGTTTCTTATATACCAGCGGGTATATGCGCTTTATCCGACAACGCGGCGCAAGCGGCCTGCGTTTTGCTGTTGCGCCCATTCCGCACAGGTTTTGATACCACCCAGCGGGAAGAAATGCACCTGATCGGGCATGTTCGCGGGTTGGCTTGTGCGTGCATCGCGCAGTTCCTGCAACATCTGGTCGGGGGTGTAGGGCACCAGAAGTTTGCTTAGGTCGCGCGCCCGTTTCTTCAGCACATTCAGCGACGGGCCAACACCGCAGGCAATGGCAAATTTAATCAAGGTTTGCAGTTTTGCCGGACCGGCCAGCCCCACATGAACGGGCAGGGTGATGTCTTGCGCGCGCAGTCGTGCGATCCAGTCGAAAACGGGCTGCCCCTCGAATGCGAACTGGGTGATAATGGCCATATCCACGCCGGTGTCGCGCGCATAGGCTTGCTTCCAGCGCAGGGCGGCGTCGGTTTGTTCATGCCCGCCATCGGCGTCAATGTCGCGGTTGCCTTCCGGGTGGCCAGCGACATGCAGGCGGGTATAGCCCGCGTCCTGAAACGCGCCGGTTTGCAGCAAATCCATTGAGGATGCGAACGCCCCCGCAGCTTTGGGAATACCCCCCGCCAGCACCAGCGCCTGATCAACCCCCGCTTCTGAACGATACTGGTCAATCCAGTCCTTCAGTGTGGCCAAATCCGGGATGGACCTTGCGGGGAAATGCGGCATGACGGTGAACCCCTCGGCTTGCAGGCGGCGGGCGGTGTCGACCATTTCTGCAATCGGGGTTCCGTCGATATGCGCGATATAGACGCGCGTGCCAGCGGGCAGCAATGCACGGAAATCCGGCACTTTGGCGGCTGTGCGTGGCATGACCTCGATCGACCAGTTGTCAAGAATATCGTCTGATGCCGGTGTTACATGATTGGTGTTCACTATCGTCCCCTCCCCGCGAGATGCGTTGATGAATACATAGATATAGGATAATAGCAATAAAAATCAATTTTTCGCCTGAAACATAAGTTTCATGTATACACGCCAGTGTTACCCGATCACCAGCCCCAGCGCCGCAAGTTGGGGACCTTGGGCCGTATGGACTGCAAAAATCTGCTGGACATTGGCGCGGGCCGCGCCTGTGTGTTCGCGTGCCAATGCCTCGGCGCGGGTGCCTTGGCGTGCGGTGATCGCCTCGATCATGGCGTGGTGTTGCGCATGGGCGGGCGCAAGTGTGGATACCAGCGCTTCTATCTGTGTCTTGTAGGGCAGGAATGCTGATGGTGCAGCAAAGGGCAGGCGCACCACACGCGCGATTTCTTCTTCAAGCACCTTGCTGCCGGCCAGTCTTGCCAATGCCAGATGAAAGGCGTCATTCAGTTGGGAATAGCTGTCAAGATCCGTGTCTTCGGGGTTTGCGTGAAAGCAGGAATCCAGCTGCCCCAACAGGCATTCGATTTTCGACATATGTTCGGGGCATGGGCCGCGTTCTGCTGCCAACCGTGCGGCAGTGCCTTCCAGAACGCCGCGCAGTTCGATCATGTCCAGCACATCGGCAACGGCAAAGCTGCGCACAACAAACCCGCCGGACCTTGTGCGCACCAAAAGCCCTTCTTCGGCCAGCCGCGACAGGGCTTCGCGCACCGGGGTGCGCGAAACGGCCAGTTCTTCGGCAAGCGACACTTCATACAGGCGCGTTCCGCCGGGATAATCCCCGTTCAGGATTCGCTGGCGCAGGGCGATCTGCGCGCGCAGGGCGTGCGTGCGCGCGCCTTGCCGGTTTGACACTGTGCCATCCATCACGACCCCCTTTACCGGCTGGCGGTGAACTTAGTCCTCTTGCTCGCGCCTGCGGCGGCGTGTGTCGTCATAGCGAATATCATCATGCACCCGTTCCAGCAGGCGGTTCAGGCCCGGTGCGTGGATGGTCTGTTCCAGAACTGATTCCAGTGCCTGCAACACAGCCCCGCGCGACCCTTCGACGGACCCCACTTGCGTGACGTTGATATTGCCGATCTTCTCAGCGGGCTTGACCATTTCCGCCACGATTTTGGGCATGGCTTCCAGTCGCGCCATCTCGGCCTCATGGGCGAGAGATTCCGGTGATCTGCTGTTTTCGGCCCTGATGCGCGCTTCCAGTGCTGTGGTTTCGGCGTGGCGCTGTTTCAGATGGGCCTGTGCGTCCAGATCTGCGGTTTCCAGCCTGTCGGCTGCGGTTTTGCGATTGGCGGCGGCCGCAATCTCGCTGCGGCGCGCTGCGGCCTCTGCCTCTGCCTCGGCGGCGATCAGCGACAACACACGGCGGCGATGGGCTTCGGCCTCGGCGCGGGCGGTTTCGACGGCTTCTTGCGCACGCACAGCATCCGCGCGCGCAAGATCGGCTTGGGCCATGGCGTGGCTTTCTTCCTGGCTTTTGTTGGCGACCATCACCGCGCGGTCCTGTTCTGCGATTTCCAGTGCGCGGGCGCGGGTGATTTCAGCTTCGCGGATGGCTTGTTCGCGGGCAATATCGGCGGCGCGAATGCCCTGTTCCATGTGAATTCGTGCTTCTGCGGCAGCGCGTTCGGCGTCTGCTTTCGCGCGGGCGACTTCTGCGATCTGGGCGGACATCAGCGCTTCGACCTGCTGGGCCTGTGCAATTTCGGCACGGCGTTCTTCCAGATCAATGTCCAGTTGGCGGCGGGCGGCTTCCATGGCGGCGCGGCGCACACTGACCTGGGTTTCGCCCTCAATCTCGGCGCGGTCGCGTTTGGACTGGGCGATCACTTGCGTCAGTTTGCGCAAACCTTCGGCGTTGAAGGCATTGTTTTCGTCCAGCGCCGCAAAAGGTGTCTGGTCCAGTGCAGTCAGGGCAACCGCGTCCAGTTGCAGGCCATAACGGGTGACATGCGGGGCAATGGCATCACGAATGGCACTTGCGAATTCGGCACGCGCTTCGTGCAGGTCGTCCATACTGGACCGCGCCGCCACAGCGCGCATGGCGTCAATGAACATACCTTCGACAAGGGCGCGCAATTCTTCGGGCTGGAAGCTGCGGCGGCCAAGGGCCTGCGCCGCGCGGGCCACAGCGGCATCTTCGGGGGGAACCGACAAATAGAATTCCGCGCCCACATCAATGCGCAACCTGTCGCGGGTAATCAGGGCATGTTCGCCCGTGCGCTGCACATCCAGCCGGATGGACTGCATATTGACGCGCGCCACTTCGTGAAACCATGGCAGCGACAGCACGCCCCCTTCGATTACCACGCGCCGCCCGCCAATGCCGGTGCGCACCAGACTGACCGCGTTGCTGGCGCGTTCATAGAAAGCAGCGGCCAGCGCCACCAGCGCGGCCACCACCACGATCAGTACGATGATCCAGAAAATAGTTGTCATCCTCTTGGTCCTCTCTCGCCAGCGTCGCTTCTGTCAAAGCCCGTCCAGGCTGGTCATTATTCGGGCACAAAGCCCCCCGTCTGCGGCCAGATTGGCCCCTGCCAGTCCCTGTGACAGGTCCGACAGCAGAAATAGTGCCGCGCGTGCGGCGGTGTCCGTGCCTGATGCGGCATCCTGCCCGCCTTCGGCCACGATATCGGGCGGCAAGCGCCCGTCATGGCTGGCAGGGGTCAACGCGTTCAACCGGATGTTGCGGTCTGCCCAGCGGTTGCGCTGCGCCATAACCCACGCCTGCATGGCCCAGCCCGCTGTGCGGTCCGCGCGGTCGGGTTCGGCCAGAAGGCCCCAACGCGCGACAAACCCGCCCAGATCATCCCAGCGTAGCGCCATTGCAGCGCGCGTTTCGCCAAGTTTGGCGTGCCATGTCGAATGCGGCGGCGCAGCGCAGGCCAGCACGGCGGCCCCATGGGCCAGTTTGGGGGCAAGGGCCTGTGCCAGATGTCGCGGTGCCAGAAGCCTGCGCGCCAATACCTGTTCAGGGCCGCCGGTTCCCGGATCGGCCAGAAGGGCCAGCGCGTCGATATCATCAGGCAAGGCTGCCGCTGCCGCATCAAGCGCGGCTGGATCGTGCAGGTCTGTATGATAAAGCGCGGCCAGCCCGTCAAACAGCTTGCGATCATCCACGCCCAGCACTTCGGCACCGGCGCATTCGGCGTGCAAGGCCACGGCCCGCCCCAAACCACTGCCAGAGCCAAGCACGACAACACGCTTGCCCGCAAGCAGCAGGGGCGGCACCATGGCAAGGCTGGATGACAGGTCTGCCATATCAGAACACCGGCGGGAACGGGCGGCCGCCACGGTCCAGCGTGATCCAGCGCGTTTCGGTGAATGTTTCAACCGACCAGCGCCCGCCATGCCGCCCCAGCCCCGACGCCTTGGACCCGCCAAAGGGCACATGCGGTTCATCATTCACCGATGAGCAATTCACATGGCACATGCCGGTTTCCAGACGCCGCGCAATGGACAGGGCGCGCGCTTCGTCCTTGGTCATGACACCGGCGGACAGGCCATATTCCGTATCGTTATTGATGGCGATGGCTTCTTCGTCGGTGCGGAACGGGATGACCGGCACAACCGGACCGAATGTTTCGTCCTGATAGATCAGCATGTCAGGGGTTACGCCTGTCAGGATGGTGGGTTCCACGAAGCGGCCCTTGACGCCGCCGCCGACAACAACCTGCGCGCCCTTGGCAATGGCGTCATCCAGCTGCGCCTTGACGCGGGCCACCTGCCGGTCGTTGATCAGCGGGCCGATGACATTGGACTTGTCTGCGGTATCGCCCACTTTCAGCTTCGCGGCGCGGGCGGCGAATTTTTCCAAGAATTCGTCAAAAATGCTTTCATGCACCAGCACTTTTTCCACGCTCATGCAGATCTGGCCCTGATGCATGAAGCTGCCGAAATTGGCGGCCTGCGTGGCGCGTTCCATATCGGCATCTTCCAGCACGATCAGGCTGTCCTTGCCGCCCAGTTCCACACAGCATTTTTTCAGATGCGCGCCGGATTTCGCGGCAATCGCGCGGCCCACAGGCGTGGAGCCGGTAAAGGACACGCCCTTGACCAGCGGGTTTTCAATCATCTCGTCGCCCATTTCCGCAACCGTCTCGCGCGAACAGGTGATGACGTTGAACACACCTGCGGGAATGCCTGCTTCTTCCAGCACCTCGGCAAAGAACAGACCCCCAAGATAGGGTGTATCCTCGGACGGTTTGAGAACAATCGTATTGCCGGACGCAAGCGCGAAGGCAAAGCCGCGCGCCGTCAGGATGCCGGGAAAGTTCCATGGGCTGATCACGGAAATCACCCCCATGGGGACACGCTGCGCGGTGGACAGTTTGCCGTATTCGCTGGGCATGATTTCGCCCGATGCAGCATAGAGGATTGCCCCCGCCGAACGGAATACTTCGGGGATGTAATGCGCCTCAAACGCGCCCTTGCCATACCACCCGCCGCCTTCGGCCTGAATTGCGGCAATGAAATCGGGGGCGCGGCGTTCAAACACCTCGGCAATGCGGTGCATCAGCTTGGCGCGTTCGGTGTATTTGGTGGCGGCCCAGTCCGGGAATGCCTTATGCGCAGCCTCAATCGCGGCGCGGGCGTCTGCGCGCGTGCCGTCGGGCGCTTCGGCCCACAGGCTGCCGTCATTGGGGTTCAGGTCGGCGAAGTTGCGCGCCGCCTTGACCCACTGGCCGCCGATATACATTCCGCGCAGGGTTTTGGGGTGTTTCGCATCAAGCATGTTATCTCTCCGTGCGATCGAATTGTGATGATCCGGGGCGGCGGCGGTAGATGTCCACCTTGCCGCCCGGTGCGGGACTGTGGTGTGCGGGTTGCGATGCCACAGCGGTGGTCGGCGCGGCCGCGCTGCGCGCTGGCATGGACGACAGGCGCGATGTGGGCCGCAGCGGGGGCAATGTGCTTTGCGTGCCGGTGTCGGGTGCGCGTGCGGCGCGCGCTGCGTCCTCCATCTCGGACAGCAGTTTGCGCAGTGGGTCAGATGTGGATTTGCCGCTTTTGGCAGGTTCGGGCCTGGCCGGCTGGCGGGCAGCGCTGACGGCTGCATGGCGCGCGGGCTGCGATTGCTGCGTGGCGCGTGACACCAGCGCGGTAATATCCAGCCCTGACACCTGCGCTGCCGATTGCGTGCTTGCCGCTTTTTGCCGGACAGTGACCGCAGGGGGGGCGACACGCGCGGGGGGCGCGGCAGGTTTGGCCGCTTGGGCTGGTGCAGCTTTGGATGCGCCACCGCCCAGATAGGCCGCCTGAACAGCCGGATCGTTGCGCAGCACATCCGCGCGATCTTCGCGCAGAATTTCGCCGTTTTCGATCAGGTAGCCACGGTCCGCAATCCCAAGGCTAAGGCGGGCATTCTGTTCCACCAGCAAAATGCCAAGCCCCGCTTCGCGTACGGCCTTCAGGTTCTGGAACAATTCCTTGGACAATAGCGGTGACAACCCAAGTGACGGTTCGTCCAGCATCAGGATTGTCGGGTTCGACATCATCGCGCGGCCAATGGCGACCATCTGCTGTTCGCCCCCTGACATGGTGCGCACAGTTTGCCCCGCGCGTTCCGCCAGCTTCGGGAACAGGTCGATCAGGCGGTCGTAATTGGCCTGCGCATCTTCGCGGGCGCGGTTCGGGTTTGCGCCCAGCATCAGGTTTTCGCGCACGCTCAGGTCACCGAACACGCCGCGCCCTTCGGGCACCAGCGCCACGCCGCGTTCCACCACCTTATGCGGCGGCAGGCCCAGCAGGTTTTCGCCGTTCATGGTCATGGCGCCGGTGACCGCGCCTTCGCAAATGCCGGCGATGGATTTCAGAACCGTGGATTTGCCCGCACCATTCGCGCCAAGAATGACGACAATTTCCCCCGGTTTCATGGACAGGTTGACCCCGTCCAGCGCGCGGTGTTTGCCATAGGTGACACTTAGGCCATGCAGTTCAAGCATCTTCATCAGCCCCCAGATAGGCGCGGATGACATCGGCATCCGACAAGACATCGGCGGGCGTGCCCTCGGCGATTCTGGTGCCAGATGACATGACCACGCAGCGGTCGCACAAGCTGCGGATGGCGTCCATGACATGTTCCACCAAAATGACGGTGCGCCCGTCATCGCGCAAGGACCGGATCAGGTCGATGCCGGTTTGCAATTCGGTGGGGTTCAAGCCGGCCAGCCATTCATCCAGCAACAAAACTTCCGGTTCGCAGGCCAGCGCGCGCGCCAGTTCCACCCGTTTGGTGTTGATATAGGTCAGCGACGACACCGGCACATTCATGACAGCCCCAAGGCCCACACGTTCCAGAAGGGTGCGGGCATAGCGTTCTGCCTCGCCCGTCCAGCGGCGGCGGTGGCCGAATGCGGCCCCTGCCACGACATTTTCAATGACAGTCAGTTCCGGCAAAAGGCGCACCAGCTGGAAGGTGCGCGCAACCCCCATTTGCGCAATGCGATGCGCGGGTTTGCCCGCCACGTCCTGCCCATTCAGCCGGATCATTCCCGCGCTGGGCGGAAATGTCCCCGAAATCATGTTGATCATCGTGGATTTACCTGACCCGTTCGGGCCGATGATGCCCAGAACCTCATGCTCTGCGACATCGAAGCTCATGTCATTCACGGCAACCAGCCCGCCGAAGCGTTTGGTCACATTGCGCACTTCCAAAACGACGCGTGCCATTCAATGCCCCCCTTGCCCGAACCGGCGTTTTAACCGCGCCTGAAGGCCCACAACCCCGCCCGGCAGCACATAAACGATCAGCAAGAATGCCAGACCCAACAGCAACAGCGTTTGGTTGGGGGCGTGGCGTGATATGAATTCCCACAGCAGTGTGAACGGAATCACCCCCGCAAGCGGCCCCCAAAGCCGCCCCGTTCCCCCCAGAAGCGCCATGATCACCACCTGAAACGACAGGATCGGCGCAAAGGCTGTGGAAGGTTCGATATAGATGTATCGTGGTGCCAGCATAGCCCCCACTGTGGCCGCCGCGGCGCCCGACACCATGAACAGCAGCACCTTGGCCAGCGCCGTGTTGATGCCCGAATGCTTGGCCACAGTTTCGTCATTGCCGATGATGCGCAGCGCGAACCCCAGCCGCGACCGCCCGATCAGCCAGCCCACCAGAAACACCAGCGCCGCCATGCCCAGCAACTGCCAGTAAATGTCGCGTTCGGTAATCGATGTCAGGACATACATGCCGCGCTGGCCAGTGCGGTTCTGCACCCATGTGACCAACTGGCGCACCAGTTCCGCAAGGCCCAGCGTGAAGATCACGAAATACACCCCTGACAGGCGCAGCGTGACCATACCGACCAGTCCCGCCAGCCCCGCGCCCAGCACAGCGGCAATCACTGGCAGCGACCAATAGGGCATTGTCTGGAACCCGTAGCCTGTCACAAAAGTGCCAAGCCCGAAAAACGCCGCCGTCGCCAATGAGATGTAATGCGTAGGCCCCGAAAACAGCGCCCAGCTGGTTGCTAGCACCGTAAACATGGCCATGGTTGTGGCAATCGACAGAATATAGCCGGTGTCATAGAAGGGCAGCAATGCCACCACCCCGAAGGCCAGCGCGGACAGGATCAGGTTTCGGATTTCGCGCGTGCTCATGTTGGTTTCTTTCCGAACAGGCCTTGGGGGCGGAACAGCAGCACACCCAGAAACAGGACATAGGCGGCCGCCAGCGTCAGGCCGGGGTCGATGACGCGCGCCACGAATGTTTCCGCAATACCCAGTATCAGCGCGGCGACGATTGTGCCGCGAATATCGCCCACACCGCCCATAATGACGATGATTAGGGCCTTCATCGTGAACAACACACCGACGGATGCATCCAGTGTGAAGAACATCGAAATCAGCGCCCCGCCGGTTGCCGTGACAGCCCCGCCCAACCCGAAGGCCAGCGCGGATACTGCCGTGACATCAATGCCCACCAGCCGCGCAGATTCCGGGCTGACCGCGACTGCGCGCAGGCGTAGACCGGCGCGCGTATAGCTTAGCCACAGCCACAGCCCTGCCGCGATAAGGGATGCGATGCTGAAGGCCACAACACGGTTTTGCCCGTAGGATGATCCGAAGATATCCACGCGTTGCGCAAGGTAGGAATAGTTGAAATAACCGCCCCCGAACATCCAGCTCATGATGCCGACCAGAGCAAAAGACAGCCCGAACGTGGCCAGAATACTGTCGACTTCCAATGCTCCGCGCGATTTTGCACGCTTGACCAACGGGCGCAGCATGATCCGGTAAATCAGCCAGTTCACCACAAACGCCACTGGCGCCACCACAATCAGCGCGGCAATCGGGCTGACCTGACCGGCAGTATAGACCCAGAATGCGGCAAACCCACCGGCAACCAGCATTTCGCCATTAGCCAGGTTCATGATGCGGGCAACGCCATATTGCAGGTTCAGCCCCATCGCAATTAAAGCATAGGTTCCGCCCAGCAACAGGCCGGTTATCAGGATGAAAAACATTCTTGTTCCATTCGCGACATGTCAGGCAGTGGGCAGGGGGCGCAGATGCGCCCCCGCCGCGTGGGCCGGTCTATCAGTCCCAGCCGTCTTTCAGGACGATATCGGACACCCCGTCACGCCCGCGCGCGGCAACCCCGCGGAAAACGCCGTCCTGCCATTGGCCGACAGTCCAGTAGCGTTCATTGTCGTTCATGTCGTTGAACTGCACAGGGCCAAGCACGGTTTCATAGGTGTTGGAATTGTCCTGCAGGTATTCCATGACCACAGCGCGGTCCTTGGACCCTGTGGCCTCGATTGCCTGACCAAGGATTTCAAGCGTGGCATAGGTTGACGCAGATGCCCAGAAATCCGGTCCTTGCCCACTTAGGTCCTGATGTGCGGCTGCGAAGGCCGCAAAGGCGGTGTCATCAGGGTTTACGCCGCCCATGCCCATGACGCCTTCGGCTTGTTGGCCAAAGCGCCCGTAATAGGACGGAAACGCAGTTGCCACAGCCGTAAAGAAGACTGACGGCGCGAAGTCCTGCACGATGGCTTGATCGGTCAGCGCGAAGGTATCGCCGGGATAGGACCAAGCGATGAACGCATCAGGGTTGGCGGCCTTGGCCCCGTCGATGATGGGCGCAATGTCCTGCGTGCCCAGCGGGTAGGAGGTTTGATAGACAATCTCGAAACCGTTGTCTTCCAGAACCGCGCGGGAAATGCCGGCCATTTCAATGCCGAAAGCATCGGCCACATTGACCAGGGCGACGCGGTTGCCAATGTCACCGGATTCGCGCAGGTCAACCAGAACCTGGGCGGTATCTTCAGCCATTACGCCAGTGCGGCCCAGCACGAAGAACATGCCGGGAAATTGCGCCGACAGTTCCGGTTGCTGGTTGGTCACATTGGTGCCGGTGATCTGCGGATAGCCAAGCTGGCTGAAAATCGGCGCTGCGGCAAGGTTCAGACCCGTCGAATAGGGCGCGACCATGAAATCCACACGGTCCTGTGTTGCCAGACGTTGTGCAGCCTGAATGGCCTGTTGCGGATTGGTCTGGTCGTCATATTCGATCAGTTCAATCAGCGCGGGACCATCAGCAAGCTGCAGACCGCCCGCTTCGTTGGTCTGGTGCACCCACAGGCGCACGGCGGGCCAATGCGTGACATCTGCACCACCCGCAAGCGGGCCGGTTTTTGGCGCGGCGGCACCAAATTTGATAACATCCTGGGCAGATGCGGCCCCAAGACTGCCCATAACCACCGCAAGCGCGGCAACTGTTGTCATCAGTGATCTGCGTTTCATGTTTGCTCCTCCCTGAAACATGGCACTTCTTTCCTTAAGCGGTCGATGGCGATTTGCTTTCGACCCCCCCTGCCGACTGGCCCGTGGGCCAGTCGCTTCTGAACGTCCTCCAGTCCAAATATGTATACAAGATGCACTATTAAATGATGCAATCAACCCTTATACGCAATAATTCCTGCGCCTATGTACACATAAATCGTCTGAAGTTCCGGTATATCAACCCCGGCCCATCATTGTGTTGGGCAGATACAGCGCAATGTCCGGAAACAGGATCAGCAGGAACACACAGACTGCCATCGCAATCCAGAACGGTATGATCCCGCGATAGATCTTGCCCAATGGGACATGCTGCGCAACGCCCTTGACGACAAACACATTCATTCCCACCGGCGGACTTATCAGCCCCATTTCCACCACGACGACCATGATAATGCCAAACCAGATGGGGTCATAGCCCAGCGTTGTGATGATGGGTAGCACAATGGGCACTGTCAGAACCAGCATGGCAAACCCTTCCATGAAGGTGCCAAGCACGATGTAAACCGCGATGATGATCAGCAAGATGGCCAGTGCAGGCACGGCCAGTTCCCCGATAGATGTCGCAAGGTTCATCGGAATGCGGGTCAGGGCCAGAAATGGTGCGAAGAAATGCGCGCCAATCAGGATGAAGAACACCATCGCAGTGGTGCGGATAGTGTCCAGCAACGCCTTGAAGAACCGCTGAATCGACAGATTGCCCGACCACAGCGCATGCAGGAAGGTCAGGAATGCCCCAACAGACGCAGCCTCGGCCACGGTAAAGACACCTGTGTAGATGCCGCCGATCACGATAGTTACGATGAAAATCAGCGCGCCGGAGTTGACAAGAACCTTCAGGCGTTCGCGCATGGGTGTCCGCGGGCCTACTGGGCCGGCGGCCGGGTTCAGTGTGGTCACAATAATGACAGTGGCGATGAACAGCAATGTCAGCAGCAAGCCCGGCAGGAACCCTGCCAGAAACAGCCGGCCCACTGATTGTTCGGTCAGCAGGGCATAGACGATCAGCACGGTGGACGGTGGAATCAGAATGCCCAATGTCCCGCCCGCCGCGATTGACCCGGTGGCAAGGCCCGCGTCATATTTGTAGCGTTCCATTTCCGGCAGCGACACTTTGCCCATTGTGGCCGCAGCCGCAATGGACGACCCCGACAATGCCGCAAACCCCGCACAGGAAAGGATTGTAGCAGACGCAAGCCCCCCCCGCCGGTGCCCGACCCAGGAATACGCAGTCTTATACAGCCCAGTGCCCATCCCAGACACAGTTGCAAACGCGCCCATCAGCACGAATAAGGGCACAACACTAAGGCTGAAGACCGCCGAATAGGAATACGGGAACGCGCCAAGCACATTCATTGCAGCAGCGGGTGAATTCAGCACCGCAATTCCGCCTGCACCGACAAGTATCATTGCAAGCCCGATTGGCATGCGTATGGCAAGCAGCCCGAACAGCGCTGCAAAGCCGATTAACCCGGCCATCAAGGGTGTCATGAATTGTCCTGTCTGTCTTTAGTCTGTCCGGCCAGTGCCTTGGCCGCTTCCAGCAGCAGCACCATGGAAAACAGTCCCGCAGATATTGCCACTGCAAACTGGAACGGATGTTTGGGAACGCGCATCATGTTCGTAATGTCGCCCCAACGCAGGCTTCCGGCTGCATAAAGATAGGCGCGCCACGCGATAAAACCCAACAACGCGGCCCCCGTCAGATGCACCAGCACAGTCAGCCAGCGCATTGACGGGTGGTCCAGCCAGCGTGCGAAAATATCAACCGAGACGTGCCCGCGCACAATGGCCGTATAGGGCAGGCCAAAGGCAACGATCAACGACATCGCCAGTTCGGTCAGTTCATAGCCGCCCCGGAAGGGGCGACCAAAGAAGTAGCGCATGGTGATTTCATAAATCACCAGAAACATGAGCCCGACCAGCACCAGACCGCCCGCATATGCGATAAGCCGCAAGAACCGTTCGAACCAGCGTTCGATCTGTGCCAGCATGACCTTGCCTTAGTCTACGCTGACGCCGGCAACCGCCAGCATGGCGCGACCGTCAATGCCCTGCGCTTCCATTTCCTCAACCCATTGCGCATAGATCGGGGACAGCGTTTCAAGGATGCGCGCCTGTTCTTCTGCAGACAGCTCGATCACTTCCTTGTTCGGGTCATTGCGCACGAATTCAACGCTTTCTTCAGCGCGGTCCAGATAGGCTTGTGTTGCCTTCTGGCTAAGTTCGATCCCGGTCAGGCGGTCCAACAGCGCCTGATGCTCCTCGCTCAGGTTGTTGTAGCTGCCTTCATTCATGACAACTGTGAATTGCGACCGTCCGAAAATGGGGCCCGGGATGGTGTAGTAATTCGCAACTTCATGCATGCGGAAGTCAAGAATGGTGGTGAAGGGGACCATCGCCCCGTCGATCACGCCGCGTTCCAACTGAGGATACAATTCTGTGATGGGCATTGCGACAGGGGTGCCGCCCATTTTCTCGATCTGCCCCGCCTGCGCAGCAGAGGGTGAACGCAGGATCATTCCCGCGATGTCATCCATGGAACGCACAGGCTTTTCGCGGGTATAGATGCCTGCATCATCTGCCGCCCAAAGGGCAAGAACCTTCAGACCGTCAAATTCGGGGTCCAGATAGCCGTTTTCCAGCAGGTTCCACATCAGATCTGTGGTTTCTATACCATCCTGCGCAAGGCCGGGCAGTTCGATCATCTGGGTGCGCGGGAACTGCGGTGATGTGTAGCCGGGCAGGCTGAACACCATGTCTACAGTGCCTTCTTGCGCCTGACGGATCAGTTCGGGCGCGCCGCCGCCAAGCTGCATGGACGGATACAGCGTCAGCGTCAGTTCCCCGTTCGATTCTGCCTCGATCTCGGCGGCAAGGGGTTCCAGAATGTTGGTGTAGATGATGTGGCTTGGCCCCACAAATGTATGCAAACGCAGTTCTGTCTGCGCCAGCGCCGGAATGGCAGCAAGAAGCCCCCCACCCAGTGCAAGACCCGCAGTCGTCGCGCGCAATGCGCCCTTAAGACGGTAAATGTTATTCATGATTTCCTCCCTCTGTGGCCGCGACACCCGATAAGTTATCTGGGCGGTGGCGCCATGTCGATGTATGCATATGTAGTTGCGAATTTCAAATATAGCGAGATAGTATGGTTATTGATTTCACTATATGGTCATAACCTTTGCGCAATATGCTAGATTCGCCCTGACGCGATGCGCGCCGATGAATCCTCAAGAAACTCAAGGAAATTCTGTTGTAGGCGGTTGGGCAGCGCGGAACTGAGTGTGGTGATTCCAATGACCCTGTGCGCATCCTCCAGCGGGAAATCCAGCGGGACCAACAAACCCTGAGTGTATTCATAATCGATCTGGCTAAGCGAAATAAGCGTTAATGCGTCCGATTCCATCAGCAAGCCGCGCACGACGACAAGCGACCCTGTCTCGACATGGCCGCGCCCGGGGTCTTCCAGCCCGTGCTGGGCAGACAGCCGTTCAAAAACGTGGCGGGCAGGGGCGTCGCGGCGGGGCAGTATCCACGGAAACCGCGCCAGTTCGGACCCCTGCACCTTGCACCCCGCAAGCGGATGGCCCGCGCGCGCCACAATGCAAAGCGAATCCTTGAAAAGCGGACGTTCCTGAACGCCCTTTGGCCGGTCCTGGCCGCGCAGCGCGCCAATGATGAAATCACAAGCGCCAAGGCGCATTTGCTGCACCAAGGCATCATAGGCACCATCCACGATTTCGATTCGTGCCGCAGGGTGGCGGGCCATAAGGTTCACTACAGCGCGCGGCACAAGCTGGGTGCGCGCAAGCGGCAAGGCCCCGATGACGATGTGACTGTCAAACACGCCCGCGCGTTCGCGCAGTTCGGCTTGCGCCAGTGTGATTTCGTTCAGTGCAAGGCTGGCTTGTTCGGCAAGGCGCTGCCCTGCAGCCGTCAAAGAGCGTTTTCGCTGCCCCCCTTCGAAAAGCGGGACGCCGATAATGCGTTCAATGTCGCGGCATGCCCGTTGCACCGATGATTCCGCCTGCCCCAGTTTTCGCGCTGCCGCTGCAAAACTGCCGGATGTCGCGAATGCGGAAACGGCCCGAAGTTGCGCCGTGCTGGCATAGCGCACCAGCGCATCGCCTGTTTGCGTACGGTCTGCGGGTTTTCGGCCCTTCAGGTTTGGCCCGGTCGCGCGCAGGTGTTCCAACGCCCTGCGGGCGCGCTGAACGACAATCTCGCCCTCGGGGGTGGGTGTGACGTTGTTGCCTGAGCGTTCTATCAGGCGCGCGCCGAATACCTCGGACAGTTTGGCCACAGCTTGCGAGGCGGCGGGCTGTGATATGTGCACCTTATTGGCGGCCGCAGTTAAGGAATTCTCGCTGATTGCCACATCAAGAAGCCGAAGATGCCGCAGATTCGGCAGCGAAAGTATGGAGATATCTTCCTGAACAAGATCGCGCGTTTTCATCCTGCCCCCTTGCCTTGCAGAATTCAAACCTGCACCATGCTATAAGGAAAATGCAATGATAACTTGTTATGTATTTTTCGTTGATCAGTTAAAATATTGTATATAAACATAATTATATAGCCCTTATCATAGAATATCGGCGTCTTGTCTGGTCAACCTGCGGGCTTGCAATCAGGGCGCCAGCGGTTGATCTTGTGCGCGCTTGCAGGCTTCGGGGGGATGGCGGTGTTAAGTATCGTGCTGGCGGTTCTGGCTGTTGCCCTGGGCGGCGTCATGAAGGGCGCGATTGGCGCAGGCGTTCCGATCATTGCCGCACCCGCGCTGACCATGGTATTTGGCGTGCAAACCGCCGTGGCAATTCTGGTTGTTCCGAATTTGCTAAGCAATGTCTGGCAGGCATGGACCTATCGCGACAAGGCATTATCCCGGCGGTTTCTGGTTCTGTTCGCGGGCGGCGGGATGCTGGGTGTCATTCTGGGCACCTATCTGCTGGCGTCGCTGCCACAGGAAACGCTGTCGTTGATGGTTGCCTTTGCGGTGCTTGGGTATATTGCGTTGCGGGTGACAAAACCCGACTGGGTTCTGGGCCGCGCCCAAGCCGAGAAATACAGCGGTGTGGCGGGCACCATGGGGGGCTTGCTGCAAGGGGCCACCGGAATTTCGGCGCCGGCATCCATTACCTATCTCAATGCCATGCGTCTGCCGAGAGAGGCGTTCATCGGCACCGTATCGATTTTCTTTGTCGCCATGACGGCCATTCAGATACCTGCGCTTTGGTCAGTGGGAATCATGACAGGTGAAAGGCTGGTCATGGGGTTTGCGGCGCTGGGCATCGTTTTCGTGTTCATGCCGCTGGGCACCTGGTTGGGGCGCAGAACATCGCCCAAGGTGTTTGACATGACAATGCTGGTTGTTCTGGGCGTGATTGCTGCCAAAATCCTGATTGAAGCCCTGTTCTGACACCATCCGCAGGATATGCCACAGATGACCCTGATCGAGATATTCCTGCCTGTTTTCGCTGTGATCGGACTGGGGTTCATGGCCATACGCAGCCGCTACCTTGACCCTGCGACAGTGCAACCCCTGGGAACGGTGGTTATCCGTATTGCGCTGCCCGCGCTGATTTTGCTGGCGCTGACCGGGGCGCCCGCACAGGTGGCCTTCGATACGGGGTTTCTGCTGGCCTATGCGGCGGGGTCGCTTGCAACCATGCTGATATGCATGGCTGTCGCGCATTATGTTCTGGCACTTTCGCGCAGTGTGACCGCGATTGTGGGGTTGGCGGTTTCCATGGCCAATAGCGGTTTCATGGGGTTGCCAATTGCCCAGACGCTGATGGGCGCTGAACAGGCGACACTTATTCTGGCGCATTGCATGATTGTTGAGAATGTCCTTATTTTACCGCTGGCCCTGGTGTTGATCGCGCTGGCGGGTCAGGGCGATGTGGGACAAACCCGCCAGAAGATTGTTACAGACATGCTGCGCAACCCCCTGCTGATTGCGCTTCTTGTTGGGGTGGCGGTGTCGTTTTCCGGTGTTGCGCTGCCCGATGTCGCCCGCGACACGCTTGCATTTCTGGCGCGCATTTCCGCGCCGCTGGCGCTGTTGGTGATCGGGGGCATGCTGGCCAGCCTGCCGGCACAGGGGCGCATGTCCGTTGTTGGGTTGATGGTTGTGGGCAAGCTGATGTTGCACCCGCTGGCGGTTTGGGGGGCTGTAGGCCTTTTTCCCGGTATGGGGGCGGCAATGGCCGTGGGGGCCGTGCTGTTTTCTGCCATGCCGATGATAACCATCTTTCCGCTGCTGGGGGCGCGGGCAGGGCAAGGACAGCTTAGTGCATATGGGTTGTTGGTGGCGACAGTGTGCAGTTTCGCGACGCTTCCGGTCGTTGTGTACATGCTGGGACTTGCCTGAACGGGAATAGTGCAACCACAGACGAAACGACAAGGGGGCCGCATGACGTCAGGCCCCGCAACCGCAGGAGGAGGATGTCATGGACAAGCCGCAAGTTTCGGCAGGGGCTGCGCTTCTGGCGCGCCTGAAATCGGTTGGGGTGGACTACATCTTTGCCAATTCCGGCACGGATTTCCCCCCAATTATTGAGGGGCTGGCCGAAGCCACAGCCAAGGATATGCCGCTGCCGCATGCGCTGACCATCCCGCATGAACATGCAGCAATGGGCATGGCGCACGGGTATTATCTGGCTACCGGACGCGCACAGGCCGTTATTGCCCATACTGATGTGGGCTTGGCCAATTGCGCCATAGGGGCGTTGAATGCCCATGTGGAAAACGTGCCCATCTTGTTGTTTTCGGGCCGCACGCCGACTGTCGAAAAGGGGCGTTTCGGGGCGCGGACCGTTCCCATAGGATGGGGGCAGGAAATGCGCGACCAGTCATCGCTGGTGCGCGAAGCCAGCAAATGGGATTATGAACTGCGCTTCCCCGAACAGGTGCCCGATGTGGTGGACAGGGCGCATGCCATTGCGTCGTCAACGCCGAAGGGGCCGGTGTATGTGTCGCTTCCCCGCGAAGTGTTGTGCGAATCCTGTCCGTCCGAAGGGCTGGACTTGCCGCCGCGCATGCGCGCGCATGGGGCACATGCTTCTCCTGATGAAATTGCCGAACTTGCGCGCTTGATCGCGCAGGCAGAATTCCCCGTGATTTTCGCGCAACATGGCGCGGGCGATGCGCAGGGTTTCGCCGCACTTGACCGGCTTGCGCGGGACTGGGCGATCCCTGTATGCCAGTATTGGGCGAACCGCCTTGCATTGGCCACAGATCATCCGATGGCCAGCCCCGCAGATGGTGGCCCGTTGCTGGCGCGCGCCGATCTGGTCATCTGCCTGGATGTGCTGGCGCCGTGGATGCCCGCAGCGCATGAGCCGCGTCCAGATGCAACAGTCGTCCAGATTGGCCCGAACCCGCTGTCGCAGCGCACACCAATCCGGAATTTCCGTGCAGATATGACACTGTCCAGTGACACCGCGGCCGCGATTCTGGCGCTGGAACAGGCCCTGCGTGCCTATACTGCCGGTCCGGGCGTGGCCGCGCGGTTTGAACAGGTTGCCGCCAGCAATGGCGCGGCGCGCAAGGCCGCGCTTGCTGCGTCAGGGCCAGATGATGCACCGGGCATGACCAAGCTACAGATCGCGCGTATGGTGTCCGATGCCTTGCAAGATGATGATGCGACAATCTTTTCGGAACTGGGCTGCCCGATGGCGCCCATGCACCTGACCCATGCACAGGCGTGGTTCCAGGAACCTCATGCCGGTGGTCTGGGGTGGTCATTGCCGGCGGCCATGGGCTTGCAACTGGCCGCGCCGGACAGGTTGGTTCTGGCGACGATGGGGGACGGGACATATATGTTCGCCAATCCCGTTGCCTGCCACCAGATCGCAGAGGCGCTGAACCTGCCCATCCTGATATTGGTTCTGAACAACAATGAATGGGGTGCGGTGCGCCAATCGGTGGTGGGGCTATACCCTGACGGCTATGCCGCGAAGGCCAATCAGGTGCCCTTGACCGACCTTTCGCCCAGCCCCGATTTCACACTGGTCGCGCAAGCATCGCGCGCGCTGGCCCTTCGCGCGGGCGATCATGTGGAATTCGCCGAAGCGCTGAAAACGGCGCTGGATCATATTCGCGCACGCAAAGGGGCGGCGCTGATTGATATAAGAACGCGCCCCTGAAAGCAGTTGCCCGCTGCAATGCACAAGGCCCCGAACGCTATGTTCGGGGCCTTGGTATTTGGCGAAACGCGGGTGTACCCTGTCAGGTGACGGACAAGGGCATGATGCGGTCGGCGCGGAATGTGTCGGCAAGGCGCGTGAGGGTGATGTTCTGGACCACACCGCCGACGAAAAACGGGTCGCCTTCGGCAAAAGCCCGGGCATTCGCTTCGCTATCGGCCTGCAAGATGCCGAAATTGCCAATGCCCTGCCCGGCGTCATCCCAAAGCGCACTGCCGGTCAGCACCACCGCCAAACCGTCACCGCCAGTGCCAACCCAATCCCTGTGCTTGGGGCGCAATGTGTCGCGCATTGCTGCGGTCGCGTGACCGTCATGGTGTTTGCAGACCATCAGAAAGAACATCAGCGGCTATTCTCCAGCAACACCATGCCCGCGCCTGTCATGGACGCGGGTGCGAAGTAATGGTCATGAAGGGTGGCGACGGTTTCATCCATGCAACCGCGCATGACCAGCCACATGATAAGTTCCGCCCCTTCGGACCCGAATTCCTGAACATAATCTTCGCGTGACATGCTGCGGTAGCGCTCGGGGTCCGACCCGATGCGCGCAATCCACTCGCGGTCGGCGGTCGGATTGATGAACCCTGCGCGCGCGCCCTGCAACTGGTGCGACAATCCGCCTGTGCCCATGACAAGGACCTTCTCATCGGTAGGGTAGCTTTCAATGGCGCGGCGCAGCAGGCGCCCCAGATCCCACATGCGTTGTGGTGTGGGAATCGGATATTGGATCGTGTTGATCAGAATAGGCACAACCTTGACGGGCCACGCGTCTGGCCGGCCAAAAACAAGTTCCATCGGAACCTGTAGCCCGTGGTCAACGTCCAGTTCACGACAGATCAGCGGGTCAAAATGCCCTTCGACCATGCAATCGGCCAAGTGCCAGGAAAAACCATCAGCGCCCTGAAAATCGGGGACAGGACGCGGCCCCCACCCTTCATCCGCAGGGCGGTAAGTGTCCGCCACGCCAAGCGCCAGCGTCGGCACGCGGTCCAGAAAGAAGGAATTTCCATGATCGTTATAGATAACCACCGCGATGTCGGGTTTGCGGTCCGCAACCCATTTTTGCGCCGGGATATAGCCATCAAAAAACGGCTTCCATTCGTCGCTGTTGCGCAACCCTTTATCCAGCGCCGCCGCGATGGACGGAACATGGCTGGTGCCCAGCCCTGCAAGCAGTTCAGCCATTTGTCACTTTCCCCAGCCGTGTGTCCAGAAATTCCTGCAGGCCCATACCCGCCTGTGCGGCCCCGATTTCACGAATAGGGGTCGGGTCCACAGCCGAAATTTTCAGAATGTAAAACAAGTTGCCGCCCAGCCGCACCATTTCGGCCCAGTCACGGGTTTTCACGGCCATGCGTTGCTCTGGCGTTAGGGCGTAGCGGTCCAGATAGGCATCTTCATCCGCGATGAACGCCGCGCGCCCGTCAGGCGTGCTTAGGCCCATCGCCATCTTGTTCAGGGCATAGCCCCCATTCGCGCGCGCGCGGTCGAACAGCGGGGTATCAGGAATGCGGTCGGCATCGGTCATCAGGTGGCCTTTTGTAAGTCTGGGGTCAAGCTGCGCACCCAACCGGCCAGCAATCCGGCTACGGCTGCGGGCTGTTCTACGGGTGCGAAATGGCCCGCATCTTCAATGATTTCCAGCCGCGCTTGCGGGCAAAGCTGCGCAATCGCTTCATGCTGTGCAATGGGCGACCACTGGTCCTGCCGCCCGACAATCAACAGCATTGGTCCGCCATACGCGCCGATTGTTGCACTGGCATCAGGGCGGTTCAGCAGCGCCCGCATCTGGCGTTCGTGAATTTCAGGTGTCATGCCACAAACCATGTGCGTCAATCCATCCAGCACGGACGGGTCGGGCGTCAGACCTTCGGCCATCATGCCGGGCAACCACGCTTTGGCCAGCCCGTTCATACCCTGCGCATAGGCCAGATCGATCATGGCCTGGCGTTTTGCGTCCTCGCCATCCTTGCGGGGGTGTATGCCGGTGTTCAAAAGCGCCATGGCGCGAATGCGGTCGGGGGCCATATGGGCCATTTCCATGGCAACACGGCCCCCCATGGAATGGCCGACAACCACCAAGGGACCATCATGGCGGGCCAGCAGGTCGCGCGCCATGTCGGGAATGCTGGTCTGCATGGTGACATCGGCCACTGTTACGGGCAGATCATCCAGCGCGGTCAGTGCCGCGTCCCAGACATGGGCATCACAAATAAGGCCCGGTATCAACAGGATTCGGGTCATAGGCAGTCCAGTCATGTTTGCAAAGGTGGAATGACCGGCGCCCTTGGGCGCCGGTCTGGCAGATCAGCTGCTTTTGGAACGCCAGCTGTCGGCGTAGTTTTCGCGCGCTTCGCTTGCATATGGTGTGGGCGACACGCGCACACGAATTTCCGTTTGCTTGTGTGCCTCGGTCGAGGTTTTGCCCGTTGTTTCCGGCTCGCCCCATTTCATGGTCAGCACGTCGCCAACCTGCACCGACTGGTCCACCACACCAAGGCTAAGCACACAGCGTTCGTTGAAGCTGTAGCCGTTGAACATGGACATACCCACCATCTTGTCGCCATGCATGACCATATCGGCGCTGGACGATGCGTAGTTTGGCTGCGGGAAGTCGATCCATTTGAAAGGCGTGCCCTGTTCAAACGCGGATGCGATGACTTTCAGCACGTCTTCGCGGTTCCATTCAAACGTGACTTTCTTGCGGTTGGATGCCGACCCCTTCATCGCTTCCAATGCGGATTTGCCGATGAAATCCGGCTTCTTCCAACCGATGTAGAAATCATAGCCCAATTCGAACGGGTTGACGTAGTAATCTTCGATATTGTCGGAAACGAAGCTGCCCCCGATTGCGCCGGATGCTTCATAGCTGTCAGCGCCCAGCCAGTCGCGGTAATCTGCCAGCATGCCGTCACCTGTGTAGATGCCCGGCAATGGCGACGGAATCCAGCCGGATTCCAGTGTGTTGGTGGAATAGGCGCGGCTGCCGCATTGCACCAGATCAACGCCCGCATCGCGCGCAGCTTGCAGAATGGTGGAATGGATGTAATCCTTGTCCTTGTAAGGACCCCAGATTTCCAGACCCGGCGCGCCCGACATGCCATGGCGCAGCGCTTGCACTTTTTTCGATCCGACATTGATCCAGTCAACATGGAAGAACTTGATGTCCTGAACCGGCCCGCCATTCATTTTTTCAAAGATCTTCGGCGCGTCTGGCCCTTGAATCTGGAAGCGGTAATGTTCGCGCAACACGCGTTCACCTTCGGGGCGCGACGGGCTGCGCGGGTCATAGCGCAGGCGCACATTCCAGTTGCCATGTGCGGCGCAGAACATCAGCCAGTTCGATGTCGGCGCGCGGCCAACAAGGATGTATTTGTCTTCACGCTCGCGGAAAATGATGTGGTCGCCAATGACATGGCCATTGGGCGTGACCGGAACATAGTGTTTTGCACGGTTCAGGTCAAAATTGGCAAAGCTGTTGATGCCGTGATGGGACAGGAATTCGGTTGCCTGCGGCCCTTCGACAATCACTTCGTCCATGTGGTGGCTTTGGTCAAACAGCACGGCCGACTTGCGCCACGCTTCCTGTTCTACCCGCCAGTTGGAAAATTCGGGCGCAACGACGGGGTAGACATACATCCCGATTTTGGAGTTGCGCAGCATTTGCACCGGATTACCGGCAGCCGCCATTTTGGTTGCAAGGCTTTGTGTCATCTGAAATCCTCCCAGAAGCATGATGTATACATGAAACTAGAGAATATGACGCAATATGCAAGTCAAAACCGCGAGTGCGGCTGTGGTTTTCACGTTTCATGTATACAGCAAGCGGGGGTTAGCTGGACAAAAGCGCCAGACTGGGCACCCCTTCGCGCAGTGCGGCTTCTTGCGAAAGCAGGTATTCCACGTTTCGGCGCGCTGCGCGGGCATGTTCGCGCGCTAGTGATTCGGCGCGCCCGCTTTCGCGGTGCGTGATCGCGTCGATAATCGCGCGGTGCTGGTCTTGTGCAGATCCAAGCGTTTTTTGCAGGGCTTCTATGCGGGTGTGGTCATCCAGAAACGCCGAGGGGGAGGCGAAAGGCAATGCTGTTACCCGTGCGATTTCGCGCTGTAGAATGTCGCTGCCGCTCATTCGCGCAAGAAGCGAATGGAATTCGCTGTTAAGCGCAGAATAGGTATCCAGATCAATAAGTTGATCTAGAACAACCCGGTCAATCCCACGCAAGATTTCCTGCGCGTGGTTCAGCAGTGCCGCATCCACACCGCGTTCGGCGGCATAGCGCGCGGCGGTTCCTTCCAGAACCCCGCGCAAATCGATTGTGTCGACAACGTCTGCCAGTTTGAAACTGCGCACTACAAACCCGCCCCCCTTGGCGCGGTCCAGCAATGTTTCTTCTGCAAGCTGCGACAGCGCCGCCCGGATGGGGGTGCGCGAAATGGCCAGTTCTTCCGCCAGCACAACTTCGAACAAGCGGGTGCCGCCGGGTAATTGCCCGCTAAGAATGCGCTGGCGCAGTGTGATTAGGGCGCGCTGGGCATGCGTTGATGTGCCGGTCTGTGCGTCCATTCCTTACACCCCTATTGCGTATACATGCCTGTTCTGCTGTGCGATGCATTCATGTATACATGCTGGGTGGGCCTTGGCGCAAGCGTTGATCTGGCTGGCAGGCACTGGCGCTGCCCAAGAATAAGCCCCTGGTGTGCTTGAACACACCAGGGGCAGAATATGGCAGTCTGCAAAAAGGTTCAGCCGGGTATCAGTTGATAAGCCCCGCATGGCGCATGGCCGCGTCCATCATGATCCTGGTTGCATCGGTCAGCCCCAGAAGCGGCAGGCGCACGTCCTCGCGGCAATGACCCAACCGCGACAGCCCGTATTTTGCCCCGACCAGACCGGGTTCGGCAAAGATGGCGACATGCAACGGCATCAGCAGGTCATGGATTTCCAGCGCGCGCGCATGGTCGCCCGACAGGCTGGCTTCCTGAAACTGCGCGCACAGGCGCGGGGCAACATTGGCGGTTACCGAAATGCAGCCAATGCCGCCTTGGGCATTGAAGCCCGGTGCGGTGGCGTCTTCGCCCGAAAGCTGGATGAAATCGCGCCCGCATGTCATACGTTGCAGGCTGACACGTTCCAGCTTGCCGGTTGCATCCTTGACCCCGATGATGCGCGGCAATTCTGCAAGGCGGCCCATGGTGTCAGGGGTCATGTCCACGACCGACCGGCCGGGAATGTTGTAGATGATGATCGGCAAGTCGCAGCAATCATGCAACGCCTTGAAATGTGCAATCAGCCCTTCTTGCGTGGGCTTGTTATAATAGGGTGTCACGACCAGCGCAGCATCGGCGCCAACAGATTGCGCGTGCCGCATGAAGCCCATAGCCTCCAGGGTGTTGTTGGACCCGGCGCCTGCGATGACGGGCACGCGCCCTGCAGTGGCCTTGACCACTTCTTCAATGACAAGCTTGTGTTCGTCATGGCTAAGGGTGGGGCTTTCGCCCGTGGTGCCCACAGGAACCAGCCCGTGCGACCCTTCGGAGATTTGCCAGTCAACCAGCGCATGCAGCGCGTCAAGGTCAAGCGCGCCGTCCTTCAGCGGTGTGACCAGTGCCGGAATGGAGCCTCTGATCTGCATGCGCGCCTCCTTCTTTTGGTGGTATCGGGTCAAATGCCGACACCGGCCTTTCGCAAATGTGTGTTGTGACTGTGTCACAGGCGGTTAGAACTAACGGCGGGTATTTTCAAGGTGAAAAGAGGGGCGCGATATGGTGCGATTGGGCGGAATACGCAGGAAAACCAGTGTTTCGGCCTGGATGCTGGCCGGGTGTCTGGCGCTGGTCGGGTCCGTTGCGCAGCCACAAACCGCCCCGCCCCCATCGAGAGAGGCGGGAATGCTGGCCCTTGCCTTGGCGCAGGCCGCATCCGGGAACTGGGCCGAGGCCCGATCCCTGGCAGAGTCCAGTGGCGATGCGGCACAAAGTCTGATCACCTGGCAGGCCCTGCGCGACGGGCAGGGCGATTTCGCGGATTTTCGGGCGTTTCTGGACCAGCATGGCCATTGGCCACTGGTCAACACGGTTCAACGCCATGCCGAAGCACTGCTGCAAGACCGCAGCCCAACTGAAATTCTGGCGTTTTTCGAGTCCCGCGCCCCGCTGACCGAGGAAGGGCATATTGCCCTGATACTTGCCCTGCGTAACCTGAACCGCGTGGACGAGGCGCGCGACATGGCGCGCGACATCTGGGCATCAATGGCCCTGACCCCACAGGCAGAGGCGCAGCTGAACAGCGCGTTTGGCCCGTCCTTGCGGGCGTTGGATGAAGCGCGCGTGGACATGTTGCTTTGGGCTGGCGACCGGCAGGGCGCAGAACGCCATCTGGCACAGTTGAACGATGAACAACGCCGTGTGGCGCGGGCGCGCATTGCCTTGCAAGAACGCGCGCAGGGCGTGGATGCGTTGGTTGCTTCCGTGCCCGATACCTTGTCCAATACCCCGGGGCTGGTGCGCGACAGGTTCGAATTCCGCATGCGGGCGGGCAACCCCGAGGGGGCAGGAGAATTGCTGCTGGCGCAATCTCGCCACCCTGCCGGTTTGGGGCAGGCCGATGCATGGGGCGCGCGGCGCGTGTTTCTGGTGCGCACAGCCATGTCTGATGGCGCGTATCAGCGCGCCTATGATCTGGCTACGCCGCATGGGCTGGATGACGGGCTGCATTTTGTCGATCTGGAATTCCTGGCAGGGTTCATTGCATTGGTGCATCTGGACCTGCCTGAAACCGCATTGGGCCATTTTCGTGCCCTTCGGGTGCGTGTGAACAGCCCGATCAGCCTGGGCCGCGCCGGATACTGGGAAGGACGCGCGCATGAGGCGCTGGGCGATCCCATTTCGGCGCAGGCGGCGTATGAATTCGCGGCGGAACACCAAAGCAGCTATTACGGCCAGCTGGCGGCGGACCGTCTGGGCCTGCGGCTGGATGCCGGGTTGCTGACTGGGCCGGACTACCCGCATTGGCGAGATACGGAACTGGCACAGTCCGACCTGCTGGAAGCGGCATTGTTGCTGCGTGATGCCGGGCAATGGCATGAAGCGCGCCGTTTCGTGCTGTTTCTGGCGCGACAACTGCAAACAGAAGCGCAGCTTGGCGCCCTGGCGGATTTCATGCTGGCGCTGGGTGAACCCAATTTCGCGTTGAATGTGGCGAAAATTGCCGTTCAGTCCGAAATTGTGTTGCCGCGCGCGTATTTCCCGGTCACCGATCTGGCGCAAGCGCGGTTTGATGTGCCGATGGACCTGATCAAGGCGATTGCGCGGCGCGAAAGTGAATTTGACGCAGCCGTTGTCAGCCCCGCCGATGCGCGCGGCCTGATGCAGGTGCTGCCCGGCACAGGCCAGATGATGGCGCGCAAGCTGGGCGTGCCGTTCGCGCCAGCGGACCTGACGCGCAACCCCGAACTGAATGCGCGCCTTGGCGCGGCCTATCTGGATGAACTGCGCGCGGAATTCGGCCCTTCGCTGGCGCTGGTGGCGGCGGGGTATAACGCAGGGCCGGGCCGACCGCGCCAGTGGATCGAGCGCTTTGGCGACCCGCGCGACCCATCGGTTGATTTTGTCACATGGGTGGAAAGCGTGCCCTTCGCGGAAACGCGCAATTACATCATGCGGGTGGCTGAATCGCTGGTGGTCTATCGCAGCGTTCTGGCGGGCACGCCCCAACCCATTGGCATGGAAGCGCTTATTCGCGGCAGGTAGCGCGTTCAGCTTACGGCGATGCCAATTGCCACGCAGACCATCAGCACGCCTGCAACCTTATTGGTCAGGGCCAATGCCCTGCCGGATTTCAGCAGGTTGCGCACCTTGCCGATTGCCAGCGCCATGCCCAGATTGCCCAGCATTGGGACCAGGGCCGATATGGCCAAAATGGCGGCAATATCGGCGGGGGTGATGCGTGTCAGGTCGAAGAACCCGGGCAGCACACCCATATAGAACAAGATCGCTTTCGGGTTGGCCAGAATAACAGTCACACCTGCCAGAAACCCTGCCATATGACCGGGGCGTGTCAGGCGGCTGTCAGCGGCAATGCGGCCATTCGCATGGCGAATCAGCTGCACGCCCATGACCAGAAACATGGCCACTGCGACCCATTTCATCATTTCCAGCAGATCGCCATAAAGCGTCAGTATCCATGACAGCCCGAATATGGCGGCAAGGGGCCAGAACAGATCTCCAAGTGCGACACCGACGGCCAGCGGGGCAGCAGATGCGGCACCGCCCGACATGGCGCGCGCCGTCAGTGCCAGCCAGACCGGGCCGGGTGTCAGGAACAAAATGACAATCGCGCCTGCGTAAAACAGCAGTTCCACTGCAGTGATGGTCATGGTGTCACTGGCAGGGTCAATGTGCCATCCTCTGACAAGGGCCAGAACGGGTTATGCGCCAGTTCCCAAACATGGCCGTCAGGATCGGCATAATAGCCGGAATACCCGCCCCAGAATACGGCTTCGGGCTGTTTCAGGGCGTGCGCGCCAGCGGCCAGTGCGGCAGCGAATGCTGCATCTACATCCGAGGGGCTGTTGAAATTCTGCGCCAGTGTCATGGCGCCTGTGCCCAATGCGGCCCCTTCACGGCCCTGATCCTTCGCCAGATCGGTACGCCCGAAAAGCATCAGCGCCTGACCATGCAGTTGGAAACAGGCCATCCCCTCGACCTCTTCGGCGGGCACCCAGCCTAGAGCCTTGTAGAAGGTTTTGGCGCGGGTGAGATCATCGACGCCAAGGGTGATAAGCGTGATGCGCTGGGGCGGGTAACTCATGGGGAAGTTTCCTCAAGTATCGAGCGCCCGTCGCGCTCTGAGACAGTGAATTGTTGCGCGCGGGGGCCAAGATCGGCAAACAGTTCGCTGCCGGTTCCGGTCATGAAGGCCTGAACCCGCAAACTGCAGATGGCATCATAAAGCGCGGCACGGCGGCCTGCGTCAAGATGCGCGGCGACTTCGTCCAGCAATAAAAGCGGCACAGTGCCTGTTGCTGCCAGTGCGCGCGCATTCGACAGAATCAGGGAAATCAGCATGGCTTTCTGCTCTCCGGTGGAACATTGGGCGGCGTCCATGTCCTTGGTGGCCCAGACGGCGCGCAAATCGGCACGGTGGGGCCCTGTCAGGCTGCGCCCCGCTGCCATATCTTGCCGCCTGCCATCGGACAGGGCGCGCGCCAGTGCTGCTTCATCATCGGGCGCGGCGCAATCAAGGGTCAGGTCGGCCACCGGAAAGGGGCTTGCATGGTCGGCATGGCCTGCCAGTGTTGCAATAACAGCGCGCCGGTTCGCACTGATCCGCGCACCGGCCTGCGCCATCTGGGTTTCCAAGGCGCCATACCACGCGCCATCGCCCACATTGTCGCGCAGCAGTCTGTTGCGTTCGCGCATGGCTTTTTCATAGGTCAACACCTGCGTTGCGTGATCGGGGTGAAAGCTTAACACCATACGGTCCAGAAAACGCCGCCGCCCTTCGGCCCCTTCCAGCCAAAGCCTGTCCATGGCGGGGGTCAGCCAGACCATGCCCAGCAGACTGGCAAGCGCAATTTGCGGGGCAGACTTGTCATCAATGCGCACCTGCCGCGATTGTCCGGGTTCCGCCCATGTCTGAATATTGCGCGCCCCGTTTGGGGTTGAAAGTTCCGCCACTATTTTCCACCCCAGCACGTCGGGCTTGCGCGACAAGTCGTCAGGGGTGGCACGCCGCAACCCGCGACCGGGCGACAACAGCGATACGGCTTCAAGCACATTCGTTTTGCCCGCCCCGTTGGGACCGGACAGCGCGACGGGCCTGCCGTCAAAGGATAATTGCGTGCGCTTATGCGACCTGAAATGCGACAGCGTCAGCGTTTGGATGAAAACAGTCATTGCCCAGCGGTAAAAAGAAATGCCGGACAATTCCAGCACGAAAAAGCCCCGCACTGGCGGGGCTTTCGGTCTGGTGGGGTGTGGGGGGTCATACCCGCATCGGCATGACGACATACACCGCGCTGGTGTCGTTACCTTCGCGCATCAAGGTTGGATCGCCGGACGCGTTGAACAGGAAAACGGCATTTTCACGGTCCACCTGCGATGCGATTTCCAGCAGATATTTCGCATTGAACCCGATTTCCAGCCGCTCATCGGCGTAGGCCACGATCAATTCTTCCTCGGCAGCGCCAGAATCAGGGGCGTTGACCGACAGTGTCAGTTTGTCTTCTTCCAAGGACAGCTTCACAGCGCGCGAGCGTTCTGAGGACACAGTTGCAACCCGGTCCACAGCGCGTGCAAATTCATTGGCATCCACTTCCAGACGCTTGGTGTTCTGGGTGGGAATCACGCGCGTATAATCCGGGAAGGTGCCGTCAATCACCTTGGATGTCAGCGAAATATCGGGTGTGGCGAAGCGCACTTTGGTTTCAGACACCGACACGGCAATTTGCATGTCGTCATCTTCCAGCAGCTTTTTCAATTCGCCCACAGTCTTGCGCGGGACAATCACACCGGGCATGTTTTCCGCACCGGCAGGCAGGGGGGCGTCAATCCGGGCCAGTCTATGCCCGTCAGTGGCCACACAGCGCAGCACGCGCCCGTTTTCACCTTCGGCAACATGCATATACACCCCATTCAGGTAATAGCGTGTCTCCTCGGTGGAAATTGCGAATTTCGACTTGTCGAACAGGCGGCGCAAATCCTTGGCGACTGCAGAAAAATTGGCCGAATACTCGCTAGAGGCCATGACAGGGAAATCTTCTTTCGGCAGGGTCGCCAGCGAAAAATTCGACCGGCCCGCCGATATCTGCAACCGTCCTGTGCGCGGGTCGTCCACAAGTTCGACCAGTGCGCCATCAGGCAGCTTGCGGATGATTTCATGCAGCATCACCGCTGAAACAGTGGTTGCGCCTGCGCGTTCTACCATGGCGGCGGCGCGGTCCATCACTTCCACATCAAGATCGGTTGCGCGGAAACTGACCTGTGCATCCTCGGCCTCGATCAGGACATTGGCCAGAATCGGAATCGTGTTGCGCCGTTCCACCACGGATTGCGCCTGAGAGACGGCCTTGAGCAAAACGGCCCGTTCGATGCTGATCTTCATACCCCTGTCCCTTCGCCTGTTCTTGCCCCCTGACTTATCGCTTCGGGGAAGCGTAGCCTAGTCAAAAAACAAGGCAGGACAAGGGTTTTTATGGTGGTTTGCGTTCAGCTTTGCAGCAGGCGGCGCAGCAGGTCTATATCTTCGGCCATCTGGCTGTCGGAACCGCGCATTTCTTCCACCTTGCGCACGCCGTGCAAAATGGTCGTGTGGTCCCGTCCGCCAAATCGCCGCCCGATTTCGGGCAAACTGCGCGATGTCAGTTCCTTGGCCAGATACATGGCAATCTGGCGGGGGCGGGCAATGGTGCGGGTGCGTTTGGGTCCAAGCATGTCCGACAAGCGAATGTTGAAATGCTCGGCCACTTTGCGCTGGATTTCCTCAACGGTGACGCGCCGATCCGACGTGCGCAGGATATCCGACAGGCAATCTTGCACCATATCCATGGTGATTTCCTGACCGATCAGGCTGGAAAACGCAAAAAGCCGCTGAAGCGCCCCTTCCAGAACACGCACGTTGGTGGTGATGCGATGCGCCAGAAATTCGATTACCCCGTCACCAATACGCACTGGCCCGTAGGTCTGGGCGAACAGTGCCGCTTTCTGCTGCAATATGCCAAGACGCAGTTCATAATCGGTGGGGTGCAGGTCCACGACCAGACCCCATTGCATGCGCGATGAAATGCGGTCTTCAAGTTCCTTGATTTCGCCAGGGGCGCGGTCGGCCGAAATGACGATTTGCTTGTTCTGGTCAACAAGCGCGTTGAACGTATGGAAAAATTCTTCCTGTGTGCTGTCCTTGCCCGCAATGAACTGGACATCATCAACCATCAGCACATCAACTGACCGGAACAGATTCTTGAAATCCATGATCTGGCGGTCGCGCAGCGCTTGCACAAACCGATACATGAATTGTTCCGCCGACAGATACAGCACCTGCAGGTCGGGGCGTTTTTCATGCAATTCCCATGCGATGGCGTGCATCAGGTGGGTTTTGCCCAAACCTACCCCACCATACAGAAACAGCGGGTTGAAGGTGACGTCGCCGCCATCAGCCACGCGCCGTGCTGCGGCATGTGCCAACTCGTTCGGTTTTCCGACAACGAAATTGTCAAAATTGAACTTGCCGTCCAGCGGCGCACCCTGAAGGTTGTTGTCGCGTAATGCGGGGGCGTCGGCAGGGCGTGCTGCCGGTGTTGCCGGTGCTTTGCGCGGTTGGGTGCCCACATTGAATTCAATGCGCGCAATGGCCGGGTTGTCAGACCGCAAGCGCTGGAAAATCTGGTCCTGATAGTTGCGCTTCACCCAGTCGCCAACAAAACGCGATGGGGCGCGGAATTCCACAACGCCGCCTTGCAGGCTGACGCATTCCAGCGGTTCTATCCAGCTTTTGTGATTATTTTCGCCAATCTCTGACCGCAGTTCCGCTGAAACCCGTGCCCAGTGTTCTGTTATCATTACGCCCCAGCCCGCATTCTCGTTTATCCCGTTCATCAGCACACATCACAACAAACCAAGCACGTCGCCATCGACAGCCGGCCACGACACAGCACAAATGCAGCTCCATGGCGTTTCGCCCCTGCTGCGCGTTTTCACATGGTCGGGAGGGGTCAGGACCTAAGCCAAAGCGCAACTGCGGGCTTGGTTCTGAAACATCGTAAACAAAATATATGCCCGACATTTGTCGGCCACCACATCGTAACGTCCCCCCCAGGACAGATTCTTTACATGTCGGCATGCATAGCAATCTGGCCGTGCGGTCCGCAACCGAACATCGCGCTTGACAGCGTTTCGGTTGCAAAGAATCGAAGCCTGTCTGTTTATGGTCACGCTGGTGTCGTTTCGCATATGCTGTCAGGTGACAGGCACACCCGGACACCGGGTTTGTTAAGGGCTGGTCTGGCGCGAACAGGTGGCAGCGATGTGCCAGCCCTGCGCCAATAAAAAAAGGCGCAAGTCATGCGCCCTTTTTATAGTTTTGGATATGTGGGCGTTCAGGCGCCAAGCGCTTTCACACGCGATGCCAAACGCGACATTTTGCGCGAAGCGGTGTTTTTGTGCAGGACACCTTTGGTGACGCCACGCATCAGTTCGGGCTGTGCAGCTTGCAGCGCGGCGGCTGCAACGGCCTGATCACCGGACGCAATCGCTTCTTCGACTTTGCGCAGGAAGGACCGAATGCGCGAACGGCGCGCCTTGTTGATTTCGGTGCGGCGCTCGACCTGACGGGCGCGTTTTTTGGACTGGGGTGTGTTTGCCATAAGCGGGTCTACTTTCGGGTCTGTTTCAATACTATTGCACCATGAACCCGACCTGTCCAAGGACAGGTGACATTTCTTGCCTTAAGCGGGCCCACACGCATGTAGCGCGCCCTATAGTCCAGCGCGCGCCAAAAGAAAAGCTGAAAGTTCAGCGGTCGCGGAATTGCGCAGTGCGCTTTTCCTGAAAGGCGGACATGCCTTCCTTCTGGTCTTCGGTGTTGAACAGCATGTGAAACACGCGGCGTTCAAACAACAACCCTTCGCGCAGGGTGGTTTCATAGCTGCGATTAACCGCTTCCTTGACGACCTTGACAGTGATCTGGCTTTTCTCGGCAATCTTGGCGGCGGCGGTCATGGTTTCTTCCATCAGCTTCTTGACGGGCACGACACGGCTGACAAGCCCAGAACGTTCGGCTTCTTCGGCGTCCATGAACCGGCCTGTCAGATGCATGTCCATAGCTTTGGACTTGCCAACAAAGCGCGTCAGGCGTTGCGTGCCGCCAATGCCAGCGACCACCCCAAGGTTGATTTCGGGCTGGCCGAATTTGGCAGTGTCCGATGCGATGATGAAGTCACACATCATTGCCAACTCGCACCCGCCCCCCAGCGCATAGCCTGACACGGCCGCGATGACGGGTTTGCGCACGCGCAACATGGCTTCTGTTTCCGGGGCGAAGAAGTCTTCCTGGAACATGTCCACGAATCCCTTATCCGCCATTTCCTTGATATCGGCACCCGCCGCAAACGCCTTTTCGGACCCGGTCAACACGATGCAGCGCACCTTGTCGTTGCGGTCGGCTTCGGTCAGGGCGTGTGCAAGTTCACCCAGAAGTGTGGAATTCAGCGCGTTCAGGGCTTCGGGGCGGTTCAGGCGGATCAGTGCGATATGGTCTGAAATATCGACGATCAGCGTTTCATAGGCCATGAGGCGGCACCTTGTTTGTTGCAATCAGCATCTTGGCATAACAGCTTGGCATAGGGGTTCAAGTCATCTTTGACATAGTGCGCAGTAGAAGCTTGATCGCCCCGACTGCACGATCCGGCGGATATTTCCTTTGCAGTCCGGTGTCATACAGGGCGCGCCTTCGCGGCCATAGACACGAAATGCATGCTGGAAATACCCTAGTTCGCCATCGGCCTGCCGGTAATCGCGCAGGGAAGAACCGCCTGCGTCTATGGCTTCCAGCAAGGTGGCGCGAATCGCTGTGGTCAGTGATTCGATGCGCGCCGCGCTGATGCGCCCTGCCGCGCGAGTCGGGCTGATGCCTGCACGAAACAGCGCTTCACACACATAGATATTGCCAAGCCCCGCAATGATGCGCTGGTCCAGAAGGGCTGCTTTTGCGGGCATTTTTCGCCCGTTCAGGCGGCTTGCCAGATAGGGCGCACTGAAATCATTGCCCAGGGGTTCAGGCCCAAGGCTGGCAATCAGCTTATGACCGCCAAGCGTCGCGGTGGTGCATATATCCATCGCCCCGAAGCGGCGCGGGTCATTGAAGGTGATGCGCGCGCCATTTTCCATGTGAAAAATCACATGGTCATGCTTCTCGGCAGCGGGATGGTCGAAATGGAACTGTCCGGGCGCATGGTTGCCGCGCAAACCGGACACAACCATGCGCCCCGACATGCCCAGATGAATGATCAGCGTGTCGTCGCGGTCCGTGTCCAGCAGCAGGTATTTTGACCGGCGGCGCAGTGCGACAATTTGCGCCCCGTCCAGTCGGGTGGCCATATCGGGCGGGAATGGCCAGCGCAGGCCGTCGCGGCGCAGCTCGGTGCGGGCAATGCGCACCCCTTCCATGGCGGGCAGGAGGCCGCGGCGCACGGTTTCCACTTCGGGCAGTTCGGGCATGGTTCCCCCCAGACTGGTCGCAGGGTCGCATTGTCACGCCCCCGCAATCCCCTATAAGGAGTGTAGCAGTTCCCCCACAAGGGGCAGTCAAGGGGCAGATCGTATGACGCAGGACGACAAGACAACGCATTTCGGGTTCCAGACCGTGGCCGAAGACCAGAAATCCGGCATGGTGCATGGCGTCTTTACGCGTGTGGCGTCGAAATACGATGTTATGAATGACCTGATGTCGATGGGCATTCACCGTGTCTGGAAGGATGCGATGATGGATTGGCTGGCCCCGCGCCCCGGCCAGCGGCTTCTGGATGTGGCGGGTGGCACCGGCGATGTTGCGTTCCGCTTTCTGGGTCGTGCGGGTGACAGCGCGCGCGCAACCGTGCTGGACCTGACCGAATCCATGTTGATTGAGGGGCAGAAACGCGCCGAGGCGGAAAACCTGTCCCATGCGCTGGACTGGACCGTGGGCGATGCGATGGCGTTGCCGTTCCCCGACAGCAGTTTTGATGTCTATACAATCAGCTTTGGCATTCGCAATGTCACCCGCATTGATGACGCCCTGCGCGAGGCATACCGCGTGCTTCGCCCCGGCGGGCGGTTGATGGTGCTGGAATTCAGCCAGATCCCGAATGACGGGCTGCAAAAACTGTATGATCTATATTCCTTCAACGTGATTCCCGTGATGGGCAAGATCGTGGCCAATGACCGTGACAGTTACCAGTATCTGGTCGAATCCATTCGCAAATTCCCGGACCAGGACCGCTTTGCCGCGATGGTCGCAGATGCAGGGTTCGAACAGGTGAAATACCGCAACCTGTCCATGGGCATTGCTGCCCTGCATTCCGGCTGGAAATTGTAAGGATGCGCGGTCCACATAATTTCTGGCGTCTGGTGCGCACTGGCGCCACCTTCGAACGCACGGGTGCCATGCAAGTGGTGCTGGAAGCGATGAACGCTCCGCCGCGGTTGCGATTTGCCGCGCGCATCATGGGCTGGCCGTTCCGGTTTCTTGGCCTGAAGGGTGACCCGACCCAACCGCCCTTGGTGCGCGCGCTGACCGCGCTTGGCCCCGCGTATATCAAGTTTGGCCAGACACTTGCCACGCGCCCTGATGTGGTTGGACCGGAACTTGCGGAACAGCTGCGGTATTTGCAGGACCAGTTGCCCCCCTTTCCGCGCGCGCAGGCCATGCAGGTTATCGCCGAGGAACTGGAAGCGCCGGTTGACAGTATTTTTGCCGATCTGTCCGAACCTGTCGCGGCCGCGTCCATCGCGCAGGTGTATTCCGCGCGTCTGGTCAGCACTGGCGCCAAAGTTGCCATCAAGGTGCTGCGGCCGGGCGTGGAACGCGCGTTCCGCACTGATATTGACGCGTTCTATTTTGCCGCAGGCATGATTGAACGGTTGTTGCCGTCTACCCGCCGGTTGCGCCCGCTGGATGTGATTGAACATTTCGAAAGCGTGGTCGAGGGCGAGCTTGATTTGCGGCTTGAAGCGGCGTCTGCAGCGGAATTCGGTGCCAATACCGCCGATGATGCGGGTTTCAGTGTGCCACAACCTGTCTGGGCCTATTCATCGCGCCGCGTCATGACGCTGGACTGGGCCGAAGGGGTGCCGCTGGGCGACAATGCCGCGCTGGACGCGCTGGGACTGGACCGGCGCGAACTGGGCGTGCGTATCCTTAGCCTGTTCCTGCGCCATGCGCTGCGCGACGGGTTTTTCCATGGCGATATGCACCAAGGCAACCTGAAGGTGACTGCCGCAGGCCAGATTATTGCGCTGGATTTCGGCATCATGGGCCGGATTGATGCCTATACCCGACGTGCCTATGCGGAAATTCTGTTCGGGTTCATCCGCAAGGATTACCGCCGCGTGGCCGAGGTGCATTTCGAGGCGGGCTATGTTCCTGCCGATCGCGATATTGACGAGTTCGCGCGCGCGCTCCGTTCCGTGGGCGAACCGATTTTCGGGATGGATGCGCAGCATATTTCTATGGCACGGCTTCTGGCCTATCTGTTCGATGTGACAGAACGCTTCGGCATGGAAACCCGGACCGAACTGATATTGTTGCAACGCACCATGGTGGTGGTCGAAGGGGTCGCGCGGTCGCTGAACCCCGAAATTAATATGTGGCATGTCGCAAAACCCGTGGTCGAAGAATATATCAGGGATCATATAGGGCCGCAGGCCGTGCTGCGTGATTTGGCGCTGACGGCGAAAATCCTGTCGCGTTTCGGACCGCGCCTGCCGCGTCTGGTTGAAGATGCGCTGATCGCGCAGGCCAATGGTGGCAAGCCTGCCCCGCCCCCGCGCGCGCCCAGCCCGTTCTTGTGGACGGCACTTGGCGCCGGGCTGGTGGGCGCTGGCGTGGCTTTGGGCGCGATCCTTTAGCGGCTGCGCGGCCAGTCTGCTCTGGACATCAAGGCTGTAATCGCAGCGCGCAGTTGCGCGGGCGGCAACAGAACCAGCATGTCGGGGCTGTCAAATTCAAGTGTGATTTGTGCCGATATGGCCCTGTTGGATGTGCCAATCACACCCGCGGGTGTGAAATCCAGCCCGTCGATGGGCCAGAACAACCCGCTGGACCGGCCAGAACACCGACCCATCGGAAACAGGGACACGCGCTGCCCCGCAACTGTTGGCAATGTCAGGCGCGGTGGTGCCAGAAAACAGATGTCATGTTCCGACAGCATCACCACGCGCGACGACCCGAACCGCACCAGCGACGACATTGCAGCCAACGTATGATCAAGCCGCGCCCCCGCAAAACCCAACGCCAGCACAATTGGCGCGTCAATCCGGGTCAGGCATTTGTCAAAATCGGTGCTGTCCTGTTCTTCGATCCGGTGGATGCTGTCCTTCAACGTGTGTTGCAGATCGGCGCGCAGGGAATCAATATCGCCGATAACCGCTGCGGGTGCATGGCCCATATCCGCCAGCAAATTGGCCCCGCCATCGGCAGCAACAAGGCAGGGGGCTAAAGACAAGGCAAGGGTCAGGTCCGCAGTGGTAAAATCTGCACCCCCTGCAAGGGTGACGCCATCTTGAGAGTGGACAAGGACGGTCACTTTGTTAACCTTCGTAAATATGGCGGGTTTATGGGGGTTGGCCATAATCAGATCACCAAATTACCCCAGTCCGACCATGTAATCGCTCATGTGATAAGCGAGTTTGCCAGCGTGTAAGGTAAAAAGCGAGCGTCGTTATGGTAGGCCCGAATAAAATACTGACCGTTTCCTATGGCACCTTCTCGTGCACGCTGGAAGGGTTCGATGAACCCTTCGGCACGATGAAGGCAATTGCGGAGTATTTCCGTGACCTGGCCGCCGATGATCGGTACTTCGGGGCAGAACCGCCAACGCCAGACGCGGAAATGCTGCACCGGATTGCCGAACGCGAAATTCAGCGACGCGTGGAATCGCATGTGCAGGACAATGGCATTGTCTTGCGCCCCGAAGCGCGTAAAACCGTTGCCACGCCCCCCGAAATGCTGGGCTTCTCTGCTGCGGCACCTGCTGCGACAGCCACAGTCGCGCTAAGCACCGTGCCTGCTGATGTCGCGCCAGCGCCCGCCGCCCCCCCGGCCAGTGAAGCCCCGGCACCAGGCCCGGCGCCAGGCATTGTGCCTGACAGTGCAACGTCAGAAATCAGCGAAAAACTGGCACGGATTCGCGCCGCTGTTGCAATGGCCGAAGGGCAGGACAAAACGCACGCGCTGTCGCCCGAACCTGACAGCGTGCAGACCGATGAACCGGCAGAAGGTTCAGGCGACGACGATATACGCCGGTTTCTGGCACAGCACCAACAACAGGACGCGATCCAGCCGCAGGACACCACGCAAGGGCACATCTTGCCCGATGAACAGCCCGCCATTGAAAAGGACAAGCTCGACGCCGCGCGCCTGCTGTCATCCGAATTCGATTTCGATGATGCGGAACTAGATGACCTTGATGTTATGCGCCCGAATGCGCCAGTGCAGGTTCAACCGCCCGAAACCCCCGATTTCGGGGAAGATGTCGGCATGTTTGATGAAGATGACTATCCAGACGATCGCACCGCCACAACACAACAACAAGACGATGCGTTCGAGGATTTTCTGGACGAAGATGAAGAAGACGAAGGGCAGACCGCATCCGCACCTCAGGACGACTTGGACAGTTTTGATGACTTCGCCGAAGAGGATGACGAGTTCGAGGCCGAAGATGCACAACGCGCAGACCGCGAGAATGTGTTTTCTGAACCCGAAACGCCGCAAGAACCCAAAGCGGAAAGCGAGTCGTATTCAGATTACGACGATGATGATTTTGACACTGAACTGCAACAGGCCCTGGAACAGCAGGCCGACGCCGAAGTGGAACGTGCCACAATTGAACAGTTGCGCGCCCAGATTCGCAATGTGCTGGGTGACACTGGCCTTGGCCGAGCCGACGAGCAGGGGCTTGTGCAGGAACTGGCCGAGATTGAACAAGAGGTTGTTCTGAAGCACCCCAATTTCATGAAAACACGCCAGAATGCGCTGGCCGAAAATACAGAAAACACCGCAGACCGCCTTATGGAGCAAGCCAAAAGCCAGCTGAACGAAGTTGAATCCCGCCGCAGGCGCGAAGCGTTCGAACATCTTAGCCTTGCCGTCACAGCCACCCGCGCCGAAGAAGAAGCAACCGGGCCACGCCGCCGTGATATTGCCCAAGCACGAGAGATTGACAGGTATCGTGAAGATATCGGAATGCCCGACCCGCATGATCTGGCCTTGTCGCGCAGCGCAGCCAAGCAACCCACGCAAGAAGAAGATCAACCCGCCGCTGCTGTTGTGCCCGAAGCGGAGTCAGGCGCAGAAGCGGCACAGTCCCGCCAAAGCGCGCCGATGCCAGCACCCCAGCCCGTGGCGGAACCCGTGCAAGAAGACGCGCCGCAAGCGCGTGCTGTCGCACAACCGGCCCCCGCCGCTGACATTGCACCAGCGGATGGAAGTGTGCTGGACAAGATCGGTGCGCGTCCGCGCCCGCGCCGTCCCGCATCCGTCGGGAACCGCCGTGCGGACCGCAGCACGCCAGAACGCGCGCCGCTGGTTCTGGTTTCCGAACAGCGCGTCGACCCGGAAGTGCCCGCACAGCGCGTTCGGCCCCGCCGTGTGGCAACGTCCCTGGATGCGCAAGCCCCCAAAACGCTTCTAAGCACGGCAACACCAGCATCGATTGCAGCGTTCCGCAAGTTTGCTGATGATGTGGATGCATGGCTTCTGGATGAACAGATTGAAGCCGCCGCAGCCTATATCACCCACATGCAGGGTCAGGCAGAGTTTTCGCGCGCGGACCTGATCAAGTATGTTCTGGCGTATAATGATGGCAAGACAGTTACGCGCGAAGACATGTTGCGCGGGTTTGGGACCATCTTGCGCGAAGAAAGGCTGGAGCGACTGGAAACAGGAATGTTCAAGCTTTCGCCCAGTTCGGAATATGATGCACCTGCCAGAAAATACGCGACCAGTTGATCCGCCAGCACATGACACCAAAAGGCCCCGAACCATGTTCGGGGCCTTTTGCTATGCTGTGGGGTTTGTGTCGTCGGGCCTATTCCTTGGGCGCATCAGGGTCAGGCTGGCTGACCCCTTTGAACAGCCGTTTTAACGGAAATGTCCAGACAATCCCAAGCGCTATGTAAATGACCAGTTCAACCAGAAATGGCGGCCTGTCAAACAGGTCAATCACATTCACTGTCACGACGATATAAAGCGGCAGTGCCACCACCAGCGCAAAAAGCGCCCAACGTCGTCTGGCTTTCCATGATAAGGTCATCAGTCTTCAAACGGGTCTGTTACAAGGATAGTGTCATCGCGTTCAGGTGAAGTTGAAAGTAGCGCGACAGGGCAATCAATCAACTCTTCCACGCGGCGAACGTATTTTATCGCATTTGCGGGCAGGTCTGCCCAGCGCCGCGCGCCCTCGGTTGATTCACTCCAACCCGGCAATTCCTCGTAAATGGGCACGCAGCGCGCTTGCTGATCTGCCGCTGTGGGCAGGTAATCCAGTTGCTTGCCGTCCAGATCATAGCCCACGCAGATCTTCAGCACATCAAACCCGTCCAGAACATCCAGTTTGGTCAGGGCTATGCCGTTCACGCCACTTGTCGCGCAGGTCTGGCGCAACAGGCAGGCGTCAAACCAGCCGCAGCGCCGCTTGCGGCCCGTGGTGGTGCCGAATTCATGCCCGCGCTCGCCCAGCCGCTGGCCATCTTCGTCATGCAGCTCTGTCGGGAAGGGGCCTTCGCCCACGCGCGTGGTGTAAGCTTTGACAATGCCCAGCACAAAATCAATTGCGCCCGGACCCACGCCCACACCCGTTGCCGCCTGCCCCGCGATCACGTTGGACGAAGTGACATAAGGATAGGTGCCGAAATCCACATCCAGAAGCGCACCTTGCGCACCTTCGAACAGAATACGCTTCCCTGCCTTGCGCTTGTCGTTCAGCACCTTCCAGACAGGGGCCGCATATTTCAGGATTTCAGGCGCTATTTCACGCAATTGCGTCAGCAGGGCATCGCGGTCAACCTCGCCCAAGCCCAGCCCTGCGCGCAGGGCATTATGGTGCACCAACGCGCGATCCACGCGCATTTGCAAGGTTGCATCATCTGCCAGATCCGCCACGCGGATGACGCGGCGGCCAACCTTATCTTCATAGCATGGCCCAATGCCGCGCCCGGTCGTGCCAATTTTGGCCACTGCGTTCTGGCTTTCGCGCGCGCGATCAAGTTCGCCATGGAATGGCAGAATCAGCGGGGTGTTTTCAGCAATCATCAGGGTTTCTGGGGTGATATCGACACCCTGCGCGCGGATCGTCTCAATCTCTTTCAGCAGGTGCCACGGGTCCAGAACCACGCCGTTGCCGATGACCGACAACTTGCCGCCACGCACCACACCTGACGGCAGGGCGTGCAATTTGTAGACCTTGCCATCAACAACCAGTGTGTGTCCGGCATTATGGCCGCCCTGAAACCGCGCCACCACATCGGCGCGTTCTGACAGCCAGTCGACAATCTTGCCTTTACCTTCGTCACCCCACTGGGCGCCGACTACCACGACATTGGCCATGAATGGTCCCCTTTGACTTGCAAACCGCCGCCTGTCATAACGCTTCGCTGCGCGCTGTAAAACCCGAAATAACGTATAGCGCCGCCCCTGCTGTGCGGGAAACAGGGGTTGCGGGCAATGGCCCAAGCGCCTAAGTAGGCGGGAACAGAAAAAGCGGGTTGTTCCTGATGCAAAATGTCGTGCTGATTGTCCATCTTCTCCTGGCGCTGACGCTGATTGGCGTTGTGCTGGTGCAGCGCTCCGAAGGGGGTGGTTTGGGTATTGGTGGTGGCGATGGCAGCCCGCAGGCAGGCCGCCCGCCATTGACAGCGATGGCAAAACTGACATGGGGCCTGGCAATCGCGTTTATCGCCACATCTCTGGCATTGACAGTGATCGCTGCGCAACAATCGGCAAGCGTGTCCGTTCTGGACCGTCTGGGTGTTCCCACGCCGTCCAGTTCAAGCGTGCCAACCCTGCCGGCCACTGACAGCTTGCTTCCGCCGCCGGTTGCTGACGACACATTGGCCCCACCGGCCGCAGACTAAGGCAAACCACAATTTGTTGCGGGGTGCATTTTTTATGTGCCCCTATCTAGCGGCTGGCTTGCGGTTGCGGGCATTTTGGGCTATGGCTTGAACCCCGTGATACTTGGGGTTTTTGCACGCGCCCCGCTTCCGCCGAAATACATGATCACGGGGGGTCGTTTCGACCATGGCACGTTATATTTTCGTAACTGGTGGCGTTGTTTCCAGCCTTGGCAAGGGCCTGGCGTCCGCTGCTTTGGGCGCCTTGTTGCAGGCGCGGGGATTCACGGTGCGGTTGCGCAAGCTGGACCCCTACCTGAACGTCGACCCCGGCACCATGTCCCCGTTCGAACATGGCGAAGTGTTTGTCACGGATGACGGTGCGGAAACCGATCTGGACCTGGGACATTATGAACGCTTCACGGGTGTGGCTGCGCGCCGCACTGATTCGGTGTCATCGGGGCGCATTTATTCCAACGTTCTGGAAAAGGAACGCCGCGGCGATTATCTGGGCAAGACAATTCAGGTGATTCCCCATGTCACCAACGAGATTAAGGACTTTCTTGCCGTGGGCGAGGATGAAGTCGATTTCATGCTGTGCGAAATTGGCGGCACAGTGGGCGACATAGAAGGGCTGCCATTTTTTGAGGCTATCCGCCAGTTCAGTCATGAACGCCCGCGCGGACAGTGCATTTTCATGCATCTGACCTTGCTGCCCTATCTGACCGCCAGCGGGGAATTGAAAACCAAACCCACGCAGCATTCCGTCAAGGAACTGCAATCCATCGGGATTGCGCCTGATGTGCTGGTGTGCCGGTCCGAACAGCCGATCCCCGAAAAGGAACGCCAGAAAATTGCACTGTTTTGCAATGTCCGCCCCGAAGCCGTCATTCCTGCCTATGACCTGAAATCGATATATGAAGCGCCGCTGGCCTATCATCGTGCGGGGCTTGATCAGGCGGTTCTGGATGTGTTCGGCATAACCCCTGCGCCGCGCCCAAACCTGCACCGCTGGGAAGATGTGCTGGACCGCCTGCAAAACCCCGAAGGCGAAGTGCGCATTGCGATTGTCGGCAAATATGTGCAGCTTGAAGATGCCTATAAGTCGATAAAGGAAGCGCTGATTCACGGGGGTATTGCCAACCGCGTGAAGGTGCATGTCGAATGGATCGATGCGGAAGTGTTCGACCGCAAGGACCCTGGCCCCGCACTGGAACGATTTCACGCAATTCTGGTTCCTGGCGGGTTTGGCGAACGCGGCACAGAAGGAAAAATTCGCGCAGCAACCTATGCACGCGAAAAGAAGATCCCGTATTTCGGCATTTGCCTGGGTATGCAGATGGCGTGTATCGAAGCTGCCCGCAATCTGGCCGGGATACCCGATGCAGGATCCGAAGAATTCGATTTCGAGGCCGGCAAGAAGCGGTTTACCCCTGTCGTCTATCATCTGAAGGAATGGGTGCAGGGCAACCACAAGGTGGAACGCAAGGTCGGGGATGACAAGGGCGGAACCATGCGCCTTGGTGCATATACAGCCCATCTGAAAGAAGGGTCGCATGTTGCCCGCATTTACGGCGCAACCCGCATCGAGGAGCGCCATCGTCACCGCTATGAGGTGGACACCCAGTTTCGCGCCGCCCTTGAAGGGGTGGGGCTGACATTCTCTGGCCTGTCACCTGATGGGAAACTGCCTGAAATTGTCGAGCATGAAGGACATCCGTGGTTTATTGGTGTGCAGTTCCACCCCGAACTGAAATCCAAGCCATTTGACCCGCATCCGCTATTTGCCGATTTCGTTCGCGCCGCAGTCGAAGTGTCGCGTCTGGTCTGACGCCGGTTTTGAGCTTCTGGAACATGCGAACTTCATAAGTTGGCGCATGTCCCGTGACTACCAATGAAGGCAACATGACCTAAGGGCGGCTTGGCACGCAGCCGGAAGCAGGGCGCCCTATTGCAACGCGTTCGCCATCACGCGCGCCAGTTCGCGTTTGTTGATGGGCTTTGGCAATATGTCGATGAAACCCACTGCAATATAGGTTGCGATCTGTTCTTTCATGACATTCGCGGTTGCCGCAATTGCGCGGGGGCGGGGGCGGCCTGTTGCCTCTGCTTCGTGCACGATGGTGGTGAAGGCTTCGATCCCGTCCATGACAGGCATGGAGATGTCCAGAATAACCAGGTCGAAGTCCTGTTCGCGCCATAATGCGCAGGCTTCCGCACCATTCTCTGCAAAAGATGCGTCGATACCCAGTTGCCCCAGCATGATTTGCATGATCATGCGGTTGGTGGCGGTATCATCTGCCACCAGAACCTTGCACCCTGCCAGGTTTTCGGCGCTTGTTCCCGTCTTGCTGTCCTGTGGGCCGGTCTGGTTTCGGGATGGACCCTTTTGCACGGGCAAATGCAGCCTGACAGCTATTTCTGTGCCTTTTCCTTGCGCGGATTTAACAGTGATTTCCCCGTTCATCATGTCAACCAGACGCCGCACAATGGCCAGCCCAAGGCCCGTTCCACCAAAGCGGCGCGCGGTGCCAGATTCGGCTTGTTCGAATTCCTCGAACACGCGAAGGGTCTGTTCCTGTGTCATTCCGATGCCGGTATCGATGATGGTGAAATCCACGGAATCGGGATTGGCCGCATCAACCTGCACTGTGATCTGGCCTGTTGGCGTGAACTTTATGGCATTGCCGATCAGGTTTTGCATGATCTGCGCAATGCGGGTTGCGTCCCCGATACGCTGTTCCCCGCCATCGCCCCTGTAATCAACATGGAATTCAAGCCCCTTCGCGCGGGCAGAACCACCGTGAAGGGCCTGTAGCTGCGTCAGAAGGGTGTTCAGCCCAAACGGTTTGGGGTCAAGCGTCAGTTTGCCGGCCTCCACCTGCGCCAGGTCAAGGATGTCGTTCAGAAGGGACAGCAAACTCCAGCCGGACTCGCGGATTGTCTTGATCATCGCCTGTTGTTCTGGCGACAATTCGCTATCGGCCAACACATCAGCCATCCCCAGAACGCCGGTCAGCGGGGTGCGGATTTCATGGCTCATGTTTGCCAGAAATGCGGATTTGGCGGCGTTGGCAGCCTCGGCGCGGGTGGCGGCATCGCGCAATGCGGCCTGCGTTGACAGATGGTCTGTAATGTCCACAACGGAACAAACAACGCGCGCGGCATTGCCGGTCACCTGCAAAGGGGTGGCATTCAGCGATACGGCGCGCCGTGTTCCATCGGGCCGCTGAATCGAAATCCGTATATCCCGCAGGGATTCGTTGTTGTCTAGCGCGCGCGATACCATCTGCTCGCCAGCTGATACCGGAGTGCCGTCCAGTTCGGTAATGCCCCAGGCCGGGTCGCTATAGTGCTTGTCAATGCAGCCGCCCGGGCCGACACCCAGCAAGCGTTCGACTTCTGCATTGGCGAAGACAATTCGCCCGTCGCGCCCGAATGCCAGCATTCCGGCGATGTCGGTTTCCAGGACACGCGCCAGAAAATCGCGTTCTCTGCGCAGTTCGTCCTGCAGAGTCAGGACATCGGTGATGTCGATCAAGGATATCAGCCAGCCCATGCGCGCGGTCTTGTGCCTAAGCGGGCGGTTCACGGCAACGATTTGTGTGGCATAGGTGCGCTCAGCGATCGACAGGCGCGTGGGTTGGGGTGGGGGGGCATTATCGGACATGGTGTCCAGCAACGGCGCGATGGGCGCGTGGGAAGGCAAGGGTTTGCCGCGCTCCAGATGGATGTCTGCGTTGGCAAACACCCTTTGGGCGGCAGTGTTCGTCGTCATCACGCAGCCGGTTGTGTCCACCATTATGGTGGGGTCGCGTGTGGTGAAGAACAGCATATCACGGCCAATTGTCGACAGGTCGAAGGGGCGCGTTATGACCATCATCCATGTGAACAGGAACAACACCAACGCAAACATGAACGGTGTCGGGTCAAAGCCAAGTAGTGTCACCCCGCCCAGAATATAGGCCAGATTTCCGGCAACAGGGAACAGGGTGATTGCCAGCAATATACCGAAATGCGCGCGATAGGCAGGATTGGCCAGCCACATGCCCGAAAGCCCGATCCCAACCGCCGCCAGCAAGAACACATAAAGATATGCGGCAGCGCCATAAAATAGCGGCCCATGCTGATACTGCACCGACAGCCGGCCATCAATTTCCAGCATGGTTGTTTCGGGGCCATAGAACAGGCCATGCCATGGGTTGGTGAATGCCATCAAGGTTATGACAAGGGGGCCGCCGACCAGCGCAGTCTGTTCCCATCGCGCCAGCTTTTGGTCACGCCCGAAGGCATAGGCGTGCAAAAAGAAGGCCCAGACTGTCGGCAACAGCACAATCATCGGCCATGCCATCAGCGCGAAGGTAACCTTGCACTGTTCAAGGGTTGCGGACATTTCCAGAATGGCGGCCGCCAGCCATCCCAGCATGACAAGATGCGCCGCAACGCAGAACCCTTTGCCTGAAAAATGTGGCTGTCTGAGGACACTGAATGTCATTACAGCCAGCCCCGCCCAAAGAACAAGGATTGCGGCAGTCGCCGGGTCGACAGATGCGGATAACACGCAATGCATTACAAAGCCGTCCGAAGCCTTGATTGGCGCGCCAAGCAATCGAAGGTGAGCATAAGGAATTCCGCATGAAATAAGAAGAAAACCCTACGTTTCCGATGAGGGTTTTGCAAGTTGCAAAGCCCCTCGGAAGTTGTGCGGCGACCACAAACCCGTCGCTTTTTTGACTTGAAGCACCCCACCTGAAGCGGACAGGGTGCCCCCTGAAAATGCGTTCGGGCCAATATAGTCTTGCGTGTCAGGCGCTTGAGCTTATGCGACACATGAGGGGTGGCCCAAAACGCTGGCTTTTCCAGTTACAGGCTGACATCCACGCGCATCGTGGTGTCGTCATCAGCATTCGGGGACAATTGCGAAAGAATATGGTAACCCTCATGTTGTATCTTGCCCTCAGTGGTTTCGGGCTGGGCGTTTGCATCTTCGGAATCAGGGGTCGCGGGGTCTGTCAGGGCTTCGCGCAGGTGCTGAATGACATTCACCTCGAATGATGGCGGGGGGCCAACAAGACGGTTGCGCTTGTCTTGCGAGGAGGCCAATGGCCGCGATGATGAAAGATCTGTCTTGGTCATGGCCTGCCCTTGCTGGACAGCCGTTGTTGTAATGTTCTTCGCCGTCGGGGCAGCCCCACGCGAGGAATGCGGCTGCAGCAACTGTGCCAAAGGTTCACGGTGGCCTGGCGCCATTGGACCATTTGCAGGTGTTGTTGGAAGAATTGGCATATCCCCCTCCAATTGATTGATGGATATAATTCAAGCCAAAACGTTAACAGGATAGATTTAACACTTTGTTAAAAAATGAAATTTGTTTACTTATAGTTAACGACTTGATGCCGACGCGCCTGCACCAGAAGGGTGTGTGGGGGGGTGTCTAGACCGGCCCCCACACATGTTGTTTAGCGCAAAATGCTGCGACCTGCGAAAACCGCAGTTTCCCCCAGCATTTCTTCGATGCGGATCAACTGGTTATACTTCGCCAGCCGGTCTGACCGCGCAAGCGATCCGGTCTTGATTTGCCCGCAATTGGTGGCCACGGCCAGATCAGCGATTGTCGCGTCTTCGGTTTCGCCGGAACGGTGGGACATCACGCATGTCATGCGCGCACGGTGCGCCATGTCTACGGCGGCCAGGGTTTCTGTCAGTGTGCCAATCTGGTTCACCTTGACCAACAAAGAGTTCCCACAGCCTTTTTCAATGCCTTCGGCCAGACGGACAGGGTTAGTCACAAACAGATCATCGCCCACCAACTGGACCGACGCCCCCAGACGATCCGTCAGCAGTTTCCAGCCATCCCAGTCATCTTCTGAGCAGCCGTCTTCGATGCTGATGATGGGGTAATCGGCAACAAGTGCCGCCAGATAGTCAACATTTTCCGCCGGCGTAAGGGATTTGCCTTCGCCCACCATCTCGTATTTGCCGTTCTTGAAATACTCGGTCGCGGCGCAATCCAGCGCCAGACAGATATCCTCGCCAGGGGTGTAGCCTGCTTTTTCAATGGATTTCAGAATGAAATCCAAAGCATCGCGCGTCGAAGACAGGTTCGGCGCAAAACCGCCCTCATCCCCGATACCTGTGGACAGGCCGGCGGCGGAAAGTTCTTTCTTCAGGGTGTGGAATACTTCTGCGCCCATGCGAACGGCTTCGCGAATACTGGTCGCGGAAACCGGCATGATCATGAATTCCTGAATGTCGATCGGGTTGTCTGCATGTTCGCCCCCGTTGATGATGTTCATCATGGGAACGGGCAGGGTGCGCGCTGATGTGCCACCCACATAGCGGAAAAGCGGCTGCCCGGTATAGTCAGCCGCGGCCTTGGCCACAGCCAGCGATACGCCCAGAATGGCATTCGCGCCCAGACGCGCCTTGTTCGGCGTGCCGTCAAGTTCCAGCATGGCCGCATCGATTGCGACCTGTTCGGTGGCGTCAAAGCCGACCAGTGCCTCGGCCAACTCGCCGTTTACTGCGGCAACGGCTTCCAGAACGCCCTTGCCCATGTAGCGCGACTTGTCACCGTCGCGGCGCTCCACGGCCTCGTGGGCGCCTGTGGACGCGCCCGACGGCACAGCAGCGCGACCCATGGTGCCATCTTCTAGAATGACGTCCACTTCAACAGTGGGGTTGCCCCGGCTGTCCAATATCTCGCGGCCAATAATATCGATGATCGTGCTCATGCGGTGCCCCTGTTCGCTGGAAACGGTTTCAGTTTCCTATAACGACAGAACATGACAAGTTCTAGGCCACTTTCGTTTCCCGCCACAGTGTGAACAGGCCTGCTGCCACAATTATTGCGGCCCCAAACAAGGTCATCCCGTCAGGTCGTTCGCCGAATACCAGCACTGCGACCACTAGTGCAAATAGCATGCGTGTATATCTGAACGGCGTAACGAAAGACAATTCGCCCACGCGCATTGATGCGACAAGCGCATAATATGCCAACACCCCGACCGAAAGCGCGGCACCCAGAAGTGCAAGCTGCCCAAACGAGGGAATGATTGCGTCATGATCCATTGCCACCATCAGGAAAAAACCCGCAGGAACCAGCATGGCGAAGGCCCAGGATGAAATCTGGTAGCTGGATACAGAACGCGGGATCACGCGCGTTGCAAGGTCACGCCCGGCCAGCCCGATGACCCCGATGATCGCAAACAGCGACGCGGGTTCAAACCCTGACATCCCTGGCCGGACAATCAAAAGCACCCCCAAAAAGCCAAGGGCAATCGCACTCCAGCGGCGCCAGCCCACTTTTTCGCCCAGAAACAGCACTGCGCCAAGCGTGACAACCAAGGGCGCTGCCTGCAATATGGCAGAGGCCGTGGCCAGACTGGCCAGCACAAACGCAAGAACAAAGCCCACTGTCCCTACAATTTCAGCGGCATTGCGCAACAACAGCGCAGGTGTAAGCAATGCGGGCGAAAGCACTTGTTGCCCTTTGCGATAGGCGATTGCGCCAAATGCGAATGCCCCCCCTGCGCCCAGCAATACAAGGATTTGACCAACAGGCAGGGTATCAGCCAACAGCTTGATAAACATGTCTTCCAACGCGAAGCCCGCCATCGCAAGGGACATAAGAACAGCGCCGCGCAGATTGTCGGTCATGAGGTGGGGGTCTTTCACATGTGAACTGGATCAAGGGCTACAATCTGCGCCATGAATTGGAAAGCGCAAAAGCAAAAAGCGCGCCGGTCCCGGCGCGCTTTTCATTTGGTCAGGATAGGGTGCCTGACTCAGTCTTGTTTGGCTGCGCGCTTGATTGGTGCCCACAGTTGCTTGTTGGTCAGATACAGCAATGCCGCCAGAACCGACAGGAAGATGACCCCCACAAAGCCAGCGCGCTTGCGTTCAACCAGTTTGGGTTCGGCTGTCCACATCAGGAATGCAGCAACATCCTGCGCCATCTGTTCTTCGGTGGCGGGGGTGCCGTCGGCATATTCGATCATGTCATCGAACAACACCGGGTTCATCGACACCCAACCATCATAGGCTTTGTTGTAATAAAACAACGTGCCCGCCTGAAAGTCCTCTTCGCCGGTATAGCCGGTCAGGAAGGACGCAATGTATTCCGGTCCCCCCAATCCGCGGAAAAGCTGGTTCAGGCCCAAACCATACGGCCCAGCGAAGCCGACACGCGCCTTGGCCATCAAGCTAAGGTCGGGCGCCCCTTCGAACTGGGATTCGGGAAAATGGTCCGGCCCTGCCGCTGTGCGCCAGTCGCGCAGTTCCGCGTCCCAGACTTCATACATTTCGGCATATGCGCGCATCTGGTCGTCGGGCAGTTCCGGCCCGTTGCGGTCGCTTAGTGTGCGGAATGCGACGAATTCCAAACCGTGGCAGCTGGAACAGACCTCGGTGTAGACCTGAAGGCCGCGTTGCAACTGGTTGCGGTCATATACCCCGAATGGCCCTTCAAACGAAAAGCTGAAATCGGTTATCTCGCCCAGCCCCCCGGCCGAGAAGGCCGGGGTTGCTGCCAAAGTTGCTGCCATGAGGGCGGAAGCAGCGAGTTTCTTGAACATCATATCTCTCCTGTTTCCTGATCTCACTCGGCCGGGATTTGTTCGGGCGAGGGGCCGGAACCACCGGATTTCTTTTTCAGGCTGGCCTTGAAGTCAGCTTCGATGGTTTCGGGCTGCGGCAAGGGTTTCTCGATCACGCCAAGGATGGGCAGGATGACCAGGAAATATGCGAACCAATAGGCCGTGCCGATCAGCGCGATATTGGTGTAGATCCCTTCCGCTGGCATGGCACCTGCCCACATCAGCACAAAGAAATCGACCACCAGCAGCCAGAACCACCATTTGAACATCGGGCGATACCGGCCAGAACGCACTGACGACGTGTCCAGCCATGGCACCAGCGCCATGACGAAGATCGATGCAAACATCGCCAGAACCCCGAAGAAGGCCGCGTCGATGATCCCGAAGGACAGCCAGTTTACAGCCATCACCACCCACACATCAGACGTGAAGGCGCGCAAAATGGCGTAGAACGGCAAGAAATACCATTCCGGCACAATATGCGACGGCGTTACCAGCGGGTTTGCCTCGATATAGTTGTCAGCATGGCCCAAAAAGCCAGGCATGAAACCAACCAGTGCCCAGAAGCCCGCCAGAATAAGCACCAGCGCAAACAGGTCCTTGATAACGAAATAGGGCCAGAAGGGCAGCGTGTCTTTTGCAGCTTCTTCTTTGGACGCGCGGCGCACGTCAACACCGGTGGGGTTGTTGTTCCCCGTGGTGTGGAAGGCCCATATATGCAGGATGGACAGGCCCAGAATGACGAAGGGCAGCAGGTAATGCAGGCTGAAGAAACGGTTCAGTGTCGCGTTGCCCACAGCTGGCCCGCCCAGCAGCCACATTTGCAGCGGTTCGCCAATGCCGGGAATCGCGCCGAACAGACCCGTAATAACGGTAGCGCCCCAGAAGGACATCTGGCCCCATGGCAGAACGTAGCCCATAAACGCTGTGGCCATCATCAGCAGATAGATCAGCATGCCGATAATCCACGTGATTTCGCGCGGGGATTTGTAGCTGCCATAATATAGGCCACGGAAAATGTGGATATACACTGCGGCAAAAAACAGCATGGCGCCGTTCTGGTGCAGATACCGCAGCATGAACCCGCCATTCACGTTTCGCATGATATGCTCGACACTGGCGAAGGCCATGTCCGCATGCGGCGTGTAATGCATGACCAGAACAATGCCGGTCACAATTTGCAGGATCAGACAGAACATCAGAACGATGCCCCAGATCCACATCCAGTTCAGGTTCTTGGGGGTCGGGATCATGATTGTGTCATAGATCAGTCCGACAATCGGAAGCCTGCGATGAACCCACTTTTCAGCGTTCGTCGTCGGCTCGTAATGATCGTGTGGGATACCAGACATGGGTGTTTCCTCCCTTAGCCGAGCTGGATTGTGGTGTCGTCAACGAATGTCGCGACCGGAATATGCAGGTTTTCCGGTGCCGGTCCGCGGCGGATACGCCCTGCGGTGTCATAATGTGACCCGTGGCACGGGCAGAACCAGCCGTTGAAATCACCGGCGCCATTGCCCAGCGGCACGCAGCCCAGATGGGTGCACACGCCTGTCATCACCAGCCATTCGCCGGCTTCATCCATGGTGCGGTTTTCATCCAGCGCGTCGGTGCCCGGCTTGTTAGGGTTTTGCGATGCACGGTCGATGGACAACTGGTCCAGCGTGACAGCGCGGCCTTCTTCGATCTCCGTCTCGGTGCGGCGGCGAATGAAGACCGGTTTGCCCAGAAAGTTGACGGTAATCTGGCCGCCGGGTTCCAGACCGCCGACATCAACAAAAATCGATGAAAGTGCCTGAACATCAGCCGAAGGGTTCATCTGATTCACCAGTGGCCACACAGCTGCGCCAACTGTTACAACGCCCGCACCTGCTGTGGCGTAATAGATGAAATCCCTACGGGTGCTTTCGTTGTCGTCAGCATGGGACACAAGCATTCTCCCTTTTCAATGGGTACGAGGGCTGCATATTATGATCGGGCCACAACACTACCGCAGCCCTATGGTTTGGGTATTTAGCGGGGAATCCATAGCCCGTCCAGCCGCGAAAGCGGGCAATGGTGTCGCAGGTGAGTGGTTTTTCAGGGCATTCTGGTCCAGAAGCCACACTGTGAGCGCAACCGTAAACCCCGCAATCGCGTTGTGATCGGTTTGGCACATCATGCTCCGCGCATCACAGGCAACGCTAAATTGGGGGGGCTGTGGCCTGCATGCTGTCGCGTTGGGCGAATTTCTGGTGCCAGTTCGCCAGTTCAGGATGTCCGGCGCGCCAGTCGCGGGCGCTATGGCGCAGGTCCAGATAGGACAATGCGCAGGCGGCGGCGATCTGCCCTATGCAGACCGGACCGGACAGATACCCCAGCCAGCGGGTTTCCAGCATATCCAGGCTGCGCGCGACCTTCTGCCACTGCCCCTCGACAAACGGAGCGAAGCGTATTTCCTCCGGGCGCAGGCGGGATTCGTAAACCATGGCCAGCGCGGCATCCAGAATGCCGTCGGCCGTTGCCTCCAGCGTCAGGGCGTCCCAGCGCCGCGCCCCGTCAGGATACAGCCGTGATTGCGCGATGCTGTCCAGATAGGCGCAAATCACGCGGCTGTCATAAATGGCAGGGCCATCCGCACGCTCAAGGGTGGGAACCTTGCCCAAGGGGTTATGGGCAAGGGGCGCTTGTCCGCTGTCCAGCGGTGTGCCTGATCCCGTGATGATTGCCAGATCAGATGCTATGCCCGCTTCATGCGCCAGAACCATGACTTTGCGGGCATAGGGTGATGTCGGGCTGTAATAAAGTGTCAGCGCCATCAAACCCACCGCAGCCTGATGCGCCCCAAAAGCGCGGCATCCAGTTCCAGGCCGCGGCTGCTGTGACCCAGCCTTATCGTCCTGCGCAAGCGCGCTGCGCCATTGAACTGGTCTGCATCGCGCGGGCGCGTGATGCATATGCCTTCGGGCAGGGTATCCATGCTGTCTTCAACAGGTTGGACAACATGGCCGGGCTGGACCTGCCGTGCCAGGGCATAGCCGGCAAGGGCAAGTGCGCCGTATTTCATGGCAACAGTGGCGATGGGAACAAGCGGTAGGGCCAAGGCAAAGACTCCTTCAGTTTCAAGAAGATTAGCAGAAGGTGTGCGATTGTCCATTCACCTTGCGTTCAGGGATCGCGCGCGTGCGCGCCGACCCGTGCAGGGAAGGGTATGCAAACTGCCGAAAGCAACGCCTGGGGGCATGCGTGACACCGCGCCCATATGGCTAGCCGCGCGGCACGCGCGGCGTGGGTCGGGCGGGTGGGCCATATGGGCGCAGTTTTACAGCCTTGCCGCCAGTCGCGCCCCCTGATCGATCGCGCGCTTGGCATCCAGTTCGGCGGCCACATCCGCGCCGCCGATCACATGGACGGTTTTGCCGTTTGCAATCATAACATCGGCCAGTTCGCGCAAGGGTTCCTGCCCTGTGCACAGGATCACTGTATCCGCCGGCAGGGTTTCTTCTACCCCGTCGCGCGCTATCACCAGCCCTTCTGCGCTGATGCGGCGGTATTCCATCCCGCCCAGCATCTGCACCCCTTTGGCCGCCAGGCTGGCGCGGTGAATCCAGCCTGTGGTTTTGCCCAGACCCTTGCCGGGTTTTCCGGGTTTGCGCTGCACCAGCGTAACGGACCGCGCGGCGGGCAGCGGTCTGGGGCCGTCTGCCGCCAGCCCGCCGGGTGTACAGGACGGATCGCCTACGCCCCATTCACGTTGCCACAATGCCAGATTTTCCGTCGCGCTTTCGCCATCATGACACAAATATTCCGCCACATCGAACCCCACGCCGCCCGCGCCAACCACAACCACGCGCGCGCCGACCTGTGCCGTGTCGCGCAGAACATCGGTATAGCGCAGCACATGGGGCGCATCCTGCCCGTCGATCTGCGGATCGCGCGGACTGACCCCTGTTGCAATCACCACCTCATCGAAGCTGTCCAGCATGTCAGGCGTGGCGCGGGTGTTCAGGCGCAGCTTGATCGCGGATTGTTCAACGCGGGTGGTGAACCAGTCCACAAGCCCGTGGAATTCTTCCTTGCCGGGGATCTGGCGTGCCATGTTCAATTGCCCGCCGATCTGGCCGTCAGCCTCGAACAAGGTCACGCTGTGGCCGCGGTCGGCTGCCACCAGTGCGGCCATCAACCCCGCCGGTCCCGCACCCACAACTGCCACGTTTCTAGTCGTGGCGGTCCGGTCATAGGTCAGTTCGGTTTCATGGCAGGCGCGCGGATTGACCAGACAGCTGGACACCTTGCCCTGGAATGTGTGGTCCAGACAGGCCTGATTGCACGCGATGCAGGGCGCAATCTGGTCTGCGCGCCCGTCTGCGGCCTTGGCCACGAAATCGGGATCGGCCAGAAACGGGCGTGCCATGGACACCATATCAGCCGCGCCCCCTGCCAGCAGATGCTCGGCCACATCGGGGGTGTTGATCCGGTTCGATGTGACCAGCGGTATGCCCACCTTGCCCATCAGCTTGCGCGTGACCCACGCCCAGCCCGCACGCGGCACGGATGTGGCGATTGTGGGCACGCGCGCTTCGTGCCAGCCGATGCCGGTGTTCAGGATCGTGGCCCCCGCCGCTTCCATGGCTTGGGCAAGGCGCGTCACCTCGTCAAATGTCTGCCCGTTCGGTACCAGATCTATCAGCGATATCCGATAGATCAGTATGAAATCCGGCCCCACTGCTGCGCGCACGCGGCGCATAATTTCAACCGCCAGTCGCATGCGGTTGTCATAGCTGCCGCCCCAACGGTCGGTGCGGTGGTTGGTGGCAGCGCATAAAAACTGGTTGATGAAATACCCTTCCGATCCCATCACCTCGACCCCGTCATAGCCCGCGTCGCGCGCGCGCATTGCAGCGGTCACCATATCGGCGATCTGTTTTTCGATGCCTTCCTCATCCAATTCCGCTGGTTTGAAGGGCGAAATCGGGGATTTCAGCGGGGACGGGGCGACGCAGTCAGGCCCGTAGGCATAGCGCCCCGCATGCAGTATCTGCATGGCAATCTTGCCGCCTGCATCATGCACGCGGTCGGTGACCAGACGGTGATTGGCGATGTCCTGTTCGGTATACAGCCCCGCCGCGCCCGGGAAAACACCGCCTTCGGGGTTGGGGGCCATGCCGCCCGTGACCATCAGCCCCACGCCACCGCGCGCGCGGGTGGCGTAATATTCCGCAACGCGGTTCCAGTCGCCGCGTTCTTCAAGCCCCGTATGCATGGACCCCATCAGCACGCGGTTTTTCAAGCTGGTGAAGCCCAGATCAAGGGGCGCGAGCATATGGGGGTAGTGCGACATGGGGACCTCCTCAGGGTTGGTGAAAATTTTAACCGCGCGGCGCGCGCGCTGTCACCATGAACGCCGCGTCAATAGCCGGTCATTTCCAGATAGCCCCGCCCGGTATGGCTGCCGCTGAATCGTAATGGCCCTTCCCAATAGCTTACGGACAGGTTCATCCATGCCTGCGGGTTCAGGGGTGTAGTGGTGACCGAAACGCCGCCTTCGGGCCAGTCAACGCGCCAGCGCACCGGCACATCGCGCCCTGCAACCTGCGCAGTGCCAAGGGGGGTGAATTGCAGCGCATCGGGGGCCAGGGGCGTGGCGGTCCCGTTCGGGGTTATCCATGTGCCGGCAGTGAAAACCTGCGTCCCGCGCAGCTGGAACCCCATCATCCGGTGCCCGTCATCGAAAACAAGCGAAAACCAGTCCCAGCCGTCTTGATCATCGGCAAGGGGCTGGCTGGACCATTCGCGGTCCAGCCAGCCCTGACCGGACACGGAAACCGGCCCGTCCGGCAGTTCCAGCGTGCCGCGAATCTCATAGAACGGTTGTGAATAATAATAACTCGCCTGACCGCCCTGTGATTTCACGGAATAGCCCTGATCGCCATGAAACACCAACGGGCCTTGGGCCTGTGCCGTCAGGTCATAGCTGAAATCATGGCCTGTTGCGCGAATATGCAGCGCGTCATAGGGGTCGTTTTCGGGGGCGACAGTGCTGGACATGTGCCAGTCATCGATAAAGGCAGAGAAGGGTTCCAGCGTGACACCGGCCTGCCCGGTTCCGCCGCGCCCGAATTTTTCAGTGGCGAAATGGGTGTCGGGTGTTGTCAGGCCCGCATGTCCCATCCAGACTTGGGGCGAGGCAAAGCCCGGTCCCTCGCCCGGTTGCAAGGCAGATCGGAACAAGGTCCATTGCACCCCGTAATCGCGCCCGTCATCGCCGGTCAGGGTGGCCGTCAGATACCACCATTCAATGCGGTAATCCGGGTGCGCGCCATGATCTTGCGGAAAGGCAAGCGCGCGCCCGCGTTCCGGCACGGCGAATGTGCCGGACGATGTGCCAAGCCCCGCGAAGCCCTGCGCAGAAGCGTTGACAGGTGCCAGCACCGGCACCAGCACCAGCATAAGGGCCGCTGCGGCAAGGTGGGGAATGGCGCGTCGGGGGTGTCGGCTATTTTTCATGGGAAAACACCTTCAGCAACTGGTTGGGACCATTGCGCCACAGCCGGTAGGCGGGCAGAAGTGCAGCAGCCAGCACCGCAAGCGCGGCCCAAACCCCAAGGCGTGCCCAGTCGGCAGGGAACAGCTGCAGGGGCAAACGCCACCCGAACGCCTGCACATTGATGACCGCCAGCAAGATTTGCGCAAGCATCAACCCCACAGGCAGCGCAAAAACAAGGGTCAGACCTGCCAGCACCAGCGCGCGCGCCAGTTCCAGCGCGGCCAGTTTGCCTGTGGTCAGACCCAACGCCCAAAGCGGGGCAAGCTGCACCAGCCGCATGCCCGACAGGGTGACAAGGGCGGCAAACAGCGCGATTGCCGCGACAGAAAGTGTCAGAACATTCAGCGCGCCGGTAATCAGGAATGTGCGTTCAAATATGGATAACGACAGCGCCTTTGCCTGTGCCTGATCGGTGATTTGCCCGCTTGGCAAACCAAAGTCATCTTGCAGCGCGTCTATCAGTGCCTGTGGCGTGTCGCTGCGCAGGGCAAACTGTGTGATGGGAATGTCTGGCCATGTATCGCGGAAGCGGGCCTGTGTCAGGATCGCTTGCGCCAGCGGGTTCCCGTAGTCGGGGTATACGCCCAGAACAGGCATTGTGCCGATATCGGGCAGATCCAGTGTCGCACTGCCGGGGCGCAGGTCGGCGCGGCGGGCAAGCTGTTCGTTGACAAGCACCCCTTCGCCCGCTGCCAGCCTGTCCCAGACCTGCGGCACCGCGTCCAGAAGTGGCCAGTTGTCGCGGAATGTGGGGTGGTCCGTCATGGCGTAAACCTGCGCGGGGTGACCGGCCAGCCGTGTGTCGGTGCGCAGCATGGGCAAAACGGCATCAGCGCGGGTTTGCAGGAAGTCTTGCAGCGCAAGGGCTTCTTGCTGTGAACGGGGCACGACGTTGACCTCGGCGACAAGCCGCAGGTCCAGCCACGCAATGAATGTGGTGCGGAACGATGACACCATAGTGCCCACACCGATATTGGCCGCCAATGCCAGCAAAAGCGCCATCAGCGCCAGCGACAGGCGCGGCAGGTTCTGGCGGCTGTCGGCCCAGAACCATTGGGCGACTGGCCCGCGCGCCAGCGATTGCCCCAGCGCCAACCCCCGCGCCAGCACCAGCGGCATGGCCAGCGCCGCCGCCAGCAACGCCGCAGCCAGCAGGGCAAACCCGGTGACCAGCCCGCCGCCCAATTGCGCAAGGACCAGCGCCAGAAACGCCAGCAGCACGGCAACACCACCTTGAACGCGCAGGCTGCGCGCGCCTGCATGGGCCCATGCGCGTGGTTGTGCGGGCGCCAGAACCGGCAGCCGCCATAGCCGCCACAGGGCCTGTCCGCCGGCCAGTGCTGTGCCCGCCAATGTCATGCCCAGCCCCGCCAAGGCCCAGGCGGGGTCAAAGCGCAGGGTTCCCGGAACCGGCGCACCATACAGGCCGCGCAATGTCGCCGCGACATCCGGCAGCAGGCTTGCGGCCATCACATAGCCAAGCGCCAGTCCCGCCAGCCCCGCCAGAACGGCAAAAAGGGCCAGTTCGCCAGCCAGCAACATGGCCAGACGCGGCAGCGGCACGCCAAGGGCACGCAAGGTGCGAAACATGGTGCGGCGTTGCTCGAACGCCAGCCCGACCGCTGAATGCACAATGAACAGCCCCACAGCAAAGGCCAACAACCCAAAAGCGGTCAGGTTCAGGTGGAAACTGTCGGTTAACCCTGCAAGGTCAGCGCCATCTTCGGGAACAGCAAGGCGCAGGTCCGGGGCCAGGATGTCCAGTGGGGCCAGCCCGTCGCGTTGATCGGTTGCGACGCTAAGGCGGGTGATATACCCGCCCATGTCCAGCAGCGACTGGGCCTGCGCAATATCCATCAGCACAGTTCCCACGGGAATGGCCTGACTGGCGCGCAGGTCCAGCGGGGACGTGCCGATTTCGACCAGCGTCTGAGGGTGCGCGAAGCCCGTCCCGGCAAAAAAGCCGGTCAGATCGGGGGCGACCAACTCTGCGCTGGTGCTGCCGGATGGCGCGGTCAGCGGTTCCAGCCCCAGGACTGTCACGCGCGCCTCACCTATGCGTGCGCGCCCTTCCACCACGGGCGATACGTCCCAACCTGCGCGGCGCAGGCGGGCAAATTCTGCTTCGGGCATCTGGCCAGAGGGCGCGTTGAGTTGCGCGGATGTGCCCTCGCCCAAAAGGGTTTCAGCAGTGGCATAGGCCGCGCGCGCCTCGGCGTTCAGGGCCTGAACGCCGGACCACAGCGCGGTTGCCAATGCCAGCCCGGCCAACAGCATGGCCAGTTGAAACGGGCTGCGCACCCAGTGTGACAACAGCGCCTGCAACGCGGCGCGGGTCATGCGGGCACCTGCTGCAACTTGCCCGCACGCAAATGGGCGCGCGCGCTGCATCGTGCGGCCAGTCGCGTGGAATGGGTGACAAGCAACAGCGCCGTGCCAGCCTGGGCCGCCAGTTCCAGCATCAGGTCAAGCACCGCATCGCCGGTGGCTTCGTCCAGATTGCCGGTGGGTTCATCCGCCAGCACCAGCCGGGGCCGCGCGGCCAGACACCGGCCAATCGCCACGCGCTGCTGTTGGCCGCCTGACAGTTGTTCAGGGTAGCGTGACAGCAACGTGCCAATGCCAAGGCGCTGGGCCAGTCCATCAATGAAATCGGGGTCATGGCAGCCCGCCAGCCGCGCCTGAAACGCCAGATTGGCCGCAACTGTCAGGGACGGGATCAGGTTGAACTGCTGGAACACCAGCCCGATTGTGCCGCGCCGCAAGGCTGCGCGCGTCATGTCATCGGCTTGCGCGATGTTCTGACCGGCGACAACCACCTTGCCGCTGTCGAACGGTTCCAGACCGGCGCAGATATGCAGCAAGGTCGATTTGCCGCTGCCGGAATCGCCGGTCAATGCAAGCGACTGGCCCTGCGGCAGATCAAGGCATGCATTGTCCAGAACCTGCACCGCCCCTGTTGTGGGGCCGAAGCTTTTGCACAGGTTTTCTATCGTCAATGCAGGTGTCATGTCTGTCTTTCTGGCAAGCGGGATGGCGCGGGCAAGGACCGGGGCGGCACAAGGCGCCACGCGCGAAGCGTAGTGTTTCAGTGGCCGAACTCAAGGCAGGGCGGGCAGCGTTTCGTTATATCCCGCAAACGCAAAGGCCGGACGGGGTGTTCCGTCCGGCCTTCATGTCTGTCTGGCGTCGCAGGGGGTTGCGTTAATGTGCGGCCATCTGGTTGTGCTTGCGCGCGACAAATTCCTTGGCGGTTTCCACCGCGACAGCCGCATCGCGGCAATAGGCATCTGCCCCGATGGCGCGGCCGAATTCCTCGTTCAACGGCGCACCGCCCACCAGCACGATGTAGTCGTCGCGTTTGCCTTGGGCGATCAGCGTGTCAATCACGACCTTCATATAGGGCATGGTGGTCGTCAGCAGCGCCGACATGCCCAGAATGTCGGGCTGTTCCTTTTCCAGCGCGTCCAAGTAGCTTTCGACCGCGTTGTTGATCCCCAGATCAATGACCTCGAACCCCGCGCCTTCCATCATCATGGCGACAAGGTTCTTGCCGATGTCGTGAATGTCCCCCTTCACAGTGCCAATCACCATTTTGCCCATGCGCGGCGCACCTGTTTCCACCAGCAGCGGTTTCAGGATGAACATGCCCGCTTTCATCGCATTCGCGGCCAGCAACACTTCGGGCACAAACAAAATGCCATCGCGGAAATCATGGCCCACAATCGTCATGCCAGCCACAAGCGCCTTGGTCAGAATGTCATAGGGTGTCCAGCCGCGTTCCAGCAGGATGTTGACGCTTTCTTCGATTTCCTCTTTCAGGCCATCATAAAGGTCATCCATCATCTGCTCGACAAGTTCTTCGTCAGACAGATCGGCAAGGATGATATCGTCTTCGTCAGACATAGGCTTTACCCCTTAGGACACGCGGTTTCTGGCGTGTTGGACCACTATTGTATTTGCTTTCGGACAGATTGCCGCAGACCACTATTCCATTTGCGACATGCGCCCTGTTTGTGGCGACCAGCGGGTGCGCATTCATGCGATTTCCGGCTGTTTTGTCACGACTCGCGCCGTCTGCGCCCACCGCCGCGCCCGCGGCGGGGTTCCGGCGCTTCGCCTGCGGCTTCTGTGCCGTCCAGCGCGGAGGAAAACCCGCCCAAGGCTGCGGTAATCTGTTCCAGCGTGGGGCGGGGGCCGCGGTCGCGGGTTTCCAGTGCATGGCGCATGGCGCGCAGGTGTTCGGGCATGGTGCCGCAGCACCCGCCAATGATTGTAGCCCCGCAGTCGCGCGCCAGCACGGCGTAATCTGCCATCAGGTCGGGGGTGCCGTCGTAATGGATGTGCCCGTCATGGTATTTCGGTATGCCCGCATTGCCCTTGGCGATCAGGGGCAAGGTTGCGTTTGCGTCCGAAAAACCCAGAACCGTGCGCAGCAGGTCTGATGCACCCACACCGCAATTCGCACCAAAAGCCAGCGGGGGCGATTTCAGCTTGCCAACCATCTGCACCATCGCCGCTGACGTGACGCCCATCATGGTGCGGCCTGCCGTGTCGAAACTCATGGTGCCGCACCATGGCATGCCCGCCAGTGCGGCCGCTTCTGCGGCGGCCTTGTATTCTTCGGGGGCGGAAATGGTTTCCACCCACAGCACGTCAGCGCCGCCTTCTTTCAGCCCTTCGGCCTGTTCATGGAACATTTCAACGGCCAGTTCATGGGTCAGTGCGCCGATGGGCGCCATGATGTCGCCGGTGGGGCCGACAGACCCTGCAACAACGACCGGACGGCCCGCAGCATCGGCCACATCGCGCCCCAGTGCCGCGCCAAGGCGGTTCAGTTCGCGCACCCGGTTTTGCGCATTATGCAGTTTCAGGCGGCTGGCATTGCCGCCGAATGTGTTGGTCAGGAACAGGTCGGACCCGGCATTGACCGCATTGCGATACAGCGTACGAATCTTGTCCTGTTCGTCCATATTCCACAGTTCCGGCGCGTCACCGGATGCGAGGCCCATGTTGAACAGGTTTGTGCCTGTCGCGCCATCCGTCAGGACCCAGTCCCGTTCGGCCAGCATTTTGCTCAAGGCGTTGGTCATTGCGCATCTCCGGATTGCAAAACAGCGGGAGGCGCTTGCGCACTCCCGCTTCGATATTCATGTGCCACATCTGGCAGAATGCGGCAATTTCATATTACGCATGAAGAATATGCGCGATATTCATATTGGGGGACTTCAGCCTTCGGCCAGTTCGGCCTTCGCTTCGGTCAGCATTGTGGCCATCATGCCGCGAATCGTGGCTTCGTCTGCTTTGCCGGCAAGATCGGCTGCAACCTTGCGCACAACATCTTCATGGCCGGCTTCCTCGAAATCGGCGCGGATGACGTCCATTGCGTAGGCTTCCGCATCCTCGCCTGTCTTGCCCATCAGCCCGGCGGCCCATAACCCCAGCCTCTTGTTGCGGCGGGCAACGGCCTTGAAAACCATTTCCTGATCATGGGCAAACTTGTTTTCAAATGCGCGTTCGCGGTCGTTCAAAGATGTCATTGCGGGCCTCGTATTGCGTTGCGTGGACGTGCGATGTTGGAAAACATATGGCGCTTGGGGGCCTGCACTGCAAGACGAAATCACCGGCCGCGGGCGCAAACACCGCCGCTTGCAGCGCAAGCAGCGCTGGGATATAGGCAAGCAAACACGCTTGCCCTTACACATGTTCCATGATCGGAGAATACCATGGCCCGCCGCACCAAAGTCTATGAAGGCAAAGCCAAGGTTTTGTATGAAGGGCCGGAGCCGGGCACGCTGGTGCAATACTTCAAGGATGATGCGACAGCGTTCAACGCCGAAAAACGTGACGTGATCGAAGGCAAGGGTGTTTTGAACAACATGCTTTCTGAATTCTTCATGTCAGGGTTGAACCAGATTGGTGTTCCAACCCATTTTATCAAACGCATCAACATGCGTGAACAGCTTATCCGCGCGGTGGAAATCATTCCGCTGGAAGTGGTGGTGCGCAATGTCGCAGCCGGGTCAATTTCCAAGCGTCTGGGTATTGAAGAAGGCACGCCATTGCCCCGCCCCATCATCGAATTCTATTTCAAGGATGATGCGCTGGGCGATCCGCTGGTGACCGAAGACCAGATTCTGGCGTTCAACTGGGCCAGCCATCAGGACCTTGACGACATGGTTTCGCTTGCTGTTCGGGTTAATGACTTCATGTCGGGTATCATGCTGGCGGTGGGAATCAAGCTGGTGGATTTCAAGATCGAAATTGGCCGCCAGTTCGACGGTGAAATGCAGCGCCTGATTGTTGCTGATGAAATCAGCCCTGACAGCTGCCGCCTGTGGGACATGAAAACCGGCCAGAAGCTGGACAAGGACGTGTTCCGCCGCGATCTGGGCAGCCTGACAGATGCATATTCCGAAGTAGCGCGGCGGCTGGGTGTCATGCCCAAATCGCCCACGCCCTTCAATAAACCCAAACTGATGAACTGAAAGGCCCGGACGCCCATGAAACTGCGTGTATTCGTAACCTTGAAAACCGGCGTTCTGGACCCGCAGGGCGAAGCTGTGCGCCACGCGCTGGGCGCGTTGGGATTTGAGGGCGTCAATGGCGTGCGCCAGGGCAAGATGATTGAACTGGATCTGGCTGAAACCGACCCCGAGAAGGCCCGCGAGCAGGCGCATGCGATGTGCGAAAAGCTGTTGGCCAACACAGTGATCGAAAGCTACCATGTCGAGCACGCCTAAGGGTTATTGACGCACCCCTTCTTTGTGGGCAGCATTGCTGCTGAACATTCGACGGGGTTAACATGCGCGCAGCGGTTTTACGGGAATATCGCAAGGATTTAAGTATCGAAACCGTCGCGGACCCCGTGTGCGAAGATGACGGGGTTGTGCTGCAAACGCTGGCTTGCGGGATTTGCCGGTCCGACTGGCATGGTTGGGTGGGCGAACACCCGCGCGTCAAACCCGGCCAGATACCCGGCCACGAATATTGCGGGCAGGTGGTGGCGGCTGGCCCGCGCAGTGGCTGGGCCATTGGCGACAAGGTGATCGCGCCTTTTATCCTTGCCTGCGGGACATGCCCCGCCTGCCGTTCGGGCGTGTCCAACACCTGCCCTGACCAACGATTGCCGGGGTTTACCGAACCGGGTGCTTTTGCCCAATATGTCGGTGTGCCCCATGCCCATAACCTTGCGCGCCTGCCAGATGATATGTCGCCGGTGCTGGCCGCAGGGCTGGGGTGTCGTGTGACAACGGCCTTTCATGCGCTGACCGACCGCGCCGCCCTGCGCCCCGGCGAATGGCTGGCCGTGCACGGCACAGGCGGCATCGGGCTGGCCACGCTGATACTGGGGCGCGCGCTGGGTGCGCGTGTGGTGGTGGTTGATATTGTGCCCGAGAAACTGGACCATGCCCGCGCATTGGGCGCCGACGCGGCCCTTGACGCGCGCAACGGTGATGTGGCGCAGGCCATTCGTGACATTACCGGCGGCGGCGCGCATGTCTCGGTCGAGGCGCTGGGCATTGCCCAGACCACCAACGCATCGCTGCAATGTCTGCGGCCCTTGGGGCGGCATGTTCAGGTGGGCATGCCTGTGGGGCATACGGCGCGCATGGAAATCGACATGAGTGCGGTCTATCAGAAGAACCTTGCAGTATTTGGCACACGGGGCATGCCTGCACATAAATACCCGTCGCTTCTGGGCATGATAGATGCGGGATTGGTGGATTTCATGCCCATGATCGCGCGTCAGGTGGCGCTGTCGCAGGCAGGCGCGGAACTGGCCCTGTTTGATGGCCCCATGGCCCCCGGTGTCGCCGTGATTTCCGATTTTGCGGCCTGAACGGTCCGCTTTCCCTTTGCGCAGGGCGCGTATTCGCGCTAAAGCGCGCACAAACCCCGATATGGACGGAGCCGCGCGCAATGAAAGCTGCTGTCATCACTTTCCCCGGATCGAATTGCGACCGCGACCTGGCCGTGGCCTTTGAAGGGGTCGGCGCGCAGGTCACGCGCGTTTGGCACAAGGACACTGAACTGCCCGCAGGAACCGATATTGTGGGCATTCCCGGTGGTTTCAGCTTTGGTGATTATCTGCGCTGCGGGGCGATTGCCGCGCGTTCGCCCATTGCGCGCGCAATTACCGAATTTGCCGCGCGCGGCGGGCATGTCATCGGTATTTGCAACGGGTTTCAGGTGCTTGTGGAAATGGGGCTGTTGCCGGGCGCGCTGCTGCGCAACACCAACCTGAAGTATATCTGCAAACCTGTCGCGCTGCGGGTGGTGGCTGAAAATTCCGCGTTTACCGCCGGATACACGACTGGCGCGCAGATAACGGTTCCGATTGCGCATCATGACGGGAACTATACCGCTGATGCGCAAACCATTGCGCGGCTGCAAGGCGACGGGCGGGTGGCGTTCACCTATGTGGACAATCCCAACGGGTCGGTGGCGGATATTGCAGGCGTTCTGTCTGAAAACCGCCGCGTGTTGGGGATGATGCCCCATCCCGAACGCGCGTTCAGCACGGTGCATGGCGGGACAGATGGCCGCGCCATGTTCGACGGACTGATAAGCGCTTTCGCGCCAGCCTGAATGAAGAAGACCGGCGCCAAGCTTGAGCGCGCGCGGCATTCGGCATATTCTGCCGGGCATGGCCATGCCACCTGACCTTGACAATAGACGCACCAGCATTCTGGGCATCCCGCTATGGGGGCGGGTGGTCATCCTGTTCCTGATCGTGGTCGGTATCGGGCTGATATGGTTCATGAATTCGTGGCTGTCCGAACGGTTCACGGATTCCACCCGAAACCGTGCTGAATTGCGGCTTGTGCTGTATTCCGGCAATATTCAGTCGGAGTTGCAGCGAAATTCAGTTGTGCCGCTGTTGCTGGCGCGCGACCCTGAACTGATTGTCGCCTTGCGCGAAGGCAATTTTGCAACCACATCGCAGCGTCTGATCGATTTGCAGGGCGAAATCGGTGCGGCCTCGATCGAGCTTCTGGACAATAACGGGCGTGTGGTCGGCGCAACGGATCGTGTTCATCTGGGCAAGAATCGCAGCGCCGATCAGGCTTTCGTCGATTCGCGGCGCACGTCTGATACTGTGTTCATGGTCAAGGAACTGGACAGCGGGGGCTTCGGGTTTTCCTTTGCGCGCAGCATCAGGGTTGCCACGGATGTGCTGGGTGTTGTTGTCGTTGACGCCGACCTGTCGAAATTTGAACGCAGCTGGGCAGGGTTTGCCGATGCCGTCGCGCTGCTGGATTCGGGCGGGCGTATCATTCTGGCCACTGAACCGCGCTGGCGGGGCCGGTCACTGGAGGACGCACTGGCGCTACGGGACGCACCTTCAGCGATTGCCCGCGCCTTGCGGGCCACAGCGGATTGGGCGCAAACCCCGCCTGACACATTCGTGCGGGGCGAGGCCGTGTTGCGTTCCGAAGTGCGCGTGCCGTTTCGTGGCTGGCGCTTGGTCAGCTTCACACGTTACGATTCAGTGCGTGAACGGGTGAACGCGGCACTGGCGCTGGTGTTGACGGGCTTTGCCTTGCTGCTGGCGTTGACCTTCTATCTGGTCAGCCGCAGTGCGTGGTCCCAATCCGCGCTGTTCCAGCGCGAATCGCAGGATTTGCGCGCCTTGAACGCCCGTTTGCAGCGCGAAATCGCAACCCGACTGCGCGTGCAAAAGGACCTGGCCGTGGCCGAACAGACGCTTGCGCAATCAGCCAAGCTGGCCACACTGGGGGAAATGTCGGCTTCGGTCAGCCATGAGTTGAACCAGCCGCTGGCGGCGATGAAAACCTATCTTGCGGGTGCGCGCCTGTTGCTCAAGCGCAAGCGGACGGAAGAAGCGCTGGCGTCGTTCCAGCGCATTGACGGGTTGATAGACCGTATGGGCGCGATTGCCCGCACGCTGAAATCCTTTGCCCGCAAGGGCGGAGAGGCGTTTGCCCCCATTGATTTGCGCACCTGCCTTGGTGATGCCCTGACCATGATGGAACCCATGCTGCGCGATTGCCGCGTGTTGGTTGTGCGCACCGTGCCCCCCGAACCCGTGATGATCATGGGCGATTCGGTGCGCGTGGAACAGGTGATCCTGAACCTGGTGCGCAATGCGGTCGATGCCACGCGCGGCGTGAACGCGCCGCAGATCGACATCATCATAAGTCAGGGGGAAGCCGCGAATTTGACCGTTCGTGATAACGGCCACGGCATTGCTGATATCGACAGTTTGTTCGAGCCGTTTTACACCACCAAAGTGGCGGGGCAGGGCGTTGGCCTTGGTCTGGCGATCTCGTCAGGAATTGTGAGTGACCATGGCGGCCGGTTGACGGCCATGAATGCCCCCGAAGGTGGCGCCGTGTTCGAGGTAGAGTTGCCAAGATACCATAGCGTGCAAAAGGATGCCGCTGAATAACGAGTTTGCGTTGAAACAATCGCCGGGCCAGCGCTGGCAGCATGCTGTCACTGCCGGTGTCAGGACTTCAGAACAAAGGGCGCAGGCCCGAGAGGAAACAAGAACATGACCCGCCACATGCGTGTTGCTATCGTAGATGACGAACAGGATATGCGCCAGTCCATCAGCCAATGGATGGCCCTTTCGGGGTTTGAAACCGAAACCTATTGCGATGGTCAGGAAGCGTTTGCCGCGATCGGCGCAGATTTCCCCGGCGTTGTGATCACCGATATCCGCATGCCTGGCATGGATGGCATGACATTGCTGAAAAAACTGGTCGCGCAGGACAGCACCATCCCGGTCATCATGATTACCGGCCATGGCGATGTGCCCATCGCAGTAGAAGCCATGCGGTTGGGTGCGTTCGATTTTCTGGAAAAACCCTTCGACCCCGAAAAGATGATGGCCTTGGCCGAAAAGGCCGTCAAGGCGCGCACTATGGCACTGGAAAGCCGTGCCTTGCGGCATGAATTGTCGGACGGGACAACCATTATGCGCCGGTTGGTGGGCGCATCTGACGTGATGCAGCGGTTGCGCGAAGACATCCTTGATGTGGGGCAGGCCGATGGGCATGTCCTGATCGACGGGGAAACCGGCACCGGCAAGACGTTGGTGGCGCATGCGCTGCACGCTGTTGGCGCGCGCGCGGGGCGCAAACTGGTGTCGGTCAGTTGTGCAGGCCACGCCGAGGCGGATCTTGTCGCGCGGTTGTTCGGCCCGCTGGATGATGGCGCAGGCAAACCCATTGTTGAAGAAGCGCGTGGCGGGACGCTGGTTCTGGAAGATATTGAGGCAATGTCGCCTGACACACAGGCGCGGCTGGTCGGGTTTCTGAATGATCAGGGCACGCCGCCCGACACCCGCATCGTGGCTGTGTGCAACAGCCACACTGCCGGTCAGACAATCGAGGATGGCTTGCGCCCGGATCTGTATTTCCGACTGGCCGCGCACAAGCTGCTGTTGCCCCCCCTGCGCATGAGAGGAGAGGACATTCTGGCCCTGTTCGAAACCTATCTTGCGCAATTTTCAGATGAATACGGCTGCGCCGCACCTGCGGTCAGCATGCCGGAAGCCGCGCAACTGCTGCAAGCCCCATGGCCCGGGAATGTGCGCCAGCTGGTCAATATTGCCGAACGTGCCGTATTGCAAAGCAGGCGCGAAGATGGTGCGCTGATGTCGCTGATCATGGCAGATAACGAAGCCTCCAGCGAAGTCATGACAACCGAAGGCAAGCCCCTGAAGGAACATGTCGAAGCGTTCGAGCGCATGCTGATTGACAACACCATGCGCCGCCATAAGGGGTCAATTACAGCGGTGATGGAAGAATTACGCCTGCCGCGCCGGACGCTGAATGAAAAGATGGCAAAATACGGGTTGGTGCGGTCTGAATATGTGCAGGGCTAAGGATGGGGCCGACTGCGCCAATCTGGCCAGAACCCCCGATTCCAGAGTATTTTTTGCCCAACAAGGGCCGCTGATATGCGCAATGTAAAAAACGCCATTGTATTTTCGTCACGTTCGCCCTTATGTTGAACATGTAAGGATGCGCCGCAAACCGCGGTTGCCCGAACGAATTTCGCTGCGTTGGACGAATGGCGCGCCTTTTTGGCCCCCTCTTTGCCCTCCGCAGATGGATAGGCCGCAAGGCTTGAATTGCCGGTTCTGCATGACAGCAGGTCAGGCACACTTAACACGCACTGCACTATTGCGGTGTTCAGGAAACATGATGACAGGCGTCGAGAACAAACCACCATGCCGCCGCGAAAGGGAAATTTCCTTGACCGCAGCGGCGGCGGTTGCCTCGCGCTTGCCACCCCCTCAGACAAGTCACGCGCCAGATGGCGTGCTTGGTTCTGATGCTTCCACAGGAAGACAGGTCAGGCACAGCCCGCCAGGTGCTGCGTGCAATGGATTCATATGGCACAGAAAATGCTTATCGATGCCACCCACGCGGAAGAAACCCGCGTTGTGGTGGTGGACGGCAACAAGGTCGAGGAATTCGATTTTGAAACCGCAAGTCGGCGTCAGTTGGCAGGAAATATCTATCTTGCAAAAGTAACGCGCGTCGAACCTTCGCTTCAGGCGGCGTTTGTTGATTATGGTGGCAACCGGCACGGGTTTCTTGCGTTCAACGAAATTCACCCGGATTATTACCAGATCCCGGCCGAAGACCGCGCCGCCCTGCTTGCGGAAGAACGCGCCAGCGTGCGTGAACAAGAAGATGATGACCGCGCACCAAACCCCGAAAAGGCCGAAAAACCTGCGAAAAAACCGCGCCGTTCCTCGAACCGGCGTAAACCTGCGGCGAAAGCCGAAAGTGTCAGCAGTTCTGACACGGTGGAAACCCGTGATGTGTCTGGAATGGACATTCTGGATGCGGGCGATGACCGCGACGGTGACACGCTTATTGATGACGGTTTCGGCGTTGCCGCGCAAGACGGGGGTGTTGTATCCGACGCCGCTGAACCCCGTGATGACAGCCAGACGCCCCCGCTCCCATCGGGCGCTGATACCGCGACTGCAGAAGATGAACTGCCCGCAACCGATGACCCCGTAAGCCCCGAACCGGCTGACGACATGACAGATGACCCGTATCGCGCGGCGGATCATGCAGCCGAAAACGATGACCGGATCGAAGCGGTTTCCGAAGGGGGCGACCCAGCAGAAGAAGTGCAGGTGCGCCGCAAGCCACGGGCGCGCCGCTACAAGATTCAGGAAGTCATTCGTGTGCGCCAGATTATGCTGGTGCAGGTCGTCAAGGAAGAACGCGGCAACAAGGGCGCTGCACTGACGACATATCTATCGCTGGCAGGGCGCTATTGCGTCTTGATGCCCAACACCGCGCGCGGTGGTGGTATCAGTCGCAAAATCACCAATGCGGCTGATCGGCAGAAGCTGAAGGCCATTGCCAATGAAATTGAAATGCCCGAAGGCGCTGGCCTGATTATCCGGACCGCTGGCGCAAACCGCACCAAGGCCGAGATCAAGCGCGATTACGAATATCTGTTCCGCCTGTGGGAACAGATTCGCGAATTGACGCTGAAATCCATCGCGCCAACCCCGATCTATGAAGAAGGCAATCTGATCAAGCGCTCCATCCGCGATTTGTATAACCGCGAGATTGACGAAGTTCTGGTGGAAGGCGATGCAGGGTATCGCGTCGCCAAGGACTTCATGAAAATGATCATGCCGTCCCATGCCAAGAACGTGAAACCCTATAACGACACAATGCCGCTTTTCGCGCGGTATCAGGTCGAAAGCTATCTTGGCGGGATGTTCAACCCCACGGTGCAGCTGCCATCTGGCGGGTATATCGTTATTGGTGTGACCGAAGCGCTGGTGGCGATCGACATCAACTCTGGTCGGGCAACGCGCGAAGGGTCCATCGAAGACACCGCGCTAAAAACCAATCTGGAAGCCGCCGCAGAAATTGCGCGCCAGCTCCGGTTGCGCGATCTTGCGGGTTTGATTGTCATTGACTTCATCGACATGGAGGAACGCAAGAATAACGCCGCCGTCGAGAAGATGCTGAAAGACAAGCTGAAATCCGACCGCGCGCGCATTCAGGTGGGCCGCATTTCCGGTTTCGGGTTGTTGGAAATGTCGCGCCAGCGTTTGCGTCCCGGTATGCTGGAAGCGACCACCCAGCCTTGCCCGCATTGTCACGGCACGGGCCTTATCCGGTCCGATGACAGCATGGGTCTGACGATCCTGCGCCAGATCGAAGAAGAAGGCACGCGCGGCAAATCGCGCGAGGTTCTGGTGCGCGCGCCTGCGGGGGCAGTGAACTTCCTGTTCAACTTCAAGCGCGAACATATCGCCCAGATTGAAGCGCGCTATGGCATGGCCGTTCGTCTGGAAGCTGATCCCATGATGGTCAGCCCGGATTTCAGCCTTGAAAAGTTCAAGACAGCAACGCGCGTATCCGTGCAACCAAGCGCCGCAGTTGTGTCACTGAATGCCAGCCATATGTCCGACCCCACCGAGGAGGAGGAGGAAGACGAACCCATCGTCGCAGAAGCTGTGACCCAGCCCGAAGACACCGAGGAGTCGGCAGACCAGCCCCGCAAGAAACGGCGTCGTCGCAGGCGCAAGCGTGGCGGCAAGGACAATGGTGCGGAAGGTTTCGACACGCAGGATGACGATCAGGCAGAGTCCGACGAGCCAGCAGTGACGGCGAAGGCCACACAGGATGATACGCCTGTAGAATCGGCTGATACGCCTTCGGATGCGGTGACAGAGGAAGTTGCCGTCAAACCCAAGCGCACGCGCAAACCCCGCGCGAAAAAGCTGCCCGAACCAGCCGTGGAAGCGCTTTCTACCGACGAAGCGCCCCAAGAGGCCGCCGCCCCGGAACAGGAAACGCCCAAGGAAAAGCCGGCCAGAAAGCCGCGCGCGCGGCGTAAACCTGCCGCAAAAGCTGCTGACCCGGCCCCTGAAACCGTTGCCGATGCGCCCGATGCTGCGGTTCCGGCCGCTGCGGACAGTCCAGAGCCTGTTGCCAGCGTGCAAGCGGTTGACGCGGTGGAACCCTTGGTGTTGGAACCCGCGCAGGCTGTTCAGGACGACGCGCCTGCACCACCTTCTGACGGTGCAGCGGCTGGCCAAGAAGCCGGCACCCCACCCGCAGCAGCCCAGGAGCACCAGCCCGAGGATGATCCTGTCGCAGTTGAAGAAGCGCCAAAGGCTGAACCGCCTGCCAAGCCGGAACCCAAACGCCGGGGTTGGTGGTCGTTGAAAATCTGAATAAAAAGGGCACCCTCTGGGGTGCCCTTTTTTTATTGGAAGGTTGCGCCATGTTGCCGCATGCCACATGAATGTGACGTGCTGTTCAGTGGTATATGGTGTAGCTGCAGTTACCTGTTTGTCGAGAATGTAACCAAGGGACAAGGCGCCACATGTTTGGAATAGACGTATTCGACGCCGCCATGATGCCAGCGCTGTTGATTGCGTTGGGGGCGGGGGTGTTGTCGTTCCTGTCGCCCTGTGTTCTGCCTATTGTGCCGCCATATCTGGCCTATATGGGTGGTATCACCATGCAGGACATGACCAGTGACGGGCGCGCCAGCCGCCGCGCCATCCTGCCTGCATTGTTTTTTGTTATGGGGCTGTCGACGGTTTTCCTGTTGCTGGGGTTCACGGCGTCCACCATGGGGCACCTGTTCTTGCGCAATGCCGATATGTTCGGCCAGATTGCGGGAATTGTTGTCATTGCCTTCGGGTTGCATTTTCTGGGGGCATACCGACTGCTTGGGCGGGGTGTTGCGTCGGCATTACAGCGGGCCAATGTGGAACCGCCGGCCTTTCTTACAGTATCGATCCTGTCGCGCGACCTGCGTTTTGATGCAGGCGATCGTGGCGGTTCCGCGTTCGGGGCGTATGTTCTGGGGCTGGCCTTCGCGTTCGGGTGGACACCATGCATTGGCCCGGTTCTGGGGGCGATTTTGTCCTTGGCTGCAACGGAAACAACCGTTGCCCGTGGCACAGCCATGTTGGGCGTCTATGCGCTGGGGCTGGGGCTGCCTTTCCTGTTGGCGGCAGTATTCGTGCAACGGTCCATGACCCTGATGACGCGACTAAAGCGCCATATGGCGGTCATAGAAAAGGTGATGGGGCTTTTGTTGCTGGCTGTGGGCCTTGCGTTGGTAACAGGCGCGTTTTCCGCATTTTCCTGGTGGCTGCTGGAAACCTTCCCGGCCATGTCCAGACTGGGTTAGCGCAACCCGAGTTCGGCCAGCGCTGCGTCCAGTTCGGGCGGCAGGGTATCATCGCCCTTGCGCGCCTGTGGCAGGTCCGGTGGCGCGTCTGCAGGTTTCAAGTAGCGCCAGCCCTGAAACGGGCGTTTGGGCGCGGCTGCGGTGCGTATGATCTGCGGGTCCAACACGATAGCGCAGCGCGTGATTCCATCACCTCCGACCACTTCATCAAGCCGCAAGATGGCCTGCCGCGCAAGAACGGACCCCTTGAACACCCAATACAGCGACCCGCCTGAAAGCAGGTCTTCGCTGCGTTTGGGCCACATGCGAGTGATGTGCCGCGGCAACCCGTCCTGGCCTTTGGCCTGCGGGTTGCGTTGCCACTGTACCAGATCGTCGACATCTTCAGCGCCGACGCATAGTTTTATCAGATGAACTTTTGCCGTCATGCCCCACCTGTTGACCGCTGCCTTGGTCATAGGGTTTTTCACCCGAAGGGCAAGGCCAACCATGCCCCCGCAGCACGCCCGCCCGACCAAAAAAACCTGTTCCAGGCCCCAAACCTGTATATTCCTGCTTTTCACAAGCGCCGCAGTGCTGTCTGGGGCCTTGTTCGATGCGATCTTACGGGCTACAGATACTCCAAACCGGACAGGGAACAGTTGCGATGGTATTCAAAGGTATTTTGCGCGGCACTGCGGTTCTGACCTTGGCGCTTGCGGTTTCAGGCTGCGGTGGCGGGTTCGGGAACATGTTTCAGGGTGGCGAACGCTCTCGGCAGGCTGCGGCAGAAGTCCACGCTGAAAACCGCTTGTCCGGTGGGTCGACACGCGAATCCACAATCTGGGACCTGTTTACCGGCGGGCAGGACCTGAACGTTTCGGTTGAGGTGAACCGCTATTTGTGGAACGCCTCGCTTGAGATACTGGATTTTCTGCCCATCCAGTCGGTTGACCCGTTTTCCGGTGTGATTGTCACGGGCTTCGGCACACCGCCCGGTGGTGGGCAGGCGTATCGCGCAGCGATTCTGATCAACGACCCCGCGCTTGATGCACGGTCGCTGAATGTCGCCCTCATGACCCGCAGTGGCCCGGCGAGCCGCGAAACCATTCGCGCTGTCGAAGATGCGATTCTGACTCGCGCCCGCCAGCTTCGCATTCAGGACCGCGGGCTTTAACACCCGCTGGACCTTGTGCGACCACAGCGCTAGAAACGCCGGGCCGGTCGCGCCCGGCGTTTTCATTGCCCGACTGCCATCAGGAAAGAACCAACATGTCCAGCCAGCCAGACGCGCGGTATCAGCCCCAGACCCTTGAAGCCAAATGGCAACACGCATGGCAGGATGCCAATGTGTTCAAGGCCCGTCGTGACCCCGCACGCCCCAAATATTATGTGCTGGAAATGTTCCCCTACCCGTCGGGGCGCATTCATATGGGCCATGTGCGCAACTACACCATGGGCGATGTGGTGGCGCGCTATAAATCCGCGCAAGGGTTTTCGGTGCTGCACCCGATGGGCTGGGACGCGTTCGGCATGCCTGCGGAAAATGCCGCAATGGAACAGGGCGGCCACCCCAATGACTGGACCGAAGCCAATATCGAGGTGATGAAGGGCCAGATGAAACCGCTTGGCCTGTCGATTGACTGGTCGCGCGAAATTGCCACATGCCGGCCGGATTACTACGGCCAGCAACAGGCCATGTTCATCGACATGCTGCATGAAGGGCTGGTGTATCGCAAGAATGCGGTGGTGAATTGGGACCCTGTTGATATGACCGTTCTGGCCAATGAACAGGTCATCGACGGCAAGGGCTGGCGTTCCGGCGCGGAAGTGGAACGCCGCGAATTGACGCAGTGGTTTTTCAAGATTTCCGATTATTCCGAAGAACTGCTGTCCGCACTGGACGGGCTGGGCAACTGGCCGGAAAAAGTGCGCCTGATGCAGCGCAACTGGATTGGCCAGTCGCGCGGGCTGCAATTCGCGTTTTCAACTGTGGATGCGCCCGACGGGTTTGACCGGATCGAGGTGTATACCACCCGACCAGACACGCTGATGGGCGCGTCTTTCGTAGGGGTGTCGCCCGACCACCCGCTGGCGCGGCATCTGGAACGCCATGACGCGGACGTGGCCGCTTTCAACGCCGAATGCCGCAAGCTGGGCACCACCGAAGAAGCGTTGGAAAAGGCCGAAAAGCGCGGGTTGGACACCGGCATTCGTGTGCGCCACCCGTTTGATAATGAATGGGAACTGCCCGTCTATATCGCCAATTTCATCTTGATGGATTACGGCACAGGCGCAATTTTCGGCTGTCCTGCCCATGACCAGCGCGACCTTGATTTCGCTAATAAATACGGGCTGCCGCATCCTGATGTGTTTGTGGCCTTGGACCATGATGTGCCCGTTGACGACGTGGCTTTCGTCCCACCCAAGACTGAAAAGGTGCGCTATGTGCGCGGGTTTGCGGGCGATGAGGTGCAGACGGGCGAAGATGCTGTGAATTGCGCAATCGCGTTCTGCGAATCGCAAGGCGTGGGGCATGGCGTCACGAAATACCGGCTGCGCGATTGGGGCCTGTCGCGTCAGCGGTATTGGGGCTGCCCCATTCCGGTGGTCCATTGCCCGACCTGTGGTGTGGTGCCGGAACGCAAGGAAAACCTGCCCATCGCGCTGCCCTATGATGAAGATGGGACGCCCATTGATTTCTCCATCCCCGGCAACCCGCTGGACCGGCACCCGACATGGCGCGATTGCGCGTGCCCTGCCTGCGGTGCGCCCGCCAAGCGTGAAACCGACACGATGGACACGTTTGTTGACTCTAGCTGGTATTACGCGCGCTTCACCAGCCCACAGGCCGACACGCCCACCAATGCCGAAGAAGCCGCCTATTGGATGAATGTGGACCAGTATATTGGCGGGATCGAACACGCGATTTTGCACCTGCTGTATTCGCGGTTCTTCGCCCGCGCGATGGTGAAAACCGGCCATTTGCCCGACAGCGCCAAAGAGCCGTTCAATGCGCTGTTCACGCAAGGGATGGTGACGCACGAGATTTACCAGCGCGATGCCAAAAAAGCGCAACCGCCAGTAAGCGGCTCAGGGCCGGACGCGGACAAAGAACTGAAAAAAACTGTTACGAGGCTGGAATATCTGCTGCCTGAGGATGTTGTTGTAACTTCAATAGCAGAAAAGCGTTTCGCAGTAGCAAGAGCTGATATCGAAGCGGCTGGGAAATCAGTGGATGACATTGAAGCCATAAAACAACAGATAGCCCACGACACTGTCTTGGGTCGAGAGGTGCGCGTAATCCCCTCTGCCAAAATGTCGAAATCCAAGAAAAATGTGGTGGACCCTGTCAACATTATCGAAGCGTTTGGCGCGGATACCGCGCGTTGGTTCGTCATGTCCGACAGCCCGCCCGAACGGGACGTGGAATGGACAAGCGCGGGCGCGGAAGCGGCGTTCAAGCACCTGAACCGCGTCTGGATGCTGTGCGAGCGGATTGCCGACATGCAAGACGGCACGCCCACCGACGCCGACACCGACCTGATGCGTGCCATGCACCGCGCCATTTCCGATATCACCAAATCCATCGAAAATTTCACCTTCAATAAGGCGATTGCCGAACTCTATGCCTTCACCAACACGCTGACGAAATCGCAGGCCAGCGGCGGCGCGCAAAAAACCGCCATGCGCACGCTGGCGCAATTGATGGCCCCCATGGTGCCGCATCTGGCCGAGGAAATCTGGGCGCATCAGGGCGGTGCGGGGCTGGTTGCGCAAGCGCCATGGCCACAGGCGGACCCCGCGATGCTGGTGCGCGATACTGTTGTCCTGCCCATACAGATCAACGGCAAACGCCGCAGCGAGATTGCGGTTTCCGCCGATGCCAGCAAGGAAGAGGTTGAAAAACTTGCGCTGGCGGATGATGCTGTGATCAAGGCTTTGGCAGGCAGCGCGCCCAAGAAGCTGATCGTGGTGCCGGGGCGAATTGTGAATGTCGTTGTTTGACCGAAGACAGGTTCTGGGGGCAATCTGCGTGCTGGCCCTTGCGGGATGCGGGTTCACCCCTGCTTATGCGCCCGGCGGGGCGGGAACGGCCCTGCGCGGGCAGGTGCGCGCTGCCGACCCGACCGATTCGCTTGGATTTGACTTTGTTGCGGCACTTGAAGAACGCCTTGGCCGGCCCGCCAGCCCCCGATTTGACCTGGACTATGGAATTTCCACATCAGAACGCGGGTCGGCCCGCGTGGCTGGCGTGGGGGAAACGCGGATTTCGGTTATCGGCACTGTCACTTATGAACTGACGGACCGTTCAACAGGGGCAACCGTGTCATCGGGCAGTGTCCGTAACTTCACCAATTTTTCCACGACATCTACACAGCTGGCCAGTTTGCGCGCGCGCGAAGATGCGGAACGCCGCCTGATGCGTATTCTGGCAGATCAGGTTGCGACGCGGTTGATAGCTGCGCAGGCGGAATGAAGCTTAACCCCCGTGATCTGGCCAGACTGATTGCCAAGCCCGACCCGGCGCTGGCGGGGGTGCTGATCTTTGGTCAGGATGCCATGCGCGTGGCGATCAAACGTCAGGAACTTGTGGCCGCCATCATTGGCCCGCAAGGCGAATCAGAAATGCGACTGGAACGTATGCAGGGCGCGGAATTGCGCCGCGATGGCGCGCAACTGCTGGATGCGGTCAAGGCGCAAGGCTTCTTTCCCGGCGCTCGGGTCGTGTTTGTAGAGGATGCGACCGACCTTGCAACGGAGTCGATTGCATCGGCGCTGGCTGACTGGCGTGCGGGCGATGCGCAAATCATTGTCACAGCGGGCGGGCTGAAAGCGTCGTCCAAGCTGCGCAAATTGTTCGAAGGGGCACGCACGGCAGGGGCCGCGGCCATTTATGATGACCCACCATCGCGCGAAGACATTGAAGCGGCCCTGAAAAATGCTGGTCTGCAAATGGTGGATGCCGACGCAATGCGCGATCTGCTGGCGCTGTCACGCGTTCTGGACCCCGGTGATTTCCGGCAAACCGTTGAAAAGATTGCCTTGTATAAGTATGGCGACGCCACGGCCCTGTCCCCGGCCGACATTGCCGAAGTTGCGCCCCTTAGCACCGAAGCCGCCGTCGATGACCTGCTGGACGCCGTGGCAGAAGGGCAGGCCATGCAGATTGGCCCCTTGATGGTGCGCTTGCAGGCACAGGGCGTCGCCCCTGTGACCCTGGCCATTATGGCGCTGCGTCATTTCCGCACCTTGCATGTGTTGTGCAGCGACCCCGGCGGCCCGTCGGCCGGAATTCAGCGCATGCGCCCGCCCCTGTTTGGTCCGCGCCGGGACAGGTTCCTGGGGCAGGCAAGCAAATGGGGGCTGGCACGTCTGGAACGCGCACTTGGCGATATTCTTGATGCCGATCTGACCTTGCGTTCAGCGTCAAACGCGCCCAGCATGGCCGTCATGGAACGCACGCTGATCCGGCTTGCGATGCTGGTGCGGCGCTGATCAGGGGTTAGCGATGTATACAGTCATTGGAAAAGCCAACAGCCGCGCCACCCGCGTGTTGTGGATGCTGGAAGAACTGGGCCAAAGCTACGAGCATGTGCCCGCCGCCCCGCAATCGGAAGGGGTGGTCAGCTTCAACCCTGCTGGCAAAGTGCCCGTCCTGATAGAGGATGGCACGCCCATCACTGATTCGACCGCGATCATCCAGTATCTGGCCGACAAACATGGCGCGTTGACCTACCCCGCCGGAACGCTGGACCGCGCAAGACAAGACAGCCTGACCCAGTTTTTGCTGGACGAATTTGATGCGGCGCTGTGGATGGCCGCGCGGCACAGTTTCGTCCTGCCTGAACAGATGCGCCAGTCCGCGATCAAGGATTCGCTGATATGGGAATTCACCAACAGTCAGAAGACACTTGTTCATCGCATGGGCGACGGGCCGTTTCTGATGGGGGCGCAAATGACAGTGCCTGATATCATCCTGACGCATTGCGGGATCTGGGCACGGGTGGCGAAATTTCCTGTGAAAGAAGCGCGTTTGTCAGCCTATATGGACCGCATGACCGCCCGCCCAGCTTTGGCAAAAGTTCTGTCGCTGATGGGGTGATTGGCCTGACGGGGGCGTTGGGTGAAACGCCCCCGTCAGGCCAGGAAAACGACCTGTCGCGCGCGATACATCATTGCGTCAGTGGCGCGCCGGGTCGGCCGGATAGGTGCCCAGGATATTCAGATAAGACGTGAAATAGCGCAATTCGTCCAAGGCGAGTTTCACGTTGGCATCTTCCGGGTGGCCCTCGATTTCGGCAAAGAACTGGGTCGCGGTGAATGAACCGTTCACCATGTAGCTTTCCAGCTTCACCATGTTGATGCCATTGGTCGCAAATCCACCCATTGCCTTATACAGCGCAGCGGGAATGTTGCGCACCCGAAACAGGAATGCGGTCATCATGCCATGCGCGCCACGTCGGGTGAAATCGGCCTCGCGCGCCATAATCAGAAAACGGGTGGTGTTGTTGGGGTGGTCTTCGATATGGCGGGCCAGCACATCCAGCCCGTAAATCTGCGCGGCCATCTCGCTGGCCAGTGCAGCGCGCGCAGGGTCGTTATGTTCGGCAATTTCGCGGGCGGCGCGCGCGTTGTCACTGCTGACAACACCTTTTATGCTGTGTTTGCGCAGGAACTGCCCGCATTGCGGCAGGATGACGACATGGCCATGCGCCTCTTGGACCTGATCCAGCGTCGCGCCACGCACGCCCAGCAAATTGACATGGACGCGCACAAACGCTTCATCCACGATATGCAGCCCGCTTTCGGGCAACAGGGAATGCACATCGGCCACACGCCCATAGATGGAGTTTTCGACTGCGACCATGCCCAGATCGGCACGCCCTTCGCGGATTGCAGCCATTGTGTCATGAAAAGTGGTGCAGGGCAGTGGTTCGTATTCCGGCCGTGCATCCGCACATGCCTGATGCCCATAGGCCCCCAATTCCCCTTGAAATGCGATCTTCCCAGCCATGTTTGCGCCCATAGTTCCAAGATTTCGCCCAAAAGGGCATTTAGTCGCGGTAACTACCGCTTGAAAGACCCAAGGGGAAGCGGATAGATAGGCTCAAACTTGCGCAGAACAGGATTGCGATATGTTCGACACAATGGTCATCACCAAAGCCGTTGCCGCGTTTTGCGGTGCCTTACTTGTTTTCCTGCTCGGCAACTGGGCTGCGATGGAACTTTATGTGCCGCGAAACGCCAATGCACCGCAAGCCTATGCGATCGATACTGGCGCAGATGACCCTGTGGAAGCTGTTGCCGAACTTACATTTGAAGAAGCGTTCCAAGTGGCTGATGCCGCTGCCGGATCGCGCCTGTGGTCACAGTGCCGCGCCTGCCACGCGCTGGAACAGGGGCGCAACGGTGTCGGCCCCTATTTGCATGGCATTGTGAACCGGAACATCGGTGAAGTGGACGGCTTCAACTATTCCGGCGCCTTGGCACAGGTCGGTGATGTCTGGACCCCCGAGGTTTTGTCAGCGTTCATCCAGAACCCGGGTGGTGTTGCGCCCGGAACGACCATGAACTTTCGTGGGATCGCCAGTGTGACGGACCGTGCGAACCTGATTGCCTATATCGAAAGCGAAAGCTGATCTTTTGCCCCTTGATGAATGTGTTGCAGGCCGCCTTGAATAAGGGCGGCCTGTTTGCCTTGTTTAAACCAAAATCAAATTACCTTGTGGTAAGGGCTATTTTTGTGTGCGCTTATCGACAGTGACGCAGAAAAGCTGAATAATGCCGACAAGGCGCGGACCAAAAGCAATAACCGGCCAGCACAGCACGGAGGGTTTTGATGCAGCACAAGGGCAACAGAAGTCAGGCGGTCTTGATGGCGCAAGGGCTGTCCATCCGCCACATTATACAGGTTTCCGCAGCGGGCTTGTTGCTGGCGGCATTGTGGGCTAGCCCTGCACGCCCGCAAACAGACACACCCGAACCGCAGGTCATTGTTGCGCACGGATATTCCTTTTATGGCGACCTGAGTTACCCGCCGGATTTTGAGCATTTCAACTACGTTAACCCCGATGCGCCCAAGGGGGGTGAAATCTCCATCTCGTGGCAAGGGACGTTTGATTCGATGAATCCGTTCACCCGTGTCGGGCGTGCGGGGTATCTGTCTTCCTCCATGTATGAAAGCCTGCTGGAAACGGCAGAACCTATGGGTGGTGGGGGCGTTCCTGCCGATGTTTATGGCGAAAGCTACGGCTTGCTGGCGCATACGGTGGAATACCCTCAAACCAAGGATTGGGTTATTTTCCATATGCGCCCCGAAGCGCGCTTTTCCGATGGCACGCCCGTAACAGCGCATGACGTGGTATTTTCGCATAACCTGTTTCTGGAACAGGGCCTGCCCTCCTATGCCCAAGGGGTGGGCGCCCGTGTCATTGGCGCAGAAGTGCTGGATGATCACACTGTCAAATTTACCTTCGCAGAAGGAATTTCGCGCCGTTCCTTGATTGATCAGGTGGGTGGCACGCCTGTATTTTCGCAAAAATGGTATGAAGATACTGGCGCGCGGCTGGATGAATCGCGCATGACCATTTCGCCCGGGTCTGGCCCCTATATGCTGGACAGTTATGAAGTGAACCGCCGCATCACCTACAGGCGCAACCCCGACTATTGGGGGCGTGACCTGCCGCAAAATCGCGGGCGGCATAATTTCGACGTGATCCGTGTTGAGTATTTCGCAGACGGTGCCGCCGCGTTTGAAGGGTTCAAAACCGCCGAATACACCTTCCGCGCCGAGAATAATTCGCGCCAATGGGCCACGGGCTATGATTTTCCCGCCATGACACGCGGCCATGTGGTGCGTGGGGAATTGCCAGTTGGCACACCGCCCGCGCCCACCGGGTTCGTGTTCAATCTGGGGCGCGCATTCCTGCAGGATATGCGCGTGCGCGAAGCGCTTTCGCTGGCGTTCAATTTCGAATGGACCAACCAGACGTTGCAATTCGGGCTGTTCCAGCAACGGGTATCGTTTACCCAAGGCACCCGCCTGCAGGCCGACGGTCCACCCGAAGGGCTGGAACTGGAATTGCTGCAATCGCTGGGCGATCTGGTGCCAGAAGATATCCTGACACAGCCCGCGCGCATGCCGCATGCCTCCAGTGTGGAACGGTTGGTGGATCGTGGCAATATTCGGCGCGCCACCCGGCTGCTGAACGACGCTGGCTGGACTATCGACGCCAGCGGCGTGCTGCGCAATGAAGCGGGTGAACGTATGGTGATCGAAATTCCCGTATCCAGCGCGGGATCGGCCACTATGGATGCGATCATCGAAACCTTTACGCAGAATTTGCAACAACTTGGCGTTGATGCGCGTTTCCAGCGTATTGATGCGGCACAACATACGGACCGGCGGCGCAACCGCGACTATGACATCATATTCGACCAATACGGTGCCTTCATGGATACCGGCACTGGCCTGCACCAGCGCTATGGGTCGGAAACGGCTGAATTCAGCCTGTTCAACCCCGCAGGGCTGGCCAGCCCGTTGGTGGATGCCGTGATCGATGCATCCTTGATGGCCCCCACACCGGAAGACCGCGATGCGGCGCTGATGGCGCTGGACCGTGTTTTGCGCCACGAACTGTTTATTATTCCCGCGTGGTATAATGACACAGCATGGGTGGCCCATTGGGATATTTTCGCCCGCCCCAATGCCGAAACACCGCCCTTTTCTACTGGAGAGCTGGATTTCTGGTGGTTTAATGCCGACCGCGCTGCCGAATTGCGCGCAGCCGGCGCCCTGAGGTAACCATGGGCGCCTATATCGCGCGACGTCTGGCCCTGATCATCCCGACCTTGTTCGGGGTGATGGTCATCAACTTCTTTCTGGTGCAATTCGTTCCCGGTGGCCCGATCGAACAGGTCATTGCCCAGATGGAAGGGCAGGGAAATGTTTTCGGCGCGTTTGACGGGGGCGGGTCCGATGTGAATGTTGGCGTGATGGACAATGAACGCTATACAGGCGCGCGGGGTCTGCCGCCGGAATTCATTGCCCAGCTTGAACGCGAATTCGGGTTCGACAAGCCGCCGCTGGAACGGTTCATGCATATGATGTGGAATTATATGCGGTTTGATTTCGGACAAAGCTATTTCAGGTCCATCTCGGTGGTGGATCTGGTTGTTGAAAAGCTGCCTGTATCCATCAGCTTGGGGCTTTGGTCCACCTTGATTGCCTATCTGGTGTCCATCCCGCTGGGAATAAGCAAGGCCGTGCGCGACGGGTCGCAGTTTGACAGTTTCACATCGGGGCTAATTATCGTGGCCTATGCGATACCGGGTTTCCTGTTCGCCATCCTGTTGCTGGTGCTGTTTGCAGGCGGGTCATACTGGCAGATATTTCCCGCGCGGGGGCTGACTTCACCGCAGGAAGTGTGGGACCAGTTAACTCCGCTGGGCAAGGTGCTGGATTACTTCTGGCATATCACGCTGCCGGTGCTGGCCTCGACCATTTCGGCCTTTGCCACGCTGACGCTGCTGACAAAGAACAGCTTTCTGGAAGAAATCCGCAAACAATATGTCATAACCGCCCGCGCCAAGGGCCTGATGGAAAGCCGCGTCCTGTATGGGCATGTGTTCCGCAATGCGATGCTGATTGTCATCGCGGGGTTTCCGGCGGTGTTTGTGGGGGTGTTCTTTGGTGGGTCGCTGATCATTGAAACCATCTTCTCGCTGGATGGTCTGGGGCGGCTTGGCTTCGAAGCGGTGGTCGCGCGGGATTATCCTGTCATGTTCGGCACGCTGTTCGTGTTCAGCCTGATCGGGCTGGTTGTGGGGCTGATTTCAGACCTGATGTATGTCTGGATCGATCCGCGCATCGACTTCGACTCCCGAGAGACATAGACCATGGATCAACGCACAGACAGTTTGGTTCATACGCCACCGGCCCCGCGCCATGACACGGGCACAGGCGAGGCGCTGCCAAAGCGCAAGCGCCGCTTTGGCATTACCCTGTCCCCCCTGAACCAGCGCCGCTGGCACAATTTCAAGGCCAACCGCCGCGCGTTCTGGTCGTTGATCGTGTTGTTGGTGTTGTATGGCCTGTCATTGTTTGCGGAATTCATCGCCAATGACCGGCCAATCGTCATCAATTACAGGGGCAGTTACTATTTCCCTATCCATAATTTCTATCCCGAAACCGCCTTTGGCGGGGATTTCAGGACAGAAGCCGTTTACCGCGACCGTGAGGTGCAATGCCTGATCCGCACAGGTGGGGCGGAATTGTGCCTTGACGACCCGCGCGAAGCGTTGGAACAGGCCGAAACCACCGGCATAGTTGACGGGCAGGAAATTGTTGCGGGCTGGATGGTCTGGCCACTGATTCCTTATTCCTATAACACGGTCAATGACATTGGCCGCGCTGCCCCGTCCCCGCCCGAAAGCCGCCACTGGCTGGGCACGGATGGCACGGCGCGCGATGTGCTGGCGCGCATCATCTATGGGTTCCGGCTGTCGATTACCTTCGCGCTGGTGGTCACGGCGCTGACATCGGTGATTGGTATTGCCGCGGGGGCCGTGCAGGGGTTTTTCGGTGGCTTGCTGGATTTGTTGTTCCAGCGCGTGATCGAATTATGGACATCGGTGCCGTCACTTTACATCATCATCATTGTATCTTCGATGTTCATGATGAATTTCTGGCTGTTGGTGTTTTTGATGACGCTGTTTGGCTGGACCGGCCTTGTGGGCGTGGTGCGTGCGGAATTCCTGCGCGCGCGCAATTTCGAATATGTCCGCGCCGCGCGTGCGCTGGGTGTGTCAAACACCACAATCATGTTTCGCCATGTCCTGCCCAATGCAATGGTGGCCACGCTGACATTCCTGCCGTTCATTGTGACGGGGGTTATCGGGTCGCTGGCCGCGCTGGATTTTCTGGGCTTTGGCCTGCCGTCCTCGGCGCCCAGTCTTGGGGAAATGACGCTTCAGGCGAAAAACAACCTGCAAGCGCCGTGGCTGGGGTTCAGTGCCTTCTTCACCTTCGCCATAATGCTGTCGCTGCTGGTGTTCATATTTGAAGGTGTGCGCGATGCCTTTGATCCGCGAAAGACCTTTTCATGACGCGTTGTCTGACTGTTGAAAACCTGTCCGTGACTTTCATGCAGGCGGGGCATGCTGTTCATGCGGTGCGTGGCGTGTCGTTTCATGTCGACACCGGGGAAACGGTTGCCATTGTGGGCGAATCCGGTTCGGGAAAATCCGTCACCGCCTTGTCCACTGTGGGGTTGCTGCCAGATTCTGCGCAGGTCGCGGGGTCAGTTACGTTCAAGGGCCGCGAACTGGTGGGCGCAGGTGACAAGGTGCTGCGGCAGGTGCGCGGCAATGATGTCAGTTTCATCTTTCAGGAACCCATGACATCCTTGAACCCGCTGCACACCATTGAAAAGCAGATCACGGAAAGCCTGTCTTTGCATCAGGGCCTGTCAGGCGCGCCGGCGCGGGCGCGTGTGCTGGACCTGCTGGACAAGGTGGGCATTCGTGACGCTGAAAGCCGCATGTCGGCCTATCCGCACCAATTGTCGGGCGGGCAGCGCCAGCGGGTGATGATTGCCATGGCGCTGGCCAATGGCCCGGAATTGCTGGTGGCCGATGAACCGACCACCGCGCTGGATGTGACCATTCAGGCGCAAATCCTTGAACTGCTTGTTGACCTGAAGCGCGCCGAAGGGATGAGCCTGCTGTTCATCACCCATGATCTGAACATCGTGCGGCGATTTGCCGACCGTGTGTGCGTCATGCAAGGCGGCGAGATTGTCGAACAAGGCCCCACCGCACAGCTTTTCGCGGACCCGCAGCACCCTTATACCCGCAAGCTGCTGGCGGCAGAATCCACTGGCACGCCTGACCCTGTGCCCGTGAATGCGCCCGAAATTCTGCGAACGGACGGTTTGCGCATCTGGTTTCCCATCCAGCGCGGGTTTTTGCGGCGCACTGTGGGGCATGTGAAGGCCGTGAACGAGGCCAGCCTGACATTGCGCGCGGGCGAAACCCTTGGTGTGGTGGGGGAATCGGGGTCTGGAAAAACGACGTTGGCGCTGGCCATCTTGCGGTTGATTTCCAGTCAGGGACCGATTGTGTTCAATGGCACGGACATTCAAGGGCGCAAGTTCAAGGATTTGCGCGCGCTGCGGCGGGATTTGCAGATCGTGTTTCAGGACCCGTTCGGCAGCCTGTCGCCGCGCATGACCATTGAACAGATCATATCCGAAGGGCTGGGCGTGCATGGTGTCCCGTCGGGCCGGTCATCGCGCGACCTGGTTGCGGAAATCATGGAAGAAGTGGGCCTGAACCCCGCCACAATGGAACGCTACCCGCATGAGTTTTCGGGCGGCCAGCGCCAGCGCATTGCGATTGCACGCGCCATGATCCTGCGCCCCAAACTGGTGGTTCTGGACGAACCCACATCCGCGCTGGACATGACTGTGCAGGTGCAGATTGTCGAATTGCTGCGCGCCCTGCAACGCAAGCATGGGTTGGCATATTTGTTCATCAGCCATGATTTGCGCGTTGTGCGCGCGCTGTCCCATAAGGTCATGGTCATGAAACAGGGCGATGTGGTCGAAGCAGGCCAGATTGATCAGGTGTTTGACGCGCCACGCCATGACTATACGCGCCAGTTGCTGGCGGCAGCGTTCGACATCACGGCCATTGGCGCGGCCTGATATCGACAAAAGGTGGGGCGCTGATGAAAATTCTTTTTGTGCATCAGAACTTCCCTGGCCAATTCAGGCATCTTGCCCCGGCCCTTGTGCAGCGCGGGCATAGCGTCATTGCCCTGACGGCAGAACAAAACAGCCGTCAGACGGCGTTGCGGACCTATCGTTACCCCATGCCCGACCCTGCGCCAGACCCGCGCCATTCGCGCATGGGCACCACCTATACGGCCATGACGGACCGCGCCCACCGCGCCGCGCGCGCGGCGGTGCAGTTGCGCGACAATATTGGGTTCAGCCCTGATGTGGTGTTCGGGCATGGTGGCTGGGGCGAAACGCTGTTTCTGCGCGAAATCTGGCCTGATGCCCGCCATCTGACCTATGCGGAATTCTATTACGCCTCCAAGGGGCTGGATGTGGGGTTTGACCCTGAATTCAGCCGCAACGACATTAGCGGGCAGTTTTCGGTTGTTGCCCGTCAGGCCCATCTGGCGCTGTCCATGGTGCAGGCTGATGCGGCCGTGTCCCCCACCGAATGGCAGGCCGACAGTTTTCCGGCCCCCTTTCGGGACAAGATCACCATTACCCATGATGGAATCGATACGGATTATCTTACACCTGACCCCTTGGCGCGCTATCAGGTTCCCGGCGGTCCGTTGCTGTATGCTGGCGACGAGGTTCTGACCTTCGTTGCGCGTAACCTGGAACCCTATCGCGGGGCGCATATTTTTTTGCGCTGCTTGCCTGATGTGCTGGCCGCGCGACCCGGCGTGCATGTGGTGATTGTCGGCGGAGATGGGGCCAGTTACGGGGCACCCCCCCGCCATGGCAGTTGGAAGGACCAGTTCCTGCGCGAAGTGCAAGGCCGGCTGGACATGTCGCGTGTGCATTTCACCGGGCGCGTGCCCTATGGCGACTTCATGTCGATCATGCGCATAAGTCGTGTGCATGCCTACCTGACAGTGCCCTTTGTTTTGTCGTGGTCGCTACTGGAAGCCATGAGCATGGGCGCCTGTATCGTTGCATCCCGCACCGGCCCCGTGGAGGAAGTTATCACAGATACCGAGAATGGCCGCCTGGTCGATTTCTTCGATGTGGACCGCTGGTCGGAAATGCTGGTGGATGCGCTGGAAGCACCCCATCGATATGACCGCATGCGCGACGCTGCGCGCCGCACGATTGTTGAAAACTATGACTTGAAGCGTGTTTGCCTGCCGCGCCTAATCAGGTTTGTCGAAGAAGGGTGAACGCGAACGGGCCCCCCCTTCGCCGTTTTTCATACAGCAGAACTATGGCCTGTCTTCGCCATGGCATATTCATCAAAAATGGTGGCAATCATGCGGGTAAGGGGGCGCCCTTCCGTGGGGATCGCCAGACCAGTAGATGTGCGTTTGACGAATTCGCCATATTTCAGAACGGCCAGATCAAAGATCTGGTCCACCTCTGTCGGGTTTGCGCCCAGATCCTTCACCAATTCCTCACGGTTGATTGCGAAGTCGCACATCAGCGCTTCGATCGCGCGCCCGCGCCATATATCGGCTGGCGTGAACACATGCCCGCGCGCTGTGGCAAACTGTCCGGCATGCACGGATTTTTTCCAATCCGCTGTTGCAGGGGCGTTTTGCGCAAACCCTTGCGGAAACCGCGAAATCGACGATGCGCCCAGCCCGATCAACACAGGCGATGTATCATCGGTATAGCCTTGGAAATTCCGGCGCAGGGTTCCGGTTGCGGCCGCCTTGGCCATGCTGTCATGGGGGCGCGCGAAATGGTCGATGCCAATTTCATCATACCCGTCCCACATGAACAGGCGACGTGCCGTGTCGAACAGTTCCAGGCGTTCTTCGGGGCGTGGCAGTGTTTCTGACGGTATCATTTGCTGACGCCGCGCCATCCATGGCACATGCGCATACCCATACAGCGCCACGCGGTCGGGGTTCAGCGACAGAAGTTTCTGCACCGAATCCGCGATACGCTTTGGTGTCTGGTGCGGCAGACCATACAGGATATCCGCGTTCAGGCTGGCAATGCCGCGCGCACGCAAACCGTCAACAGCGGCTTTCGTAATCTCGAAGCTTTGGTCGCGCCCGATGATTTTCTGGATTTCGGGGTCAAAATCCTGCACCCCGATGGATGCGCGGTTCATTCCGGCTTCGGCCAGGGCATCAAGGCGGGTATCGTCGATTTCATTGGGGTCAATCTCAACCGAGAATTCGCCGCCTTCTGCCATGGGGGCAATGTCGAACACCAACGCGGCCAATTCGCGCATTTGCGCTGCAGGCATCAGCGTCGGTGTGCCGCCACCCCAATGGAAGCGCGACAGGCGCACATCTGCGGGCAAAATGGTGCGCAACAGTTCCAGTTCGGCGCGCAACGACTCGATATAGGCCAGCACGGGCGCATCGCTGCTGGTTCCTTGGGTGCGACATGCGCAGAACCAGCACAATCTGCGACAGAACGGCACATGCAGGTAAAGCGAAATTTCGCTTCCTGCAGGGATTTGCTGAATCCAGCTGGCCATTGTGCTGCCGCGCAGGTCAGAAGAGAACTGCGGCGCCGTCGGATAGCTTGTATACCGCGGCACGCGCGCGTCAAACAGGCCAAGCTTACTAAGTTGCGAAATATAAGACATGCATGTAAGGTATACTTAGGAAATGGCAAAACTCTTTGATGTAGATCAACCAGCATGACGCGCGTTACACCAAAAATTCAGGCAGCCGGGCATGATTGCACAGCATGCCCCATTCGCCACCGTGCCGTTTGCGCCCGTTGCGAAGCTGATGAACTGCAGGTTCTTGAGCAGATCAAGTATTATCGCAGTTTCGAAGCCGGCCAAACCGTCGTCTGGGCGGGTGACACCATGGATTTTGTCGCTTCTGTCGTGACAGGCATTGCCACGCTTAGCCAGACCATGGAAGACGGGCGCCGCCAGATGGTCGGGCTTTTGCTGCCATCGGATTTTGCCGGTCGTCCCGGACGGGCCACGTCCGCCTATGATGTCACGGCGGCCACAGATCTGGTGATGTGCTGTTTTCGCAGGAAACCTTTTGAAAGCCTGATGCTCAGCACACCGCATATCGGGCAGCGCCTGCTGGAAATGACGCTGGACGAACTGGACGCTGCGCGTGAATGGATGCTGCTTCTTGGGCGCAAGACCGCCCGCGAAAAGATAGCAAGCCTGCTGTGCATCATTGCCCGGCGGGATGCGTCCTTGCAACTAAGCCAGACACATGGGGAACTGCGTTTTGACCTGCCCCTGACCCGCGAAGCGATGTCGGAATATCTGGGTCTGACGCTGGAAACCGTCAGCCGCCAAATGTCGAGCCTGCGCCGCGAAGGGCTGATCCTGACCGAAGGAAAGCGCCACATCATCATACCGGATTTCGACCGTCTTCTTGAAGAAACCGGTGATGATTCGGATGGTGGTTTTCTGGTCTGACCGGCGTTGCTTATGCTGGACCGGCAGGCAATGCGTGGTCAGGCCATATGATGCGGATATGCGCATTTCTGTGTTTTCTGATGATTGCCTTCTATCCCCCAGCCGGACACTGCGCCTGGTCAGGTGGTAAGTTTTGCCGCGACGGGCGCACATAGTCACGACATGCCATGCCGGACGGGTTGCAAACCTACATAGTGGCCGAATTTCATACCTTACTGAATGCCTATGAACGCGACATGTCTTTGGTGCGCGGCATGAATGGGGCCTGATCGGGGGACTTGGCCCCGTTTCAGGGATGACATGTGGTGCAAGCGTTTTGGCCTTTTCCTGCCCGGTCAGAAACACGCTAAGCTTCTGTTCTGGCGTAATTTCGAAACGGAAAAGCCCCTTAACTTCGTCAATGTGCCAGAAACACCGCGCAAGGCGTGTCTTCCAGCATGTCACGCGTCGCACCGCCAAGGATAGCTTCGCGCAAGCGTGACCGCCCATACGCCCCCATGACCAGCAAATCCGCGGATTGGTCATGCAGGTGCCTGCGCAGGACATCGCTGGTGCGCGGCAAGGCGCGTGCCAGAACGGACACATCGGCCTGAACGCCGTGGCGCACCAGCATCTGGGCCAGCAAGCCGCCCGGATCGGACCGTTCCGCACCGTGCGACGGCGGGTCAATGATCACCATGTTGACAAGATCGGCCTGTGTCATGATCGGCAGGGCCGCGCGTGTTGCATGCAGGGCCTCGTCGCTTTGGTTCCAGGCCAGAACCACCTTGTTGAAATCCGGCAGCTTGGCGCCCGGTTTCGGCAGCACCAGCACGGGGGCGTCCCCTTCAAACAATGCGGATTCCACAATCACCTCGTCTTGTGGTCCGCGCCCTGCGCCATAGGGCAGCGGTAGGACCACCAGATCAGAGAACCGCGCCTTCAGCCCGACATAGGACGCAACGCCGCCCAGTGACAAAACCGCTCTGTCCGTGCTCCAGCGTATGTCGCACCCGCGCAGGATATCGCGCACCTTGTCTTGCAGCGCATCGGCGGTTGCCTTGGCTGCGTCTATGGAATCCTGATAGATGATTGCGGGCGCACCAGCATAAAAACCCATGCTTTGCGTGGTATCCACGCCAAGGCAGCACACCTCCAGATGGGCGTCAAAGCGCTGTGCAAGGTCGGTGGCAGATTGTAACAGCGCTTGAAGGCCTGTTTCGGTAGCAACGAATGTGACCAGGGATTTGTAGGACATCGTGAGCTCCTTTCTTTAAGTGTGCCGTGAAGATCGGTCTGATGTTTTCGCGCTTACAGGCGTAAAATCACACTCCTGACGCTGCGGTGCAGCGCCGGACACCCGTTGAAAACCTCGTGCTGACGGGCATCTCCCCTGCACCATGCCTGATTATTTCCCCTTAAACATTGATCTGACGCAAATAATTCAATTGCGAAATTTGACCTGAATCAAAGTTCTTGTCACCGGCCCGTGACAAAACGCACCATGCTAAACTGTCCGTGTTATATGTAATAAGATAGCAGGATGATAATAAGGGACGCAGATCATGTGGGATTACTTGAAGCTTGCTGTATTGGGGGTGGTCGTGGTTGTCGCTGCGATTGCTGCCAGTATGGCACGCGATTTGCCTTATTTGGTCCACATGCTGGTGATCATGCTTGCAGCAGCAATCACCTTCATGTGGCAAATTCGCCGTGTCGGGGAACCGGCCATTGTGGCGAATCCAAATGAATATATGGACGGACCCGTTCGTTTTGGCGTGGTCGCAACGGCCTTTTGGGGGGTTGTGGGCTTTCTGGTTGGTGTTGTCATCGCATTTCAGTTGGCATGGCCAGAGCTGAACTTCCAATGGGCGCAAGGGTATTTGAATTTCGGGCGTCTGCGTCCCCTGCACACCTCTGCGGTGATTTTCGCGTTTGGGGGCAATGCGCTTATTGCGACTGCGTTCTATGTTGTGCAGCGCACCTCGGCCTCGCGGCTTTGGGGCGGTGGTCTGGCGTGGTTCGTATTCTGGGGCTATCAGATTTTCATCGTCATGGCCGCGACAGGCTATGTGTTGGGGTCCAGCCAGGGCAATGAATATGCCGAACCCGAATGGCTGACCGATTTGTGGCTGACCGTCGTTTGGGTTGCGTTCCTTGCGGTTTACATGGGCACAGTCATCAACCGGCGCGAACCGCATATCTATGTGGCCAACTGGTTCTACATCGCGTTTATTGTGACTGTTGCAATGCTGCACCTTGTCAACAATGCCGCGATTCCGGTGTCGTTCCTTGGGTCGAAATCGGTTCCTGTGTGGTCGGGGGTCCAGTCTGCCATGATCCAGTGGTGGTATGGCCATAACGCTGTGGGCTTCTTCCTGACGGCCGGTTTTCTGGGCATGATGTATTATTTCATTCCCAAACAAGCGGAACGTCCGGTTTACAGCTACAAACTGTCCATTATGCATTTCTGGGCGCTGATCTTCCTGTATATCTGGGCTGGTCCGCACCATCTGCATTACACGGCGCTGCCTGACTGGGCGCAGACACTGGGCATGACATTTTCGATCATGCTGTGGATGCCGTCTTGGGGGGGCATGATCAACGGCCTGATGACGTTGTCGGGCGCATGGGACAAGCTGCGCACGGACCCCATCATCCGCATGATGGTTGTTGCTGTGGGCTTCTACGGGATGGCCACGTTTGAAGGGCCGATGATGTCGATCAAGGCTGTGAACAGCCTGTCGCATTACACGGACTGGACCATTGGCCATGTGCATTCCGGCGCGCTGGGCTGGAACGGCATGATCACCTTCGGGGCGCTCTACTACTTGGTGCCGAAACTGTGGCAGCGCGAGGGGCTGTATAGCCTGCGGCTGGTCAGCTGGCATTTCTGGTTGGCGACCATCGGGATCGTTCTTTATGCGGCGTCCATGTGGGTGACCGGCATCATGGAAGGTCTGATGTGGCGCGAAGTCGATGCGCAAGGCTTCCTTGTCAATTCGTTCGCGGACACGGTTGCGGCCAAGTTCCCGATGTATGTGGTGCGGGGTCTGGGCGGAACGCTGTTCCTGCTGGGCGCGATCATCATGTGCTATAACCTGTGGAAAACTGTGACGAGCACGGCGGCAAGACAGCCCGCCCGCGCCGCCGCAGTGCCCGCTGAATAACGGAGGGCGCTAGAATGGGACTTCTTGACCATCATAAGAAAATCGAAACGCATGCGACGCTTTTGCTGGTGCTGTCGTTTCTGGTCGTGACGATCGGGGGCATTGTTCAGATTGTGCCATTGTTCTATCTGGACAACACCATCGAAAAGGTTGAAGGCATGCGCCCCTATGCGCCGCTGGAAATCGCGGGCCGCGAGATTTATCTGCGCGAAGGGTGCTATGTGTGCCACAGCCAGATGATCCGCCCGATGCGCGACGAGGTGGAACGCTATGGCCATTACAGCCTTGCTGCGGAATCGATGTATGACCATCCGTTCCAATGGGGGTCCAAACGGACAGGGCCGGATCTGGCCCGTCTGGGCGGGCGCTATTCGGATGACTGGCATGTTCAGCACATGATCAACCCGCGCGATGTTGTGCCCGAGTCCATCATGCCGTCCTATGGCTACATGCTGGATCGCACGCTGGACCGCTCGGATGCAGAACATGTGCGCGATATCATGGCGGTCTATCGTGTGCTGGGGCATCCCTACACCGAAGACATGATGGAAAACGCTGTTGGTGACTTCTTCGCGCAAGCCGAAGACTTCGGGGATGCGGGTGTTCTGGACCGCTATCCGGGCGCGCAGCAACGCAATTTCGACGGGCAGGCACAGGTCACCGAAATGGACGCCATCATTGCCTATATGCAGATGCTGGGAACCTTGGTCGATTTCGACACATTCGTTCCTGTGGCCAATCGCTAAGGGGGAAGGGACATGGAAACATATACTTTTCTGCGCGCGTTTGCCGATAGCTGGCATTTGCTGTTCATGTTTTGCTTCTTCATCGGGGTGTTTTTGTTCATCCTGCGCCCCGGTTCAAGGAAGGTTCATGATGAAACCGCGAACATGATTTTCCGAAATGATGACAAGCCGGCGGGGGACGACAGCGCCCCTCGAATGGGGCGTCACGCTGATCCGAAAGAGGCCCGCTGATGGCTGACAATTCCGAAAACAAGGTCACACCTGCCTCCCGGCAATATCCTGATCCGGGCAGAAAGCTGAAAGACGATGTTGCGACCACAGGTCACAGCTGGGACGGGATTGAGGAATATGACAACCCCATGCCGCGTTGGTGGGTCTGGATATTCATCATTACCATCATCTGGTCTGTCGGCTATTGGGTGGCCTATCCGGCATGGCCGGGCATCAAATCCTCAACTGCGGGTTTGCTGGGTTATTCGTCCCGCGCCAATGTTGCCACTGAAATCAGTGAATTCGAGGCGCGCAACGAACAGTTCTTCGTCCAGCTTGTTGATACCGATCTGGAAGACCTGCGCGACAATGACGATTTGCACCGTTTCGCGGTCAATGCCGGGGCTGCGGTGTTTCGCGCGCAATGCTCGCAATGCCACGGCAGTGGTGGCGCAGGTGTCCAGGCCGCCGGTTATCCTAACCTGCTGGATGATGACTGGCTGTGGGGCGGCACCTATGATGACATCGTGACAACCGTGACATGGGGTATCCGCAATGAGGATTTTGCAGATGCCCGCTGGTCGGAAATGCCCGCCTTCGGTCGTGATGGTTTGCTGGAGGATGCCGAGATTGACCAGATTGTGCATCATGTCCTGTCACTGTCGGGGTCTGACCATGACGCGCAACTTGCGTCAGCGGGGGCAGAGCTGTTTGAAATAAACTGTGCATCCTGCCACGGTGATGGCGGCGAGGGGGATTATTTCCTTGGTGCGCCCGCGCTGAACAATCAGGTCTGGCTGTATGGCGGGTCGTTCGATGCTATTCGTGAAACGGTTTATTATTCGCGCTTTGGTGTCATGCCCGGGTTTGAAAACCGCCTGCGCGAAGCTGAAATCCGCGCAGTTGCGGCCTATGTCCACCAATTGGGCGGCGGCCAGTAACACTGGCCTGGATGGAAATGAACAGGCCCCTGCGCAAGCAGGGGCCTGTTCCATATTCGGGGCAAGCGTGCCCTTGCGACATCCTGTCGCCTGTTGTTCGCGGCGCAGAAGTATTTGATCTGCATCAAGGATGCACTGCACAAATAAGGGCAATGGTCGCCCAAGCCCTGGCATACAGGGCCGCGTCGGCCTTCGTTCCTGTTCGCGCGTGTTACTGAAGGCCGGCGCCACTTCCCCCCCCGCAAAACAACGTGGCGCTGCGTCAAATTGTCAAAAGATGCATTGCGGAAGTGTTTTTTGATTCAAGTCAAGGTTTGTTCTGGTGGCGCATGTGATCACCATATCAGCCAATAGCCGGAGCAGGACATGAGTGCCCCAGACCACACCCCGCCGCCCCTGTATGCCAAGCGTGAACCCATCTTCCCGCGCCGTGTAAACGGCAGTTTCCGCACGATGAAGTGGTGGCTTCTGGCGGTTATGCTGGGAATCTACTATCTGGTTCCGTGGATTCGCTGGGACCGCGGGGCGGAAATGCCCAATCAGGCGGTATTGCTGGACCTTGCCAACCGGCGCTTCTTTTTCTTCATGATCGAAATATGGCCGCATGAATTCTACTTCGTGGCGGGCTTGCTGATCATGGCGGGGATCGGGTTGTTCCTGTTCACTTCGGCCCTGGGGCGGGTGTGGTGCGGGTATGCCTGCCCGCAAACTGTCTGGACCGACCTGTTCATACTTGTGGAACGCTGGGTCGAGGGGGACCGAAACGCCCGCCTGCGCCTGCACCGCAAGGGCTGGGATCTTGAAAAGACGCGCAAATATGGCCTGAAATGGGTGTTGTGGTTCCTGATCGGCATGGCAACCGGCGGGGCATGGGTGTTCTATTTCGCGGACGCGCCCACCTTGTTCGTTGATCTGTTCACCGGACAGGCCAGCATGATTGCCTATCTGACTGTTCTAATCCTGACGATGACGACATTTCTGTTCGGCGGTTTCTTCCGTGAACAGATTTGCATTTATGCCTGCCCATGGCCGCGCATTCAGGCCGCGATGATGGACGAAGACACGCTGACAATCGGGTATCGTGATTGGCGCGGCGAACCGCGCGGAAAACTGAAGAAGGGCCAGCTTGACCCGGGGCAAGGGGACTGCATCGATTGCATGGCTTGCGTGAATGTCTGTCCCATGGGAATCGATATTCGGGACGGGCAGCAGATGGAATGTATCACTTGTGGGCTGTGCATTGACGCCTGTGACGAAGTGATGGACCGTATCGGCAAGCCGCGCGGGCTGGTTGCCTACATGGCCCTGTCCGACGAGATTGCCGAACGCGAAGGCAAGGACGCCAAGTCCGTGTGGAAACATGTGTTCCGCCCGCGCACGGTTCTTTACACAGTCATCTGGGGGGCGATTGGTGTTGGTCTGGTCATAGCGCTGTTTATCCGCGCTGATCTGGACATGAGCGTGTCACCCATCCGCAACCCGACGCATATTGTCTTGTCAGATGGCACTGTGCGCAATGTCTATGACATACGGCTGCGCAACATGTATCATGAACCACGGGAATTTGTGCTGTCGGTGACCGAAAACCCCGATCTGGCCCTGTCGATCGAAGGTGAAGACAGCACAGCCGTGACTGTAGGCCCGGACGAGATGGCCTTGTTGCGCGTATATCTGACGGCAGAGCCTGACACGGCGTCTGCGCAGGCGGACCGCCGGCCAGCGCGCATATGGGCAACCCTGTCGGGGACATCGGAACGTGTCTATTCTGACACAACATTCAACGGGAGGAACCAATGACACAGACTGCACCCAAAGGGTTCCGCATGACGGGCACCAAGGTTCTGGTAATTGCCGTTTCGGCATTCGGGGTTATTCTTGCCGCGAACCTGACGCTGGCTTTCAACGCGGTCAGCACCTTTCCGGGGCTGGAAGTGGACAATTCCTATGTTGCCAGTCAGAATTTCAATGAAGAGCTGGCCGCGCAACTGTCTTTGGGTTGGGACGTCCGGGCCAGTGTTGAAGATGGTAACCTGAAGCTGGCCATCACCGATGTGCAGGGTATGCCCGTTCAAGTGGCCCATCTTGACGCGGTTGTGGGCGCAGCGACCCATGTGCGCGCCGATCAGACCCCCGATTTCCGCTTTGTGGACGGGGCTTACCGTGCGCCGGTGGAAATTGGGCCGGGCAACTGGAATATCCGGATGCATGCTGTTGCTGCAGACGGGACCGAATTTCGCCAGCGTGTGGTTTTGCACGTCCGTTAGGGTGGCTTGATGAGCACTGCAACCTTTCGCCCTTCTGCCTGCCCCGCCTGCGATGCGGCCCCCGCCGCCGAGGCGCTGGCGGGCGGCGCCGCCCTGCCCAATGCGCGGCTGCTGTTGTCAGTGCCCGAAGTGCATTGCGCGGCATGCATTTCCACGATTGAACGTGATCTGTCGCGCATGGACGGGGTGAATTCCGCGCGCCTGAACCTGACATTGAAGCGCCTTAGCGTGGATGCCGCCGCCGCTGTGGGGGTGAACGATGTCATCGCGCGGCTGGACCGGCTGGGGTATGACGCGCATGAACTGGATGCGGGCACCCTGTCGATGACCGAAACCGACAAGCAGGGGCGCGAATTGCTGATGCGCCTTGGCGTGGCCGGTTTTGCCATGATGAACATCATGCTTTTGTCAGTGGCTGTGTGGTCGGGGGCCGAAGGGCCGACCCGCGACATGTTCCACCTGATTTCCGCCTTGATCGCGATTCCCACAGTGGCGTTTTCGGGCCAGCCCTTCTTTCGGGCGGCCATCAAAGGGTTGCGCGCGGGCCGGATGGATATGGATGCGCCCATTTCCTTTGCCATCATCCTGACGCTGATCATTTCAATTTATGAAACGCTGCAATCAGGCGAACATGCCTATTTTGAAGCAGTGGTCATGTTGATCTTTTTCCTGTTGGCGGGGCGGTATCTGGATTTTCGCGCGCGCGCTGTGGCGCGGTCCGCCGCGCAGGAACTGGCCGCGCTGGAAGTGCCACGCGCCATCAGGCTGGTGGATGGCGTTGAAAGCACAGTATCGGTGGCGGATCTGGCAGTTGGCGATCTGGTTCTGGTCCGCCCCGGCGGGCGGGTGCCAGTGGATGGTGTGGTCATCGCAGGCAAGTCGGAAATTGACCGCTCGCTTCTGACGGGGGAAACCCTGCCGGTATATGCCGGTCAGGGCAGCGCCCTTAGCGCGGGCGAAGTGAACCTGACAGGGCCGCTGAGTGTGCGCGTGACGGCTGCAGGCAAAGACAGTTCCCTGCACCGCATGGCCGATCTGGTGGCGAATGCGGAATCGGCGCGCACCAAATACACGACATTGGCGGAACGTGCAGCGCGCGCCTATGCGCCGACAATTCCCCTGCTATCCATCGGGGCGTTCATTGTCTGGATGTATATTTCAGGCGGTGATTTGCGGTTGGCAGTGAATATTGCCGCCGCGACATTGATCATCACCTGTCCTTGTGCGCTGGGTCTGGCTGTTCCTGCTGTGGTGACGGCTGCCAGTGGCAAGCTGTTTCGCAAGGGCTTGCTGATCAAGGACGGGACCGCACTGGAACGGCTGGCCGAAGTGGACACGGTTGTTTTTGACAAAACCGGCACCCTGACGATGGGCACACCTGTGCCCACCAATCTTGATGCACATGACACAACTGAAACCCGCGTGGCGCTTGCGCTGGCAGATGCGTCCGGCCACCCGCTGGCACAGGCCCTTGCGCGCGCGCTGCGCGATCGCGGTGTGCATCCTTTGCAGGTGGACGATGTGCAGGAAGTGCCCGGCTATGGCGTAGAGGGGCAGTGGCAGGGCCAGCGCGTGCGGCTGGGCCGTGCTGCATGGGTTGGCGCGGTGCCTGTCGAAATGACAGCCGCCTATTTCGGCATGGATGGCGTGACCTGTGCCTTCACCTTCAGCGATGCACTGCGCCCCGGTGCCGAAGATGTCGTCAAGGGATTGCAGGCGCAAGGCAAGGCGGTGCTGCTGGTTTCGGGGGATGTGGCTGGGGTGGTGCGTGACATGGCGCAGCGGCTGGGCATTGACGACTGGCACGCCGAGGCATTGCCGCAGGACAAGGCCGCGCGGATTGCCGCGTTGCACGATGCCGGCCACAAGGTGCTTATGGTGGGTGACGGGCTGAATGACACTGTGGCGCTAAGTGCGGCGCATGTGTCCATTTCGCCCGCGTCCGCGCTGGATGCAGCGCGCGCGGCGTCTGATATGGTGCTTCTGGGCCGTGACATCGGGCCAATTTCCGATGCAATGCGCATTTCCGGCCAGTGCACCAGACGCATCCGCGAGAATTTCGTGCAATCGGGCGTGTATAACATTATATTCGTCCCTATCGCCTTGCTGGGGTTTGCAACGCCGCTTTGGGCTGCGGCGGTGATGTCGATTTCATCCATCACTGTGACGCTGAATGCCTTGCGGTTGAAATGACAAAAGGACCATGGAGCCATGGAAGTTCTGACCATTCTGATACCCGTTTCCCTGTTTTTGGGGTTCGTGGGGCTGGCGGCGTTTCTGTGGACGCTGCGCAAGGGCATGTATGACGACCCGGACGGCGACAGCCAACGCATTCTGAACGCCCAATATGATGATGCCCCCAAACCCGTGAAGCGCGGCGAAGGTTAACCGGCGTCAGGGGCGGTGACAGAAGGGCCAGTGCGAAATCAAGGCGCGCTTGCGCGCCGCCGCGCAGCGCCCCTCGGGCGGGCGCTACTGGCCTGTTGCCGACATTGGGGAATGCCCAAGGTGCGGAGCAAAGGCCGCAGGCCGCCGCACCATCGGCGGGCCGTCCCGCGGCCTGCCGATTTCGCCAGTTCCACGCCAAGCCTTTGATGTCAGGAATATGCCGCCCGGATAAAGTGCGTCCCCTATAACGTGGGACCGGCAGACCCCGGCCCGCCGATGGTGCGGGCTTGATCCAAGCTCGAACGTCCGCTTCAGGCCAAAACCGGGCAGCTTGCGGCCGTTCATTGTCAGGTGTTTTTCCAGCGCCTGTGCGACCACATCCATTGGTCCATATGGGTTTTCACCAGCGTTTCCAGCGATTGGTTCAGGTGCGCTGTCATGGTGCGTGGGTCTGAATGGGGCACAGGGTCTTCAATGCGCACCCGAAACGAAATCCCGTCAGGGTTTCGAATGCCATAGACCGGCACCAGAAGCGCGTTGTATTTCAAGGCAAGTTCCGCTGCAGAAAGCGCAGTGCGCGCGGGTTTTCCGATGAAGTCGACAATTTCACCATGCGCCATATAATGGTCCACAACCATGCCCACCATACCGCCCCGGCGCAGGAAGCGCAGCATATGCGCCAGCCCTTCGCGCCCGCGTGCAAAGACAGGTGTGCCGATATGCGAAATTGCCGCAACATACCGGGAATTGAAGGCGGGGTTGGTCATGGGCATGTAAAATCCCGCGACATTGAACCCTTGCGCCAGAAGATACCCGCGCGCGGCGTCGTAATTGCCCAGATGGGCGGTCACCAACATGACGGGCCGCCCTTGTGCGTGCGCTTCTTGCAGGGCCGCCAGTCCGGTGCCTTCAACCACGCTGTCGCGCGCACGTTCAAGAAATTCATCGCCGGTGAATATTTCGGCCATGGTACGGGCCATGTTGTCGGGCACCTTGCGGCACAGGCGCATCACTTCGGCCCGCGGCAAGTCTGGCATGACATAGGCCAGATTGTCCCGAATGCGCGCGCGCATCCCTGCCAGCGGTCCAATCACTGTTCCCCCCAGCCAACCAATAACGGGTATGCGCCAGCGATAGGGCAGGGGCCGCAGCGCCGAAAGCAAGACCGCGGCAAAGCGGTCCTGCGCCCAGTGCTGCCAACTTGGGCGCTGTGCCGTGGTCTTGTCAGCAGTTGATATGTCCGACTGTTCCGCCATCCGCGCTGATTGCACCCGACAGGCGCCCAAAGTCAAGAATTCCTGCGCGTATATCAGCCCAGCACCTTGTCAGTTATCAGTAACTGTAGGCTCCGTAGATTTGCGACAGATCGCCCTGCCAGTCACCATGATAGCGGTGCAGCAATTCATCGGCCGGTGTCTGGCCGGTGTCGACGCTTTCTTTCAGGGCGTTCAGGAAATGGGTTTCATCCGGCAGCATGCCGCCCGCGCCGGGTTGCGCGCGCGCTTTAAGTCCTGCTTCGGCAATGTCGACAGTCGCGCGGGCCAGGTCATGCAGCTTCACGCCCTGCGCCTGACCGGCCAAGCCGTCGACAGATGCGGCAATGCGCAATTCATCGCGCAGCTCTGGTGTCCAGTCCTTGGCAATGTCCCATGCCGCGTCCAGCGCGCTCTGGTCATAGGTCAGACCGACCCAGAATGCGGGCAGGGCGCAAAGCCTGCGCCATGGCCCCCCGTCCGCGCCGCGCATCTCGATGAATTTCTTGACGCGGGCTTCCGGGAATATGGTTGTCAGATGGTCAGCCCAGTCTGACAGCGTGGGCATTTCGCCGGGCAGGGCGGGCAACTGCCCTTTCATGAAATCGCGGAAGGACTGGCCAAGCGCGTTGATGTATTTGCCGTCGCGGTAGACGAAATACATGGGCACATCCAGCGCGTAATCCACCCATGCTTCAAACCCGAAACCGTCCTCGAACACGAAGGGCAACATGCCGGTGCGCGCGGCGTCCAGATCCCGCCAGACGCGTGCGCGCCAGCTTTTGTGCCCGTTGGGCTTGCCGTCGAAGAACGGCGAATTTGCAAATAGCGCGGTTGCCACAGGTTGCAGTGCCAACGCCACGCGCAGCTTTTGCACCATGTCCTGCTCGGATGCGAAATCAAGGTTCACCTGCACGGTGCAGGTGCGATACATCATGGATTTGCCCATGGTGCCGACACGGTCCATGTAATCGGTCATCAGGGCATAGCGCCCTTTGGGCATGACCGGCATCTGGTCATGCGACCAGATCGGCGCCGCGCCAAGGCCGATGAAGCCCACGCCGATTTCGTCGGCCACGCTGCGCACTTCGCGCAGGTGCTGGTTCACTTCATCGCAGGTCTGATGGATGGTTTCCAAGGGCGCGCCGGACAGTTCCAGTTGCCCGCCCGGTTCCAGACTGACATTCGCGCCGTCCTTTTCCAGACCGATAATATTGCCCCCTTCCAGCACAGGCGCCCAGCCGAAGCGGTCGCGCAGCCCTTCCAGAACTGCGCGGATGGACCTTGGCCCGTCATAGGGCAGGGGGTTCAGCGTGTCGTGGCAATAGCCGAATTTTTCATGTTCGGTGCCAATGCGCCAATCCTGTTTGGGCTTGCAACCCGATGCCAGATACTCGGCCAGTTGGGCCTTGTTTTCGATCGGCCCGCCGCCGGTTTGGGGAATGGACATATGCGCTCCGATCCTGTGTGTGTCGTGTCGTTATATTTCGATAGTCGGGACTTGGCGATTGTGCCAGTCCAAGTCAAGCTGAACAGCCCTGCAAAAATGCACAATGGGTTGCCTTGATGTGCTGTGATGCTGTGTTTGGCTGTGCCATCGGCCTTGATGCTATTGAAGACGTCGGGCAATGCTGCGGCGTGACGGGTGCAGCCATAGCGGGCGCGATTGCACATGCGCGGGGGTGTTCAGGGCGTCCAGAATGGATTGCATGTGCACATCCGGCAGGTTGGCGAATATGTCGAACAGTGCGTCTGCCCCCTCGGCGCCCACGGGAATGTCCAGCCGTGTTCCGTCCTGCCCGATCAGGTGCCAGCAAGTGCCGTCCCGCGTCAGGTGCAGTTCCACAAGATCGCGCGCGCTGATGAACCCGCCGGTTTCCGGGCCGAAATATGAAATTTGCGCTTCCAGAATTTGCACAATGCCGGGGGCATCGGGGGCGCGATGAAACCGCAGGCGGCGCCAGCCGATCACGGCCAGGGTCACGCCTGTGGCCGCGACCAGCCCCGCCAGAAGCTGGAAAAAGCTGTCGCGGGCCTGAAATGCTGTCCAAAGGCCCAGCAATGCAATGGCCAGCCCTGTCAGCACTTCGGACCAGCGCGCCAGTTCCGCGCGCAATTCTGGCCGGATCACGGCCAATCCCCCCGTGCGGCTTGCCATAGGGTCAGGGCTGCGACCGCTGCAGTATCGGCGCGCAGAATGCGCGGGCCAAGGGATATGGATGTCACATGGTCCATTCCCCGCAATCGCTCCCGTTCGGCAGGCGAAAAACCGCCTTCCGGGCCGATCAGGATTGCCGCAGGGGCAGGGGGCAAGTTCGTTGCGGGCGCGGCGGGCGCGTCAATCAGGCCTTCATCCGCGAAGACAAGGGCGCGCGTGGCGTCCCAACTGTCCAACAGCCGTGACAGGGGCTGAAGGTCCGCAACATCGGGCACATAGGTGCCGCCGCATTGCTCGGCGGCCTCAACGGCATGCGCTTGCAGCCGGTCCTGCCTTATGCGTTCGGAATTGGTGAAATCGGTCTGAACCGGCAGAATGCGCGCGGCGCCCAGTTCGGTGGCTTTTTCAACGATGAAATCGGTCCGCGCTTTCTTGATGGGGGCAAATACCAGCCACAAGTCGGGGGGCATGCGTTGCGGCGCGGATTGCGCCAGGCATCGCAACGTCCCGCCACGTTTGCCAGTTGCCACAATCTCGGCCTGCCATTCGCCCTGCTTTCCGTTGAACAGCGCGACACGTTGCCCGGTGTTCATGCGCAACACGTTGAAAAGATAGTGCGCATGGTCGCGCGACAGGTCAATCCCTTGCCCCTGCCCCAATGCATGCTCTACATAGAGCCTGTGTTTCGCCTGTTCACTGTGCGCTGTCATGGGGCTGATAGTATGACCGACGACGATCAAAGACCAGAGGGGCCGGGCAAGAATGGCACAGTGGCCGACGCGCCACCGGCCAACTGGGTGGACACCCGCGCCCCAAAGCAGGCACGCCCCTATCTGCGCCTGTCCCGCGCGGACCGGCCCATAGGGACATGGCTGTTATTGCTGCCGTGCTGGTGGGGGGTATTGCTGGGGGCCGCCGCCTTTCCGGAAACGGCAGGCTGGCTGACCGTGTGGCTGGTGCTGGCGTGCGGTGTTGGGGCGATCTTGATGCGCGGCGCTGGCTGCACATGGAATGACATCACCGACCGTGACATTGACGACAAGGTGTCGCGCACCCGTTCGCGCCCCATCCCGTCGGGGCAGGTCACGCTGAAACAGGCGGGTGTGTGGATGGCCATTCAGGCAGGTATTGCCGCGTTGATCTTGCTGACCTTCAACTGGGCGGCCATCGGGCTGGGAGTGTTGTCGCTTGGGTTGGTTGCCATTTACCCGTTTGCCAAGCGATTCACCTGGTGGCCGCAAATCTTTCTGGGGTTGGCGTTCAACTGGGGTGCGCTGCTGGCGTGGACAGCACAAACCGGGTCTTTGGGGTTGCCGGCGGTGTTTCTGTATCTGGCCGGTATCTGCTGGACACTTTTTTATGATACGATCTATGCCCATCAGGACCGCGAAGATGACGCATTGATTGGCGTGAAATCGACTGCGCGGCTGTTTGGAAACCAGACCGATCAATGGTTGCGCGGGTTTCTGGTGGCCACCGTGGTTCTGATGTCGCTTGCGGTGATCTATGCCTTGGCCCCGTTGGCAAATCCGCTGAAAATGTCCCTTGGTCTGGCGGGGGCATGGGCCATCGGGTGGCACATGAACTGGCAACTGGCCAAGCTGGATATTGATGATGGCGATGTGTGCCTGAAACTGTTCAGATCCAACCGCGATGCGGGGCTATTTGTTGCGCTGTTTTTCGCCATAACACTTTTCGCGTGATTGCGCCGGTCTGCGCAACTGGCTAGGTGACGGTTATGCGAAAAAAACTATCCAATATTCTGGCACGGCTGCAGGGCGCAGGCACATCGGTTCGGCACCACTACAAGTGGCATGTCCTGACAGCAGGTGCTTTTGCTGTTGCTGCTGTCGTGTCCGTCGGGGGCGCTTCGCTAAGTGTGCGCGCCACAGAGCGTCTGTTGCTGAATGAATCGCGCGCAGCCCTGACCGAGGCCGAGATGGACTGGCCGGATATTCAGGTTGACGGATTGCTGGTCACCATGAACGGTCAGGCGTCCACCGAGGCAGAGCGTTTTCGTGCGCTGGGCATTGTCAGCGCAGTGGTGGGGGCGGAACGTGTGATTGACCGGCTAAGCGTGGCACCGTCCATAGCGATAGCGGCGCCCCAGTTTTCGGTTGAAATGATGCGCAACGGGCTGGACGTGTCGCTGATAGGGCTGGTGCCTGAAAGCTATGATGTGTCCACCATAGTGCGCCAGATCGAGGGGATCGGGCCGGAAGTTTCAGTGGTGAACATGGTTGAAACCGCAGCCCATGCTGTGCCGTTCGGCTGGGAGCGTTCCGTCGACTATGCGCTGAAGGCCATGGCGCTGGTGCCTGTCAGCAAGATTTCTGTCTCAGCAGATCAGGTAGAGGTGTTTGGCCTTGCGGAATCCGAACGCCAGCGGGATGATTTTCGCCAGCGTTTGCAACGGGAACGGCCGCGCGGGCTGATTGCCAGCATCGAGATTTCGGCCCCCCGCCCGGCGATAACGCCCTTCACCCTGCGTTTTGTAATCGACGAGGACGGCGCGCGCTTTGACGCCTGTTCTGCCGATTCCCAAGAAGCGCGCGCCGCAATTCTGCAGGCGGCGCGGCAGGCCGGTGCAAGTGGTGTGCTGGAATGCACAATCGGGCTTGGCAGTCCTTCGCCGCGCTGGCAGGTGGCCGCAGTGGCCGCCGTGAGGGCCTTGGCGGATGCGGGCGCGGGAACTGTGACATTCTCGGACACTGATATTTCCTTTGTTGTTCCCAACGCGGTGCAAATTGCCGAATTTGACCGCGTTGTGGGGGTGTTGGAAAATGCCTTGCCTGACATCTTTTCGCTGCAGGCCGTCAGGTTGCCCCCGGAAGAAGGCGAAATGGAAGCCCAGGAAAATACGGTTGAATTCCTGATAAGTCGCGCCCCGGAAGGGGGCGTGGTTATGCGCGGGCGTCTGACAGATGAACGCCTGCGCAGTGCGTTATTGTCCATGGCCCGGTCGGAATTCGGCCTTTCGGCCGTCGAAATGCAGGCAAATATCACCCCTGATACGCCCGAAGGGTGGCCCGTGCGAACCCTGCTGGCGGTTGATGTGCTTAGTTACCTGGAGCATGGCAGCGTGCGGGTTCGCCCGTCGCAGATTGATGTTCGGGGGGTAACCGGCGATCTGGCTGCGTCGGACCGTATTTCCCAGATTCTGGCGGACAGGCTGGGACCGGGGGCGCGCTTCAATCTGAACATCAGCTATGACGAACAGTTTGACCCGGTGGCAATGCAACCGACCCCCGCACGGTGCGAAGCCTGGATCAGGGACATTCTGGCAGAAAAGCAACTGACCTTCGACCCTGGCTCGGCCACGCTGGCGGCGGATGCCGCAAGGGTAATGGACCGGATTGCCGAAGTGCTGCGCGATTGTGGCCGCCTTGAAATGGAAATTGCCGGCCACACCGACAGTCAAGGGCGGCTGGAAACCAATATGCGCCTAAGCCAGCAGCGCGCAGAAGCGGTGATGGCGGCATTGCTGGCCCGCGGCATTCCGATTTCGGGTTTTGAGGCCCGCGGATACGGCCCCGAATTTCCCATTGACGATAACAGCACAGCATCCGGCCGCGAAGCCAATCGGCGCATAGAGTTTCGCCTGATTGGCGAGTCTGCCGTTGCCGCCCGGGAAGAAACCGGCGAGGATGACCCCCAAGACCCCCCAGACGAGGCCGATCTGGAAATTGACGTGACAATCGGCGCCGAGAATGCCCGTCGTCCGCAACCCCGCCCCGAACGGCCCTGAGACGCGGAGTCCCAACTGTGCTGACGCCATGGCCCGCCTGAATAGAGGTAGAAATGAACCGCTTTGAATTCATCGTCATTACGGCCCTGATCCTGTTTGTGGCCTTTTCGCTGGGGTGGTTCACGAATTGGCTGGTGCACAGGTTCACACGCGTCCGTCAGCAGGATTTGGGCGAACTGGATCGCATGGCCCAGGCCCTGCACGATGCCGAGGAAATCCGCGATCAGGCGATTGAGTATGTGCAGACACGCGAACGTGATCTGACGGCCCGCTTAACCCAGACAGAAGCGGAATTGCGTGCCGCAATGGCCGGATTGCGCGAAGCACGCGCCGAAGCGGAGTATTACCGCACCCAATTGGAGCAGTCACAAGGGTAATCACCCTGTGGTTGTTTCCGTTTGACCGGGGCATGTGGACTTTTTCGCTTGGCATTGGCGGGCGTAGCGTCTATGGAACCCCCCGCTGGGGTATCAGGCTTTGTCTGGATGCCCTGGCGATTCGTCCGAGACGGTGGGTGATGGCAACATCGTAAATCCTGCCTGAGGCGGGACAGGAACATTTCGGTTTCCGGGGTATTTCCTCGGGCGGATTTGGGAAGGGCCCGTTCGGACCTTATGCCAGACCAAGGTCTGGCGAAACGAGCTGGGGGGAAACCCCTGAAAATTGGAGAGACCCTGTGGATAGAGCCCAAAAAGAGAAAGTGGTCGAGGAACTCGGCCAGATCTTCGAAAGCTCTGGCGTGGTTGTGGTAGCACAATACGCTGGCCTCACGGTTGCTGAGATGCAGGTTCTGCGCGCACGCATGCGTGATGCGGGCGGGGCTGTTCGCGTCGCCAAGAACAAGCTCGCCAAAATCGCCCTGGAAGGAAAGCCCTGCGCAAGCATTTCTGACCTTCTGACAGGCATGACCGTTCTCGCCTATTCCGAAGACCCTGTTGCAGCTGCAAAAGTGGTTCAGGACTTCACCAAAGATAACCAGAAGCTGGTTGTTCTTGGTGGTGCAATGGGTGAATCGGCCCTTGACCCCGCTGGTGTCAAGGCAGTGGCTGCAATGCCGTCGCGCGAAGAGCTTATTGCTCAGGTCGTGTCGTGCATCGGTGCCCCTGCTTCGAACATTGCGGGTGCGATTGGCGCTCCTGCTTCGAATATTGCCGGTATCCTTTCAACGCTCGAAGAGCGCGAAGCGGCATAAGCAACCTTTGGCCTGCGTGGCGTGAAAAACACCCATGTTGGACCCTTGAACCTGAACAGAATGGAACTGAACAATGGCTGATCTTAAAGCACTTGCAGAGCAAATCGTGAACCTCACGCTGCTCGAAGCTCAGGAACTGAAAACGATCCTGAAAGACGAATATGGCATTGAGCCCGCTGCTGGCGGCGCTGTCATGATGGCTGGCCCTGCTGCTGATGCTGGCCCTGCTGCAGAAGAAAAAACCGAATTCGACGTCATCCTGGTCGAAGCCGGTGCAAACAAAATCGCGGTCATCAAAGAAGTTCGCGGCATCACCGGTCTGGGCCTGAAAGAAGCCAAAGATCTGGTCGAAGCTGGTGGCAAGGCCGTGAAAGAAGGCGCTCCGAAAGAGGAAGCCGAAGAAATCAAGAAAAAGCTCGAAGAAGCTGGCGCAAAAGTCGAGCTGAAGTAATAAGACGGGATGCGCAGCATCTTGATCTGCTGAAAATCAAACTGGGACCGGATGCCTCCGGTCCCAGTTTATCACTGTTTCCGGACAGGGCTTTTGCGCCCGTGGTTTGAAAGCCCTGTCCAGGGATAGTGCCGGCTCGGGAGTGGACCTGTGGGAGGGTTCGCATGAATGGAGCCACACCCCCCGTTTCGCAAGCGGCGCGGCGCCTGATGCCCGACAGCGCGCCCGCCAGCGAAGACCATGAAAGGTGACGACGCGCATGGCTCAGTCCTATGTTGGCCAGAAACGTATCCGCAGGATGTTCGGCAAGATCCGTGAAGTTCTGGAAATGCCGAATCTGATCGAGATTCAGAAAAATTCTTATGATTTGTTCCTTCGTTCCGGCGATGCGGCACGCCCGCTTGACGGCGAAGGCATCATGGGGGTGTTCCAGTCGGTTTTCCCGATCAAGGATTTCAACGAAACGGCGACGCTTGAATTCGTGAAATACGAATTGGAAAAGCCGAAATACGATACGGATGAATGCATCCAGCGTGACATGACCTATGCGGCACCGTTGAAAGTGACCCTGCGTCTGATCGTGTTCGATATCGACGAAGATACCGGCGCGAAATCCGTGAAGGATATCAAGGAACAGGACGTGTTCATGGGCGACATGCCGCTTATGACAGGGAACGGGACGTTTATTGTTAACGGGACCGAACGGGTGGTGGTCAGCCAGATGCACCGCAGCCCCGGCGTGTTCTTCGACCATGATCAAGGCAAAACACACAGCTCGGGCAAGCTGCTGTTCACCTGCCGGATCATTCCCTACCGCGGGTCCTGGCTGGACTTTGAATTCGACGCCAAGGACATGGTTTTCGCGCGCATCGACCGCCGCCGCAAGCTGCCTGTGACCACGCTTCTGTATGCGTTGGGCATGGACCAGAACCAGATCATGAATGCGTATTATGATCGCGTCAGCTTCAGCCTGCAAAAGAACAAGGGCTGGGTCACCAAGTTCTTCCCCGAACGTGTGCGCGGTACCCGTCCGACAATCGATCTGATTGACGCGGCAACCGGCGAAGTGATCTGCAAGGCGGGCGACAAGATGACCCCGCGCATGGTCAAGCAACTGATCGATGATGGCAATGTCACCGACCTGCTGGTTCCATTTGACTATATCGTGGGCCGCTACGTTGCGCAGGACATCATCAACGAAGAAACCGGCGAGATTTATGCCGAGGCTGGTGAAGAACTGACCTGGGACCTGGACAAGGATGGTGAAGTCAAAGGTGGCACGCTGAAAGTGCTGCTGGACAATGGCATCACTGATCTTGAAGTTCTGGACATCGACGGTGTCAATGTCGGCCCCTATATCCGCAACACCATGGCCGCGGACAAGAACTGGGGCCGTGAAAACGCGCTGATGGACATTTACCGCGTCATGCGCCCGGGTGAACCGCCGACCGTTGACACGGCGTCTGCGCTGTTTGACCAGTTGTTCTTCGATTCCGAACGCTATGATTTGTCCGCCGTGGGCCGCGTGAAGATGAACATGCGTCTGCAACTGGATGCGCCCGACACGTTGCGCACCCTGCGCCCGGAAGACATTGTGGCCTGTATTCGCGGCCTGACGGAACTGCGCGACGGCAAAGGCGAGATTGACGATATTGACCACCTTGGAAACCGTCGTGTGCGGTCCGTGGGCGAGTTGATGGAAAACCAGTATCGCGTCGGTCTACTGCGCATGGAGCGTGCGATTCGCGAACGTATGTCCTCGGTCGAGATTGACACGGTCATGCCGCAGGATCTGATCAATGCGAAACCTGCTGCGGCTGCGGTGCGCGAATTCTTCGGGTCCAGCCAGCTGTCGCAGTTCATGGACCAGACGAACCCGCTGTCCGAAGTGACGCACAAACGCCGCCTGTCCGCGCTTGGGCCAGGTGGTTTGACGCGCGAACGTGCAGGTTTTGAGGTGCGCGACGTGCACCCGACCCATTACGGCCGCATGTGCCCGATTGAAACGCCAGAAGGCCAGAACATCGGTCTGATCAACAGCTTGGCCACCTTCGCCCGTGTGAACAAATACGGTTTCATCGAAACACCGTATCGCAAGGTCGTGAACGGGCAGGTCACCGATGAGGTGGTCTATCTGTCCGCCACCGAAGAACAGCGCCACACTGTCGCGCAGGCCAATGCGACGCTTGATGAAAACGGTGCTTTCGTCAACGAACTGGTGTCCACCCGCAAGGCGGGCGAGTTCATGCTGAACCCGCGCGAAGCCGTGGACCTGATTGACGTGTCGCCCAAACAGCTGGTTTCGGTTGCGGCATCGTTGATTCCGTTCCTTGAAAACGACGACGCCAACCGCGCCTTGATGGGGTCGAACATGATGCGGCAGGCTGTGCCTTTGCTGCAATCAGATGCGCCCCTGGTCGGCACCGGCATGGAAGGCATCGTTGCACGCGATTCCGGCGCCGCCATCCTGACGCGCCGTGCAGGTGTTATTGACCAGGTCGATGCGCAGCGTATCGTTGTGCGCGCCACCGAAATGCTGGAACCGGGCGAACCGGGCGTTGACATCTATCGGTTGCGCAAGTTCAAACGCTCGAACGCGTCATCATGCATCAACCAGCGCCCGTTGGTGAAGGTGGGTGATCATGTGACCCGCGGCGAAGTTATCGCTGATGGCCCCTGCACCGACATGGGTGAACTGGCCGTCGGGCGGAACGTGGTTGTCGCGTTCATGCCGTGGAATGGCTACAACTTCGAAGATTCGATCCTGATTTCGGAACGTATTCTTAAAGATGACGTATTCACGTCGATCCATATCGACGAATATGAAGTTGCCGCGCGCGATACCAAACTCGGGCCGGAAGAAATTACCCGCGACATTCCGAATGTGGGTGAAGAAGCGCTGCGCAATCTGGATGAAGCCGGCATTGTCTATGTCGGTGCAGAAGTGCAGGCAGGCGATATTCTGGTGGGCAAGGTCACGCCCAAGGGCGAAAGCCCGATGACACCGGAAGAAAAGCTGCTGCGCGCGATCTTCGGGGAAAAGGCATCCGATGTGCGTGACACATCGCTGCGTTTGCCGCCGGGGGCCTATGGCACTATCGTTGAAGTGCGCGTGTTCAACCGCCATGGTGTGGAAAAAGATGAACGCGCGCTTCAGATCGAACGCGAGGAAATTGAACGCCTGTCGCGCGACCGCGATGACGAGCTGGAGATTCTTGAGCGCAACATCTATGGCCGTCTGCGTCAGTTGATCTTTGGCAAAGTGGCCGTAAAAGGCCCCAAAGGTGTCAAGTCCAATTCCGAGATTACCGAGGAACTGCTTGAAAGCCTTAGCCGTGGTCAGTGGTGGCAACTTGCCTTGGCAGATGAAGCGGAAGCCCAGGAAGTAGAGGCGCTGAATGCCCTTTACGACCAGCAGAAGCGTCAGCTGCAGGCCCGTTTCGATGACAAGGTGGAAAAGGTCCGTCGCGGCGACGACCTGCCACCGGGTGTCATGAAAATGGTCAAGGTGTTCGTGGCTGTGAAGCGCAAGCTTCAGGCCGGTGACAAGATGGCGGGCCGTCACGGCAACAAGGGTGTCATTTCCAAGGTTGTGCCCGTTGAGGACATGCCGTTCCTTGCAGACGGGACCACAGTTGACATGGTGCTGAACCCGTTGGGCGTTCCATCGCGGATGAATGTCGGCCAGATTCTGGAAACCCATATGGGCTGGGCGCTGCGCGGTCTGGGTGTCCAGATCGATGAAGCGTTGCAGGAATACCGCCGGTCGGGCGACATGACCCCTGTGCGCGATGCAATGCGCATTGGGTATGGTGACGAATTCTATGCCGAAGTGTTTGATGGCATGGACGAAACCGCGCTTGTCGAATCTGCAACGACCGTCACGAAGGGGGTGCCGATTGGCACGCCGGTGTTTGACGGCGCCAAGGAACCCGATGTCGATGACGCGCTGCGGCGTGCGGGCTTTGACACATCTGGCCAGTCGGTTGTCTTTGATGGCCGCACAGGGGATCAGTTCGCGCGTTCGGTGACTGTCGGCGTGAAATACATGCTGAAGCTGCACCACCTTGTTGACGACAAGCTGCACGCACGCTCAACCGGGCCATACAGCCTTGTCACGCAGCAACCGCTGGGTGGTAAAGCGCAGTTCGGTGGCCAGCGTCTGGGTGAGATGGAGGTCTGGGCGCTGGAAGCTTACGGCGCGGCCTATACCTTGCAAGAAATGCTGACTGTCAAATCGGACGATGTGGCAGGCCGGACCAAGGTGTATGAATCGATCGTCAAGGGCGAGGACAATTATGAAGCGGGCGTGCCGGAATCCTTTAACGTTCTGGTAAAAGAAGTCCGCGGCCTTGGCCTGAATATGGAACTCCTGGATTCGGAGGAGGAGGGGTAACGCTGCGCGCGCCCACGCACCCTGTGCACCACTGGCAGGGTGCGTGTGACCCACGCACAGCCCCCACCGCCCCGACCCTTTCAAGGAAAAGATCATGAACCAGGAACTTACCACAAACCCGTTCAATCCATTGACCCAGACCAAGACATTTGACCAGATCCGCGTTTCGCTGGCATCGCCAGAGCGCATTTTGTCGTGGTCCTATGGCGAGATCAAGAAGCCTGAAACCATCAACTATCGCACGTTCAAACCGGAACGTGACGGGTTGTTCTGCGCGCGTATCTTTGGCCCGATCAAGGATTACGAATGCCTTTGCGGCAAATACAAGCGCATGAAATACCGCGGCGTTGTCTGCGAAAAATGCGGTGTGGAAGTTACGCTGCAAAAAGTGCGCCGTGAACGTATGGGCCATATCGAACTGGCCGCACCTGTTGCGCATATCTGGTTCCTGAAATCGCTGCCGTCGCGCATTGGTCTGATGCTGGACATGACGCTGCGCGATCTGGAGCGTATTCTTTATTTCGAAAACTATGTCGTCATCGAACCCGGCCTGACTGACCTGACCTATGGCCAGTTAATGACCGAAGAAGAATTCCTTGACGCGCAAGACCAATATGGCGCTGATGCCTTCACCGCGAATATCGGTGCCGAGGCCATCCGCGAAATGCTGGCCAATATCGACCTTGAAGATGAAGCCCTGCGCCTGCGCGAGGAACTGAAAGAAGCCAAGGGCGAATTGAAGCCCAAGAAGATCATCAAGCGGCTGAAAGTGGTTGAGCATTTCATTGAATCCGGCAACCGCCCGGAATGGATGGTGCTGACTGTGCTGCCCGTCATCCCGCCGGAATTGCGCCCGCTGGTGCCGCTGGACGGTGGCCGGTTTGCGACGTCTGACCTGAACGACCTGTATCGCCGTGTTATTAACCGTAACAACCGCCTGAAACGCCTGATCGAACTGCGCGCGCCCGACATCATCGTGCGCAACGAAAAGCGTATGTTGCAAGAAGCGGTTGATGCGCTGTTTGACAATGGCCGTCGTGGCCGCGTGATTACGGGCAACAACAAACGCCCGCTGAAATCGTTGTCGGACATGCTGAAGGGCAAGCAAGGCCGTTTCCGCCAGAACCTTTTGGGCAAGCGCGTCGACTTCTCGGGGCGGTCGGTCATTGTGACCGGGCCGGAACTGAAACTGCACCAGTGTGGCCTGCCCAAGAAGATGGCGCTCGAACTGTTCAAGCCGTTCATCTATTCGCGGCTGGAAGCCAAGGGCCTGTCGTCTACCGTCAAGCAGGCCAAGAAGCTGGTCGAGAAAGAGCGCCCCGAGGTTTGGGATATTCTGGATGAAGTCATCCGCGAGCACCCGGTTCTGCTGAACCGCGCGCCCACGCTGCACCGTCTGGGCATTCAGGCGTTTGAACCGATCCTGATTGAAGGCAAGGCAATCCAGCTGCACCCGCTGGTCTGTTCGGCGTTCAACGCCGACTTCGACGGGGACCAGATGGCGGTGCATGTGCCGCTAAGCCTTGAAGCCCAGCTTGAAGCGCGCGTCCTGATGATGTCCACGAACAACGTTCTGTCGCCTGCCAACGGCGCACCGATCATCGTGCCATCGCAGGATATGGTGTTGGGCCTGTATTATGTTTCGATGATGCGGCACGGCATGACGGGCGAGGGGATGATCTTCTCCTCAATCGAGGAAGTGGAACACGCGCTTGCCGCTGGCGAAGTGCATCTTCACGCCAAGATTCAATGCCGTGTGACCCAGATTGACGAAGACGGCAACGAAGTGACGCGCCGGTATGAAACCACGCCGGGCCGCTTGCGGCTGGGCGCGTTGCTGCCGCTGAACGCAAAAGCGCCGTTTGAACTGGTCAACCGCCTGTTGCGCAAGAAAGATGTGCAGAACGTCATTGACACTGTCTACCGTTACTGCGGTCAGAAAGAGTCGGTCATCTTCTGTGATCAGATCATGTCGCTTGGGTTCCGCGAAGCGTTCCGTGCCGGTATTTCCTTTGGCAAGGACGACATGCTGATCCCCGAAACCAAATGGACGCTGGTGAATGAAACCCGCGATCAGGTTGGAAGCTTCGAACAGCAGTATCTGGATGGTCTGATCACGCAGGGCGAGAAATACAACAAGGTTGTGGACGCCTGGTCAAAATGTTCCGATGCTGTTGCGAATGAAATGATGGCCGAAATCTCGGCGGTTCGCCATGATGACCAAGGCCGCGAAATGGAACCAAACTCGGTTTACATGATGTCCCATTCCGGGGCGCGTGGTTCGCCTGCGCAGATGAAACAGCTTGGCGGTATGCGTGGCCTTATGGCCAAACCGTCGGGTGAAATCATCGAAACGCCGATCATTTCGAACTTTAAGGAAGGTCTGACCGTGTTGGAGTATTTCAACTCCACGCACGGGGCGCGTAAGGGGTTGGCCGATACGGCGTTGAAAACCGCGAACTCGGGCTATCTGACCCGCCGTCTGGTGGACGTGGCGCAAGATTGCATCGTGCGCAGCGATGATTGCGGCACCGAACTGTTCATCACAGCACAGGCTGCGGTGAATGATGGTGAAGTTGTGTCATCACTGGCCGAACGGGTTTTGGGTCGTGTCGCGGCAGAAGATGTCATTGACCCTGCATCTGGTGAAGTGCTGGTTGCCAAGAACGCCCTTATCGATGAGCGTGACGCGGATGTGATTGAAGGGGCGGGTATCGCCACTGTCAAGATCCGCTCGCCTTTGACCTGTGAAGCGGAAGAAGGCGTTTGCGCCAAGTGCTACGGGCGCGACCTTGCCCGCGGTACCTTGGTCAACAAGGGCGAAGCTGTTGGCATTATTGCGGCGCAATCCATTGGTGAACCGGGCACACAGCTGACGATGCGGACCTTCCACATCGGCGGTATTGCACAGGGTGGCAGCCAGTCCTTCCAGGAATCGAACGCGGCTGGCCGGATCGAATTGCGCAACACGCAAACCATCGAAAACGCTGCAGGCGAATTGATTGTCACAGGCCGGTCGATGCAGATTGCCATCATCGACGAAAACAACGTGGAACGCGCGGTGTTCAAGCCGGGCTACGGGTCCAAGCTGTTCGTCAAGGATGGTGAGCAGGTGGAACGCGGTTCCAAGCTGTTTGAATGGGACCCCTATACCCTGCCGATCATCGCGGAAACCAACGGTAAGGCCCGCTTCGTGGACCTGATTGCCGGTCTGTCGGTGCGTGACGAAACCGATGATGCAACTGGCATGACCCAGAAGATTGTCACGGACTGGCGGTCGGTGCCCAAAGGCGGCGACCTGAAGCCCGAAGTCATTCTGATGGACCCTGAAACAGGCGATCCTGTGCGCAATGAGCAGGGCAATCCAGTGACCTATCCAATGTCGGTTGATGCGATTTTGTCGATCGAGGACGGGCAGGACATTCTGATCGGTGATGTTGTCGCGCGTATTCCGCGTGAAGGTGCCAAGACGAAGGACATCACGGGTGGTCTGCCGCGTGTGGCTGAATTGTTCGAAGCGCGCCGCCCCAAGGATCACGCGATTATCTGTGAACTGGACGGCTATGTGCGCTTTGCCAAGGATTACAAGAACAAGCGCCGCATCCGGATTGAACCTGTCGATGACACGTTGGAAGCGGCGGAATACCTTGTTCCCAAGGGCAAGCACATTCCCGTGCAGGAAGGCGATTTCGTCCAGCGCGGTGATTACATCATGGATGGCAACCCTGCCCCCCATGACATCTTGCGCATTCTGGGCATCGAGGCGTTGGCAAACTACCTGATTGACGAAGTTCAGGACGTTTATCGTCTGCAGGGCGTGAAGATCAACGACAAGCATATTGAAGTGATCGTCCGTCAGATGCTGCAGAAATGGGAAATCCTTGACAGTGGGGAAACCACACTGCTGAAGGGCGAGCATGTCGACAAGATAGAGTTTGACGAAGCGAATGCCAAAGCAATGTCGCACGGTATGGAACCGGCCAAGGGCGAACCCATCTTGCTGGGTATCACCAAGGCCAGCTTGCAGACCCGCAGCTTCATTTCGGCGGCCAGTTTCCAGGAAACGACGCGCGTTCTTACCGAAGCGTCGGTTCAGGGCAAACGCGATCATCTGGTCGGCCTGAAGGAAAACGTGATCGTTGGCCGCCTTATTCCTGCGGGCACCGGGGGCATTGTCAACCAGGTGCGCAGCATTGCCGGCGAACGGGACCGCAAGGTTCTGGAAGCCCGCCGCGCCGAGGCAGAGGCCGCAGCCGCACTGGCCGCGCCCGAACCTGTTGAGCGTTCGGAAGCCGATATCGTTTTTGGCAAGCGTGACGACTAATCCCTGCCACAAAATGTGACCAAAGCCCCCGTAGCCTGTGCTGCGGGGGCTTTTCTTTTTGCAGCGCCTCGGGCATCACTTGTGAATGTGTTAAGGAGCGCGGAATGCCCCCTGATGTGACGCCCCAGATTATTGTTGTCATCCGGTTTTCTTATGTCGCCCTTGCGGGGTTTCGGCTTAGCAAGCGGGGGGAACATGATGCCCGCAGTTTGCTTTATGCGCCCGAGCGGCTTGAACGCCGCTTTCGCCTGTTTGAAGCCCTTACCCTGCCGTCGCTGTTGGCCCAGACCGATCAGGATTTCACGACAGCGGTTCTGATTGGCACGGATTTTCCACGTCCATGGCGCAAGCGTCTGGAAGCCTTGCTGCAGCCGCTTGGGGACGGGCGCATCATCGCCTTGCCGCCCTTGAAAAACTATAAATCAACTAAGAAAACACTTGATCTGTGCACAACACGCAGCGCGACACATGTTGTGTCCATGCGGCTGGATGATGATGATGCAATCAGCCGTGACTGTATTGAGGAAACCAGACGCATCATTCCGCCGCTGCTTCAGGTGTCGGGTGTTGAAACCCCAGCGATTATTGCCTTTAACAATGGGCTGTTTCTGGAACTGGGGTCTGGTGGCAACACGCTTTACGGTGTGCAGGAAAAGACGCCCCTTGGGATTGGCATGTCCATGGTTGCCCCGCGCGGCGCGCGCCCCACGGTGTTTTCGATGGACCATCGCATGGTGCATACCCGCTGGAACTGTTTTACCGAAGGGGTCACCCCGCGCTTCATTCGTACGGTCCATCGTGACAATGATTCCACCGGGTTCATGTCAGGGACGCGCGTAGACCTGCCCGATGACGACCTGGATGCCATCCTGGCGCAGGGGTTCCCGTTCTCGCGGCATATGCTGATGACGATTGGCGGGTAATATCGACCGAAGCTCTGGGGTTATGATGACTGACGACAACACGCGCGCTGCCCTGTTCATGCTGATCGGTTCCAGCGCATTTGCGGTGAACGATACCTTTCTGAAATTGCTGGGGTCAGAACTGACTGCGTTTCAGATCCTCGCAATGCGCGGGGCCGTTGTTACAGCGCTGTTTGGCGTGCTGGTCTGGCGCAGCCGTATTACGTTCGCGCAACTGAATTCAAGTGACCGGCGCTTTTTGCTGCTCCGCTCCGGCGCCGAGGCGATGGCGGCGTATTTCTTCTTCAACGCGCTGTTCAACATGCCGCTTGCCAATGTCACGGCTATTCTACAGGTGGTCCCGCTTTCGGTTGCATTGGCCGCCTGGCTGATTCTGCGTGAACCTTTGGGGTGGCGCAGGCTAAGCGCGATTTTGATCGGTTTTTGCGGTGTTTTGATAATTGTTCGGCCAGGGGGGGCAGATTTCGGCGCGCCGTCGGTCTTCGCGTTGCTGACTGTTGTGATGGTGACGATTCGCGATCTGTCAACGCGCGTCATGACAAAGACAGTGCCATCCTCCCTTGTGGCCTGCACCACATCACTGGGTGTTACGTTGTTTGGCATGGCGGGCGCGATGACGGAAACATGGGTTCTGCCCAGCCAGATTGCATTCGGCTGGTTGGCGGGCACTGTCGTCTTTTCGTTCATTGGGTATTATCTGATTGTTCTGGCCATGCGCACGGGAGAACTGACATTCGTTGCCCCGTTCCGCTATGCGGGCCTGCTGGCCGCGCTGGTTCTTGGGTGGTTCGTTCTGGATGAATGGCCCGACCCCCTGACATTTGTGGGCGGGGGGATTGTCGTTCTGACGGGTATCTATGCGTTGTATCGTGAACGGCAGCATAAGTTGCGAATGGCGGCAGTGTCTGCCGCATCAGGCGGGTAGCTGTTGACAACCCCGGCGACTCCGCCTATACGCGCGATAACCTTGCCCGCAGACCATAAAGGCGCGCGCGGTCAGGCATACGAATTTTAGTGGTCAAGATCCGGGTGTACGCCCCGATCCTCTGGAATTCCACCGCGGCGACCCACACGGGACGCAAGCGGTTTTGTGCGTTCTGCCGATTCGGTAGGTGCATACGATAGAGAGGCGTGCAAGCGCCATGTAACACGGGTTGAAACGGGAAGAACCGGAATGCCAACGATCCAACAGCTGATCCGCAAGCCGCGGCAGCCTAAAGTCAAGCGCTCCAAGTCGCAGCATCTGGAGCAGTGCCCCCAGAAACGCGGCGTTTGCACGCGCGTCTATACCACCACACCGAAGAAGCCGAACTCGGCCATGCGGAAGGTTGCCAAAGTGCGCCTGACGAATGGTTACGAGGTGATCAGCTACATCCCGGGTGAAAAGCACAACCTGCAAGAGCACTCGGTCGTGCTGATCCGTGGCGGTCGCGTAAAAGACCTTCCCGGTGTGCGCTATCACATCCTGCGCGGTGTTCTGGATACTCAGGGCGTCAAGGATCGTAAGCAGCGCCGTTCGAAATACGGCGCGAAGCGTCCGAAGTAAGGAGAGTTCCAGATGTCTCGTCGTCACGCCGCTGAAAAGCGCGAAATTCTGCCTGACGCCAAATTCGGCGATAAGGTTCTGTCGAAATTCATGAATAACCTGATGATCGACGGCAAGAAATCGGTCGCGGAATCGATTGTCTATAACGCTATGGACCGCGTTGAAGGCAAGCTGAAGCGCGCCCCGATCGAAGTGTTCCATGAAGCGCTCGAAAACATCAAACCCTCGGTCGAAGTTCGTTCGCGCCGTGTTGGTGGTGCCACCTATCAGGTTCCTGTCGAAGTTCGCCCAGAGCGCCGCGAAGCGCTTGCGATTCGCTGGTTGATCAAGGCAGCACGCACCCGCAACGAAAACACGATGGAAGAGCGTCTGGCAGGCGAGCTGGTTGACGCCGTCAACTCGCGCGGTTCTGCCGTCAAGAAGCGTGAAGACACCCACAAGATGGCCGATGCCAACAAGGCATTCAGCCACTATCGTTGGTAATCTTCGACCACTCGTCAAGCCAAAGGACCCTATACCATGGCACGCGAATACCCACTTGAGCGCTACCGCAATTTCGGGATCATGGCGCATATCGACGCTGGCAAGACCACGACGACCGAGCGGATTCTGTTTTACACCGGCAAGTCGCACAAGATCGGCGAAGTTCATGATGGCGCGGCCACCATGGACTGGATGGAGCAAGAGCAAGAGCGCGGGATCACCATCACCTCTGCTGCGACAACCACGTTCTGGGAAAAAACCATCGACGGTTCCACGCCCCTCAGCGAAAAGCACCGTTTCAACATCATCGACACCCCCGGCCACGTTGACTTCACCATCGAAGTCGAGCGTTCGCTGGCTGTGCTTGATGGCGCGATCTGCCTGCTGGACGGCAACGCCGGTGTTGAACCGCAAACCGAAACTGTGTGGCGTCAGGCTGACCGCTACAAGGTTCCGCGGATTGTGTTTGTCAACAAGATGGACAAGATCGGCGCGGATTTCTTCAACTGCGTGAAGATGATCAAGGACCGCACTGGTGCGACTGCATTGCCTGTGCAACTTCCAATTGGTGCCGAGGACCAGCTGGAAGGGATCATTGACCTGATCTCCATGGAAGAATGGACCTGGAAAGGCGAAGATCTTGGCGCAAGCTGGACACGTCAGCCCGTCCGTGACGACCTGAAAGATCTGGCCGACGAATGGCGCGCAAACCTGATCGAAACTGTTGTCGATCAGGATGATGACGTCATGGAAGCCTATCTGGAAGGCAACGAGCCTGATCAGGAAACCCTGCGTCGTCTTATCCGCAAGGGCACGCTGGCACTGGACTTCGTTCCCGTCTGCACAGGGTCTGCGTTCAAGAACAAAGGTGTTCAACCGCTGCTGAACGCGGTCATCGACTACCTGCCCGGTCCCTTGGATGTGCCTGCCTATATGGGTTTCGACCCTAAGGACGAAACCGAAACGCGCAACATCGCACGTTCGGCCAAGGATGATGACCCCTTTGCAGCGCTGGCGTTCAAAATCATGAACGACCCGTTTGTCGGTTCGCTGACCTTCACCCGTGTCTATTCAGGTGTGATCTCCAAAGGGGACCAGATCCTGAACTCTACCAAAGGCAAGAAAGAGCGCGTCGGTCGTATGATGATGATGCACTCCAACTCGCGCGAGGAAATTGATTGGGCGGCTGCTGGCGATATTATCGCGCTGGCCGGCCTGAAGGAAACCACGACAGGGGACACGTTGTGCAACGCGCAATCGCCTGTGGTTCTGGAAACAATGACATTCCCCGATCCCGTGATCAAGATTGCTGTTGAGCCGAAGACCAAGAATGACCAGGAAAAGATGAGTCAGGGTCTGGCACGTCTTGCCGCAGAAGATCCCTCTTTCCGGGTGGAAACCGACCATGAATCCGGTCAGACCATCATGAAGGGCATGGGCGAACTTCACCTCGACATTCTGGTTGACCGTCTGAAGCGTGAATTCAAGGTTGAAGCGAATATCGGGGCGCCGCAAGTGGCCTACCGTGAAACGATCAGCCACAAGGTGGAGCATACCTACACCCACAAGAAACAATCCGGTGGGTCGGGTCAGTTCGCAGAGGTGAAGTTGGAAATTACCCCGACCGAACCCGGCGAAGGCTACAGCTTCGAATCGCGCGTCGTCGGCGGGACTGTTCCGAAGGAATATATCCCCGGTGTCGAAAAAGGTGTCGGCAGTGTCATGGACTCCGGTCCGCTTGCCGGGTTCCCCGTGATCGATTTCAAGGTTGCGCTGCTTGATGGCAAGTATCATGACGTTGACTCCTCGGTCATGGCGTTCGAAATCGCTGCGCGTATGTGCATGCGTGAAGGTCTGAAAAAAGCGGGCGCCAAGCTGCTGGAGCCGATGATGAAAGTCGAAGTGGTGACACCGGAAGAATATACCGGGTCCATCATTGGCGATTTGACATCGCGTCGTGGGCAGGTAACCGGCCAGGACCAGCGCGGCAACGCAATCGCTATTGACGCGTTTGTTCCGCTGGCAAACATGTTCGGCTACATCAACAACCTGCGTTCCATGTCATCGGGCCGTGCGAACTTCACCATGCAGTTCGACCATTACGAACCGGTTCCGCAGAACGTCTCGGACGAAATCCAGAAAAAATACGCCTGATCGGTGTGGCGGGACCAGATCCCGCCCTACCACCACGCAGTAGGGTGGCGCATGCCACCACACCCAACAAGATTAAGGAGAAGCCAAAATGGCAAAGCAAAAGTTTGAACGCAATAAACCGCATGTGAACATCGGGACGATCGGGCATGTTGACCACGGCAAGACGACGCTGACGGCTGCGATCACGAAATATTTTGGTGATTTCCGCGCCTATGACCAGATTGATGGTGCGCCGGAAGAAAAAGCCCGCGGGATCACGATTTCGACCGCGCATGTGGAATATGAAACCGATGCACGCCACTATGCGCATGTCGATTGCCCCGGCCACGCG
>JAFWNM010000017.1 GCA_017510335.1 Paracoccaceae bacterium
AAACGGTCTGCAATTCACGACTGGTTCCGCAAGGTCTATAAGCGGAAATATCAAGCCGATCCGGGATAGGCCCCGGACCTCCCGCCACTTCCGGTATCAAAGCCCCTGAAAAGGGCAGGTTGAACAAGTTGAAAGCACACAGCACCGGCCTGCGGCCTGTGCTGACCCCCCCGCCCCAAGGGGGGCACACCCCCCTTGGGCAACCCCGTGGATATTTGGGCCAGGGTGAAATCAGGGTTTCTTGTCGAACAGGCCACTGACAGCGCGGCGCATGATGGCGCTGGTGCGCGGACGGGGCTGGGTGTGGAATGGCAGGGGGCGGCAGATTTCGATTGCGGCAATGCCCAGCCGCGCTGTCAGTGCCCCGTTGACGACCCCTTCGCCGAAGCGGCGTGACAGTTTTGCAGCAATCCCGCCAGAGGCGACAGCGCCGATCATGTCTTCGCCTACGGCCAGCGCGCCGGTTGCCAGAAGATGGGTGATAATACCGCGCAAAAGCCGGATACTGCCCAAGGTGCCTGCGCGCCCGCCGTATATTTCGGCAATGCGGCGGATCATGCGCAGATTGGTGAGCAGGGCGGCCATCACATCGACCAGCGCGAGGGGGATCATGGCAGTGAGTAAGGCCACCTGCCGTGCGGAGGCTTCGACCTGAAGGCGGGCGGCTGTGTCAAGCGGGGCAAGCAGGATGATTTCGGCCTGATCAAGCAGCGCGTCGGAATCAGGTTGGTCAGGCCCTGTTTCCGCAAGGCGCGCGCAGGGCCAGCGCATGTCCGGCCGGTGCGCATAAAGTGCGCCCAGTGCGGTGAGGGTGCGGGCGGCTTCGGGGCGGCTGTTGTCTGCGCGGGCGCGCACTGCCTGCTGGCGGAGCCGGTCGATGCGGTGCAGGCGGCGCAGGCCCGCCCATTCGCGCAGCGCCATCGCGAAAGCCGAGATGACAAGAACGGCAAGAAGCGCAAGGGCGAGATAGCCCAGAAATTCGTTGCGTGCGACAAGGCTGGTGATGAAATCCCATGCAGTGACCGATACGGCAAGGGTGATGAACCCCACCAAGCCCCCCCAGCCCAGTTTCGCCCATAGTGTCAGTTTTGTGCCCGCGCCGCGCAGGGCCATTTTCATGGCCTGACCGCTGGGGCCGTCGTCCGGGGCCGCATTTTCATCTTCGGGGAGGGGGTGGGCCGTGTCGGGGGTGGCGTGTGGGCTGGTATCGTCAAGTTCGATGAGCACAGGCTTGCGGTCGGTCATGTCAGAAGATCCCCGATCAGGAATTCGGCGGCGCTGTCCATACGGATATGGGGCAGCCCGTCGCCGGGTGCGCGGATCAGTGGCGCGGGGGCGAATTGCATGATGCGGTAGTCGGCATCCAGCCAGCGCTGGGCATCATGATGGGACTGCCCGATAAGTTGGGCGGGGTCTGCGGGCAATTCCCCGGCATGGAAGGCGGCCTGTTTGCCGCTGTCCAGAAGCTTGCCGCGCACGCAATCCAGTGTCTGGCCGTCGCGGTGATGCTGTTCCTCGACTGTGGTGCGCAGCGCTGCGATGGACAGCGCCTTGGTGGTTGCGCCCGCGAAATCGGCGCGGTCACGGGACCGGCGCAGCAGGGCAGTTGTTATGGCGGTCAGGCGGGGGTGCTGGCTGTGGTGCAGATGGTCGGCCTTGGTGGCGGCAAACAGGATGCGTTCCACGCGTTTGCCGCCGAGAATACGCGCGAGCCAGGCGGTGCGGCCCGGCCGGAAGGTGGCCAGAAGGTCAGTCATCGTCTGGCCCAGACGGTCCACGGCTTCTGGTCCGGCATGGATGGCGCCCAGCACATCGGCCAGAACAACCTGGCGGTCAATGCGGGCAAAATGGGTGCGAAAGAAGGGCCGCACCACCTGCGCCTTGTACGCGTCGTACCTGCGGGCCATTTCGCGCCCCAGCGACCCGCGCCCGCCTGTGCCGGTCATGGGCACGAAGGTCAGCACCGGGGAGCCAGCCAGATCGCCTGGCAGGAGCAGGCGGCCGGGGGTGATGTCGGGCAAACCTTCGGCACGGGCGGCATGCAGATAGGCGGTGAAGCTTGCCGTCAGCGCCTGGGCAGTGGGTTCATCATGGGGCGCGGCGGGGTCGAGAGCTGCGAGCCGCGACAGGAAATCAGCCGCAAAGGGACGGTTTTGCAGCCGCGCCAAGGTTTCATTGGACCATTGCGCATGGCTTTTGTCCAGCAGCACCAGATCCAGCAACCATTCGCCGGGATAATCGATGATGTCGATATGCTGGATGCGGCTGCCCCGGATGCCAGATAGCAGCCCCCCCGGGCGCACCCTGAACGACAGCCGCAATTGCGAGATATGGCGCGTGCCTTCGGGCCAGTGGGGGGCGGGGCCGGTCAGTGCGGCCAGATGCTGTTCATAGAGGAAGCGGGGCAGGGTGTCGTCGGGCTGGGGTTGCAGAAAGGCGGCTTCGATATGGTTGCCGGCAACTGCCGGCATCCGGCCCATGCGCCCGCGATCCAGCAGGTTGGCCACCAGAGAGGTGATGAAAACCGTCTTGCCTGCCCCTGACAGGCCCGTAACGCCCAGACGTAGCGCAGGTTCGGAAAAAACGCCCGAAATTGCGCCTGATACTGTAGCGCCCGCGCGTTCGACGCTATCCGCCAGCCTGTATGTCAATCTGCCAGATGCCATGCCTGCCCCTTATCTGATAACCCATAGATAAGGGGCGGATGGCGAACTTGCCAGTGATCCCATGAAACTGCGCAGGCAGGCGCCGTTGCGTTTCCTTAGGGGGCGTCAGTGCCAGTCAAAAAAACCGGCAGGTGCCCTTGCGCGTAGTCTTGCGGCCAGTTCCTGCCCCAGCAATGCCGCATCGGCCAAAGGCGCGCGCCCTTCGTCAAACAGCCGTTCGGACCCGTCAGGGCGCAGAATTTCGCCGCGCAGCCAGATTTCACCCCCCTCGATGACTGCCAGGCCCGCGATGGGCGTTTCGCAAGACCCGTCCAGCCCCGCCAGAAAGGCGCGTTCTGCGGCCAGCCTTTGGCCAGTGGGGGTGTCATGCAGGCGTGCCAGCATCTGGGCGGTGCGGTCGTCAGCACTGCGCCATTCAATGCCGATCGCGCCTTGGGCAATGGCGGGCAGCATGTCTTCTGGGTTGATGGGGGCACTGGCGACATGCGCCATGTTCAGCCGGTTCAGGCCCGCCATTGCCAGAAAGGTGCAATCGGCCACGCCATTGTGCAGCTTGGACAGCCGCGTTTGCACATTGCCGCGGAATTCGACCACGTTCAGGTCGGGGCGGCGGTTGAGCAATTGCGCCCTGCGCCGCAAACTGGATGTCCCCACCACCGCGCCTGCAGGCAACGCAGCCAGTGACGCGACATGCGCCGAGACGAAGGCATCGCGCACATCTTCGCGCGGCAAATAGCAGTTCAGCACCAGCCCGTCAGGCTGTTCGGTCGGCATATCCTTCATGGAATGCACCGCAATGTCGATGTGCCCGCCCAGCATCGCGTCTTCGATTTCCTTGGTGAACAGCCCCTTGTTGCCGATTTCCTTCAGGGGGCGGTCCGCGTCGATCATGCTGCGGTCATCGCCGGTTGTCTTGATGGGCACAATCTCGAACGCCTGTTCGGGCAGGTCGAATGCGGCCATAAGACGCGCGCGCGTTTCATATGCCTGCGCCAGCGCCAAAGGAGAGCCGCGCGTGCCAATTTTCAGGGGTTGGTCGGGGGTCGGGTATACATGTGTCATGGCACTTGATTAGCGCCGCGATCACATCCTTACAAGCGCAGAGTGTACACTACACTTGACAACTTGTGCCGGGCTTGGGACGAGAGAGGAATTCAAGGAGAGTATACGCATGACCGCACCCGCCCCGACCAAGACCATTTTGCGCGCCCTTGCAGGGGAAACGCTGCCAACGCCCCCGATCTGGATGATGCGCCAGGCAGGTCGCTATTTGCCGGAATACCGCGCCACGCGGGCGCAAGCGGGGGATTTCCTGTCGCTGTGCTATAATCCCGAACTTGCCGCCGAGGTGACATTGCAGCCGATTTGCCGCTACGGGTTTGACGCGGCGATCCTGTTTGCCGATATTTTGCTGGTGCCGCAGGCGCTGGGCGCTGATTTGTGGTTTGTCACCGGCGAAGGGCCGCGCCTGTCGCAGATAGTGAACCGCGCCGGTGTGGACGCCCTGAAACCCGTGGAGGCGATTCACGACACCCTGTCGCCTGTTTATGAAACAGTGCGCATTCTGGCGCGTGACCTGCCCCGCGAAACCACATTGATCGGGTTTGCGGGCGCGCCCTGGACTGTGGCCACCTATATGATTGCCGGACGCGGCACCCCCGATCAGGGGCCAGCCCATCTGATGCGCGAATCTGAACCGCAAGCATTTGACGCCCTGATGGAGCGTATTACCCTGGCAACAATCGAATACCTGTCCATGCAAATTCAGGCCGGTGCCGAAGTCGTCAAGATTTTCGACAGTTGGGCCGGGTCGCTGAAGGGGGATGCGTTCACCCGCTACGCATTGGAACCCGCCCGCCAGATCATCAAGGTCATCAATGAACGCCACCCCGGTGTTCCTGTCATCGCCTTCCCGCGCGAAGCAGGTGACGGCTATATCGGGTTCGGGCGTGCAACTGGTGCGGATTGTGTGGCCATCGACAATTCCGTAACGCCCGAATGGGCGGCGGAACATGTGCAATGTGATGGCTGCGTGCAGGGCAATCTGGCGTCCAGCCATATGGTGACAGGTGGTCAGGCGCTGGTGGATGAAACCACACGGGTTGTGCGGGCCTTCAGCAAGGGGCCGCATATTTTCAATCTGGGCCATGGAATCACACCAGATGCCGACCCCGAGAATGTCGCGCTGATGATCGAAACTGTGCGCAATTTCCGCGCCTGACACCCTTGCCACATGAAAAACGTGCCACATAAAAAACGGGCGGCCAACACGGCCGCCCGTTCCTAATACCACCATAGCGCCGGCACAGATTTCCAGCCGGGTTTATTCCGGCAGGATCACAGTGTCGATCACGTGGATCACGCCGTTGGTGGCTTCGATATCGGCCTGAATGACAGTCGCACCGTCCACGGTCACTGTGTCGCCGACACCAATGGTGACGGACTGGCCATTTACGGTTTCCGCCATCATGCCATCTTCCAGATCGCCGGACATGACTGCGCCGGGAACCACATGATAGGTCAGAATGGCGGTCAGGGTCGGAATATCTGCCAGCAGGGCGTCAAGCGTGCCTTCGGGCAGGGCAGCAAACGCTTCGTCCGTAGGGGCGAAGACAGTGAACGGGCCGTCCCCTTTCAGGGTGTCAACCAGTCCGGCTGCCGTGACAGCTGCCACCAATGTCGAAAACGCCTCGTTCCCGGCGGCAATATCAACGATGTCCTGTCCGTGGCTATCTGCAAAAGCGGGTGCGGCAAATGCAGCAACAACGGCCAGCGTGCTAAGTGTTGACTTGATCATATTCGTAATCCTCCATGATTTCATCTTGGTGATGATGCAGGGTTTACGCGGCGATCCGGTCTTTGGATGAGGCTCAAGTTTTCTTGAGCGCGGTTTACAACGCGTTTTTCGCGCCTAAGCGCAGGCCAATCCAGACGTCCAATGACAGTGTTGTGTTCCTCTCAGGCTGATCCAGCCAGCCGAACTTCGACACTTCCGAGCGTGATTTGAGCGGCTTTTGTTGGCCGACGTTCGAAGTTTCAATGGGTTAGCTTGGTGTGATGGGCTGGTTTTGAAAATTCTTGTAGTCACACACTATGCTTAATTGTCTGTTGATTTGT
>JAFWNM010000018.1 GCA_017510335.1 Paracoccaceae bacterium
CGCCCACCCATGCGCGCCGCCGCACGGGCAGAATGCCGCCTGTTGCGCGTGGGCACTGCTTGAACCGGCGGGATGTGGCAGGTAAGCACGGATGCCCGAAGACATAGGCCGCAGTCCGGGTCGGGGCGCGCGCGCGCGCGCGGCAGGCGGGCTTTGTTCGGGACCGGGGGGGCGTTCGTAGGCGCACGCCCCGGGGCTACGGTCAGAAGGTGGAATGCGATGGCAGTGATCACGAACCAGATTACCGGCGCGACGCTGGCCCTGTGCATGCTCGGGCAGGGCGCACAGGCCCATCCACATATCTTTGTGGATGCGCGGTTTGACGTGGTGTTTGATGCCGCGGGCCAGCCCGAAGCGCTGCGCATATACTGGCAGTATGACCCGTTTTTTTCGATGCTTCTGGTCAGCGATCTGGGGCTTGACCCAACCTTCAGCGGCACAGTGACCGAAGCGGAACGCCCGCGTCTGGACGGGTTCGATATGAACTGGTTGGCGGGGTATCATGGCGACACCCATGTAACGCAGGACGGGCGCGCCCTGGGCCTGAGCGGCCCTGTGGAGTGGACATCGGATTATGTGGACGGCCAGTTGCAGTCCTCACATCTGCGCCGGATTGACGACCTGCCTGAACCGGGTGTCGAATGGACCGTGTCCATCCATGACCCCAGCTATTACACCAGCTATACCATAACTTCGATGCCGCAGATCATTGGCGACGCGCGCTGCGAGATGCGGATATTCGAACCGGATTGGGACGCGGCGGGCACGCAACTGGACGCGGCCCTTGACGAATTGCTGGCTGCAGGCGGCGATATGGAGGCCGAATTCCCCCCTGTTGGTGCCCTGTTTTCAGAGGAGGTCCGCATTCTATGCGCACCGCCATCGTAACAGTTTCCGCGCTGGGGGCGCTTGCGTTGCTGGTGCTTTGGGGCGCCGGCGGGCTGGAGGGGGTCAGCGATTGGGCGCAAGCGGCGCAGCATCGGTTCCAGTCCCGGCTTGCTGACGGGTTGCGCGCCTTGCATGCAGGCCAGCCGGGCGCGTTGCTGGCGTTGTGGGGGATGTGTTTTGCCTATGGCTTTGCCCATGCCGCCGGACCGGGGCACGGAAAATTCCTTCTGGGGGCGTATGGGGCGGGCACCCAGGTGCCCATGGGGCGGTTGATGGGGGTGGGGCTTGCGGCATCTGTTGCGCAAGGGATCAGTGCGGTGGTGTTGGTCTATGGCGGGGTGCTGATTTTCAATGCCACGCGTGCAAGTGTCCAGCATATGGGCGAGGTATGGCTGGACCGTGCCAGCCTTGCGGCCATTGCCATGGTGGGGCTGTGGCTGGTGTGGCGCGGGGCGCGGCGCCTTCGCGCACAGGGGCGCGCCCGGCCTGTTCCTGCTCTGGACCACCATCACCCACCCCATACCCCAGACCACGCGCATGGATCTGGCAGGGGGGCATGTGACACCTGCGGTCACCCTCATGGCCCGACCATGGAGGAGGTGGCGCAGTTGCGGGGCTGGCGGGATGTTGTCGCGCTGATCGGGGCCATTGCGCTGCGCCCCTGCACCGGGGCGTTGTTTTTGCTGATCCTGACATGGCGCATGGGGCTGGTGTGGCAAGGTATCGCGGGGGTGCTGGTCATGGCCCTTGGCACGGCATCTGTGACGATGGGGGTTGCGGCGCTGGCCGTTCTGGCGCGCGATGGCGCGTTGGGGTGGGCGCGGCGTCTGGGGCGCGTGTCGGGAATTGTGCCGGTGCTGGAACTGGGCGCGGGGCTGGTCATCGTGATTTTGGCGCTGAACATGTTAAAAATCTTCTGATCCCCCTTGCCGTGGGTATCATCGCGCGCGTAAAGCGTGGCGCATGACGTGGCGAACACACCCATTCGGAAAGGATTTGCGCGCAGTGCTGGCGCTGGGCTTGCCGCTGGCGGGCAGCCATCTGGCGCAATTTCTGTTGGCGGTGACCGATACCATCATGCTGGGGTGGTATGGGGTGCTTGATCTGGCGGCCGGTGTCATAGGGGCGGCGCTGTTTTTCACAGTGTTCATATTCGGCACCGGGTTTGCCAATGCGGTCATGCCCATGGTGGCCACTGCAGCCGCCTCTGATGACGATACGGAAGTGCGCCGCAGCACCCGTATGGGGCTTTGGCTGTCCGTCGCTTTTGGCATCGGGGTGTTGCCGTTTTTCTGGTTCTCGGGGGCGTTTCTGACGCTTGTGCGCCAGCCTGTAGATGTGGTGCCCCTCGCGGAAACCTATCTGCGGATCATCGGCTTTTCGCTGGTGCCTGCGCTGGCCGTCATGGTGTTGAAAAACTACTTGGCCGCGCTGGGGCGCACCCAGATTGCGCTGTTGCTGACATTGGGCGCGGTGGTGCTGAATATCGGGCTGAACTGGGTTTTGATTTTCGGCAATCTGGGCGCGCCTGAGCTGGGGGTGCGCGGGGCGGCGCTGGCGTCCATCGGGGTGCAGCTTGCCACAATTCTGGGGTTGGCGCTGTATTGTGCAATGCTGCCATCCCTGCGGCGCTATGCGCTGTTTCAACGCTTCTGGCGGCCGGATTGGGTGGCGATGGGCCTTGTGTGGCGGTTGGGCTGGCCCATTGGGGTGGCATTGGTTGCGGAAACTGCGCTGTTTTCGGCAGCAGCGGTAATGGTGGGCTGGCTGGGCACGCATGAGTTGGCGGCGCATGGGATCGCGCTGGAAATCACGGCGTTGTTGTTCATGGTGCATCTGGGCTTTTCCAATGCGGGCACAGTGCTTGTCGGGCGTGCGCGCGGGCAGCGCGACCAGCGCGCGTTGCGCGGTGCGGCGCGTGCGGCAAGTTTTGTGTCGATCAGTTTCGCACTGGCCACAATGGTGGTGTATATCGGTTTTGGCCCGCAGCTTGTGGGCGTGTTCCTTGGCCCGGATGAACCGGCGCGCGACACGATTATTGCCATTGGCGCGTCATTTCTGGTGATTGCTGCGTTCTTTCAACTGGCAGATGGTGCGCAGGTCATGGGAATGGGATTGTTGCGCGGCGTGCAGGACACCCGCGTTCCGATGTGGATTGCGGCCTTCAGCTATTGGGGGCTGGGCCTGCCTGTGGCCTATGTGCTTGGAATTCGCCTTGGCTGGGGCGGCGAGGGGATATGGGCAGGCCTTGCTGTCGGGCTGAGTGCGGCGGCGCTGTCGCTGATGTGGCGTTTCTGGCGCGGGCCGGGGCGCAGCGATGCCGCGCCATGGGCGGCGGTCTGAAAGCTGTGTGCCGCGCGGCGAATGTGTGACGTAGTGAAACCCCGTGGCGCGGTTTTTGGCCTGAAGGGAACGTTCGCGGAAATGCCCCAGTGCGGAGCAAAGGCCGCAGGCCGCCGCACACTCGGCGGGCCGTCGCGCGGCCTGCCGATGACCTGAAGGTGTGCCAAGCCTTTGAAGGCTGGAATATGCCGCCTGGATAAAGTGCTTCCCCTATGACGCCGGATCGGCAGACCCCGGCCCGCCGAGTGTGCGGGCTACATCCAAGTGCGAACGTCCCCTTCAGGCCACTCCCACCCGCAAAACAGTCTGCCTTAGCCCGATTTCTGAACCGCTAGTCCGCGCTGCGCTGTGCCAGTTTACGCACCAGAACCTCGCGCAAATCCTGCATGGCCCACAGCAATTCATCGGTTGCCGCATCCAGTTCTTCAGGGGTGGCGCGGAATTGCGCCCAATGTGCGATATGGCCAATCTCGGACACGGCGCGGGCGGCGCGCCCGTCCAGCCCGTTGCCATGTGCCAGCCACGCGGCAATCAACGCGTGTTCTTCATCTGTCAGGGTGTGGTTCTGGGCCACGCGCACCTCGCCTGTCGCGGCCTCGATCCCGGCGATGCGGTGCATTTCGGTGCGCCGCAAGCGCGGGTCATGGCGGATTTGCAGCAGCATCGCGCCATTGGGGCGCGGGCGAAAATAATATCCGCGCGCGCCCTGCGTCATGTCACTTCAATCCCGCGCAGAAGGACTGGATGCGCGTGCAGGCTTCGCGCAGCGCCTCGTCAGATGTCGCATAACTGACGCGGAAGCAGGGCGATGTGCCAAAGGCCGCGCCAAACACCACCGCCACGCCGGTTTCTTCCAGAAGTGCCGTTGCAAAGGCTTCATCATCGACAATATGCGCGCCGCCTGCCGATGTCTTGCCAATACAGCCCGCAATGCTGGGATAGACATAGAACGCGCCTTCGGGCACAGGGCAGTCGATCCCCTCGGCGGCATTGAGCATTTCCACGACCATGTCGCGGCGGCGCTGGAATATCTTGTTGTTCTCGGCGATGTACTCCTGCGGGCCGGTAAGCGCCTCGACAGCGGCCCATTGGCTGACCGAACAGGGGTTCGATGTGGATTGGGACTGGATCTTGCCCATGGCCTTGATCAGGTCCACCGGCCCCGCCGCGTAGCCAATGCGCCAGCCGGTCATGGCATAGGCCTTGGACACGCCGTTTACGGTCAGTGTGCGGTCATACAGTTTCGGTTCAACTTCGGCAGGGGTGCAGAAGGTGAAATCGTCATAGACAAGGTGTTCATACATGTCATCGGACATGACCCACACATGGGGGTGGCGCAGCAACACATCGGTCAGCGCCTTCAATTCGTCCCAAGTGTACCCCGCGCCGGTGGGGTTGGACGGGGAATTGAAGATCAGCCACTTGGTTTTGGGCGTGATCGCGGCCTCCAGGGCTGCGGGCGTCAGTTTATAGGCCGTGTCGGCGGTGGCTTCGGCAATCACAGGCTCGCCGCCCGCCAGCAGCACCATATCAGGGTAGCTGACCCAATAGGGCGCGGGGATCACCACTTCATCGCCTGCGTTCAGTGTGGCCATCAGTGCATTATACAGCACTTGCTTGCCGCCTGTGCCGATGGTCACTTGCGCGGGCGTATACTCCAGCCCGTTGTCACGCTTGAACTTGGCGCAGATGGCCTTTTTCAGTTCCGGGATGCCGTCAACGGCGGTGTATTTCGTTTTTCCTGCATCAATAGCCGCTTTTGCCGCGTCCTTGATGTTTGCGGGCGTGTCAAAGTCGGGTTCACCCGCGCCCAGTCCGATGACATCCTTGCCTGCGGCTTTCAACTCCGCCGCCTTGGTTGTCACCGCGATGGTCGGCGAAGGTTTCACGCGGGAGAGAGTGTCGGACAGGAAGGCCATGAGGCATACTCCGTTGCAGGTCAGAAATTTGTATCTTGGGCGTGCATGTCATAGGTTGCCAGGGACACCCGTTCAAGCATTATTCAATAACATTCAAATCCGGAAGGAAGAGATATGACCGAACAGACGCAGCCCAATGACTGGTATGCCCCCGACCATGCCACATTCGGTGACCGCCTGACAGCGGCGCGCGAAGCACAGGGGCTGACACAGTCGCAACTTGCCGGGCGGCTGGGCATCAAGCTGCAAACCCTGACAGGGTGGGAAAATGACCGTTCGGAACCGCGCGCCAACAAGCTGCAAATGGTTGCGGGGCTGTTGAATGTGTCCATGGGCTGGTTGCTGACGGGCGAAGGCGAAGGCGTGTCCGAACCTGCAACCCCCGAAGAACTGGCCGAAGATGCACAGGCCCTGCTGAAAGACTTGCGCAGCATGCGCGCCGAGACGATGCGCCTTGCAAACCGGATGGGAAAAGCGGAAAAACGGTTGCGGATGATCCTGAAAGAGACAATCTGAATGACCCTCACCCCCGAACAGACCCGGTTGAAAATGTTGCGCATGCGATCATGGCGGCGCGGAATGAAGGAAATGGACCTTATCCTTGGCCCCTTCGCCGACCGCCATCTGGACAGCCTAAGCGCGCCCGAACTGGACGAGTATGACAGGTTGCTGTCGGAAAATGATCAGGACCTTTATCTTTGGGTAACAGGGGCGCAGACGGCCCCTGCGGACCTGCTGCCGATGCTGTCCATGGTCGCGCGCGCGGCAGGTGTCACAAAAAGCGGGTAGTCCACCGCTGGGTTAACCCAATATTTGGGTGTTGCTGTCATTCTTGCCTTTGACCCACGACGATGGAGATGATGGTGAGTGTTCAGCAAAACCTTGGAACAGCCGCGCGATCGGAATATATGCGCCGCTATCTGGAAAACCTTGCACTGCTGGAGCGGTTGCACCGGCTTATGCTGGACCTGATCAAGGATGAGTTCGAACGCCTGGGTGTCGTCAATGTCAATCCTGTTCAGGCGTTGTTGCTGTTCAACATAGGCGAGAATGAAGTGACAGCGGGCGAATTGAAATCGCGCGGGTATTATCAAGGGTCCAACGTCTCGTATAACCTCAAGAAACTTGTCGAACAGGGGTATATGCACCATCAGCGCTGCCCGGTTGACCGCCGCGCCGTGCGCGTGCGCCTGACACCCAAGGGGGTTGCGGTGCGTGACCGTGTTTCGGCGCTGTTCGAACGGCACGCACAGGATTTGCAGGCCGAAGGTATCGTTGATTTCGATGCGCTGGACGGTGTTGCCCGCAGTTTGCGCAGGGTTGAACGGTTCTGGGGCGAACAGATTCGGTATATCTACTGACAGGGTTGTGCCATGGCTGGTCACCAACTGGCAGATCATGAAGAACATATCGCTTAGTTTATTGTGTCGCGGTCATGCGGTGCGCTATCGTCCGCCCGCCGCGCCTGTGCGAAAAACGCCTCCCGCGTTGCTGCGACACGCCACCGCGCGCCCCAGGGACATCCTCTGACAGGGTATCTGGATCGGCGTGAACCCATCGCATATGGGGCCGGATTGTCGCTAACCTTCCGCTGATGCAGTGTGTTTGCGCGGCGCGTGCCGACCAGTCCCAAAGGCGTTTTGCAGCTATCCCCATCGCGCGCACCGCTTCGCCTTTTGATAGCGTGCCGGGACTGGCGAAAGGCAGCATATCGCGGTTTGAAACATGCCCAAATTACATCACCAGCGCTTTATTCGGGGGGCGGGCTGCACTGGCGGATGAAATTCATGGCCTGATATGCCATGTTCGAACATATTGTTCAAAGGTCGGACCCGGTTTTGAGATTCTCGAACATGCGAATTCAATTAATTAAAGCATGTCCCGAGTAAGCGAATGATTGCGACATGCCCTGAGGGCGTTGAACATGTATTGCCGGTGGGGTCGCAATTTACGGGCCTTCTGGCCATTTTGCGGCCTGTGCGGTCGAACATTTATTTGCAGTGCTGTGGCCATGTCTGCACGCAACCATGTCTGGACAGCCCTTGTCTGGCAGGTTAAACAGGCCATGATAGCGCTAACGCGGTCGCTGCGCCGCAGGATCAGGAGGGTTTCATGGTCGCTCGCGTCATTCCGGTAGAGTGTTTTGATCTGGTCATATTCGGTGCCACAGGCGATCTGGCGCGGCGGAAAATCCTGCCGGGCCTGTTTCGCAGATGGAAAGAAGGCCAGATCCCCGAAGGCTGCACAATCGTGGGCGCCGCCCGAAGCGCCTTCACCCAAGAGGAATTTCGCGCAGGTGTGCGCGACGCGCTGACAGAATTTCTGCCCGCTTCGGAACTGGAACCCGCGACAGTCGACAGTTTTCTGGGCATGCTGGATTATGTCACCATTGATGCGCGTGGCACAGATGGCTGGGATGAACTGGCGGGTAAGATGCGCGCAGATGTGGTGCGCGCGTTCTATTTCTCGGTCGCGCCCGCGCTGTTTGGGGATCTGGCGCAGCGCCTTCATACGCGCGGGATCGCGCATCGGCAGTCCCGAATCGTTGTGGAAAAACCCTTTGGCAATGATCTGGCCAGCGCGCGCGCGCTGAACCAGACCCTGGCCGAGTATTTCAACGAAGACCAGATTTACCGGATCGACCATTATCTGGGCAAGGAAACTGTCCAGAACCTTATGGCCGTGCGCTTTGCCAATATCCTGTTCGAACCGTTGTGGAATGCGCAATTTGTGGACCATGTGCAAATCACCGTGGCCGAAACTGTGGGTGTGGGGGGGCGCGGCGAATATTACGACAAATCCGGCGCAATGCGGGACATGGTGCAAAACCATATGATGCAGTTGTTGTGCCTGATCGCAATGGAGCCGCCGCATTGTTTTGAACCCGATGCCATGCGCGACGAAAAACTGAAGGTCATTCGGGCGCTGGACCCTGTGACGCCTGCTGAAATCGTGCGCGGCCAGTATAGCGGCAAAGGGGCGGATGATTACCGCACCGAATGCGGTGACCCCGCATCGCGCACCGAAAGCTTCATCGCGCTGAAAATGCATGTGTCCAACTGGCGTTGGAAGGGCACGCCGTTTTACCTGCGCACCGGCAAGCGCCTGAAATCGCGCGTGTCGGAAATTGCCGTCAGCTTCAAGGAACCCCCCCATTCGATTTTCGGGGAATCGAACCAATGGCGGGAAAACGTGCTTGTCATACGCCTGCAACCTGACGAAGGCATGGATTTGCGCGTGATGATCAAGGAACCGGGGCCGGGGGGCATGCGCCTGAAAGATGTCGCATTGGACATGAGTTTTGCCGAGGCACTGGGCAGTGATCTGGATATTCCCGATGCCTATGAACGCCTGATCATGGATGTGATCCGTGGCAACCAGACCTTGTTCATGCGCGGCGACGAGGTGGAAGCCGCATGGGCATGGGTTGATCCTGTCATCGGTGCGTGGGAAAAGCGCGAGGATCAGCCCGAACCCTATGAGCCGGGATCAACCGGGCCAGAAGGGGCGCTTATGCTGATGCACAAGGACGGACGCCGCTGGCGGGAGATCAGATAATGGAATTTCATACCTATCCTGACCGGGAAATGATGATGTTGCGGGTGGCGCAGCGCATTTCCTCGGAATTGGGGGAAACGCTGCGCTCCAGTGGACGTGCCGGCCTGTCGGTGCCCGGTGGCACCACGCCGGGGCCGGTTTTCGACACGCTGTCAGGCGCGGATCTGGATTGGGCCAATGTGGCGGTCATGCTTAATGATGAACGCTGGGTGCCTGAAGACAGCCCGCGGTCCAACACCCGGCTGCTGCGCGAACGCTTGCTGACAGGGCGCGCGGCGGCGGCAACACTGGTGCCGCTTTATGCTGATGCGCCCACCCCCGAAGAGGCGCTGGACAATCTGGCCGCAGGTGTCCTTGCGCATTTGCCGCTATCGGTGGTGCTGCTGGGCATGGGGGCGGATATGCACACGGCCAGCCTGTTTCCGGGGGCAGATAATCTGGCGCGCGCGCTGAAACATGACGCGCCCCCCCTGATGGCCATGCGCGCCGATGCGGCTGGCGAGCCGCGCATCACCCTGACTGCGCCGGTCCTGAAATCGGCGCTGCGGGTGCATATTCTGATAACGGGTGCCGAAAAGCGTGCGGCGCTGGAACGGGCGCTGAAACTGCGCGCGGAGGAAGCGCCAGTGGCCTGTGTTCTGGATCAGGCGCAGGTGCATTGGGCAGACTGAAACAGTGCCGGGGCTGGCGCCCCGGATTGAGTATTTGTGGCAAGATGAAAACGGCTGGATCAGGTAGAACAACAAGGGGCAGGCGATGAGTGTGTGGGGCGAGCTGGCGAAGAACCAGCGTTTTGCGGAAGGGCGGCATATTCTGGATTTATTTGCCGCTGATGACGCCCGCGGCACCGATTTTTCTGTGCGTGTGGGGGATATGGTGCTGGATTATTCCAAGACCAATATAGACCCTGACGCGCGGGAGTTGCTGCTGGCGCTGGCGCGCGATTGCGGGGTGGAGGAGCGGCGCGCGGAGATGTTTGGCGGGGTGCGCATCAACGAAACCGAAGCGCGCGCGGTGTTGCATGTCGCCCAGCGTGCGGGGGATGATGCTGTCATACCTGTTGACGGGGTGGATGTGATGGTGCGTTTGCGCGCCATTCGTGCGCGTGCCTGTGGTTTTGCCGAAGATGTGCGGCAGGGCCGGTTTCGCGGGCAGGGGGGGGCCATAACCGATGTGGTGAATATTGGCATTGGCGGGTCCGATCTGGGGCCTGCGATGGCGACGCTGGCACTGGCGCCATGGCATGACGGGCCGCGCGTGCATTATGTGTCCAATGTGGACGGCGCGCATATTGCCGACACGTTGAAAGGGCTTGATCCTGAAACCACGCTGGTGATCGTCGCCTCCAAGACATTTACCACGATTGAAACCATGACCAATGCGCGCACTGCGCGGGACTGGATGGCCACCCGTGTTGCGGACCCTGCCGCACAATTTGCCGCTGTGTCCACTGCACTGGACAAGACGACCGCCTTCGGGATTGCGCAAGACCGTGTCTTCGGGTTTGAGGATTGGGTCGGCGGGCGGTATTCGATGTGGGGGCCGATTGGTCTGGGGCTGATGATTGCTGTGGGCGCGCAGAATTTTGATGCGATGCTGGCAGGCGGGCGGGCGATGGATGCCCATTTCTGCGATGCGCCGCTGGACCGGAACATGCCGGTTTTGCTGGCTTTGGTCGGGTTGTGGCACAACCAGATTTGCGGCCATGCCACGCGCGCGGTGCTGCCTTATGACCAGCGGCTGGCGCGCCTTCCGGCCTATTTGCAGCAACTGGAGATGGAAAGTAACGGCAAGCGCGTGGATATGGCAGGCCGCGATCTGGACCGCCAGTCCGGGCCGGTGGTCTGGGGGGAGCATGGCACCAATGGCCAGCACGCCTTCTATCAGCTTATCCATCAAGGCACGCGCGTTGTGCCATGTGAATTCCTTCTGGCTGCACAGGGGCATGAACCTGAGCTGGCGCATCAGCACAGGCTGTTGGCCGCCAATTGTCTGGCCCAGTCCGAGGCCCTGTTGCGGGGCCGCACCCTGGAGGAGGCGCGCGCGATCATGGCCGCAAAAGGGCTGGAGGGGGAGGAGTTGGACCGTCAGGCCCGCCACCGTGTGTTCCCCGGCAACCGCCCGTCCACGACGCTGGTATATCCGCAACTTACGCCCTTCGCGCTGGGCCAGATCATTGCGCTTTATGAACACCGCGTCTTTGTCGAAGGGGTGGTTCTGGGCATCAATTCCTTTGATCAATGGGGGGTGGAGCTGGGCAAGGAACTGGCCGTGGCGCTTGCCCCCTTGCTTGAGGGCGATGACGCGGAGGCGGCGTCGAAAGACCCGTCAACGCGGCATTTGCTGGCCTATCTGCGCGCTTATCAAAACGCCTGAGGGATGGTGCAGCGCTAGAGCATGTCGCGTTCATTCGTAGTCACGCGGCATGCTCTGACTTATTGATGGTGCATGTTCGGGAAGCTTAAAGCCGGTTGCCAGTTTTGAACAACATACTCTAGAATTCCACAATCGTGTCGAAATCGCCCGGGGCTTCGGCTGCGGGGGCGAAATAGCTGTCCACATCAAGCGTGACTGTTGCGCGGGTGCCGTCTTCGGAGATGACGCCGCTGGAACTTTCGATGCGGGCACCGGTGACAGACAGGCTGATGGACATGCCCGCCAGCATCTGGCGCATCATGGCCATCATGGCGGGGTCTGCATCTTCGCCGGCCAGATCTTCGGCAATGGTGCTGAGTGGCAACAGAACCTGTGTGCGGTTGCCCCCCAGATGGGTGATGCTGCCTTGCATATCGTCGCTGGGCGCATCAACCCCGTCGGGGCGCATGATTTCGTCATATGTGCCGGTCTGGTCGAAATCGCAGCGCGCATGCGTGTCGGTCAGGGTCAGGGTGCCGCCATCTTCTTCGGAGCAAAACGACCCGTCGCCCCCACTCATGTCAAAGAACTGGCGTTGCATCTGCATGAAGCCGGTCATGCGGGCCGTGTCTTCGTCCAGAATTTCAAGGGACAGGTCCACTTCGATACAGGCCGATAGCGCCAAAGCGGCAGGCAGGGTGAACAGAATCTTGCGCATGGCGTGTCCTTGTTGCTGCGGAATTTTCACTGACAGCAAATCAGAAAATACCCGCTGGGGCCAGATGAAACTAAGGCTAGCGCTGTGGCCTATCGGGGGGGCGGGGCTGTCAGCTGCCAGTGCAATGCGCGCCTGTCGGTGCCTCGCCCGATCCCAGCGCGAAGGGGGCGGGGGCTGCGAACAGGTCCGGCGCACCGCTGCGCGCCAGATCCAGCGCCAGAATGACCAGCACCAGCCCCAGGGCAAGCCCGCCCACCACGGGGCGCGACATCATGCGAAACCCGGTCATGCCGCCACCCCGCGGGCAAAGGCTGGCCGCAGCATGTGCGGGCGCAGCCTGATGCCCAGCATGGACCCTGCGAAGGCCGCAACCATCCAGACCCAGCCATGCAGTGACCCTGTGGAAATGCCGCTGAAAAACGCCCCCACATTGCACCCGAATGCCAGGCGCGCCGAATAGCCCAGCACCACGCCCGCCAGCACGACCCAGCCATAGGTTCCAGCAGTCAGCGCCTGCGCGGGCGCGCCGGGGTCACTGCGCCAGCGCATGACGGCAAACGCACCAACCAGCAGGCCGATATTGGTCAGCGATGTCACATCGGTCAGGATGGAGGCGCCCAGACGTTCCGCATTGCCAGGCGCCGCCCAGAAGGCAAGCGCGCCGACATCCGCGCCGCCGGCCTGCGCGATTTTTGCCCCCCACAGGCCCAACCCGTAAACAATGCCCCATGGCTGGCCTGCAACCACCAGATTGGCCAGTGCCAGCGCGGCAATCAACGCCGCAGCCCACCACAGGCGCGCAGGCGGCAGGCGCTTGCCCGGTGCAGCGCGCAGCGCGGTGATCACTGCCAGTGCGGCCAGCCCCGCCAAGGTGACAATCAGCCCGCCTTGCGCGCCCAGCATCCCTTGCAGGGACATGACCGGAAGTGTGGCAAGGCCTGTCCACCAGCCCAGATGCACTGTGCCCGCGAAACTGCCAATGATGAACCCCGCCAGCGCGATCAACCCCACCAGATTGCCGCTGCCCGCGTTTATCAATGTGCCCGACCCGCAGCCCATGACCAGTTGCATGGCCGCGCCAAATACGAACGCGCCCAAAATCATGGCCAGCCCCACAGGGGCATGCGCGCCGTTCAGTTCTTGCGGGTTTGCCGCCATCAACGGGAATGCCACGGCGGCCAAAAGGGCGATGGCAATGAACTGCGCGATCAACCCGCGCCCGTCACGGTCGGTGACAATCATGCGCCACGGTCCGGCAAAGCCGAAGCGCAACCCTTCCAGCACCAGCCCGAAGCCAAGGCCGATCATGACCAGAAGCCCCGCGCGTGGCCCTGCCATGATGAATGTAAACCCTGTCAGGACAAGCAACAGCATGACCACGGAAAACCGGCGCATGAACATCTGGTTGGACCTTTCTGAATGGAGTGACGCGCGCAATCTGCGCGCGTCATGAAAAACCTGAGAAACGCAGGGCGTGATCAGAACAACCCGTCAACCCAGCGCTTGGTGGACATCCACAGATACCCAATGCGGCTGGGTTCATTGTCCAGTGAATTCCCGCTTGCAGCATATTCGGCCATGCTTTCGGCGTAAAGGCGGGTGTTATCCACTTCTGCCAATTCACTTAGCGCAAACCAGTTCAGCGCCGCCCAGTGGCCGGTGTTGCAAAACGACACTGTGATGGGGGCATCGGTCAGGCCCTGCTGTGCGGCTATCTCGCGGGCGCGATCCGCATCAATCATGCGGTTGCCTTCAAAGAAATCCGAGAATTCAAGGTTTTCGGCGCCCCGAACAGTGCCCGGCCGCGCGATGGACCATGTCAGCCCCTGAAAGAACCCTTCGGGGCGGCTGTCGACCAGACGCGCATCGCCGCTGTCAACCAGTTCGGCCACTTCCGCGGTGGAGATATACCATTCGTTCGACCATTCCCCGACAAAATCGGAAACAGTGGGTTCTACCGCTTGCGTGGACACGGGAAGGCCCGCTTCGGCCCATGCCGCGAACCCGCCGTTCAACAGCGCCAGATCCTGCACACCAAGGGATTTCAGCGTCCAGTACACCCGCGCCGCAGCGCCCATGTCTGACGGGTTGGTGCCGGCGTGCACGATTACGGTTGGAACATCGGCGGTGATGCCAACGCGCGTTGCTTCCATTTCATAGTCAAGTTCGGCGCGCAGGGCACCGGGGTTGTTCGGGCCGCCGCGCCATTCCGCATAAGGCGAGAAGGCGGAACCGGGGATATGCCCCTGATCAAAATCGCCGGTAACGTGAATCACGCGGATATCTTCGTTGCTGTCAAGATAGGCCGCAAGCTGCGCGGGTTCCAGCAGGGGCGACCAGTCTTGCGGGGCAGCAAAAGCAAGCGTGGGCAGCGCGGAAAGGGTCAGGGTCAAGGCAGTGTGGCGCAGCATGTGCAGGCTCCTGTAAAATCGGGGCAGAAGGGGGGTGCCCCTTCTTGATGTGCCCCAGCTAGGTTGACGCGCGCAGTTGGGCAAGGGGCAGGGCGTGCGTGCGCGCCTGCCGCGCGTGGCGAATTTCCGGCATGGGGGCGTCAAACCGGAACAGTGTCCAGCCTTGCCGCAACAGCGGGGAATAATTCCTGAATTGCGCCTGTGGCGGGACGATATCGGTCTTAATTTCCCTGTGCGGTCGCGCAATGGGCATTTGCGCAGGTATACCGGCAGCGGGGTTGCCATCATGGCAGTGTCAGTCTAGCTGTCTGCCGGAAGTGAAGGAGCACCCGCCATGGCTGATACATTGCTTGATCAGGCTTATGCCGCATCCGAGGCCGCGCCCGATGACGTTGCCGCGCGCCTGCGGTTTTATTCGCGGCTGGTAGAAGGGGAATTGTATCTTCTTCTGGAAACCGAAGCCACCGGCGACAGCATAACCCCCAAAGTGTTCGAGTTGGAAGACGGGCCAATTGTGGTGGCGTTCGATCTGGAACAGCGGCTAAGTGAATTTACCGGCCTGCCCGCGCCCTATGCGGCGCTTTCGGGGCGGGCGCTGGTGGAAATGCTTGCGGGCAGTGTGCCGCCCCTGGGGCTGGGGCTGAATCTGGGGGTTGCGCCATCCGCGCGGTTGTTGCCGCCGGAAATCATGGACTGGCTGGCGCAGACGCTGGCTGAACACCCCGAGGAACTGCAGGAACGCGCACAGGCGCTGCTGCCCCCCAGGGGCCTGCCCGAAGCGTTGCTGACCGCGCTGGACCAGCGCCTTGCGCGGATGGAGGGGCTTGCCGAAATGGCCTATCTGGTTGCCGCGCAATATGACGGCGGCAGGCGGGGGCATATGCTGGCATTTGTCGATGCCGCAGACGGGGCCGAGGCCGCGCTTGCCCGCGCGGTGCATGGCGCGCTAAGCTTTTCGGGCGTCGAGGCGGGCATGCTGGATGTCACCTTCATTTCATCCACAGACGGGCGCGCGGCAGAATTTGCGCGTGTGGGGCTGCGGTTCGATTTGCCCCGTCCGCAGGTCGCGCCCGCGCCCAAACCACCGGGGATGGACCCCAATACGCCCCCGAAACTGCGCTAGCGGACCATATTTTTGGGGTATTATTATACCTAAATAATAAGGCATTGAAATGATTTGGTTTTGTGGGAAAATTCGTACTTGACCTGACTGCGGAAATCCCTAAAACGCAGCAATCCCGCATGCAGTCCGCATGTGGCAATGTTCAATCTCTCTGCAAGGTCTCATCATGAAAACCTACACAGCCAAACCGGCGGAGATCGAAAAGAAATGGATCCTGATTGATGCAGAAGGCATCGTTCTGGGCCGTCTTGCTTCGATTATCGCAATGCGCTTGCGCGGCAAGCACAAGGCCACCTTCACCCCGCATATGGACATGGGCGACAATGTTATTGTCATCAATGCCGACAAGGTGCAGTTGACCGGCAACAAGCGCAACAAGCCCAACTACTGGCACACCGGCTATCCCGGTGGGATCAAGTCGCGCACCACTGGCCAGATTCTGGAAGGCAAGTTTCCGGAGCGTGTTGTAATGCAAGCGGTCAAGCGCATGCTGCCCGGCGGCCCCCTGTCCCGCCAGCAAATGACCAATCTGCGCGTTTATGCCGGTGCCGAGCATCCGCATGAAGCACAACAGCCCGATGTGCTGGACGTGCGCGCGATGAACACCAAGAACACGCGGAGTGCATGATCATGTCTGAAGATCTGAAAACCCTCGACGATCTGAAATCCGCCATCACCCCAGCGGTTGACGATGCCCCTGCGCGTGAACCAGTGCGCGACGATCTGGGCCGCGCCTATGCGACCGGCAAACGCAAGGATGCGGTCGCCCGCGTCTGGATTCGTCCCGGTTCCGGCAAGGTGGTCGTGAACGGCAAGGAAATGGCCGCCTATTTCGCGCGCCCTGTGCTGCAGATGATCCTGCGCCAGCCGTTTCAGGTTGCCGGTGTTGTCGACCAGTTCGACGTCATGGCAACTGTGGCCGGTGGTGGCCTGTCAGGTCAGGCCGGCGCGGTCAAGCATGGCATTTCCAAAGCGCTGCAACTGTATGATCCCAGCCTGCGCGCCGCGCTGAAAGCGGCTGGTTTCCTGACCCGCGACAGCCGCGTTGTGGAACGCAAGAAATACGGCAAGCCAAAAGCACGCCGCAGCTTCCAGTTCTCCAAGCGTTAAGCTGCTTTTCCTGCATACGATACACCGTCCGAACAGCGATGTTCGGGCGGTTTTCTTTTGCCCTTTCCCTTTCTGGCCGGAGTTGATTAACTGGCCCCGAACCAAAGGAGGGATGCATGTATAAACATATTCTGGTGACTGTTGCCTATGATGAAGGCCATGACGCTGCCCCTTCGCTGCAGGTCGCGCGCAACCTGGCGGATGCGGGCGCGCAGATCAGTCTGATCCATGTGATGGACCCGCCGCCAAGCTTTGCGATCAGCTATTTGCCCGATGGCTGGCGCGAGGATATGCGCAATGCAATCGAGGCCGACTTGCTGACGCTTGCGGGGGGCTGGGAAAACACGGCCGTTCATGTCACCGAAGGGGATGCGGCGCAGCAAATCCTTGATGTTGCGCAGATGCAGTCGGTGGATTGCATCGTCATCGCGTCACACAGGCCGGGCACGCAGGGGCTGTTTCTGGGGTCCACGGCCACCAAGGTAGTGTCACGCGCGCAATGCGCTGTGCATGTGGTCCGCCGCGTTTGAGTGTTACATTGGTCGCTGGCCATCGGGTGTTGTTTCTGATGGCCGTTCAGGCGGAATACGGGCCGAACCTGCGCGCAAGATTCGCGCCTGTTCTGACAGGCGTCGGCCCGGTTGAGGCGGGTGTGGTCACAACGGCCACCCTTGCCGCCCTGCGCGGCATGCAGGGGGGGCTGCCTGATCTTTTGGTGTCACTGGGTTCAGCAGGATCGGCGCGGCTGGACCATTGCGGCGTCTATCAAGCGTGCGCTGTTGCTTACCGCGACATGGATGCATCGCCCCTGGGGTTTGCGCGCGGGGTGACGCCGTTTCTGGACATGCCTGCGGAACTGCCGCTGGGGCCTGCAATCCCCGGCCTTGCGCAAGCCAGCCTGTCCACGGGGGGCAGCGTCGTGTCAGGGGATATGTATGATACGATTGCCCAGGACATGGTCGATATGGAAAGCTTTGCGGTGCTGCGCGCCTGCCAACACTTTGACGTGCCACTGATTGCGCTGCGCGGTATTTCGGACGGCAAGGCCCCGTTGGCGGGGTTGCATGACTGGACTGAATATCTGCATATCATTGACGAAGGGCTTGCGCTGGCTGTGGACAAGCTGGAAACCGCGTTGGGCGCGGGGCAGATGAACCTTCGCGCGAAACATTAAGATCGCCCGTTAAGAAGCTGCTTTATATATAAATTCGACTGTATCTTTGGCCCAGGGATGTCAGTATTTCATACCCTATAGTGCCAATCTGGTCGGCAATGTCATCGACCCCCTGATGCGCGCAAAGCAGGTCCAGCGTTTGCGGGGCTTCTTGAAGCGCGCTGACATCAATGGTCAGCAGGTCCATGGACACACGCCCCACCAGCGGGCAGGCCGTTGCCCCGTGCCACAGCGTGGCCTTGCCTGACAGGGCGCGATGAATGCCATCAGCATACCCCGCCGCAATTGTGGCAAGGCGCATGTCGCGCGGTGCCGTGAAGCTGTTGCCATAGCCCACGGTTTCACCTTGGCGCACGTCGCGCGTCTGGATGACCGGGATCGACAGGCGCACCACGGGGCGCGCGCCCGCGTAGGGTTGCCCGCCATACAGCCCGATTCCGGGACGCGTGATGTCGAAATGATACTCTTGTCCCAGCAGCACGCCGCCAGTGGCCGACAGGGACCGCGCCACCGCGATTCCGTCGGTCATGCGCCGGAATTCCGCCAGTTGTTGTGCGTTCATCGGGTGGTCCGGTTCATCCGCGCAGGCCAGATGTGACATGACCAACTGGCACGGACCGGCCAGCAAATCAGGTGCAAGCGCAGCCCAATCCGGCGCTTCCATGCCAAGCCTGTTCATGCCTGTATCAAGCTGCACCCCATAGGGGTGGTCGGGCAGGGCCGCGCGGTGGCGCTGCACCTGTTCAGGCGCGTTGAGCATGGGAATCAGGTTCGCGCCGGAAATAAAGGCCGCATCACCTTGCATATGTCCGCCATAGACATGGATCGGCAGGTCAGGGCCAAGGGCCGTGCGCAGCGCCACCCCTTCTTCGGCAATGGCGACAAAAAAGCGTCTTGCGCCTGCATTTGCCAGGGCCGTGGCCACCGCGCCCGCCCCCAGACCATAGCCATTGGCCTTGACGGTTGCGGCCGTTTCAACGCCCGCGCCCGAAACTGCATCCAGCCCTGTCCAGTTTGCCTGAAGGGCCGAAAGATCGATATGTAGCTGTGCTTGTCCCATGGCGCCGCGATTGCGCCAAGCCCGCGCCAAGGTCAAGATGGAAAATGCGCCTTCTGCGCCGGTGCGCAATCGCGCCGGTCCACACAAACATCAGGGCGCTGGGGGGGTGGTGCTGCTGGAGAGATTTGAACTCTCGACCTCTCCCTTACCAAGGGAGTGCTCTGCCCCTGAGCTACAGCAGCGTAACACGGTGGCTACGGGCGGCTAGGTAGTCCGAAAATTTTGTACACGCAACCCCCAATCTGGACGCTTTTTCAAACTTCGGATACCAAGGGGGCATGAGCGTAGAAAAACCCATCCCGCCCCGCAGCCCCAAAACCCCGCCCGACCCGCGCGCTGCACGGTTGAAAGCGGCGCTGAAAGCGAATATCGCCAGACGCAAGGCACAGGCGCGCGCGCGTGACGGGCAGGACATGTCCAAGGATCACGCCGTGCAGGATACAGACCTTCACAAAGAATAAGGGCACGCAGTATGGATTCGATCGTCATTACCGGCAATGGTCCCCTGAACGGGGTTATCCCCATTGCAGGGGCCAAGAATGCGTGTCTTACGCTGATGCCCGCCACGTTGCTGACCGACCAGCCGCTGACGCTGACCAATGCACCGCGCCTGTCGGATATTCGCACCATGACGGAATTGCTGGAATCACTGGGCGCAGAAGTGGCCAGCCTGCAAGACGGGCAGGTGCTGGCGCTGTCCAGCCATGACCTGAGCAGCCACCGCGCGGATTATGACATCGTGCGCAAGATGCGGGCGTCCATTCTGGTTCTGGGGCCGATGCTGGCGCGCGACGGGCATGCGGTTGTCTCCTTGCCCGGCGGCTGTGCCATTGGCGCGCGGCCTGTGGATTTGCACCTGCGCGCGCTGGAAGCGCTGGGGGCGGAACTGGATTTGCGCGATGGCTATGTGCATGCCAAAGCCGTGGGCGGGTTGCGCGGGGCGCGGTTCGAATTTCCCATCGTCTCTGTCGGGGCTACGGAAAACGCGCTGATGGCGGCCACGCTGGCGCGCGGCACCACGATTTTGGAAAACGCCGCGCGCGAACCCGAAATCGTGGATCTGGCGCAATGCCTGCGACGCATGGGCGCGCAGATCGAGGGCGAGGGGACAAGCACCATAACAATTCAGGGTGTGGCCAGCCTTGGCGCGGCCACCCATCCTGTTGTAACCGACCGTATTGAGCTGGGCACTTATATGCTGGCCCCTGCAATTGCGGGCGGGTCGGTGGAACTGCTTGGCGGGCGGCTGGATCTGGTGCAGGCCTTCGCGGACAAGCTGGCCGAGGCCGGGGTCGCGGTGGAAGAAACCGCGCGCGGGGTGCGTGTGACGCGCAAGGCGGACCGCTTGCGCGCGGTGAATGTGGCAACCGAACCTTTCCCCGGCTTTCCGACCGACCTGCAGGCGCAATTCATGGCCGCCATGTGCACCGCCGATGGCGAGTCGGTGCTGGAAGAACATATTTTCGAGAATCGCTTCATGCATGCGCCCGAACTGGCGCGGATGGGGGCCAGAATAGACGTGCATGGCGGCACTGCGCGGGTAACGGGCGTCACCAAGCTGCGCGGCGCGCCGGTGATGGCCACGGATTTGCGCGCCTCTGTGTCGCTGATCCTTGCGGGGCTGGCGGCGGAAGGAGAAACCGTGGTCAGCCGCGTGTATCACCTTGATCGCGGGTATGAACGGGTGGAGGAAAAGCTGGGCGCGTGCGGGGCGCGTATCGAACGGATCAGCAAATCATGAGTGATGCCCGGTTTGAAGATGGCGCAGACCGTCCCTTGCGGGTGCAGGCCCTTGATACGGATGATCTGAAAATCCTGTCGGCGCTGGTGCAGGATGCTGTTACGCCGGTGTCTGAAATGGCATGGGACCGCCGCAAACGCCGCTTTGCGATGCTGATAAACCGCTTCCGTTGGGAAGATCGCAGCCGCGCGGATGCCGCAGGCGGCGATTATGAGCGTGTGCAGGCCCTTCTGGTTGTCAGTGATGTGCTGGGCGTGGCCAGTCACGGATTTTTGCGCAAGGACACGGATCTGGTGCTGTCGATTCTGTCCATCGGGTTTGAACCCGGCACAGATGGCAGCGGGCATGTGACGCTGATTCTGGCGGGGGATGGCGAAATCCGGTTGTCGGTTGAATGTCTGGATGTGGCGCTATCTGACGTGACGCGGCCCTATCGTGCCCCGTCCGGCAAGGCGCCGCGCCACCCGTTGGATAAGGATACCTGATGCCTGTGTTTCTGGACAGCCGCGATGCGGATTTTGAAACGGCCTTTTGCAGCTTGCTGGGCGCAAAACGCGAAGAGTCCGTCGATGTGGATGACACTGTTGCCGCCATCATCGCGGATGTGCGCAAACGTGGCGATGCAGCCGTCATCGAGTTGACAGCGAAATTCGACAAGCTGGACCTGACACCGGACACGCTTGCGTTTTCCAGTGACGAAATCGATGCCGAATGCGCCCGTGTTCCCGACGAGGAGCGTGCCGCGCTGGAACTGGCGGCGGCGCGCATTCGCGCCTATCATGACCGCCAGCGCCCGCAGGACATGCGCTGGGTTGATGACACGGGCGCCGAACTGGGCTGGCGTTGGGGGCCTGTGGCGGCAGCGGGGCTGTATGTGCCGGGGGGGCTGGCAAGCTATCCGTCCTCGGTGCTGATGAATGCCATTCCCGCGCAGGTCGCGGGTGTTGAGCGTCTGGTTATTTGCGCACCCACACCCGCCGGCAAGGTCAACCCGCTGGTGCTGCTGGCGGCCAGATTGTCGGGGGTTGAAACTGTCTACAGGATTGGTGGCGCGCAAGCCATTGCGGCGCTGGCTTATGGCACGCAAACCATTGCGCCGGTCGACAAGATAACCGGGCCGGGCAATGCGTTTGTCGCGGCAGCCAAGCGCCGTGTCTTTGGTCATGTGGGCATTGACATGATTGCAGGCCCGTCTGAAATTCTGGTCATCGCTGATGGCCAGTCGGACCCCGACTGGATTGCGCTGGACCTGCTGTCACAGGCCGAACATGACGAAAGCGCGCAATCCATTCTGATCACCACTGATGCGGCATTTGGCAAGGCCGTCGCGCAAGCGGTGGAAAAGCGCCTTGAAACACTGGAACGGCGCGCGATTGCGGGCGCAAGCTGGCGCGAGTATGGCGCGATCATCACAGTGCGCGACCTGTCCGAGGCGGCGGCCCTGTCCGACCGGATCGCGCCCGAGCATCTGGAACTTTGCGTGGCCGACGCGGAAGCCCTGCTGGCGCAGATCACCCATGCGGGTGCTGTCTTTCTGGGCCATTGGACGCCCGAGGCGATTGGCGATTACATTGGCGGGCCGAACCATGTCTTGCCCACGGCGCGTTCGGCGCGGTTTTCATCAGGCCTGTCGGTGCTGGATTTCATGAAGCGCACAACGCTGGCGCGTATGACCCCCGAAGCCCTGGCCGCTATTGGCCCCGCTGCCGAGCAACTGGCCAATTCCGAAAGCCTGCAAGCCCATGGATTAAGTGTGCGCGCAAGACTGGACCGGCTGAACCGCTGATGCCGTCCGGATATTCGACGTTGTGCGATTGAGTATTTTTGGCAAGATGAAACATGTGCAGGGGCGAAATGCCCCTGTGCGTGTCGCGCCGGAATAAAGGGAGAAGCGCATGACCATCCGCCTGTGTGTATTTGATGCCTATGGCACGTTATTTGACGTTGACGGGGCTGCGCGCAGTGCTGCAAGCGGGCCGGACGGGCAGCTATTGGCGCAGGTCTGGCCGCAGCTTTCGGCCAGCTGGCGGCGCAAGCAGCTTGAATATACATGGTTGCGCGCGGCGGCCGGCCATCATGCCGATTTTGCGCAAGTGACTGAAAACGCGCTGGATTGGGCGCTGGAGGAGGCGGGCCTTGATGATGCGGGCCTGCGCGCGCGCTTGCTGGAGTTGTATCAGGAATTGCCCGTCTTTGCGGAAGTGCCAGACAGTTTGCGGGGGCTGGCCGCGCGCGGCATGGCGCTTGCGATTTTGTCGAATGGCACACCGGCCATGCTGGCCAGTGCGGTGCGGGCGTGCGGGTTGCAGGACATGTTTCAGGCGGTACTGTCGGTCGAGGATGTGGGCGTGTTCAAACCTGCAGGCGCTGTCTATGACATGGTGGGCGCGCGTTTTGGCGTCGCGCCGCAAGAGGTGCTGTTCATTTCGTCCAATGGCTGGGATATTTGCGCAGGCGCGGCCTACGGGTTTCGCACGCTGTGGGTGAACCGGGCGGGGGCGCCTGTGGACAGGCTGTTCGGGCGGCCGGATGCTGTGGCCCGCGATCTGCGCGGCGTGGGCGCGCAATTGGGGGATGTGTAGATGCCGTTTTTCACGGCCTCGGACGGGGCGCAGTTGCATTATACGGATGCGGGGCATGGCCGCGCGCTGGTGTGTCTTGCGGGCCTGACGCGCAACGGGCGGGATTTCGACTATCTTGCGCCCCATTTGCCACCGCTGCGCATGATCCGGCTGGATTACCGCGGACGCGGGAAATCGGAATGGACGGGCGCGGACAGCTATACCGTGCCGCGCGAAGCTGCGGATGTGGTGGAGTTGCTGGACCATCTGGGGCTGGAGCAGGCAGCGGTGCTGGGCACGTCGCGCGGGGGGATCATTGCGATGTATCTGGCCAGCACCGCGCAGGACAGGTTGCGCGGGATCTGCCTGAACGACATTGGCGCAGTCATCAACATGCCGGGGTTGATGCGGATTGCCGGGTATGTCGGGCGCACGCCATCTGCACGGAGCCATGCCGAAGCTGCCATGGCGCTGGCGCGGGCCTGTCCTGAATTCAGCGATATTCCCCAAGGACGCTGGATGGAAGAGGCACGCAAGCATTTCATCCAGACAGATCAGGGGTTGGATCTGACCTATGACCCTGCGCTGCGCGATGCTTTTCTGGCCGCGATGGCGGGCGGCGGCGGGGATTTATGGCCGCTTTTTGACGCCTGCGCCGGATTGCCGCTGGCATTGATTCGTGGCGCTACTTCCGATTTGCTGAGTGCAGAGACTGCGCAGCAAATGCAGGACCGCCGCCCCGATATGATTTTTGAGGAAGTGCCGGGGCGGGGCCATATCCCGTTTCTGGACGAGGCAGAATCGCTGCGTGCGATTCATCAATGGTTGGGAATGTGCCTGTGAATATTGACATGATCGAAGCGGCACGCGCGCGCCTGCACGGCCACGCGCGGCGTACGCCGCTGGTGTCGTCGCCTTTTCTGGACGAGATTGCGGGGCGCAAGGTGCTGGTCAAGGCAGAATGCCTGCAACATACTGGCAGCTTCAAGTTTCGTGGTGCGTGGTCTGCAGTGACTGCACTGCCAAACGATGTGCGCGGCGTAATTGCCTTCTCATCGGGCAATCATGCGCAGGGTGTGGCCTATGCGGCGGGTTTGCGCGGGTTGTCGGCGGTCATCATCATGCCGCGCGATGCGCCGGCCATCAAGATTGCCAATACCCGCGCGCTGGGGGCCGAAGTGGTGCTGTATGACCGCGCGTCCGAGGATCGCGATGCGCTGGGGGCAAAACTTGCCGCTGAACGCGGGCTAAGCCTGATCCAGCCTTTTGACCACCCGCAGGTGATTGCGGGGCAGGGCACAACGGGGCTGGAGATTGCCGAACAGGCCGCGGAACACGGTGTGACATCCGCGCAGGTGCTGGTGTGTTGCGGGGGCGGGGGGCTGACATCTGGGATTGCGCTGGCGCTGGAGCAATACGCGCCCGACATGCTGGTGCGCACAGTTGAACCCGAAGGGTTCGATGATGTGGCAAAATCGCTGACTGCGGGGCAGGTTGTGACACACCCGCTGCGCACGGGACTGTGCGATGCGATTGTAACGCCCGCGCCGGGGCAGCTGACCTGGCCGGTCTTGCAGCGTTTGTGCGGGCCGGGGCTGGTGGTCAGTGACGCGCAGGTGCTGGCGGCAATGGCGCTGGCATTTGAGCGGCTGAAGATTGTCGTGGAACCGGGCGGCGCAGTGGCGTTGGCAGCGGCGCTGTTCCTGCCTGACCAGATCGCAGGCGACAGCATGATCGTGACCGTCTCAGGCGGCAATGTGGACCGCGATGTGTTCCAGCGGGCGCTGGGGGCTGCGCGCGCATGAAAACCTCTGCTGGCGGCCTGCGCTATAAGCTTTCCGGTCCGTCTGACGGGCCGGTTCTGGTGCTGTCGTCCAGCTTGGGCTGCGATGCACGGGTTTGGGCGCCGCTGTTGCCGCATTTGCCCGACCGCTTGCGGCTGGTCTGCTATGATCATCGCGGGCATGGGGCATCGCTGGCACCCGATGGGCCGTATTCCATGGGCCAGCTTGTGCGAGACGCGGAAACCCTGCTGGATGATCTGGGCGTGGGGTCATGTGTTTTTCTGGGGCAGGGGCTTGGGGGCATGGTGGGGCAGGCTCTTGCCACCAAACGCCCCGACCTGCTGCGCGCGCTGGTCCTGTCGGGCACCGCCGCACGGCTGGACACCGCAGCGATCTGGCAGGCCCGCGCAACTGCGGTGCAGGCGCAGGGCATGGCCGCGATTGCCGCGCAAACACTGAAAGGGTGGTTTACACCTGCTTTCTTGCGCAGCCCTGCGGCCGCGCCCTGGCGCGATATGCTGCTTGCGTGTCCACCCCATGGCTGGGCGGGCTGCGCACAGGCCATCGCGGGCACGGATTTCTACACCACCACAGCCGCCTTGCGCTTGCCTGTGCTGGGGCTTGCGGGGGACCGCGACGCGCTGACCCCGCCTGATCTGGTGCGCGAGACGACGCATCTGGTGACAGATGCGCAGTTCGCGATCATCCGCCGCGCGGGCCATCTGGCCCATATCGAACAGCCCGAAGCGGTCGCGCAGCATTTAACCGGCTTTCTGGCGCAGCATGGTCTGCTTGCGCGCGCGGCCTGTTGATTTCATCTTGCCAAAAATACTCAAATTCTGCCCCCTGCGTGCCGCGCATCCCGGGAAAAACGAAAACCCGTTTCCCATCACGCCCGCCCCGCGCTAGGGTGGGGGCACATAACCAAGGCTTGACCCCATGACTGACAGCCAAACCCCCTATCAGGTTCTGGCGCGCAAATACCGCCCCGAGAGTTTTGCCGATCTTATCGGACAGGACGCAATGGTGCGCACCTTGCGCAATGCCTTTGCGGCTGACCGTATTCATCATGCGTTTGTGATGACCGGCATTCGCGGCACGGGCAAGACAACGACTGCGCGAATCATCGCCAAGGGATTGAACTGCATTGGCGCAGACGGGCAGGGGGGGCCGACAACCGAACCTTGCGGACAGTGCGAGCATTGCCGCGCCATTACGGATGGTCGCCATGTCGATGTCATGGAAATGGACGCGGCTTCGCGCACGGGCGTGGGCGATATCCGCGAAATCATCGACAGTGTGGCCTATCGCGCGGCGTCTGCGCGCTACAAGATCTATATCATCGACGAAGTGCACATGCTGTCGAATTCGGCCTTCAACGCGCTGTTGAAAACGCTGGAAGAACCGCCTGCGCATGTGAAATTCATCTTCGCCACAACCGAAATCCGCAAAGTGCCCGTCACGGTTCTGTCGCGCTGCCAGCGGTTCGATTTGCGCCGCGTGGAACCGGAAGTGATGATTGCGCATCTGGGCCGCGTTGCACAGGCCGAAGGCGGGCAGGTGGCCCATGATGCGCTGGCGCTGATCACGCGCGCCGCCGAAGGGTCGGTGCGCGATGCCATGTCGCTGCTGGATCAGGCCATAAGCCACGGGGCCGGTGAAACCAGCGCCGATCAGGTGCGCGCCATGTTGGGGCTTGCCGACCGCGCGCGGGTTCTGGACCTGTTTGACCATATCATGCGCGGCGATGCGGGTGCGGCCCTTGCGGAACTGTCCGCGCAATATGCCGACGGGGCCGACCCTATGGCGGTGTTGCGCGATCTGGCGGAAATTACCCATTGGCTGAGTGTCACCAAGGTGACCCCCGATGCGGGCAACGACCCCACCATCAGCCCTGATGAACGCGACCGCGGCGCGGCCATGGCCCAGGCCCTGCCGATGCGGGTATTGACGCGGGCCTGGCAAATGCTGCTGAAAGCGCTGGAAGAAGTGGCCGCCGCGCCCAATGCAATGATGGCTGCGGAAATGGCGATCATTCGCCTGACCCATGTGGCCGACCTGCCCAGCCCCGAAGAAGTGCTGCGCAAGTGGCATGACCACACCCCGCCTGCGCCCAATGGTGGCGGGGGGGGCAATGGCGCCGCTGCGCCGCGCGCCCCGTCAGCGGCCCCCAACGCCAGCGGCATTAGCGCTGGCCCGTCTGCACCCGGTCGCACAGGTGGCGCGCCACAAGCGGCACTTGCAGGCGCGGCCCCTGCGCTGGCGTTTTATCCGCAGTTCGAGGATGTCGTGGCGCTGATTCGCGCGCAGCGTGACATGGCCCTTCTGGTAGAGGTGGAAAACTGCCTGCGTCTGGTGCGTTACAGCCCCGGCCGCATTGAATTCGAACCGACACAGGATGCCGCGCCTGATCTGGCCGCGCGACTTGCGGGGCGGTTGCAGGGCTGGACGGGCGCGCGATGGGGCGTGTCGGTCACATCCAAAGGGGGCGCGCCCACGCTGGCGGAAACCCGCGCGCGCGAACGCACTGCGCAGGAAAGCGAAGCGATGGAAAATTCCTTGGTCGCGGCCGTGTTTCAGGCATTCCCACAGGCGCGAATTGCCGATATCCGGGATCTGACAGCGCCTGATGCGCAGATCGAAAGTGATGCCCTCGCGCCCGCCGAAGATGAGCTGGACCCCGATTGGGATCCGTTTGACGACACATGATGACGAAAGGACACTGACATGTTCAAGGGAATGGGCGGACTTGGCGACATGGCCAAGATGATGAAAGCCGCACAGGAAATGCAGGGCAAGATGGCCCAGCTTCAGGAAGACCTGAAATCCGTCATGGTGACGGGCGAATCCGGGGCGGGGTTGGTGCGCGCCACCGCCACGGCCACGGGGGAATTGACAGGGCTGGACATCGACCCTTCCATCTTCAACCCTGATGAAAAGGAAGTGGTCGAGGACCTGATTCTTGCGGCCATCAAGGATGCGCAAGCCAAGGCTGAAGCCCGGTCCAAGGAAGAAATGGGCAAAATGGCCGAAAGCATGGGCCTGCCGCGTGACATGAACCTGCCGTTCTAGACGCAGGGCATGGACCGCGCCCCCAATGACATAGAAGCGTTGATTGCGCAAATGGCGCGGCTGCCCGGTCTGGGGCCGCGGTCTGCGCGGCGTCTGGTGCTGCATCTTATCCAGCGCCGTGACCAAAGCCTGCGCCCGCTGCTGGCAGCGCTGGACCGGGTGACGCAATCGGCGCAGGCTTGCGCGCAATGCGGCAATATATCCACTGCGCCGGTCTGTGCCATTTGCACAGATGACGCCCGCCGCGCCACGGGCGAATTATGTGTCGTCGAGGATGTCGCGGATTTATGGGCGATGGAACGTGGCGGCGTGTTCAAGGGGCAGTATCACGTCCTTGGCGGCACGCTTTCGGCGCTGGACGGGATTGAACCGGATGATTTGCGCATTCCCCAACTGGTTGCGCGGGCGCGCGATGGGGGCGCGCGCGAAGTCATCCTGGCGCTTGGGGCGACTGTCGACGGGCAGACGACCGCGCATTACATCGCGGATGTGCTGACACCCACAGGGGTGAAGATCACAGCGCTTGCACAGGGCGTGCCCATGGGCGGCGAACTGGATTATCTGGATGACGGCACCATCGGTGCCGCGCTGCGCGCGCGCAAGGATTTCTGACAACGCGGAAGCCTTCGCAACAGGTGACAGGCTACAGGCGGATTGCCGAAATCAGGCGGCCATAATCGGCGTGCCCTTCATGCACGGACCGGCGGTAGGAATAGAACATTTTGGGGTCTGAATAGGTGCAATGCCCTGTCCAGCACACATCGCCAATACCGGCAGCGCGCAGCCGGAACAGGCCAAACCCCGTCAGGTCGAACTGATAGCGCCCGTTCTGGCCGTTTGCAAAGAAGCGGGTATGGGCAGGATCATCTGCGATGAAATCTTCCAGAAACTCTGGTCCCACTTCATAGGCGCGCTGGCTTATGCACGGGCCTATGACCGCGCAGGTGGAGGCGCGCGCCGCCCCAAGGGCTTCCATCGCGTCCAGGGTGTTTTCCAAAACCCCGCCCAGTGCCCCGCGCCATCCCGCATGGGCCGCGCCAATGACGCCGGCTGCATGGTCGGCAAACAGCACCGGCTGGCAATCTGCGGTCAGAATGGCCAGCCCCAACCCGGGGGTGGCCGTGACCATGGCATCGGCCTTTGGCAAGGTCGCGCCATCGGGCAAGGGGGCGTCCAGCGCAATGACATCGGCGGAATGGGTCTGGTGCAGGCTGACAAGCGCGCCGGGCGCCAACTGCATGGCCTGCGCGACGCGGGCGCGGTTGGTGCGCACGGTTTCACTTTGGTCAGATGATCCCGGCCCGCAATTCAGGCCCGCGAATATGCCCGATGATGCGCCACCGCGCCGGGTGAAAAACCCGTGGCGCAAGGGCGACAAGCTGTCGGCGGTCAGTATCTGCAAGGTCATGGTCCAAATCCCGGTGGGGCAGGGGCAGTTTCAGGATAGAGCGCGAGCGCCTTGAACAGGTGACCCATTTCTTGCGGATGCGTCAAGCGCCGATGCGCCGCAATATGCGCCTGCAGTGCAGCCCCCGTCAGCGTATTGGCAAGGGTTTGGGCGCGTTGCGTGATTCCCAGCCGTTCCAGAAAAACTCCTTGCGGGGTCAGGGCAGTGGCGCGCAGCGTGGGGGCTGCCAGGGCCAGGGCCTCGAAATCGACATGGGCGGTCAGATCGGCCTGACCGGGATGGGCCAGCGGGTCATCTTGCGCGTGCTGGCGCAGCGCCTGGAATGTGTCGCCACGGCTGCGCCAGTCGCCGTAATCGACGATCAGGGCAATGCCGCCATGCTGGGTTATGCGCTGCGCCAGTGCGGCAATTGCAGCGCCTGCAGGGGCGCAGGTTTCGACCATCTGGCCCGGTCCGGTGTCCGCAAGCCGGTGTTCCAGCGCCGCCAGCGCCGTGACAGGCCCCAGCCCGTAGGCCAGTTGTCCGTCCTGCACCCCCACCATGCGTTCGCGCCAGCCCGTGTCCACGCGCAGGAACTGGCGCACAGGCAGGGCATCGAAGAATTCATTGGCAACCACGAATAGCGGCGCATCTGGCAATGTGTCGGCGCTGTCATGAAACTGCGGGTCGGGCAGGTTCTGGGCCTGCATGCGCCGCAACACGGGCGAGGCTTCGACAAGGTGCAGGCGGGCCGCATCATGAAAGCCCGGCACAGCGCGCGTGGCGCGCAGGATATCGGCCATCAGCGTGCCGCGCCCCGCGCCAAGTTCGGCCAGCGTGAAGGGCGCGGGGCGCCCCTGATCCATCCAGACCTGTGCGATGCACAGCCCCAGCATTTCGCCAAACATCTGGCTGATTTCGGGCGCAGTCGTAAAATCGCCAGCGGTGCCAAGCGGATCGCGCGTGGTGTAATAGCCGTGCTGCGGGTGCAACAGGCAGGTCGTCATATACTCCGCAATCGTGATTGGCCCCAATGTGGCAATCTGGCGGATGATTATGTCGCGCAGCGCCGTCATGCGCGGCGCGCGCGCCATATCAGGGCCGCGCCTATCACAATCATGGGCAAGGACAGAACCTGCCCCATGCTGATCCCGGCCTGCCCCAGCGTCACGACATGGCCCAACGGGTTATCAGGCGTGATGAATTGCGCATCTGCCTGACGCCAGAATTCCACTGTGAAACGTGCCAGCCCGTAGCCTGCGACGAATATGCCTGTCACGGCACCGGGCGTTTTCAGCCAGCCCTTGCGCCAGACCAGCCAGGCCAGCACGGCAAACAGCACTGCCCCTTCAAGGGCGGCTTCATACAATTGCGTGGGGTGGCGCGCGCACAGGTCCATGGGCCAGTCCCAAGGGCAGCTTTGCGCGTGCGGGCCGGGAAACACAACGCCCCAGGGCGCGGTCGTGGGCCGGCCCCATAATTCGGCATTGATGAAATTGGCCATACGCCCCAACCCAATGCCAATTGGTGCGACAAGCGCCATGGAATCCGCCAGTTGCATTGCAGGCACGCCATGGCGGCGGCAAAAGACCAGCCCCGCGACAGCCACACCCGCAAGCCCGCCGTGAAACGACATGCCGCCTTCCCATATGCGCAGGATTTCCGCCGGGTAGGTCATGTAATAACTGGTCTGGTAGAACAGCACAAACCCCAGCCGCCCCCCCAGAATGACGCCGATAATCACATAGGTCAGCAACCCTTCGACCTTGGCGGGGGGCATGGGTGCTGTGTCGGCAGGCCACAGGGCAGGGCGTTTCATCAGCGACTGGATGATCCACCACCCCAGCAAGAAGCCCGCAATATAGGCCAGCGCATACCAGCGCAGCGCAAAGCTGAAACTGCCCAGATCGATCTGGAAAATTTCCGGCGAGATGTCAGGAAACATGATAGCAAGGGGAAGGGTCATTCACGGGCCTTGAAGCTGGAAACCTGCGCCTGTCTGACGCGGGGGGCGCGCGGAAGTCAACCTTGAGTTTCGCGCCCCAAGGTCACATATAGGATAAAAGCCAAATGCCGAAGGGGCCAAAATGCAAAGTCGCAACCGTTTTCTGGATGATATGTCACAATTGATGACCAATGCCATGGGCGTGGCCCAAGGTGCGCGCACCGAGGCCGAGACGGCAATGAAAAGCCTGCTGGACCGCTGGTTGGCAGACCGCGAATTCGTCACGCGCGAAGAATTCGACGCCGTGCGCGCCATGGCCCAGAAAGCGCGCGAGGAGAATGAAGTGCTCAAGGCGCGCCTTGACGCGCTGGAAGGGCGCGACAAAACCGCGTCCTGACCCTGCATTGCAGCATCAGGGCGCAGCCTTTGCCACTGTGGCACCTGGCCGCGCCCTGTTTTGCCTGCCGACCGGGTGCGACACGGCGGCGGGGCACAAAGCGGCGTGGTCTATTCCGCGTTGAGAATCAGGGTGCGCAGGTTTGTGCGGATGGCTTCAAGCTGGGTTTGCGCATCCGCGATCGTGGCGCGACCTTCCGCGATTTCGGCGTCAATCGCATCGACACGCGCGCGCCGGTCCTGATTTGCGGGGCTGTCATCGCCCAGTTGCACGATCACCCCAACCAGACGATCCTGATCCGCGATCAGGGTTTCTTCGGCAGTTTGCAGGCGTGCAATGTCGCGTTGCAGGCGCGCTTCTTCGGTGCGCAGGTCCTGCAATTGGGCCAGCAAGGCCTGCATGTCCGCATCCGCCATGCGCGCCGACCAATACCCCAGCGCGTTGATATCCAGGTCCAGCAAGGCAACGCGCTGTTGCGTCTGGCGGTGCTCGATCACCTCGTGCGAGGTCAGCGCCCCTTCGGGCACATCAATGGTGAAGCGCATGTCATCCAGCCCCTCCACGCCGCCTTCGGTCTGGATGTCCCACCCCTGCCGCATGGGATGCGCAATTGTCAGAACCCGCGCGCCCTGCGCTGCGCCTTCAATGCGGTAGGTGGTGCGCTGTTCAAGCCGTTCCTGTGCCAGCATGACACCATCGACAATGCGCGCGGAATGCACGGTTTCTGCCTGCGCCACATTTTCGCGCACAGTGATTGCCGTGTCGCGGGCGAATTCCACGGTTTCGCTGTCGCCCGGGGCAAGTTCGGGGATTATGGCGTCGCCCGCATGGCCGCGCCCGTCTTCATACAGCGTCATGACACCGGCAGGCAGGCGCAGCGGAAGCGGGTTTTCCACGACCACGGCCAGCATCGGATGGGGGGCGCCCGTGCCGCCCCGATACAGCGTCAGGCGTGCATCCTGCAGGGTTTCGCGCAGAAACGGCAGGCTGATGATGTCCCCTGCCTTCAGCGTGACAGGCGTTGCCAGCGTGAAGCGCGAAAAGCTGTCGCCGTCATCCATGCTGACAGGGGCCGCGTCATAGGCCGCCTCAAACGGCATATTGCGTTGCATGGGCGCGCTGGCCATCAGTTCGGGCATGGCACCTGACGCGGCAATGTCTGCGGCCAGTTTGCGCGCGCCGTGCTGGCGGTCATACAGGGCCACTTGCAGCGCCTGCACTGCCCCTGTGGCAAGGGTCAGGTCCACATCCTGCCAGTCATGGCCAGTGGCGTTCTCGACCACGGCCCAGCCTGTCAGGATGGTGCCATCCGGCCCGTTTTCGGCACGCCATGCGGTTTTCCAGACAGGTGCTGATTGCAGCCATGCCAGCGCGACATCTTGCGCATTTTCTGCGCCGCCCTGTCCTGACATGGACAGATGAACATCCAGCATATGCCCCTGACCGGCAGCGCGCAGGGCGTCAAGCCCGCGATCAATGGCGGCGCTGTCATCCGCATCGCGGAAGGTCAGCGCGGTGGCCTCATCCAGCAGGATCTGGCCGATCTGCCCGGTGTCGGACCGCAGCGCCAGCGCGATGCACCCTTGTTGTGCGTCCGTGGTGCAAGGCACATCGCGCACCCCCATGATGCGCCCCTGAAGGTCAATGCCCCGCCGTGTGGCAGTGACAGGCGCGCCGGTCATTGCATCCAGCAGCGCGCGCAAGTCCTGCAGCGCGGCAGGGTCAAAGGGCAGCGCGGCGAAGCTGTCGTCAAACCCGCCCGGGCCAGACAGTGTCAGCATGGGGGCACCCGTGCCCCCCCCTGACAGGCGCAGGGATTTCAGGAAATCGTCTATATCTGTGCGGCGCACCGGCAAAACCAGCCCGTCACTGTCAAGACGGGCCTGTGCTTCGATCAGTGCAAGCCCTGCCGTGGACAGGGTGACGGCGCGCAATTGGGTGTCGGCCAGCGCAGGCAGGCCAAGGCCCGCGCACAAGATGACGATCGGGAAGGGGCGCAAGGAAAAGGGGCGCATGGGGAACTCTCCAAGTCAGGGGAAGTCCAACCTAGACCCTGCCCATCCGGTCCCGCAAGCGACACTTATGTGAATGGGCAGTTTGCCGCCTTGGGGGCTGGACCTGTGCCAAGCTTGGGGCTATTGCGGCACAATGGCACAAGACGATGATCATTCCGAAGACAAGAACGCCCTTGTGGCTGAACCCCTGCGCCGTGCGCTTGGGTCGCGGTATTTGCAATATGCGCTGTCCACCATCATGCACCGCGCCCTTCCGGATGCCCGTGACGGGCTGAAGCCGGTGCACCGGCGCATCCTGTTTGCGATGCGCGAACTGAAGCTGTCGCCCACTGGCGGCTTTCGGAAATCCGCCAAGATCACGGGCGATGTGATGGGGAATTACCACCCCCATGGCGATGCCGCGATCTATGACGCGATGGCGCGGCTGGCACAGGATTTCAACGTGCGCTACCCGTTGGTTGACGGGCAGGGGAATTTTGGCAATATCGACGGCGACAACCCCGCCGCCGCGCGCTACACCGAAGCGCGCATGACCGAAGCGGCCGAGGCGCTGCTGGAAGGGTTGTCTGAAAACGCTGTTGATTTCCGCCCCAATTATGACGGCACGCTGGAAGAACCAGTTGTGTTGCCTGCGGCATTTCCCAACCTTCTGGCCAATGGGTCCAGCGGTATTGCAATGGGCATGGCCACCAATATTCCCCCCCACAACCTGGATGAGTTGATCGAAGGGTGCCTGGCGCTGATTGCCAGCCCCGACCTGCCGGATGAGGACCTGATTGCGCTGATCCCCGGTCCCGATTTTCCGACAGGGGGGGTGGTGGTCGAACCGCGCGACGCGTTGCTTGCCGCCTATCAGTCGGGGCGCGGGTCCATCCGGGTGCGTGCGCGCTGGCAGATCGAGGATCTGGGCCGCGGGCAATGGCAGGTTGTCGTCACCGAAATTCCGTTTCAGGTGCCCAAATCGCGCCTGATCGAAAAACTGGCCGAAGTGATCCAGACCCGCAAGGTGCCGCTGCTGGCCGATGTGCGCGACGAATCCGCCGATGATGTGCGCATTGTTCTGGAACCCAAGACACGCAGCGTCGATCCTGACCTGATGATGGGTATGTTGTTCAAGAACAGTGATCTGGAAACCCGTTTCAGCCTGAACATGAATGTTCTGATCGACGGTCTGACGCCCAAGGTCTGCAGCCTGCGCGACGTGCTGCGCGCGTTTCTGGACCACCGCCGCGATGTGTTGCAGCGCCGCAGCCAGCACCGCCTGAACAAGATTGATCACCGTCTGGAAGTGCTGGAAGGGTTTATCATTGCCTTCCTGAACCTTGACCGCGTGATTGATATCATCCGCTATGATGATGCCCCGCGCGCAGCGTTGATGCGGGAAAACTGGGCGCGGGAGTTTACCCGCGCGTCGTCCGAGGCGGATTACATCCCCCCCCCCGAAGGCGAGGGGGAGCTGACCGAGCTTCAGGCCGAGTCCATTCTGAACATGCGCCTGCGGTCCTTGCGCCGACTGGAAGAAATGGAACTGGTGCGCGAGCGTGATGAATTGCTGCGCGAACGCGCGGGGCTGGAAGACCTGCTTGGGTCCGATACGCTGCAATGGAAAACGATCAGCGCCCAGTTGCGCGATGTGCAGGCCGTCTTTGGCAAGGCCACCGATCTGGGACGCCGCCGGACGGATTTTGCCGAAGGGCATGACGTCGAGGATGTGCCGCTGGAAGCCATGATCGAACGCGAACCCATTACAGTGGTGTGTTCCAAAATGGGCTGGATCCGCGCCATGAAAGGGCATGTCGCGCTGGATCAGGGGTTCAAGTTCAAAGATGGCGACGAGGGGCGCTTTGCCTTGCATGCCGAAACCACCGACAAGATTGTTCTGTTCGGGTCCAACGGGCGGTTTTACACGTTGTTGGGGGTTAACCTGCCCGGCGGGCGCGGCATGGGGGAACCTGTGCGCCTGATGGTGGATTTGCCCAATGAAGCGGAGATCGTCGACCTGTTCACCCACAGGGCTGGCGCGCGACTGGTTCTTGCGTCCAGTGCAGGCGATGGGTTTGTTGTTCCCGCTGATGAAGTGGTCGCGCAAACGCGCAGCGGAAAACAGATATTGAACCTTAAGCCCGGGGTGCGGGCGCATGTTTGCCGCTTTGCCGAAGGGGACCATCTGGCCGTTGTTGGCGAGAACCGCAAACTGCTGGTTTTCCCCATGTCCGAATTGCCGGAAATGGCGCGCGGCAAGGGCGTCAGGCTGCAATCCTACAAGGATGGCGGCTTGTCGGACCTGACGACACTGACCTTGGACAAGGGCCTAAGCTGGAAAGACCCCGCAGGGCGCACGCGACTGGAAGCCGATCTTACGGAATGGCTGGGAAAACGCGCCAGTGCAGGGCGCATGGCGCCGCGCGGGTTTCCACGCGACAACCGCTTCGCCTGACGCCACGCGCGGATTTGCGCAATCCCTGCAATTGCGTTAAACCAATGTGAAACGGGCAGAAGGTGCAGTATATGGAACTTTCCAGTTTGAAAACGCGTGTTTTTGGGGCGCTTGCGGGGCTGGCCTTGTTGGGGGCCTGCACCAGCGGGGCGCAGTTGGGGGAAGAACGCGCCGAGTTGGGTAATTTCCGTCTGGGCCATGCCATTGTGGTGGCCGATACAGCGGTGATTGGCCCTGCATCGCGCCGCGCCGAACCCGAAGCGTGGGAAACGACGCTGACGGCGGAAATCCAGCGCAGGTTCGGGCGCTATGACGGGGACAAGTTCTATCATGTGGCCATTGCGGTTCAGGGCTATGTTCTGGCGATTCCGGGAATTCCGATTGTGGCAGCGCCCAAATCCGTTCTGATTGTCGGCGTGACCATCTGGGATGACGAAGCACAGACCAAGCTGAACGACACGCCCCATCGAATCACAGTGCTTGAAAGCCTGTCAGGGGAAACCGTGGTCAGTTCGGGTCTGACGCAATCCGCCGAGGAGCAGATGCAGAACCTGTCGGAAAACGTCGTTGCCGCAATCGAACGCTGGATCGTGTCCAAGCCCGAATGGTTCCCCCCGCGCGAAGATACCGCCGAAGCGCAAATTGTGGCCGCAGCCCCCGAGGAATGACACCTGCCCAAGGGCAGATTTCCAGATTCCCGAAGATGTGCGCTTGATTTTTCGCGCCTGACTGGATAACAGGCGCGCGTGTCATCTCGGGGTCGTATCTGCGGCTCAGCAACAAAGGGTGCCGAAACCATGGCAAAGCAAAAGTTTGAACGCAATAAACCGCATGTGAACATCGGGACGATCGGGCATGTTGACCACGGCAAGACGACGCTGACGGCTGCGATCACGAAGTATTTTGGTGATTTCCGCGCCTATGACCAGATTGATGGTGCGCCGGAAGAAAAAGCCCGCGGGATCACGATTTCGACCGCGCATGTGGAATATGAAACCGATGCACGCCACTATGCGCATGTCGATTGCCCCGGCCACGCG
>JAFWNM010000019.1 GCA_017510335.1 Paracoccaceae bacterium
CCGCCCGCACAGGACAAGCTGCGCTGCGCCCCGCAGCGCAGCGGGGTGGGTGGGCGGGTCCTGTGCGGGTGGGGGGGCGCGCGCGCAGGGCAAGATTTCGCTTTTCCCCGCGCGCGCCCGCGCTTATACCGCGCCCATGGCACAGGCACCCCTTCTTCAGCTTTCCGGTATTTCCCTGACATTCGGGGGCAACCCCGTTTTCGACGGGCTTGATCTTGTGGTCCAGCCCGGTGACCGCGTGGCGCTTGTCGGGCGCAACGGGTCGGGCAAATCCACCCTTTTGAAGGTCATGGCCGGTCTGGCCGAGGCTGATCGCGGCACGCGCACCCTCTCGCCTGGTGTGTCGGTGGGGTATATGGAACAGGACCCCGATTTTGCGGGCTTTGCAACATTGGGTGACTATGCCTGCCAGTCGCTGGACCCGGCCGAGCATTACAAGGTTGAAATGGCCGCCGAAGGGCTGGATTTCGACCCCGACCTGGACCCTGCAAACGCATCAGGGGGCGAACGCCGCCGCGCGGCACTGGCCAGATTGCTGGCCGAAGCGCCCGAACTGATGTTGCTGGACGAACCGACCAACCATCTGGACATTGCCGCCATCGGTTGGCTGGAAGCGCGGCTGCGCGACACGCGCGCGGCGTTTGTGCTGATCAGCCATGACCGCGCCTTCTTGCGCGCGCTGACGCGCGCAACACTTTGGGTGGATCGCGGGCAGGTGCGCCGGCGCGAAGCGGGCTTCGAGGGGTTTGAGGACTGGCGCGACAAGATCTGGTCGGAAGAAGATGACGCGCGCCACAAACTGAACCGCAAGATCAAGGCAGAAGCGCGTTGGGCGGTGGAAGGGATCAGCGCGCGGCGCAAGCGCAACCAGGGCCGCGTGCGCGCGCTGGCGGCGTTGCGCGATGAACGCGCAGGCCAGATCAAGCGCCAGGGTGTCGCGGCGATGGCGCTGGACTCTGCTGCACCGTCGGGCAAGCTGGTGGCAGAACTGGACAATGTGAACAAATCCTATGACGGGCGGGTGATCCTGCGCGATTTTTCGCTGCGCGTGATGCGCGGGGAACGGGTGGCATTTGTCGGCCCCAATGGTGTGGGCAAGACCACGCTGTTGCGCCTGATTACCGGCGCGGAAGACGCCGATAGCGGGTCCATACGGCGCGGCACCAATCTGGAAACGGCGATATTCGACCAAAGCCGCGCGCAGCTGGACCCCAATGCAAGCCTGTGGGAAAACCTGACGGGGGACCCGTTGATGCGCGTGTCCGGTCAGGCCGATCAGGTGATGGTGCGCGGCACGCCCAAGCATGTTGTGGGCTATCTGAAGGAATTTCTGTTCGACGAGGCGCAGGCGCGCGCGCCTGTGCGGTCGCTGTCGGGCGGCGAGAAGGCGCGGCTGTTGCTGGCGCGGATCATGGCGCAACCGGCCAATCTGCTGGTGCTGGATGAACCGACCAATGATCTGGATGTGGAAACGCTGGATCTGTTGCAAGACCTGCTGGGGGATTTTGACGGCACTGTGCTGCTGGTCAGCCATGACCGCGATTTCATTGACCGTGTGGCCAGCACCACACTGGTCTTTGAAGGGCAGGGGCGGGTGACGGCCTATGCGGGGGGCTGGTCCGACTACATGGCCCAAAGCGCGACAGGCGCTGGCCCTGCGGCCCCTGCGGGCAGCGCGCGCCCCACTGAGAAGGGCAAGTCCCGCGCCAAACCCGAACAGCGCAAACTGGGGCTGAGTTTTGCCGAGGCCCATCGTCTGGAAAAACTGCCTGCAGAAATTGCCCGTCTGGAAGCCGAGATTGCGAAACTGGGCGAACTTTTGTCCGATCCCGACCTGTTTTCGCGCGAACCCGTGAAATTCCGCAAAGCCACCGAAGCGCTAAGCGCGCGTCAGGAAAAACTGAGCGCCGCCGAAGAAGACTGGCTGGCACTGGCCGAGAAGGCCGAAAGCTGAAAATCGCGCGCGGAATAAAATGAATTCAGGCTGCCTGTGTCCGGCAGCCTGAATAGGACGATCATGCAGATATGTGTTTATGCATAAGCGCGTCAATATCTTCGATATGACGTGTCAGCATGGCATTTGCGTCTACAGTCTGCCCCACTGACCGCGCATTTTCATATGCTTCGATCACATGTTTTTCGCCCTGAATGATGCGGTCCATAATATTGTCGGACACATCTTCAAACCACGAACGCATTTCGACAACAGCCTTGTTGACTGTTCCGAAAAATGACCCGTCATTTGCAGGCTCATATCCGCATTTTGTCAGATATGCGGCCAGGTCGCGTTCATGTTTTCTGTGCAGATACAGATAGGTTTCCGCCACCGATTTGAAATCCGGTTCGGCCTTTTCGACAACTTTTTCAAAACCTGCAATCGTATCCAGAACCCGCGTGTGGGTTTCACCGATCAGGCGCACCCGTTCATCATCGGGGGCGGGGCTGGC
>JAFWNM010000020.1 GCA_017510335.1 Paracoccaceae bacterium
GGCCATGACCGGCCAGCAGGCCGCTTCCCCCCCACCGCCGCCCCCGCCAGCATCAGAGCCGTTGTGGCATATTGCCGAAAACGGCCAGACGCGTGGTCCATTCGCCCAGTCACAGCTTGCAGGGCAGATCTCGCGCGACACTTTGGTTTGGACCGAAGGTCAGGCCGGATGGGCAAAGGCAGGCGATGTGCCCGCACTGGCCGGGCTGTTTGCCGCAACCCCGCCCCCGCCCCCGCCGCCCATGGCGTGACCCGCAATGGCGCAGCCCAACGCGGCGCTGTGTTTGAGTATTTTTGGCAAGATGAAGATGCAGGGCCGCCAGAGCGCGAACCGAGTGGCGGGAAGACAATATGCCCATTTCACAGACTGAACACCGTTTTCCCTGCGCGCAATGCGGCGCTTCGCTGCGCTTCTTGCCAGGTCAGGCGCGGCTTAGCTGCGGGTATTGCGGGCATGAACAGCCCATACCGCAGATTGATGATGACGCCCGCATGACAGCGCTTCAGTCGCTGGATTATCATGATGCAATTGCACACGACCTGCCCCCGTCCGAGCTGGAGGAAACGCGCGTTGTGCATTGCGACACTTGCGGTGCCGATGTCCAGTTTGAGGAAAATGTGCATTCTGCCGAATGCCCGTTCTGCGCCAGTCCGGTGGTGACCGATACAGGGACCAACCGCCATATCAAGCCACAGGCGATTTTGCCTTTCAAGCTAAGTGAAGCTGACGCGCAACAAAAGATGAAGGACTGGTTGCGCGGCTTGTGGTTCGCGCCGTCCGCCTTGTCAAAATACGCGCGCAGCACGGGGCGGCTGAACGGGTTATATGTGCCTTATTGGGCATTCGATGTTGCAACCAACAGCCAGTATACCGGCCAGCGCGGCACGCATTATTATGTGACGGTCAAAGGGCCGGACGGCAAAACGCGGCGAGAGCGGCGCACACGCTGGAGCGCGGCATCAGGGCGGGTGTCGCGCCAGTTCCTTGATGTGCTGGTCATGGCGTCCAATGCCTTGCCGCGTGCGAATATCCGCAGGCTGGAACCCTGGACGCTGGCAGATCTTCAGCTGTATAGCGCGGATTACCTGTCGGGGTTTCGCGCCGAAGCCTATAGCGTCGCGCTGCCAGAGGGGTTCGACATTGCCAAACAGCGGATGGCGGAACAAATTCATGCTGATATCTGCCGCGATATCGGGGGGGATGAACAGCGTGTGTCCACAGTGAACACTGATTATGCCGATGAACGCTTCAAGCATTTGTTGTTACCCATCTGGATGGCGGCCTATCGGTATCGGGGTAAAAGCTACCGGTTTATCGTGAATGGCCAGACCGGGCGCGTTCAGGGGGAGCGGCCCTGGTCCTGGCCCAAGATTGCGGGCGCGGTGCTGGCGGGGCTGGTCATTCTGGCGCTGGCCTTTTACATCGCAGAGATGGGCGGGTTTTGAAGCTGGGGGGAAGATCATGATCCTGTGTTGCGGTGAAGCACTGATCGACATGTTGCCGCGCCAAACGGCCAGCAATGAAGCGGCATTTGCCCCTTATGCGGGGGGGGCGGTTTTCAACACGGCCATCGCGCTGGGGCGGTTGGGGGCGGATTCGGGGTTCTTTTGTCCGCTGTCGGATGATCTGTTCGGGGCGCAATTGCGCGCGGCGCTGGATGGGTCAGGGGTGGATCACAGCCTGTCGCCTGCGGTGGACCGACCCTGCACATTGGCCTTTGTGACCTTGACGGATGGGCAGGCGCGATATGCATTCTATGACCGGGGCACAGCCTTGCGCGAAATGGCAATCGCGGAACTGCCGGAGCTGACAGACCGGATTGAAGCGCTGTTTTTCGGGGGTATCTCGCTTGTGGGGGACCCTTGCGGGGCAAGCTATGAAGCGCTTTGCGCACGGGCCGGGGACCGGGTGGTGATGCTGGACCCCAATATCCGCCCTGGTTTCATCCGGGATGAAGCAGCCTATCGCGTGCGGCTGGACCGGATGATCGCGCAGGCCGATATTGTCAAACTGTCGGACGAAGACCTGCATTGGCTGATGGGGGACGGACCCATTGAGGTGGTGGCGCAGGCGCTGCGCGCGCGAGGTCCACAGATTGTTGTGATTACCGAAGGGGCAAAGGGGGCGCGCGCCATATCGCAGGGCGGTGCTGTGCACGCAGCGGCGCAGCGCGTCGATGTGGTGGACACTGTTGGTGCGGGCGATACGTTCAATGCGGGTTTTCTGGCTTCCCTGCGGCAGGCAGGCGCGTTGACGAAAGCGGGCCTTGCCTGCGTTGACGCGGCGCAACTGACAGCGGCGCTGGCGCTGGGGGCGAAAGCTGCGGCAATTACAGTGTCGCGCGCGGGGGCCAACCCGCCCTGGGCGCATGAAATCTGATGCGGGCGCTTGTTCAGCGGGTTGCCCACGCGCGGGTTGATGTCGATGGCCGCACAATTGGCCAATGCGGGGCCGGGCTTTTGGTGCTGGTCTGTGCGATGCAGGGCGACACCCCCGCCCAGGCCGAGGCACTTGCCGCCAAGATACACAAGCTGCGCATTTTCCGCGACGGGGCGGGCAAGATGAACCTTGCCCTGAAAGATACCGGCGGCGATGCATTGGTGGTCAGCCAGTTTACGCTGGCCGCAGATACGGCCAGTGGCAACCGCCCCGGCTTCTCATCTGCTGCGCGGCCCGAAGATGGCGAAAAGCTGTATCTGCAGTTCGCCAATGCCTTGCGCAATCTGGGTGTGGGTGTTGAGACGGGCGCGTTCGGTGCGGATATGGCGGTTCATCTGGTCAATGACGGGCCGGTTACCATCTGGCTGGACACTGCGGCCTGATGGCGGGTGCCTGCCCTTTGGCGGGCACAGGCCAGACAGTTACCCCAGTTCCAGCACATCCGGCAGATGCCCGATATGCGGCACTATGATATCCGCAAAAGGGGCAAGGTCATCTTCGCGCGCAAGCCCCGTCAGCACCCCGATGGTGGCCATGCCCGCCGCACGTCCCGCAACCAGATCATGCGTGCTGTCGCCCACCATCACCACGGTTTCGGGGGCGACCCCCGCCAAAGCGGCGTATCCGCGCAGCATGGCGGGGTCGGGTTTCGGGGTGAAGCCGCTGTCATAGCCCAGCACATGACCAAACAGATGCAAAACGCCAGCGCGCGCCAGATGGTCACGCGCGGGGCGTTCGCCGTCATTGGTCGCCACACCCAGCGCAAGCCCGCTGTGCAACAATGCATTCAGCAATGGCAGCAATTCAACAGGGGGAACCATCTGTATATCGGCGGATGTGTCCTTGAGATAGGCCACAATGGCGCCATGCTGCATATGTGGAAGATGCGGTGCCAGCAGACTGGCTGCCACGTCAACCGTTCCTGCAATAACCGGCGAGCTGGGCCTGAACTGCCGCGCGTGGCGGTCAAACTGCAATGACGTGGCCATGGCGTGGGCGCGCCCTTCATCGCCTTGCGACAAATCATTCAGAATACCCATTGTGTAGTCTGACCAGCTTGCGCTGAAGTCGAACAAGGTGCCGTCCTTGTCAAACAATACGGCTGATAATCCTGCCAGCTTCATGGTCTGCGCCACCCCTTTGGTGATAGTCTTCGTGCTGCTATGGCGGGTGCACATGACACAAGCATGACACCCGCACCGCCGGTCAGAACGGCAGGGGGAACGCCCTGTAGACCTTGTCGATGGCCGCGCAAACCTGCGGGTCCAAAGTCACATCAACACCGGAGAGCAAATGTTCCAGTTGCGCGGCATTGCGCGCGCCGACAATGGGCACGCACTGAAACGGGCGCGTGCGCGTCCATTGATAGGCCATATGCACCGGATCCAGCCCTGTTTCATTGGCAATGGCCAGATAGCCCGAAACCGCCTCGAAGACGCGGGGGGTGATACGCCCGCCAAGGTCCGGCGCGCGCGCGCGCCGTGTGTTTTCGGGGGTCACGTTGCCTGCGTATTTGCCCGTCAGCAACCCCGCGCCCAGTGCCGAATAGGCCAGAAGCGGGATGTCTTCATTCACCGACATTTCGGCCATATCAAGATCGAACAACCGGCACAGCAGTGAATATTCGTTCTGAACACTGGCCACACGCGGCAGACCTGCTTCTTCGGCCAGACGCACCCATGTGGTCGTGCCCCATGCCGTTTCGTTCGACAGCGCGAAATGCCTGATCTTGCCTTCGTCAATCAGCCGCTGCGCCATTTGCAGGATTTCGGTCATATGCGCGACAGTTTCCGCGCGGTTCTGGGTGGATGGATCGAAGCCCCAGCTTTTGCGAAAATGATAGGACCCGCGATTTGGCCAGTGCAACTGGAATATGTCGATGCAGTCCGATTGCAGGCGGCGCAACGCTGCTTCGACCACATCGCGCAGGCGCGCGCCGCTGATGGCCGCGCCGTCCTGCACCGCCGCAGACCCTGCGCCGGTAATCTTGGTGGCGATGACCGCATCAGCGGGGCGGCGGCTGGCCAGCCAGCGCCCGACAATTTCTTCGGTCAGCCCGGCGGTTTCAAAGGTCACCGGATTGACAGGATACATTTCCGCCGCATCCAGAAAATTAATTCCGCGGTCCCACGCCAGATCAAGCTGGCGGTGGGCGTCGGCCTCGTCGGTTTCGTTTCCGAACGTCATCGTCCCCAGACAATAGACCGAGACATTCAGACCGCTGCGCCCAAGCTGTTCTTTTTGCATCATTCCTGCCTTGCTGTTCGTTTCGGGCGGACCATAAACCAAATTTCACGGATTGGCAGGGCGAAATCCGTCCCGCCCCTGCCTTGACCGGGAAAGTTGCACCTTGGGCAGGTGGCGGCGCCAGTTTATCCGCAGTAAATGCGGGTAATGATCATATCGGCGTCATGTTCCACATTCAGACGATCCTGGCGGTAATCCATGGTCACGGCCATTCCGGGGGCGATGATTCGCGTGGCCTTTGCGGCGGGGTGGCCCTGAAATTGCGCCAGCGGCTGGCCCTGCAAGGGTTGCAGATCGGCCGCGCCGCAACTGGCCGACATGTCAGGGGCAGGTTGGGGCGTTTCGGTCTGGCACGCAGCCAGCAGCACAAGTCCAAGGAGGGGGGCAACAAGACGCATATTCGGGCCTTTCGGGAATTACTGTTCTTGCAGATGCTATGGCAGTTTTTCCCAACATGCACCCTGCCCGCCTGCGCATCGGAAGAAACCCGCCGAAGGGACTGCATGCGCGCTGTCATATAAGGGCTTTCCGCATGGCGCGGCACAGGCTATATGCCGCGCCATGAGTGATCGCACAAACCTGAACCCGCCCGACCTGCGCCCCGACCTTGCACCGCATGCCCGGCTGGGACAACATGCCCCTGCGCGCGCCGGCCAGCCCACTATTGGCATGGTCAGCCTTGGGTGCCCCAAAGCGCTGGTGGACAGTGAACGCATTCTGACGCGGTTGCGCGCCGAAGGGTATGCCATCAGCCCCGATTATGCTGGGGCCGATGCTGTCATCGTCAATACCTGCGGGTTTCTGGATTCGGCGCGCGTCGAAAGCCTTGATGCCATTGGCGAGGCACTGTCTGAAAACGGCCGCGTCATTGTGACGGGCTGTCTGGGGGCGGAACCCGAATTCATTACCGGCACACACCCGCGTGTCATGGCGGTAACCGGCCCGCACCAATATGAACAGGTGCTGGATGCTGTGCACCGCGCTGTGCCGCCAGCGCCGGACCCGTTTATCGACCTGCTGCCCGCAACGGGCGTCAGCCTGACACCGCGCCATTACAGCTATCTGAAAATATCCGAAGGCTGCAATCACAAGTGCAAGTTCTGCATCATCCCCGACATGCGCGGGCGGCTGGTCAGCCGCCCCGCCCATGCCATTTTGCGCGAAGCCGAAAAGCTGGTCACAGCGGGCGTGCGCGAATTGCTGGTCATTTCGCAAGACACATCGGCCTATGGTGTGGACATCAAACACGCCACCGACCGCGGCCACCGCGCCCATATCACTGATCTTGCGCGCGATCTGGGGTCGCTGGGGGCTTGGGTGCGGCTGCATTATGTCTATCCCTACCCGCATGTGCGCGAAATCATCCCGCTTATGGCGGATGGGCTGGTGCTGCCCTATCTGGACATCCCGTTCCAGCATGCGCACCCCGATACATTGAAACGCATGGCACGGCCCGCCCATGCGGAACGCACGCTGGACCGCATTGCCGAATGGCGCGGGATTTGCCCAGACATCACGCTGCGATCCACCTTCATCGTGGGATACCCCGGCGAGACAGAGGAAGAATTCCAGCACCTTCTGGATTGGCTGGACGAGGCGCAACTGGACCGTGTTGGATGTTTTCAATATGAAAATGTCAAAGGCGCGCGGTCCAACGACCTGCCCGACCATGTCCCCGACGATGTGAAGGCGGACCGCTGGGACCGCTTCATGGAAAAGGCACAGGCAATTTCAGCGGCAAAACTGGCCGCCAAGGTGGGCCAGCGGATGGATGTTATCGTCGACGACATAGACAGTGACGGAATCGCCACTTGCCGCACCAAAGCGGACGCGCCCGAAATTGACGGAAACCTGTTTATAGACGAAGGCACAAATTCCCTGTCTGTTGGCGATATTGTGACTGTTCAGGTCGATGAGGCCAGCGAATATGACCTGTGGGGGCAGATCACTGCTTAAGTCTTTTCCTTGTCATTCGGGCATGCTATGCCGCGCCGGACCCGGACGGCAACCGCCGTCCTGCCGTATTTCTTGATTGGAGACGACCTATGGCCCTGGAACGCACCCTGTCCATCATCAAACCTGATGCGACAACCCGTAACCTGACTGGCAAGATCAACGCGAAGTTTGAAGAAGCCGGTCTGCGCATTATTGCACAAAAGCGCATTCAACTGACCAAAGCGCAAGCTGGCAAATTCTACGAAGTGCACGCAGAACGCCCTTTCTATGACGAACTGTGCGACTTTATGGCTTCTGCGCCGGTGGTTGTGCAGGTGCTGGAAGGTGACGGCGCAATTGCGAAAAACCGCGAAGTGATGGGCGCGACAAACCCCGCCGATGCGGCACCGGGCACCATTCGCGCCGAATTTGCGCAATCGGTTGGCGAAAACTCCGTCCATGGGTCGGATGCCGCAGATACGGCTGCAGCAGAAATCAGCTATTTCTTCGCTGGTCTGGAACTGGTGGGCTAAACACCCGCAGACAGCCTGGATGCCCTGATTTACGGCAGTCCTGAACCGGGCAATCGAAGGCGGAAACAGGCACGGCCCCGGACATGATCCGGGGCCGATTGCTATGTGTCCGGCATTTACCCCAGACCGCTTTCCTGCCAGATTATAGTCATGTTCCAAACGGTTGAATTGCCATTCTGGGCGTTGATTCTCATTCTCGCCTTCGCCGCGGTCACTTTCGCGTCGCATTTTCTGTTTCCGTCCGTGCGCTGGTTTTTCCGGCGGCGGATGGAACGCGCGGTGGCCAAGCTGAACACCCATCTTGCCCGCCCTATTGAACCCTTCAGGATTATGCGCAGACAAGATCAGGTCACCCGCCTGATTTATGACCCCAAGGTTATGGAAGCGGTGCGCGATTACGCGCAAAAGATGGGCGTACCCCCGAATGTCGCGTTTGAACGCGCGCGCTCCTATGCGCGCGAGATTGTGCCGGGGTTTTCGACTGCAACTTATTTCGGCTTTGCCATCAAGCTGGCCCAACGCCTTAGTCAGGGGCTGTATAACGTGCGCCTGGGTGGCGGAGAGGCGAAGGCGCTGGAACAGATCGACCGCAAGGCCGCCGTGGTTTTTGTCATGAACCACCGTTCCAACATGGATTATGTGTTGATTACCTGGCTGGCGTCCAACCATTCCGCCCTAAGCTATGCCGTGGGGGAATGGGCGCGCGTGTGGCCGCTGAAGGCGTTGATACGGGCCATGGGGGCGTATTTCATTCGCAGGCGGTATTCCAACCCGCTATATCGCGCAATCCTTGCGCGCTATGTCCAGATGTCGATCCAGCAAGGCACCACACAAGCCATTTTCCCCGAAGGCGGGTTAAGCCTGAATGGAAGTGTCGGAAAGGCACAAAAGGGGTTGTTGCATTACATCGTGCGCGGGTTCGATATTCACGATTCTGCCGATGTGGTGTTTGTGCCGGTGGCGTTGAACTATGACAGGGTGCTGGAAGACCGCGTGTTGATATCAGCCGGTATGCAGGGCATTCGCCGCTTTCCGGTGCGGGTGAAGGTGGTCCTGGGGTCTATTCTGCGGGTTCTGTGGCAAAAGGCGCGTGGACGGTTCAAGCCCTTCGGGTATGCGGCAGTGTGTTACGGTGACCCCCTGTCGCTGCGCGATTTCCTGACCCAAACGCCCGATCCCAGCACCCGATCCCTGTCCCAAACCCTGATGCTGCGCATTCGCGCCGCTGTGCCCGTCTTGCCGGTGCCCCTGGTTGCAGCAGCGCTGGTGCGAAACGGTGGGGACTGCAGCAAAGCCACGCTTGCGCAATCCTGTCAGGCGTTCATCGACAAGCTGTCACACCAGGACGCCTGGATGCACCTGCCCGACGGGCAGGTTGCGCAAGCCCTGGATGCGGGATTGTCGGTTTTAAGCAGGCGCGGTGTCATCCGGTTGGAGGGGGAGAATGTATCGCTGAACCCTGCAGATGCACAGATCCTGAGCTACTACGCAGCGTCTGTTTTGCAACGCCTAGACGCGCCGGGCGGAATTGCGCCGCACGGCAGCATGCAGCTTGATGTTCCTGAACGCCCTAAAAGGCGAAAGTCATAAAATTACAAAATATACCAAATTATGGTTGCATTGTTGCGCGCCGGATTCTATGCATGCTGCAAGTGCCGCATAAATTCTGCGGCGCGGCATCATCTGCGGCTGCCCGCGTTATATTTACAAGGAGGCACACATGGCTCTGGATCAGAACATCGGAATCGCGCATTACGACGCCCCGGAAAAAGACCTGTATGAAATCGGGGAAATGCCCCCCTTGGGGTATGTTCCCAAACAGATGTATGCTTGGGCCATCCGGCGCGACCGTCACGGTGACCCCGAAACCGCGATGCAGATTGAAGTTGTTGATATTCCCGCCCTCGACAGCCACGAAGTGCTGGTTCTGGTGATGGCGGCGGGCGTGAACTATAACGGTATCTGGGCCGGACTGGGCCAGCCCATTTCCCCGTTTGATGTGCACAAGGCCCCGTTTCACATTGCCGGATCGGACGCATCGGGCATCGTGTGGGCCGTGGGTTCGGCTGTCAAACGCTGGAAGGTCGGAGATGAGGTGGTAATTCATTGTAATCAGGATGATGGAGATGATGAGCATTGCAACGGCGGCGACCCCATGTTCAGCCCAAGCCAGCGCATCTGGGGGTATGAAACGCCGGACGGGTCTTTCGCGCAATTCACCAATGTTCAGGCCCAGCAGCTTATGCCGCGCCCCAAGCACCTGACATGGGAAGAATCGGCTTGCTATACGCTGACCCTGGCAACCGCTTATCGCATGTTGTTCGGCCATGAACCCCATGACCTGAAACCGGGCCAGAATGTGCTGGTCTGGGGCGCATCTGGGGGCCTTGGGTCTTACGCGATCCAGCTTGCCAATACAGCGGGCGCGAATGCCATTGGCGTCATCTCGGATGAAAGCAAACGCCAGTTCGTGCTGGATCAGGGCGCGAAGGGTGTGATCAACCGCAAGGATTTCAATTGCTGGGGGCAATTGCCCACAGTCAACACGCCTGAATACAATGAATGGCTGAAGGAAGCGCGCAAATTCGGCAAGGCCATCTGGGACATTACCGGCAAGGGCGTCAATGTTGATATGGTGTTCGAACACCCGGGCGAAGCGACATTCCCAGTCTCCACGCTTGTGGTCAAGAAGGGCGGCATGGTGGTCATTTGCGCAGGCACCAGCGGGTTCAACTGCACCTTTGACGTGCGGTATATGTGGATGCACCAGAAGCGCCTGCAGGGGTCGCATTTCGCCCATCTGAAACAGGCCTCTGCGGCAAACCAGCTGATGATTGAACGCCGCCTTGACCCGTGTATGTCCGAAGTGTTCCCTTGGGCGGAAATCCCGCAGGCGCATACGAAAATGTATCGCAATGAACATAAGCCGGGGAATATGGCCGTTCTGGTTCAGGCCCCGCGCACAGGTCTGCGCACATTCGAGGATGCGTTGGCCGCCGGTCCGAAAACCTGACATAAGCTTCGGCATATCTGGCACCCTTTCGCCGCCCTTTCGGGGGCGGCGTTTTTGATGGGTCATGTCAACGCTTTCGTAAGCTCCATCCCCTTATCCTGCCCGAAGGACCGGATCAGGGGCTGCCCCCTGCGGCAAAACTAAGGGGTTCAGTATGCGCCATGACTGGCTGGTTGCGCAGTTGGATGCGATGAAACACTATGCGCAACAAAACAACTTGCCAGAACTGGCCGAGGCCTTGCAAACAGCAAAACTTCTGGCCTTGACGGAAATTGCTTCGGTTGACGCGAAAACACCTGCCCCGACGGGCCGGAACGCGCCGCGCAATTCCGAATAAGCGGCCTGTCACTGGCAGCTATGGTGTTTTTTTTCCTGTGCCCTTGTGAAAGTGGTTCCCATTTCTGGCGGGGCATGCTGTAGACAGGCATCATGTCCGTCCCTGCCCTACAATTTTCCGACGATCAGGCCGAAGCCTGGGATCAGATCGCCAAGGCACTGCACAAGGCTGGCGTCGATCTGGTGGATGGCACCTGCCTGCCTGCGCCCGACAGCGACCACACTGTTATGGCCGTCACTGGCAAGGCAGGGTCCGGCAAAACCATGCTGCTGGCCAATCTGACAACAGCATTGCTCAATGCGGGCGTTGAAATTGTGTCTGGCGATTATGAAAGCCGCAGGCGCGCGGACCGCCGCAGCCTTGCGGTGTTGGCGCCCACCAACAAGGCTGCCTCTGTGTTGCGCAACCGTGGTGTGCCCGCCACAACCATTCACCGCATCCTGTATACGCCCGTCTATGACCCGGAATATGAAAAGATTGCCGAATGGCTGGCTGGCAACCTGCCGCGCCCGAATATCGAGGGGCTGACGGAAACCGCACTTGACCGCGCCCAGGCCTTTTATGAGCAGGTGAAATCCATCCCCGGCGCTTTGGCTGCGGCTGGCCTGCGCGGGTCGGATTTCATTACCGGATGGAAGCGGCGGGATGATCCACTTGATATCGGCTTTGTCGATGAAAGCTCCATGCTGGATGCGCGCCAGCTTGACGATCTGAAGGAATTGTTTTCGACATTGATTCTGTTCGGCGACCCCGCGCAGCTCGCCCCTGTCGGGCAATCCGGGGAAATGGTCTTTGACCGGCTGCCCGCCCCTGCACGGTTGCATCTGTCGCGCATTCACCGTCAGGCACAGGACAACCCGATTCTGGACCTTGCCCATGCCCTGGCCGATCCCGATCTGGGATTTGAGGCGTTTGAACGCCGCGTGGAAACAGCCGCCCAACACGATAGCCGCGTGCATCTGGCCGAACGTGTCGACAGTGATCTGATGGCGCGCTCGCCTGTGCTGGTGTGGCGCAATGCCACGCGGTTACGCCTGATCAACGCCTTTCGCCGCGCCCATGACGCACCCGAAACCGAACTGCGCCCGGGCGAGCCGCTGATATGCGACGGGCTGGAACTGCCACTGAAGCACCGCAAGAAACGCATCGATCTGGAAGCGCGCGGCCTGATCAAGGGTGCGCAGGTCGTCTACCTTGGACCAGGGCGCAAACCCGGCTTTTCCAGGGTGCATATTTTCGGTGCAGAAGACCCCCAGATCTCTGTCGCCTCCATCATCAAGATCGAAACAGACCTTGATGAAGAACCCTTCATCCCCTTCGCCGCCACTATGGGCGCGGCCTTCGTGCACGGCGCGGCCGTCACAATCCATAAGGCGCAAGGCTCGCAATGGCGTGATGTGCAGGTTTTCGCACCGGACCTTTTTGCCGCTGCGCGCGCAGGACGCATGGAAGCTGGCTTGCCGCTGTGGAAACGTCTGGCCTATGTCGCCATCACGCGCGCGGAACACCGGCTGCACTGGGTCATTCGCAACCGCCTTGCACGGCCCGTAACCCCCCTGACAACCGATGATCTGGCAAGCGCACCTGCCCCCCTTGAACTGGCGTCTGACAGTTAGAACATGTCCGAGAATCTTAAAACCGGCGCCCGCTTTTAAGCAACATACACTAAGATACCAACACAGGCGCTCGAATACCCCCTTCCAACTTCATCTTGCCCCAAATACTCTGGGGTGAATGGGCGCTTGCGCCCAGAGGGGCAACGCCCCTGATCCTGACCCCGACCTGAAGGAAAGCCCATGCGCTGCGTTTTTGTCCAGTTCCGCTGCCAGCCCGGAAAAACCTATGAAGTGGCCGATGCGATTTATGATCGTGAAATCGCCTCTGAACTCTACTCGACATCGGGCGAATATGATCTGATTGCCAAGATCTACATCCCCGATACCGAAGATGTGGGCCATTTCCTCAATGAGCGCTTGTTTGACATTGCGGGCATCAACAGGACGATGACGACAATGACCTTCAAGGCATTCTGACAGCGCGACACCACACCGCATTGCGCAAAGGCCTGTGTTGTCAGCTTCGCACGAAGCGAAACAGTGCCGAAGCCCCCCAGCCGAAAAACACCGCCAGCCCCAGCGCCATCAGGCCATACAGGGCCGGACGGTCATAGGCCATATTATACAGCCAGCGTTCCAGAACTGCCTTCTGGACATCGATAAAGGTTTCGGCCTCGTCCAGAACCGCGCCATCGCGCAGCAGGAATATGCGGGCCGTGTAGGTTCCCTCGACAATATTCTTGGGCAGGGTCACGCGGGTGTTGAACAGCGTGTCGCGCTGCAAGGCAACTGTGCTGTCAAGTTCCTGATACAACTGTTCCCCTTGCCTTATCCGGATCAGGGCATCTGTGAAGGCGGCAGCGTCGCGCGGGTCGGGGCCGCGGGCTTCGAATATCGCAAGGCGGGTCGAGATGCGGTGCGTCAGGTCGGCATCCAAGGACAGAATGTCCGACAGCGGGGCCGTTCCCGCGACTGCGTAGAAACTGGGGGCGGCGCGCACTTCCTGGCTTTCGGTATTCACCCATATTCCCAGACGCCGCGCCTTGCGCCAGATGACCGCAGGCATGGGCGGCCCTTCGATGGTGACAATGATATCAAGCGCGCTGTCGTCGGGCAGCGGGGCTTCACGCCGCACGGCACCGAAGATCAGGATTTCCGACCCTTCATAATTCACGGTCAGGGACACCCTGTTCTGGCTAAGCCCCACGATGACTTCTTCGCTGCGGGCGGGCAGTAGCGCAAGCACACTCAGCACCATGAAAAGGACGATCCCGCGCATCAGAACCGCCCCGGGATGGATATGGAATACAGTTCCGACGGGGTCAGCAACAAATCCAGCGCGATTTTTGCGCAGACCGCCAGCACCAGAAGCGCAAGCAGAATGCGCAATTGTTCCGCCTTCAGCCGCAATCCGATGCGCGTTCCGATCTGCGCACCGATCACCCCCCCAAGAATAAGGAACACAGCCAGCATGACATCGACGGAATAATTCGTCAACGCATGCATCATCGTCGTGAACGCCGCCACAAATGTGACCTGAAACAGGGATGTTCCGATCACCACCTTGGTGGGCATGCCCAGCAAGTAGATCATGGCAGGGACCAGGATGAACCCGCCCCCCACCCCCATGATGGCGGCCAGAATGCCAACGCCCACCCCCACCAGCAGCGGCGGAAATACCGAGATATACAAGCCCGATGCCCGGAATTTCATCTTCCACGGCAGGTTGTGGACCCAGTTATGGGTATGCAGCTTCCGGCGCGGTGCGTGGGGGTTTTTGGACCGCCGCAACGCCCGCAAGCTTTCTTGCAGCATCAACGCGCCGATTATGCCAAGGAACAGAACGTAAGACAGCTGCACAATCAGATCAAGCTGGCCCAGTTTCTGCATCAGGTTGAAAAACCATATCCCGATGATCGACCCGATCAACCCGCCAATCAACAGCACTGTGCCCATGCGCAGATCGACAGTCTTGCGTTTCAGATGGGCCAGCACCCCCGAAATGGACGATGCGACAACCTGATTTACCCCTGTCGCCACAGCCACGGCAGGCGGAACCCCGATGAAGAACAATAACGGCGTGATCAAAAACCCGCCGCCCACACCGAACATTCCCGACAGCACACCAACGCCGCCCCCAACCCCCAGCAAAGTGAAGGCGTTGACGGATGTTTCGGCGATGGGCAGATAAATCTGCATTGGGCCCCTGATCCTGAAAGCGGCAGAAAATCCGGCGTTTTCGTGCCAGTTTCGCAAGCATGACAATCACGACGTTTCAGGGCAAGGGGGGCTGCGATGTTTTGGCGCGATCCGTGAAATTCGCGCCCTGTTTGCAACTTTCGCGCCACATGCGCATGGCCGCCGAATTCACCGCCTGCGCAGATCCAGGCGCAAGACAAGCGCATCCACCGCGCCGCCGCCATGGGCGGGGGTGTAATAGCCTTTGCGCCGTCCGGTCTGAATGAAACCGGCGCGGTCATACAAAGCGCGTGCTGCGTGGTTGGTGGCGGCCACTTCCAGAAAACAGCACTGCGCGCCCCGCGCGATCAGTTGCTGCACCCCCCTGCGCAAAAGAAGGCTTGCAAGGCCCCTGCGCTGCATGGTCGGCAAGACTGCAAGCGTCAGCACCTCCGCCTCATCCGCGACCAACCGCAGCAGCGCGAACCCCGCAACTGTGCTATCTGGCGTGCCTGTCCATTCCAGAAAACAGGTCGGATCATGCAAAAAACCCGCGAAATCCTGCGCGGACCAAGGGGCGGGAACCGTGAATGCCTGCGCGTGCATAGCGGCCAATGCGTGCGCGTCAGGCGTCAGGTCCGGGGGGGTCATGGCAGAATGGCAACGGGCGGCTGAGAAGACGGCGCAGCATCTGCGGGCCTGATGTAAAGCGGCGCAGGCCGGGGATGGGCGCGCCCAAGCTGGCGCATCGCCACCCGCGCAATCGCTTCGGCCAGTTCAAAACGCGGTGCCAGAACTTGCACGCCGGCCATCTGCGCCATCAGTTGCGCGCCACTGCCTGTCAGGGGGGAACCATTGATCTGTGCCGCCGCATCGGACAGTGACAGCAAGCGCGCTGTATCCGCCGCCGGGGCGAAATGCTGGCAATACACTTCGTCGCGGCGGGCATCTTCGATCACGCATAGCGGACGGGGCAATCCTTCGGCGCGTGCGTCAAATACCGAAACGCCAATAGCGGGTATATCCAGCCCCAACGACAAGCCGCGCGCCGTGGCCACTGCAATGCGAATGCCGGTAAAATTTCCCGGCCCAACCCCGACGGCCAACGCGCCCAGATCAGCCCAACCAACACCGCCCATGGCCAGAACGCGTTCCAGCAAGGGCAGCAAATGTTCCGCCTGACCGCGCGCCATGTCGTCATTGCAGGCCCCAAGGCAGCGGTCACCATGCATCAAAGCGGCCGCGCAATGCGCGGCCGATGTGTCAAAACCAAGAACCAGCGCGTCAGACGGCAACCGGGCGCACCTCGGTCACTTCGGGAATGTAGTGACGCAACAGGTTCTCAATCCCCATTTTCAGCGTCAAGGTGGACGAAGGACAGCCCGCGCAGGCCCCCTTCATATGCAGATAGACGACACCGCGTTCAAACCCGTGAAAGGTAATATCCCCCCCGTCCTGTGCAACAGCGGGGCGCACGCGGGTATCCAGCAATTCCTTGATCTGGTTCACAATATCACCGTCCGGGCCGTCATGGGCCACATGCCCTGTGCCCGCGTCCCCGTCCATGACTGCAGCGCCGGACTGGAAATGCTCCATGATTGCGCCCAGAATTTCGGGTTTGATATGTTGCCAGTCCACATCGTCGGCTTTGGTAACCGTCACAAAATCCGACCCCAGAAAAACCCCTGTCACACCGCTGACACCGAACAAACGGCTGGCAAGGGGGGACGTGCCCGCTGTTTCCACTGACGGGAAATCAGCTGTTCCCATGCCCAGCACATCCTGTCCGGGCAGAAATTTCAACGTGGCCGGGTTCGGGGTGGATTCAGTTTGGATAAACATTGCGCATCACTCCTGTATTTCAAGGGATATGCGCCCTGCCCCGGTCCCTGTCAAGGCGCGCTTGACACAGGCGTGATGGCAGGACAGTTTCATCGCATGTTCTTTGCTTCTGACAATACATCAGGCGTGCCCCAGCAGGTTCTGGACGGGCTGGCGCGCGCGAATGACGGGTTTGCACCGGGCTACGGCAATGACCCAATGACGCTGGCGCTGCGCGATCGCATTCGCGCTGTGTTCGACGCCCCCCAGGCCGAGGTGTTTCTTGTTACCACGGGGTCTGCGGCAAATGCGCTGGCCATTGCCAGCCACTGCCCGCCCTGGGGCGCGGTGTTTTGCCACGAACTGGCGCATATCAACGTGGATGAATGCGGCGCGCCGGAGTTTTTCACAAATGGCGCGAAGCTGGTGCCATTGCACGGGGCGCATGCCAAACTTACGGCCCACACACTGGAACACGCCCTTGGCGGCGCGGGAAAAGGGGGGGTGCATCAGGTGCAGCCCGCCCTGCTTAGCCTGACCAACCTGACAGAATGCGGCACACGCTATACCATGGCTGAATTGCGCGCGCTGTGTGACACTGCAAAATTGCGCGACTTGCCCGTGCATCTGGACGGCGCGCGCTTTGCCAATGCCTTGGTGGCCGAAGGGTGCAGCCCTGCGGAACAGAGCTGGCAGGCCGGTGTCGATGTTCTGTCGCTTGGCGGCACCAAAAACGGCTTGTTGGGCGTTGAGGCAGTGGTGATGTTCGACCCCGCACAAGCATGGGAATTCCAGATGCGGCGCAAGCGCGGCGGGCATCTTTTGTCCAAAAACCGCTATCTGGCAGCGCAGATGCTGGCATGGTTGCAAGATGATCTTTGGTTAAGGCTTGCTGCACACGCAAATGCCATGGCGGCCAGACTGGAAGACGGGTTGCACAAACACCCTGACGCGCAGCTACTGTTCAACCGTGGCGGCAATATGCTGTTTGTGACCCTGCCGCGCGCCATTCATGCGCGGTTGCAGGCGGCTGGGGCGCAGTATTACCTTTGGCCTGACAGCGCGGTTCTGGACGGTCCAGCCGATACGCCGGTCACAGGCCGGCTTGTTACGTCATGGTCAACGACAACAGAACATGTGGATGCCTTCCTGGCCGCGCTTTCTACCGCATAATTCGCATATAAAACATTTATTTGAATGACGGACTTAATTCTTTAAGTCAGGTTTTTTCGGTAAGTATATAATATAAAAAGATATTTCTTGAAAAATTCAGGACCGCAGGTTTGTGCTGCGGCCCTGAGTGGTAAATCAGGCCAATGACGCCTTCAGTTCCAGTCTGCGTGCGTGCAACACTGGTTCGGTGTAACCTGATGGCTGCTCTCGTCCTTTGAACACCAGATCGCAGGCGGCCATGAAGGCGATACCGTCAAATCTGGGCGCCATGGGTCGGTAGGCTGGGTCAGCGGCGTTCTGTCGGTCCACCACTTCGGCCATGCGTTTCATGGCATCCATCACGTCGGCATCGGAAACCACGCCATGATGCAGCCAGTTGGCCACATGCTGGCTGGAAATGCGGCAGGTTGCGCGATCTTCCATCAGCCCCACATCATTGATGTCAGGCACTTTTGAACACCCCACGCCCTGATCGATCCAGCGCACGACATAACCCAGAATGCCCTGTGCGTTGTTTTCCACCTCTCGGATGATCTGGTCGCGCGTCCATTTGCGGAAACTGGCCAGCGGAATGTCCAGCAATGCCTCTACATGGGCGCGCCTACCACCCTTGGCCAGCTTTTCCTGAACGGCGCGCACATTCACCTGATGGTAGTGCAGCGCGTGCAAGGTGGCTGCGGTGGGCGACGGCACCCATGCGGTATTCGCCCCCGATTTGGGGTGTTCGATCTTGGTTTCCAGCATGGCGGCCATCTGGTCAGGCATGGCCCACATGCCCTTGCCGATTTGCGCGCGCCCCATCAACCCGCATTCAAGCCCGATATCTACATTGCGGTCCTCATAGGCCTTGATCCAGCCCTTGCGCTTGATGAAATCCTTGCGCGAGAAGGGACCCGCTTCCATGCTGGTGTGAATCTCATCACCTGTCCGGTCCAGAAAGCCCGTATTGATAAACGCGATACGGTCGCGCGCGGCATGAATACATTGCTGCAAGTTCACGGATGTGCGGCGTTCTTCGTCCATGACACCCATCTTGATGGTGTTGGGCGCAAGGTTCAGCACCTTTTCGACACGCGCAAAAATTTCGTCTGCGAAGGCCACTTCTTCGGGGCCGTGCATTTTGGGTTTGACGATATAGACCGACCCGGTGGCCGAATTGCGCGGGCCATCTTTTTTGCGCAAGTCATGCAGCGCGCAAAGCGTGGTGATCATGGCATCCATCAGCCCCTCGAACACCTCTTGGCCGTTCTTGTCCGTGATGGCGGGGTTGGTCATCAGGTGGCCCACATTGCGCACCCACAACACCGCGCGCCCCTTCAGCTGCTTGGTGCTGCCATCGGGGGCGGTGATGGACAGGTCGGGGTTCAGGCGGCGGGTGATGGTGCGCCCGCCTTTGTCCAGATCGGCGCTAAGATCGCCTTTCATTAGGCCCAGCCAGTTGCCATAGGCCTGCACCTTGTCGGCGGCGTCCACACAGGCGACGGAATCTTCGCAATCCATAATCGCAGACAGCGCGGATTCAATGCGAATATCGGCCAGACAGGCCTGATCGCGCCCGCCAATCGGGTGCGCGCGGTTGAACACCAGTTCCACATGCAGCCCGTTATTGACCAGATACACCGCATCAGGCGCGCGGGCATCGCCAAGGTAGCCCGCGAATTTTTCGGGGCTTTCCAGCGGCTTGCCATCCACCAGCAGCGCGCCATTCCTGACGTGATACAGCCGCGCATCGGCATGGCTGTGGCCCGCCAGGGGAAACGCCGCATCCAGAAACACCCGCGCGCGCGCGATGACGCGCGCCCCGTGCCCCTGTTCATACCCGCCAGCGGGGGGAACGGTTCCCATGGCATCTGTGCCATACAGGGCATCATACAGGCTGCCCCAACGGGCATTGGCGGCATTCAGCGCATAGCGCGCATTGGTCACCGGAACCACAAGCTGCGCACCGGCAGTCGTGGCGATTTCAGGGTCGACATTTTCAGTGGTCACCTGAAACGGCGCGACTTCTGGCAACAAATACCCGATCTGTTCCAGAAATTCCTTATAACGTGCAAGATCATGCACCTGGCCACGCTTTTGCACATGCCAGTCATCGATCTGCGCCTGCAATGTGGCGCGTTTGTCCAGCAATTCGCGGTTGCGCGGCGTCAGGTCATGCACCAGATCGGCAAATCCCTGCCAGAATGTTTCGGGGGAAATGCCACTTTCGGGCAGGGCCTTGTCTTCTACAAATGCCGCGAGGTCCGCGTCAACCTGCAGCCCGCTTCGCGCAACGCTTTGTGCCATATGGTCTGGTATCCCTTGCTTTTGTCAGGACCGCCTGCACCGCGTCAGGTGCGGCTGGTCATGTGTGCGTGGGCACCATAATCGCTGAAACCTGTCAGGCAAGGCCAAAATAAACCGCGATCTTGCGGGTTTCCCATCAGGTTCTGTTTGGCATTATTGATAAAACCGCGCCCGGGTTGTCGGGTGGTGCGTTGCGCATGGCGGTTCAATTGCCGCAAGGGTGCAATGACAGCTTGAAGGTTGCGGCCTTCTGCGGCACAACATAGGCCATGTTGCTTGTCCTTGCGTTGCTTGCGGCCCTTGCGGTCATTCTTGTGCTTCGGCCATGGGAAACGCGCGGCTGCCGCTGGCGCAGGGATACACGGCAATTGGCCGATGGGCGGGTGATGTTCATCTGTGTGGCCTGCGGTGCGCAAACCGCCTTGCCGAAGGGACATGAGCCCAAGGAATGTCTGGCAGGAGAACAGTGATGAAAGCCCCCAAAGATGCTGATGCCCGCCGCAAGGTCGCGCCGGTGATCTGCTATCCCAATGACACATTGCGCAAGCCCCCGCTGGAAACCTACCGTGCGGCGCGGGCAAAAGCCACGGAAACCAGCCGCATCATCATTCCCCCACGCGAAGCGCGGTGTTTTTATGTGACCGCGGGCAGTTTCTTTCGCATTTCCTGCCTTGAGGGCGCGCAAGTGGGCGATCTGAACCTGTTTGAAGCGCGCAATCTTGATGAACGATTCTATTCCGGCAAGACCCGCGCGCTGCATGGCAGCCATGTCAATGTGGGTGACAGGCTGTGGTCCTGCCTGCCCTATCTGCGCCCCATGGCAACAGTGCTGACCGACACGCTGGACTGGTATGGCGTTGATGAGCATGGCGGGCGCGTGCATGATGTGATTGGCACACGCTGCGATCCCTACACCCATCACCTGCTGACCGGGCAGGATTACCACCAGACGTGCCATTCCAACCTGACCCGCGCCCTGGCCGACCATCTGGACAAACCCCTGTCAGAGGCCGAGGCGCTGGTGCATGATGTGCTTAATGTGTTTATGTGCACAGGCTTCACGCAGGACACAGGCCAGTATTTCATGAAGGCAAGCCCTGCGCGCAAGGGCGACTATATCGAGTTCTTTGCCGAGATTGACCTGCTATGCGCGCTCTCGGCCTGTCCCGGCGGGGATTGCGGCGCGGAACACAGTTCCGACAGTGCCCAATGCCACCCGCTGGAGGTCAGTGTGCATGCGCCCCCCGCCGGCGCGCTGGACGGCTGGTATAGCCCGTCCCACAACCGGTATTCGCGCCGCCACAGTCACGACTGAAATACTATGCGCCACACGCGCGCGGGATATTGACCAGCGCGCGTTTCCCCTACATATCGTCACCTATGACAGAGCTTTCGCACATCCGCAATTTCTCCATCGTGGCGCATATTGACCACGGTAAATCCACGCTTGCCGACCGGTTGATACAGTCAACCGGCACAGTGTCCGACCGCGACATGAAAGAGCAGTTGCTCGACGCGATGGATATTGAACGCGAACGCGGGATCACCATCAAGGCCAACACCGTGCGCATCGATTATGTCGCGCAGGACGGTCAGGCCTATGTCCTCAACCTGATCGACACGCCCGGCCATGTCGATTTCGCCTATGAGGTCAGCCGCTCCATGCGCGCGGTAGAAGGCTCGCTTCTGGTAGTAGATGCCAGCCAGGGGGTCGAAGCGCAAACACTGGCCAATGTCTACACTGCGCTTGATGCGGGCCATGAGATTGTGCCGGTGCTCAACAAGATCGACCTGCCCGCAGCCGAACCCGAACAGGTCAAGGCACAGATCGAAGACGTGATCGGGCTGGATGCGTCCGACGCAGTGCTGATTTCCGCGAAATCCGGCCTTGGTATTCCGGATGTTCTGGAAGCGATCGTCAAGCGCCTGCCCGCCCCGAAGGGAGAGCGCAACGCCCCCCTGAAGGCCATGCTGGTGGACAGCTGGTATGACGCCTATCTGGGGGTTGTGGTGCTGTTTCGCGTCATGGACGGCGTTATCCGCAAGGGTGACAATATCAAGATGATGCAGACCGGCGCGAAATACGGCATTGACAAGCTTGCTGTGCTGAAACCTGCGATGGTGGATGTGGCCGAACTTGGCCCCGGGGATATCGGGGTCTTTACCGCCAGCATCAAACAGGTGCGCGACACCAAAGTGGGCGATACGATCACGCATGAAAAGAAGGGCTGCGAAACGCCCCTGCCCGGTTTCAAACCCTCGGTCCCCGTGGTGTTTTGCGGGTTGTTCCCTGTGGACTCGGCGGAATTTGACGACCTGCGCAACGCGGTTGAAAAACTGGCGCTGAATGACGCGTCCTTCAGCTATGAAATGGAAAGCTCGGCCGCGCTGGGCTTCGGGTTCCGCTGCGGGTTTCTGGGGCTTTTGCATCTGGAGGTCATCCGCGACCGGCTGGAACGCGAATATGACATTGACCTGATCACCACGGCCCCGTCTGTGGTGTATCATGTGCATATGCGCGACGGGTCGGTGATGGAATTGCATAACCCCGCCGACATGCCCGACCTGACCCATGTTGACCATATTGAAGAACCGCGTATCAAGGCCACAGTGCTGGTGCCCGATGATTACCTGGGCGATGTGCTGAAACTGTGCCAGGACCGCCGCGGCATCCAGCAGGAACTGACCTATGCGGGCAGCCGCGCCATGGTGGTCTATGACCTTCCGCTTAACGAGGTGGTGTTCGATTTCTATGACCGGCTGAAATCCATTTCCAAGGGCTATGCGTCATTTGACTATGAAATCACCGGCTACCGACAGGATAATCTGGTCAAGATGCAGGTGCTGGTCAATGACGAACCCGTGGACGCGCTGTCGATGATGGTGCACCGCGACCGCGCCGAAATGCGCGGCCGCGCGATGTGCGAGAAGCTGAAAGAGCTGATCCCCCGCCACATGTTCAAAATCCCCATTCAGGCCGCCATCGGCGGCAAGGTCATCGCGCGCGAAACACTGGCGGCCCTGCGCAAGGACGTGACCGCGAAATGCTATGGCGGCGACGTGACGCGGAAGAAAAAACTGCTGGAAAAACAGAAGGCGGGTAAGAAGAAGATGCGCCAGTTCGGGAAAGTAGAGATCCCGCAGCAGGCGTTTATTTCGGCGTTGAAGATGGATGGGTGAAAGAGCACTCGAGAAGTGCATGAAATCCGAATGCATATAGCGCGAACGGAGGACACATACGTCGAGTGAAGCAAAAAAAAACGCAAATTACTGGAACAAGAGCCAGATATTATAAGAAGATGGGTGAGACGAAGAGTTACTTCTTTCGCTCCTGCGATAGCGCGCATGTACATGCGCCCAATATTATATTTTAGAGAGAAGAAACGAATTCGTCAGATCAACAAAACTTTGGATGCAACTCTTTCTCTAATAAAAAGATGTAAAACTGAAGGGTATAAGGATACATTAGTAGTAGCGAACGCCGCACTTTACTTAGTTCACCCTGAACAATCCTTTCAGGCTGCGTCTGGTGTGATCTGATGATCTGGACGCTGCCAAATGGCGTTGAGAATGGCCGCGGTGAACAGCGCCAAGACGGCCCTCAGGTGGGCCAGTATCTTGCGTAGATTA
>JAFWNM010000021.1 GCA_017510335.1 Paracoccaceae bacterium
ATCGCGGTCAATGAAGGGCGGCCCCCAGCGGCGGGTGTCATCGCCTTGCGGGGCTTCCACCTTGATGACCTCGGCGCCCAGATCGGCCAGCGTCTGCCCCGCCCAGGGGCCAGCCAGAATGCGCGCCAGTTCAATGACGCGAATACCGTCAAGTGGTCCGGCCATGGGCGTGTTGTCCTGTGTTGTGGTCAGACTTGCAAAAAACGGCGCGCGCTGTCGTGCAGCTTGTCTTGACCTGATGATCTTGCCTGTTTCGGGTCCCGAACCCCGAACGCTGCGTCGTGCAAAGCATGTGACGGGCCGCCAGTGCCTGGCAAAGACGCCCCGCCGCCGGAAATGCCGCCCCTAGCCTGCCGAAAGGTCGATTTCAAGATCAAGGAAGGGGGCGTATTGCTGCGCCCCGAAAATGTCGCCATCCCCCGCGCTGCCCGAAGGCCGCAGGCGCAAGATGGTGAATTTTATCGCCAGTCCGGGGTCGTATTCGACAAAGTCCGTCAGGCGTGCAGGGTCAATATTGAGCACCTGACACACGGTTTCGCGGGTCAGGGAACCGGACCGGCGCACAAGGTCATATGCCTCGCGTTCGCGGAAGATGATATCAAAGGTAATCTTGTCCGTTCCGGCGTTCTTGCTGCGGATGGTCTTGGCCAGCGTAGCCAATGTGGTGGGCGTGTTCATGCCGCTGCTCCTGTTGTGACGATTTCACTATGGGTCGGGAAAAGTTCCAGCGGGTCACGCACAGCCATAGTATGGTTCAATGTCCATCGATAGGCAGGGCTGGCGCGCATGACTTCGTCCAGAACGAAGGATACCCCCCCCGCAGTGCCCTTCACATCCGGCAGGCGGGCATAGAACAGTTGCCGCGTGCCTGTCATGGCCACTTCTTCGGCCATGTCCAGCGTAGGCGCGACACCCTGAACCACAACGCACAGTTCATGGCCGGGTTTGTCGCGCATGGGGTCCATGTCACCCATCACGCCATTGCGCCCGAAGACATTATAGTGAAGTTCCCAGCCATCATCCCCGAAACGGTCGCGGGTTTGCTGGCGTGCCCATTCGATGACTGCATCGACATTGGCAATTGTATAAGGGTCGCGAATGCCGGCCATCCCGACGAAGCGTTCGCCGACCTTGCCCGACCCTTCCAGCTTGACGCGGATTTCAGTGGCAGGGACGAATTTCATGCCTGTCACGCGGGTGGTTTTATCGGCAATCTGGTCGTAGTGACAGTCCGTCATATCCAGCATTCCGCCAGCCACAAATTCGTGGAAGGGGTTGGAACGTTCATACATGGCGTGCCCGGCCACAGATGCGATGGTGCAGCGTTGTTCGGGGGACATGGCCGTGACATCCACCCAGTCGCGCGTAATTTCGCCCAGAACAGTTTCCTTCGCGCCATAGGGTTCGGCACAAAAGCTGGCGCATTCCAGCACCTTGCCAAGATAGTAGGCCTGCGCTTCGGGAAACCCCCGGTGCAGCGCGGGGGCTGCGAAAATGGCGCTGTCGGACGATCTGCCGCCAATGATGACATCGCAGCCGTCTTCAAGAAGCTTCAAAAACGGGTGCACGCCAGCCATGGCAACGATGCGGTCTGTCGCGTCAAGTTCGTCTTCGGTAAGGTCGGTGCGCGCATCAAGCCCCTGCACGGCCGAACCCGCCCGGATGCTGGCGCGCACGCGTTCGGGGTCCACCTCGGAATAGAACCACCCCAGCCGGAAGGGTGCAAGCCCATGTTTGGCCGCCAGATCGCGGATGATCTGCACATACATGTCAACGCGGCTATTGGTGCCGGTATCGCCTGCGGACCCGATGATCATGGGCACATTCTTGTCGCGTGCGGCCAGAAGCATCAGTTCCAGATCATGTTCCTGCCAAGCCCGGGGGCTGGCGCAGGTGTCATTTCCCAAGGGGCCAGGCCCGATGTCATCGCTGCCCGAATCTGCCGCGATGATGTCAGGGGCGGCTGCAACGCCCAACTGGAAACTGCCGTTCTTGAGGGGGGCGAACCCCAGATGCCCGTTGGGGCTGATGACCTTCATAGATGACATGTCTGCCTCTCTTATATCTGTTTCATCTATATAGATGCAGCTTTCGTGCCATAATTTGATTTCAGGTAATGCATTGTAATAAATTAATTTTATAAAATTATTTGGCAAAGCGCGTGACTGGCGGGCGCGCAATTCCCGCACATGCGGGATTTGCGCGCCCGCCGGGCCAACCGGGTGGGGCGGGCACTGCCGCACCAGCGCCGCGCCTTGGTTTAGGGTAATGGGGTGCAATCGACGCGGAAACCTGGAAACCCGATTTTCGCCAAAGGCGCTATAGGCCCAGTTTCTGCATCTGGTGGCGCAGGGCATGCCGGCTGAGGCGCAGCAGGCTTGCGGCGTCTTGCTGGTTGCCGCCGGTTTGTTGCAGGGCGCGCACCAGAAGGCCGCGCTGAAATTCCGCCGTGGCGTCATGAAAACCGCCGCTGGTGGTCAGCGCCGTTTCGCCTGCTGGCGGTATCACGCGTGCGCCTGAACGGACTGTGCGCAAAATGCGGTCGGGCAGGTGGCGCGGCAGGATGACGTTTTCATCTTCAAGGATGAAAATCCGCTCCAGCAGGTTTTCAAGTTCGCGCACATTGCCCGGCCAGGGGTATTTGCGCAAGATATCGGCGGTTTCAGGGTCCAGCCCGCGAATTTCGCGCCCGAAGGCCATGTTGAAGCGTTCAATGAAATGTTGTGCAAGAACAAGCACATCATCGCCCCTCTCGCGCAGGGCTGGAATGTTCAGCGACACAACCTGAAGCCGGTAATACAGATCTTCGCGGAAATTTCCGGCCATCACCTCGGACAGCAAGACCTTGTTGGTGGCCGCGATGAAGCGCAGATCGACATGCGTGGATTTCACCGCCCCCACCCGCCGGAACTGGTGGGTGTCCAGAAGGCTAAGCAGTTTTGCCTGCAAATGCGGGTCCATCTCGCGGATTTCATCCAGAAAGACACTGCCGTGATTTGCCGCTTCCACTAACCCGATCTTGCGTTCGCTGGCCCCTGTGAAGGCGCCTTTTTCATGGCCGAAAAATTCGGATTCCATCAACCCTGACGGGATGGCCGCACAATTGATGTCCAAAAACGGCTTGTCGGCGCGGCGTGATCCCTGATGGACCATGCGCGCAAGCAGGCCCTTGCCGGTGCCCGTTTCGCCATAGATCAATACAGTGCGCGCCGCCGAACGGGCCACGCGCCGGGCAAGCTGGCGCAGGGTTTCTATTTTGGGGTCGTTTCCAACAAGTTCGCTGCCGTAATCGGCCATCCGTTCCCCGCCATGCAGTTGCGCCGTCATTCCGGTAGGGCAAACCAATGCCAGTTGCCTGCACATGGGTTTGCATTATGGAAATATACGCGACGCGACGCGATTGCAAAGATGATAGATGACAAGGTGCTGGTGTCATCGGCCGTGTCGGGGTGCTGACAGACGGGCGCGCCTTGTGGGTCATGGGCGTGAAGGGCCAGCAGGTTTGCCGCTTGCGCCAGCGTCGGCGCGGCAGCAGACAGGTGGTGTGTCAGCCCCCCAAGGCGGTGTGCGGAATTGTTGTCGATGGTGGCCCCCCCGTGCAGCAGCGTATCTTGCGCAAGCTGGGGTGACAGGAAATGATTGGTGCGCCAGTTGCGTGCCCCTGTGGTGACGGCGAGTGTGGCCGCGCCCAGTTCCACCGCTGCTGTGGCCCCGCTGGCATCGGCCAGGATAAGCGACCCCCCGCCCGCGTGGGGCCTTGCGCGCAGCCAGTCCAGCGCGTCGGGCACGGTCGCGCAGGCTGCCAGAAGCCGCGTCATTGCCATATAACGCAACCAGCCAATCCCGTGGTGGCGTGCCCCGATCTGGGTGTCGGCAATGGCAAGCCCTGCTGCGTTCATTCCGCTGGAATACGCCCCCGGGCTGCCCAGACTGCCAAGGCACAGCATCCCGCCTGTCGTGATATCCGGCCCGTCATGCCAGAACAGGCGCTGCACGCCCAGATGTGCGCCGCCGAAATCGCGGTTCTTGGCCAGAAACGGCCCGTCTGGCCCGTCACCCGCCGCGAAGGCGCTGCATCCATCCCCCGATAGCATTGCGCCATTGGTCAGGTCGCGCAATGTGCCAAGATGCAGGTGCACGAACAGCGTTTCTTCCGGTAGCCCGAACCCTTGGGCGATACCGGCAAGTTCTGCCATGCCCGCGGGGTCGTGGGCCATATGAAAGCGGTGCTGCGCTGCCACATAGTCCAGCATTGCGTCCGTGACGCGCCCTTCGTTGCGCAAGGATTGCACGCGCGCGACTGTGGCCATCGCAACCTGGTCGCGCAGGTCGCTGTCTGCACCTGCCGCCTGCATAAGGCCGCGGGCATGGGCCGTGCCCGACAGGGTTTGCACTGTCATCGAAGCAGCATTGGCCAGGGTCATTGCGCAGCCCCTTCCAGAAGCGACAGGTTTTCGGACAGGCGGTGACAGGCTGCGCTGTGGCCGGGGGCCACCGTTTCGGTCACTGGTTTGCGCTGGCGGCATATGTCGGTGGCCAGCGGGCAGCGGGTGTGAAACTTGCAGCCCGATGGCGGGTCAAGGGGGGACGGCAGATCGCCGGTCAGGCGCACGCGCTGGCCCTTGCGCGTGCCATCCACTTCGGGAACTGCGGACATCAGGCTTTGGGTATAGGGATGGCGCGGCGCGGCAAGCACCGACTCGACAGGGCCCATTTCCACAATCTCGCCCAGATACATGACTGCGACCCGGTCACTAAGATAGCCAATGACCGAAATATCATGCGAGATGAACAGATAGGTCAGGTGAAATTCGCGCTTCAATTCCAGCAAGAGCTGGATGATCTGGGCCTGGATAGACACATCAAGGGCGGAAACAGGTTCGTCACACACCACGAATTCAGGGTTCGAGATCAGCGCGCGCGCAATCCCGATGCGTTGGCGCTGCCCGCCAGAAAACTGGTGCGGGTAGCGGTCGATCTGGCCTGCCTTCAGCCCCACTTTTTCCAGCATGGCAGCCACCTTTTCGCGCATATCCTCGCGGCCCTTGGACAAGCCGTGCAATTGCAGCGGCAGGCCCACGATATCGCCCACTGTCCGGCGCGGGTTCAGCGACGCATAGGGGTCCTGAAAGATGATCTGCATGCGCCGCCGCATGGCCTTCAGGTCGGGTGGGGACAGGGATGTGACATCTGTTCCGCCAAATTCCACGCGTCCCGCACTTGGTTCGTGCAACCGCAAAATGGCCCGCCCAAGGGTCGATTTGCCGCAGCCGGATTCACCGATCAGCCCCAGGATTTCGCCGCGTGCCACATCCAGCGACACGTCCGATACCGCGCGCACCTGAACAGGCTTGCGTCCAAGAAGGCGCGCGATGGTGCCGGGGCTGCCAGTATAGGTTTTGGTCAGGTTCGTGACCTTCAGCAAGGGATCAGTGGTCATGCCTTGGCCCTTTCGGTCTGGAAAAGTTCAGTGCGGATGCAGCGCGCGCGGCGGCCCGGTCCGGCGGGGTGCATGTCGATAAGATGGCGGCAATCCTTATCCGCGTGCGGGCAGCGGTCCAGAAAACGGCATTGCGGCGGCAGGTCGATCAGGTCGGGCACCTGTCCTTGAATCGGGCGGATGGGCTGGCCCCGCAATGCAGCACGCGGAATCGATGCCAGCAACCCGCGCGTATAGGGGTGGCCGGGGGCGCGAATAACACTGTCTGTTGGCCCTTCTTCCACCACCTGACCTGCATACATGACCATAACACGGTCGCAATGTTCGGCCACAACGCCCAGATCATGGGTGATCAGCACCACACTCATACCCAGTTCGGTGCGCAGGTTCGAGATCAGTTCAAGCACTTGCGCCTGAATGGTGACGTCCAGTGCAGTTGTCGGTTCATCCGCGATCAGCAGGCGCGGCTTGGACGCCAGCGCGATGGCAATCATGATCCGCTGGCGCATGCCGCCGGAAAATTCATGCGGATACTGGCCCAGACGATCGCCGGCCGATGGAATGCCCACCAGATCCAGCATGTGCACCGAGCGTTCGCGGATGGCCTGCCTGCGTGCCGCCCCGCGGCGCGGCAGGTCATCTGCATGTGCATCCAGCATTTCGGCAAGCTGCAATCCGATGGTCAGGGCTGGGTTCAGCGCGGTCAGCGCATCTTGCATCGTCATGGCAATGTCACGCCCGCGCAAGGCTTGCATCTGGCGTGGCGGCAGTTTGCGAAGATCGGTCCCTTCAAAGATGATTTCGCCGGCCTCAATTCGCCCGGGCGGGCGCACCAGGCCCATGACCGATGCGAAGGTTACGGATTTGCCCGAACCGGATTCGCCCACAATGCCAAGGCATTCGCCACGCTGGACCGTGACATCCACGCCGTCCACCGCACAAACCTGTCCGGCGCGTGTGTCAAAGACGGTGCGCAGCCCGCGCACTTCCAGAAGGATCGGATCGCTCATTCTGTAAACCTCGGGTCAAATGCGTCGCGCAGCCCTTGGCTGGCCACGTTGATGGCAAGAACCAGCAGCAAAATGGCCAGCCCCGGAAAGGTTGAAACCCACCAGCTTTCAAGGATGAAGGCGCGCCCGTCCGCCACCATTGCGCCCCAGCTTGCGGTTGGCGGCTGCACCCCCAGACCAAGAAATGACAGGGACGCTTCCAGAATGATGACATGGGCCATGCGGATGGTGGCAACCACAATCACCGGCGACAGGATGTTGGGCAAAATCTCGCGCAGCATGATATGGCGGCCAGATGCGCCAAGGGCGCGCGCGGCCTCGACATATTCCAGTTCGCGCGTGACCAGCGTTTCCCCGCGCACCACGCGGCAGGGGATGACCCATTCCTTGTAGGCCAGCGCAAGGATAATATTGCCCAAGCCCGGTCCCATCATTGCCATCAACCCGATGGCAAAGATCAGGTAGGGAAAGCCCAGCAAAATATCGACCAGCCGCGAAATCACCACATCGACCCAGCCGCGCAGATACCCTGCCGCCAGCCCCGCCAGAATACCTATGCTGGTGGCCACCAGAATGACAGCTGCCCCGATGAAGATGGAAATGCGTGCGCCATAGATGATGCGTGACAGAATGCACCGGCCCAGGGAATCCGCACCAAGCGGATAGGCCCAGTCCCCGCCTTCCATCCAGACCGGGGGTTGCAGCCGAAAGAAAAGATTGGTCGCATAAGGGTCGTTGGGCGCAATCCATGGCGCGAAAACTGCCATCAGGATGAACAGAACCACCACAATCGCGGACCCGAAGGCAAGGCGGTTTTCCATAAAGGCGGCCATGTTGCGCCGGAACAGGGATTCCGCGACAACGGGGGGGCTTTGCTCTATCACGCTCACAGCTTCACCCTCGGGTTAAGAATGGTATACAGAATATCAGCGAAGAAGTTCAGCATCACATAGATGACGGCATAAAGAAGCACCGCCGCCTGCACCAAGGGGTAGTTGCGCACGAAAATGCTCTCGACCACCAGCCGTCCCAGACCGGGCCAGCCGAAAACAGTTTCGATGATCATATTCCCCCCCAGCAGACTGCCGGTTTCAATGGCCGCCACCGAAACGGTCGGAATAAGCGCGTTCTTCAGCGCGTGACGCCATAAAATACGCTGCCGGCTTAGGCCCTTGGCTTGCGCGAAGGTGATGTAGTCGGCGCGCAGCACTTCCAGCATTGCCGTGCGGGTTACGCGCATCAAAATGGCAGTCATGGGCAGGCCAAGCGTGATCGCGGGCAGGGCAATATGGGCCAGTGCATTGCGAAACGCGTCCAGACGCCCGTTCAGCAATGTGTCAATCAACAGGAAATGCGTATAGGGCGTGATGCCTTGACTGATGCCATAGTTGATGCGCCCTGCAACCGGCAGGATATTCAGATGCACTGCAAACAGCATCAACAGCAAAATACCGAACCAGAACCCCGGCAAGGACACGCCCAGAAGGCCGCCCACAGTGGCAATGCGGTCAAAAATGGAATTCTTGCGCACCGCCGCCAGAACACCCAGCGGAATAGCCGTCACCAGCGCGATAATCATCGCAACAAGGGTCAATTCGATTGTGGCTGGCAGGCGTTCGATAATAACATCAGCCACAGGGCGACGATGATAGAAGCTTTGGCCGAAATCGAACTGGATGGCATTGCCAAGGAAGACGAAGAAGCGTTCCACCATGGGCCGGTCAAGGCCGATATCGCGCCGCATCTGGGCTTCCTGTTCGGGGGTGACGATCTGATCACCGATCATGATCTGGATCGGGTCACCCGGTGTCAGCGCCATCATCACAAAGACAATCACGCTTACCCCCAGAAGCACGGGCACAAGTTGCACCAGTCGTTCAAGAAGCTTGGTCAAGGTCATGCCGTTCTCCCGGTTGCAAGGACATCTGGCCACAAGCAGCCGATGTCCTTGGGCAGTTGCACAAAGCTGGAAGGATGTGCGTCAGAGCATGTCGCAGAAAACTGGCTACCGGCTTTCTGGACGGATAACATGCGTTCCTGGAAAATAAGATCGGGTCGCGTGGGTGCCAATGAACGCGATACGATCCGGGGTTGCGCAAAGTGCTGTTGCGCAAAACAGCGGTGGCTGTCCTGCGCAACAGCAAGGGTTTCAGTTCAGGCAAGCCCGATGCAGGTTGATGCGGCTGTCGGGGCTGGGGGACCAGTTGCTGATGCGTGTTGACACCCCATACAGGTCTTGGGGAACCCACAGATAGATATAGGGCACATCTGCGTTCACCAGTGCTTCGGCCTGCTGGTACAACTCGCCGCGTCTGTCGCGGTCCAGTTCCACCCCGGCTTCGTCCAGCAGCGCATCCAATTCAGGGTTGGCATAGCCCGCCGAATTGCCGCGGTCATCGGTGCGGTGGGTCGGCACGAAAATATCGAAGGGGTCAAGCGTGGAATTTCCCCACGAACTTAGATACATGTCGCCTTCTTTCGCGCCGCCCTGCGTGCGCCATTTTTGCGTCAGCAAGGTGCCTTCGCCAACCTGCACGCGCGTGGTGATGCCAGCATTCGTCAACAGCGAGGCAATCGCTTCGGCGGTGTCGCGCAGCGACCCTTCGGTGTCGAGCGTGATTGAAATACCGTCGGGATAGCCTGCTTGCGCCAGCAATTCGCGCGAACGGTCGGGATCATAGGCATAGCTGGGCAGGTCGTGGTTCTTGCCAAAGGCATCCGGGCTTAGGATACCGTCAATCGTGGTGGCGGTGCCGCCAAGAATGCGGTCAATGATCAGGTCACGGTCAATTGCATGCGCCACAGCCTGACGCACCAGCACATCGTCGAATATCTCGCCTTGATTGTTCATGGCCAGAAAGAAGCTGCGCGTGCCGTTCACGGCCATGACTTGCGCATTGGGGCTGTTATTGACCTGATTCATGGAATGGGGCGGCAGTTCGTTGATGATATGCACATCCCCCGACAGCAGCGCGGCCACACGCGAAGCCGATTCCGGGATCACCTGAAAAATGACGCGCTCCACACAGGCAGGGCCAGCTTCGGGAATGCCTGTTGCGCCACCATAATAGTCGTCAAACCGTTCCAGAACAACGGAATCCCCGCGCCGCCAGTCGGCCAGTCGGAATGGGCCGGACCCCATGGGTTGGGTGGCCATGCCGTCAGACCCGACAGCGTCCACATGGGCACGCGAGACGATCTGTTGATGGGGCAGCATGGCAGGCAGCAGCGGCCATGGTTCACTTAGGGAAATGCGGATGGTGGTGTCATCCATGATCTCGACTGATTCCACGGGTCCCATCAGGCTTGCGCGCGGGCTGGACTGGCCATTGCCCATGCCGCCTTCCTGAACGACGCGGTCCAGCGTGAATTTCACATCCTCGATTGTCAGGCTTGACCCGTCGTGAAAGGTAATCCCGGAACGGATGGTAAAGTCATAGACAGTGGGTGAAACCTGCGTGTAGCTTTCGGCAATTTCGGGATGGATCTGCATGTCCGAAGACCGCGTCAGAATGCCATCATAGATATTGCGAATGATGGTTTCGGTTTCCCGGTTTCGGTGGTTGGCAGGGTCCAGCGTATCGGCGTCGCGGGTAAAGCCAACGATCAACTCCTGTGCGTGAACCGCCGGGGCAGCGCAAAGCGCAATGGCCGAAGCGACAAGAGTTCGGTGGAAAATTCTCATGGTCCGAGTCTCCCTGTTTCATCCGACGACCGGAATGGCCGAAGGTTTGCATTGGCAGGCGAAGAATATACCTGCACCAGTTTAATGCAGTAATCGTGCCAAAATTCCACATACAAAAAGGTTCAGAAAAACCTTTATTTATTATGTTGTTATATCCGTTTTGAAAAATTCTTGCTGCGGCAGGCACGGACAATTCGCGTGATTTTCACGCATTCTGGACAACTTGCACACAAGGGGTCAGCGGTCCGTTGCGCGCGTCAACTTGTAGCGGGTGCGGCGTTGGTGCGACGACCCCGCCCCGATAAGGTCGCGATATTTCGCAATGGTGCGTCTGGCCACCTGAATGCCCTCAGTGGCCAGAATGTCGGCCAGCGCGGCATCATTCAGGGGGGCAGCAGGGTTTTCTGCGCCAATAATTTCGCGCAACCTGTGGCGAACGGCGCTTGCGGCGATGGCGTCCCCGTCGGCGGTGGCCTTCAGCGCAGGTCCAAACAGGCTGCGCAGCGGCAATGTGCCTTGCGGGGTCTGGATCAGCATTGCAGTGGCCACGCGTCCGATGGTTGTTTCATGTAGCCCCGCCTGATCGGCGACCTGAACGCGGGTCAGGGGGCGCAACCCGGACACCCCGTTGCGCAGGAAATCCGATTGCAGGGTCACCACGGCACCAACAACGCGCAGCACTGTCGCATTGCGCCGCGACACAGCGCGCAGAATCCAGCGCGCTTCGGCAAGGGCCGCATCATAGGCGTCATCGTTTGCGGTGCCTTCGGGCGGCGGGCGTAGTGTGATTTCGGGTGTCGTTGCGTCATTCAGTTCGACACGCCAGCCATCCGGTCCGGCGTCATGGATTATGGCATCTGGCGGCCTGATCGGGGTGTCGGCGGGTGCAAATACCAGTCCGGGCTTGGGGTCAAAACTGCGGATCTGTCCGATCAGACCCATGATCTGGCTTGCGTCGGTGTTGCAAAGCTCTGCCAGGGTATCGATTTTTCCGCGCGCTATCAGGTCCAGATGCTGCAAAACGGTGGCCATGGCGTCATTCAACAGCCCGCGTTCACTGGCCTGAAGGCGCAGGCATTCCGCAAGATCGCGGGCGAATATACCTGCAGGTTCGATCTGTTGCAGGCGCATCAGAATGCGTTGGGCGTGATCAGCTGCGCAACCCGCACGCATGGCCAGTGTCGCAAGTGGTTCGCCCAGCCAGCCCGTGGGTTCCAGTGCCTCCGCGAAGATGGACGCGATGCGCTGGTCTTCGGGCGTGCGAAACGCAATTGCGATTTCGGTTGCGACATGGTCGCGCAGGCTGGCATCAGGCGCGGCAAGCCGCAATTCCGTCAGCGCGGTGCCCCCCGCGCCGGGCGCTACCGGCCGTGATGGCGGGGGGGGCGTGCTGCCCGGCTGGGGCGGCAGATTGCGCAAGCCAAGGGCGGGATTGGCATCTGACAGCGTTTTCAGCCGCTGCGCCAGGGCCTGATTGTCAAGTTTCAGAAAATCGATTGCCTGCCGCAAGGCCCCTGTCATAGCAAGCCGCCGGGTGGGGCGCATGTCAAGCTGGTGGTGCGTCGCGTTTTGCATGACGCAAGCTTGGTCTTGTCCATGCGCCATAGTCAAGCGGTTTGGGCTATGGGGCACAAAGCCGGTGGCCGAATTTCTGGGGATACAATGCGCGCTGAAACAGGCCCCGCCACCCTGACATTGCCGCGATGCAGCAGGCCGAAGCGTTCTGAATCCCTTTAGCGATAGTCCTTCGGCGTTTTGGCCTGTGCCAAGGGTGTGGTGTCGGGCCGCGCGGTTTATTCTGACAGCATCGCGCGCAAAACATGCAGCGCGGCTGTCGTGCCATCGACAATCGGCAGGTCGATATATGGCGCGAAGTTCTGTGCCAGACCAGCCAAAGGCCCGCCCCCCAGAACAATACTGTCAATCCCGCCCGCCTTGGCGCGTTGCTGGCACAGCTGCAGCAAGGGTTGCGCCAATTCGTGATGGATGTGTCCGGGGTCAGACCACATGCTGTTTTCCAGCACGGTGACATCTGCCAGATGGTCCAGCAAACCGTAATGGGCAACAATTGCGCGCAACGACGCCTGCACACTGGGGCTGAAGGACACAATGGAAAAACGCGGTCCATGCGCCAGTGCCTGTGTCAGGGCGGACTGCGCGATCCCGACCACCGGCTTGCCGGTGCGCGCGCGGACCTGATCAAGGCCCGTATCCCCGAAAGACGCCAGCACGATGGCGTCCATACCATCATGATGCTGATCGACGGCCGCCAACACACCTTGCATAGCATGAACGCTGTCGGCCGGTGTGACAATCAGATCAGGCCCGAATGCCGCCGGAACTGTGCGAACCACATCCCCTGGTCGTGCGGCGGCGCGCGCGGCCAGATCAATGCGCCGGGTTACACCGATATTGGTGTTCGGATTTACAACAAGCACCCGCATCGCGTTACAACAACACCGATGGCAGCCAAAGCACAATGGCCGGGAATATATTGACCAGTGCCAGCGCAATCAGCATCGCGCCGATGAACCACAGCATTGACGGAATGATCTGCGCCAGCGAAATGCGCGCAATCGCGCAGGTGATCAGCACCACCGACGCCACAGGCGGCGTTTGCTGCCCGATTCCCAGATTGATGGTGATGATCAGCCCGAAATGCACCCGGTCAATTCCCAATTGGTCGGCCAGCGGCAGAAAGATCGGCACCAGCATAAGAATGGCGGGCGTGCCATGCACAATGGTGCCTGCCAACAGGAAAAACACATTGATGGCCAGCAGCACAATCCAGTAATTTTCGGAAATGCCAAGGATGGCATTCGCAATATCCTGTGGAATGCGCTGGTTGGTCAGATACCACCCCAGCAAGGTTGATGTTGCCACAATGAACATCAACATCGCGCTGCGTTTTCCGGCAATGCGCAATGTGTCCAGAAACGCGGCAACTGTTACTGTCCGATACAGGAACGCGGCCATGATGATGGACCATAGCGCCGCCACGGCACCGGCTTCGGTTGCTGTGAAAATTCCGCCCAGAATGCCCACCAAAATCAGGATGGGCAGTGTCAAAGGCACTGCAGCATCCTTGCCGGTGGCGGCAACCCGCGCCCATGAAAACGCCCCTTCGGTCGGGTAGCCCCGTTTGACGGATATGAAATAGGCGGTCATGATCAGCAGGAAACATACCAGAAACCCCGGCACAATGCCCGCTGCAAAAAGCTGCGCGATCGAGGCATTGGCCACATACGCATACAGGATCAGGTTCAGGCTGGGGGGCACAATAATGGCCATTGTTGCAGATGTGGACGTAACTGCCGCTGCAAAGGCCGCCGGATAGCCGCGCTTTTTCATCTGCGGAATCATCACCGACCCGATGGCGGCGGCGTCAGATGTCGCTGTGCCCGATATTTCCGAAAAGAACAGCGATGTCAGAATATTGACATGGGCCAGCCCGCCACGAATATGCCCGACAAGCGAAGATGCAAAGGCGATCAGCTTTTCTGCGATCTTGCCCTGGTTCATGATTTCGCCCGCGATCATGAACAACAGCGCCGCAACCAGCAGATAGTTGTTGGCGCCGCCAAACGGGATCAGCCCGATGATTTGCGGCACCACTGCCGGGTCCAGCATGATCATGACCGATGCGGTCACGCCCAGCACGAAGGCAATCGGCATGCCCATCATCAGCAGGCCGACCAGCAGGATAAGGATTATATAGCCAGGGTCCAGAAACATCAGCCGTCACTTTGCGTCATAAGGTCATGGGGGGTGATCCGGTTGGTCAGCAGGCCCGCCAGCCGGACAAGACAGATCAACACGATCAGTGCACCGCCCAGCGGCATGGCCGCGCGAAACAACATGACAGGCAGATCAACCGAAATCAGTTGGCGCGCACCGAAGCTTAGCGCGGCCTTGCCGCCATACCAGGCCAGCACGCCGCCCAGCCATGCCATCAGCATCAGGTTCAGGCCCATAACGACCCTTTGCATCATCTGCGGCAGGCTGCGCAGAACGCTGTCAAATCCCAGATGCTCATTCGTGCGTGTCAGATAGGCCGCGCCGATAAATGTAAGCGCGGCCAGCATTTGTGCGGGCAGTTCCTCGCCCCATGATACGGACGAATTCAGGATGAAGCGCGAATATACCGCATAGTTCAGCAAGACCAGAAGCGCCCCGGCCATGAAGATGACAAACGCGTCCAGCATCCACTGCACTGCCGCGTCCAGACGCAGAATAATCTTTTCAATCATCTCCATGGCCGCGATCCGTCACTCGATGCCTAGTGCGGACAGGGTCGCGGCAACCATGTCGGCCCCGGCCACATCGACAAATGTGGGGCTTTCATACAGGGGCAGGGCGGCGGCCTGAAACGCTGCGAAGTCGACGTCATTTATAGCGATCTTGTCGGCCAGTTCGGCCACGACAGTCGCATCTGTCTCCTCTCCCCATGCGAAGGTCCATGACGCCATGTCCGCGGCAATATCCAGCAATTGCGCGCGCGTGTCGTCATCAAGGCTGGCAAGGAAGGGTTCGCCAAACAACAGGAATGTGGGCAGATATACATGGTTCGACATCGACATGTAGCTTTGCACTTCATACAGGCGTGCAGATTCCGTGATCTGAGCAGGGTTTTCCTGCCCGTCGACGACACCCTGATCCAGCGCTGAATACACCTCTCCAAATGACAGGGGTGTTGCGTTTGCACCAAGGGTGTTGAACATCTCGACACGTTGGCGGCTTGTGGGGGTGCGGATTTTCAGACCGACCAGATCATCGGGGGTGGTGATGGGGCGCACCGAATTGGTAATGACCCGAAACCCGTTATCCCAAAGTGCCACAAGCCGCATGCCCGCATCGGAAAACCCTTCGGCCAGCATATCGCCAGCCGGGCTTGCGGCGAAGGTCTGGACTGCGGCGCGGTCTGCAAACAGATAAGGCAGGTCGAAAATTGCCGCGCGCGGGTTGATCTGCACCACCGCAGAGGCAGACAAGGACGCGTGATGCGTGCCAAAGCCCAGGCCCTGCAACACGTCTTCTTCCGACCCTAATGTATTGCCCATGAAGATTTGCACATCAATCTTGTCTGACATCGCGTCTTCCACGCGTTTGGCGTATTCGGTCAGGAAAACATGGGCAAATGACCCATCGGGCAGCGAGGAGTTGATTTGCAGGACTGTCGGGTTCGCAAATGCCGCACCGGGCAGCGATAATGCGAAAGTCGATGCAAGCAGGACGTGACGAATGGCCATGGCAATGATCCTTTGTTGGGGTATGACGGACGCGATCTGGTAATGTTAAAATTTTTGCACGGTCTGGGTTATTCTGAAAATTACTTTTCTTGCGCGGCTGTCATAAATCCCTGCATGCAGGGGCTGATGTCCAGTTTGCGCGCAACGCGCGTAATTTTTCGCCAGTTTTGAGTCGGCATAGCCATTGGCGTTGCGCGACTCGGGCAGGGAAGGGCCAGTTGCCTTGGACGGGGCAAACCTTGGCAGCAGCCGTCCACAGACCCGTTCTAGACCTCGTCGAGATCACCATGGATGGCTTCGATCGCGCGCATCCTGTGCCGGCCTGCAACGCCGGAATGTTCGATCACGCGCGTTGCAATGATATGGCACAGTGTCAGCACCGCCACATGATTGAACAGCGGCCCGGGCGAGGCCGTCTCGCAGGCAAACCGCCATGTGAAGGGCAGTTCCGGCAGGGCGTTCGTATCGTGGACATAGGCAACACTTGCGCCGCTTTTCACAACCTGCCCCATCACTTGCGGCAGACTGCTAAGCGACCGGCGCAACCCGAAGGCGATGACACAATCCTTGCTGGAAATTGCGGAAATTGCTTCGCCCAGCGTTTCATTATTGGACGGAATGATGGTGATTTGCGGGATGACCTGAAACATCTGCAAACCCAGATACTGGGCAAAGTTCGCACTGCGCCGCGTGCCCAACAACCACACCCGCCGCGATGCAATGATCTGACGCGCCAGTGCATCGATTTCGGCTTCTGCAATCATATGGAATGTTTGTTCGATATCGGAATGCGCCTGCAACACATGGGCGGCGATGAAGTCCTTTTTGCCGGGGGTTCCGGGGGCCACACGAAACAGGGACGCGCCCGCTTGCTTGTTGTCGCGGACATGCTGGCGGGCTTCTTCGAAATTGGTGTAGCCCACCTTGCGCACGAAACGTGTCACCGTGGCGTTGGAAACATTCGCCAGCCGCGCAAGTTCTGTCGCGGAATAGCTGGCCAGTTCGCCCGGAAAATTCAGCACCAGTTCGGCCAGCCGCTTTTCACTGGGATGCAGGGTCGGCAAGGCGTCGCGCACGCGTGTGGTAAACAACGCAGTGTGTTTCTTTTGCATAAGACTGGCCCGCTTTTCGGCAATTAAGGCAAAGCGCAACTGGTGCGTTCCCCGCCGACATTAAGCCTATGATCTGGATAAATCGAACCATTTTTCAGGTGTTCGGGGCGCAAGCGGGGCTGTCGGCGGATTGCGCGCCATGCTGGGCCACACCTGTTTTCGGGCGCGGGCCGGTTTATTCGCCTGAAGATGGTGCGCGCGCCTGGCCCATGGCCTGCGCGCGCAAGGGGTATTCAGCCCGCGCGGGCCATGGCCGCCGCTGTGTCCAGCATGCGGTTTGAAAAGCCCCATTCATTGTCATACCAGCTAAGAACACGCACCATGCGCCCTTCCAGAACCTTGGTCTGGTCCAGATGGAAAATGCTGGACCGCGGATCATGGTTGAAATCCATGCTGACATTGGGCTGGTCGGTCACGCCCAGAATGCCCTTCAGCGGGCCATCAGCGGCAGCGGCAACCATTGCGGCGTTGATTTCCTCGGCGGTGACATCGCGCATCGCCTCGAATGTCAGGTCCACGACCGACACATTGGGTGTTGGCACGCGAATGGCAACGCCGTCCAGCTTGCCGTTCAGTTCGGGCAGCACCAGACCCACAGCGCGCGCCGCGCCCGTCGATGTGGGGATCATGCTCATGGCGGCGGCGCGGGCGCGATACATGTCCTTGTGCATGGTGTCCAGCGTGGGCTGGTCGCCCGTATAGCTGTGGATGGTGGTCATGAAGCCACGCGAAATACCCACAGTGTCATGCAACACCTTGGCCACCGGGCTAAGGCAATTGGTGGTGCAGGACCCGTTGGACACAATGCGGTCCGCAGCGGTCAACTGGTCATGGTTCACGCCAAACACAATGGTCTTGTCCGCGCCGCCAGAGGGGGCCGATACCAGAACCTTGCCCGCGCGCCCCAGATGCACCTTGGCCTTCTCGGCGTCGGTGAAAATACCAGTGCATTCCAGCACGATGTCGATGTCATCCCAAGGCAGGTTAGCGGGATCGCGTTCTGCGGTCACCTTGATGGGGCCGCGCCCGACATCAATGCTGTCACCGTCAACAGTCACGGTTGTCGGGAACCGCCCATGCACGGAATCAAAGCGCAGCAAATGCGCGCTGTTTTCAACCGGGCCAAGGTCGTTGATGGCAACGATTTCCAGATCATCGCGGTTCTGTTCGACCAGGGCGCGCAGCACCAGCCGCCCGATACGGCCAAACCCGTTAATGGCAAGACGTGTGGTCATCAGGCTATTCCCCATGTTTGAAGCGTGGTTTCAAATTCTGTGATTGCGCTAACATGATCGGGACAGGAAAATCAAGCGGCAAGCGGGAAAACATCCTGCCGCGCGGGGGGGCGGTGGCCCCTTGGGGCTGCGCTAACAGATGGTGCAGCCCTGTGCGCGGGTCGGGCGTTCAGGGGTATAGCCCGCGTCCATCAACCCGAACATTCCGCCCTGCACGTCGATAACCGGCACATCCAGCTGTTGGGCCAGAATGCGCGCCGCGCGGCTTGTGCGGCTGCCCGTCCGGCAGATCAGCGCAACAGGCTGGCCGGGTTGCAAATGCGGGCGCAATGCGGCCAGAAATGTATCTGGCGTGTCGAATGGCAGTAACACTGCATTTGGCAAAACCCCGGTTTCGATCCATTCATGGGGCTGTCGAATATCGACCAGCAGCACTGGCGCTTCCTGCAATTGCTGCGCCGATGGTTGGGCGGTGAACACCTGACCGGCGATGGCGGGGGTGTTTAGAACTGACAGGGCAATCAGCAAAGGGGCAAGACAGCGCATTCTCAACAACCTTTATGATTTTGTGAATGTGTATCAGCAGGCCGTGCCGCGCGGAAGGGGACAGAGCGTCGCATGAAAAAGCCCGCCTTTCGGGGGCGGGCCTTCGGGCTATGCCTTGCGCAGATGTGTTCAGTGGATCAAGCGGCCCATCGCGGCGGCCACATCTGCCATGCGGCACGAAAAGCCCCATTCATTGTCATACCATGCCAGCACACGCACCATGCGCCCGCCCACAACCTTGGTCTGGTCGGGTGCAAAGATGGACGAATGCGGCGTGTGGTTGAAATCGATGGACACTTTGGGTTCGGGATCATAGGCCAGAACTGCGCCCATAGGCCCGTTTGCGGCGTCGCGCATGATGGCGTTGACTTCTTCCACAGTGACATCGCGCCCCGCATAGAAGGTCAGATCCACCGCGCTGACATTGGGCGTGGGCACGCGCAGCGCTGTTCCGTCCAGTTTGCCCGCCAGTTCCGGCAGCACCTCGCCCAGGGCTTTGGCGGCGCCGGTTGATGTGGGGATCATGGCCATGGCTGCGGCGCGCGCCCGATACAGGTCCTTGTGGCGGCGGTCCAGTGTGGGCTGGTCGCCGGTGTAGCTGTGCACGGTGGTCATGACGCCGGATTCAATGCCGATGGCGTCATTGAGAACCTTGGCAAGCGGGGCAAGGCAATTGGTGGTGCACGACCCGTTGGACACAACCAGTTGGTCTGCGCGCAAACTGCGATGGTTCACCCCATAGACGATGGTGGCATCCGCATTTTTGGCAGGCGCCGAAACCAGCACACGCGACGCCCCGCGCCCCAGATGCACCGCCGCCTTGTCGCGGTCGTTGAATTTTCCGGTGCATTCCAGCACCACATCCACCCCGTCCCAGTCCAGTTCTTCGGGGTTATAGGTGGACATCACCTTGATTGGTCCGCGCCCCAGATCAATCGTGTTGCCATCAACCCGGATGGTCCCGGGAAACCGCCCATGCACGGAATCGTATTTCAGCAAATGCGCGTTGGTTTCAATCGGGCCGGTGGCGTTGATCTTGACCACTTCCACGTCATTGCGGGCGCTTTCGGCAATATGCGCCAGCGTGCAGCGCCCGATGCGCCCGAATCCGTTGATGCCAATGGTGATTGTCATGTCCCACTCTCCGCGCTGTGCTGCTTAAGGGTGGGTATAGACAGCACATCAGGGCGAAAAAAGGGTCAAAACCTGTTTCGTGCGAACACGTTAGCGCAATCTTGGGGTGATAGGGCTAACGCTGCCGCGCAATTAGGCGATGTGCGTGCGGCCCCGCCCCTTGCGCCGCGCCCCCTGCCGTTGCAAGAAGTAGGGCGGGTGCCGCCCGTGCAGTGATACCCGCCCATGCAGGAGCAGACCGCTTTGGCCCTTCTTGATAACATCCTAAGCCTGATCGATATGCGGTCCTTTTCCTCGGTCTGGTTCTGGATTGTGGTTGCGTTGTTCTGGTCTGCGGTAACGCATAATGTGCTTGGGGTGTCCTATGACATGATCGTTCAGGCGCGCCGCAATGGCGGGCACACAATGGCCGATGTGCAGACACTGGTTGAAATCCATGTCCGGCGCATGTTGACGATGGTGCGCAATATCGGTCACTGGATCATGGCCTTTGTGACGGCGGTAATGTCGCTTATCTTTGTTCTGGCGTTTGTTTACGGGCTGGAATTTGCGCAGGCGTTATTTCTGTTGCTGCTGCCGTTGACAATAACCCGCCTGATGGTGTTGCGGCTGGCCTTCCGGATTGAACGCGAAAGGCTGGATGAAGACAGGCTGCTGCGCGCGCTGTTGCGCCACAGGCTGTGGGTGCAGCTGCTGGGGGTTGTGATCATTTTCCTGACAGCAATCTGGGGCATGTTGCGGGTCATGACGGCCTCTGTCCTGTCGATCTAGGGGCAATGGACGGATTTCAGGCATTGACACCGGATCAGCGCGGGGTAGGTCAGGCGCGATGACACACACCTTTTCGCAGATCACACTGGGCGGAGCGCCCGAAGGTTTTGACGCCGCCTTGCTGGCGCGCGAGCTGGAAAAATCCGGCGCGCCCCTGCTGCATGTCGCCCGCGACGACAAACGCGCCGAGGCGATGGCCCGCGCGCTGGCCTTCTTCGCGCCCGAACTGACGGTTCTGCGTTTTCCGGCTTGGGATTGTCTGCCCTATGACCGGGTGTCCCCCAATGCTGATGTGTCCAGCGCGCGCATGGCCACGCTTGCTGCGCTTGCCCATGGGGTGCCGGGGCCGTTTGTTCTGTTGACAACACTATCAGCGGCCATGCAGGCCGTGCCTGCCCGCGACGTGGTGGCGGGGGCGTCCTTCGTGGCGCAGGTCGGGCGGCGCATTGACGAAGGGGCCTTGCGCGGCTGGCTGGTGCGTATGGGGTTCACACAGGCCCCAACAGTGACCGAACCGGGCGACTATGCCATTCGCGGCGGAATTATCGATATTTATCCCCCCGGCGAGCTTGGCCCTGTGCGGCTGGACATGTTCGGTGACGTGCTGGAAGCCGCGCGCCGGTTTGACCCGGCCACCCAGCGCAGTCTGGAAAAGCTGGATGTGGTGGAATTTGCCCCCGTATCCGAGATTATTCTGGATGAGGCCGCGATCACGCGGTTCCGGCAGAATTACCGCATCGAATTCGGTGCCGCCGGCAGTGATGACCCGCTTTATGAAGCGGTCAGCGCGGGGCGCAAGCATCAGGGCATGGAGCATTGGTTGCCCTTCTTTCATGCGCGCATGGAAACGCTGTTCGACTACCTGCCAGATGCCAGTGTCATGCTTGATGACCAGATCACGCCCGCGCGCATATCGCGCTGGGACGGGATTGCGGACCAGTATGATGCCCGCCGCGAAGCGATGGCCGACCGCAAGCGGCTGGACACCATCTATAAGCCTTGTCCCCCTGAACAGTTATATCTGGATGAAGCTGCATGGGAGCGCGCGCTGTCATCGCGCCGCGTTCTTCAGGTGCAGCCCCTGAAAACCGCACCGGGGCCGGGGGTTGTGGATGCAGGCGGGCGGATGGGCCGCAGCTTTGCCCCCGAACGGCAGGCGGAAACGAATGTCTTTGACGCGCTGGCCGCGCATATCAATGACCGGCGCAAGCTGGGCGATGTGGTGATTGCCAGCCATTCGGACGGCGCGCGCGAACGGCTGGCGGGCCTGCTGGAAGACCACGGGGCAGGGGCAGCGCAGCACATCGCCACCGCGCGCGAGATTGGCCCGGCGTCCAAGGGGCGGCTGTTTCTGACAGTCTGGCCGCTGGATCAGGGCTTTGAAGCGCCCAACCTGACTGTAATTTCCGAACAGGACGTGTTGGGCGAACGGCTGGTCGGACGCGCCAAAGGGCGCAAACGCGCCGAGAATTTCCTGACCGAAGCGCAAAGCCTGTCGCCCGGTGATCTGGTTGTGCATGTCGACCACGGTGTGGGGCGGTATACGGGGCTGGAAACCATCACGGCTATGGGCGCGCCGCATGAATGCATTGCGCTGGAATATGCGGGCGGCGACCGTCTGTTCCTGCCTGTGGAAAATATCGAACTGCTGTCGCGCTATGGCCATGAAGAAGGGCTGCTGGACCGGCTGGGCGGGGGCGCATGGCAGGCCAAGAAAGCGCGGCTGAAACAGCGTATCCGCGAAATCGCAGACAAGCTGATCCGCATCGCGGCCGAACGCCAGTTGCGCAGCGCCCCCCAATTCAGCCCGCCCGAAGGGATGTGGGACGAATTTCTGGCCCGCTTTCCCTATGCCGAAACCGATGACCAGTTGCGCGCGGTTGAAGATGTGCTGGACGATTTCGACAGTGGCCGCCCGATGGACCGGCTGGTGGTGGGCGATGTGGGGTTCGGCAAGACCGAAGTGGCCATGCGCGCGGCCTTCATCGCGGCCATGTCGGGGGTGCAGGTGGCCGTCATCGCACCGACCACGCTATTGGCGCGCCAGCATTTCAAGACATTTTCGGAACGCTTCCGTGGTCTGCCGGTCGTGGTCAGGCCGCTGTCGCGTTTCGTGTCCGCCAAGGATGCCAACGCCACCCGCGAAGGGTTGGCCAAGGGCACAGTCGATATTTGTATCGGCACCCATGCGCTGCTGGCCAAGGGGGTGAAATTCGCCAATCTGGGGTTGCTGGTCATCGATGAAGAACAGCATTTCGGCGTAGGCCATAAGGAACGGCTGAAGGAATTGCGCAGTGACATCCATGTGCTGACACTGACGGCAACGCCCATCCCGCGCACGCTGCAACTGTCGCTGACAGGGGTGCGCGATCTGTCCATCATCCAGACCCCGCCTGTGGACCGGCTGGCCATCCGCACTTATGTCAGTGAATTCGATACCGTTACCCTGCGCGAGGCGTTGTTGCGCGAACATTATCGCGGGGGGCAGTCGTTTTTCGTGGTGCCGCGTATTTCCGACCTGCCGGAAGTTGAAGATTTCCTGCGCAATCATGTCCCTGAAATCAGCTATGTGACAGCGAATGGCCAAATGGCCGCCGGCGATCTGGATGAACGGATGAACGCGTTTTATGATGGCAAATATGACGTGCTGGTCGCGACCAGTATCGTTGAATCGGGCCTTGATATTCCGCGCGCCAATACGATGATCGTGCATCGCGCTGATATGTTCGGGCTGTCGCAATTGTATCAGATACGTGGGCGTGTCGGGCGGGCAAAAACGCGCGCCTATTGTTTCCTGACCACGAAACCGCGCGCGCCGCTGACCCCGCAGGCCCAGAAACGCCTGCGCTTGCTGGCCAGTCTGGACAGTCTTGGGGCGGGGTTCAACCTGGCCAGCCATGATATGGACCTGCGCGGCGCGGGCAATATTCTGGGCGAGGAACAATCCGGCCATATCAATGAGGTCGGCTATGAATTGTATCAACAGATGCTGGAAGACACGATTGCCAAGATCCGTTCGGGCGAGATTGCGGATCTCTCCGATCTGGACGGTCAATGGGCGCCGCAAATCAATCTGGGCGTGCCGGTGCTGATACCAGAGGACTATGTGCCCGATCTGGATGTGCGCCTTGGCCTGTATCGGCGGTTGTCGGGGCTGACCAACAAGGTTGATCTGGAAGGGTTCGCCGCCGAACTGATTGACCGTTTTGGAAAGCTGCCGCGTGAAGTGAACACGCTTCTGGTCGTCATGCGCATCAAGGCCGAATGCAAGCGCGCAGGCATCGCGAAGCTGGATGCAGGACCAAAAGGCGCGACAATCCAGTTCCATAACGACAAATTCGCAAATCCTGCGGGGTTGGTGGAATTTGTGACCGACCAGCAAGGTCTGGCAAAGGTGCGCGACAACAAGATTGTCGTGCGCCGTGACTGGAGCACCGAGAAGGAACGCGTGCGCGGTGCCTTCGCGATTGCGCGTGATCTGGCGGTCAAGGCCGATGCCAAGGGCTAAGGCTTGCCGATCATCAGGTAATCTGGCAGATATTCAGCATATTTGATAAGGCTGAGTTATGAAAGTTACCCTCAAGCAGCTTGCCTATTTCCGTGCGCTTGCGCAGGCACGCAATTTTGGCCGCGCGGCAGAATTGGCGAATGTGACACAGCCGGCCCTGTCCATGCAGATCAAGGAACTGGAAGCCATTCTTGGCGTGGCGCTGGTGGAACGGTTGCCGCGCGATGTGCGCCTGACACGCGCTGGGCGCGACGTTCTGGCGCGTGCCGAACGTATTTTGTCCGAAGCGATGGAACTGGAAACCTCGGCGCGGCGGCAGGGGTTGCAGGCAGCCTTGACGCTGGGCATGATTCCCACGATTGCGCCTTATCTGCTGCCCGGCGCGCTGGCGCGGTTGCGTGCCGGTGACATTACCCGCGATCTGCGCCTGCGCGAGGCACAGACGGCAGACCTGCTGTCGGGCTTGCGCGAAGGGCGGCTGGACGCGGTGGTTCTGGCCGATCCTGTGCCCGCGCCTGATCTGGTTATTGCGCCGCTGTTTCAGGACCGCTTCTTGCTGGCGGGGTCCGAAGGGCGCATCGGTGCGCTGGAACAGGGCCGCTGCGCGCTGGACCCGACCACGCTGAACCCCGACCATTTGCTGTTGCTGGATGACGGGCATTGTCTGGCCGATCAGGCGCTTGCCTTTTGCGCGATTGACCGGCGCCAGACGCGGCTGGACCTGGGCGCATCCACGCTGTCCACGTTATGCGGGCTGGTGGCGCAGGGGTTCGGGCTGACATTGTTGCCCGAACTGGCGGTGCGCGCCGAAGCGGCGGGCGGGCAGGGCATTGTCTTGCAGCGCTTTGGCCAACCCGAACCCTTCCGGCAGATTGCGCTTTTGCGCCGGGCCTCGTCCGATGGGGGGGGGTGGTTCGATGATCTGGGCGCCCATCTGTGTGCGGCGGGGCAGGATCTGATTGCCGCCGCGCGCATGCGATCAGCGCCAGTGTGATGCGGCCATGCAGCCAGCGCATGGCCGCTGTGAACTGTGCCCGTTGTTTTTGCCCTGAATTAGGGCTAGATGAAGACTGGCAGCGTCCAGAGGAGGGTAACCCTTGCGCGATTTGAAATTGCCTGACCAGCGCCATCCGGAAAAAGCCCACCGCGCGGTGCAGGCCCAGCCCAAGAAACCCGACTGGATTCGCGTCAAGGCCCCCGGCGGCAAGGGTTATGCAGAAACCCACAAGATCATGCGCGAACATAAGCTGACCACGGTGTGCGAAGAAGCCGGTTGTCCCAATGTGGGCGAATGCTGGTCGCAAGGTCACGCCACCATGATGATCATGGGCGAGATCTGCACGCGCGGCTGCACGTTTTGCAATGTGGCCACGGGCCGCCCCGACACGCTCGACGCGTTTGAACCGGGGCGCGTGGCGCATGCTGTCGAAAAGCTGGGCCTGAAACATGTGGTCATCACATCGGTGGACCGCGATGATCTGGATGATGGCGGGGCAGAGCATTTTGCCCAGACCATTCGCGCCGTGCGCCACCGCGCGCCCGACACGACAATTGAAATCCTGACGCCAGATTTCCTGAAATGCGCGCCATCGGTGCTGGAAACCGTGGTGGCTGCGCGCCCCGATGTGTTCAACCACAATCTGGAAACCGTGCCGGGCCTGTATCCCGAAGTGCGCCCCGGCGCGCGTTATTTCCACAGCCTGCGCCTGTTGCAGCGCGTCAAGGAACTGGACCCGTCCATGTTCACCAAATCGGGCATTATGGTGGGGCTGGGTGAAGACAGGCAAGGCGTGCTGCAAGTGATGGATGACATGCGCGCGGCAGATGTGGATTTCATTACCATCGGCCAATACCTGCAACCGACCCCGCGCCATCACCGCGTTGACCGGTTTGTGACGCCTGATGAATTCAAGGCCTATGAAAAAGCGGCCTTTGGAAAGGGGTTCCTGATGGTGTCCGCCACCCCGCTGACGCGGTCCAGCTACCATGCAGGTGATGATTTCGCGCGCCTGCGTGATGCGCGGCTGGCCAGGCTGGCGGGCGCTTAGCTGCGGTTTCGCAGGGCCGCTGTGTGGTATGCCTTCGGCAGAGAGTATTTGTGGCAAGATGAAACCGGCAGGTGCGGCTGTCGAGGCCGATGTGAAGGGGTGCATTTGTCCCGATCGGGCGCTATGAACAGGCCGACAAGCCGACTCAGGAGTGCTGCATCATGACTTTCTCGCGCGCCATAAAGATTGCGCCATCCATTCTGGCTGCTGATTTTGCCAATTTCGGCGCGGAATGCCGCGCTGTGGAAGATCAGGGGGCGGATTGGGTGCATGTCGATGTGATGGACGGGCATTTCGTGCCCAATATCACCTTCGGGCCCGCCACATGCGCCGCCATTCGCCCGCATATTCGCGGTGTCATGGATGTGCATCTGATGATTGCGCCAGTAGACCCCTATATTGAAGGCTTTGCCAAGGCGGGTGCCGATGTCATAACCGCGCATATGGAAGCAGGTCCGCATATTCACCGCACCTTGCAGGCCATTCGTGCCAGTGGCGCGAAAGCAGGGCTGGCGCTGAACCCCGGCACTGGGCTGGACGGGGTGGAGAACCTGCTGGGCCTGCTGGATCTGGTTTGCGTGATGACAGTGAACCCCGGTTTTGGCGGGCAGAACTTCATTGATATGACAGACAAGGTGCAGCGCCTGCGTGCCATGATCGGGGCGCGGCCCATCCATATTGAAATTGATGGCGGGATAACGCCCGACACAGCCCCAGTCATGGCGCGCGCGGGGGCGGATGTGCTGGTTGCGGGGTCTGCGGTCTTCAAGGGCGGGTCGGTGGACACCCCCGCCCCGTATGGCGATAATATCCGCGCCATTCGCGCCGCAGCAGAAGGTGCCATAGGGGTTGCGGTGTGATTCGCGCTGTTATTTTTGACCTTGACGGAACGCTGATTGACAGCGCCCCTGATATTCATGCTGCTGCAAATCTGGTGCTGGAGGGCGAAGGGCTGCCCCTTGTGAGCCTTGAGCAATCACGCAGTTTTGTCGGGCGCGGGGCCCGCGTATTTGTGGAGCGGATGGAACAGGCCGTCACAGGGCGCAACGATCCCGCACTGACCGCCCATTTGCATGCGCGGTTTTTGCATTTCTATGAGCGTGCCCATGAAAACACGCGGGTGTATCCCCATGTGCCCGAAATGCTTGCGCATTTGCGTGACAGGGGGCTGGCACTGGGCCTGTGCACCAATAAGCCCTTGCGGCCCACGCATGCGGCACTGGCGCATCTGGGCTGGGGCGAGATGTTTGATGTTGTGCTTGGCGGTGACAGCCTGGCGGTTGCCAAACCCGACCCCGCGCCGTTGCTTGCTGTGGTGTCCGGGCTGGGACTGAGTTTGCCCGATATCGTCTATATAGGGGACAGTGAAACCGACGCGGAAACGGCGCAACGCGCGGGCGCGCGGTTTGGCCTGTATACGCAAGGCTACCGCAAAACCCCGGTTGACCAGATGTTCCACCATTTCCGGTTTGACGATTACCGCCAGATGGCCGGTCATATTTTCCCGCCAAGCTGAAAGTCCGCCCATGACCCAACCCCGCCGCCCCATGCCACCGCCGCTTTATGTTCCAAAACCCGGCTTCGGGCGGCGCACCCCGCCTGCGATATTCGCGCCCATTATGGGGCTGTTCGGGCTTGGGCTGGCGTGGCGAGAGGGGGCGGGCATGTTTGGCATGCCCCCTGCCATCGGCGATATGATCCTTGGGGCGGTCGCGGTGCTGTTTGTGTTCGCGGTGGTGGCTTATTTGGCGAAACCCGCGCGGAGGGTGGCCGTGCTGGTCGAGGATATGCGCGTTTTGCCGGGGCGGGCGGGGCTGGCAGCGGCCAGCCTTTCGCTGATGTTGCTGGCCGCCAGCCTTGCGCCCCTGGTGCCCGCGCTTGCCACAGGGCTGGCGCTCAGCGCCTTTGGGCTGCATCTGGGGCTTGTGGGGCTGCTGGTGTATGTCCTGCGCACCAGCCCGCCCGAAGGGCGCGTTGTCACGCCGGTGTTCCATCTGAGTTTTGTTGGGTTCATCATCGGGGGTGTCGCGGCCAATGCACTTGGCCACCCTGATATCGCGCGCTGGGTCGTGTGGGCCATGGTGGTTCCTGCCGGGGTCATCTGGGGCGTCAGTCTGCGCCAGCTGTTCACCCGCATACCGCCCGCGCCACTGCGCCCGCTGCTGGCCATTCATCTGGCCCCTGCGTGTCTGTTCACGATCGTGGCGCAGGGTGCTGGAATGCACAGTGTTGCCCAAGGGTTTGCGGTGCTGGCTATTGTGATTTTTGTAACGCTTCTGGCCGCGTGGCGCTGGCTGACTGCGGCAGGCTTCTCGCCGCTATGGGGGGCGTTCACATTTCCCCTAGTGGCATTCGCAACAGCGTTGCTGATGGTGTCGGGGGGCGTTGGCGCGCTTTTCTGGGCGGGGGGGCTTGTGTTGGTGGTGGCAACAGGTGCCGTGCCCGTCATTGCCTACAAGGTGTTGAAACTGTGGCCGGGCGGCACCCTGGCCGCCAAGACCAACGCCGCCGAAGCCTGATACAGGGGTTTTCATTTCCGCCAAGACGTGAAAAAGGAAACTGCCAAGCGATCCACCCATAAGGAGGCCGGTCATGGAGATTCGCGAGGCGCTTACCTTCGACGATGTGCTTCTGGTGCCAGCGGCATCAAGCGTTCTGCCAAATCAGGCGGATACCACAACTTTTGTCACCAAATCCATCAGGTTGAACATTCCGCTGCTGTCGTCGGCAATGGACACGGTCACCGAGGCGCGTATGGCCATTGCCATGGCGCAGGCCGGCGGCATGGGCGTGATTCATCGCAATCTGGATATTGAAACACAGGCCGATGCGGTGCGCCGGGTCAAACGGTTTGAATCCGGTATTGTTTATAACCCTGTGACACTGACCCCTGACCAGACACTTGCGGACGCCAAGGAATTGCAGGCACGCTATAACGTGACGGGCTTTCCTGTGGTGGATGACGGGGGGCGCGTGCTGGGTATTGTGACCAACCGTGACATGCGTTTCGCCAGTGACGACAAAACCCCCGTGCGTGTGATGATGACGGCCAATAATCTGGCCGTTCTGCGCGAACCTGCCGACCGCGAAGAAGCGCGCAGCCTGATGCAGGCGCGCCGGATCGAAAAACTGCTGGTAACCGATGACAAGGGCCGCCTGACCGGCCTGCTGACCCTGCGCGATATTGACCGCGCCGTGTTGAACCCCACTGCTTGCAAGGATGAACTGGGGCGGCTGCGGGTGGCGGCAGCGACAACAGTGGGCGATGCGGGGTTTGAACGGTCCATGGCGTTGATTGATGCAGGTGTCGATCTGGTGGTGATTGACACGGCGCATGGCCATTCCGAAGGGGTGGCGCGCGCGGTGGAACGTATCAAGGCGCAATCAAATTCGGTTCAGGTCGTGGCGGGCAATGTGGCAACAGGTGACGCCACGCGCGCGCTGATTGATGCGGGCGCTGATGCTGTAAAGGTGGGGATCGGGCCGGGGTCCATTTGCACGACGCGCGTTGTTGCGGGTGTGGGCGTGCCACAACTGACCGCGATTATGGATTGCGCGGCCGCTGCGGGCGACGTGCCCATTATCGCTGATGGCGGGATCAAGATGTCGGGCGATTTCGCCAAGGCGATTGCCGCTGGCGCAAGCTGCGCCATGGTGGGCAGCGCTATTGCGGGCACTGACGAGGCCCCGGGCGAAGTGATCCTGTATCAGGGGCGCAGTTTCAAAAGCTATCGGGGCATGGGTAGCCTTGGGGCGATGGCGCGCGGGTCTGCTGATCGCTATTTCCAGAAGGATGCCGCCAGCGATAAACTGGTGCCGGAAGGAATTGAAGGCCAAGTCCCCTATAAAGGATCGGTGGGCGCGGTGCTGCACCAGATGGTGGGCGGTTTGCGCGCGGCGATGGGGTATACCGGCAATGGCACTGTTGCCGATATGCGCAGCCAGTGCCAGTTTGTGCGCATCACCAATGCAGGGCTGAAGGAAAGCCATGTCCATGATGTGCAGATCACCCGCGAAAGCCCGAATTACAGGGTTGGCTAGGCGCGCATGACCTTGCTGGAGCAGATGACCCTGTTTGGGGACTGGCCTACATTGGCGGCGGCGCTGGCCGCCGTTTTCCTTGTGGGCCTGTCCAAGGGCGGGCTTGGCGGCGCATTTGCGTTGCTGGGGGTGCCGATATTGGCGCTTGTCATGTCCCCGGTGCAGGCGGCGGCGCTGTTGCTTCCCATTTTGCTGATGATGGACAGCGTCAGCCTGTGGACATGGCGCGGCTGGTTTGACCGTGCCACGCTGTTGCATTTGTTGCCCGGCGCGGTGCTGGGCCTTGCAATTGGCGCAATGGCCGCCGCGTTCACATCCGAAGCCTTGGTGCGGTTGATTGTGGGCGTCGTTGCGCTGGGATTTGTGGCGCGCATGGCGCTGGCGCGGTCTGGTGGCGCGGCCCAAGGGCAGGGGCGCGCGCGCGGCGGGGTCTGGGGCACGGTTGCGGGGTTCACCAGTTTCGTGGCCCATGCCGGTGGTCCGCCATTTCAGGTATATGTGTTGCCCCTGCGGCTGGACCCGAAAATATACACAGGGACCAGCGTGATATTTTTCGCCGTGGTCAATGCAATCAAGGTTGTTCCCTATGCGGCGCTGGGCCAGTTTGACCGGGTAACGCTGGTATCGGCTGTCGTGATGCTGCCGCTTGCGGTTATCGCCACATTGATGGGCGCCGCCGTGGTAAAACGCATGCGCGCCGAGGTGTTTTATCCCCTGATGTATGTGATGGTCACGCTTGTGGGGCTGAAACTGGTGTGGGATGGGGTGTCGGCACTGCTTATCGGATAAGCCCTGCGCGCTTTGCAGTGCGCAAAATGGCCTGCGCCACCGCATCCGGGCGGGCATGGTGGGGCATATGGCCGACCCCGTCCAACCGGGTAAGGTTTGCAGACTCCACGTCCTGTTCCAGCCGTTCGGAATGGATGGTCATGCCCACGGTTTCATCTGCCGTGCCATGCACCACTTCGATGGGTAATGTCAGCGCAGAATACCCCGCCGCCATGCCGTCCACATAGGCCTTCAGGCTGTTGACCTGCTGTGCATTCAACGAAAGCTGGCTGGCGCGCAATGTCAGGTCGCGGCCCAGATGGTCCAGATACCCGTCTGGCACGGGATTGGGCGCAAATACCCCTTCCAGTGTTGACTCCACTGCCGATGCGGGCGCAAGCCGGGCCACCAGGGGCAGCACGACATATTGCCCCAGTGCCGAGGCGCTGATGCGATACCACAGGCCCAGATCGCCCGGCCACGGGTGCGACGCGGGTGCCAGCAATGTCAGGCCCGCCACGTCCCCTTCCGCGCGCAACGCCCATGCCAGCGCAACAGCGCCCCCATAGGAATGGCCCAGCACGATGGGGCGGTCCACGTCCAGTTGCGCAACAGCCGCGCGCAGAATATCGGCTTGTTCAACTGGCCCTTCCGGACCGCCGAAATCATCGGAAAACCCGAAACCGGGCCGGTCCAGCGCAATGACGCGGAAATCACCGGCCATGCGGTCGATCAGGTCGAAACTGAAATCGCGCGCATTGCCATTGGCCCCATGGATCATCACCAGATCCGGCCCTTGCCCGCGAATGATTGCGTGAATGCGCCCCTCGGGCAGGGTGACGAACGCCCCTTCGGGTTGGGTCTGGGCATGGGCCATCTGGTCCTCCACCACGCCCGCGCAGGCCGTCAGGATTCCTGCGCCGAACGCAAGTGCTGCAAGTCTACTGGCCGATGTTTTCAAGGTCATAGGGTGTTGTCTGGTAAATCTGGTTAATCCAGTTGCCATATAGAAGATGTGCGTGGCTTCGCCAGCGATTGAGCGGCATTTTCGCGGGATTGTCATCCGGATAGTAGTTCAGCGGCACATTTATGGGCTTTCCTGCAGCCACGTCGCGGTCGTATTCATCCTTCAGGGTTGTGCTGTCATATTCGAAATGGTTGAAAATCATCAGCGCGCGGTGCTTTGGGTCCTCGACCAGACAGGGGCCAGCCTGATCAGACGCGATCAACGTGCCAAGCCCTTCCACAGCGTCGATATCTGCCTGCCGCAATTCGGTCCAGCGACTGACGGGAATAAGTAAATCATCCGAAAAGCCGCGCAAATACGGCGACGCGGGCGCAAGATTGCGGTGCCGGAAACACCCGAACGCCTTGGCGTCCAGCATGTGTTTGTTGATTCCGTGGAAATGCCACAACATGGCCATGCCGCCCCAGCACACACCGAAAGTGTTGTGCACATGGGTTTGGGTCCAGTCCAGGATTTCAGTCAGTTCATCCCAATAGGTGACATCTTCATAAGGCAGGTGTTCGATCGGGGCGCCAGTGATGATCAGCCCATCAAAGCGTTCGTGCTTCACATCCTGAAACGGGCGGTAGAATTCCGCCATGTGTTCGGCGGCGGTATTCTTGGTTTCATGTTCGGACATGCGGATCAGGGACAGTTCGATTTGCAAGGGTGTGGACCCGATCAGACGCGCGAACTGGGTTTCGGTCTGAATTTTCTTTGGCATCAGGTTCAGAAGCCCAATGCGCAGGGGGCGAATATCCTGCCGTGCGGCGTCTGTGTCCGACATCACCATGACCCCTTCGCGGGACAACACATCGAAGGCGGGCAGCGTGGCAGGCAGCTTGATGGGCATGGGCGTTCGTTCCTTAGTCAGGTCTTCCGTCAGTCAGGCAGTTTTTCGGCAATCAGGGCAGTGAAATCTGGTGCGGTGCGAATGGCGGCCACCTCCTCGGCGGTGATGGTCACGCCCCAGTTTTCCGCCATCGCGCGGTAGCGGGGCGCGCGGTGGGCCAGCGCGCGCGCATAAGTCCACCGCACGAAGGCGTCAGGGTTTATACGGTCAGCGGGCAAATTGGTTTCAACCTGATAGGCGGCCCATGCATCGCGCAGGAAATCGGGCTGGTAATACATGGGTTTGGGCGCGCGGTCAAAACGGCGGATCAGTTCTGATGTATGCGCGTCGGACCCTTGTATCCAGACCGGCAGCACATGCTGGGTCAGGTGCGCCATCAGCGGGTCATTGGGGTCATTCGGGTCGATCACCTCGCAAATCGATCCGCCCGTGTCGCAGATGAAATTTGCATAGCCATACAGATCGCCCGCGCGGGTAATGAAATGGGGCGTGTCCGACAGGGCCGCGATTTCTGCGGCGCGGTGCTGGTCCTGACGGGTCATATAGTCGTCAAAGGGCAGGCCGCCTTGATCTGCATTGCCCGGTTTGCCCAGATAGGTGGACAAGGGCGCCAGATTGTCGAAGGTGATGTTGGAACTGATATAGACCGAGTCCGACAGCAGCAATTCACGCAGCAGCGGCACTTTCATCGCTTCGCGTTTGAAATTATCGGCAATGAATTCGCCCATATAGCGGGTGCCGATGCGGTAATCGACCGAATAGTGGAACCAGTCGCCCGCGTCGCGCAGCAGTTTGGACAAATGCGTTTTGCCAAGGCCGGACATGCCAAACAGCATGACACGCTTTGCAGGGGCGTTTCGCCAGATCTGGGCATTCGGGTAAAGCATGGGCGCGCGGTCCTTGGTCGCAATACAGTGACCTTGCCTATCTACAGGCGGGCATGGCG
>JAFWNM010000022.1 GCA_017510335.1 Paracoccaceae bacterium
GCCCCTGCGCTGCGCAAGGTCTATGACCAGATGCCAGAACCGCGCTACGTCATTTCGATGGGGTCTTGCGCCAATGGTGGCGGATACTACCATTACAGCTATTCGGTTGTGCGCGGGTGCGACCGCATTGTTCCGGTGGATATTTATGTGCCCGGTTGCCCGCCCACGGCAGAAGCGCTGCTGTATGGTATCTTGCAACTTCAGCGCAAGATTCGCCGCACAGGCACATTGGTCAGGTAAGGGGTCGGCATATGTCGGATGCATTGAAAGAACTGGCCGGTCAGATTGAACTGCGCATGCCTGATGCGGTTGTCGGTCATGACATCGCATTCGGGGAACTGACGGTCACCACCACGCTGGCGCAACTGACCAAGCTGGTGCGCTTTTTGCAAGGCGACGAAAACATGCGGTTTTCAACGCTGATCGACATCACGGCGGTGGACTGGCCGGGCCGGCGCAAACGGTTCGACATGGTTTATCACTTCCTGTCGATGTATCGCAATCACCGCATCCGCCTGAAGCTGGAAGCGGGCGAGCAGGACATTGTCCCGTCGCTAACAGATATTCACCCCAGCGCGAACTGGTTTGAACGCGAAGTGTTCGACATGTTTGGCATCCTGTTTTCCGGCCACCCGGACCTGCGCCGCATTCTGACCGATTACGGCTTTCGCGGGCATCCGTTGCGCAAGGATTTCCCGACCACCGGCTATACTGAAGTGCGCTATGACGAAGCGCTCAAGCGTGTGGTTTACGAGCCGGTGCAACTGGTGCAGGAATATCGCCAGTTCGATTTCATGTCCCCTTGGGAAGGTACGGATTACATCCTGCCCGGCGATGAGAAGAAAGAGGCCGCGAAATGATGGATGGCAGCTATACCCCTGACGCCCTGACGGATGAGCAGCGCATCCGCAATTTCAACATCAATTTCGGCCCCCAGCACCCTGCGGCACATGGTGTGCTGCGTCTGGTTCTGGAACTGGATGGCGAGATTGTGGAACGCTGCGATCCACATATCGGGCTGTTGCATCGCGGCACTGAAAAGCTGATGGAAAGCCGCACCTATCTGCAAAACCTGCCGTATTTCGACCGGCTGGATTATGTGGCGCCGATGAATCAGGAACATGCCTGGTGTCTGGCCATTGAGCGGTTGACCGGCGTGCAGGTGCCGCGCCGCGCGTCGTTGATCCGTGTGTTGTATAGTGAAATTGGCCGCATTCTCAGCCACCTTCTGAACGTGACCACGCAGGCTATGGATGTGGGCGCGCTGACCCCCCCGCTTTGGGGGTTTGAAGAACGTGAAAAGCTGATGATTTTCTACGAACGCGCCTGCGGGGCGCGGTTGCATGCGGCCTATTTCCGCCCGGGCGGTGTGCATCAGGACTTGCCGCCCGCGCTGCTCGACGACATCGAAACCTGGGCACATGCCTTTCCTAAGCTGCTGGATGACATCGAAGGGTTGCTGACAGAAAACCGCATCTTCAAGCAGCGCAACTGCGATATTGGCGTTGTATCGGAACAAGAAGCGCTGGATTGGGGCTATTCGGGTGTCATGGTGCGCGGGTCCGGGCTGGCCTGGGACTTGCGGCGTGCGCAGCCATATGAATGTTACGACGAATTCGACTTCAAGGTGGCAGTGGGCAAGAATGGCGATTGTTATGACCGCTATCTTGTGCGCGTGGCCGAAATGCGCGAAAGCACCAAGATCATCTTGCAAGCCATTGAAAAACTGCGCGCCCCCGAAGGGCAGGGCGATATTCTGGCGCGCGGCAAGATTACGCCGCCCAAGCGGGCGGAAATGAAAACATCCATGGAATCCCTGATCCATCACTTCAAACTGTATACCGAAGGGTTCCACGTCCCCGCCGGAGAGGTGTATGCCGCCGTTGAGGCGCCCAAGGGCGAATTTGGCGTCTATCTGGTCGCGGACGGCACCAATAAGCCCTACCGCGCCAAGCTGCGTGCACCGGGCTATCTGCATCTGCAAAGCATGGATCACCTTGCCAAAGGGCACCAACTGGCCGATGTGGCCGCAATCATCGGCACCATGGATGTCGTGTTCGGAGAGATTGACCGCTAATGTTGCGCCGCCTGCACCCAGACCAACCCGCTTCTTTCGCGTTCACGCCCGCCAACCAGGCATGGGCGCAAGCGCAGATTACCAAATACCCCGAAGGCCGTCAGGCCTCGGCGATCATACCGCTTTTGTGGCGCGCACAGGAACAGGAAGGCTGGTTGACACGGCCCGCGATAGAACACATTGCAGAAATGCTGGGCATGGCCTATATCCGCGCGCTGGAAGTGGCGACCTTCTATTTCATGTTCCAGTTGCAACCCGTTGGCGCGGTTGCGCATTTTCAGGTTTGCGGCACGCTGTCATGCATGATTTGCGGCGCAGAAAAACTGATTGAAGTGTGCAAACAGAAGATTGCGCCGCGCGCGCATATGCTGTCGGCAGACGGGAAGTTCAGCTGGGAAGAGGTCGAATGTCTGGGTGCATGTTCCAACGCGCCCATGGTTCAGATCGGCAAGGATTACTACGAAGACCTGACCGCCGAAGGGTTCGCGCAGTTGATCGACGATCTGGCCGCAGGCAAGGTGCCCACTGCAGGCCCGCAAAACGGGCGCTTTTCGTCCGAACCGCTGGGCGGGGCGACATCCTTGACGGATTACACCGGCGAAGCGCAGAACGGATCAGTGGCGCTGGCAACGCGCATTGGTGATACCATCAAGCGTATTGACGGAACCGAAGTTCCGTTGCTGACACCCTGGCAGGACAAGCCCGCTGCTGCGGATGCAGTGACGCCCGGCGCCATCAAGGACCACGAGCCGAAACCGGCCTTGTCCACGCCCGTGGATAAAACCGGCGTGTCCAAGCAAGAAGCGCAGGCAACCCCCAAAGCCAAGCCCGACGCGGACCCCAAAGCCGCCGAAGTTGCGCAACCCGCCCCGCAAATGCTGTCTGCGCCGCAGGGCGACGCGGATGATCTCAAGAAGCTGAAAGGTGTGGGGCCAAAGCTGGAAGGTGTCCTGAACGACCTGGGCGTGTTCCATTTCTGGCAGGTTGCTGCCTGGACCCCCGATGATGTGGCATGGGTGGATGAACGGTTGAAGTTCAAGGGCCGGATCGAACGCGATGGCTGGATTGAACAGGCCAGAATTCTTGCCGATGGCGGCGAGACTGAATTTTCCAAACGTGCCAAGTAGTGCAACAGGATGCGTGTGAATGGCCAAACCTTCTTCCCGCGACATGGCCTTGGCCCGGCAAGCCCGACTTGCCGGCGCGGTCATGGCCGCAACCATTGTGCTGTGGATGGCCGCGCAATGGTTGGGCGGGCGGATGGGATGGGACCCGCGCTATTCCTTTCTGATAGATTTCGCGGCGCTGGCAGGGTTTGCCTGGGCGTTGATCGTAACATTCCGCATATGGCGGCACGGCAAGCGCGACAAATGACGCGCAGACAAGGGTAAAGATCATGCTTGACGATCAGGATCGCATCTTCACCAATATTTATGGCATGCATGACCGCTCGCTCAAGGGGGCGATCGCGCGCGGCCATTGGGACGGCACGAAGAATATTCTGCAAAAAGGCCGCGACTGGATCATTGACGAAATGAAACAATCGGGCTTGCGCGGGCGTGGCGGGGCGGGGTTTCCGACCGGGCTGAAATGGTCCTTCATGCCCAAGGAAAGCGACGGACGGCCCGCCTACCTGGTCGTGAATGCCGATGAATCCGAACCCGGCACCTGCAAAGACCGCGAGATTATGCGCCATGATCCGCATACCCTGATCGAAGGGTGTCTGATCGCCAGTTTTGCGATGAACGCGCATACCTGCTACATTTATATTCGCGGCGAATATATCCGTGAACGCGAAGCGTTGCAAAACGCCATTGATGAAGCCTATGAGGCTGGACTGATCGGCAAGAATGCCAGCGGGTCGGGCTGGGATTTCGATCTGTTCCTGCATCACGGGGCAGGGGCCTATATCTGCGGCGAGGAAACGGCCCTTCTGGAAAGCCTTGAAGGCAAGAAGGGCATGCCGCGCATGAAGCCGCCCTTCCCTGCGGGCGCGGGCCTGTATGGCTGCCCGACCACGGTAAACAACGTGGAATCCATTGCTGTTGTGCCCACCATCCTGCGCCGTGGTGGCGCGTGGTTTGCAGGGTTCGGGCGCGCAAACAATGCGGGCACGAAACTGTTTGCAATTTCGGGCCATGTGAACCGCCCCTGCGTCGTCGAAGAAGCGATGTCGATTACGTTCGAGGAATTGATCGAGAAGCATTGCGGCGGCATTCGCGGCGGTTGGGACAATTTGCAGGCGGTCATTCCCGGCGGTTCATCCGTGCCCTGTGTGCGCGGCGAGAAAATGCGCGATGCCATCATGGATTTCGATTACCTGCGCAGCGATCTGGGTTCGGGCCTTGGCACGGCGGCGGTTATTGTCATGGACAAGCAGACCGACATCATCAAGGCCATCTGGCGGCTGTCGAAATTCTACAAGCATGAAAGCTGCGGCCAGTGCACCCCTTGCCGCGAAGGCACCGGCTGGATGATGCGCGTCATGGACCGCCTTGTGCGCGGCGAGGCCGAGGTTGAGGAAATCGACATGTTGTGGGATGTGACCAAGCAGGTCGAGGGGCATACCATCTGCGCGCTTGGCGATGCGGCGGCATGGCCCATTCAGGGCCTGATCCGCAATTTCCGTGACGAAATCGTGGACAGGATAAAGGCGCAGAAACGTGGTGCAACCGTCCCTGTGGCGGCGGAGTGACGACATGAAGCATCCTGTTTCAATAGGTTATGCGGCGAAGTCGGTCCTGGCCAGTCTGGGAATTGCCATTGTGCTGGCAAGCCCCATTCGCGCCGACGCTATGCCGCAAGCCGATGTGAACACGGCCCTGCGCGGCAATGCTGATATTTACAACGGGTTGTTCACTGCCGCGTTGATAAAGCATATTGTCGATACATGTCAGGACCTGCAGGGGCCAAACCGCCTGCAGCGTGTGACCTTCTTCATGGGGCTGTATAATCAGGCGCGCGGTATGGGCTTCACCCGGGCGCAAATCGAAGCTTTCGTTGACGACAAGACCGAACAGCAGCGCCTGCAAGGCGTCGTTGATGGTTTTCTTACGCAGGCGGGTGTTGACCCGTCGAACACGCAGGCGGTCTGCACCTATGCGCGTGCCGAAATGGCCGACCGTTCCGCACTTGGCCGCAGATTGCGGGAGAGATAACACATGTCAGACCTTCGCAAGATCATCATTGACGGGAAAGAAGTCGAAGTTCCCATTTCGATGACACTGATTCAGGCCTGTGAACAGGCCGGCGTGGAAGTGCCGCGTTTTTGCTATCATGAACGGCTGTCGATTGCGGGCAATTGCCGCATGTGTCTGGTCGAGGTGGTGGGCGGCCCGCCCAAACCTGCGGCAAGCTGCGCCATGCAAGTGCGCGACCTGCGCCCCGGCCCCGAAGGCCAGCCCCCGGTCATCAAGACCAACAGCCCCATGGTCAAGAAGGCCCGCGAAGGGGTGATGGAATTCCTGCTGATCAACCACCCGCTGGATTGCCCGATCTGCGATCAGGGCGGTGAATGCGATTTGCAGGATCAGGCCATGGCCTATGGCGTGGATTTTTCGCGCTACCGCGAACCCAAACGCGCCAGCGAAGATATGCAGCTTGGCCCGCTGGTTGAAACCCATATGACACGCTGCATTTCCTGCACGCGCTGCGTGCGGTTCACCACCGAAGTTGCGGGTCAAACTGTCATGGGCCAGACCGGGCGTGGCGAAGACGCTGAAATCACCACCTATCTGGGCGCCCTGATCGACTCGGAATTGGTGGGCAACATTGTGGACCTGTGCCCTGTGGGCGCGCTGGTGTCCAAACCCTACAGCTTCACGGCGCGTCCGTGGGAATTGACGAAAACCGAAACCATCGATGTGATGGATGCGCTGGGGTCCAACATTCGCGTGGACACCAAGGGCCGCGAAGTCATGCGCATTCTGCCACGCAACCATGATGGTGTGAATGAAGAATGGCTGTCGGACAAGTCGCGCTATGTCTGGGACGGCTTGCGCCGCCAGCGCCTTGACCGCCCCTATATCCGCGAGAATGGCAAGTTGCGCCCCGCGACATGGCCGGAAGCGCTGGACACCGCTGTTCAGGCGATCAAGGGCAAGAAACTGGCGGGCCTTGTCGGGGATCTGGCCTCGGTGGAAGCTGCTTATGCGCTGAAACTGCTGGTCGAGGGGCAGGGCGGCACGCTGGAATGCCGCGTGGATGGTGCGAAACTGCCTGCGGGCAACCGCTCTGGCTATGTTGGCACGGCCACCATCGAGGATATCGACCATGCTGGCCGCATTTTCCTGATTGGCACCAACCCGCGCGCTGAAGCGCCTGTGCTGAACGCGCGTATCCGCAAGGCGTGGCTGGCGGGTGCTGACGTGACGCGCTTTGGCGCGGCTGTTGACCTGACCTATGACGTTATCGAAGGGGGCGCTGACCGCGCCGCGCTGGAAAAACTGGTCGCGTCCGCAACATCTGACGGTCCAGAGGCCGTGGTGATTGTGGGACAAGGCGCGCTGCGCGAAGCCGATGGTGAAGCGGTGCTGGCCCAGGCCATGGCGCTGGCAGAAAAAACCGGGGGGCGCCTGCTGGTGTTGCACACCGCTGCCGCGCGCGTGGGTGCGCTTGATCTGGGCTGCGTGACAGATGGCGGGCTTGAAGCCGCCACCAAGGATGCCGCCGTGATCTACAACCTTGGTGCAGATGAAATCGACATCGCGCCGGGCGCGTTTGTCATCTATCAGGGCAGCCATGGGGACCGTGGCGCCCACCGCGCGGACCTGATTCTGCCCGCCGCGGCCTATACCGAGGAACCCGGAATTTTCGTCAATACCGAAGGGCGCCCGCAATTGGCGCTGCGCGCCGGTTTTGCCCCGGGCGAGGCCAAGGAAAACTGGGCCATTCTGCGCGCCCTGTCGGCCGAATTGGGCGCAGTGCTGCCGTTCGACACCATTGGCGCCCTGCGCAAGCATATGTCGGGCGCAGTGCCCCATCTGGGGGATATCGACATCGTGCCCGAGAATGCCTGGCAGCCCCTTGCTGCCAAACCACTGGGCAAGGCCGATTTCCGCTATGCAGTTGATGATTTCTACCTGACCAACCCGATTGCCCGCGCGTCCAGCCTGATGGCCGAATTGTCGGCCATGGCAAAAGCGCGCGGCCAGTCCAAGATCGCAGCGGAGTGATATGAGTGTTGCGCGCCCTTCACATGCCGGGTGTCATGCTTGCCCTGTCGGGCGGGCTGATGGCGTGTGGCACAACCGAACGGGCACGCGCGCCCATGTCACCGCCGCCGGATGCGCAATATCTGGGCGTGCAAACACGCCTGCTGGAAGGCGATCTGGTCAGTTTTGTGGTGCGCATGGACGGCGCGCGCGGGCGCGAGGATGTGATCGCCTATACCCGTTGTGCCGCCGCGCAATACACGCTGATCCGCGGCTACAGCTTTGCGCGCCATGTCAGGACAAATGCGACGCAAACCGCTGGCATCTGGCAGGCGGATGGGGTTTACACCATTTCGCCGGACCTGCCGCTTGGGTTGCGAAATATGGATGCAGAGGTGATCGTCGAGGATTGCCACGAACAAGGCATTCCCACAGTCTGAGGAATAGAGGGACGAATGGCTGAATTTCTGGAAACCGGGCTAGGGATCACCGTGCTGATCGTGGCGCAATCACTTCTGGTGGTTGCTTTCGTGATGATCAGTCTTGTCTTTCTGGTCTATGCAGATCGCAAGGTCTGGGCGGCGGTGCAATTGCGGCGCGGCCCCAACGTGGTTGGTCCATGGGGGTTGATGCAAACCTTCGCGGATGCGCTTAAATTCGTGGTCAAGGAAGTGGTCATTCCGGCGGGCGTGGACCGTCCGGTATATTTTCTGGCCCCGCTTCTAAGTTTCATTCTGGCACTGCTGGCCTGGGCTGTCATTCCGTTCAATGACGGTTGGGTTCTGGCAGACATCAATGTGGCGATCCTGTTCGTGCTGGCGATTGCCGGACTGGAAGTTTACGGCGTGATCATGGGGGGCTGGGCGTCGAACAGCAAATATGCCTTCCTTGGGTCGCTGCGGTCTGCCGCGCAGATGATTTCCTATGAAGTGTCGCTGGGCCTGATCATCATCGGGATCATCATTTCCACCGGCAGCATGAATTTCGGCAATATCGTCGCCGCGCAGGATACCGGCTGGGGCGCGCTGGGGTGGTATTGGTTGCCGCATTTGCCGATGGTCGTGCTGTTCTTCATTTCCTGCCTTGCGGAAACGAACCGCCCGCCGTTCGACCTGCCGGAAGCGGAATCCGAACTTGTGGCGGGGTTCATGGTTGAATACGGCTCAACGCCATATCTGTTGTTCATGGCAGGCGAGTATATTGCCATCTTCCTGATGTGCGCGCTGATCTCGTTGCTGTTTTTCGGCGGGTGGCTGTCGCCGATTCCGGGCTTGCCGAACGGGTTCCACTGGATGTTCATCAAGATGGCGTTCTTCTTCTTCATGTTCGCCATGGTGAAGGCCATCGTGCCGCGCTACCGCTATGACCAGCTGATGCGCATTGGCTGGAAGGTGTTTCTGCCAATGTCACTGGCATGGGTTGTCATTGTGTCATTCCTTGCGAAATTCGAAGTCATGGGCGCATTCTGGGCCCGCTGGACGATTGGAGGCTGATCATGGGTATGGATTGGGGGCGTGCGATAAAATACACGCTGATGACCGATTTCATCAAAGGCTTCGGGCTGGGCATGCGCTATTTCGTGTCGCCCAAGCCAACGATCAATTACCCGCATGAAAAGGGGCCACTTAGCCCGCGTTTTCGCGGCGAACACGCGCTGCGCCGTTACCCCAATGGCGAAGAACGCTGTATCGCATGCAAATTATGCGAAGCCATCTGCCCCGCGCAGGCCATCACCATCGACGCGGAACCCCGCGACGACGGGTCGCGCCGCACCACTCGCTATTACATCGACA
>JAFWNM010000023.1 GCA_017510335.1 Paracoccaceae bacterium
AAACGGTCTGCAATTCACGACTGGTTCCGCAAGGTCTATAAGCGGAAATATCAAGCCGATCCGGGATAGGCCCCGGACCTCCCGCCACTTCCGGTATCAAAGCCCCTGAAAAGGGCAGGTTGAACAAGTTGAAAGCACACACCCGACAACCCCAAGCACCCCGCCCAGCGCCTAGACGATGCACCGCGCTGCACCGCGACAGCCAAAAGCACCGGATGCCGCTGCAATTCCCCCGCCGTGAAGGGCTGGACGGTTTGCCGGATGCATGGCGCGCGCGGTGGTGCACCCTCTGGCCCTGCCAATGGTCGGTGGCGTCATGGCGACAGGACAAGGGCAAGCGAAGACATGCGCCGCGCTTTGGGCCAGCTTATGCGAGAGGCACGCGAAACCGCCAAGGCGCTGGGCAACCCCTGAACCGGGGGCGCGACAAAGTTCCGGCGCGGTCGAACGGTGACCGGATGCACTGCCCGCCAATCATAAACCGCAACAAAAAAGGTTTTGGGCTTCCCCGCCTAGGTTCTTCCGGCGCGCTCTTGCTGGGGGTAGTTCGCGACCGCGTGACCCTTCCAGCCGCAGAAAGATTCGAGAGGGTGATAAAGCACTTGGCAATGCTCAAGCGTTTTTCCTATGTGGGGCTTTATGTGGGGTAAATTCTAAACGGGCAGTTTTTATTGAATGAAATCAATGTTCAATGGCGGATGGGGTGGGATTCGAACCCACGGTACGGTTCCCCGCACGCTAGTTTTCAAGACTAGAGCCTTAAACCACTCGGCCACCCATCCGGTTTTTGCTTCGTATATTCAGACATGGCGAAGTGCAAGATATGCTGCGTTGGATTTTCCCGGATTGGCAAGAAAGATGACATGCGTGATGGCGCAGGGGGTGTTCCGGTGCCGACCACGATATGGTGCGAGGAAAAATTGCGGATAGACCTGTAATCATTCCAGAGTTTGATCTGCATCAAGGCGGCACCCTCGCGTTTGCGTGAACATACCCAAGACACGCGAGAGTTAAGCAGGGTAATGGCCCGATGATGGAGGATCAAATGACCCCAAGACTGATGATGCGCACCAGTGCAACGGCGATGGTGCTGGCCATGGGCGCGAGTGCGCTGCAGGCCAGCGATGCTGCCGAATATCTGGATTTTTTCGAACCGCTTCCGGCGATTGCGCCCATCCCGGCGAATAACTCGCTGACGCCTGAAAAGATCGAACTGGGCAAGATGCTGTTCTTCGAACCCCGTATTTCCGGGTCTGGCGTGATCAGCTGTGCGACATGCCACAACCCTGCGCTGGGATGGTCGGACCGTATTCCCACCGCTGTGGGCCATGATGGCCAGGTGGGCAACCGCAATACGCCCACGGTGCTGAATTCCGGCTTTCTGGGGTCGCAATTCTGGGACGGGCGAGAGCCTGATCTGGAAGGGCAGGCCCTTGGCCCGATCGAGGCCGAGATCGAGATGAACATGGATCTGGAAGCCGCCATCCGGCGCCTGAAGGAATTCGACATTTACCATGAGCATTTCGCCGCTGCCTTCCCGGGCGACGAAGACCCGATCCGCGCTGAAAACATCGCGTTTGCGATTGCCAGCTTTGAACGGACGCTCAACACCCCCAATTCGCCCTTTGACCGCTATCTGCGCGGGGATGAAGGCGCAATGACCGGCCAGCAGGTCGAAGGGATGAAACTGTTTGTCGATGCGGGTTGTGTGGCCTGCCATAACGGCCCTGCGCTGACCGACAGCAATTTCCACCGCTTTGAATTGCCGGGGTCCACGGATGAGGGGCGCTTCATTGTGACCGGTGACGAGATGGACAAGTTCGCCTTCCGCACACCCACCTTGCGCAACGTGGCTGTGACCTATCCGTATTTCAACAACGGGTCCGTCGACAACCTGCAAGATGCGGTGCAGCTGATGGGCCAGCAGATGCTGGGACAGGATTTCAGCACCGAAGAACTGGACAGCCTTGTGGCCTTCATGCACGCGCTGACCGGCGAAATGCCTGCGTTGGAAATTCCTGCGCTGCCGTAACGCTTGCGCGATCTGACAAAAAAACGCCCGCCATACTTATGGCGGGCGTTTTGCGTTTGCGGTCAGGCGCGTGTGTTACAGGCTTGCGTCCAGCGCGGCGATGATCGCATCGCCCATGCCCGATGTGGTGACCGGCACGCCATCTTCCGGCCCCATCAGGTCGGCGGTGCGCACGCCATCGGCCAGAACCTGCTGGATTGCGGCTTCCAGACGGGCGGCTTCTGCACCCTGATCGAAACTGTAGCGCAGCGCCATGGCAAAACTCAGGATGCACGCAATCGGGTTTGCCTTGGCCTGACCGGCAATGTCGGGGGCCGAACCGTGGACGGGTTCATACAGCGCCTTCGGGCGGCCATTGGCCATGGGCGCGCCAAGGCTGGCAGAAGGCAACATGCCAAGGCTGCCGGTCAGCATGGCCGCGCAATCCGACAGCAGGTCGCCAAACAGGTTGTCGGTCACAATCACGTCGAACTGTTTGGGCCAGCGAACCAGCTGCATGGCACCGTTATCAGCATACATGTGCGACAGCTCGACTTCGGGGTAATCCTTGGCCACTTCTGTGACAACCTCGCGCCACAGAATGCCCGATTCCATGACATTGGCCTTTTCCATGGAACACAGCTTCTTGCCGCGGCGCATGGCCAGTTCAAAGGCCGATTTCGCAACGCGCGCGATTTCAGATTCGGTGTAGCGCTGGGTATTGACGCCCACGCGTTCATTGCCTTCCTCGAATATGCCGCGCGGTTCGCCGAAATACACCCCCGATGTCAGTTCGCGCACGATCATGATATCAAGGCCCGCGACCACATCTTTTTTCAAGGACGAGAAATCGGCCAGCGCGTCGAAACACTGTGCCGGGCGCAGGTTCGAAAACAGGTCCATTTCCTTGCGCAACCGCAACAACCCGCGTTCGGGTTTGACGCTGAAATCAAGGTTGTCATATTTCGGCCCGCCCACAGCGCCCAGCAAAACGGCATCCACAGCCAGCGCGCGCGCCATTGTGTCATCATGCAAGGGCGTGCCATGCGCGTCATAGGCGGCCCCGCCGACCAGATCTTCGGACACATCGAAGGCCAGTCCGCGTTTGGCACCGAACCAGTCGATGATCTTGCGCACTTCGGCCATGACTTCGGGACCGATCCCGTCGCCGGGCAGGATAAGCAGGGTTGGGTTGGACATGTCATCTCCTCTTGCAGGTTTGACTTTCGCTACCGTCAAGCATGGGTCAGGTCAAGGTGACGCGGGCTTTACTTTGGCGCGGGGGCATTTTGTGGTAGGGTGGGGCGTGTTTTCTACCAAGGGAGGGTTGCATGACACGCCATCTGATTGACACACCCCGCGACCACGACACCATGCGCCTTGCGCGGTTTCTTCGCATTGCGCGGCAAAACGGCCTGCACAAGGCCCGCGACATGGTTGCGCGCCGCGAACCCCTGCGCGGCATGGCGCGTGTGGTGGCCTATAGCCGCATTGCGCGGGGCAGGGCCGTCTAGCCAGGTTGCGCAAACGTGGGAACGGGTTTTGAGCGTCTTGAACAAGCGCCAGCGCGTCGTTTGGCCCCCGCCACAACAGACATGCATCCCCGCTGCTTGCGGCGGCTGTGTGAACCACTGCGGCATGTTTGAACGCGCCTTCATATCTGGCCGATATATGCTAAACCCGCTGTCGTGATATGCGACAGGCAGGGGTGTTTATGGGTAAGCTGGGTTTTGACGCTGTCCTGATCGGGCGGAATGAAGGGGCGCGGCTTCTTCAGGCACTCGACAGGGTCCGCGCAGTCGCACGTCATGTGGTCTATGTTGACAGCGGTTCGGATGATGGCAGCGTGCAACAGGCCCGCGCTGCGGGGGCGGTGGTGGTCGAACTTGACCCCGCGCGCCCCTTCACCGCTGCGCGCGCCCGCAATGAGGGGTTTGCCGCCCTTGGGGCGGATCGCTCGGAATTTGTGCATTTTATTGATGGTGATTGCATCCTTGCGCCGGACTGGCCCGCCACTGCGCTGGCATTTCTGGACGCCCACCCCCAAGCGGCGCTGGTGCATGGCTACAGCTATGAAGACGCGCCCGATGCGTCCGTCTATAACTGGCTGACAGATCAGGAATGGAAAAAACCCACAGGGCCGGCTGCCAGCGGGATTGGAACATTCATCGGGCGCAGTGCGGCCTTTGCGGCTGTGGGGGGCTTTCGTGACGGCATGATCGCCGCAGAAGATGACGAGCTGTTTTTCCGGCTGCGCAATGCTGGCTGGCAGACATGGTGCATCGATGCGCGCATGTGCGGGCATGATGTGCGGCTGTTGCAGTTTTCCGCATGGTTTCGCCGCATGATCCGCGCAGGGCACAGCTTTTCGGAACTGGGCGTGCTGCATCCGGGCGCGGCGCGCGCATCGCGCCTGCGCGCGGTGGTCTGGGCGGGGGGGCTGCCGGTTCTGGCTGTGGCCGGTCTGGTGGTCTGGCTGCCGCTGGTGGCGGTTGTTTGCGCGCTTTATGCGCTGTCGGGCGCGCGTTTGTGGCGGCGCTGCAGGGCACAAGGATTGCCGCCCAAACGCGCCCTAACGGCGGCTGCGCTGTTGGTCCTTGGCAAATTTGCCAATCTTTACGGCATGGCAACCTATTGGGCGCGCAGGTTTCGCCGCAGTGACGCCAGAATTATTGAATACAGATAACCCGCTGGCGCAGAATCACGGATAGGACAGGGGGCAGAATGCCACAGCGGGAACTGACGGTTGGTCTGGTGGGCGCGGGCTATATTGCGCAATGGCACGCCAATGTGCTGGCGCAGGTGCCGGGCGTGCGGCTGGTGGGGGTGTGCGACCCCGCGCAAAGCGCTGCACAGGGGCTGGCACAAGCCCATGGCGCGCGCGCCTTTGACAACCTTGAAGCGATGATGGCCGCCTGTGGCTGCGATAGCGTGCATATTCTGACACCGCCGCATCTGCATGAACCGCTGGCGCTGCAGGCGCTGGCGCTGGGCGCGCATGTGCTGGTCGAAAAACCCTTCGCGCCCTGTGCAACTGCTGCGCGCAATATGGTGGCAGCCGCCCGGGCGGCACAGCGCCAGATAGCGGTCAATCACAACTTTCTGGGCTTGCCATCCTACCGCCGCTTGCGCGCTGCGCTGGATCAGGGGGTGATCGGGCGGGTGGATCAGGCGCGCATTCACTGGCATTTCCCCCTGCAACCCCTGCGCACAGGGCCATTCGGGCTGTGGATGCTGCAAAGCCCTGAAAACCTTATGCTGGAACTGGGGCCGCATCTGCACGCGTTCGCGCAGGATCTGTTCGGCCCGATGCACGATACCGCGCTGCGCCTGTCGCGGCCAGTGACATTGCCCACAGGCGTGACGCTGCCGCAGGGCTGGTGCGTGCAGGGGCACGCTGCGGGAACCGAAATCACCTTGTCGGTGTCGCTGGTCGAAGGGGCCGATGACAGGTCGGTGTCATTGCGCGGGTCTGCGGGCGCGGCGCGGCTGGATTTTGCCAATGACACGCTGATGATCGAGCGTGCAAATGCGTCCGATATTGTGCTGAACCCCTTGCGCGCGGAACTGGCGCGGGCGCGCGCGCATCTGCGCGAAGGGCTGCGCAACGCGGCTGTGCAGGCCCGGTCCCTGAACCGGCGTCAACCCTATGCCTTGGGGTTTGAGGGGGTGTTTGCCGCATTTTACGGCGCCATCGCGCAGGGCGACCCCGTGCCAGGGGCTGTTTCGGGTGACAGTGCTGTGGCCGTCATGGACGATATTGCGCAGCTCTGCGCGCATTTGCCCGCCAAACCCGTGGCACAAGCCCCCGCAGTTGCCGTGTCAGCGCCGCCGCCGCAGGTGCTGGTCATTGGCGGAACAGGGTTTGTGGGCCGTGAACTGGTGGCCCAGCTTGCGGCACAGGGCACACATGTCGGCGTGTTAAGCCGTGCGCGCACCAATCCGTTCGCGGGGCTGGACGGGCGGGTAACGATGGTGTCAGCATCTGTGCATGACACGGATGCGCTGCAACAGGCCATGACAGGGGTGGAATGTGTCTATCACCTTGCCCGCGCGGAAGAACCCACATGGGACGGCTATTTGCAAAACGATGTGGGCGTCACTGAAAACCTGGCCAATGCCGCCCTCAAGGCAGGGGTGCGCAGGTTCATCTATACTGGCACAATCGCATCCTATGACGCATCCCGGCCCGGTCGCACCATTTCCGAAAAGACAGAGTTCGGCGACATGTCGCGCCGCAACCTGTATGCACGGTCCAAAGCGCTGTGCGAAGCGCGGCTGATGGCATTGCATGCAAGCGCTGGCCTGCCGCTGGTGATCGCGCGTCCCGGTATTGTGGTGGGGCCGGGCGGGCCGTTGCAGCATTGGGGCATTGGCCGCTGGCACGGGGCAGGGGCGGTGCGCATATGGGGCAACGGGCGCAACACGCTGCCCTTCGTGCTGAACGAAGATGTGGCGCGCGCGCTGGTCCTGATGGCGCAACAGGACGGGATCGAGGGGCAAAGCTTCAACCTTGTCGGCCCGCCGCTGTTGTCCGCGCAGGACTGGTTCGAGGCAATCGCCGCCCATACCGGCACGCGGATTGCTGTATCAAAGGGCAATCTGGCGCTGTTTTGGGGCATGGATTGGGTGAAATACACGCTGAAACGCTATGCGCTCAGGCGCGGTGGGCTGGAGCGTCCGTTGCTGGCCGACTGGCGGTCGCGCGCGCATCTGTCCCCCTTCGCCAATGACCGCGCCTGTCAGGTGTTGGGCTGGACACCAGAGGCGGACCGCGACGCGTTTATCCGCAAGGCGCTGGACCCGAAGGCGCTGTTCGGGTTCTGACGCGCGCGGCCTTGGCGACAGCAAAGCGGATGCGCGCTGGGTGGTGTTGGCCTGAAGGGGACGTTCGAGCTTGGATCAAGCCCGCACCAGCGGCGGGCCGGGGTCTGCCGGTCCCACGTTTTAGGGGCGCAGTTTATGCAGGCGGCATACTCCTGAGTTCAAAGGCTTGGCGTGGAACTGGCGAAATCGGCAGGCCGCGGGACGGCCCGCCGATGGTGCGGCGGCCTGCGG
>JAFWNM010000024.1 GCA_017510335.1 Paracoccaceae bacterium
ATGTGCCGCGCAAATGCAAAACCGGCGGCACAGGGCGCGCAGCCAGCAGGGCTGCGCGCAGCGACACCGCATCGCCCCCCGGGGCCTGCGCTATGTGGCTGAACCCGGCCTCGTGCGCGGCCTGCGCCGTGCGCGGGCCAACGCACCACACAGGCAGGGTCACGCCCCCCCCTGCAGCGAGCCATGCCCCGACACCATGGTGCGATGTAAACACCAGCGTTCCCGCCCCTTCCCTTGCACGCGGATCAAGGGCGCAGGGAACAATTTGCATCAAGGGTGCCACCATGACCGGCCCTGTCCAGCCCGCTGCCGTAACCACTTGCGCGAAATCCTGCGCCGCCTGCTGCGGCCGGGTGAGTAAAAGCGTGGCAGTCATCGGGGCATATGTCCTTGATACCGGCTGCGGGATTGTGCGCACCCGTCCCAAGTGGTAGCGGGAAAGCATGCCCCATGGCAACCGGAGCGACAATGACCCCTGACATGCCCCTGACGGTTCTGGGACTTGAAAGCAGTTGCGACGACACCGCCGCAGCCATTATCCGCCATGCGCCCCCGGACCGTGCGGAAATTTTGTCAAATGTCGTTCTGGGCCAGACAGACCTGCATGCGGCCTTTGGCGGGGTGGTGCCCGAACTGGCTGCGCGCGCCCATGCCGAAAAGCTGGATCTGGCTGTCGAAGCCGCCCTTGAACAGGCTGGTCTGACACTGCGCGGGGTGGATGCCATTGCCGTGACCGCAGGGCCAGGACTTATTGGCGGGGTGCTGTCGGGCGTCATGCTGGCCAAGGGGCTGGCGGCGGCCACTGGCCTGCCCATGATCGGCGTGAACCACCTTGCAGGCCACGCGCTGACCCCGCGCCTGACCGATGGGGTGGCGTTCCCCTATCTGATGCTGCTGGTGTCTGGCGGGCATTGCCAGTTCCTGATCGCACATGCGCCCGACCGCTTTACCCGCCTTGGTGGCACCATTGACGACGCCCCAGGCGAGGCATTTGACAAAACAGCCAAATTGCTGGCCCTGCCCCAGCCGGGCGGGCCGTCCGTCCAGACGCAGGCCGCACAAGGCACCGCCGCCCGTTTTGTGCTGCCGCGCCCGCTGCTGGACCGCGATGATTGCAACATGTCCTTTTCAGGGCTGAAAACCGCTGTGCTGCGCACCCGCGACAGCCTGATTGCCGAGCATGGCGGCTTGCGCGCGCGCGACCGCGCGGACCTGTGCGCAAGTTTCCAGCAAGCGGTGGCTGATGTTCTGGTCGCCAAATCCCGCCGTGCGCTGGCGCAGTATAAGGCGCTGTGCCCCGCAATGCCGGTTTTCGCCGTCGCAGGCGGGGTTGCGGCCAATACGGTGCTGCGCGCGGGGCTGGAAGGGCTGGCGCGCGACATGGGCGTGCAATTCATCGCGCCGCCGCTGGCATTGTGCACCGATAACGCGGCCATGATCGCATGGGCGGGGTTGGAGCGGCTGCGCATGGGCGCGCGCGATGACATGACGCTGGCCGCGCGGCCGCGCTGGCCGCTGGATGAAAGCGCCGCGCCCATGCTGGGGTCGGGCAAGAAAGGGGCAAAGGCATGAGCGTTGCAATCTTGGGTGCGGGCGCATTTGGCACCGCGCTGGCCTGTGCGCTGGGTCAGGATGCGCAGGGGCGCGCCACGCTGTGGACCCGCGACGCCGACCACGCGCGCGACATGGGGCATGCGCGCGAAAACACCCGCCGCCTGCCCGGCATCCCCTTGCCGGACGGGGTGCAGGTCACAGATGATCTGGCCAGCATAGATGCGCCAACCCTGTTGCTGGCCATGCCCATGCAGGCCATGCGCGGCTTCTTGCAGGACAATGCGGCGTTCCTGACAGGGCGCGTGCTGGTCGCCTGTTCCAAAGGGGTTGATCTGGACCTGCTGCTTGGCCCTGTGGGCGTGATAACCCAAACCCTGCCCGATGCGCGCGCCGCCCTGCTGACCGGGCCGAGTTTCGCCCATGACATCGCGCGCGGCCTGCCAACAGCGCTGACACTGGCCTGCGAAGACGCGGCATTGGGCAAGGCGCTGCAACAGGAACTGTCCACAAACGCGCTGCGGCTCTATCGCAACACGGATGTGACGGGCGCGGAACTGGGCGGCGCGCTGAAAAACGTCATTGCCATTGCCGCGGGCATGGTGATCGGGGCGGAAATGGGCGAATCCGCGCGCGCAGCGTTGATGGCGCGCGGCTATGCGGAAATGCAGCGGCTGGCGCTGTCACTGGGCGCACAGCCTGACACATTGGCCGGCCTGTCGGGGCTGGGGGACCTGATCCTGACCTGCGGATCGGACAAGTCGCGCAATTTCCGCTACGGGTTTGCGCTGGGGTCCGGTGCGGCCTTCGACACCACAACCACAGTGGAAGGGGCCGCGACCGCGCGCGCAGTCGCCCGCCTTGCGCAATCGCGCGGGCTGGACATGCCCATCACCCGCATGGTTGCCGCCATGATTGAGGGATACCTGACCGTGACCGAGGCCCGCGACGCCCTGCTGGCCCGCCCCCTGATCGAAGAATAACCCTGAAAACGCCCGAAAAAAAGGAGGAGGAAAACATGCCGCTATTCATGATGGTCTGCACCGACAAGGCAGGCGCGCTGGACATTCGCAAGGCCAACCGCCAGGCGCATCTGGACTATATCGCGCAGACCGGCTGCGTGCAGATGGCAGGGCCGCTGCTGGATGATGCAGGCGAAATGGCAGGATCGCTGATCGTGCTGGAGCTGCCCGACATGGCCGCCGCCGTCGCATGGGGCGCGCAAGACCCCTATGCCAAAGCGGGGCTGTTCGAAGCTGTGCGCGTGCAGGAATGGAAAAAGGTTATCGGCTGATGCGCTACTGGCTGATGAAATCAGAACCCGACGCGTTTGGCTGGGAGGATCTGGTGGCCAAAGGTCCAGCAGGCGAGGAATGGGACGGCGTGCGCAACTATCAGGCGCGCAACAACATGCGCGCGATGGAACTGGGCGATCTGGCGTTCTTCTACCACTCGCAATCCGACAAGGCAGTGGTGGGAATTTGCGAAGTCATTGCCACTGCCCACCCTGACAGCACCACTGACGACCCGCGCTGGGACTGCGTGGATGTGCGCGCCCTCAAGCCGTTGAAGCACCCGGTCACGCTGGCCATGGTCAAGGATGATCCCCGCCTGCAAGACATGGCGCTGGTGAAATCATCGCGCCTGTCGGTCCAGCCGGTGACCGCGCAGGAATGGGAGATTATCTGTGCGTTAGGCGCGGCCGCAGCGCAGGAATGAGTATTTTTGGCAAGATGAAAGCGGCTGGGGCGGGTTGCATTCCGACGCATGCCTGCACCCGCTTCAGCCGCTTTGGGGCCGCGCGTTTTCACACGCCTTAAGTGCCGCAGAATGTGACCAGATTGCTGGCGTCGCGCGGGGCGGGTTTGGCATACTCATCAGCGCCGTCAACAGGGGTGAAGGGGGCCTGAACCCGCGCCAGAAGCGCCAGAAACGGGGCCATATCGCCCGCATTGGCCGCGTTCAGCGCCGCATCGACCAGGTGGTTGCGCGGGATATAGACAGGGTTGGCCGCTGCCACGCGGTCTGGCGTGTCCGCATCTGCGAGCGCCAGATAGGATGCCAGCCAAGCGTCCAGCACGCTGGCATCGTCAAACAGGGCGCGCAAGGCAGCATCCTGCCCGCGCAGCGCATCCGGCAGGGCGCGGAAGAAACCGGTGAAATCCACCCCCTGTCCTGTCCAAAGCTGATGCATATCGTCAATCAAGCCCGCATCCGGCGTTCGCAAGCCCAGCTTGCGGGCAAAGACACCCAGCCAGGCCGCGCGGTAGCTGTCTTGTGCCTGTGCGATCACATCGGACGCGCGGGCGATGGCGCGGTCCTCATCCGTGTCGATCAGGGGCAAAAGCGCCTCGGCCAGCCGCGCAAGGTTCCAAAAGACAATCGCGGGCTGGTTGCCATAGGCATAGCGCCCCTGATGGTCGATGGAACTGAATACAGTGGCGGGGTCATAGCGGTCCATGAACGCGCATGGGCCATAGTCGATGGTTTCGCCTGAAATGGTGGTGTTGTCAGTGTTCATAACCCCATGCACAAACCCCAGCCCCATCCATTGCGCCACAGTCTGCGCCTGACGTGCGGCCACGCGGTGCAGGAACTGGACGTAGCGTTCCGGCGTGCCGGTCAGGTCGGGGTCATGGCGGGCGATGGCGTAATCTGCAAGCTGGCGCAGTTTGTCCGCTTCACCCCGCGCCGCGAAGAACTGGAATGTGCCCACACGCAGATGGCTTGCGCCGATGCGCGCGAGCACGGCGCCCGGTTCCAGCCCGTTCTGGCGCAGCACGCGGTCACCCGTGGTGCAGGCGGCCAGCGCGCGGGTGGTGGGCACGCCCAGCGCGGCCATCGCTTCCGATATCAGGTATTCGCGCAACACCGGACCCAGCACCGCGCGCCCGTCCCCGCCGCGCGCGAAGGGTGTGCGCCCTGACCCTTTGAGGTGGATGTCCCAGCGCGCGCCACCGCTGTCCACAACCTCGCCCAGCAAAATCGCGCGCCCGTCGCCCAGTTGCGGGGAAAACCCGCCGAACTGGTGGCCCGCATAGGCCATGGCAAGGGGGCGCGCGGTGTCGGGCAGCGCGTGTCCTGTCAGAAGCCCTGCATCCAGTGCGGCCACGTCCAGCCCCAGACGGTGCGCCAGCGCATCATTGCGCAGCACGATCTGCGGGTCGGGCCAGTCCTGTCCCTGCCAGGGGACATACAGGCCCTGCAAATCGCGGGCATAGCTGTGATCAAGGGTCAGGGGCATGGCAGTATCCGTGTTTCATGGCGTATCAGGCTATGACCTAAGCCCTTGGGCGCGGGCGATCCAGCCCCCAGCTTTGGGATGGCGTATCTCAGCGCACGGAGGGCGCTAGCGGTTTTGGCCTTTTTCGGAAATTCGCACTTGGATGAAGCCCGCGCGATCGGCGGGCCGGGGTCTGCCGGTCCCACGTTTTAGGGGCGCAGTTTATGCAGGCGGCATACTCCTGAGTTCAAAGGCTTGGCGTGGAACTGGCGAAATCGGCAGGCCGCGGGACGGCCCGCCGATGGTGCGGCGGCCTGCGG
>JAFWNM010000025.1 GCA_017510335.1 Paracoccaceae bacterium
TGCATCCGGTGACCAGAGGCCTTTCCGCTTCAGCTCATGACGCCACGCATAAATCTGTTGCCGGGTCACCTCGTAGCGCTGCGCAACCTGCGTCACCGTCGCGCCGCCCACACCGACCGCGCTCACGATCGCCAGCTTCTCGTCGTCACCCCAATAACGGCGCCGCTCGACCCCCAGAATTTCGCCCCGCATAACCCCTCCGCGCATAAGAGACGTCATTTGCGACGTCGCTATGCACGTGTCTTAGGCTATCAGCCCGCCTCCCGGCAGGCGGTAACAATCGGGCGGTTACGGTCCACATTTGGACCTAAGCGCCAGTAAAATAATAGGAAAATAAACGCAGTGGCAGCCCGTAGGGGGCTGCGGAAACAGTGAAAAATCAAACACTTGAAGGACGTGGGACAGTGCCAATCTTTCATCAGACTTCAAGATTTTTCAGGATATTTGTCCCACCATTTCAGCGGCCTCTTAACAGAGGAAACGCAAATGGAAATCCATCACAGTCAATTCGAAGACCTTTGGGGGGGTAGTCCTACAACGACAAAACCCGGCGCGCTGGCGGGCGCAACCGGGTCAGATGTCAAAAAGGAAGTCACTCAACTTCAAGGCGCAATATACCACGATCCCGATGGATTGCTAGGGGGCGTTTCGCCGCTTGATGCACCTATCGCAGTGACACGCTTTGCCAATGTCAGCGCCAATCGTTTCAGCACAGAAGCCATGAGTCTGCGCGCGCTTGCTGGTGTCATTCGTCAGATGCGCGCAGGCAGCAAAGCAACCTTGCCGCTGCTGAAACTGGCAACCTTCGGAGATTTGCGGACCGAAAAAGGCTCGCTTCGACATGACGGCAACCTTGTCGAGATACATGGGATTGAAGGCGACTATGACGCCGGGGCCGTGTCCACTGCTGAAGCTGTCCAGATGCTCAAGAACGCTGACATCGCGGCGCTTGTTTACACCACGCCGAGTCACACGCCCGATGCGCCCCGCTGGCGTGTCCTAGTGCCGGTGTCCGGCGCAGTCCAACCTTCAGAACGGGACGCCCTGTGCGCGCGTGTGAATGGTGCGCTTGGGGGTATCCTTGCAACTGAGTCCTTCACACGAAGCCAGACCTTCTATTTCGGGGGGATTGGCTGCGAACCTGAAGTGTTTCTTGTGGAAGGCCGCGCGATCGACAGTGCAACGGATCTGCCCGCTATTGGAAAGCGCGGGGCAGTCTTTGCCGATGATTCAGACATGTTTGCAGACATCCTTGGGGGTAGGCCGGAACGAAAGGGACAGGGCAAATGCGGGCAACCTTGGGATGTGATCGTTTCGGCGTTGTTCGCAATCCCAAACGATGGCGCGCCCGGCTGGATGGACTTTCGCGACATTGCCATGGGGCTTCACGAAGAGTCGAACGGGTCTCAAGAAGGGCTAGACACGTTCTGCAAATGGGCAAAGCAAAACCCCAGTTACAGCAAGCGCGAATGCCTGAAAATCTGGCGCAGCTTGAAGGTTGGTCAGCCCGGAAATGTAGGCGGCGGAACTATCCTGCTACGCGCAAAGGCGTTCGGCTGGGAAGACCCCGGCGCATACGATAACCTTGACGGCTTCGAAGACCAGCCCGAGGAGGCCACTGACAAGCCGGTAAACCCCACGCGCCTGACCTTGCTGACTCCCGCTGAATGCGATGCCGCCCCCGCGCGATCATATCTGATCAAGGGGCTTATCGCAGCGGGGGACGTGGGGTGCATTTTTGGCGCGCCCGGTGCCGGTAAGTCGCTGCTGGCCCCTGCCCTGGGCTATGCGGTTGCGCAAGGGCGGGAAGCGTTCGGAATGCGCTGTAAGGCTGGTGGCGTCTTCTATGTCGCTGCTGAAGACCCCCACGAGATGCGCGGGCGTGTGAAGGCATTACGCCTTGCCCATGATGATGCGCCCGCCTTCCAGCTTGTCGAAGGCGTGTCGAACCTGCTGAAAACGGAGTCGCCTGATCTGGCGGCGCTGGTCGCGGCAGTGAAGGAGCGCCTGCCTAAACTAATCGTCCTGGACACGCTGGCACTGGCCTTCCCCGGCCTAGAAGAAAACAGTGCCGAAGCTATGGGGCGTGTCGTGGCAGTCGCCCGCAAGCTGACGAAATGGGGCGCGGCAGTCATCCTTGTTCACCACGACACGAAGGCGGAAGGCAACACGCCGCGCGGGCATAGCCTGCTGAACGGTGCCCTTGATGTCGCCTTGCACGTGAAGCGTGACGAGTCGGGCATCATCCGGGGCAAGCTGACAAAGAACAGAAACGGCACCTGTGATCGTGACATTGCTTTCCGCATAGCTGTCGAAGATGGCGGAACAGACGAAGACGGGGATGCGATCACCTTACCGCGTTGCGATGAACTGACAGACGATTTTGCAGAGCCTAAGATGAAAGCAAGCGAAAGAGCGGTTGTGAGGTCAGTAGAAGACCTTATTAGCGACGCCCAGCTAGAAGCGGAGTTCTCGGGCGAAGCTGCGCCGGAATCTATCCCGGAAAAGGAACTGCGCGACTTCTGCGCGTCGGATAGCCCGGACAAACCCGGACATTTGGTCGTGTCTGGGGCGCCAAACCGCGACAGTCGCGTAAAGGCTTATCGACGTGCCTTAGATAGCCTAGTCGGACAAGGCATTTTGTCCGGGTTTACCCATCCTGATAGCGGCGAAAAGCATATCAGCCCGAGTAAAATCAGGGCCTTGGGCGTGGTGGATAATCAGCCCGGACATACCCGGACAAAGCGGAAATGTCCGACCAGTGCAGCGGAGGGGGCAGCCCGGACAGACACGGACAACCCCCTATAGGGGTGTCCAGATGTCCGGCCCCCACCAGCACCCAGACAGAAGGGAAGCAACGATGATCAGGCTTAAGGTTAGAAGCATGTCGGTTGTGTGGTCGCACTTAGTAGCCAGCCAGCCCTTGCCGGTTGTGTGGTCGCTTGGGTCCTTCCCTTGGGGGCACGGCTTGCGGGGGGCTCTGACCCCGAAGGATTACGCTGCACAAGTTTTTTCAGAAATGGGGGTCCTGTTGTGATGTCCAATTTTGAAATCTTTGGCGATCTGCTGGGCGACGAAATAAGCCCCGCTGAAGCCCCTTATAACCTTTCGGGGGCAATCCCGCCGGAATTGAACGAGTCGGGACTGGCGACCCTGTTGGGCGTCGGCGCAAGCCGCATAAGAACCTTGGCCCGCGACGGCGTTCTAGTTCGCGGCGGAAAAGGGCGCTTCGACACGCGTAAATCGCTGCAAGGCTATCTGGAAAACCTGAGAGTCCACGCTGCCCGCGCTGGACGACCCTCAGAAGGCGGGGATGCTCTGAAGAAGGCTAAGACGCGATTAGCCGAAGAACAGGCCGCGAAAGCTGAACTTCAAAACGCTGCCCTTCGGGCTGAACTTGTGGAGTCGTCGGTTGTGCAGCGGGAATGGCAAAACATCCTTCGTGATGTGCGCAGCACAGTCCTAGCCGTTCCGTCCCGTGTCGGCGCGAAGCTGCCACATCTTACTGCGCATGACGTGGCCGAAATTGACCGCGAGATTAAATCTGCATTGGAGGCGCTGGCAAATGGGCGTTAAAGAAATTCGCCGTGCGGCAATGCTTGCTCTGCGCCCGCCTGCTGACATGGCAACCGCAGACTGGATCGAAGCAAACATCTTCCTACCGCAAACCGCTTCTGCGCTGCCCGGTCGAATGCAGCTTTGGGCATATCAGCGCGGAATCTGTGACGCTGTTGACGATCCTGATATTGAACGTATCAGCGTTTTGAAATCTGCCCGTATCGGCTGGACGGCTTTGCAGACTGGCTTTCTTGCGTCCAGCGTGGCGAACAGCCCCGCGCCAATCCTATCGATCCAGCCCACAACCGACGACGCGCGCGATTATGCCGTTGATGTCGAACAGATTTTCGATGCGTCACCGGCTTTGCGTGGACTCCTCTCTGACGATGCGGACGAAACGGGGCGCAGCACAATGCTAAACCGACGATTCCCCGGCGGTAGTCTGAAGTTCCTAGCAGCAAAAAGCCCTCGAACCTTGAGGCGGCACACGGCAAAAATCCTGATCATGGACGAAATCGACGGCTATGACGTTGGGCAAGAAGGTGATCCGATTGAACTTGCAACCATGCGGACTCTCACCTTCAGAGACCGGAAAATCATTGCGGGATCGACTCCGGTTTTCGATTACGGGCCAGCAACCCGGCTTTATAGCCAATCCGACAAGCGGATCTTCGAAGTCTGCTGCCCGTCTTGTGGCGATTTTTCTGAAATCAAATGGAAGGATATTGATTGGAATGAAGACGATCCGGACTCGGCGCGATGGTTATGCCCGAAAAATGGCTGCGTGATCGAAGAACGATTTAAGCCTGAGATGGTAGCAAATGGCCGTTGGCGGGCAACTGCCCCAGATGTGAAAGGTCATGCCGGTTTTGCGATCAATGCGCTTGTAAGCCCACATTTCAATGCCCGTTGGGGCAAGCTGGCAGCGGAATTTCTGGAAGCCAAGAAGACGCCAGAAACCCTGCAAACCTTCACAAACCTTGTTCTGGGCGAACCGTGGCGAACGGAAGGCGAGGATCTGAGCGAACACGAACTGTTCGGACGGCGCGAGTCGTTTGGCCTAACAGCCATTCCTGAAGATGTGCTGTTCATAACCGTTGGTGTGGATTGCCAAGATGACCGCTTAGAAAGCGTCGTCATGGGGCACGGGCGCAGCGATCTGTTCATTCTGGATCATCGAGTCTTCTGGGGGCCGATTGACGGGGAAGCCGTCTGGTCTGAACTCGAGTCCATGTTGCGCGAGACGTGGCAGCATCCCAAAGGCGGGACACTTCGAGTCGATGCCTGCTGCATTGACAGCGGCGACGGCGGGCATTCTCAGATTGTCCACGGCTTCACCAAGCCGCGCTTTGGGCGACGTGTCGTTAGCATCAAGGGCGTTGCCGGGTTTAGCCGCGCGCCCCTTCAGCGATCAGCGACGAAAGGGCAGATGCTTTGGCTTGTGGGCGTCGATGCTGTAAAGTCACAGCTTTTCAACCGGCTTGCGCGGGGGGTAGGCGTCCGTTTTTCGGAAGACCTAGAACCGGTATTCTTCGAGCAATTGACTTCGGAACGCCGGGTTGTGCGCTACACACGTGGCACTCCTCAGGCCCGATTCGAGCGGATCAAAGGCAAGCGCGCGGAATCGCTGGACGCAACAATTTACGCATGGGCTGCGCGTTCACTGATAGGTCAGAATGCAGATAGGCGCGACGAAGAACTTGCCAGTCAGGCCGTGCCGAAAAAGCCGCAATCTGTTATTCGGTCGAAGTGGTTAGCGGGTTAAACGCTTCTCTTTACACTCTGTGTTTCTTCATCCCATACTATCGGGGGATCTGTAGACCATGATGATTGTGGGTTGAGCCATGGATTTTGTGGCACACATCCACATACGTGCCAAATCCCCGCAATATTTATACGAACCGAAGTGCCGCGTATTTCGACCTCAACAACCCCATGATCTTCAATAGCAACCTTCCAGTTACTGCTAACAAGACTGGTCAACGGATAACACTCAAGCAAAAATTATCTTTCGTTCCCGACGAAATGAGGCGGGCAAGTGTGTCATTACCTTTAGAAATTGCCATGTACTTGGCCTTTTCGAAGCTAATACCTTCTTGATTCGCAAATCTCTGAATGTATGCCCCGGCAATCTCTGGCGGGAATGCCGTTCCCTGTCCGCAGTTGCGGGAGGCGACCACTATTCGCCCTAGAACTTCAATGCTTAATACTTCGGGCTCTGCTTCTTGCGCAAACGATGGCGCGGCGGCAGTCAAAGTAGAAAAAAATATCGCGGCAACAGTTTTCATCTTAAATGATAGCATTCTTGATGCCCTTCCTTACCTTTGATTGAGTCAAAATCTCACACCGTGCGCGAACCTCAAAGCGATTCTTCAGTTATCCAGCGGTCAATGCAGAACTGATCTCTCGGGCCAAGCTGTTCAAGTGTTAGTTTGCGCCCAACCGTCTCTGCACAAGCCCACCAGAACCTTGCATCTTCGTCAACCTGCCAGCGCCAAAAGCGGTGCAAATCTCGCCAAGACCTCTGCCAGAATGCACGCCGTTCCATCGGAATCCATGACGGCACGGGCGGAAGTCGCCGCGTGTTGAACCTGCATTTTGGTTCGATGATCATCTGCATAGGCATGACCTCAAAAACAAAGCGCCCCCAACTAGCTGTCCAATCAGCCGGTCGAGGGCGCTTCACCGCCGAGGGCGCAAAGGAGGAAACCGCCCCCGGTGGATCTGGTGGCCGGGCCGACCGAAGCCGCCCCGGCCTTTGGCTCGAACTGTGGACTACTCAACCATACATCTTGCTTCCGCTTGACGCAAGTAAAAGGTTGCGTCAAGCTGACGCAATTAAAGCTTGCATCCAGCGGACGCAAGATGTAGCGTCGAACGGAGGCAACCCTGATGCCGGAGTTTAACATGACTGAATATGCCGCGACCCTTCGCCAGATCACTGACGCGATTGCAGCTTTTCGGGGCCTATCAGACGCGGATAAAGAGCGCCTGTATTCTCGGGCACGAACGATGCGCGACCGGGGCCTGATCAATACAGCTTCTCCGAAAGCTCAGGGCCGTGAAATTCGGTATAGTGGCCCGGACATTGCTGCTGCCGTTGTTGCAATCACAATAAGCCTTAACGGCGGGTCCACCGGGCAGATCGAAGCCATCAATATGCGACTTCGCAAATTTGGCGCAGACTACACCACGACTGACAGCATCCCCGCCTACGAAGAAAACTTCGAAGCGATCCTATCCGGGCCGCAGATTTTTATTCGTTTTGATATGGTCCTTTTGTCTGATGGGGAATCCTCATTCAGTCAAACAGACACGAAAATGGGGGTGTTTGAAGACCTTGGTCTGGCCGACAGTTTCGACTCGGTCGATAGCTTTGGGCACCGCCGCATAGTCACACAGTCAAACCTTTTCCCAGTCTCTTCGCTAGTTCGCCCCGTGATTGCCACTCTATTCTCTAAAGGCTGATCCCCATGGGCATCCTCGATCTGTTCCGCCGTACAGTTGAAAAGCCGACAGGCGTTCGCGCCTATGACGCTGCCACGGCAAGCAGTTCCCGGTTCAACGCAGGGCAGAATAGATTTGCGAGCTATGGGCCGGAAACCATTGCTGCGAACCCTTCGATCAGAAGCCGCGCCCGATACGCTGCTGAAAATAACGCGCTTGCGGTTTCCGCTGTTGCGGCATGGGTGGACGCGACAATCGGCGCGGGTATGGTCCCGACCAGTCAGCATCCCGATCCAGAGACGCGGAAGGCACTGGACGCTTACTTTGCAAAATGGGCGAAGCGGGCAGATGCCAGCGGGCGCGGCGATTTCTGGGCGATGCAGGCAGCAATCGTGAAAGGGCAGCGGATCGATGGGGAAGCCTTCGCAATGTGGCGGGGCGAAAAGTTGCTGCAACTGCCCCCGGAACAGATTGCCGATCTGACAACGGACAACATCGCAGCCGGTATCGAACTGAATGACGATGGCGCAGCCATTGCGTTTCATGTTCACCCGACGCGCCCGGATGCCATTCAGGCTACCTATGCGCCGCCCGTGCGAGTCAGCGCAGCCGACATGATGCATGTCTTTGAACCTGCTGGCCCCGGTGCCGTTCGTGGCGTGAGTCCCCTTGCGCCGATCCTGCTGGCCTTGTCAGAACTGGACAGCGCCGAAGACGCGCTGCTGACACAGACGAAAATCGCTGCGCTGCTGAGTGTCATTCTGACGAATGAATCCGATCACGGTAGCGAAGACCCGCTAGCCGATGGTCAGAGTCTAGAACCGGGCGCGATCCTGCGCTTGCCCGCCAACTATAAAGTGACGGCAGTTACCCCCCAGCAATCGCAACAAGCTGGTGAGTTCCTGCGACACCTGACACACCGCATTGCGTCGGGCGTGGGCGTCCCGGTCTGGCTGGTCACAGGCGATGTGTCGCAGGCCAACTATTCAAGCCTTCGTGCTGCCCTTGTCGCTTTTCGGCAACGTGTCGAACGCTACCAGTTTCAAACGCTGGTCCCGCAATTCCTTGATCCTGTCTGGCGTCGGGTTGCGACCATGGCCGCGTTGGAATTGGGGTTAGAGATCAACGACGAACTGTTTGATGTGGAGTTTATTCCGCCTGCGCAGCCTTGGGTTGATCCCGCCAAAGATGCCCGCGCAGTAATCGAACAGATGGACGCTGGCTTGATGAGCCGCCGCCAAGCCGTCGCAGCACTGGGCTACAGCGTCGAAAAGCTGGACGCCGAAATCGCAGCCGACCGCGCGCGCGAAGCCAAACTGGGCCTTACCTTCAGCGCCGCCAGTCAACAAAATGTTGAACAAAAGGTAAACAAAAATGAATAAGCCTGTAAAATTGACGGCCAATCCTGACCGCGCCGCGCGTATTGCAGAACTGCCCGCACCCGGTGTGGACAGCACCGCAGGCGAACGGTTCACGCGAAAAATGCCTTTGGCCGGTGCCTTCGATAAAGAGGCCCTGACCGTCACGGCAGTCGTCGCAACGGAAACGCCAGTGCAGCGCCGCGATGCGCGTGGCCCTTTCTCGGAAGTTCTCAGTGCCGCTGGGCTTGTGACGGAAGAGGGCGCGGACGTTCCATTGCTTGAAGACCACACCCAAGCCGCCCGCAAGATTGCCGGGCATAGCTTTATTGTTGATGGCCCCTCAGTGCGCGCGACTCTGCGCCTGTCCCAAGCCGACGATTTGGAACCCTTACGCCAGAGGATTGCGGACGGCAGTTTGCGCCACGTTTCCGCTGGCTATCAAGTTCTCGCATGGCGAGAGACCCGAACCCCTGACGGCACAAGGATCAAGACTGCCACGAAATGGCGGATCTTGGAGGTCAGCCTTGTTCCGATTCCTGCTGACCGAAATGCAATCATCCAAAGGAGCGCAGAAATGCCTTTTGACCTTGAAACCCGAACTGCGCTAATCGCGACGTTGCGCAGCGCCTGCAATCTGCCCGAGAACTGGGGCGAAGACCTGACCGAAGAAGCCGTGACTGATGAAGAAGTCCGCACGGCGGCGCGCGAAGCCATGTTGACGCGCCAAGCCCCGCGCATTCGCGTTCGTCAATCGTATGACGACCCGGCGCAAATCCAGACTCGTGCTGCTGATGCGATTGCCTTTCGCATGACAGGCGGGGAACTGCCGGAAGCCAGCCGCGAATTTGTAAATATGTCGCTTCGCGATCTGGCCGCCGATGCCCTGCAACGCTCGGGCGTTTCGACCCGTGGTCTGTCCGCAGATGACATCTTTCAACGGGCGCATAGCACATCTGATTTCCCGTTGCTGGTCTCTAACGCAATGGGCAAAGTTGCTGCGCAGGCATACCAAGCCGCCGAAAGCCCTCTGAAGGCACTGGCACGGCAGCGGACGTTGCCTAACTTCAAGACTTCGACCGCCATTCGCCTTGGCGAGATGGGGCGTCTTGAAGAGATGACCGAACAGGGCGAGTTCAAACACACAAGCCGCGCTGAAGGCGGTGAAACCATGTCGCTGAAGACCTTTGGCCGCGCAATCAATGTGCCGCGCAAGCTGCTGATTGACGACGATTTGAATCTGCTGGGCGATATGACCAGCGCCATGGGCCAAGCCGCCGCACAGACCGAAGCCGACGAACTGGTAAAGCTGCTGACCGGCAACCCCGCCATGTCGGATGGCAACCCTGTTTTCCACACCAGCCGGGGGAATATCGCCACTGGCGCTGGCTCTGCACTGTCTGAAACTGCCTTGTCGAATGCCCGCAAGCATATGCGGACAGTCAAGGGACTCGACGGCAAGACGATCATCGACGCAAAGCCGCGCTATCTGATCGTGTCGCCTGATCTGGAAACGGCTGCTGAAAAGCTGCTGGCTTCGATCTATGCCACGACAAGCGAAGACGTGGCAGCATTCGCGGGCAAGTTGATCCCCGTGGTCGAACCCCGCCTGACCGGCAACGCTTGGTATTTGATGGCAGAGTCGTCGCGCATGGCGTCGATTCAATATGGCTATCTTGCCGCTGCTCAGGGCGTCCAGATTCAGCGCCAAGAGACTTGGGACACGCTGGGCATGAAGTTCCGGGCATGGCTGGACTTCGGTTGCGGCTGGCTGGATTGGCGCGGGGCCTATCGTGCGGCTGGTGCATAATGGCGAGTATTTCCGCGCTGCGGGATTTCCGCGAACAGCTTCAGGATGCCCGGTTCTCGGGCGTCCAAAGCCTGACCGATCAGAACGGCGAACGTGTCGTGTATCGGTCGCAAGCCGAAATTGAACGGGCCATTGCTGCCCTCGATTCTGAGATCGCACAACTTCAACGGGGCCGGAATGCGTTGATCCGGCTGCAAACCACGAAAGGACTCTGACCAATGGCACGAAACTACATTCAACCCGGTGACACCATCACCATTCCCGCCCCGGCTGCTGTAGCAGGGGGCTTTCCTGTTGTGGCAGGTGACATTGTAGGCATTGCCCAAGGTGACGCGGCAATCAACTCCCCTGTCGATGTGAAGTGCAGCGGCGTTTGGGAACTGCCCAAAATTGCCGCAAACAACTTCGCGCTGGGGGCTGCTGTCTATTGGGACGCGGGCGACGAACTGGCGACCACCACAGCAACCGACAACACGAAACTGGGCGCTGCTGTCGAAGCCGCGCCCGCTGACACGGCAAGCGTCCGCGTTCGCCTTTCTGGCTTCTGAAAGGAAAAATGACCATGGCTAAACTTTACTCAAAAACCAAGATCATCCGGGGGGATGAAGTAATTCCCAAGCAGACCGTCTTCGACGCCACGCCTTCTGAGGCAAAGCAATTCGACGTTCTGAAGGCCGCACGTCCAGCAACCGCTGACGAAGTGAAAGCCCATGCTGAAGCAGAAGCCAAGGCAAACGGCAAAGCGTTCGCAGGCTGATCCGATGACCGCTGCCCGCTCACACAACACGCCGATTCTGCCACTGCCGACGCAGCGGGCCTTGTCGCGTTTGCGGGCAGCGGAATATCTCGACATGAGCCCGAACACCTTTGATCGCATGGTGAAGGACGGGCTGATGCCTGCGCCTATTGCGATCTATGGCAGAAAAGTTTGGGACGTGAGGGCAATCGACGCGGCCTTTGACATCTTGTCAGGGGTAGGCGACTCGCCCCATGCTGCAAACCCATGGGGCTGATCCCATGGAGAACAGCATGAAAGTCAAAATCAAATATGTGGTGGAGGATACTGACCGGCATGGAAACGTCCGCGTTTACCTGCGCAAAGACGGTCGAAAAGTCCGCTTGCGCGGACCGTTGGGCTCGCCCGAATTCTGGCGCGAGTATCATGCCGCGCTGAAACCGCCGCCCAAAGTCAGGGGCGAAAAGAAGGCCATTCCCGGCACGATCCAGAAGGGGACGATGCGATGGCTGGTGGCCCAATACACCGCGTCGGGCATGTTCAAGCAGCTTGGGGCCAAAACGCAGAAGGACCGCCGCGCCACGCTGGAACGCTTTTGCAGCAATGTTCCCATTGGCGGCACGACGCCGGACGGTGAAAAGCCGTTCGACCTATTGCAGGCGAAACATATCCGCCTGCGCCGCGATGCGCTGGTGGCAACACCAGAGGCCGCGAACACCATGCTTAAGGCTATCAAGCAGGTGTTTAAGTTCGCGGTGCAGTATGAGCATCTAGACCGGAACCCGGCTATAGACGTGGGGCCGCTGAAGTCGAAAGGTGACGGCTATCATAGCTGGACGCTGGACGAAATCGAGCGGTTCGAGAATGCGCACCCGGTCGGCACAACGGCACGGCTGGCCTTGTCTTTGGCACTCTATACCGGCCAGCGACGTTCCGATCTTGTAAAGTTCGGAAAGCAACATGTCCGCGACGGGTGGCTGGTCTTCACGCAGTTCAAAGGGCGCGACAACAAACCAGTCCGGCTTGAACTTCCGATCATCCCGGAACTGCAACGCATCATCGACGCATCCCCGACGGGTGATCTGGCCTTTCTTGTGACGGCTTACGGCAAGCCGTTCACAGCAGCCGGGTTCGGCAACAGGATGCGGGGATGGTGTGACAAGGCTGGGCTGTCCGATTGCTCGACACACGGACTGAGGAAAGCGGCTGCTGCAAGGCTAGCTGAACTCGGTTGCACTGAGTTCGAGATTATGGCGATCACTGGTCACCAGACCAGTAAGGAGGTTACGCGCTATACCAAAGCCGCATCGCAACGGGTTCGCGCGGCATCCGCGCTGGCCAAAATGTCCGGGGGCAAACCCTGAACGAAAGTGTCCCACTTTCGAACCAGTTTGACGCAGTGGGACAAAATTGAAGGCTAGGTCGCTGATATTGTTGGAATAAATATCAAAGTGGCAGCCCGTAGGGGACCAAACCGCTTGTTTCATGTAATGCCATGCAAGCCCGAAATCCCTTATTTTTAACAATAGTTTGCGATTTCACTTGTTCACCGCCTTTCATGCCCTTACGTTGCAGAACATGACTAAGGGCAGAATGAAGGGCGGGCCAATATGCCACCAAGAGCCAAGGAACTGACACCGGCGCAGATCAAGAACCTGAAACACCCCGGCGGGGAAAAGCCCGTCAAGGTTGCCGTGGGGGGCGTGTCTGGTCTGCATATCCAGATATGGCCTAGCGGGGCGAAATCGTGGGTATTGCGCACCCGTTACGGGGAATGGGCCGAAACTCGCCTTTCCGATGGCACTATTCAGCGCGGGCGCAAGAAACGCGAAATCGGGCTGGGGGCTTATCCCGACATCTTGCCCGGTGCAGCGCGTGACAAGGCCAGAGAGGCCAAGGCCAAGCTGGAAGCGGGGATTGACCCTATCGCAGAGAGAAAGGCCACACAGGCGGCGCTAATCGCGGCGGCGCGCCGGGGGATGACCTTTGCCGAGGCTTTCGACAAATACGCGGCGCAGAAGGTTAAGGAATTCAGCTCAGAACGATACAAGACGCAATGGCGCAGGAGCGTTGAAACCTACGCCTTGCCCGAAATCGGCAAGTTGGCCGTGCAGGACGTGACATTGCAGGACGTGCAGCGCGTGCTAGTGCCGATCTGGGAAAGCCACACGGAAACCGCGTCAAAGCTACGCCAGAAGATCGAGGGCGTTCTGTCATGGGCCACCGTGTCGGGCTATCGCAAAGGCGACAATCCGGCGCGCTGGTCTGGCAATCTGGAACTGGTCATGCCGAAAGCGTCCAAGGTGGCGAATGCACAGAATTACCCGGCGTTGCAGCTTGGGGACGTGTCGCGCTGGTGGCAGGCATTGCAAGCCCGCGATGGCATGGGGGCGCAGGCGTTGGCGTTTCAGGCGATGACCGCGACCCGATCCGGCGCAATCCGTTTTGCGACTTGGGGCGAAATTGACTTGAAAGCGAAGGTCTGGACGATCCAGCCGGGGCGGCAATCGTCAAAGATACCGGCCAACGAACCTGCAAAACGCATTCCCCTGACCGAACCCATGGTGGCGCTGCTGGAAGCCCTGCCAAGGTTGGACGGTTCCGACCTTGTTTTCTGGGCACCGCGTGGCGGGGCGCTATCGGATGCGACTATGGGCAAGGTTATGCGCACGATCCATGAGGCCGATCAGAAAGCGGGCGGCAAGGGCTATGTGGACGCAAAGACGGGGGAACAGGCGGTTCCGCACGGGATGCGCAGTGCGTTTAGAACTTGGGTTGCAGAGCGCACCAATTTTGACGGAGACTTGGCCGAGGTTGCTTTGTTTCACAAGGTGGGCAGCAAGGTTGCGCAGGCATACAACCGCGCCGAACAAGTGGAAAAGCGGCGTCACATGATGGCGGCTTGGGGCGAATTCTTGGCAGGTCGCAAACCGTCGAAAGTGGTGCAGCTACAGGGGGCGCGGGGATGATTTTGTCTAATCAATGGATCACACCGCTTGTTGTTCGCGCTGGGCGCGCGTTCATTGCCGCAAAAGGCAAAGACCCAGCGGTTGAGGGCGCAGCTTTGGCGGAATGGCTCAGAAGCGGCGCTGAAATTGGACCCGCTGAACGTGAAATGTTAGCCGACCTTGTAACAGGAGAATGGCGGGACCGAAAAGGAGCAAAGCCGCGCAAGTCACCGGGCCATTCGCGCGCAAAGGAAATCGTCGCAGACCTTAATTCCCGTTTGCAGAAATATGGTCCCAAAATGGGCGAAGCCGCAAGACAAGATACCGCTAATGCTTTCGGTATAAGCGTTCGCACCCTCTCAAGGTATATGAAGGAAGCCAAAGAACTTGAGCAAGCGATAAAACGCGTCACGCCATCTGCCAAATAAATGGTATTATTTGGCGGTTGCTTCCTTTTGCAAAACGGAAATTCTTGCTCTTAATGGGTTGTTATCAGGTTATTCCAAGAAAGGCCGATAACAATGCAAACACAGACCGAACTTTCCCGCGCGGCGTTCAAGGCAACGCATGGGCATGATGCGGGCCAGACATTCCTGACCGGGCCACAGGTGCAAGAGCGTTACCAGAAAAGCCATGTCACGCTTTGGCGCTGGATCCGCGACCCGGACCTTGCCTTTCCGCAACCGATGAAGATTAACCGCCTGAATTACTGGCGCTTGTCCGATCTGGAACAATGGGAAGCCGCGCAGGCCATGCAGGGGGCCGCGTGATGGATTGGCAACGCGAATTCACCCGCCCCGTGATGACCCGTTGCGCAGGCCATAGCGCCGCGCTGGTGCAGCTACTTTGCGACAGGGCAGAAGATCACCCGGACCTTGCAAGGCACCTACTGGCCGCGCTGGACGATCTGCAACGGGCTTGCGATCTGGACCAGACCGGCACGCCAGAACCCGCGATCCTGCAAAAATAATCCCGCCCGCGATTGGCGCGCGGACGGGCTAAGATAGGCGATGCGGATTGCCTGAATAATAGCACGCTGTTGCGCCTTGGGCAAATGTTCGAGGCTATACGATGCAGAACGAAATACCCGCCTTTGTTACGGGATATGGGCAAAGCGACACTCGCGCGCTTACCCTTTCCGATGGCAGGCAAAACCCGCACGAAAGCGCGGGCGTGCCTTATGCGACACTTACGGGATCTGACATTGCCAAGCTGGTGAAAGAACCGCCGACCTATACAGACAAAAAGCACGGGCAATGGTTTATCCCGTCAACCTATGCAGACCATGACGCGCGAACCCATGACGTGCAAAGGGCGCGCGGGGCTTTCCGATGGCTGACCCTTGATGTTGACGAAAACAATCTGGCCCTGTCCGAGATTGACGCGGCATTGTCCAAGGTCATCGGGGATGCAACGCGCTTGATTTATTCAAGCCGGGGCGCAGTCGAAACGAATAGAAAATGGCGCGCGCTTGTTCCTTTGAAATCGGATGTTCCGGGGGCGGAATTCACGGACGTGCAAAACGCATTTTTTGACCTGCTGGAACAAGCAAGCGAAGGCGTCCTAATCCCTGACCGGGCTTTGTCACGTCCAGCGCAGCCCGTTTATCTGCCAAACAGGGGCGAATTCTATCAGCACCATATCGACAAGGGCGCGGGCCTTTTGGAATTGACGCCAGATTGCGCGATCATGGTGCAGCGGGCAGGCATAGCCGCCGACAGGGCAAGGGCAGCACAAGAGGCGCAAGAGGCCAGAGAGCGGCGCGCAGCGCAGCGCAAAGCTACGGTGCAGGGCGATGACGTGTCGCCCGTGGATCACTTTAACGCGGCGCATACCGTGGCCGATTTGTTGGCGCGCTATGGCTATTCGCAAGCGGGATCGACTAACGATTGGCGCAGTCCGTTTCAGTCATCGGGCAGCTATGCAACGCGCGATTGCGGGGAATTCTGGATCAGTCTTTCGGGCAGCGATGACGCGCAAGAAATCGGGCAGGCCACACAGAACGGCCACCGCTTTGGCGATGCTTTCGACTTGTTCTGTCACTTTGACCACGGGGGCGATTTTAAGGCCGCAGTGCGGGCCTATGCGCTGGAAGCGGGCCTCGATCGTCCGAAGCGCGAAACACCCACCACCGGCCAGCACAGCGCCGCGCAAGAACAAGAGCCTGACCCAGATGCACCAGAGCCGCGCAGTTTCGAGGAACTGTTAGACGCGGCCAAGGCATTGCAGCCGGGGCAGATCGAGGACATGGAAGCGATCATTACAGAATGCGCGGCGCTTAATCCCATGCGGGCGGATGCAGTCTTTCGCGCGATCAAGGATGCGGCCAAGGTTCCACTTGGCACGATCCGGGCGCAGCTATCGCAAGAACGTGACGCAATCCCGGAGCCGGATCATCTGGACCTTGCACGCCTTACCCTGGACGAAATCGGGCGGCATAATGTGATCTGCACAGATGCTTTCGTTTGGCGCTGGCAGGCGCGGGGCGTCTGGACGCAACAGGATGACAGGGCAATCAAGCAAGCCGTGCAAGGGCGTCTGGATGACGAACCCATGATTGATGTGACTGCAAACCTTGTGAATGGCGTGACTGATGTTTTCAAATCCGAGATTTACAGGCCAGAGCACGAATTCAATCGGGGCAATCCTGAAACCGTGAATTGCCTGAATGGTGAAATCGAACTGCATTCCGGTCGATGGCAGTTGCGCCCGCATTGCCGCGAAAACTACAGAACAACGCAAATCCCGGTCGCACATGACCCTCGCGCAGATGCGCCCTTGTTCCGGGCATTCCTTGCGCAAGTGTTCCGTGACGATCCTGACCGCGATGACAAGATAGCCGCTATTCTGGAATTGATTGGCTACACCCTAATGAGCCATGCACGGCATGAAAAATTCATCATGCTTATCGGGCCGGGGGCCAATGGTAAAAGCGTGCTGCTGGCCATGCTGGAAGGTCTGCTAGGGTCTGAAAACGTCGCAGGCGTCCAGCCCGCAAATTTTGACAACCGCTTTCAGCGCGCGCACCTGCACCAGAAACTAGCCAATATCGTGACCGAACTGAAACAAGGCGAGGTCATCGCGGATGCTGAATTGAAGGCCATTACATCGGGCGAACCCGGCACAGTTGAACATAAGCACAAGAACCCGTTTGTGATGCGCCCTTTCGCTACATGCTGGTTTGGCACAAATCACATGCCGCACACGCGCGATTTTTCCGAGGCGCTTTTCAGGCGGGCCACGATCCTGCAATTCAACCGGACCTTTGCCAAGTCAGAGCAAGACCCGCAGTTGAAAGACAAGCTACAGGCCGAATTGCCGGGCATCTTGAACATGAGCCTGACCGCATACGCGCGCGCCCTTGTCGATGGCTTTACAGAACCGCAATCCAGCGAGGATGCAAAGAAAGAATGGCGACTGGAAGCCGATCAGGTGGCCTTGTTTGTCGATGACACTTGCCAGCGCGACACGGAAGCCAGAACCCCGGCGGGCGATGTGTTTCAGTCTTATAGATCATGGGCAGCGGAAAACGGCATATCCAAAACCATGAGCCAGAAAGGGCTACGCGACAGACTGACCCGCTTGGGCTTTGGCGCTGACCGCGACAGAACCGCCCGATATGTTACTGGATTGCGCCTGTCATATTGGCCGGGGCCGTGACGCTTGTGACGCTTGTGACGCATTATCCTAATGCTCTTAGACTTGGGAAAATGAATGTTTTTGAATTCGTGACGTGTCACAGGGTTAAAATATGTTTTTTTGGGGATAGAGTGTGCAGTTAGAAAACGCGTCACATCCGTCACACCCGTCACAGATGGAGACGTTATATCCTTGTGAACATATCGCCCATTTTTTGGGTTTTTTCTGTCCAGATCGACCGAAAGCGCGGTTCGGTTCCCGATATGGCAACCGATGCAACAGAATGAAATACTGAATTCAAAGACTTAATCAGCTATGCTTAGTCAATCCCGCCTTTAATCTGCCCTTATGGCAAGCGCGGGGGCTTAGACAAGGTAACGCATAGCATGGGCAAAGCACCGCCACCGCCACAATTCAGCACCCGCCGGGGAACTGGTGCAATCGTGCTGGCCGGTGTTGATGGGCGCAGCATGATGGCGCGCCGGTTCCGTGAAATCACTAGCACGATCGAAAGCGATCTGGGGGGCGATCTGACAGAGGCGCAGCGCCACCTTGTCGCGCGCGCTGCAACGCTGGCCTGCTGGTGTGAAGAACGCGAAAGCGAACTGGCACAAGGTCAAGACTTTGACGCGCTGCAATACTCGACTGTTTCCAATGCGCTGCGCCGGTTGCTTTCCGACCTTGGGTTGCAGCGTGTCGCGCGTGACGTGACGCCAGACCTTCAAGATTACATCTCAGGCAAAGCGAGGCGCGCATGATTGATATTCGCCAAGCGATGACCGATCCGGCGCTATTTGGGCCGATCTTTGGGGGCGATAGTTTTGCGGCATGGCGGGCGTTGCTTTCGGGGTTCTATGGCCTTGAATTGGACGCCACCGAACTGGCCACGTTCAAGGCGCTTACAGGACGCCAGAGCGCGCCACAGGGGGCCTTTGCCGAACTATGGTTAGCAATCGGTCGCAGGGGCGGCAAGAGCCATGCAGCCGCGTTTCTGGCCGTGTATCTTGCAGCGTTTCAAGATTACCGCGACAAGCTGGCACCGGGCGAAGTTGCCACTGTTATGGTTATCGCTGCTGACCGGAAACAGGCGCGCGCAGTCATGCGCTACACAAGCGGGTTGATGAATGAAAACCCGATGTTGCGGCGCATGGTGTTGCGCGAGAATTCAGAGCAAATCGAACTGAATAACCGCACTGTCATCGAGATCACCACCGCGTCACATAGATCAGTGCGGGGCTATACGCTGGCCGCGTGTATCTGCGATGAAATCGCCTTCTGGCATGTGGAAGGCGCAAGCCCTGATGTTGAAATCATCGCGGCAATCCGTCCAGCCTTAGCAACGCTTGGCGGTAAGCTGGTGGCCCTGTCATCGCCCTACGCGCGCCGGGGCGTTCTATGGGACGCATACAGGCGGCACTATGGGCAGGACAGCCCTGTGCTGGTGGCGCAGGCGTCCAGCCTAGTGATGAACCCGCTATTGCCGCAACGGGTTGTCGATGACGCCATGAAGGATGACGCGGCGCGGGCATCTGCTGAATACTTGGCGCAGTTTCGCAGCGACATTGCCAGCTTGATCGACCCTGACCTGATAGAACAAGCGACCCGCCCCAAGCCCAAGGAATTGCCAAGGGCGTCCGGCTTGCGGTATTCGGCGTTTGTTGACCCGGCGGGCGGGGGCGCTGATGAATTCACCCTTGCCATAGGCCACCGGGAACGGGACGCGGTTGTGCTGGACCTTGTGCGCGGGATGACCGGATCACCGGCGCAGATTGCACAAGAGTATTCGGCAATATTGCTGGGCTACGGAATTCACCAAGTAACGGGCGACCGATACGCGGGCCGCTGGCCGCGCGATGAATTCGCAAAGCATGGGATCAAATACGAAGTTTCCGAAATGGACCGTTCCGGCCTGTATCTGGAATTTCTGGCCGCGATCAATTCGGGTTGTGTGGAATTGCCACCAGACCAGAAACTTGCGCGCCAGCTTGTCGCCTTGGAGCGCCGCACTGGGCGCAGCGGGCGCGACATGATCGACCACCCGCCGGGGGGCCACGATGACCTTGCAAACGCTTGCGCGGGGCTTGTGGCGATCTGCAAGAAACCCCCTGCACGCTTCGCGACTGCAACCTTAAGACTGTAAAGGACGGACCATGCGTTATTCACACCCTATCGAAAAGATTGTCGAAAGATATGTCGAAAGAACCCAAGGCGGGCGCACAGACGCGTCCACTGGTATTCTTGGCGAACTAGGACGCCTACAAAGTGCGGTTCGGGCGTTGGAGAGTGTCGCCCTAAACCGCAATCCGGCGCATACGGACGCGGCGCATTTTAAGGCCGTGCATGATGCGGGCGGGCGATTGCAAAAGGCCGCGACAGCGACAAGACAGCGCGCCACCGAAATTCTGAATTCACAATCTGAGAAGTTACGGCAGGACTTGGCCGCGCGCACAGGCTTGCGCCCTGCTGCTGACCTGTTGGAAGCGACCACACAGGCAGAAATCCGCGCGGCGGTTCGGTCTATGGGTTCGCAAAAGCGGGGCGAATTATTGCAGCGTGCGGTTGAAGCAAAGGACGTCACGACCTTAAACGCGCTGCTGCATGGCCCTACGTTTCTGACGGGCTTGGATGACAAATTGTTAGCTGTGCAGCGTGAAAGATATGAACGCGCTGTTGCGCCCGAAGTGCTGGAAAAATTCGACGCGGTAATTGAAGCGGATGAGACTTTAAGCACGATCACCAAATTGGCGGAACGCGCTGCAAGTGAAGCGCAGGACGCAAGGGCGGCGGCGTCATTCATCGCGGCAGAAACGGCAGCAAGAGAGGCCAGCGCCACTTTTGACGCTGCATTGCAGTAATGCCCGAACCTGCCCCGGCGCTGCTGATTACAGTAAGGCCGGGGCCTGTGCTGCATGTTTGGCGTGATGGGCGCGAGGTTGTCGCAGTGCCGCTAGATCGACACGCGGCGCTTGCTTTGTTGCGCGATCTGGCGGGGGCTATGCGATGGTGAACCCTGAATTGCACCTATGGCGGGCCGTGCTGGTCGCGGGCCTGACCGATGCGGCCAAGGGCGCAGAACCCCAAGATGCGGCATGGCTACGGTCGCGCGACTTTGTGCAGGTCTGTCATCTTGCGCAGGTGGAACCGCAAGCCGTGTTGCGGGCGTATAGGCCGGAAAGATTCGCAAGGTTGCCGAAAGTGGCTTAAATCGCCTTTCATGGTGTTGCTTTACAGTAACGCCATAAGGGCAGATTAAAGGGATGGCCAAAATTCCAGCCAACCTAAAAATTTAACAAAATCAATGCTTTGCAGGAAAATTTGGCAGCCCGTAGGGGAATCGAACCCCTCTTTCCAGGTTGAAAACCTGGCGTCCTAACCGATAGACGAACGGGCCACGCTGGTGGTGAGGCGCTGTTTAGGCAAAGCTTGCGGGTAGCGCAAGGGGTTTTCTTGCAGTTTGCCACATGAAATGATCAGTTTTTTAGTCCAGACCCGCGCCGGGTGCGGCAGCGTCTTCCAGGCGCAGTTGCGGGGTCTGGCGTCCACCCCAGGTGTTAATCTCAATCTGGCCCGCCAGGTGCACGCTGCGCCCTTGCGAGGCAGTCAAAAACGGCCCCAACCCAGTTTCAAAGGCACGGAATGCGACGGCTTCCAGCGTTGGTCCCTGATCCGCACCAAAACGAAGCCGCAAATGTGATTCGCCCATGGGCCGCGTTGACCGGATGGCCATATCCGCGAAGGCGAAACGCGGGGCGCGCATGCTGGCGCCGAACGGTCCTGCTTGGTCAAGCTGGTCAATCAATTCAGGGGTCACAGCAGCAGGCATAAGCATGCCGTCCAGTTTCAGGCCGGACACTGGCCTGTCTGCGGCCCCCTGCCGCGCCAGAAGCTCGCCCAGCCGCGCCATCGCGTCGCCCAGTTGTGCGCGCGCAACCGTCAGGCCCGCGGCCATTTTATGCCCGCCGCCCTTCAGCAGCAGCCCTTCATGCGCAAGCCTCTGGATGGCAGCGCCCAGATCAATGCCTGGCACGGACCGCCCGGACCCTTTGCCAATGTCACCATCCAGCGCAATGACAACGGCAGGGCGGTCGGTTGCCTCTTTCAGGCGCGCAGCGGCAATGCCTATGACGCCGGGGTGCCAGCCGTCTTCTGCGGCCCAGACCAACGGGCCGTCCAACCCGCGCGCTTCCGCCTGCGCCAGTGCGGCCGCACGCACATGCGCTTCGATCTCTCGCCTTTCGGCGTTCAGGGTTTCCAGCTTCTCGGCCAGCGCGCTGGCTTCGTGCGGGTCATCCGTGGCCAGAAGCCGTGCCCCCAGATCGGCCGCACCAATGCGCCCGCCGGCATTGACACGCGGCCCCAGAACAAAGCCCAGATGATAGGCCCTGGGCGCCGTATCCAGCCGGGCCATATCGGCCAAAGCGCGCAGCCCGACGCGCTTGCGGTCTGCCATGACGCGCAAGCCCTGCCGCACGAAAGCGCGGTTTACGCCAATCAGGGGGGCAACATCGGCCACAGTGGCCAGCGCGACCAGGTCCAGCATCGACATAAGGTCAGGGCCGGTCTTGCCTGCCACGCGCAGCTGTCTATTGCTTTCGACCAACATCAAGAACACCACTGCCGCAGCGCAAAGATGGCCCAGGTCGCTGGTTTCATCCTGCCGGTTGGGGTTCACGACGGCCACGGCGTCTGGCAGGGTTTCGCCCCCCAGGTGGTGATCCAGAACAATCACCTCCGCCGCTTTTGCAGCCGCGATCGGGCCATGGCTAAGGGTGCCGCAATCCACGCAAATAATCAGGTCATGCTTTTGCGCCAATTCGGCCATGGCCGCCTCATTCGGCCCATAGCCTTCGTCGATGCGGTCGGGAATATACAATGTCGCGCGCCGGCCCATATCGCGCAACCAGCAGATCAGCAGAGCGGCCGATGCGCCGCCATCCACATCATAATCAGCGAAAATCGCAATACGCTCGCCCTGTGCAACCGCCTGCAGGAAACGGGCAGCGGCCGCTTCCATATCAAGCAATCTGCGCGGGTCGGGCAAATGGTCGCGCAGCGTCGGCAAAAGATAGGTTTCCGCCTGCTCAGGCATAACCCCGGCACGCGCAAGGACCGCACAGACCGCGCGTGGCAAGGCGCTGGCCTGGGCTATGGTTTCGGCCAGCCGGTCGCACGCAGCATCCGGGCCAACCCAGCGCCGCCCTGTGGCCGAACAGCCAACACCCAGGAATGCAGGCGTTTCAGACATCGCACATTATCGCACGCGTGGACCGGGCTGTGACGAATTCACCATGCAGATGGGAAACCGCCATGTCATGAACCTGTTGCGGTGTCAGGCGCGGCGCATCAGGGCACCAACTGGTGTCGGCAGTGCTGTCAAACGCGGCGCAGGCATCATGCGCCAGCGTCACCTCAAACCCGAAATTGGCAGCCATACGGCATGTGGTGGACACACAATGCGGGGTGGTCAGGCCCGCAATGACCAACGCGCCAGTATCATGACGGCGCAACCAGTCCTGCAGCTCCGTCCCAATGAAGGCCGAATTGACGTGCTTTTCAAACACCGCCTCGCCCTGACACGGCGCAAGGTCCGTGATCCAGTCGGCGCCCGCCCCCGTCAGCGGGCTTCCAGCCTGAAGGCTTTTGTGGCGCACATGCACGACCTGCCCCCCCGCATCGCGCCACCCCGCAAGCAGGCATGCCGCATTTTCTTCCGCATCCGGGTTGTTGCGCGCCCCCCATACGGGGGCAGAAAACCCTTTCTGGAAATCAATCAACAGCAAGGCCGCGTTCTGTGCCAGTTTCATCTTGCGCAAAATACTCCGGGGGTGTGGGGGCAGCGCCCCCACCTGTCATCTCTCAGATCGGGGTGCGATAGCTCATGCGCCGCACCGATCCGGTTTTTGACCGCATCAGCAACGTGTCTGTGGTCACCCAGCCCGGTTCGGTGCGGATCCCCTTGACGATGGACCCGTCGGTAACGCCGGTCGCGGCAAAGATGACATCGCCGGTGATCATTTCGTCGCGGGTATAAACCTTGTCCAGATCCTCGATCCCGGCGCGGCGTGCGCGCGCGATTTCGTCATCATTGCGAAACAGCAGCCTGCCATAGATCTGACCGCCCATGCATTTCAGCGCGGCCGCAGCCAGAACCCCTTCAGGGGCGCCACCGGACCCCATATACATGTCGATCCCGGTGATATCAGGTTCGGCGCAATGGATCACGCCGGCCACATCGCCGTCCATGATCAACCGGATGGCGGCCCCGGTGGACCGCAGGTCGGCAATCATGTCTTCATGGCGGGGGCGTTCCAGAACGCAGACGGAAATATCGGACGGGGCGCATCCTTTGGCCTTGGCCAGGGCGCGCACACGCTCTGACGGGGTCATGTCCATGGTCACAGTGCCCGGCGCGTAGCCCGGACCAATGGCCAGCTTGTCCATATAGACATCGGGGGCATGCAGCATGGTGCCGCGCGGGGCCATGGCAATGACGGTCAGCGCATTGGGGAAATCCTTGGCTGTCAGGGTTGTACCTTCCAGCGGGTCAAGGGCAATATCCACCTCGGGGCCGTTTCCGTTGCCCACTTCCTCGCCGATATACAGCATCGGCGCTTCGTCACGTTCCCCTTCGCCAATGACAACGCGGCCTGCAATATCAAGCATGTTCAACTGGGTGCGCATTGCGTCGACTGCGGCCTGATCGGCGGCTTTCTCATCACCGCGCCCGACCAGCTTGGCAGAGGCCAGCGCGGCCGCTTCCGACACACGGGCCAGCCCCAACGAGAGCATGCGATCATGAAATTCAGGGGTGGTCGTCATTGCAGGGTTCCTTTGACAAATGCGCTTTGGCGCTATCTAGACCCCGCCAGACACATGACACAAGCCTTGACTGGCGTGGTTGCGCGAACTGTGCTGCAGAAAACCGCGAAAACGATTCAATCTTCCTCAATCGCCATGGCAACCGGCTCTCCGACAAGAACGCCGGTTCTGGCGGCCAGCGCGCAGGCGTGGTCAATGGCATCGCGCGTGGTTTTATGCGTAATGATCACGACAGGCGCGCGCGTATCCTGATGGCCGTATTGGCGCATGCGGTTGATGGACACGCCCGCATTGCCCAGCGCTTCGGCCACTTTTGCCAGCGCGCCGGGTTTGTCCAGAAGCGACATGCGCAGATACCAGGGCTTCGCCGCTGTGGCCTTGGCCGATACAGCAGTTTGCAAGGTGGATGCAGGCTGGCCAAAGACCGGCAGGCGCATGCCGCGCGCAATATCGACCACATCCCCGATCACGGCACTGGCGGTCGGCCCTTCGCCTGCACCGGGACCGCGCAAGATGACCTGTTCGATTGCGTCCCCTTCGATGACGATCATATTCGTGCCCCCCTTCAACTGCCCCAGCGGGCTGTCGGCGGGCACCAGACAGGGCGACATGGACTGTTCCAGCCCCCGGCCAGTTACACGCGCCACCCCCAGCAGTTTGATGCGCAGGCCCAGATCGGCGGCGGCGCGAATATCCTCGATCGAGATACGCTCGATCCCTGATGTCTGGATGGCGTCAAAATCCGGCTTCACCCCGAAGGCAATGGCCGAAAGCAGCGTCAGTTTATGTGCGGCGTCAATACCGCCCACATCCAGCGTCGGGTCGGCTTCCAGATAGCCAAGCTGGTTTGCTTCCTCGAACACGGTTTCATAGGGCAGGCCCGCATCTTCCATGCGGGTCAGAATGTAATTGCAGGTGCCGTTCATCACACCTTTGACGCGGGTGATGCGGTTTCCCGCCAGCCCTTCGCTTAGCGCCTTGATGACAGGAATTCCCCCTGCAACGGCCGCTTCGAACCTTAGCGCGACACCAGCGGCTTCGGCGCGTTCCGCCAGGTCCTGCCCGTGCAGCGCCAGCATTGCCTTGTTTGCGGTCACAACGTCCTTGCCGGCGTCAATTGCGGCTTCGGTCAGGGCCTTGGCTGGACCATTTTCGCCGCCCATAAGTTCGACCACGACATCCACATCATCGCGGCGCGCAAGGGCTACGGGGTCATCTTCCCAGTCATAGGCCGAAATATCGACGCCGCGATTGCGGGTGCGGGATTTTGCGCTGACTGCGGAAATTACAATCTTGCGGCCTGTGCGCAGTGTCAGCAAATCGGCATTCGTCTGGATAATCCGAACAAGCCCGACCCCGACCGTGCCAAGCCCTGCAATTCCTAGTCGCAATGGGGATGTCATATGCAGTGCTCCGGGCTGTGGATGAAAACCGACGTCCTGTTAGCGCCTTGTGCCCTGTCTTGCAATGCGGCACGGGGGGATTTCCGCAGATGTGCCCATCCCGGCACTGCGCGAACGCCATATCAGTGTGGTGGCTTGCCCTCATGGAGTAACGCAAGGCCCAGCGCGTTCGAAAGTTCCGCGCTTTTGTAGGGTTTGCCAAGCACGGCCACAAACCCCTTGTCTTGATAGGTTCTGATCTGGTCTTGCATGATATTAGCTGTCGCCGCGACAACGCGGGGCGGTTCGACACCGTTTTGCGCGGCGCGCGCGCGCAGGCAGTTCAGCGCCTCGAAACCGTCCATGACAGGCATGGAAATATCCAGAAGCACAATATCATATTTCCCCGGATCCCAGCGATCACACGCTTCCTGTCCGTTTTCAGTGAAATCCGCCTGAACACCAATCTTGCGCAACATCGACTTCAGGATTGTCGCATTGGTCTTGTTATCCTCGGCGACCAGCACGCGCAAACCGGCGGGCAAGGCAGGTGTGGTGCGTGTTTCGCCCGCAGGCGATGTCACAACGTCGCTGGCAAGGGGCAAGGGCAATCGCAGATCGATGCGTGTTCCCTGACCGGGTGTGCTGTCAATATCTATGTGGCCATCCATGATGTTGACCAGTTTGCGCACGATCGACAGCCCCAGACCCGACCCACCGAACCGGCGGGTTACCGAATTGTCGGCCTGTTCGAATTCGTCAAAGACCCGCGCAAGCTGGTCTTGCGTCATGCCAATGCCTGTATCGGTTATTGAAAATGCCACGTCCCTGTCAGTCACGGCCTGCGCAGCCAGATGTATGGTCCCTTCTTCAGTGAACTTGACCGCATTGCCCAGAATATTGCCCAGAATTTGCGCAAGGCGATGCGCATCCCCGATACGGGCCTTGTCCAGTCCCGGCCCAAGGTCCAGCTGCATGTTCAGGCCCTTGGCATGGGCGTTGACGCCATGCAGGGATTGCATGCGGTGCAACAGTTTTTCGGGCAGAAACGGCACAGGATCAAGCGCCAGTTTGCCAACCTCGATGCGGGCAAGGTCCAGAATATCGTTCAGAATGGTCAGCAACGCGTCGCCGGATGTGCGGATCGTGTCCAGCATATGGGCCTGTTGGGATGACAAGGAGGTGTCGGCCAGCAATTCGGCCATGCCCAGAATGCCGTTCATGGGCGTGCGGATTTCATGGCTCATATTCGCAAGAAATGCCGATTTCGCGCGGTTCGCAGCTTCTGCCGTTTCGCGGGCAAGGTGCAGTTCGGTCACATCCGTATGCAGGCTGACATGGCCGCCATCGCCTGTTGGCATGTCACAGACACGCAAAATTCGCCCGGATGTCAGCCGCTGTTCAAATACCCGTTGCGCGGTCAGGCCACGGCAACTGCGGCTGTGAAGCCAAGCTTCCTCGCAGCCTGCGGCGTCGGCTATTTCGCCAGCGTCAAGCGAGATACGCAGCAAGTCCTGAAACCGCGCCCCTTCAACCATGGCATGCGCCGTCAACGGATATATTTCGCGGTAATGCGAATTGGCCAGAACCAGCCTGTCTTGCGCATCAAGCAGAACAAACCCGTCCTGAAGGGCCTCAACAGCGGAATACAGTTGCGCGCGCGCGGCCAGTGCGGCCTGTCCTGCCGCATGGGCCTGTTGTTGCGCGGCAATCAGTGGGGTGATGTCAGACCCGACGCCGCGATACCCCAGAAAAACGCCCTTGCTGTCATAAAATGGGACACCGCTAGCGCGCAGCCAGACTGTTTCGCCGGTTTTCTTGCGTATCCAGTAGACAAAATTGCTAAACGGTTTTTGGGCGGCCATCGTCGCCGTCAATTCAGCAATATCGGACTGCAGTTCGGGATCGCGATTTTGCGCATTCAATTCCACGCGTGTTTTGCCAATATGACTGGGCGCTTCGCCCACTGTCCGTTCATACCCGCCAGAAACATAGGTGAAGCGCTGCTGGGCATCCTGTTCCCAAAACCAGTCCGAACTGCTTTCGGTGATGTCGATCAGGCGTTTTTCGGCCATGTCGCGCGCATTCAGCGCCGTTTCTAGCGCGTCGCGGGCGGCCAGAATGGCCTGTTCATGTTCCACTTCTGCTGTCACATCAAGGGCAATGCCCGACATCAGCAAGGCGCGCCCGTCCGGGGATTGGCGCACGACATTTCCGCGCAGATGGATCCACACCCAATGCCCGTTGCTGTGTTGCAACCGCAATTTCTTGTCCAACTGGTTCGCCAGCCCTGCCAGAATCAGATTGAATTTCTGCTCCACTCCGGGCCGGTCATCGGGGTGCATAAGCGCCCCGAACTGCCCCACCCCCAAGACATCGCCCCCGATATTACGCCCCAGCATTTCGCCCCAGACCGCGTTTACATGCGTTTCGCGCGTCTTCAGGTTCCATTCCCATGTGCCGACACGCGCGCCTTCGATCACCTGTTCCAGGCGCTGCTGGGCGTTGCGCAGTTCTGTTACATCCATGCGCAGCGTCACGCGCCCACCATCCGAGGTGATCTTTTCATGAACCCGCATCCAGCGCCCGTCGGACATTTCCTGTTCGGCCTCAAACTCTGGTTGGCGGCGTTCCGAAAGGCGCGCCGCTATCCATGCCTCCTTGTTGTCAATGGGGTCCATATAGTCGCCATGGTCCAGGCGCTGCCGCAGGATCTGTTCGAATGCCATTCCCGTTTTCATCAGCTTTCCCGACCCCGGGAAATGATCGCGATAGGGCTGGTTGCACAGAACAAGCCTGTCTTCGGGATCATAGATTGCGAACCCGTCCACCATTGCCTCGACTGCGGCAGTCAGGCGTTGCTGGGCATGCTCGGCCTCTTGCTTGCGCTGTTCTATCTCCGCCTCATGGGCGCGCCGGTCGGTCTGGTCATTCACGAAATGCCAGATCGCCGGACGCTCTGCGGTGTCGGTAGCCAGAACCCCGCTTAACTTGACATGTGCAATGGACCCGTCGGCCCTGAAATACTGCTGATTGATGGGTCCATAGCGGCCGGTCTGGGTAACCCTCTGAAGTTGCTTGAACGCATCCTTCATCCCTTCGGGTGTGGTGATCTGGGACATGTTCAATTGCTTGAAGCCCGCCCGATCATAGCCTGACTCGCGCAAGAAGGCAGGATTGGCATCCAGAAACGCGCCCGTATGCAGATCGCTTTGCGCAATGCCGATGGGGGCGGAATCGAAAATCTGCTGAAGCTGCTTTATCCGCGTTTCTTCGCGGCGCGCGGCGTCATGTTCGCGTGTGATATCCCGGATGATAAAGACATATCCGCCGGCTGTGTTGTGCCATTGCGCGGCGCGGGCCTCAAACCACCTGTCCTGTCCATGAAAGGGTATGGAATACCGCCGCGGCGTGATGGCTTTGCCGTCATCGACTTCGCGCATCAGGTCACTTGCCAGCCCGGCCACTTCGGCAGGCAGGGTTTCCACCAAAGACTTGCCCAGAAGTTGCTCGGCGGGCATGATTTCGATATGGTCAGCGGAAGGGTGAACCGTGCGAATAATACCGTGGCGGTCCACTTCCACGATAAGGTCGGGCATCGCGGCCAGCGTTGCGGCCAACTGGTCGCGGCTTTCGCGCAGGGCCTGTTCTGCCTTCAGCCGCAGGTTCAAACCGCCAATGCCATTCGCGACGGACCGCAACAGGGACATGTCATCTTCGCTGAAGTCGCGCGGGCCACGAACAGTATCATACCCGACAAACCCCACAGGCAGGCCGTTTTCCACCACCGGAACAACCAGCAGTGACACGATCCCTTGCATCTGCAGTGTTTCACGTTCGCTGATGCGGGCATCCGGCAAATCGTCAACCCGCGCGATATAGATCGATTCATCGCGCAAGAAACAGTTATACCACGGCAGGACAACATCATGCGGCAGGCCCGGAAGTTCATCCTTCATGGGGGCAATCCCGGGCGCGACCCATTCATGGGTGTAATCCCAGTATTCTTCGTCGCGCCGCCAGAACAGATAGGTTCTGTCCAGACCGGCCGCGTCCCCCAATTCGGCAAGGGCGGCATTTATGGTTTCATCCGCGCGTAAGGTATTGACCCGGGCAAGCCTGTTCAGAAGGTCAATCGCACGCCGTTCCAGACTGCACGCCTTGGGGGCTGCGCTGATTGAAACACGTTTCCGGCCATTGTTTTTCATGTGCGATTGTTGCTGTCCACGGGGGTATCAGTCAATCCTAGGTTGCAAATATTACCAATAATCTATTCCATGAGTGGGTTAACAGAGTCACCTATCGCTGGTGTTTTTCAAAGTTCCGATCAGCTTATCGTGGGTGTCGCGCAGGTTGTGTTCCAGCGCGTTCCCCAACCGCGCCAGCATGTCCAGACAGCGCGCAAGCTGTTCAATTTCAACATATTCATCCGGTTTATGCGCCTGCGCGATGGACCCTGGCCCGCAAATGACGGACGCAATGCCAATGGACTGGAACAACCCCGCTTCGGTGCCAAACGGCACCAACCCCGTCCCGTTGGCCCCTGTCAGCGACATTGCCAGGGCACGGGCGGGGTTAACCAACTCCGGGGCTAGGCCCACAACTTCGGCCACGATGTCGGTGGTGATGTCGGCTTCGGGGTGGATGGTTTGCATCTGTTCGCGCAACTGATCCACGAAGGCCGCCAGTTCCGCCTTGACGAAATCGGCATCTGACACCTGCACCGGGCGCATTTCCCAATCAATGCGCGCGGTGCCTGCGATGATGTTGTGCACCTGCCCCCCCCGAAGCGCACCAATGTTCAGGGTGCTATGGGGCGGATCAAACGGGCAATCCGCAGGCGCGCGCGCCTTCAGGTCTTCGCGCAACGCCGTCAGTTTCAGCGCGATGCGCGCGGCATATTCCACTGCGTTCACGCCCAGATCAGGGCTTGAACCGTGCCCTTCCAGCCCGACAACATGGGTGGTGTATTCATAACACCCCTTGTGCCCGTCAATCACCTGCATCAGCGAAGGTTCCCCGATTATGGCCCCTTGCGCATGAAAACCGCGCGATTGCAGAAGCGCCGTCAGGCGTTGGGCACCGAAACAGCCGGTTTCTTCATCATGGGTGAAGGCAAAATGCACAGGCCGCTTCAGGTCGCGCGCGGCAAATTCCGGTGCCAGTGCGACGCAGGCCGCGACAAACCCTTTCATGTCACAGGTGCCACGCCCGTAAAGCCGCCCGTCTGCTTCGGTCATGGCGAACGGGTCCGACGTCCAGGGCTGGTCCACCACCGGCACCACATCCGTGTGGCCCGACAGGATAATCCCGTCCCCGGTATCCGGCCCGATTGTCGCAAACAGATTGGCCTGCAGGCCAGTATCATCTGGCATGATCTCTACGCTTGCGCCGGCGGCTGTCAGGGCTTTGGCCAGATAATCGGTCACCGCGCGATTTCCGTCTGCTGAAACTGATGCAAACGCCACCAGATCGGCCAATATTGCCTTGCAACGGGTCAATCGGTCTGTTGTGTCCGCCTGGGTCATCATGCGCGCCTTTTTTTATTTAGCTGCCAATGGCTATCGGGGGGGCGAAGGGTCGGTCAATCCGCTGCGGGTCGGTCGGTTTGGGGCGAGTCAATTTCGGCCAGAAGCCATTGCGCGCGGGCAAGCAATTGTTCCACGCTGGCCAGCTTGCGGGCCATGCGCGCAGCGTCCCGCGTTCCTGCCGCTGCAACCGCGTGTTGTTGCAGATCATCGCGGCGGGCGCGCAGCTTGGCGATAATTTTTTCCACATCGGCGGGCTTGATTTTCTGGTCCTTGCCTTGCCCAAAGCGGGAAAAGACCGCGCCCAGTTTCTTGGCCAGATCATCTGCAGACATGGGGCACCTTTGCAAGCAACACACCTGAAGACACCATACACCAAAACCGCGATTGCCTCATTATAATTCCGCAGGGTCCTGCGGGTTTTCCAAAAGGCGCTCAATCTCGGCCAGGGCAGTGTCGCGTTCACGCAAGCAGGCTTGCGCGGCATCCAGCAGGGACAGCAACAAATCCTGTGCATAGCGTGCATCATTCAGAAAAGAGGCCGCATTGGCCGCAGTTATCTGGCGGGCCTGCAGCAGCCTTTCGGCACGCTGGGCATGGGTTGTGTAGGTTTGCCCCAGAACCGCGCGTTCTTCCAGCAAGGTCAGCGCGCTGCGCTGGCTTTCCGGCAGGCGTTCCAGCCGATCTATTTCAAAGAACAATTCGCCAATTTCCGTGCGCAACCCGTCATACAGAACAGTTATCGCACCCGCATCATCGCGGCTGAAGCGCTGCACATTCGGGCGCATGTGTTTGGCCGCCTTGACAGCGCGCACCAGTGCATTTGCCCCGTCGCGCAATTCCTGCAAACGGGTCTGGGCGGGTCTGGGCAGGGGCAAGCTGCCCTTGGTGGCGGTAAAATCCAGTATCGCGGCGTGCAGGGGCTTGATCTTGTCCTGATACCGGCGGTCAAAATCCACGCGTATAGCGTCACGGCTGCGCGAAACGGTCGTCGGCACATCCCTTGACGCGCGCAAATCCTCCAACCGCATGTTCAGCCCTTCACAGATCAGGCCCGCCGCGTTCCGATACAGGTGCCACACTTCATTTTGCAATGCGGTCACAATGGGCGCGGGAAAATCCCCCAACTGGGCTGAAATGAACTGCGGCTGGCTGATGCTGGGAACAGGTGTGGCGATGCGGCGTTCCAGCAGGCGTATCAACCGCGGGATCAGCGGGATCATCAGCGCGATCCCAAGCAGGTTGAACAATGTATGGAACACCGCCAGCCGCAAGGCAAAATCATCAGCACCAATACCCAGAATGTCGCTGAGTCCATCCACAGCAAGGTGCAAGGGCGCAATCAGAACCAGCGCGACACATGCTGTCATGGTATTGAAGATAAGATGCGCCAGCGCCAGACGCTTGCCCTGATAATTGGCCGACCCCGCGCCGATAAGCGCGGTGACCGTGGTGCCGATATTGGCCCCGATCGCCACAGCAAGCGCATTGTCATAGCCAATTTGCCCGGCCGCCAGCGCCGTGATGACCAGCAGCATGGTGGCATGGCTGGATTGCATCACCACAGTCGCCAGCGCCCCAAGGCCCGTATAAACCACCAGCCCCACAACCCCGCCCAGCGCCAGCCGCGTCAGGTCAAACCCCGCGCTGTAGGCGTCGAACCCGTCCTTGATGAAGGCAATTCCCAAAAACAGCAGCCCGATTCCCGTCAGCACCTGCCCCGCCCCGCGGCTGCGGTCGCCGCGCTGGAACAACAGCACGGCGCCCAGCGCCAGCAACGGCAGCGCATAGGCGGCAATGTCAACCTTGACCCCCACCCCGGCAATCAGCCACGCCCCTGTCGTCGTGCCCAGATTGGCCCCGAAAATAATACCAATCCCCGCCTGAAGCGTGATCAACCCCGCACTTAGAAATGAAATGGAAATGACCGACACCAGTGAACTGGATTGGGTGATCGCGGTTGCCGCCACGCCAAACCCCATAGCGCGCGGCAAGGTGCCTGTCGCTTGTGCCAGCACGCGTTCCAGCACACTGCCGCCAAGCGCCTTGAACCCGTCTTCCAGCATCATCATGCCCAGCAGGAACACCGCAACACCGGCCGCGATGCGCTGGAAATCGGCATTCAGCGCAAACGCAAACACCAGCACCCCCAGAACAAGGGCAAGACGCAGGGAAGCGATGTAACGCTGGACAAAGGCTTTCATCTTGGCATCAAGTATAGCAGCCCGCGCGGCGGGGTCTATTGGCCTTGCGCGCGCGAATGCGTCTTGAATGACCGCGCCAAAAGGCCAAGTATGACGCAGACAGGAAACACATGACCCCATGCCGCACAATAACCTGAACCAGCCCGCCGCCCGCCCCGATGTCCTGACCCGCCCGAAGATGGAGGGGGGCAAGCGCTTTCGCATGTCCAGCCCCTTCCTGCCTGCAGGCGACCAACCCACAGCCATTGCGGAACTGGTCGCGGGCGTGAGCGCGGGTGAACAAAACCAGGTGCTTCTGGGGGCCACCGGCACCGGCAAAACCTATACGATGGCCAAGATCATCGAGGAAACCCAACGCCCCGCCATCATTCTGGCGCCCAACAAAACACTTGCCGCGCAGCTTTATGGCGAATTCAAGGGCTTCTTTCCCGACAACGCCGTGGAATATTTCGTCAGTTATTATGACTACTATCAGCCCGAAGCCTATGTGGCGCGGTCCGACACCTATATTGAAAAAGAAAGCCAGATTAACGAACAAATCGACCGGATGCGCCATTCCGCAACCCGCGCATTGATGGAACGCGATGATGTCATCATCGTGGCGTCTGTGTCGTGCATTTATGGTATCGGGTCTGTCGAAACCTATTCGGCAATGACGCAAGACCTGAAAACAGCCGAAAGCTATGACCCCCGCCAGATCATGGCGGAACTGGTCGCCCAGCAATACCGCCGCAATGATGCAGCATTCCAGCGCGGGTCCTTTCGGGTGCGCGGCGATGTCATCGAACTGTGGCCTGCCCACCTTGAAGACCGCGCATGGAAGCTGTCATTCTTTGGCGATGAACTGGAAGGGATCACGGAATTCGACCCGTTGACAGGGGCGAAAACCGACAGTTTCGAACAGATCCGGATTTACGCCAACAGCCATTATGTAACCCCGCGCCCGACCATGCAGCAGGCCATCAAGGGCATAAAGCACGAATTGCAGCAGCGCCTTGACCAGTTGACCGCCGAGGGGAAGTTGCTGGAAGCGCAGCGGCTGGAACAGCGCACGAAATTCGATCTGGAAATGCTGGAAGCCACCGGCGTTTGCAACGGGATCGAGAATTATTCGCGCTACCTGACCGGGCGCGCGCCCGGTGAACCCCCGCCCACATTGTTTGAATTCATCCCCGACAATGCAATTGTCTTTGCCGATGAATCGCATGTGTCCGTGCCCCAGATCGGGGGCATGTATCGCGGCGACTACCGGCGCAAGTTCACGCTGGCCGAACACGGGTTCCGCCTGCCATCGTGCATGGACAACCGCCCCCTGAAATTCGAGGAATGGGACGCCATGCGCCCGCAATCGGTGTTTGTGTCCGCCACCCCCGCAGGCTGGGAGATGGAACAGACCGGCGGCGTGTTCACCGAACAGGTGATCCGCCCTACGGGGTTGCTGGACCCGCAGGTGGAAATCCGCCCCGTGCATATGCAGGTCGATGACCTTCTGGATGAAATCCGCCGCGTGGCCCTGCGCGATTTGCGCGTTCTGGTCACTGTGCTGACCAAACGCATGGCCGAGGATCTGACGGAATACCTGCATGAACAGGGCATTCGCGTGCGTTATATGCACAGCGACATCGACACTATCGAACGCATCGAGATTTTGCGCGATTTGCGGCTGGGCGCGTTTGATGTGTTGATCGGCATCAACCTGTTGCGCGAAGGGCTGGACATTCCCGAATGCGGGCTGGTGGCCATTCTGGACGCCGACAAGGAAGGGTTCCTGCGGTCGGAAACGTCACTGGTGCAGACCATCGGGCGCGCGGCGCGCAATGCCGACGGGCGCGTGATCATGTATGCCGACCGTATAACAGGGTCGATGGAACGCGCGCTGAACGAAACGAACCGCCGCCGCGAAAAGCAGATTGCCTATAACGAAAAACACGGCATAACGCCCCAGACCGTGCGCAAGAATGTCGAAGATGTGCTGGCAGGCATGTGGCAGGGCGACACCGACATGTCCCGCGTGACCGCCAAGGTTGACAAGGTCAAACCCGGCGCGAACCTTGCGGCCCATCTGGACGCGCTGCGCGCGGACATGCGCAAGGCCGCCGAAAACCTTGAATTCGAGGAAGCCGCGCGCCTGCGCGACGAAGTCAAGCGGCTGGAAGCCGTGGAACTGGCCATTGCAGATGATCCGCTGGTGCGCCAGTCAGAAGTGCAGCAAGCCGTCGAAGATGCCGCTGTCAAGGGCCGGTCCACTGCAGGGCGCCCCGGACAACGTGGCGGGGTGAAACGGCGGGGTCGGTAAGCATGAAGAAGCGCGGCGCACGCGTGCGGGGCCGCGCTTTATGCTTCAATCCGGCAGCCTGACACAAGCTTCCTGCAGGCCCTTGCCCGCATCACGCAGGCAAAACGTGGCCCCGTCCAGTGGCGTGGGCCGGGCAAGCCCTTCGCGGGCGGTCGTGCAATATAGGTCCGTCAAATCCGGACCGCCAAACGCCGGGCACGACGTGTGCGCGGCAGGAAAAGACACGGCGCGCAGGAAATCCCCGTTTGGGGCATAGGCGGCCACACGCCCCGCCCCCCATTGGGCAAGCCAGAAATTGCCCCCCGCATCGAAAACCGCGCCATCCGGTTTATAAGGCGTGCCGCGCAGGTCCAGCCAGCATTCTGCAGGGGCAGCAGGCCATCCTTGCGCGTCCAGTGCCACGCGCATCACCTGCTGTGTCACAGTGTCGGTGAAGCAGGCGGAACGCCCGTCAGGGGCAAAACTGATGGCGTTGGGAATGCTGATTTCGTCAAACAGCTTGCGCAACTCCCCCCGATACCACCGCCAGATGGACCCGGCCCCTTTTTCAGCACGCTTGCCCATGGTGCCAATCCAGAACCCGCCATGCGGGTCGGCCCGCCCGTCATTGGAACGGGTGTGGGGCATGTCCGCTTCCAGCGGGGACAGGTCGCGCTGATGGCCGGTTTCAAGGTCAAATACAAACAGGCGGGTTTCAGACGCAATCAACATGGTGGCGCGATCGATCCAGCCTGCAGCCGATACCATTTCGTCAAATTCCCACGTCTTTGCCAGGCTGTGCAATTTGCATCCGATAATATCAAACCAGAAGAATTCCGCACGTTCGGGGTGCCATAGCGGCCCTTCCCCCAATGTGCATCTTGTGTCGTTGATTGGGGTCATTGTGCATCCTCCCATGCGGCGACGATATCACTTGCGCGTTTTCCGACATCTGCGGCGGTCATGCCCGGCGCATATAGTGCCGTCCCAAGGCCGAAGCCGGTTGCCCCTGCTGCCAGCCAGTTGCCAAAATCCTGCGGGCCAACACCGCCCACTGCATAAACCGGCACATCGGGCAGAACCGCACGCATGGCACGCAGCCCCTGCGCCCCGACCAGGCTGGCGGGAAACAGCTTCAACCCTGTGGCGCCGGCGCGAATGGCGCAAAATGCCTCGGTCGGGGTCAGGATGCCGGGAAAACTGTCCATGCCGGCCTGTCGCGTGGCCGCAATGACGCCCGTGTTACAATCGGGCGAAACGACCAGCCGCGCCCCGGTTGCTGCAACCTGCGCGACCTGCTGTTCGGTCAGAACTGTGCCTGCCCCGATTTGCGCCTGCGTCCCGAACGCAGCAACCATGGCGGCAATGCTGTCCAGCGGGTCGGGGGAATTCAGCGGCACTTCGATACGGGTAATGCCTGCATCTATCAGGGCCTCGGTTACGGAAACAGCCTCTGGCGGGGTGATCCCGCGCAGAATGGCGATCAATGCGCGCATGGGGTTTGGTCCTGTGGAAGAAAGGCACGCGCGGCAAAAAGCCCCGCAAGTGTCAGTTCGGTTGCATCATATGTGCCGACCGGCACCGATAGCCGCGCAAGCGCGGTGGCATAGGGGTGCGCGATGGTCTGCGCGCCGATCACGGCCACGCGCTGCCCCAGCCAATAGGGTTTGCTGGCCGCCAGTTCCGCCCCGATCAGCAGACCCGACAGGCGCGCGCGGGCAAATGCAGCATCCTGCCCCTGCAACAAGGTTTCGGCGCGGATCGAAAACAACCGCGCCAACAGCCGTTCGGGCCGTTCCATGCCCTGATCAAACCCGTGGACAAAGCCCTGCTCGTCCCAGCCCGAAACCGAATGGCGCAAAATCGAATGTTCGGACAACAGCGCGAAGATTTCGCCGGTCATGAAGGTCTGAAAACTGACCACCTCGCCTGCGCTGACATGCACCCATTTGCTATGTGTTCCGGGCAGGCAGATCACCCCGTCCCAGCCGGGATTGCGCGCCAGAAACCCCGCGACCTGCGTTTCTTCGCCGCGCATGACATCCGCAGGCGACAGTTGCTTCAGGCCCGGAACGACATGCACACTTAGCCGCAGGTCGCGCGTAGGGGCACAAGCCAGCGTGTTGCCCAAAGGCACACAGGGGACCGTGGTATATGGGGCCTCGACCCAGCCTTGCTGACTGCCCAGCATGCCGCAGGCCACAACAGGGGTAATCCGGTCTTCGGGCAGCCAGTCGCTGGTCAACGCCAGCAAGGCCGGTTCAAATTCCGCGCGCGTCAGGCGGGACATGCCCTGGCCCGACTCTGCGGCGTGCACAACCGTGTCACTGGCCATACCCCAAACGCGCAAATGCGATGTGCCCCAATCCGCTGCAATCCAGTCAATCATGGTCATCCTGTTACCACCACACCACCATCAATAACCAAAGATTGGCCTGTCACTGCCCGGCTGGCGTTTGACGCCAGAAACAACACCCCGCCCGCAATATCTGCAGGCGACAGCGTATCAGGCAGGCATTGCTTGGCCAGATGCGCGTCCAGCCCTTCGGGCGTGACCCATTTTTCCAACTGTTTGGGTGTCATCACCCAACCCGGTGCCACCGCATTGACGCGGATGCGGTCCCCGCCGAATTCGCGCGCCAGACTGCGGGTCAGGCCATTCAGCGCGGAATTGGCACTGGTATAAACGGGGTAGCCCGCCTGCCCCATCATATAACTGATCGACGTCATGTTGACGATCGCGCCAGCGCCCGCAGCCTGCATCGCAGGAATGACCGCCTGACAGGCGTAGATGTAGGATTTGAAATTGATGGCCAACGCCCAGTCCAAGAAATCCTCGGTGACATCGGCAAGGCTATGGCGTTGGTCATTGGCGGCATTGTTCACCAGAACGCGCACCGGCCCATGCGCCGCCGCGGCCTGTTCAACTGCCCCAACAAGCGCGGCACGGTCGGTAATATCGCAGGGAATGAAAAGGGGCCTGCGTCCGGTCTGTTCGGCCATCATGTCGCAAAACGCTGTTGCGTCCGACCGCTGCACGAAAGCGACCCTTGCCCCCTGGCGCAAGAAAGCTTCGGTCAGTCCGGCCCCGATACCGGAACCGCCCCCTGTAATGAAGACCGATGCATGTTCAAGGTCTGGGTAAATCGGGGTCATGCCATGCTCCGGGGTTGACGGCTGTTTCGGGGTAGGTTGGCCAGCCTGCATGCGCAGACAACCGCGAAAGCGCGCAGAACTTCCCCTGATGGTCCAGTATTATATCTTCGCGCCGTGTGGTTCCGTTCTTTGAAACCCTTTTCAGGACCCGGAAAACATGGTGCGAGTTGCCGCCCGTTGTCAAGACGCGGTTTTCCAACGGGATACCACATCAGTGCAGCGCGGCGGCGGGCATGGCCGGCACATCAGGCAACGCCCCGCGCGCTTTACTGCAAGACGGCGCATTAAAGCGAGTCGCTGTTCAGTATCTTGCCCAAGGCGCGCCCCACACGTTGGGACAAGTCCACAAACACATCGTCAAATGCCTGAAACATGGCACGGTTGAACGCAACACCATGCGGGCTGGCGGAATAGTCTATGTAGTCTTGCAACTCTGCATCACTCAGCGGTTGATAGGCCATAAGAAAATAGGATTCGATCCAGTCCGCCACATCGCGCCGTATGTCCGGTTCCTGCGCCTGCACCAAAGAAAGCAGATCCTCGGCATTCAGTCCGACAGTCGCGCTTTCAGACAGCATGCCCCGGTAATAGGCGAAACTTGTGTTCATCCCAAGCGTGACATTGAATTCGATCAGGTCATTCACATCAATCCGATCCTGGACCATGCCCAACCGATCCGCCCCTTTGGCGTCCTGCTGGCCCATGCGGGCCTCCAGCAAGGCCAGGCGCGCCAGTTCATCCACTTCATCTTGCAACAAGGCCTCGCGCGCTGAAATTTCCAGCCTCAGGACACGCTGCCCCAGATCTGTTGTTGCGAAACGAATTGCATCCACCCGCGTCTGGGGGTGTGGTTCAAGCGCCTTGTCCAGCGCATCCACAAAATCCGCGAGCATGCGCGCAGGGTGGTATATTTCGTCCAGCTCCGTGCGCAAGATATCCATCTCTCGATCAGACAGCGGCGCGGCGTTGTCCTGCCCGATCGCTGTTCTGCCTTCAATGGCCATGACCTCGAACAATTCGGGCAACAGGAACGCATCGGACAGGTCTTCCGCGTGGCTAGCGCGGCCCAAGGATATCAGCGCTGTCGCGACGAACAGGACAATAATGCCTGCATGCCTTGCCGTGGTTGCCATTCTCATACCTCGCTGGATCCGTTCATTCCCTGTGGTTCTACCCGTCCTATGCTGCAGCGCAAAGAACATTCACGCGATCCGGTGCCGCCCTGTGCATCCGCGCATCAAAATTTCCGCCCCGACCAATATTCCGCTTGCAAGCCGCGCCTTACCACAGTAACCACCGATCCGATCACGGAGAGGTGCCGGAGTGGTCGAACGGGGCGGTCTCGAAAACCGTTGTCCCTTTACGGGGACCCAGGGTTCGAATCCCTGTCTCTCCGCCATTTACCTTCCGGTATCGTGTTGAATTGATTGCATTATTTGAAGCCTTTCCCTTCGCGGGGTAGCGAACGGGGTATCATCTTGCGTTTACCCCTTTGTCGAAGCATCGACGCTCGGCGCACTACACTGTTGTTTTAGCTGGTTCGCATGCAATCCCCAAGAGTGAATTGAAACGCTTCACTGTCGGACAAAGAACCGGCTTCACCTCGGCTCGAATGGGATGATGCCGTCGCGCGTGGTCGTGGTGACGGCTGCAAAACAGGCGAGCTCGCGGATCCTGGCGACCCAAGCCGTCAATACCCCCCCTGTCATTTCGCGCGCCTGCAGCAGGTCTTGCGCCAAGGCGTCGACAGTGTAACGATTCGTCGAAATGATGGCGCGGGCCTGAGAGTCGGCAGTCTTAAGGAGCTGGTCAAGCTTTTGGGGCAGCCATGGCACATGTTGCAAGGAAATCGGCATGCCGGGATGCCAGATCAGTCCGCCATCACCCATGCCCCATTCGGTCTCGATGCGCCGGGCGAGCAATGTGGCCTGGGCCAGATCGCTCTCTGGTCCGACGCCCGCGCTGCTGGAGAGCGCGCCAAGAAACACCTGCTCGGCAGCGCGCCCGGCGAGCAGCATGCGCAGCTCGGCCAGAGCACTGGCACGAGTGTGGAGCGCGATTGCAGGCCAGTGGACCGCGCCGCCATTGGGTGTCAGGCGCACGGCGGTAGGCGCGGCCATACCTGACAACAGGCCCACGATGATATGTCCGGCTTCATGCAGCGCGATGTGGCGCTGGTCGGCGGCGGCAATTGCAGGATGGCGGATCTCAAGCTCGGCCAGCAGCGCTTCGGCCAGCGGGCTATTCGTTTCACGCTGTCGAGCGCGGGCGGCGCGGGCCAGCGCGGCGGCCGCAGCGCCACTTGTCCCCACCAGCCGCGCGGCCGCGCGGGCGACCGCATAGGTCAGGTCCGGGGCGTCTGTGGCAGCAAGATGATGATGCAGGATCTGCGCGATCCCGGTGCGGTCAGGGGCGGTGATCGACAGCTTGCTGTCAAACCGCCCCTCCCGCTGGATGGCAGGATCGATCGCGGACAAATCGTTTGTCGCGCCGATCAGCACGACGCCGTCCGTCGCCATGAGCCGGTCGAGTTGACGCAAGAGGCCAGTGATCACGGCGCGAATGTAGCTTTCGTTGCGAGTCAAGCCTACGCCTGTGCGCACATTGAAGCCGTCCAGTTCGTCGAGGAAGAAGACCGCAGGCGCCCGGGCCACGGCTTCGGCCACTGCGTGATCAAGTGCGGCGAGCATGTCCCCCTGATGGCCGAATTTCTGGCACTCCGCATACGACGTCGCGATAAGCGGCAGGCCAGTCTCGGCGGCGAAGGCCTGCGCCATCATACTCTTGCCAGTGCCGGGAGGGCCGTGGAAAATCATGCTGCGCGGCATGGCTGACCAATCAAGCGCGCCAGCGCGCCAGCGGTCGATATCAGCCGCTAGCCTGCGCAGCATCGCCACGGCGCCCGCCTGCCCGGCGATGGTGTCAAGCCCGCGCAGGCCGCTGGGCTGGGCCGCTTGCAGCGCTGGTGCGCTCAGACGGTGCAGCGCGGCCAGCGCATCACCGATCCCGTGCGCATGCAGCGCGCTTGTCAGTTCCAACGGCGTCAGTCGGGCGAGGGCTTCGTCGGATGGTAGGGCGTCCGGCATCAGCTTATCGAGCCCCATTGGAAAGAGCAGCGCCAACAGGGCCATAACCATTGCGCGGTCTGGGCGCGGCAGGTGCAGTTCCATGGCGCAAAGGCGGCGCAGCTCATCCGTCACATCGGCGGGTGCGGCATTGAGCACGACCACCCCTCTGCCGCAGATCAGCGCCTTGCTGATCTGCTGCGCAAGCGTTCTGCGCCGTTCCCCCTGCCCGCGGGCACCCGGGTTCTCCCCCTCCAGTTGAAGGATCTTTGGCCGCTCGGGCACAGTGTGCAGAAAGGCACGCTCAAGTGCCGAATGGAGAAGAAGATCCAGCAGTGGCGACATCGCTGCAGCCCAGCCATGGACAAGGCAAAGCTGCGCCGCGGCACCAAGCCGGGCAACGCCGCCACGCGCAATCGCACGCGCGAATGTCAGGATCAGCACCAGATCCAGTGGCAGGGTCTTGCGCGACACACGGACGGGACTGCGATCATCGAAAAACTCTTCGATATCCCCATCCTCCGACAGCGGGGACCGCTCCGTTGTCGAGTCCAGCGCTTGGGAGAGGTTGGGCTTGTGGCGGATGTACCAGTCCTGCGCTATAGCAAAGCCAGGATGCGTTTTAGTGTCGGACAGCGGGATTGACTTGGCTGGCATGAGTGGTCTCCCAAGAAATCAGGATAAAGGATGAGCTGTCCCCGCCATGAGAGGGGGACAGACAGAGGGGCGGAGAAGGTGTCAGCTCTCAGGGTGATCCCGTGCGATCTGGTCGAGACGGTCCTGGATGTGATCGATCAGATCCGGGTGGTAGATTTCAGTCACGACATTGATCAGACCCGCGAAATCAGCCGGGGGGATTACACGATCTGGAAAGCGTTTGCGCAGATCAGCATGGGCCTGTTTCTCAAGCGCGCAGGCGCGATGGCCCGTCGGCAGTGTGACAGTGCGCAGCATCTCGATCCGCGCAGAGGGACCCAGCCCCAACTGATGCCGAAAGCGTTTCGCAGGATTCGCGCTGTATCCCAGCTTGATGACAGACAACCTTCTATCGGGCCAGGTGATCCGGACTAGATAGATAAAGGATCGTCTCGCCGTCCAACTCGACCCGCAGCGCGCGCAATCGACCTGCCCCCATTGCATGTTGACCCGCACAACACGCTGCTGATGCCCGCAAGCATGTTCATAGAACCGGTAATTGTGATAGCCTTCAGGATCACAAGAGATCAGGGTCCAGCCCTGTTTCCGGGCGCCTTCTGCGTCGCGTAGATTGAGGCAATCTTCACAGCGGATATCGACCTCGCCGCGCATAACGCGTTCAATGAACCCGAAATTCCTCCGGACGATATGGCCGCACGCCGCGCGGTAATAGCCGTGATGGCGGTGTTCCGGATCGCGATGGAGGAAGACAAGACCTGCCCCTAGCGCGTTCTCGATGCGAGCGCGGTGCTGACAGCCACCACAAGCGGGGTTCGCCGTGCGCAGCGTGTACAGCTTATGCGCGGTCAGTGCGGCGCAGATATTGCAATCCAACACGAGATGCATCCGGTCGCGGATTCGACTGTGAACCTGGAAGCCTTTCCTGTCGGCCAGGGCATGCCAGTCCGGCTTGATCGGGCCCGGATATAGGGTCCAGTCCCGCGCGGGGACATGACGGGACCGATGCGGGATATGGAGCGGCTTATCGAGATGCGGTGGTGACAAGAACCACGGACTCGCCCCGCCGCGCGACAGGTAATCTTTGGGCATGCGCGATGCTCCTGTTATGTGAACAGGGGACGGGGCGCGGAGCCCCGCGCCCTCAAGGATGTTGATGCGTTGGAAATGGTCAAGCCGCGGGGGCGAGCCCTTCATCCGGAAAAAATGGCGGCTGCGGCGCCTCAAGGGCCACCGCCTCACCGTCGATGAAGTCATCTTCCAGCGCGCAGTAGATTTCGAGCTGGTCGAGCGCCCGGTGGATCATCTCATTGATGATCGCGCCCATCCGGTCGTCCCCCTGCACCAGAAACGATTCACGCTGATGGGCTGCGCGGTCGCGCATCTCGGCGCATGCGTCAGGATCATCCGAGGCCATCACGCGAGCGAAGAGATCCCCGACAGCACCAAGAGCCGTCCCGGAGGCGACGCCCCTGAGATCACGCAACCGCGCCAAGGTCGTCGTCCGTGCCGCCTCGGCCGCTGTGACCCACTGGTCAAGCGCCGGATCCTGACCGGACATGCCGACCATATCACGGTCCGTCTCGATCAGATCGGGCAGGCTCGCGAGGAGCTTCGTGAACAGGAAAATCAACAGGGGGGAATGCGCGGCATTGATAGCGCCCGCGCGGGCGCGTAGATAGGCGTTAGCCATAGCGATGACCTCATGCGTCGTCGTTGTGGTCAGGGCGGGGTGGAGATTGCCGTCTCCGCTTCGCCCGCACATTCGGGCGCCCGATAACCGTGTTGTTCATAATAGCCGCTTTCGAATCACTATTCAAGTTCAGATCCGGAATAAGCCAGGAATGTCAATAAAATTTATTCGGATTAATTGAGGCTGATGACGAATGGCACAAAATCCGATAGCGACTGCACGTCCTAGGCCTGAGTCGTTGGCCTGATGAAAGCATGCTGACATTTCCTTCAACTCACAAGCGACACAAAAATGCAAAGCCCTGTCAAGATTCCGCACTGCCTCGCACGCCCCCCTCGCCTTGGGGCGGGCTGAGCATGACCTCCGGGCAGTCAACCCGGATCAGGACACGCTTACAACCAAGCCAAAAATCAGCAAAAGTTCTTCAACGAAATACACCCCTTGCGAGGGTGGCAACAGGATCGACGCAGTCGGCTAATTCTGTTGAAAAACTCTGCTTGATTGGTTGGCGGATTGCTGATTCACTTTCTTCAGGTTTGGCGGAGATGGACGGCGATGATGGGGCCGACTGCAGCAGGATGGGCTGATGAGGTTGTCTAATCGCAAGCGATACGTCAACAGATAGCTCTTAAGTTGAAACGACGCGACCGGGTGGGCGTGATGCACCAACATGTCGAGGATCGCATCGGCGAAGGTTGGGTCTTAGATGCGAACTTCACCCCGCAGAAACGCGATTTGGCGGGGGTCGCTTTTGTGAAGAAACTAACTTGACTCAAGAGGCCCTGTTACAGAAGTGACAATCAACACTCTGGCTGCTTGTCGCCGCCTGTTCCGACAGTTCTGGTGATGGCCCGGCCTGACACGCTCGGCAAGACTCCGACAACCGAGTTGTCTTCCTTTCTCTCCAAACCTGTTACTGCCGATCAACTGGTCCAAGCGGTCCGCAACGCCGTATTGTGACACCCCGAACAGTTGTGCTACGGCACGCTTTCAGAAAAACTGTGCGCGACCTCCCGGAATGCTACCTCACGAGAACAGCTTTTCGCTGGTAACGGTGACGCTTCTCAAAAGAGATAGTCATCACCCATAAGGGGAATTGAAAGATGTACCCACCCAGCCAATCTTTGGCTAAAGATAAACTACTTATCTAACAGGCCGCTGAAAAAGTCCAGCCTCGACAGTGATTTGCGAACATGATTCACCCTTTGCACGGCTACTGCGGGGGTGAAGATGCGGGGGACGGACAAGGCGAGCGGGTCGCTGTTCAGCTATGTTGATCTGGAGGAGCGTATCCCGCTGCAGCATCCGTTGCGCAAGATCAGGCAGGTGGTCAATGACGCACTCGCCAGCCTCGACGCCGAGTTCGACGCGCTTTACACCGATTTCGGTCGCCCTTCGATCCCTCCGGAGCGGCTGATCCGTGCGAGTATTCTGCAACTCCTGTTCTCGGTCCGCTCCGAGCGCCAGCTGATGGAGCAGATGGATTACAACCTGATGTTCCGCTGGTTTGTCGGTTTGGGCATCGACGATCCGGTCTGGGTGCCGACCGTTTTCACCAAGAATCGCGACCGGCTGCTGAGCACCGAGATGTCGCGCAAGGTGATGGCGGCGATCCTGGCGCATCGCGAGGTCGCGCCGCTTCTGTCGGACGAACACTTCTCGGTTGATGGCACGCTGGTGAAAGCCTGGGCTTCGATGAAGAGCTTTCAGCCCAAGGCTGATGCGGCCCCTCCTGACGATGAAGGGCCCGGCGATTCGCCCGCTCCGGATACCATCCCTGAGACCGCGCCTTCCGAGACCCCAGCCGAGACCGACCCGATGCCCCGCAACTCCCACCGCCACCGCAATGCCGAGGTCGATTTCAAGGGCGAGAAGCGCTCGAACGCCACCCATGCGTCCAAGACTGATCCTGATGCGCGGCTTTACAAGAAGTCCCCCGGCACCGGGGCGATGCTATGTTTCATGGGGCATGCGCTGATGGAGAACCGCAACGGCCTGATTGTGCAGGGCGACCTGACTCAGGCCGACGGGCATGCCGAGCGCAAGGCCGCCCTCGATATGATCCACCGCCATTCCCCCGGATCGACCCGGCGACTGACGCTGGGGGCCGACAAAGGCTACGATGCGGGCGGGTTCGTTTCCGACCTCCGACAAGCCTGCGTCACACCACACGTCGCCCAGAAAACAAGACACTCAGCAATCGACGGCCGAACCACCCGGCATGCGGGCTACGCCCTGTCCCAGAAGCACCGTAAGAAGATCGAAGAGGCATTTGGCTGGGCGAAAACCGTCGGCGGCATGGCCCAGACCATGTATCGCGGTGTCGAGCGCGTCAGATCACGCTTCATCCTGACCATGGCCGCCAACAACCTCGCCAGATTGCCCCGGTTGCTGACCGTATGACGCAGCAGAACGCCACCAACTCCATGCGTCAAACGCACCAACGGGCATCGCGATCAAACCACCAACCTCTGATGACGGAACAGCGTTCCGGCTCGGGGACTATTTCAGCAACCTGCTAGACCACGGCATAATCAGAACCGCGTCCCTAGGGGACCTCAAAGGCCTGCGTTCAGACAGGCAACGGCTGTAATTTCGATACGTTAAGCTGCGTGTTGCGGCGGGATATCCGACTGGAAGTCAACATCATCCACCCACA
>JAFWNM010000026.1 GCA_017510335.1 Paracoccaceae bacterium
AGTGATGGATTAGCTCTTTGTTATCAGGTGTTTTTCTTTGCCAGATCGCTTGCTCGAGGGCGTCCAGGACAAACTGCGTGGCCATGGACGTCGAGACCCGCCAGCCGACGATGCGGCGCGCAAAGACATCGATGACGAAGGCCACATAGACGTGTGTGGATGCCCCCTGTTTGGCAAGCGTTATCTTCGATTTTCTGCGGGGTCTCCGATCGGACGTGTGTCAGGCCTCTGAATGTGGCCTTCTATGACGCCACGGGTGGGTCATGCTGTTCGGAAGGCTGGGTTCACATCGGTTCAGAGAGCTGCACGCGCTCGAGCCCCGGGTCTGAATTTCCCTGCCTTGAACTTCGAAGTCCGTATCGCGTACTCCTCGTCGATCGCTCACCCTGGCCTTGCGGCCATGTCGTGCCTTTTGCCTTTTAGGGTCCAGGTCACGCCATTCGATAATTCTCCTGCTTTGTCGAAAGCGCCCAGATCATCCGCGCCATTTTGTTCGCCAAGGCAACGGCGGCGACCATTTTCGGCTTGCGTGCCACCAGTGCGGCCAGCCAGCGGTTTGCACTACCGCCTCTGCGAACCACCCAGCGGATTACGCTCATGGCGCCAACGATCAGCAATCGACGGATGTCGGTCTGCCCCATTTTGCTGACCGATCCCAGTCTGGCCTTTCCGCCCGTCGACCTTTGTCGTGGGACCAAGCCCAGCCAGGCGGCGAAATTGCGGCCGCTGTCAAATGTAGCAAGATCAGGGGCGAATGCCGCGACAGCGCCTGCGGTGACAGGGCCGATACCGGGGATAGTGCAAAGCCTGCGCAATTGCTCATCTGTCTTCGATGAGGTTTCCAGCTCGTCGGAAAGCTGGTCAATGACTTCGGTGAGACGCGCAATCTGCTCGACATAAATCGACCCCATGTGGCGGACCGGCTCGGGCAGATCTGAGCTCTCATCAGCCAGCGCATTCTCCAGCAGTTTGAGACTCGCAGGCCCTTTGGGCGCCACCAACCCAAATTCGGCTAAATGACCGCGCAGGGCATTGATCAGCTGCGTGCGCTGCCGAACCATACATTGATGCGTTCGGAATGCGACAGCACGACCTTGCGTTTCTGCGCTCTTCACTGCCACAAACCGCATTGTCGGGCGCAAGGCTGCCTCCGCAATGGCTTCTGCATCCGCGCGATCGTTCTTCTGGCGCTTTACAAACGGCTTCACGTAAGCAGCTGGTACGAGCCGAACCTCATGGCCATGGCTTTGCGCAAATCTTCCCCAGTGATGCGAGGTGGCACAAGCCTCCATTGCCACAATACAGGCGGGGTGGTCAGCCAGCAGCGTTGCCAAACGTGTTCTCGACATAGCGCGGTTGAAAACAACCATCCCATCTGGCCCAACGGCACAGACCTGAAAGCTGCCTTTTGCCAAGTCGATCGCCAGAATACTGATCTTTGATGTCATCGATGTGCCCTCCACTAAGCGAATATAGAACCGTCATGGTAAACGATGCCGGCGGGTGGGGGCATCCACCGCATCAGTTCAAAGTGCTCTTCGGTGGCGTTCACATGATGTGGGCTGTCGTCTATCCTGAACCTTTCATCATCTTCAGACTGACCCTCGACGCACTGCTTCTGGGCAACCTGGCCCCTTGGCTGATGCTGCGTTTGCCAAGTGGGTTTCTGGCTTCCTACACGGTGCATTGGGGGCTATATGCCTGGCTGGCACCGCTGTTCTGGACTGGCTGAAGCCAATGCCCATTGAAAAGAAGAACGCCAGAAAATGTGTTGACATATCTCATCTGTTTCGAGCGCGAAGACCATGCCGCGGCGTCGCGGAACGTCGCCCGGTTACGTCGTTGCTGGACCGTGTCGCCATCAAGAAAACCTGGAACGGCACGAAACCCAAGGGCAACAAGAACCGCATGTCGGAAGCAGAGAAGTTCTCGGCTGCGGTCTGGCAGGTAGCTCAAGCTGGCGGTCATGCCATCTCCTTGAACCTTGGTATTCGACGGGAAGCGATGCTGACCGACCATAACGATCCGCGTCGCAGGTTGATGCAAAATCTGAACAAGCATCTTCGTGACGCGGGGTTCAAGGATCTGCCGTATCAGTTCGTGCTTGAACTGAATCCTGAATCCGAGGGCGGGCGTCTTCACCTTCATGGTGTCATCGACACATCCGGTTTGACACCGGACGATCTTCCGCGCCTGTGTCATGCCTTGTGTCGCGCTGCGTCAGTTGCCATCGATGGTGAGCGCCAGATCAAAATGACGCCGCTGGATGGGCGGACTACCTGCTGGAACACGCGCGCCCGGCGGGGTGTGCCTTTTGCAGTCGCGGTTTTACTTTTGCCTTGGATAAAGCTGCGATTTTGCATATGGACGGGGCGCTTGCCGACTTGGAACTACACACAGCCTGACGGGAACTGGTGGGCCGAATGATACCAAAATGGAAGATCGCGCGCGAAGCGAGACGTGTCCGGGAACAATTCAAAGCTTTCGTGATGAAGCCGGTTTACTGGCTGCATCAGCGCAACTTTGACCGGCAGCGGGATGCCCATATCGAGGTCGGTGAAGGTGATCTTGTGCTGGGGGCCAATGTTGTGGTCTTGCTTGTCTACCAGCCAAAGGGCCTGTCGCAGGCGACTTTTCATACATTGCAACATCTTCAGTCCGAAGGGTTTTCGGCATTTGTTGTTCTGAACTCGGCTGTCAGCGAGGCCGAGTATGACCGCCTGAAGGCGAAATGCGCCCTGATTATGAAACGCCCGAATTTTGGCTATGATTTTGGCGGATACCGCGATGCAATTATCCACCTTACGACGCAGGCCTATGCGTTAAACAGCATCACATGCATCAATGACAGCATCTGGTTCCCTGTGTTCAAGGAGTGTGACCACCTGTCCAGAATGCTGGGCATCGCGGGAAACTTTGTGGGGTATTCCTACTCCAAGGGGTTCAAAAAACGAAAAAATGCGCATGTGCAAAGCTATCTGTTCATGTTCAAAGACAGGGCTTTTCTGGAGACGGCCGACTTCCGGAAATATTGGGCAAATCTGAAGGTGTCCAACAGCCGGTATTTCACCATCCGCAACAGCGAGATGCGCATGACGGCTTATTTTCAAAGTAGAAACTACAAGATTGGCTGGCTTTTTTCTGCTGATGATATGCGACAATACTACACCACCTGCGCGGATGAAGACGTCGTGGCGGCAGTGTCCTATCTTGATGCAATCGGCCATCACAGCGCGGCATTGTTCAAAGATCTGTCGCTGCACGATGTTTCCGCCCTTAGGCAAAGGCTGATTGAAGGTTTGGAAAGCGGCAAGCTAAGTCGTAATGTCATTGGAAGCGAACCGGGCATGTTGTTTCGCGGCATAGGCTTTGCAGCCATGAAGAAAAGCAACAGCCATAACTATAAAATGCAGCGTCAAATTTCTGTGGATCGCGCCATCTGTCAGCAGTTCGCGCCACAGGTTGAACAGGAAATTCTGGCAATGAACCCTCGTCCATGAACAGGGGCTTTGCGGCGCGATCCGGCACCCGCCGGGAAACTGCGCCCCCAAGGGGTGCTGTTCAAACGTGGAACCTGGTTTCAAGCTTCTCGGACATATGACATCAATACGCCAGATCATGTCCTGCGACTGCGTGTGAACGCGGCATGCTTTGGTCAGTGCATGACAGCCACAATCATGACGCCCCGCGCGGCGCAGGGGTCGCGTGGCGGTCATAATCCGACCAGTCGGAAATATCGGGGTAGAACTGGCGCCGCCATGCGCGCACTTTGGGGTTCATGAAGCGCCGCCATAGCGGGGGGATCATTGCCAATGTTGTCAGCGCCGGATACCCGAAGGGCAGTTGCGGGGCCTGATCGGTGCCATAGGTCTGCAACAGCGGAAAACGCCGGTCGGGTTTGTAGTGATGGTCGGAATGGCGCTGCAGGTTGATCATCAGCCAGTTCGACGCCCGATGCGAGGCATTCCAGCTGTGATGCGGGCGCACGGGTTCATATTTTCCATCCCCCAGATGCCGCCGTGTCAGGCCGTAATGTTCAATGTAATTCGTCAGTTCCAACTGCCATATGGCAATCAATGCCTGCCACAAAAACAACACCCCCCCCCATGCGCCGCCAATACCGAACGCCAGCGCCAGCATTGCACCCTGAAGCGCGGCGTAGCGCCAGAACGGGTTGCTGCGGTGCCACGCGGGCAGGCCCTTGCGCGCCAGCATGGCCACTTCTGCGCGCCATGCAGATGGCGGACAATCGCGCAGCACGCGCCAGAAATAGGCCTGAAACCCCTCTCCAAGCCGCGCGGTGACAGGGTCGCGCGGGGTGGCCACATAGCGGTGGTGCACCTGCAGATGTTCGGACCGGAAATGCGAATACAGCACCGAGGCCAGCAGCAGATCGCCCAGCCAGCGTTCCAGCGCGGTTTTCTGGTGCAGCAATTCATGGCTGTAGACAATGCCGATAACCCCCGACATGACGCCCACGCCAAACATCAGGCCCAGTTCTTCCAGCCAGTGCAGATGCGTCGTTGCGGCAACCCACCAAAGCACGCCAAAGATGACGACAAACTGCACCGGAAACCAGACCAGTGTGATCAGCCGATACCAGAACAGGTCCGCCAGCGGGGTTTCGGTGTCGGGGTTGTCATTATACAGGCCCGTGATGAAATCCATGACTGTAAACGCAACCCAGCCATAAACCGGCATCATCACCAGCCACCACCCGCCCCAAAGGGCCGCCATGACCACCAGCGGCACAAAGCCAAGCGACGCCCAGAAGGGCAGTGCTGCGGACAAGCGGCGGAACTGTTGGGGTGTCACGATGTGGGCCTTTCACAAAAGGGCGCGTAAACACCGCCCTTCACGCGCGATGATACCAAAAACACCCCCATATCAAAGCCCCGCCACATGCGACAGATTCACACCTTGTGCCGGGCAAGCAGCCCTTCCATCAGGTCGGGCTGCACAATTTCGATCCAGTAGCCATCAGGATCGCGGATAAAGGCGATTTGCTTCATGCCCCCCTCGCCCAGCCGTTTCTGAAAAGTCACGCCCATGGCGTCAAACCGCGCACAGGCCGCGTCAATATCGGGCACGGCAACGCAGATATGCCCAAAGCCTTTCGGGTCGGAATTGCCTGAATGCATGGCGCTGTCATCGGACTCGCTTCCCCAGTTATGGGTCAGTTCCAACAGCCCCATGGCGCTGAATGCCTGTTCCAGCGACCCGTCGGACTGGTCGGAATGGCCACGCGCTTGCAGGAAATACAGCGAAAACCGCGCTTCTTCGAAATCCAGCCGCGTGACAAGGCGGAAGCCCAGCACCTGTTCATAAAATTCCAGTGCGCGCTGCGGTTCCTTGATGCGCAGCATGGTATGGGTCAGTTTATACTGGTCCGTCTGGGATATGTCGTTCGTCATGGGAACTCCGGTCAGGTGAAATATGGCGCCACCAGTGCATGCGCCTTGCGCATGACCGTTGGCAACGCGGTCGGGGTGAAGTCTTGCGCCGGGATAAACAAACCCGGCGTGTCCATGGCCAGATGGGCCACCTGCAGCGACAGGCGCAAGTGAAAATGCGTGAACGTGTGGCGCACTTCAGCGCTGAGGGCCTGCCAGTCGGCGGCGACGGGCGGCACGGGCGGGGGCGCGACTTCTGCCCAGGCACTGCCCGGCCAGCCCAGCATGCCGCCCAGCAGGCCAGTATCGGGGCGGCGTTCCATCAGCCAAGCCCCGTCCACGCGCCGCCCGACAAAGGCGATGCCCATCCGCACAGGTTTGGGCGCCTTGCGCGTTTTGGCGGGCAGCATGGCCGCCGTGCCCGCCACCCGCGCGGCACAATCGCCCATCAACGGACAAATACCGCAGGCGGGGTTGCGCGGGGTGCACACTGTCGCGCCCAGATCCATGACCGCCTGTGCATAATCACCGGGCCTGTGCACAGGTGTCAGGCTGGCGGCGCATGCTGTCAGCACGGGCTTTGCCGCAGGCAAGGGGGTGTGTTCGTCAAACAGCCGCGCCATGACGCGTTCGACATTGCCATCCACAACCGTTTCCACACGCCCGAAGGCAATCGCCGCAATCGCCGCTGATGTGTAGGGGCCAATTCCGGGCAAGGTTTGCAAGCCCTCGCGCGTGTCGGGGAACCCGCCCTGTGCCGCCACCACGCGCGCGCATTTCAGCAGGTTGCGCGCGCGGGCGTAATAGCCAAGCCCCGCCCACTGCGCCATCACATCGGCGTCATCAGCGGCGGCCAGTGCCTGCACATCGGGCCAGCGGGTCGTGAAGCGGTGAAAATACGCCTTCACGGCGGCAACAGTGGTTTGTTGCAGCATCACTTCCGACAGCCATATGCGGTAGGGGTCCGGCCGCGCGCCGGAATGCGGGGCGATGCGCCATGGCAAATCACGGGCGTGGCGGTCATACCATGCCAGCAAGCGCGTTGATATGTCCATGGTCGCGCTGTCGCGCATGGGGGTGGTCCTTCTTGTCAAATTCGCGTGCGCCCTCTGGCCCTCGGCGTCATAAAGGGTAAACTGCACATCACAACCCGCAAGAGCATATCAGGCATTATGGCAAAAAAACCGCCCCCCAAAGCAACTGACGCAGCCCCCCCCCAGCGGCGCAGACGCGGGTTTGAAGCGGCATCTGGCCTGTTGAACACCCAGATTCGAAAAGTGGGCGAAGCGCGCGGGTTTGCTGTCAGCCGCCTGTTGACCCATTGGCCGGAAATCGCAGGGGCCGATCTGGCCGCGTGTTGCCGCCCTGTCAAGGTCAGCTACGGGCGCGGCGGCCTTGGCGCGACACTGACACTTCTGACCACAGGCGCGGCAGGCCCCATGCTGCAAATGCGCCTGCCTGCCCTGCGCGAGAAGGTGAACGCCTGCTACGGCTATAACGCGATTGCGCGCATTGCCCTGACCCAGACCGCGCCCATGGGGTTTGCCGAAGGGCAAGCCGAATTCTCCCCTGCCCCCAAACCCGCCCCCAAGGCCCCCGATCCGCAAATCCTGCGGCAGGCCAAGGCTGTTGCGGATGGTGTGCATGATGACGGGCTGCGCACAGCCCTTGAACGTCTGGCTGGAAATGTGCTTTCCAAAGCCTCGAACAACAAAGGACATCTCTGATGAACAAAACCCTTATCCCCGCGCTTGCTGTTGTCGCTGCATTGGGGGGCGGTGGCTGGTGGTATATGTCGCAAGCGCAAGCCCCGGCCACCATGGCCAATGCGCAAACCCAAGGCAGCCCGCACCAGATCCACGACCTGGACATGCCGCTTGGCAACCCTGATGCGCCTGTGGTGGTGGTGGAATATTCGTCCTTCACCTGCCCGCATTGCGCCAGTTTCAATCAGGGGGCCTATCAGCAGATCAAGGAAGAATTCATCGATACCGACCAGATCCTGTATCTGAAACGCGAAGTCTATTTTGACCGCTACGGCCTGTGGGCCGCAATGGTCGCACGCTGCGGGGGCGAACAGCGCTATCATGGGCTGGTCGAACTGATCTATGAACAACAGCGCGTCTGGGCGGGGTCCAACGATCCGATGGAAGTTGCCAATAACCTGCGGCGCTTGGGCCGTCAGGCGGGCATGAATGACGCAGAAGTGAATGCCTGTCTGGAAGATGGCGACAAGGCACTGGAACTGACGGAATTCTATCAGGCCAATGCCGAAGCCGATGGAATCCGCGCCACGCCCACTTTCATGATCAACGGACAGCAATATTCCAACATGCCTTTCGCGGAATTCCAGCGCGTGCTCAACGACCAGCTGGGCGGCTAAGGGCATGTCCGGTCCCTTACAGGGGGTGCGCGTCATTGAACTGGCGCGCATTCTGGCTGGCCCCTGGGCGGGGCAGACGCTGGCCGATCTGGGCGCCGAGGTCATCAAGGTGGAAGCCCCGCAAGGCGATGACACCCGCCGCTGGGGGCCGCCCTTCATTGACCGCGAT
>JAFWNM010000027.1 GCA_017510335.1 Paracoccaceae bacterium
CCGCAGGCCGCCGCACCATCGGCGGGCCGTCCCGCGGCCTGCCGATTTCGCCAGTTCCACGCCAAGCCTTTGAACTCAGGAGTATGCCCCCTGCATAAACTGCGCCCCTAAAACGTGGGACCGGCAGACCCCGGCCCGCCGATGGTGCGGGCTTAATCCAAGCTCGAATGTCCGCTTCAGGCCATTCCCGCACGAAAGGCCAATCCTGCCAGCACCAATTCGCCCCAAAACACGACACTGCGCTACCCATGGGCGCGCCACGCCATTGCGGCGGAAGCTGCTGCCCTGCCACGGCGCCGGTTATTTGCGGAATTTGTCCAGACTGACGACTTCGCCACTTTTCTCCTCTGACGGGGCATCTTCCATCATCGGCGCTTCGTCAAAGCTGTCATCATCATCGTCGTCATCGTCTTCGTCGCTTTGCAACTCGAATCGCAGGCCGAATTCAACGGACGGGTCGACGAAAGTGGAAATCGAATCGAAGGGGATATAGAGTGGTTCGGGGGAATTCCCGAAATTCAGTGTGATGGCAAAACCGTCTGCATCCACTTCCAGATTCTCGAACCAGTTTTGCACCACGAGTGTGATTTCCTCGGGGTAGCGGTCGCGCAGCCAGTCGGCCATCTGCATGTCGGGATGGCCAGTACCAACAGTGATGAAGAAATGATGCGCACCCGGCAGGCCGTCGCGGGCAACCCCTTCCATCACGCTGCGGATCAGCCCGCGCATGGCTTCGTGCATCAGATTGCCGTAGTCTATGCCGCGTGTCATCTCTGGTTCAACCTTCGCCTTGTGCATTGTCACATGTGACATGACGCATCCGCCCTGCATGTGCAGCATAAGCAAATCATCCCCGAATGAAAGAGGGGGCGCGCGCTTTTTGCCACTTTTTGCCAGTCCATGAAAAAACGGGCGATCCTGCGCCAACACGGTGTCAACTGTTTGAAAGTGCAGGCTTCTGTTGCCAGGTGCCTGCGAACCCCGCCTTACGCGGCTAAGCGCAAGGGCTTAAGTTTCGGTTTGGTTACTGCTTACGCAGCAACTGCTACCGGAGCACGGTTGTCATTTGCAACTGTACGATTTGCACCGATAACGGTGGTGGCTCACCGAGACAAAGCTAACCCCTTTAGACGTTCGTCGATCCTGTTTCGGCCCCATTGTCCCCAAATGAAGGATGGATGGTGGAGCCGCCGGGTACCGCCCCCGGGTCCGATCCGCTTATTACGAGCGCGTTTATGTCCATAGTCCCTTGCGGAACACACCTAATTTAGGCGCTGGGGGGGACAGTTGCAAGGGGGCTTGCATCCCTTGCAACTGCCCCCGCGCAATTTGACGGGTGCTTAGCGGTCTACATATATCTGCAGCGCTTCGCCCTGGCCGTTGCGGCCATAGATGTCCACCCGCACCTTTGCCCCGCCTTGGGTGACCGCGCGGGCGGCGGCGGGGTCTATACGGCCGTTTTGCATCATGCGTTCCATAATTGCACGATTCTGGGCACTGCCAAAGAAGCCGTCCCATTCATCGCCGGGATGGGCAATGCCGAAACGGTGGTAATTCGCACGGTCCTGGCGCAATATCTGCCATGGCTGCGTCAGGCGCTGGCCGTTGGAATTGACCAGATCTTCCTTGCCGATATAGGCGTGATAAGATGCAATCAGGCTTTGCCCCTGCGTAGGCGTGCCGCTATGGACAGCCAGCGCAAGCGCAAGAAGGATAACAGGTTTCACGGCACACTCCTTGCGCGGCACAAAATCATGGCATCACTATTGCCAGAACCGCGCCAGCGATCAAGCCTGTTGAGGGGGGTGCACGGTCAAGGGTCCAGCAAGGGTGCTGCCGCGATTGACCGCGCAATCCCCCACCCCGCTTGACACAGGCCCGCCTTTCCCCCATAGGACAGCTTCCGTTCGGGCATGCGGCCCGCGCGGCGTTATGGTATTGTCCGCAACGCGGACACGCCGCCCGAGGCAGCGCAACATCCGCACCAGACGCGGGGGCCACAGGGCGCGGCAAATGATGAAGGAACAGACCGAATGTTTGCGGTCCTCAAAACTGGTGGCAAGCAATACCGTGTGCAGGCAGGCGATGTGCTGCGCGTGGAACGTATTGCCGCACAAGCTGGCGACAAAGTCCAGTTCAACGAAATTCTGATGCTGGGCGGCGATGCGCCTGTGATCGGTGCGCCTGTTGTCGACGGCGCCGCCGTGCAGGCCGAAGTCATTGACCAGATCAAGGCTGACAAGGTCATCCATTATGTCAAGCGCCGCCGCAAGCACAGCTCGCAGCGCACCAAAGGCCACCGCCAGAAACTGACGCTGGTGCGTGTGACCGACATTCTGGCATCCGGCGCGGATGCAACCGGCGTGATGGCCGCCATCGGCACCGGTTCGGTGTCGGGGTTCGCCATCGAAGCCGCGGCACCGGCAAAAGCCGCCAAGCCCGCAAAAGCCGCCAAGGCGGACGCACCGGCAGTTGAAGGCAGCAAGCCTGCCAACCTGCTGACCGAAGCCCGCGACGGCAAGGCAGATGACCTGAAAAAGATTTCCGGCGTCGGCCCCAAACTGGAAGAACTGCTGAACAACAACGGCGTGTTCCATTTTGACCAGATTGCAGCTTGGAATACCGCCGAGATTGCCTATATGGATGAACAACTGTCATTCAAGGGCCGGATCGAACGTGATGGCTGGATTGACCAAGCCAAACAATTCGCAGCCGAGAAGGAGTAAAACCTCATGGCACACAAGAAAGCAGGCGGTTCCTCCCGCAACGGTCGCGACTCAGCAGGTCGCCGCCTTGGCGTGAAGCTCTATGGTGGGCAGCACGCGATCCCCGGTAACATTATCGTGCGTCAGCGCGGCACCAAGCATTGGGCCGGCGAAGGCGTTGGCATGGGCCGCGATCATACCCTGTTTGCGCTGTCCGAAGGGCGCGTGACCTTTACCAAGGGTCTTAAGGGTCGCAGCTTTGTATCCATCGCCCCGATGGTGGACGCAGCAGAGTAAGCCGAACTTTTACATTTTACATGTAGAACAGGGTCGGCAGCAATGCCGGCCCTGTTTGCTTTCTGGCATCCCCGCACATGGAGGAGTGTGCAGGGCCGTGCCAATGCCCTGTTTTGGAGGAATGGAATGACCATGACGACCCTGCCACTTGCAGATCAGCCGATCCTGACATCGGAACGACTGGTTTTGCGGCCCTTGCAAAAATCCGACGCGGCGCTTCTTGGCATGTATTCGGGCGACAAGCGCGTGGCCGAGGGCACTCGCTCCATTCCGCACCCTTTGCCGCCCGGGGCCACAGAACAATTCATCGAACGCGCCTTGTCGGCCAAGCGCGATGAAGATGTGTGGGTCATGGACGGGTCGGCCACGGGGTCTGCGCCGGTGCTGGGGCTTGTGTCCCTGAAACCACTGGACCGCCAGCAAAGCCAGATCGGGTTCTGGGTCGCGCCTGCCTTCTGGAATGCAGGCTACGCGTCCGAGGCATTGCGCTGTATCATTGCGGCCAATCCGCACAAATCGCGCACCCTGTTTGCCGAAGTGTTCCAGGACAATACAGCGTCTGCGCATGTATTGACCAATGCCGCCTTCGATTATCTGGGCGATGCCGAAGCCTATTCTGTGGCACGCCGCGCAGCTGTGCCAACCTGGACCTATATCCGGCGCATGTCCCCGCCCGAATAGGCGCAAAGCCGGTCCCTGCCCCAACCGGGCTGGGGCACAAGGCGCAATCCACTGGCCAGACTGCCGGGCACGCTGCCCGAAAACACAGGCATGTCACATGTCGCGGGCGATCAGCGCGCAGGATGGGGCGCTTCAATCAGTATGCCGTCGCATACTGATTGATTTCCCCCCGCCAAGCCGCTAAGCACTGGGCAAATCCTGTCCAAGACAATGGAGTCTGCCCATGACCACCACCCGCATTGAAACCGACAGCTTCGGCCCGCTGGACGTTCCCGCAGACAAGTATTGGGGCGCGCAGACGCAGCGCTCCATCATCAATTTCCCCATCGGCTGGGAACGCCAGCCCGTGCCCATCATCCGCGCCCTTGGCGCTGTCAAATGGGCCTGTGCGCTGGTCAACCGCGAACAGGGCACACTGGACGCGGAACTGGCCGACGCCATAACCCAGGCCGCACAGGAAGTGTTTGACGGCAAGTTTGACGACAATTTCCCGCTGGTCGTGTGGCAAACCGGGTCCGGCACCCAGTCCAACATGAACGCGAATGAAGTCATTTCAAACCGCGCGATTGAAATTCTGGGCGGCGAAATGGGGTCGAAAAAACCTGTCCACCCCAATGACCATTGCAATATGGGCCAGTCCAGCAACGACACATTCCCCACCGCGATGCATGTGGCCATCGGCATGCTGGCGCGCGATGTGCTGTTGCCGGGGCTGCATAAACTGCATGCAGCGCTGGCCGCCAAATCCGAAGAATTCAAGGACATCATCAAGATTGGCCGCACCCATACGCAAGATGCCACCCCCCTGACACTGGGGCAGGAATTCGGCGGCTATGCCCATCAGGTGAAAATGGGCATTGCGCGCGTGGAAATGTGCCTGCCCCATATCTATGAACTGGCGCAGGGCGGCACGGCCGTGGGCACAGGGTTGAACACGCGCAAGGGCTGGGATGTGAATGTGGCAACCCAGATCGCCAAAATCACGGGCCTGCCTTTTGTGACCGCCCCCAATAAATTCGAGGCACTGGCCGCGCATGATGCAATGGTCATGTTTTCGGGCGCGCTGAAAACCGTGGCGGGGTCACTGTTCAAGATTGCCAATGACATGCGCCTGCTGGGGTCCGGCCCGCGGTCGGGCCTGGGTGAATTGATCCTGCCGGAAAATGAACCCGGCAGTTCCATCATGCCCGGCAAGGTCAACCCCACACAGGCCGAAGCGCTGACCATGGTGTGCGCCCATGTCATGGGCAATGACGCGGCCGTGGGCTTTGCAGGGTCGCAAGGGCATTTCGAGTTGAATGTCTATAACCCGATGATGAGCTATAATGTCCTGCAATCCATGCAGCTTCTGGGGGATGCGGCGTCCAGCTTCACCGATAACATGGTCGTGGGCACCCGCGCCAATGTGGAACGTATCGACCGCCTGATGAAGGAATCGCTGATGCTGGTGACAGCACTGGCCCCCACCATCGGCTACGACAACGCCACCAAAGTGGCCAAGACCGCGCATAAGAACGGCACCACGTTGAAGGAAGAAGCCATCGCGCTGGGGTTTGTGGACGAAGAAACATTTGACCGCGTTGTGCGGCCCGAAGACATGATCGGGCCGAAGGACTGACACTGCTGCGCGCCCCGCAAGGGGCGCGCTTGACTTGCGCATAAGGGACCATGGCCGACAGCCATATTGACCTGAAACGCCCCCTGAATGCGATGCAACCTTCCAATGACATACCACTTGGCGACAGAACAATCTTTGCCCGTGCAACGCATGGGCAGCGCTGTCGCCTTGGTTCGGGCACGGGGCATATCGTGACTTGCGGTGATAGGCGCCGCCCAGATTTTTCTTATTGCACCCACTGCCCCCGCCCCGCTACCTTGCGACCATGACCCAGATCATCAACCTTCGCACCGCCCGCAAACAGACCGCCCGCACCAAGGCGCGGCAATTGGCTGATGCCAATGCCGCCAAGCATGGCCGCAGCAAGGCCGAACGCGCCTTGCAGCACGCGCGCACAGCCAAGGCAGACGCGCAGCTTGACGCCCATAAACGCGACCCCGCCCCATGAACGCGCGCCCCGTCAAACATTCCCTGACGCTGCGCGGGCACCGCACATCCGTGTCGCTGGAACATATTTTCTGGCAGGAATTCCGCCGGATCGCGCGCGAACGCGGGATCGCGCTGAATGCGCTGGCTGCAGAAATCGACGCGGCGCGCGGCGATGTGGGGCTGGCCTCGGCCATTCGGGTGTTTGTGCTGCAGGCCGCGTTGCAACAAGACCAGCACGACCCCACACGCTTGCCCTGACGCGCCGCCACACCTTCAGCGCAGCGGCATGCCCTGCGCGCGTGTCACGCGCCGTTGCGCTGCAATACGGTAGGGCGCGTTTGGCGCCCCATAGCCTTCATAGCGGGCATCGCGCTGGACAATTTCGAAAAACAGCCCGTCCTTGCGCGGGGTGCTGAACAGTTGGAAAAAACTGCCTGCCTCATCTTCGTCATACAGGACGCTTTCGCCCTGCAGGCGGTCCACAAGGTCCTGTGGCAGCCCGAAGCGCGCCTTCAGGTCGGCATAGTAATTTTCCCCCAATCGCAGCCTGTCAAACCCGCACGCGGCCAGTTTGGCGGACGTGCCGAAAATATCATCTGTGGCGAAGGCCACATGCTGCACCGACGCGCCCAGACTGTCCTGGATGAACCGCCCCGCAAATGTGCGGTGGGTGTCCGCGCCGTTCAGGGTCAGGCGCAAACCACCGCTTTTGATAGCTTGCGAGCGCACCACACCGCCGGGGTCAATCACATCGACAATCGGGGATTTGTGTGCCTGAAACAAGGTCGTGTAATACAGCGACCAACTGAGCATTTCATCATAGGCCATGGTCTGGCCGATATGGTCAATGCGCGTCAGCCCTGCCCCGCCCGAAACGGGCCGCACGTCGAAATCGCGGTGCCATATCCGCCCCAGTTCCGGCCCGTCATCCAGCAGGCGCAGCAAGCCCCCACCCAACGAATGCAGCGCGGGAATGGACAATTCCCCCGGTCCGTGTTCGGTGCCGTCATTGGCATCGGCACCCAGTTCGCGCGCGCGGGCTTGCGCTTGTGCGGCATCGGGCAGTTGCAGCGCAATCTCGCTGATGCTGGTGCCGTGGTTCACCCATGTCAGATGGGCATGGCCCTTGCTTTCGGTATTGACCAGAATATTGATCCCGCCCTGCCGCCACAGCGCCACGGATTTGGACACATGCCGCCCCGCCTGTTCAAACCCCGCCCGCGACAGGAATGCGCCCAGATCCTGTTCTTCTTCTGCCGATGTGGCGAATTCAAGGAAGGCCACATCCTGCACCTGTTGGGGCGCGGGCATTACCGGCAGCGCCTGTGGCAGGTCGGGTTCCGCGCGCCGCGCCGCGTCCAGCAACGCCTTAAGCGAACGCAGCGCGTCATGCGCGATAACCCCTGCCACGCCGCCGCGAAACTGGTCGTTGAAAATTTCGGGGCTGAACACATGGTCATACCCCGTGGCCAGCACCGCACGCGCAAACCCCGTCACGTCCAGTTCCCCTTCCAGCGGCATGCAGCGGAAATGGCGCGACAGATACAGCAAATCCATATCGATTTTGGGCGCATCGGCCAGATGCACATAGAAAATGCGGTCCCCCGGGATTTGGCGGATGGTGTCCACATCAATGCCGCGCGCAAGGGTGTGGAAACTGTCCAGCACCAGCCCCAGCGCCGGATGATCCGCGCGGCGCACAATTTCCCATGCGTCGCGGTGGTCATTGACATGACGCCCCCAAGCAAGCGCTTCATACCCCACGCGCAGGCCACGGCGTGCGGCGCGTTCGCCCAGCTCGCGCAGATCAGCGGCGCAGCGGTCCACGCCGCCACGCGCCGCAGGGTGCAGGTTGGAACACACCAGCATCAGGTCGCAGCCCAATTCGCCCATCAGGTCGAATTTATGTTCCGCGCGCGCAAAGGCCCGGCTGCGCAGCGGTTCGGGCAGTCCTTCAAAATCCCGGAAGGGTTGGAACAGCGTGATTTCCAGCCCGTAATCGCGCACCATACGCCCGATTTCGCGCGGACTGGCATCAGAGGCAATCAAGTCCTGTTCAAATATCTCGACCCCGTCCAACCCGGCAGCGGCGATGGCTTGCAGCTTCTGGCGCAGGTCACCGGCAATGGACACTGTGGCAAGTGACAGTTTCATGCGACCCCCTCGGCCGGGGCCAGCAATTCGGCGCGCAGTTGCGGCACGTCCAGCGCCAAGCCGCCTGAAAACAAGGCCCAGGCATGCACGCCCTGCCAGAAGAACAATTCCCAGCCCGACAGCACTTGCGCGCCTTGCGCCTGCGCATCGGCCAGAAACTGCGTGTCCGCGGGGGTATAGACAGCATCAAACGCCCATTCGGCCCCTGCCATGGCGCTGCGCGCCAGCGGCGTGCCTTCATGGCCGACCATGCCCACAGGGGTGCAGTTGACCAAACCTTGCGCGCCCGCTGCGCCCTGTTGCGCATCATCGGCAACCTGCACCACCAACCCCGGCGCGGCGCTGCGCAAATCTGCCGCCAAAGCGTCTGCCTTCGTGCGGTCGCGGTCCACAAGGCGCAAGTCCCGCACGCCCAGCGCCACAAGGCCAAACGCCACCGCACGGCCCACGCCGCCCGTGCCAATCATCAGCACCGCGCCCACAGGCGCATCCCCGCGCAGCCCGCGATAGGCGGCCATGAACCCCGAATGGTCGGTATTATGCCCCACTGGCCCGTCCGGCCCGAAAATGACAGTATTGACAGCCCCCACCGCACGCACCAGCGGGTCAGGAACCGCCACGCGCGCGACCACCTGTTCCTTATAGGGATAGGTGATATTCACCCCGCGGTAGCCCCCCGCCGCCGCCGCAGCGAAGACGGCAGCGAAATCCTTGCCCAGTGCAGGGGGCACCAGCCGGTCATAGCGCACCTGAAGCGCATTCTGGCGTCCGGCCAGAACATGCAACAAAGGCGAGCGTGACGCGGCAATATTGTCGCCAATCAGTCCAAGCAGCAGATCGGGGGTCATTGGTCTCTCATTTGATACGGGAAGCGAAAAGCCGCGCCTTCGCCCATTTCCAGGGCGGGGTATGCGACAGGAATATGAAGACTACTGCCGCCAACAGCACCGACGACAGCGGGCTTGAAAACACCCCGTCAAAGAAGCGCCCCCAATCTTCGCGCGCGGTGATGATGGCGCGGCGCCAGTTGTCATCCAGCAGGCGCGACAGGATCACCCCCAGAATGACCGGCCCCAACGGATAACCGTAATGGCGCATGAAATACCCCAGCACACCAAAGCCCAGCATCCAATACACATCGGTGATGGCATTATTGACTGCATAGGCCCCCACGATTGACAGGATCAGGATCAACGAGATCAGCACAGCGCGGGGCATTTCCACCAGCTTGGTAAACAGCCGTATGCCTGTCAGACCGAAAATCAGCAGGAAGATATTGGCAAATGTCAACGCGCCCACAATGAACCAGAACATTTCGGGGCGGTCGATCATCAGCATGGGGCCGGGGTTCAGGCCATGGATGAACAGCGCGCCAATCATGATGGCGGTGACCGCATCGCCCGGGATGCCCAGTGTCATCATCGGCACAAATGCCCCGCCCACTGCGGCGTTATTGGCGGTTTCAGGGGCAACCAACCCTTCCATGGCCCCTTCGCCAAAGGGGGTTTCGGGGTTTTTGGTCACACGCTTGGCATGGTCATATGCCATCAGCGCGGCAATATCGCCGCCCGTGCCCGGCAAGGCCCCGATGGTTACCCCGATGGTGGAAGTCTGCATCGACAAGGGCAGGTGCTTCCGCACCACCTTCCATGACGGGATGATGCGGCCGACCTTCTGGCGAATGGCTTTCTTGTCAACATGGTGCAGTTGCAACAAGGCCTCGGACACGCCGAACATGCCGATCATCACGGCGATAAAGGAAATACCCCCGTTCAGCAGCGACAGATCGAAAGTAAAGCGCGGCGTGAATGTCAGCGGGTCACGGCCGACAGCCCCGATGGCCACCCCCAGCGCACCGGCAAAAATACCCTTGACCAGCGACCCGGTCGACAGCGACCCCACCAGCAAAATGCCCAGAACCGCAAGAAACATGTAATCGCGCGGTTGAAACCGCAACGCAAAGTCAGACACCAGCGGCGCGGCCACAGCCAGCACTGCAATTCCCACAAACCCGCCGATAACAGACATCACAGTGCTGACACCGATGGCCTGTCCGGCCTCGCCGCGTTTGGCCATGGGATAGCCGTCCAGCGCTGTGGCAATCGCAGACGGCGCGCCGGGAATGTTCAGCAAGATCGCGGTACGCGCCCCACCATAAACCCCGCCCATGTAAATACCCACCATCAGCGCAAGCGCCGGATAAACCGACCATGAGAAGGTGAAGGAAATCAGGATGGACACTGCCATAGTGACCGAAAGGCCCGGAATGGCCCCGATATAGATGCCCGCAAACGTCCCCAGCGCCACCAGCGCCAGAAGCTGCGGTTGCATCAGAACTGTTGCAAAAGCCAGAAACGCGTCCATTACCGCGCCCCCCCGAACAAGTTGCGGATCAATTGCACAAGTTCCGCTTCGGGCACGATGCCCGCAGGCATAAGAACTGTGAATACAATACGAAACACAATCCAGATGCAGATCAGCGCGCCCAGCCCCACCCCCGCAGAAAAGACCCAGCCGCGCCCCAACAGCCGGATGCCGAACACCAGAAACAGCGCGGTTGTGGGCAAAAACCCAAGCGGGCGCACGGCCAGCGCATAGGCCACAAGAAACGCCACGAAGGCCAGCACACGCCACGGAAGAATGTCGCGCGCCAGCGTTTCACCCGCCACTTTCGGCAAACGCACGGTCTGTGCACCCACAATCAGCATGCACACCACCATGATGGCCGCAGTCACCACAGGCACGGTTCCGGGGGCAGATAATTTGCCAAACCCCGATATGCCGAAAGCTTCGTTCAGCAACACCACGCTTGCGCCCAGCAAGAAGAAGGTAAAGACAAGCTCGCCGGGGCGGCGTTGCTTCGAATACCCCCCCGGTGTCGCATCAGAGGTTCCGTCATGATGATCGGTGTCACCGCGAAAATTGGGGTCCATTGCATCCTCCCTGCATCGGGCGATCCTGCAACGGGGCCTTGGGCGCGCGGCAACGACCAACGCCGCATCAAGACGGCCCCATATCCTGGATCATATGTCGGCACTGCCCCGGATGTGCAGCGCAAGACGGTATAAAACACTTCCGGCGCGGGCCTGTTGGGCGCTGCCGCCGAAACGGTGCGGTTTGACGGGGTTGCACCGCAAAACCAGAAATTCTGAAAAGCGCGATCAGGCCCGCGCGTGGCGGGCCTGATGCGGTAGTGTCAGGGGCGTTCAATCCCGAAATCTTCGGGCGAATTTTGCGTGACGCCCGCATCATGCAGCAGCCATGTGGTGTTTTGCTGCCAGCGGTTCATGAAATCCGCCGCTTCGTCCCCCGCGATATTCATCATGGTGAAACCGCGATTGTCGATCATCTCGACAAAATCCGCGTTCTGCGCAGCTTCGGAATAGGCGGCCTGAAGGCTGGCAACCACATCATCAGGCGTGCCGTTTTTCACGAAGATGCCGAAAAACGGCCCCCATGGCAGCAAGTCGTTATAGGCGTCATTGAACGATGTCACTGTCGGCACATCGGGCAGGCGTTCATTCGCATCCACATCGAACATGGCCAGCGGCTTCATGGTGCCTGCACGAATGCCTTCGATTGCGGCACCCAAAACAGCGGGCATCACGTCAATCGCGCCACCTTGCAGCGCCGTCAGCGCGGGACCATCGCCATCAAAGGGCACGGAAATCACGTCCAGCTCGCCCTCGACCGCGTTGATCATCGCAGTGATGACCGATGGCAGGCCACCGGGGCCAGTTGCGCCAAAGCGCACTTCACCGGGGTTTGCCGCGATGAATTCCATCAGTTCGGCATAATCGTTGTAAGGGGTGTTCTGCCCGGCAACCAGAATCGGCGTGCCGCGTGCCAGCAGGTTGATGGCGGTGAAATCGCTGTAATCCTTGTCGCCAAGGCCCATCACCTTATACAGAAGCGGGTTTTCCGCGCCCATCAGCAGTGTGTAGCCATCCGCGGCCTGATCGGCCACATAGTTCAGGCCAATGGCCCCAACGCCGCCGGTCATGTTTTGCATCACAACAGTGCCGCCCAGCACCGCTTCGGCATGTGGCGTGACAGAGCGCATCACCACATCGGTTGACCCACCGGCCCCCCATTGGATAATGCCTTGGATTTCCTTGGTCGGGTAGTCTTGCGCCAGTGCGCCTGTCGCACCAATCAGCATTGCGGAAATGCTACCCAGAACAGTATATTTCATAACGTCCTCCCTGAACGGCGCGCCCATCGCGCCTTGATGCGGTTATTGCGATATATTCGCATAACGTCAAATATCAAATTCGACCCTACATGAACATCATGTTAATTGTTGCGCGCGGTCGCATCACTCCACTGGTCTGTGGCCAGCCGCAATTCGCGGGCGAAGCGTTCAATGGTGTATTCGGCAAAATTGGACAGGTTGCGCCCTTTTTTGCGCACCACATGCACATGCACAGTTGCCTCCTCCAACAAGGGGCGGCGCACCAGACCGGGCAAATACACCTCGGCCACGGAAAATTCGTCGATCAAGGCAACCCCCAGCCCGTGGCGCACCAGACTAACCACAGTCTGCGCAAACCGCCCGCGCATGGTCTGGCGCAACTCCACCCCCGCATCCCGAAAGGGTTTGGCCAGAATCGCACCATAAGGGTCTGACGGGTCCACCCCGATCAGTGGTTCATCCACCAGATCGCGCACCGACAGCACCGGCCGTGCGGCCAGCGGGTGCCCTTCGGGCAGGACAACGACGATACGACCGCGCGCCAATTCGATGTTTTCAACCCCGGGGTTCTGAATGGCCGAGGACATGATGACGAATTCGCCCCGTTCCAGCAGCAGGTATTCAACGGTTTCTTCGATCTTCAGGATATTGAGGTCAATGAACAGGTCCGGGTAGCGCGCACGCACCGAGCGCAGCACCCGCGCCGCAATAAACTGCGCCACCGATGGCGCGGACGCGAAGGCCAGGTCCGCCCCGTCCCCCTTTTGCAGGTTGAACAGCGCGTCATGCAGGTTTTCCACCCCGCGATGCACCTCGCGCACCTGCTCGAACACGGCGCCGGCTTCGACTGCGGGAATAAACAGCCCTTCGCGGCGTTCAAACAGGCGCAGGCCAAGGGTTTCTTCGGTATGTTTGACAAGGCGGCTTATTCCCGGCGGCGAAACACCCAGAAATTCCGCAGCCCCGCTTATGGTGCCGCGCAGCATGACAGCGCGAATAACCTCGATCTGGCGCAGGGTAAGTTCTTTCATGGCTTCCTCCCGCAGCGACATTAACATGGCGTTACGCATAGGGCCAATTCGATAATTGACGTTAAGCGTATTTCCGTCAAATGCTACCCTAACGCGGAGGATATGATGACCCCACAGACCTATGACATTGTTATTCTGGGGTCGGGCGCGGCAGGGCTTGGCGCGGCAGTCACCGCCGCCGCCCATGGCGCGCGGGTGCTGGTCCTTGAAAAAGCGTCTGTTCTGGGCGGCACCACGGCATGGTCGGGCGGCTGGATATGGGCACCGGACACCAGTTTGGCGCGCAGCGCGGGCATTGAGACTGCGCCAGACGCGCCACGGCGCTATTTGCAGCATGTGTTGGGCAACCATTTCAACCCCGAACGTGTTGACGCGTTTCTGGACAGCGCGCCCAAGATGGTGGATTTTTTCCATACCCGCACCGCACTGCAATTCGACCTTGGCGCGGCCATTCCCGACACATACAGCCACCTGCCCGGCGCGGGGCTGGGCGGGCGTTCGGTGATTGCGCGCCCCTATGACGCCCGCGCGCTGAAGCGGGACATCGCGTTGCTGCGCCTGCCGCTGGCGGAAACCACCTTTCACGGGATGACAATTCAGGCCGGGCCGGACCTGCGCAGTTTCATGACCATGACGCGCAGCGCGCGATCCTTCGCGCATGTCACGCGCCGCGTGCTGCGCCATGCCCGCGATCTGGCGTTTCACAGGCGGGGTATGGACCTGCGCAATGGCGCGGCGCTGGCGGGGCGATTGATGCAATCGGCGCGCGACTTGGGGGTGGCGTGGCGGGTGGACAGCCGCGTTAGCGCCTTGCTGCGCGCAGGCGGCACAGTGACGGGCGTGCAACTGGCCTGCGGCCAGATCATCCGCGTGCGCAAGGGCGTTATCATGGCCACTGGCGGCTATGGGCATGACGCAGCACTGCGCACGCAAACCTTCGCACGCAATGACGACCACCGCAGCCTGTCGGTGCCAACCGCAACAGGTGGCGGCGCGGCGCTGGCCATCGCCATCGGGGCGCGGTTCGACGACAGCGCCGCTGCACCTGCCGCCTATTGTCCCGTGTCGGACGTGCCCTATCCAAAGGGGGAACGCGGGGTGTTTCCCCATATCATTGACCGGGGCAAACCCGGTGTCATTGGTGTTCTGGCCAATGGTGCGCGGTTTTGCAACGAAGGGCTGGGTTATCATGATTATGTCACCGCCCTGCTGGACGCCACGCCCCCTGACCACCCCGCGCAATCCTGGCTGGTCTGCGACCACAGGTTTTTGCGCCGCTACGGGTTGGGCATTGTGCGGCCTGCCCCTGTGCCGTGGGCGCACTGGCGCAAGCGCGGCTATCTGACCACATCGGACACCATCGCGGACCTTGCGCGCGACTGCGGCATCGACGCGGACGGGCTGGCGCGCACAGTTGCGGACTGGAACACCCATGCCAGCGCTGGCCATGACCCCGCATTCAGCAGGGGGACCACACCCTATATGCGCCTGCAGGGCGACCCCGACCATGGCCCCAACCCCTGCGTTGCGCCCATCGTGAAACCGCCCTTTCATGCGGTCCAGGTCACACCGGGCAGTTTTGGCACATTCGCGGGGCTGGCCTGTGACGGGGCGGCGCGGGTGCTGGACCATGCGGGCACACCCATCAGGGGCCTGTATTGCGCGGGCGCAGATGCCGCCAGCCCCTTCGGCGGGTTCTATCCGGCGGGGGGAATCAACCTTGGGCCTGCGCTGACATTCGGGTTTATCGCGGGCCATCACGCTGCAACAGGACACCGCCCATGACACGCAAACTGTCGCTTGCCCATCTTAGCGCGATTGACCTGCCGCCACCTGAGCTTGTGCGCGCCGCCGCACAGGCCGGGTTCGATGCCGTGGGCCTGCGGCTGCTGCGCGTGACCGAGGACAGCCCCGGCTATGCCCTGATGGATGACCCTGCCCTGATGCGCGCCACATGTGATGCGCTGGCGCAAACCGGCCTGTCAGTGTCCGACATCGAATTTGTCCGCATCACCCCGGAACTGGACCCCGACACGCTGCTGCCCGTGCTGGATGCGGGCGCGGAATTGGGCGCGCGCCACCTGATTTGCGCCCCCTATGACGACGACCTGGCGCGGCTGGGCGACACGCTGGACCAGATCGGCGCGCAGTGCGCGGCGCGCGGCCTGTCGGCGGTGCTGGAATTCTTTCCTTGGACCCCAGTGCCCGACCTTGCCACCTGCTGGGACGTGGTGCGCGGTTGCGCGCCGCATGTGGGGGTGTTGCTGGATGTGCTGCATTTCGACCGATCCGAAAGCCGGCTGGAGATGATCGCCCAAATCCCGCCCGCGCGCCTGCCCTTCGTGCATGTGTGCGACGCGCTGCGCCACCCGCCCTACACAACGCAGGAATTGTTGTACACCGCGCGTCAGGACCGCCTGCCACCGGGCGCGGGGCAGATTGATATTGCGGCCATTCTGGCGGCCCTGCCCCCTGAAACGCCCTTGGGGGTGGAAGTGCCCATGGCCCATACCCAGCCCATCGCGCAGCATTTGCGCCGCTTGTATAACAGCATTTCGGGTTTGTAATCGGCCTGAAATGTGCTGATCTGGCAGCCGTGCGCGCGCATTGCGTGTTTTATGCGCATGGTTATTGTATTCATATTTATGAATTCGTATATGTGTGGAAACCTGATCAGAAGGACCGCCGCCATGATGCTGTTTCGCGCCGCCGCGCTTGCCCTGCTTGGAACTGCCCTGCCCGCTTTGGCCGAAAACCTGACGCTTGCCCCCCAACAGGTGACCGACTGGAAAGCAGTGTTCGCACAGGTCCAGCCGCAAACCCACCTGCCCGCCCGCGCGCGCATCAGCGGCACGCTGTCGCGCCTAAGCGTGGCCGAAGGGGACAGCGTGCAGGCCGGGCAGGAAATTGCCCTGATCACCGATGACAAACTGGATTTGCAGCTGGTCGCGCAGGATGCGCAGTTGCAGGCGCTGACATCGCAACTGGAGAATGCGCGCAGCGAATTGCGCCGTGGCGCGGAATTGCTGGAACGTGGCGTGACCACCGCGCAGCGGCTGGACGGGTTGCGCACGCAAGTTGATGTTCTGGAAGGCCAGCTTGCCGCGACCCGCGCGCAAAGGTCCGTCATCGAACAGCAAGCCAGCGAAGGCATTGTTCTGGCGCCAATCTCGGGCCGTGTGCTAAGTGTGCCACTGGCCGATGGCGCGGTCGTCATGCCCGGCGAGGCCGTGGTGACCATTGGCGGCGGCGGGGTTTTCCTGCGCCTTGCCATTCCCGAACGCCATGCCGGCGCCCTGACCGAAGGGGACGCGATTCGCATCGCTTCAGGTCAGGACACAGTGACGGGCACGCTTGCGCGGATCTACCCCCGCATCGATGGCGGGCGCGTCATGGCCGATATTTCGGTGGACGATCTGGACGGCGCGTTCGTCAATGCCCGTGTGCTGGTGCATCTGCCCATCGGCACGCGCGCGGCGCTGCTGGTGCCGGAAGCGGCCATCACCACCCGCGCGGGCCTTGATTTCGTGCAGGTCGCGGGGCCATGGCAGGGCCAGCGCAATGTTGTTCCCGGCCAGCGCCACCAGATTGACGGGGTTGGAATGGTCGAAATCCTAAGCGGGCTTGTCGCCGGTGACATGGTGGTGCTGCCATGACCACACCTGCACAAAGCCTTGGCCTTGCCGGATACTTGACCAAGGGCTTCATCCGTTCGCCCCTGACGCCGCTGATCATGCTGGCCGCGCTGGCCATGGGGCTGATGGCCCTGATGCTGGTCCCGCGCGAAGAAGAACCGCAGATTTCCGTGCCGATGGTCAATATCCTGATGCAGGCACCGGGCCTGACCGCCGAGGACGCAGTGCGCCTTGTGTCGCAACCCATGGAACGGATCATTCAGGCCATTGACGGGGTCGAGCATGTCTATTCCCAGACCCATGACAACCGCGCCATGGTCACGGCGCGGTTTGCCGTGGGCACACCGTCCGACAGCGCCATCTTGCGCGTGCATGACAAGGTGCGCGCGAATATGGACCAGATTCCCGTGGGCATTCCCGAACCGCTGATCATTGGCCGCGGGATTGACGATGTGGCCATTGTCACCCTGACCCTGGCCAGCGCCCCGGATGCGGATATCAGCGCCAGTGACCTGACGCGCCTTGCACGCGAAATGCGCGCTGATCTGGCGCGCGTGGCCGATGTGGGCCTGTCCTATATCGTGGGCGAGGCACAGGACGCCATCCGCATTGCGCCCGACCCCGAAAGGCTGGCGCTGTATGGCGTAACGCTGCAGGACCTGACGGCCAAGGTGGCCGCCGCCAACCGCACCATGACAGCGGGATTGCTGCGCGACGGGGGCGAACAGATTGACCTTGTCGCCGGCCAAAGCCTGACCGCGCCTTCGGAAATCGCGGGGCTGTTGCTGACCACCCGCGACAACCGCCCCGTTTATGTGGGCGATGTGGCCGATGTGGCCTTCGTGCCCGACACATCCGACCGGCTGGTGGCCCATGTCACGCGCGGGCCAGACGGCACGATCCAGCGCGAAGCTGCCGTCACCATGGCCTTCGCCAAACGTGGCGGGTCCAATGCCGTTGTCGTGGCCAGCGCCTTGTTGGACCGTACGGCCACCCTGCAAGACACGCTGCTGCCCGACGGTGTCACGCTGGAGATTACGCGCAACTATGGCGACTCGGCCCAGGCCAAGGCCAATACCCTGCTGGTCAAACTGTTTCTGGCCACATTGTCCATCATCGCGCTGACGCTGATGGCCATTGGCTGGCGCGAAAGCATCGTGGTCGCTGTCGTCATCCCCGTGACCATTCTGCTGACGCTGTTTGCCGCCTGGATCATGGGCTATACGCTGAACCGCGTCAGTCTGTTCGCGCTGATCTTCTCCATCGGAATTCTGGTGGATGATGCGATTGTCGTGATCGAAAACATCGCCCGCCATTGGGGCATGAAGGACGGGCGCGACCGGGTGACCCGCGCCATTGATGCAGTGGCCGAAGTGGGCAACCCCACCATCGTGGCAACCCTGACAGTGGTTGCGGCCCTGCTGCCCATGCTGTTCGTGTCGGGGCTTATGGGGCCGTATATGAGTCCCATCCCGGCTGTGGCCTCAGCGGCGATGATCATTTCGTTTTTCATTGCTGTGATGGTCACGCCGTGGCTGATGGTCAAAATCGCGGGAAATGCGCCCATGCAGGCCCATGACGGCGCAGATGGCGGCAGGTTGGGGCGGGCTTTTGCCGCTGTGGCACGTCCCGTTCTGGCCACAAGGGCGCGCAGTGCACTGTTTCTGGGTGTGACTGTGGTTTTGTCCTTCGGCTCGCTTGGGTTGCTGTATACCCAGCATGTCACGGTCAAATTGCTGCCCTTTGACGACAAGACCGAACTGGCCGTGGTGATCGACATGCCCCAGGGCAGTTCGGTGCAAGCCACTGACGCGGTCGCGCAATCCGTCGCGCGCATCGCACTGGAACTGCCCGAGGTCACGTTCGCACAAACCTATGCAGGCACAGCCGCCCCGTTCAATTTCAACGGGCTAGTGCGCCATTATTTCTTGCGCAACGACCCGCATATGGGCGATGTGGCGCTGACCCTGTCGGGCACCGGGCGCAGCAGCCACGATGTGGCGCTGGACTTACGCACCCGACTGGACGCGCTGGACCTGCCCGCCGGGACCAGCCTGAAAACCGTGGAACCACCCCCCGGCCCGCCCGTCATGGCAACGCTTCTGGCCGAAGTCTACGGCCCCACATCTCAGGCCCGCCGCGAGACGGCGCGCAAATTGCGCATGGCCTTCGAAAGCGTGGATTTCATTGTCGATGTCGATGACAGTTTCGCCACCCCGCCCCGGCGTCTGCGCGCACTCATCTCGCCTGACCAGTTGGAATTCTTCGGGGTGCAGGAACAAGATGTGTTCGACACTATCGCGGCGCTGAATGGCACGCAGACAGTGGGCTATTCCAGCCGTGGCGCAGGGCGCCACCCCCTGCCAGTGATGATCACGCGCGATAAATCCGACAGGGTGCTTGATGAACGCGCACTGTCCACACCGCTGCCCGCCAATGCCCTGCCCGCAGCAACGGGCATCGTGGAACTGGGCGATGTGATCACTGTGGTTGAAGACCGCGCCTCCTATCCGGTGTTCCGCCGCAACGGGCGCAGCATCGAAATGGTCATGGCCGAACTTGCGGGCCAGTTTGAAGCCCCCCTTTACGGCATTCTCGAAGTGGGGCGCGCCCTTGATGCAATGGACTGGCGCGAGGGCGAAAAACCCCTGATCTTGCTCAATGGCCAGCCCATCGATGACAGCCGCCCCACCATTTTGTGGGACGGCGAGTGGGAGGTCACATGGGTCACCTTCCGCGACATGGGCGCGGCCTTCGGGGTGGCGCTGCTGGGAATCTATGTGCTGGTGGTGGCGCAATTCGGCTCTTTCCGGCTGCCGCTTGTGGTGCTGACGCCTGTGCCGCTGACCTTCCTTGGCATCATGGCAGGGCATTGGCTGTGGGGGGCGCCCTTCTCGGCCACCTCGATGATCGGATTTATCGCGCTTGCAGGCATCATCGTGCGCAATTCCATCCTGCTGGTGGATTTCATCCGCCACGCCGACCCGGCAGGCAAAAGCCAGATCGACATCCTGATCGACGCGGGCGCAATCCGCTTCAAGCCCATCTTGCTGACCGCGCTTGCGGCCATGTTCGGGGCCGTGGTCATCCTGTTCGATCCCATTTTTCAGGGGCTGGCCTTGTCGCTGCTGTTTGGGTTGCTCAGTTCCACCTTGCTGACTGTGCTGGTGATTCCGGCCATCTACAGGGTGTTCAAAACATGACAGCGCGCCGCTGTCGGGGGCGCAATCCACATGCTGGCGCGCCCCTGATTTCACCTGATCGTGCAATATCCCTTGCAATTGGGCCACAAGGGGCGCATATGGGTCAGGCATAGCTTCTTCATTCGATCTTCTGTCTCCTTCTTTCGGCTTCAGTTGCGACTCTGACGACACTGGGCCAAGCCACCGCAATACTGCGGGTGGTACTATAATAAGGAGATATCACGATGGCCAAAGGCACCGTGAAATGGTTTAACGCAACCAAAGGTTTCGGCTTCATTGCACCCGAGCATGGCTCCAAGGACATTTTTGTTCATGTGACCGCTCTGGAACGCGCCGGCATCCGCCAGCTGGACGACGGCCAAGCCGTCGAATTCGATCTCGAAAGCGATCGTAACGGCCGCGAATCCGCGACGAACCTCGTTCTGGCCTGAACCGGCTTCCGGCAGGACTGACATTCTGGGCGGGGGTGGCATATGCCATCCCCGCCTTTTGCATATGCAGGCATGCAGAAAGTGGGCAGTCTGTCGAGGAACACCTCAGCGTCCCTACCCTTCGCCCCTGTCGCATCCACAGCGCCAGATTCCGGCCCGTCAAACCGCCACACGGTTTTGCGCAGCATCATGCGCCGCCCCGACATCCAACCAGCCTTCCCCAAACCTGCCAAAACTCCGCTGACAGGGCTGTTTTTCAGTCTGGGTCAAATATCCGCAGGGGGTGGATTGGGCCGTCAGGCCCAAGAGGGGGGCAGCCGCCCCCCTTCCCTACCCGTCACCCGCACACCCCCGGTCCCTGTGGCGCGCCAGTGCCACCAGCGCCTGACCAAAGGCCAGGCTGCCATCATTCACAGGTGTCCTCGCATGGACCAGCACGCACACATCCCCCAGCGCGTCCATGACATAGCCCAGCAAAACCGCATTCTGGAAACACCCCCCCGACAGCACCACGGCCTTGGCGGTGCCTGCGTCAATCAGGGCGCGCGCCCGTGTGGCGAATGCCTGCGCCAGCCCCGCATGGAACCGCGCCGCGATGACCTCATGCGCCACCCCCTGCCCGATATCGCGCACCAGCGCCTCAAACAGCGGGCCAACCCCGATTGCTGCCCCCTCCCCCGTCGGATAGGGGCGCATTTGCGCGCGGGGCACCTGCCCGGCCAGCGCTTCCAGGGCCATGGCGGCCTGGCCCTCAAAACTCTGGTGCAGCGGCGACAGGCCCAGCGTCGCGGCCACTGCGTCGAACACCCGTCCCGCCGAACTTGACAGGGGCGCATTGATGCCCGCTGCCACCGCCTGACGCAACAGCGCGCGCGGCTGGCCCGCAAAAATCTGGTCGGCAAATCCGCCCAATCCCGCCGCATCCAGCCGCATCAGCGCGTTGCGCCACGGCGCGCGCCCTGCCGCATCGCCCCCCGGCAACGGCGCAGGGTCCAGCCAGGCCAGCCGCTCAAACCCCGCATAATCGCCCAACAGCAGCTCGCCACCCCACAGCGTGCCATCCAGCCCCAGCCCCAGACCATCCAGCACGATGGCCGCAACCTGCGGCCCCTCCAGCGGCCACATATTGTCCCCCATACATGCCGCCATATGCGCGTGGTGGTGCTGGACACCCTGCACCGGCAGCGCCATGGCGCGCCCGTGCTGCGTGGCGCGAAATCCCTCATGCAGGTCTACGGCCACCACAGCGGGGGTATGGTCGAACAGCTCGGCGTAATCAGCCAGCGCACGCCGGGTTTCAGACCAGCTTAGCGCGTCGTCCAGATCACCCAGATGGTGGGACAACAGCGCCTCGTTCCCGCGCGTCAGGCAAAACGCGCCCTTCATCTGCCCCCCCATGGCCAACACTTGCGGGCCAGCGTCAAATCCCGGCGGCAGGCGCAATGTGGACGGTGCACGCCCGCGCGCATGGCGCAACACCATTGGCCCGAAAGCGGTCATGCGTTCCACGGAATCATCCAGCCTGCGCGCAATGTCGCGGTCATGCATCACGAATCCATCGGCAAATGCTGCAAGCGCTTCGCGCGCCTTAGCGTTGCAAATCACCTGCGGTTCCCCCGACAGGTTGCCCGATGTCATGACCAATGGCCCGCCGAACGCATCCAGCACCAGATGATGCAGCGGGGTATAGGGCAGCATCCAGCCCAGACAGGCCTGGCCCGGTGCAATAGAAGGCGCCAGCACGCCCGCATCGGGCCTGCGCGCTAGTAGCAAGATGGGGGCGGCCGCATCCTGCAGGCGGGCTTCTTCCTGCGCAGTAAGCGTGCACTGCTGCGCGATCATCTTCATCCCGCCCATCAGCGCAAAGGGCTTGTCCGGCCGGTGCTTGCGCGCGCGCAGCAGCGCCACCGCCGCTTCAGATTGCGCATCACAAGCCAGATGGAACCCGCCCAACCCCTTGATGGCCAGAATTTTCCCCGCGCGCAGCGCTTCTGCGGCCAGTGCAATCGCATCCCCTGCAATTTCGCTGCCCGCGCGTTCAAACCACAGGCGCGGCCCGCAAGCGGGGCAGGCAATGGGCTGGGCATGAAAGCGCCGGTCAGCCGGGTCACCATATTCGCCCGCGCACTCGGCACAGAACACGAAAGCGGCCATCGTTGTCTGGCCCCGGTCATAGGGCAAGGACCGCAAGATCGAAAAACGCGGCCCGCAATGGGTGCAATTGGCGAATGCATACCCGAAACGGCGCGCACCAGGATCACGGATTTCGGCCAGACAGGCAGGACAGGTGGCCGCATCGGGGGTCACGCGGGTGCGCGCGGCCCCTGCGGTGCTGGCCATGATTTCGAATTCCAGTGGCAGATCATCGGTTTCCAGCACCGACACCTCCAGCGAATCGATCCGCGCAAGAGGCGGAATATCCGCGCGCAGCGCCTCCAGAAACTGCGGCACCTGCGCGCCTGCAGCTTCGATCAGCACCCCTTCGGCGTCATTGCGCACCCGCCCGCGCAAGCCCAGACGCCGTGCCAATGTCCATACAAACGGGCGAAACCCCACCCCCTGAACCTGCCCGCGCACCCGTATCCGTGCCTGTGTCATGCCCTGTCCTTCATCCTGGCCCACATACGCGCAATGCAACGCTGCAGGGTGGGCCAAGGGGCCATGGCCCCTTCAAAAAAATGGCTTGTGCGCAGCACGCTATAAGGTCACGTCAGGTCGCGCCTAATGAACTGTGCACACCATGCACGGGTCAAAACTGCGCACGATATGCTGCACTGACAAGGGGGTTTGCTCGTCGTTTCGCACGGGCGCCCCCACAAGCGCCGCTTCCAGCGGGCCGGGGGTGCCGGTCGCGTCGCGGGGGCTGAAATTCCATGTTGTGGGCGCAATAATCTGATAACTTGCAACGCGCCCCCCCTCAATGCGGACCCAATGCCCCAGCGCGCCGCGCGCCGCTTCGACCAGCCCGGCCCCCTGCGCTGATGCCGGCAGATCGCCCTGTGCCATAAACACCGCTTTCGGGTCGATGGCTTTTGCAAGCGTTTCCATCAACAGCTGAATGCGCGCAATCTCCAGAAGCCGTGCGCCCACACGCGCCAGCACGCCCCCGCCCTGTGCGGCCAGATCCAGCGCCAGCGGGTGGCCATCCATGACCTGCCGCGCCAGCGCGCCGCATTCCATGGGCGCATGGTTCAGGCGCGGGGCCTTGCACCAGCTATAGGCGGTGTCGCGCATTTCCTCGTCGGGTTCGGTCATGCCGCGTTCGGGGTGGGCGGCGCGGCCCAGCATCCAGGCATGGCTGATATCTTCCACAAGCCCGTCCAGCGCCAGCGGGGCACGCGTGCCCTTGTCCCAGATGCCGGGGGCGAATGCATGGCCCTGTGCCTGCGCATAGGCCCCGAAGCTCAGATACCGGCCTGCGCCCTGCCCCAATTGCGCCATCCCTTCGCTGGCGGCCACGCGCGCGAATACCCCTGCATCCCCGCCAGTCCAGCCCAACAGCGCGTCTTGCGTGCGAAGTGCGGCCACATCTTCCAGCGCTGCGCCGAACAGATGGGTTTCCAGAAACCGGCGGAACCCGCGCAAGCTGGCCAGAATGCGTTGTTTTTCCGCCGCAGTGGGGGTGCGCGTCACCCCGCCGGGCTGGATGGCCAGCGTATGAGGCCATTTCCCCGCCATAAGCCCCAGAATATGCATCAGCTTGGCGCGGGCCTGCACTGCGGCGCGCGCGCCCGACCCTTCCATAGCCGAAAACCGGGCCACAACCTGGTCATGCCACGGGCGCGCGCCATAGGCGGGGCGCGCGAAATCGGGCATGAAAAACAGGTAGAAATGCGTCAGATGATCGCTGACATTTTCCACGGCATGGATCAGCGCGGCCATATTCGCGCCCTGAGGCGTGGGCGCCAGCCCCATGGCCCCGCCCAGCGCGCGCGCGGCCGCCGCCGACTGGCTGATGGAACATATCCCGCAGATGCGCGGTGTGATGGTCAGCGCGTCGCGCGGGTCGCGCCCTTCCAGCATGCGTTCAAACCCGCGATACAGCGGCGCATTCACGCGCGCGCTGCGCACATGGCCACCGCTGATGTCCAGATGCACTTCCAGATCGCCCTCGACACGGTTGAAAGGGCCGACCACCAGCCGGGTTTGCGTCATGGGCGGGGCCGCTTGTTGCGCAAACTGGGCGGCACGGCCACGCGGTCTGACACGGCGTTTGTGGCAATGCGGTCCGGCGTTGCGGCCTTGGACAGCGACGCCAGCGCCATGAACCACGCCTTGGGCATATCGGTTGGCAGGCCCACAGGAATTCCCGCAATCTTCGGGGTCTGAGTAAAGGCGTGGCGCGGGTCTTCGAATTCGGGGGCCGTGCAGTTGATGCACGGATACCCCCCCGATGTGCACGACCCCGCCCCGTTCCATGGCCGGATGTTGCAATCCCCCACCGCCTGCGTGCCGATACAGCCCAGATGTTCCATCATGCACCCCCTGTCAGACAGGTCGCGCGCGCTGGCCTTGTATTCATAAAATTCGTTTCTTGAGCAGCCATGATGCACCAGATGATCCGCAAAAAACCGCGGGCGGGCATATCCGTCCAGCCCGTCATGTCCCAATTGCCCGTCGGCCAGCAGCATCAGCGTTTCCAGCACCCAGCCCGGATGGGTGGGGCAGCCTGCGATATTGATGACCGGCAGGCCCGTCCGGTCGCGGAACTCATGCGCCAGCACCCCGCCCGAATGGCTGCCGTCATACTGCAGCCCCACAGCATCGGACGGGTTTCCCCCTGCCGCTGTCATGCCCCCAAACGCGGCACAACTGCCCACTGCCAGCACATGGCGCGCCAGCGGTGCCAGCGCCAGAGCCCAGTCCAGCATGGACCGCCCCGTGCCTGTCAGCATCTGGTAACGGCCTGTTCCCCGTGGCCCGCGCGCAATCGCGCCTTCGACACATAGCAGGTCCAGCGCCACGCGACCGGCAAGGATGTCATCAAGCAGCGCGCGCACATCCGCGCCGGTCTGCACACTGAAGGCAGGGTGCCACATCACGCGGATGCCTGCCCCTTCCAGCGCGTCGAACACATCAGGGTCTTCGGCACAAAGCAGCGACATGGTGCACCCCCCGCACCCTGACGCCTGCAACCATAACAAATTCACGCCTGCCCCCTGTCTTGTCCTGCCCCGTGCCCGGCCAATGGAAGTTCCAGCTGGAAACACGCCCCCCTAAGCGTGTCTGGGCACAGCCGCAAATGCCCGCCATGTTCCTGCGCGATCTTGTGGCTGATGGACAGCCCCAGCCCTGTGCCCTGCCCCACGGGTTTGGTGGTGAAAAACGGGTCGAAAATGGCCGCCTGCGCATCTGGCGCGATGCCGGGGCCATTGTCATGCACCTGCAAGATGGCCCTGTCGCCCGCCACACCATGGGTCAGCGTGACCTGTCCATCCGCCTGCCCGTCCAGCGCATCAAGCGCGTTTTGCACAAGGTTCATGACCACTTGCTGGATATGGCCCGCGCGCCCGCGCACCATCACGCTGGTCAGGCCCGCATACTCCAGCCGCGCCGCACCCGCGCGCCCGCGCAGCACCCAGTTCGCCGCCACGCGCGCCACTTCGGCCAGATCGAAATCGGCCACATCGCCCGTTCCATCGGCAGACAGGCGGCGCAGGTCGGCCACGATGTCGCGCACCCGTTCGGCCCCTTCGCGCGCGCCGCGCACCGCGTCGCGCAGGTTGCGCAATTCGCGGTCAAGGCGCAGGTCTTCGCGCAGGGCAATCAGTTCGGCACGGCTGGCACCGTCACTGACACGGTCGAAATAGGTTTCAAACTTCGTGGCGTAACGTTCCAGCGCATGGGCATTGGCGTAGACAAAGCTGATGGGGTTGTTCAGTTCATGGGCCACACCCGCCAGCAGCCGCCCCAGCGAGGCCAGCTTTTCATTGCGCACCAACTGGCCCTGCGCGGCCTTCAGTGCGCTGTGACTTTCTTCCAGCGCCTTATAGGCGTGGCGCAATTCCCCCACTGACCGCCCCGTAATCACAAACCCCGCCACGCGCCCGCGATCATCGCGGCGCGGCGCGACCACCACTTCAAAGGGCATGGGCGCGGGATGGGCGGGCAGCTGCAATTCCACCGTCACGGGGCGGCGGGCGGTGCGGCATTCCTCCAGCGCGATGAGGGCGGCAGGTTGGCTGTCATCGGCAAACAGCGCATCCACCCTGCGCCCGATCAGCGCCGCAGCCGGTTGGTGCAACCGCGCGGCCAGCGACGCAGACACCTGTTCCACCTGCCCTGTGCGCGCGGCAACCACCAGAATATCGGACACCGAAGCCAGCACCGAATCCAGAAACCCGCGCATGGATTGCAGTTCGATATTCTGCGATTCCAGCCGTTCCTGATAGCTGACAAGTTCGGCATAGGTGCGGTCCATGGCCGAAATGACATCCACCCACGCATCGTCACTGACCCCGCTTGCGCATTGCGCGGGCGACAATGTCAGCGGCGATGACAGGTCGGGTGTCGTGTTCATGCCCGCAGTCTAGCCCATTGTGCGCGGCTGCGCCATATTGGCGTTGGGGCCATTTCCCCGCTTGCCCCCTACCGCGCGCCATGCCAGCCTTGCGTGGTGACAAGGACAGGACCCCATGCAACGCATTACAATAACACTGCCCGACACGCTTTGCGCGGAACTCGACAGCTTCGTGGCGGCGCGGCGCTATGACAACAGGTCAGAGGCGGTGCGCGACCTGCTGCGCGCGGGGTTGCGCGACAGCGCGCAAGGCCCTGAAACCAGCGAGGCGATGGGCGTGCTGTCCTATGTCTACGACCATGACACGCGCGATCTGGCGCGGCGTCTGATGCATCATCATCATGACCACCACGCCCTTAGCGTGACGACAAGCCATGTGCATCTGGACCATGACACCTGTTTGGAAACCGCCATTCTGCGCGGGCCAGTGGCGGCGCTGCGTGCCTATGCGGACGGGGTTCTGGGCCAGCGGGGCGTCATGCATGGCAATCTGTTCCTGATCCCCATCGAGGCCCGCCGCCATACCCATGACCACGGCACAGGACCGCAAAGCCCGCATGAGCACCTGCATGTGAAGGACAGTTTCTAGAGAGCATGTCGCGTTCATTCGTATTCACGCGACATGCTCCAACCTATTGATTTTGAATGTTCGAGAAGCCCAAAACCGGTTCCCAGTCTTAAGCAACATGCTCTAGGACAGCACCCCACCCCGCGCGACGGGGAAACATGCATCGGTCACAAACCCGCGGCAGGGTTTGGCAGATGCACATGCGCTGCAGGCGCGTGCGGGGTCAGGGAATGGGGCACTTCCTGCCCGTGGGCGGCCATCAGGCCCGCATTGCCCAAAACCTGCCGCACAGGACCATCAGCGCAGATGCGCCCCTGATCAATCACGATCACACGCGGGCACAGTTCCAGCACCAGTTCCAGATCATGGCTGGCCACCACCAGCGCCTGATTCGTCCGGCCCAGCAGCGCAATCAGGTTGCGCCGGTTGCGCAAGTCCAGCGCCGCGCTGGGTTCGTCCAGCAACATCAGCGCAGGGCGCATGACCAGCGCCCCCGCGATGCAGGCGCGGCGTTTTTCACCGCCGGACAACTGGTGCACGGGGCGGTCCGCCAGCGCGCTCAGGCCACAAGCCGCCAGCGCCTGCGCCACGCGCGCGTCCAGGTCTGCCCCTTCCAGCCCCATATTGCGCGCCCCGAAGGCCACATCTTCGGCCAGTGTGGGGCAGAACAGCTGGTCTTCGGCCTGCTGGAACACCAACGCCACATCAGGCAGGAACTGACCTGTGCGCAACGCCTGCCCGTTCAGGCGGATTGTCCCCGCCTGCGGTGCCAGAACGCCCGCGATGGACAAAAACAGGCTACTTTTGCCCGCACCGTTGGGACCGACAAGCCCCACGCGTTCGCCGTGATGAAGGGTCAGTGAAATGTCGCGCAAAACAGGCGCGTGCCCGGGCCAACCCACGCAAACCCTGTCCAGATGCAACATCTCTGTCATTGTGCAGGCCCGTTCCCGTTCAAAGCGCCCCTGTTGAAATCGCACGATCCAGCATGACCAGCCCCACACTGCCGCACGCGACCCAGACCATAGCCCAAATGTCACGCCCCGCAAGCGGTGGCAGGCCCGGCATGGCCGCTGCTGTCCCATAGCCGCGCAGACGCATCGCCGCCCAGACCCGTTCCGCGCGGCGCTGCCCGCGTATCAGCGCAGACGCCAGAAGGACGCCATATTCGGGCAGGCCCCGCCAACCGCCCTTGCCGCCACGCAACCGCCGCGCCAGCAGCGCGCGCGCCAGTTCGGCGCGCAGTTCATCCAAATACCGCAGTGTCAGAAACGCCAGATCGGCCATCAGCGCAGGCACCCCCAACGCGCGCGCCCCCGCCACCAGACGAAAAGGTGCCACAGGGACCAGAAGCGCCAGTGTCACTGTCACAATCGCCAGCAACCGCGCCCCCATCACCAGCGCTGTCGCCAGCCCGTCAGCATGCCATCGCAGCGCGCCCGCCTGCCACAAAACCCGGTCGCCCGCGACAAACGGCAGGACCAGCACCAACGCCAGCGCCACAACGCCTGCCCCGCGCAGGCGCGACCTGACCTGCACCGCATCCGCGCGCGAACACGCCAGCACAGCCAGCGCCACCGCGCCCAGCAAGGGCACCATCACCACATTGCCAACAGACGCCATGGAAAACGCCAGCATTACCGCCATGACCAGCCGCACGCGCGGGTCCGCAGGCCGTGACGCGGGGGCGGGGGCGGCAGCGTCAGACATGGGGCACCAGTGCCGGTTCCACGCGTCGCAGCACCCGCAACAGCACCAGCACAACCCCTCCTTCGGCCAGAACCAGCGGCAGATGCGCCAGCAAAAGCGCCTTGATGGCCAGCGTTTCCGCCCCTGCATCCAGCGCAACCGGCAGGCCCGCCAGCACGATGGCGGCAAATATGGCCAGCGCCAGAACCACTGCGCCACCGCCAGCGGCCAGCGCCGCAACATCAGGCCAGCGTCGCCCCGCCCCGCGCCACACCCCGAAGGCCAGCAGCGCTGGCAGGCCCAGAATAAGCCCGTTCAAGCCCAGCGTGGTCACCCCGCCATGCCCAAACAACACCGCCTGCAAGAACAGCCCCACCACAATGGCAGGCATGGCAAACCACCCCAGCATCACCCCCATCAGCCCCGACAAGACCAGATGCACCGACATGGGCGGCACCGGAATGGCCACAAGCGAGGCCGCGAAAAACACTGTCGTCAGCATCGCGGCGCGGGGAATACCCGCACGCGGGTCGGGCAGGCGGTTCACCCGCGCCAGCGCGAATGCCGTCAGCGCGCCACTTGCCACATAGCCTGCAAGCGCGAGTTCAACCGGAACAATCCCGTCAGGCAGATGCATCAGACCTGCCTTTCTTGCGCAGGGCAAATAACGCTGTGCCCAAGCCCCCCCAAGCCACCAGCGCAATCATCACCATGCGTTGCGCCCATGTGTCTTGTTGCGGTGTCGCCACCAGAACAGGCGCTGCATCGCTGATATCGACATGCGCCATGACACCATGGCCCGCCTGACGCACCTGCACTGACCAGCGCCCGGCAATGTCTTCCGGGATGAAGTCAAAACGCCCGTCACGGTCCGTCACGCCCCGCCCCCAGATTTCGGAAGGGGTGTTGGGCGCATAGATGATGACCTGCGCCTGCGCCATGGGTTCGCCGGTGTCATAGCGCGCCTGAAGGCGAATGGCCTGCGTGGGTTCGGCAGTCATGACTGCGCCATGCGCAAACACGCTGTGCGGGGCCACCGCCGCTGCCATGCCCAGCGCCAGCGCCGCCAGATTACTGCGCCGCGACATGGCAATGCCCTTCGCCCACATGGCCAATATGCAAACCCGCCAGCGAAATGTCCTGCACCCCGCCCGCCGCGAAAGCGTCAAAGCCCAGCGCGGCAAGGTTCATCGCGTCTTCTGCCGCTTTGTCGGCGCGGCCAAACAAATGGTCCAGATGCAGCGTGATTTCCAGATCAGCCGCGCGGCCATCTGCCACAATACCCTTGCGCGCCTCGCCCAGATATTCGCCGCAGGCATGGACAACGCGATCAGCGCTGCGCAGGGTAAACGCCACATCCTGCCCGTCCTTGCGCGCCACCCCTTCCAGCAGCAGCGCATAGCCCGACGCATCGGGCACCAGCGCCCAGGACAGCGCATTGTAATGGCCCGCCGGGGCGGCAAGACTGGCAAGCGCCACACGCCCCTGAGTATCAGGGTTGGCCAGATCAACAGTGAACGGGCCACCAAAGGCCAGCGCCGCGCCGTCAATATGCGGCCCATCCGCCATGAAGGGCGGTTCGGTCTGCCACGCGGTAACCTGGTCGAATGTGGCAAGGATGCGCGAAAATTCCAGCGTCCAGCCGTCGCGCGTCAGGTGCGGGGCGTTGAACCCTTCGGTTGCCAACTCCTCGCCCGATGCGAAGATGGCAAGCGTGCCCGCCTGCGCGCCCAAGGGGGCAATCAACAGGCATGATGCGGCAAAAACGGCTTTGAACATGGCGCGGTCCTTTCTGCCGGATGGGCATATCCGGCGCAGTATGACGTTCTTATAAATTTGTCATACACTGCAATTCTGTTGCGTCAATGCCTGCAAATCAGCGCCATCACGCAGGGTTTGGGGGGCGTGGAAAGTGCATTTCCGCCACAAAACAGGGGTGGAAAGCCCCTCACCGGCGAACAAACCGCTGCATTGGCGCAAAGTTATCTGAAATCAGTATGTTAGGCGAATGCCGCCACAATGGGCGATTTTCCTGCCTGTTTGCCTGCGGATTGGGCATTTTTTTCGACAAGATGTGCATTTCACACTGCAGGAGGTTCCCGTGTCACATGCCAAGACCCAGTCAGAGCGAATCGAAACCTTTTACGAGGTGATGCGCGCCCAAGGCATTACGCGGCGCAGCTTCATGAAATATTGCTCCCTGACCGCCGCAGCACTTGGGCTTGGCCCGGCCTTTGTGCCCAAAATCGCGCATGCGATGGAAACCAAGCCGCGCACGCCCGTCATCTGGCTGCATGGGCTGGAATGCACCTGCTGTTCGGAAAGTTTCATCCGGTCCGGCCATCCGCTGGCCAAGGATGTGATCCTGACGATGATCAGCCTTGATTATGACGAATTGCTGATGGCCCCGTCCGGCCTTGCCGCGCAAGCGGTGCTGGAAGAAACCATCGAGCGCTACAAGGGCAACTATATTCTGGCCGTTGAGGGCAACCCGCCGTTGAACGAAGATGGCATGTTCTGCATTTCCGGCGGTAAGCCGTTTGTGGACAAACTCAAACGTGTGGCCAAGGACGCGAAAGCGGTCATCGCATGGGGGGCATGCGCGTCCTATGGCTGTGTGCAGGCGGCAAGCCCCAACCCCACACAGGCCACCCCCATTCACAAGGTCATCACCGACAAGCCCATCATCAAGGTGCCCGGTTGCCCCCCCATTGCCGAGGTGATGACTGGTGTGATCACCTATATGGTGACATTCGACCGGATTCCCGCGCTGGACCGCCAAGGCCGCCCGCTGATGTTCTATTCGCAGCGCATTCATGACAAATGCTACCGCCGCCCGCATTTCGACGCGGGCCAGTTCGTGGAGAACTGGGACGATGAGGGCGCGCGCAAGGGCTATTGCCTGTATAAAGTGGGCTGCAAGGGGCCGACCACCTATAACGCGTGTTCCACTGTGCGCTGGAACGAAGGCATCAGTTTTCCCATCCAGTCCGGCCATGGCTGCATCGGCTGTTCGGAAGACGGGTTCTGGGATCAGGGCAGTTTCTATGACCGCGTGACCGACATTACCCAATTCGGGGTCGAGGCCAATGCCGACCGCGTGGGCCTTGCGGCTGTGGGGGCCGTGGGGGGGGCAGTGGCCGCACATGCCGCGCTGTCCGCCCTGAAACGCGCGCAACAAAAGGCACAAGGCCATTCCAACGCGGCCAAAGCCCATAAAGAGGAGGCATAAGACATGCTGGAAACCCCCAACGGCTATACCATGGACAATACCGGCCGCCGGATTGTCATTGACCCTGTGACCCGCATCGAAGGGCATATGCGCTGCGAGATCAATGTCGATGAACAAGGCGTCATCCGCAACGCGGTCAGCACCGGCACCATGTGGCGCGGGCTGGAAGTCATCCTGAAGGGGCGCGACCCGCGCGATGCATGGGCCTTTACCGAACGCATATGCGGGGTGTGCACGGGCACGCATGCGCTGACATCCGTGCGCGCGGTGGAAGATGCGCTGGGCATCATGATTCCCGAAAACGCCAATTCCATTCGCAACATCATGCAGTTGAACCTGCAAATTCACGACCATATCGTGCATTTCTATCATCTGCATGCGCTGGATTGGGTCAACCCGGTCAATGCGTTGCGCGCCGACCCAAAGGCCACGTCTGAATTGCAGCAGATGGTCAGCCCCGCACACCCGCTGTCCAGTCCCGGTTATTTCCGCGATGTGCAAAACCGGCTGAAGAAATTTGTGGATTCCGGCCAGCTTGGAATTTTCAAGAACGGCTATTGGGACAACCCCGCTTATAAACTGCCCCCCGAAGCCGATTTGATGGCGACAACGCATTACCTTGAAGCGCTGGACCTTCAGCGCGAGGTGGCGAAGATTCACACCATTTTCGGCGGCAAGAACCCCCATCCCAACTGGCTGGTGGGCGGCGTGCCCTGCCCCATCAACATGGACAGTGTGGGCGCAGCCGGTGGGGCCATCAACATGGAACGGCTGAACCTGGCCAGTTCCATCATCGACAAATGCATCGAGTTCAACAACAACGTCTACATCCCCGATGTGATTGCAATTGGCAATTTCTACCGCACATGGCTGCATGGCGGCGGCCTGTCATCGCAAGCCTGCCTTGCCTATGGCGACATTCCCGAAAATGCCAATGATTTCAGCGCCGGTCAGTTGCACCTGCCGCGCGGGGCCATCATCAACGGCAACCTGAATGAAGTGCATGACGTGGATGTGCGCGACCCCGAACAGGTGCAGGAATTCGTCGATCATAGCTGGTATACTTACGGCGAAGCGGGCCGCGGGCTGCACCCGTGGGACGGAATTTCGGAAGCGCAATACGAACTTGGCCCCAATGCGAAGGGCACGCGCACCGACATCAAGGAACTGGATGAAGCCGCCAAATACAGCTGGATCAAGGCGCCGCGCTGGCGTGGCCACGCCATGGAGGTGGGACCGCTGGCGCGCTATATCGTGGGCTATGCCAAAGGGCACGAGGACATCAAGGACCAGGTGGACGGGTTGTTGCGCACCATGGACCTGCCCTTTGATGCAGTGTTTTCCACCCTTGGGCGCACAGCGGCACGCGCGCTGGAATCAGAATATTGCGGGCGGTTACAAAAATACTTCTTCGACAAGCTGGTGGCCAATATCCGCAATGGCGACACACACACGGCCAATGTCGAAAAATGGGACCCGAAAACATGGCCCAGCGAAGCGCGCGGCGTGGGCATGACCGAAGCCCCGCGCGGCGCGCTGGGGCACTGGATTCGCATCAAGGACGGGCGCATCGAAAACTACCAATGCGTTGTGCCCACCACCTGGAACGGCAGCCCCCGCGATGTGCAGGGCAATATCGGCGCGTTCGAGGCAAGCTTGATGAACACCCCCATGGAACGCCCGGACGAGCCGGTGGAAGTGCTGCGCACCTTGCACAGTTTCGACCCCTGTCTTGCCTGTTCCACACATGTCATGTCGCCCGACGGGGATGAACTGACCACAGTGCGCGTGCGCTAAGGAGGGATGCCATGACCGCCCCCATCGACCCCGGCACCCCCTTTCACCAGGCGGGCACGCATAAGCAAACTTCGGTCTATGTCTATGAAGCGCCAGTGCGCATCTGGCATTGGGTGAATGCGTTTGCCATCCTTGTGCTGTGCGTGACAGGCTATTTCATCGGCAAACCGTTGCCCAGTTTCAGCGCACAGGAAGCCACCTATCAGTTCTTCTTCGGGTATGTGCGTTTTGCCCATTTCGCCGCGGGCATGGTGCTGACGGCGGGGTTTTTCGGGCGGCTGTATTGGGCCTTCGTGGGCAACCACCATGCGCGGCAATTGTTCAGCTTTCCGTTCTGGAAGCGCCATTTCTGGGCCGAAGTGGTGTTTGAACTACGCTGGTATTTCTTCATGGCGAAGGAACCCAAGAAATACGAAGGGCACAACCCGCTGGCACAATTGGCGATGTTCTTTTTCATCACCGTAGCTACAGTGTTCATGATTGTGACGGGCTTTGCGCTTTATGCCGAAGGGCTGGGACAAAGCCATTGGATGTATAAGGCCTTTGGCTGGGTCATCCCGCTGGCGGGTAACAGCCTTGATGTGCATATGCTGCACCGGATGGGCATGTGGGCGATGCTGATCTTCATCATCATCCATATCTATGTGGCCGTGCGCGAGGACATCATGTCGCGCCAGTCCATTGTTTCGACCATGATTTCGGGGCACCGCACCTTCAAGGATGACCGCCCCGATTGATGCACGACCCTGAATCGCATGCAAGGGCGGCCCCACGGGGCCGCTTTTTTCATATGCAAACAAATCTTCCACTTCTGGAAAAATATGGAAGAATAGAAACCACCACCATATTGCATCGCATACCCCCGCATACCAATATTATTATTTAATTTCAGATATATGACAAAAATCTGACCGATCCGGAAAAACTGCAGTTTTCCTGCATGGAAACCGCTAATCTGCCTTCATCGCGCGCTGCAAAGCACGCGACCAGCCAGCCCGGTGAAAGTGGAGGAACCAGTGGCCAGCCCCAATAATCCCGCCCGCATTCTTGTGCTGGGCATTGGTAACGTCCTTTGGGCGGATGAAGGTTTCGGCGTGCGCTGCGTCGAACATCTGGCCGCAAACTGGACCCTGCCCGACAATGTGCATCTTATGGATGGTGGCACGCAGGGCCTGTATCTGCTGCCCTTTCTGGAAGATGCCGACGCCCTGATCGTGTTTGACGCGGTCGATTACGGGCTGGAACCGGCCACCATGAAAGTGGTCGAGAATGATGAGGTTCCCGCCTTCATGGGCGCCAAGAAAATGAGCCTGCATCAGACCGGATTTCAGGACGTCATCGCCACGGCCCAACTGATGGGCTATTGCCCTGAACAGATGCTGCTGATCGGCGTGCAACCTGTCGAGCTGGAAGATTACGGCGGCGGCTTGCGCCCCCTGACGGCGGCCTGTATTGACCCCGCCATTGATATAGCACTGGCGCGGCTGCGTGACTGGGGCGTGACCGCGCGCCCCGGACGCACGCCAACCGGCGATCTGGCCGACCCGTCCATCACGCGCGCAGCCTACGAATCCGGCCGCCCGTCCGAGGATGCGGCCTGCCGCATTGGCGACGACCGTTTTTTCCCGGCCAAGGTGTAGCGCGCGATGTGTGTAGGCACCCCCATGCAGGTTATGTCGGTCAACGGCATTGCCGCTGATTGCACCGATGGCACGCGCGCTGAAACTGTGGACCTGTCGCTGGTGGGCGATGTGCCTGTGGGGACATGGCTGCTGACGCATCTTGGCTGCGCGCGCGACGTGATCTCGGAACCCGAAGCGCGCCAGATATTGGCCGCGCTGGAGGGTTTGCGCGCGCTGATGGCGGGGGGCGATCTGGGCACGGCCTTTGACGATCTGGAACGCCGCGCGCCCACACTTCCGCCCCATCTTCAGGCCGCGCTGGACGCTGGCCATTCCACTGGCTGACAGGAGGTTTCATGTCCCACCCGCTTTTGTCCCGTCTGACGCAGGATTTCGGCTGGCCGCATCTGAACAGCCCCGATGCGCTGGCCGATTATCTGGCACGCGCGGGCCTGCATTGCCTGTTCATCCCCGGCGATGTGGCGCGCAATCTGGAAACACTGGATGCGGCAGTCATCCTGCCTGAACTGCAACGCCATTTTCAGCGCCGGTTTGATTGCGCGCTGGTGGGCAACGCGATTGAAGCGCCCCTGCGCGATGCCACGCGGGTGCTGAAGACCCCGTCTTTCCTGTTTTACGACGGGGACCGCTTTCTTGGCGGGATTGCCAAGATACGCGATTGGGACGACTACCTTGCCCGCATTCCCCAAATCCTGTCACAAACGCCCGCCCCTGCAGAAGGATAGGCCCATGCAAACCCCCTTTACCCTGCCGCCGGTCGGGTTCGGCCCCGGATCGCAATCGGGCGACGAGGCGCTGGAATATATCGCGCTGCCATCGGGCATGCGCACCTACACGCCCCATCTGCCCGAAGTGGACAACCCCGCATCGGTTGCGCCTGCGCTGGCCGTGCTGGCCGATGTCGCGCGCGCCTGTGACGTGGTGGCCCGCGACGGGGGGCGCGCCCAGATCGACCTGTCCCCGCTAGGCCGTGAAAGCCGCAAGCTGCTGGCCGAAACCTTCGGTCATGGCGAAGTGTCGATGAAATTGCGCGGTGTGCCTGCGGTGGCGGTGCAGGAAAGCGTCTTTGCAGGGGTCTGGGTGTTGCAGGGCGCGGGGCTGGACCATGTCGAAATTGGCCCTGTGCCCGAACTGGCCGTCACCCGCGCCCACACCCCCCACCGCCCCAGCGCAATGGACAGCCCGCGCGCGCCCGGTGTGGTGAACGCGCCCGCGCTGCTGGCGGAACTGGCCGACAAATCGCGCAGCTATGTGGCAGGGGCGCAGGTGCATGTCGTGAACCTGACGCTTCTGCCCCATACACCCGAGGATCTGGACCATATGGCAATGGCCCTTGGCGAAGGGGCGGTCACCATCCTGTCGCGCGGCTATGGCAATTGCCGTATCACGGCCGCCGCCCTGCCCCATGTCTGGCGGGTGCAGTTCTTCAATTCCACCGACACGCTTATTCTGGACACATGGGAAGTGGCCCAGATGCCCGAAGTTGCCGTTGCCGGCCCAGAAGATATTGACGACAGCGCCGGGCGCATCCGCGATGTGTTGGGGGCCATCCGATGAACCAGCCGGGATTTGAAGGGTCATATCTGGGCGCGGGCGCCAAGATTTCGGCGCAAGCGGTGCTGGAATGCAAAATATGCTGGCACGTCTATGACCCGGCCCAGGGTGATGAGACACGCCAGATCACAGCGGGCACGCCCTTTACCGCGCTGCCCCATGACTGGACCTGCCCCGGATGCGGGGCCGCGCCCGAACAGTTCATGGTGTTGCGTGACACAGGGCGCGCAGAAGATGCCATGGCGCAGGCCATAGCCCGACTGGAAGCGGATTTCCGCGAAATCTATAACGGCAAGATGCGTGATGTGCCGTTGTGCAACCATTCGCTGCATGTGCAGGCGGTGGGGTTCCAGCCGTGGCAGGGGCATTATCTGGGGGTGCTGGTCGCGCCATGGTTCATGAATCTGGTGCTGCTGGCCGGACCTGATGACAACTGGACCGCGCTGATTGCAGGCACGAAGGAACTGACGGGTTTTCCGTCGGGCCAGTATGAATTCATCCATAACGCGCGCGAACAGGTGGGCGGATACAAGGCCTGCTCGCTATTTTCACCGATGAATGATTTTAACAGCCAGATGCAGGCCGTCGATGTGGCGCGCGCGGTCATGGTCGGGCTGTTCGACCCGTCCGCGCTGGAACGTCTGGACGAAGGGTCGCGCCCCATGCTGCCAGACACACCGGCAGCGGTGGCGCAAGCCCCCAAACTGCAACGCGCCAGACCCCTGGAACGGCGCGCTTTTATCACCGGGCAGGTTCAGGGATGAGCGGCGCACTGGCCATATCGCGCAGGGACGGGCAATGGGGGCTTGTGCCCCCCGCCCCGCCCGCGCTGGGCCAGTTGCTGTGCGGCAGGACCGCGCAGGCCGCAGCCAGCATGCTGCCACGCCTGTTCAACCTGTGCGCCGCTGCCCAAGGCATGGCGGCACGGCTGTCGCTGGGGTTGCCGCCCGCCCCCGATGCGCGCGCCGCGCTTGCGCGCGATGTGCTGCGCGACCATGTGCTGGCGCTGTTTATCACGCTGCCGCAGGCGCTGGGCCTGACCCCGCGCGCGTTGCCACAGGGCTGGCAGATGGGGCGTATTGCGCCCGCATTGTGGGGCGGCGCGCAACCTGTTGATCTGGTCAAATGGCTGGACCGCGGCGCAGGGCTTGCACCTGTTGCGCACCATGTCATGCGTCTGTTTTCGGACGGGCACGGACAGGCCCCCGCGCTGCCCTTTGCGGATGCCGACACGATAGATCGCGCAGGCGCGCTGGAAAACAGCCCCGCCGCGCGCCATGCCGACCACCCGCTGATGCAACAGGCCGAAACCGCGCAGGGCCGTGGCCCCTTGTGGCGGGTGCTGGGCCGGATGCTGGACGCCGAATGCGCCGCAACCGGGGCCATGCCCGCGCCAGTGCTGCGCGCCGATGGCATAGCGCTGGTCCCTGCCGCGCGCGGGGTTTATGCGCTGCGCCTGCTGGCACGCAACGGCGTTGTCACCGATGTGGCGCGCGTCACCCCCACCGACCATATGCTGGCCATGGGCGGCAGTTTGCGCGCGGCCCTTGCGACAACCCCCGACCCTGCCCTTGCGCGCGTGATCGTTGCGGCGCATGATCCCTGCCTGCCTGTTCACTGGTTGGAGGGGGCCGATGCATGAAATGTCACTGGCCGAAGGGATTCGCCAGATCATCGACGAACAGGCGCGCGCGCAGGGCTTCGGGCGTGTGTTGCGGCTAAGGCTGGAAATCGGGCGCTTTGCGGGGGTGGAAAAACCCGCGCTGGAATTCGCGCTGGATGTGGTGCTGCGCGGCAGTGCCGCCGAAGGTGCGGCGCTGGACATGCTGGACCTGCCCGGGCGCGCGCTGTGCTATGATTGCGGGCAGGCCGTGAGCATAGACAACCGGCTGGACCCCTGCCCGCTTTGTGGCGGGGGACGGCTGATGCCGCAAGGCGGCGACGAAATGCGGATCAAGGATATGGAGGTGATCTGATGTGCACAGTTTGCGGATGCCATGACGGCCCGACCATCGACGGCAAGGCGCAGGCGCATGGCCATGACCACAGCCACAGCCACGGCCACAGTCATAGTCATAGTCATGATCACAGCCACGATCACCACCATTACGGTCACGGCGCTGCGGGCGTGTCCGTTCCGGGCCTGTCCCAGACGCGCCTTATCGAAATCGAAACCGGCATTCTGTCGAAAAACGACGCCTATGCCACGGCCAACCGGCGCGTTCTGACCGCGCTGGAGTGTTTTGCCGTCAATCTGGTGTCGTCGCCCGGTTCGGGCAAGACCACGCTTTTGTGCAAGACCATCGAAGCGTTGGGCACCCAGCCCCTTGCCGTGATCGAAGGCGACCAGCAAACCAGCAATGACGCGCTGCGCATCCGCGCTACGGGGGCGCGCGCGGTGCAGGTCAATACTGGCAAGGGCTGCCATCTGGACGGGCATATGGTGGGGCATGCGATGGATGACCTGCGCCTTGCGCGCGAAAGTCTGCTGTTTATCGAAAACGTGGGCAATCTGGTCTGCCCTGCGGCCTTCGATCTGGGCGAGGATGCCAAGGTCGCCATCCTGTCGGTCACCGAAGGCGAGGACAAGCCGCTGAAATACCCCGACATGTTCACTGCAGCAAAGCTGGCCATCCTCAACAAGATCGACCTTGCGCCCTATTGCGATGCCGATCTGCACGCCTATGAGGCCAACCTCAAGCGTGTGAACCCCGACATCACCATCCTGCGCGTGTCGGCGCGCACAGGCGAAGGTATGGACGCATGGCTGGCGTGGTTGCGCGCGGGGCTGGCCGCAAAGGCACGGCCATGACGCGCACGGCGCGCCCTTGTGTTCTGGTGGTCGATGACGAACCGCATTCGCTGGCGTCCATGCGTATGGCGCTGGAAGATGATTTCGACATTCTGACAGCCACAGGCGCCGATCAGGCAATGGCACTGTTGCAGGAAGAATGGGTGCAGGTCATTTTTTGTGACCAGCGCATGCCGGGGCGCAGCGGGGTGCAGTTTCTGGCTGATGTGCGCGAACGCTGGCCGGAAATCGTGCGCATCATCATCACCGGCTATACCGACCCCGCCGACATGACCGAGGCGATCAATGCTGCGGGTATCTATCAATTCCTGACCAAGCCATGGCACCCCGAACACCTGCTGATGGCCGCGCGCAATGCCGCAGACCTGTTTTCAATGACGCGCGAACATGAACGCCTGTCGCTGGAAATGCGGCACCTGGGGTCGACCACGGAAACCAAGCTGGAAAAGCGCCGCCGCGACCTGCGCGAGCGTCAGGGCTTTGACGCCATCCTGCGCAGTCCGCATTCCAGCATGAATGCGGTCGTTGAATGCGCGCGCCAATATGCCAGTTTCGACGTGCCCGTTTTGATCAGCGGCGAAGCGGGCACCGGCAAGCAGGAGCTGGCGCGCGCGATGCATCATGCCAGCCTGCGCGCCGACAAGCCCTTCTACGCGCTTAACTGCGCGGGGCTGCCGGATGATTTGCTGGAACTGGAGCTGTTTGGCGCGCGGCGCGGCGCGGTGGCGGGACTGGCCACCAACCGCATCGGACTGATGCAAAAGGCCGATCGTGGCACGCTGTATCTGGGGGGTGTCGAAACCCTTGGCCCGCGGTTGCAAATGGCGCTGTTGCGGGTGCTGCGCGAAGGCAGCTTCCAGCCCCTTGGCGCGCATGAAGGGGTGCGCAGCAATTTGCGGCTGATCTGCGGTGTGACAGGCGATTTGCGCGCGCTGATGGCCGAGGGGGTTTTGCGCACGGATCTGGGCTATGCGATTTCGGCAGGGGAAATCACCCTGCCCCCCTTGCGCGGGCGGCGCGGGGATGTGGCGCTGCTGGCACAGGCCGCGCTGTTTGACGCCGCCGCCACCCATGGCAAGCTGGTGCGCGGGTTTGACGATGTGGCGCTGCAGTTTCTGGAAAACTATGACTGGCCCGGCAACCTGCGCGAGTTGGAAAACGAAATCACCCGCATGCTGGTGTTCGCACAAGACCCTGTTCTGGGTGCAGACCTGATTTCGCGCCACATCCTGCAAGCCTGCCCCACAGAGGACGGCGCGGACCGCGCGCTTGACCCCATTCTGACGCGCGAAGGCCCGCTGAAGGACCGCGTGGAACTGGTGGAAATGCGCATTCTGCGCGAAACCCTGACGCGCCACCGCTGGAACAAAAGCCGCGCGGCCGCCGAACTGGGCCTAAGCCGCGTGGGCCTGCGCGCCAAGATCGACCGCTACGGCATACCTGACCCCAGCGGCCAGACCGCCATGGAAGAGGAGGACTGAACATGTGTCTGGGTATTCCCGGCCAGATTACCGCCATCACCGACCCCGCCCGCCTTATGGCGCTGGCCGATGTGTCAGGCGTGCGACGCGAAGTGTCGCTTGCACCTGTGGCCGACCGGCCGCTGCCGGAGCTGGTGGGGCAATGGGCGCTGATCCATGTGGGTTTTGCCATGGCCATCATCGACGAGGACGAGGCCGCGCGCACCCTGGACGCGCTGCGTGATCTGGGCGAGGCACAGGAGGCGCTGGAGGCCATGGCACTGGGCGCAAGCGCCCTGGAGGGGACACAATGAAACATGTCACCGAATTCCGCGATCCCGCATTGGCCAAATCGCTGCTGGCCGAAATTGCCCGGCTGACCCGCCAGATTGGCGCGACCCGCGCGCGCCCTGTGCATATCATGGAAATCTGCGGTGGACACACGCATGCGATTTTCCGCTTCGGGTTGAACATGCTGGTCGATGAGGGGGTTGAATTCATCCATGGCCCGGGATGCCCTGTTTGCGTGCTGCCCATGGCGCGGGTCGATGAATGCATCGAGATTGCCGAACGCGAGGGCGTTATTTTCACCACCTTCGGTGATGCGATGCGCGTGCCGGGCACGCGCGGGTCGCTGATGCAGGCCAAGGCGCGCGGCGCTGATATCCGCATGGTTTACAGCCCGCTGGACGCGCTGGAAATTGCGCGGCGCAACCCAGCGCATCAGGTGGTGTTTTTCGGGCTGGGGTTTGAAACCACCACCCCCGCCACCGCCTTTGCAATTCAGGCCGCAGCGCGCGAAGGGCTGGAGAATTTCAGCGTGTTTTGCAACCATATTACAGTTCCCGAACCCATCCGCGCGCTGTTGAATGACCCGCATATGCGGCTGGACGGGTTCATCGGGCCGGGCCATGTCAGTATGGTGATCGGCACGCATGCCTATGATTTCATCGCGCGCGAATTTGGCAAACCCATTGTCGTGGCGGGGTTTGAACCGCTGGATCTGCTACACTCTGTGGCGATGGTGCTGCGCCAGATTGCGGAGCGCCGCGCCGAGGTTGAAAACCAGTATGCCCGCGTCGTGCCCGAGCATGGCAACCCTGCTTCCATCGCTGCGATGGAAGATGTCTATGCCCGCCGCCCCAGTTTTGAATGGCGCGGCTTGGGCGAAATTGACGCCAGCGGTCTGCGCATCCGCGACCACTACGCGCGCTTTGATGCGGAAGTCCGGTTTGGCGTGGGCTATGGCGCACCCCGCCGCCATGTTCCCGAACCCGAAGGCTGCGCCTGCGGGGCGGTCATGACGGGCCGGATAAAACCCACCGCCTGCCCCCAATACGGGCAGGGCTGCACGCCCGACATGCCACTGGGCGCGCTGATGGTCAGTTCCGAGGGGGCGTGTGCGGCCTATTGGCAATATGGCGGTGTGCGCGGCCACGATGCCACGCCCGCCCAAAGCGTTTCATGAGTATTTTTTGCAAGATGAAAAGGCGGATATAGTGCTGCGCGATACACATATCACAATGGCCCATGGCAGCGGCGGGCGGGCAATGCGCGATCTGATTGACGCGGTCTTCGTGCCGGCCTTTCAGCCCGACAGCATGGAAGATCAGGCCCGGCTGATGGACAGCGCCTTGCAAGAGGCCGGCGCGCGGCTGGCCTTCACCACGGACGGGTTTGTGGTGTCCCCGCTGGAATTTCCGGGGGGCGACATTGGCAAACTGGCCGTTTGCGGCACAATCAACGATCTGGCAGTCGGGGGGGCGCGGCCCTTGTGGCTGTCTGCGGGGTTCATCATTGAAGAAGGCACCGAGATAGCCCTGTTGCGCCGGATCGTGGCAAGCATGGCACAAGAAGCGCAGGCCGCAGGCGTGCGCATTGTGACCGGCGACACCAAGATTGTGGAGCGCGGGGCCGCGGACGGGGTGTTTGTCACGACTGCGGGCATTGGCGTCATTCCGGCGGCGCTGGATCTGGGGGCGCACCACATTCGCGCGGGTGACGCGATCATCGTGAACGGCCCGTTGGGCGATCACGGCGCGGTGATCATGGCCGCGCGTGGCGAGATGGCGCTGGAAACCGAACTTCTGTCCGATTGCGCGGCGCTGCACCTTGTCATGGCCAGCGCCCTGCAGGCCGCGCCGGATTTGCGCGCGGCGCGCGATTGCACGCGCGGCGGGCTGGCCACGGCGCTAAATGAACTGGCGGATGGCGCGCGTCTGGGCATGGTGCTGGACGAAAGCGCCCTGCCGCTGCGCGACGAAGTGCGGGGGCTGTGTGAAATTCTGGGGCTGGACCCGCTGTATCTGGCCAATGAAGGGCGGTTGGTGCTGTTTGTTCCCGCCGCCCGGGCCGACGGGGTGCTGCACGCCTTGCGGGGGGTGCCACAGGGCGCGGGGGCGGCGCGAATCGGAACTGTTGTGGACGACCACCCGGGACAGGTGCGGATGAAAACCGCCTTTGGCGGGTTTCGCATTGTCGATATGCTGGCGGGGGACCAACTGCCGCGGATTTGCTAGTTTCCAGCCAGCAAGGCGCGGGGACAACGGCGCTGGTAGAGCATGCCGAACAGTCCTGAACCGGAAACCACGTCCGGGCGCCATGCTTCAGGATGCGCCATTGTCCAGATATTGCGCAAGGCTGGCGTCCACCCCTTGGGTGTGTATCATCGCCAGCCAGTCACAAAACGCATCGGCAAAACGCGGGTGCTGCGCCAGATCGCCATAATACTGGCGCTGTTCCAGCCACAGGAGGGGGGTCTTGCGGGCGGCCAGCGCCACAGGCTGAAGCGCCGTCCAGTTGGGGTCATTGGGGGCGATCACGCTGCCATCCTCGCGCGTGCCTGCACAATACCGCGCCCAAAGCGCCGACACCAGCGCAAGCCCTGCAACGGGCGTGTCGCGCGCCAGCCCGTCCCGAATGGAGGGAACAACAAACCCCGGATGCCGGCTGGACCCGTCAAAGGCCACGCGGCGCGTGGTATCGGCAATTTCGGGATTGGCAAAGCGCCGTTCAATCAGCGCCAGATAGTCCAAGGGGGTAATTTCGGGCACCGGCGCGACATGGGGCGCGATTTCATCCTGCACCACGCGGCGCAGCAGCGCGCGAATGCCGTCATGGGCCATGGTCTGGGCTATGGTGGTCAGGCCCAGCAATTCCCCGACACCTGAAATCACCTGATGCCCGCCATTGAGAATGCGGATTTTCATCGCCTCGTAATCATGGACATTGTCCACGAATGTGGCGCCTGCGCGGTCCCAGTCGGGGCGGCCTGCGCAGAAATCATCCTCGATCACCCATTGGCGGAAATTTTCATGCGTAACAGGGGCGGCGTCCGCAATGCCGAACCCGTGGGCCAGCGCAATTTCGCGCGTGCCCGTGGCAGGGACGATGCAATCCACCATCGAATTGGGGAAACTGCACTGCGCCGCAATCCAGTCGGCCAAGTCAGGGTCGGACAGGCGCGCAAGGGACACCACACTCTGGCGCAGCACAGCCCCGTTGCCTTGCAAATTGTCGCAACACAGCCCCGTGAACGGCCCCGCGCCCTGGTCGCGCCGCAGCCGCAGCGCGGCAACCATCGCCCCGAACGCCGTTCGGGGGGCCGCGGGGTTTGCAGCGTCATGGGCAATGTCGGGATGCGCGGCGTCAAAACCGCCGCTGGCAGGGTCAATGAAATAGCCGCCTTCGGTGACTGTCAGGGCCACAATGCGGATGGCAGGGTCTGCCATTTGTGCAACCAGCGCGGCATTGTCGGGCTGCACTGGCACGAAACCGATCATCGCGCCGGTCACTTCTGCGGATTTGCCCGACGGGTCCAGTTCGATCAGCGTGCTTAGGCAATCCTGCGCCAGAAGCCTGTCGCGCATAGCTGCATCGCCCGCGCGCACACCTGCGCCGATGATGGCCCAGTCATGGTTCACACCCTGATCGAACAGCCTGTGCAGATACCATGCCTGATGCGCACGGTGAAAATTGCCCAAGCCTATATGCACGATCCCCGCCGACAGGTCCGCGCGCGCATAGCGCGGCACGCGCACCTGCGCAGACAGGCGGTCCAGCGTGGCCAGCGACAGGGGTGTCAGCTCATCCATTGGCCACCATCCACATTATAGGTCTGGGCCACGATGTAATCGGCATCCCGCGAGGCCAGAAACACGGCCATTCCTGTCAGGTCATCTGGCACGCCCATCCGGCCATAAGGCACTGATGCGCCCACTTCGCGCTTTTTCTGGCCTGGTGCCTTGCCTTCATATTTGGCGAAGAACGCATCCACACCGTCCCAGTGTTCGCCATCAACAACACCGGGGGCGATGGCGTTGACGTTGATTCCGTGGCTGATCAGGTTCAAGCCCGCCGATTGCGTCAGGCTGATAATCGCGGCCTTGGTCGCGCAATAGACGCCCACCAGCGATTCACCACGCCGGCCCGCCTGGCTGGCCATGTTGATGATCTTGCCGCCCTGCCCGCGTTCGATCATGTGGCGCGCAACAGCCTGCAGCGTGAACAACGTGCCCGCCACATTGATGTCAAAGCAGCGCGCGTAATCTTCGCGTGTGATGTCCACAATCGGGGCGGCGGTGAAGATGGCGGCGTTGTTGATCAGAATGTCGATCTGGCCAAACTGCGCAAGCGTCGTATCAACTGCGGCATCGATGCTGGCCTGCTGCGTGACATCCATTTGCACGGCCAATGCCCCGTCGCCCAGACGCGCGGCCTCTAGCTGTGCGCGGTCCATGTCGATATCGCCAATGGCCACACGCGCGCCTTCGCGGATATAGGCCTGCGCGAAGGCCAACCCGATGCCGCGCGCGGCGCCTGTAATCAACGCGGTTTTTCCTGCAAGTCTTGTCATGCGATACGAAGCCCCTGTTCGTCAAAACGATGGATGACATCAGCGCGCGGTGTCATGTGAATGCGGTCACCATGACGAAAGCCCACTTCGCCGCCTGCGCGCACTGTGATTGTGTCGGCCAGTCCGGTGCCATGGACATGAAAAAACGTGTCCGAGCCCAGATGTTCGGACACCGCCACCACACCGGACCATTCCCCGTCTGTGGCGGAAACGGCAATATGTTCGGGCCGCACGCCAATTGTATGGGCGTCATGTTTCGCGGCCTCTGGCCCTGAAATCAGGTTCATCTTGGGCGAACCGATGAAGCCCGCCACAAACAGGTTGCGCGGGGCATGATACAAATCCAGCGGGCTGCCCACTTGTTCGATATGGCCTGCACGCAACACCACGATCTTGTCGGCCATGGTCATGGCTTCAACCTGATCATGGGTGACGTAGATCATGGTGGTTTCCAGCCGCTTGTGCAGTTCGGAAATTTCCAGCCGCATGCCCACGCGCAGCGCCGCATCAAGGTTGGACAGCGGTTCGTCAAACAGGAATGCCGCCGGTTCGCGCACAATGGCGCGGCCAATGGCCACGCGCTGGCGCTGCCCGCCTGACAATTGCCCCGGGCGGCGGTCCAGGTAATCCGTCAGGTTCAGCACTGCAGCCGCCTGGTTCACGCGGCGGTCCTGTTCGGCCTTGTCTAGCCCTGCCATGCGCAGCGGAAAGGCAATGTTCTTGCGCACCGACATATGCGGATAAAGCGCATAGGATTGAAACACCATGGCCAGCCCGCGTTTGGCGGGGGAAATGGTGGTGGCGTCCTGTCCGTCAATGCGTATAACACCCGAGGTCACATCCTCCAGCCCGGCGATCAGGCGCAAAAGCGTGGATTTACCGCAGCCCGACGGGCCGACAAACACCGCGAATTCACCATCTTCAATGGTCAGGTCCAGCGGCGGAATGACCGTGACATCGCCGAAGCTTTTGGTCACCTGTTCAAGAACGATACGTCCCATCTGCTATATCCTTATTTCACTGCGCCAAAGGTCAGGCCGCGCACAAGTTGCTTCTGGCTGAACCAGCCAAGGATCAGGATCGGCGCAATGGCCATGGTCGATGCCGCCGACAATTTCGCGTAAAACAACCCTTCGGGGCTGGAATAACTGGCAATGAACGCGGTCAGGGCGCGGCCTTGGCGGCGGTCAGGTTCAGTGTCCAGAACGCCTCGTTCCAGGCCAGGATCACATTGAGCAGCACCGTGGAGGCAATGCCCGGAATGGCCATGGGGGTCAGCACATACAGGATTTCCTCGCGCAAGCCTGCGCCGTCCATGCGCGCGGCTTCCAGAATTTCGCCGGGGATTTCCTTGAAATAGGTATACAGCATCCACACCATGATCGGCAGGTTGATGAACATCAGCACGATGGTCAGCCCGATGCGCGTGTCCAGCAACCCGAACTGGATGAAAATCAGATAGATCGGATACAGCACCCCCACAGCGGGCAACATCTTGGTGGACAGCATCCATAGCAGAATGTCCTTGGTGCGTTTTGACGGCACAAAGGCCATGGACCACGCGGCGGGAATGGCAATCAACAACCCCAGAAACGTGGACCCGCCCGCGATGATGATCGAATTCCACAAGAAGCGGCTGTAATCAGACCGTTCCTGCACCACACGGTAATTGTCCAGTGTCCAGTCAAAGAAGAACCACACAGGCGGGTCGGCAATGGCGGTCGCTTCGGTTTTGAAACTGGTCAGGATGGTCCACAGGATGGGAAAGAAGATCAGCAGACCGACCATCCATGCGACAGCGGTGTTGATAAGCTTGCGTTGGGGTGTGACGGCGCGGGCCATGGGTTCCTCCTCACCTGTCCAGATTTTTGCCAACGATGCGCATCAAAAACAGCGCAAGGATATTGGCCAGAATGATTGCATAGACCCCGCCTGCGGACCCAAGACCCACATTCTGGCTTTCCAGAACGCGCTGGAAAATCAGATAGGTCAGTGTGCGGGTGCCAAAGGCGCCCTGGGTGGTGACGAAAATTTCCGCGAAGACCGCCAGCAGGAAAATGGTCTGGATCAGCACCACAATCGTGATGGCGCGCGCCAGATGCGGCAAGGTGATGTGGAAAAACCGCGACAGGGGCGGTGCGCCATCCATTTCGGCAGCTTCCAGTTGTTCGCTGTCCAGCGACTGGATGGCCGTCAGCAAGATCAGCGTGGCAAAGGGCAGCCATTGCCATGACACAATCAGAATGATCGACGACATAGAGGCTTCCGACAGCCATGACACCGGCGTAGCCCCGAAAAACCGCCATAAATGCGCAAACAACCCGTTCACAGGGTCCATGAACATGTTTTTCCACACCAGCGCGGACACTGTGGGCATGACGAAAAACGGCGCAATGACCAGAATGCGGACAATTCCCTGCCCCCACATCGGCTGATCCAGCAAAATGGCCAGCACCACGCCCAGCACCACGGTAATCAGCAACACCCCGCCCACGATGATCAAGGTGGACTGGACCGCAGGCCAGAACGCGCTGGAATTCACAAAACGGGCATAGTTTTCAAACCCCACCCAGCCCAGATCGCCGCCACGCATGGGCAGGTAGCGCTTGAAGGAAAAGATCACCGTCATTGTCAGCGGCACCAGCATCCAGCCCAGAAGCAGGATGACTGCAGGGGCCAGCATCAGGCGCGCGGCGGCTCTGGAAGCCTTGGTTGCCATGGTCATATCTCCGCCATGGGCGGCAGGGCGCCGCCGTGGGAATGGTGGTGGGAATGGTCGGGTCAAGGAAGAAAAGGCCGGAAGGCAGCGCGCATGCCGCCCTCCGGCCCGGGGAGGAACGCTTTAGTAACCGGCCGCTTCCATGGCGTCGGTGGTCAGGGCCTGTGCCCGTTCCAGCGCCGCTTCGACCGATTGCTGGCCTGCCAGTGCGTTGGCAAATTCCTGACCGACTTCGGTTGCGAAACCGGCAAATTCAGGAATGGCCACGAATTGCACGCCAGTATAGGGAACCGGATCAACAGTTGGCTGCGTCGGGTCTGCGGAATTGATGGATCGCAGCGTCATTTCCGCGAAACTGGCCGCTTCCAGATATTCCGCATTTTCATAAAGCGATGTGCGCGTTCCCGGCGGGACATTGGCCCAGCCTTCGTTTTCGGCCACTAGGGCGGTGTAGTCCTTGCTGGTGGCCCACGCGATGAACGCTTTTGCCGCATCGGTCTGTTGGGACCCTGCAGGAACGGCCAGCGACCACGCCCACAACCAGTTGCCGCGTTTGCCCAGACCGTTATCGGGGGCCAGTGCAAAACCAACCTGATCGGCCACAGTGGAATCGTTGGGGTTGGTCACGAAGCTGGCAGCAACGGTGGCGTCAATCCACATGCCGCAGCGGCCTTGCTGGAACAGCGACAGGTTTTCGTTGAACCCGTTATTTGCCGCACCGGGGGGGCCGTATTCGCCCATCAGGTCCATGTAGAAATTCAAGGTGCTCGCCCATTCTTCGCTGTCGAACTGGGCGTTCCAGTCCTCATCGAACCAGCGCGCACCGAAGCTGTTGGCCATGGCCGACAAGAAGGCCATGTTCTCGCCCCAGCCGGCCTTGCCACGCAGACAAATGCCATACACGTCACCGTCAGTCATGGCCGCGGCTGCTTCGCGGATGAACTCCCATGTGGGGGCTTCGGGCATTTCCAGACCGGCAGCTTCCATCAGGTCGGTGCGATACATCACCATGGAGCTTTCGCCATAGAACGGCGCGGCATAAAGTTCGCCATCCACTGTCAGACCGTCACGGATGGCAGGCAGCAGATCATCGGCATCCCATTCGGCAGGCAGGTCATTCAGCGAAACCAGCCAGCCATTCGCGCCCCAGATGGGCACTTCATAGGTGCCAATGGTCATGACATCGAACTGCCCGCCCCGGGTGGCAATGTCCTGTGTCACGCGCTGGCGCAGCACGTTTTCTTCCAGCGTGACCCATTCAAGGGTGATGTCGGGGTATTGTGCATTGAAATCGGCAGTCAGGCCCTGCATGCGGATCATGTCGCCGTTATTGACCGTGGCAATGGTCACGGTACCGGACAAATCCTGTGCATGCCCTGCTGTCGCCGCAGCGATAGCCAGCGCACTCGCGATACCGAGTGACGTTCTGAAAGACATCCCTTCTCCTCCCTTGGTTGATTGGATGATGTAGCGCAGAGTAAGTCGAATCGCAGCGCGGCGTCAATAAAAAATTTACGCGCGTAAATTTACGCAGAGGCCCGCATCACCAACCGCCCTTCAAACAGGGTTTCGGAACGTGTCTGGCCGGAACGCCCCCCCCCTTCGATCAGGTCGAACAGAATTCTGGTGCTACGGTTGGACACCGCTTCATAATCCTGCGCCACAGTGGTCAGCGGCGGGCAGGTAAAGCGTGAAAACGGGTGGTCATCAATTCCGGCCACGCGCAGCGCGCAATCAGCCGCATGACCCACCCGCAAACCGCGTTCATAGCAAGCCGTCAGAAACCCGATGGCCAGCCGGTCATTGCTGCACAGGACAGTGTTCGTTGTCAGTTGGCCACTGTCGATCACCTTCAGCGCGCCTTCATAGCCCACCTTCTCAAATGCCCACCCCTCGCCCTCGACGCGCAGAACATTGGGGGTGTGCCCCAGCCGTTCCATCACTGCGACATAGCCGTTGCGGCGCTTGTTGGCGTTGGGGTTTACCGGCTGCATTTCAAAAAAACAGGGCGGTTCGCCCGTGCGGCACAGATATTGCACAATCTGGTCCACGAATTGCGCATTGTCCGACCCGACAAAAGCCTCGCCCACACCTTCGATATAGCTGTCAAACAGCACCGTGGGCACATCCTTGCAGAATTTTTCGATCTTGCCCCTGTCAGACCGCCGCCCTAGCGGGGCCAGCAAGGCCCCTGCCGGTTTCAGCGACCGCAGACTGTCCAGAATATCATTCTCCAGCGCCTGATCCCCATGCGCGCTGAACAGGATGGGCCAGAACCCTGAATCAATGCAGCGACGTTCAATGCAGCGCGCTATTTCGGCAAAAAACGGGTCGGCCAGATAGGGCACAAGAATGCCGATATTCTTGGTCAGCTTGCGGTTCTGGTTGACGGCAAAAATATTGGGCCGGTAATCATGCTGCGCAAGGGCCTGTTCTATGCGCTCTCGCGTGGATTTGCGCACGCTTTCGGGGTCGTTGAAATACTTGGACACAGTCGGGCGCGATATGCCGGTCAGTCGGGCGAATTCTTCCATGTTCTTGATTTTGCTCATGGGTGTGTCACGCCTTTATGTCCTGCTGATGTGGTCGCGCGCTGCAAATTCGCGCAAAATTGCCCCGAACAGGAATTTTACCCGCGCAAACCATGAAATTTGACAATACGCGCATGCGTCAAGATTGGTCAACACATCACGCGCCCTTTGCGCATCTCAGGCAATCCGCGCCATGCCCAGAACCTGCCCCAGCAACGGGTTGGGAAAGCGGCGCTTGCGGGTGACGGCCAGAAAATATTCGCGCAGCCCTTCCAGTTGCGCCGCTTCGCGCAAACTGCCCGCGGCCAGTTCATCGGCCACCACGATGGGCGGAATGACCGCAAGCCCCGCGTTTTCGCGCGCCAGCAGGCGCAGCATGGCCATGTCGTCGGCTTCTGCGGCAATGGCGGGCACAACCCCCAGACGCGCGGCCAGCGCATCGAACCCCGCGCGCAAGGCAGTGTCAGGGGTGGGAAGGATCAAGGGTTCATTGGCCAGCAAGTCCTGTATGGGCCGCGCCTGCAGCCCGACGCGCGCGGGTGTTCCAATCAGGCTGACGGGCTGTTGGGCCAGCGAATTGACCAGCCACGGGCTGTTGGCATCCTGCGCGGGGGGGGCATTGGTCAGAACCACATCCAGCGCCAGCGTTTCCAGCCCGCGCAGAAGTTCGGCCTGCGAGCCGGACCGCACAATCACCTCCACATCGCTGCGCCCGATCAGGGGACGCAAAAACTGCATCTGGAAGTTGCGCGACAAGGTGGCCAGCGCACCCACACGCAGCGCGCGGCGCGCTGTGCCGGTCTGGCGCAAGGTGGCGGTCAGGTCATCTGCGGTGCGAAAAATCGCCTCTGCATGGTCCAGCGCGATCTGGCCCGCTTCTGTCAGGTGCAGCCCACGCCCGCGCCGTTCAAACAGGTCATGGCCCAAGGACGCTTCCAGCGCGCGTATCTGCGTGGACAGCGCCGATTGCGACAGGTTCAGCGCGCGCGCCGCCCCTGTCAGCGTGCCATCCGTTGCCACGGCACGAAACAAACGCAGATGATGCAGGTTCAGCGCAGCCATTCTTTCACCAAACAGAACGAATCTTGCTAAAATATGTAATTTTATAGAAGCAATGCAAGCGGTATCTGGCCAGCGTATCTTATTGAACAGGACTTCGCTGATGATGACACTTCTGCCCCTGCCGGTATTTGCCCCCGTCTTGTTGCTGGCCGTGGCTGCATGGGCGGCACGCGTGCCCGGCCACCGGCCGCGCAAGTTGCCGCTGCTGGCAGAAGTCGCGGCCTTTGGCGCAGTTTTGCTGGCCCTTGGCGGGGTGGTGCAGGTGCTGACAGGCGATCCCGTTCGCGTGGCAGTGGGGCTTGATGGCGCCTTGTTTGCAATCCAGTTGGACGCCATCAGCGCGACAATGTGCCTGCTGGTGGCTTTTGTGGGCTGGGTCGTCACGCGCTATTCGCGCAGCTATCTGGACGGCGAAGCGCGCGAAGGCAGCTTTCACAGGCTGATGCTGGCCACTTTGGCGGCGGTTTTGGTGCTGGTGCAGTCGGGCAGTTTGCTGATGCTGGTGCTGGCCTCGCTGGTGGTGGGGCAAGGGCTGCGGCGCTTGCTGCTGTTTTACGCAGACCGCCCCGAAGCCCGGCGCGCTGCGGCCAAGTTTTCGCTATGTTGGGGGGCGGGTGATGTGGCGCTGCTGGTGGCAGCGGGGCTGCTATGGGCCGCGTTCGGCACGACGGAATTTGCCGCGCTGGCCGCACAGGCAGGCAGCGCGCCCTTGCCGGTGACGGCGGGTGTCGCAACTGGCCTGCTGGTGCTGGCGGCCGCCGTCAAGACAGCGGCATTTCCCCTGCATGGCTGGCTGACCGAGGTGATGGAAGCCCCCACCCCCGTTTCCGCCCTGCTGCATGCGGGCATCATCAACGCAGGCGGGTTCATGTTGATCCGCATGGCAGATGTGCTGCAGGCCAGTCCTTCGGCCATGGCGGCGCTGGTCATGATGGGCGGGTTCACGGCGCTGTTCGGGGCGGTGGTCATGCTGACGCAAAGCGCTGTCAAAACCGGACTTGCGTGGTCCACTGTGTCGCAAATGGGGTTTTTGCTGCTGCAATGCGGGCTGGGCCTTTGGGCGCTGGCATTGCTGCATATTGTGGCGCATTCACTGTATAAGGCGCATGCGTTTCTGGCCTCTGGGGGGGCGGTGGCGCAGGTGGCACAAATCCGCAAACCCGGCCCGGTCGCGGTGCCGGGGGGCGGGGCTGTGCTGCGGGCCTTCGGGCTGGCACTGGTGCTGTATGCAGGGGTGGCCACGGGGTTTGCCGTGCTGTGGGGGGCAAAATCGCCGCAGGCGCTGGCGCTTGGCGCAATCCTGATATTCGGCGTGGCCTATCTCATCGCGCAGGGTCTGGCCGATACGGCCCCCAAGGCGCTAAGCCTGCGCACCATTTCAGCCGCCTGTTGCGCTGCCATCGCCTATTTCGGGTTCCACCTTGCCGCTGGCGCGATCTGGGGCGCGCATCTGCCTGCCCCGCCGGTTGCAGGGCCGCTGGAATGGGCATTGATTACACTGGCCATCCTGACCTTCGGGGTGGTGGCCGTGGCGCAGGCGCTGTTCCCCATCTGGGCGCATCACCCTGCGGCAGCGGGATTGCGGGTGCATCTGGCCAATGGTCTGTATCTGAATGCTGTGCTTGACCGGATGATCGGCGGGCTGCGGCTGACACGGCACCAATAATTTTCCAACATTTGACTGAAGGAAACCCATCAGATGTTCGTAAAACATGCAGAAATCAAACCTGACCGCATTGCCGCCCTGTTGGGCGCAGCCGAAGCGGCAGCGCGTGCCATTCCACCTGCCTTTCCACTGGATGCCACAGTTGCGGTCAACCCGTTCATGGGACAGGCCCATCTGGACCTTGCCACCACACAGGCCAGACTGGCCCGCGTGGCAGGTGTGCGCCTGACGCAATCACGCGCCGAATATGCCGCCCAGATTGCCGATGGCTCCATCAGCGACTTTGACCTGCAAGACGCCTTGCAGGCATGTAGCCGCGTGGACAAACCCGCAGATATTGCCGCGCTGAAGGCACATGTGGCCACCCCAGCCCCCGCAGCCCCCCGCGCCCTGCCCACACTGGCCCATCATGCGGCACAGGCCAGCGGCACTGACTGGCCTGCAGTCATTGCACGGACCTTCGGGCTATGGGCGGCGGGGCATTTCGAACGCGGACAGGCCCTGTGGACCCCTGCACCGGGCAAGGATGCCTTCACCGCGTGGCGCGACTGGGCCAGCCATGACCTGACGCCGGAAATTTCGGGGCTTGCGGGGTTTTGCGCCCATGTCGCGGCAGCACCCGACACTGCGGAACGCGCGATCCTGCGCGCCTGCGATGCGCTGGACATCCCGGAAGGGGCGGCAGAAACGCTGTTTCACAGCCTGCTGATGGATCTGGGCGGCTGGTCACAACATGCGCGCTGGCTGTTATGGCGCGCGGAACTGGCAGGCGGCACCGACAGCACATTGACCGACCTTCTGGCCATTCGCCTGATCTGGGAAGAAGCGCTGCTGGCCCATGCGCCGGACCTGGCCACCGCATGGGCGGTCACCTGCGCAGACCATGCCACCCCCGTGGCCGCGCAATCCGGCCACATCGTGGATGCGATCTTGCAAGAGGCCGCTGAACGCGCCTATCAGCGGAAACTGGCACAGGCGCTGACTGGTCCCAAACCCCAAGCCGGGCGTGCGGCGCTGCAGGCGGCGTTTTGCATCGACGTGCGGTCCGAAGTGTTTCGCCGGCAGCTTGAAAGCGTGAACGCCGGCATAGAAACACTTGGCTTTGCGGGTTTTTTTGGCCTGCCCTTGGCGCATAAGCCCCATGGAACCGATAATATGCAGGCACATTTGCCCGTATTGCTGACCCCGTCCATCACATCGTGCAGCCATGCCGACACCGCGCGCGAGGACAGCGCGCGCATTGGCGCACGCGCGGTGCGCGCATGGGGGCGGTTTCGTCAGGCGGCGGTGTCGTCTTTCGCGTTTGTCGAAGCGGCGGGGCCGATCTATGGCTGGAAACTGGTGAAATCCGCGCTTGCGCGCGGGGCGCATGCACCAGCACAAGGCCCCGCGCCACGTTTTGAAACCCCGCTGGAGCCGGGCGAAAAGGCACGCATCGGCGCGACCATCCTGCGCGCCATGAGCCTGCAATCGGGTCATGCGCGGCTGGTGCTGTTGCTGGGGCATGGCGCGCAACTGACCAACAACCCCCATTCCAGCGCCTATCAATGCGGGGCCTGTGGCGGACAATCAGGCGAGGTGTCGGCCCGCCTGCTGGCGCAATTGCTCAATGACCCTGAAACGCGCGCCGGGCTGCCTGCGCAGGGCATCACCGTGCCCGATGACACGCTGTTTCTGGCAGGCGTGCATGACACAACCACTGATAAGGTGGCGCTGTTCCCCGACACCCCTGCCCCCGACCACCAACATGACATCGCGCAGGCTGTGGACTGGCTGGCGCAGGCAGGCACCTTGACGCGCGCCGAACGCGCCCCCCGCCTGCCCCGCGCGACAGCTACCAACATGTCCGCGCGCGCCGCCGATTGGGCCGAAACGCGCCCGGAATGGGGCTTGGCGGGGTGCGCGGCGTTTATCGCTGCGCCGCGCAGCATGACTGCGGGCACCGATCTGGGCGGGCGGGCATTCCTGCACAGCTATGACTGGACTGCCGATAAGGGGTTTTCCACGCTGGAGCTGATTCTGACCGCGCCGGTTGTGGTGGCAAGCTGGATCAGCCTGCAATACTACGCCTCCAGCGTGGCGCCGGACGCGTTCGGGGGGGGCAACAAGCTGATCCATAACGTGGTGGGCGGAATTGGGGTTGTGCAGGGCAATGGCGGCATTCTGCGCCCCGGCCTGCCCTGGCAGGCGGTCCATGACGGGCAGCGCTTCCTACATACGCCCTTGCGGTTGTCAGTGCTCATCGAGGCGCCAAAAGACGCCATATCCGATGTTCTGGCCCGCCATGACAGCTTGCGCGCGCTGTTTGACAATGGCTGGCTGCACCTGTTTGCGCTGGAAGACGGGCGGGTTCAGGCCCGCTACCGGCGCGGATTGCACTGGCAGGGGGTGAACACTCCGGCCTAACCCATCTCACCCCATCACACCAATGACCGCGCCCCTCCCCATTGACCGCCCCCGTCCCCGGCCTTACCACTGGGCGCACGCATCAACAGGAGTGCGCGCGCCATGTTCCAAAGCTACACCGCCACCACCCGCCCCGAAGATGGCCCGCCCCGCCTGCGCGCCTTGCGCGACGCGCTGCAGCGGCACGGGGTGGACGGGTTCATCATACCCCGCGCCGATGCCCATCAGGGCGAATATGTGGCCGCGTGTGATGAACGGCTGGCATGGCTGACAGGATTCACGGGGTCGGCGGGGTTTTGCATCGTGCTGCGGGACCGTGCAGGGTTGTTTGTCGACGGGCGCTACCGCGTGCAGGCCCGGTTGCAATGCGCCCCCGATTTCACGCCCGTGAACTGGCCAGAAACCAAACCGGCCGCGTGGTTGCAAAACGCCCTGCCTGCGGGGGGTGTTGTGGGCTTTGACCCATGGCTTCATACGCCCGATGAAATCGACACGCTGGAACAGGGCCTGAAGGGCAGCGGCATAGCCCTGCAGCGCATGGACAACCAGATTGACCCGCTGTGGTCCGACCGTCCGGCCCCGCCCACCGCCCCCGCGCGCGCCTATCCCGAAGATCTGGCAGGCGACAGCACGGCCAGCAAGCGGCGCAAACTGGGTGCGGCACTGGCGGCCAATGGCCAGCGCGCCACAATCCTGACCCAACCTGACAGCATATGCTGGCTTTTGAACATACGCGGGGCCGACCTGCCACGCCTGCCGGTGGTTCAGGGGTTTGCCATTGTGCATGATGACGGGCGTGTGGACCTGTTCGCGCCCCCCGCCAAACTGGACGGCCTGAATTTGGGCGAGGGCGTGCAAATTCGTCCGCGTGAAGCGTTTGAACCCGCGCTGCGCACGCTGCGCGGCCCTGTGCGGCTGGACAAGGGCACTGTGCCGCTGTGGGTGCTGGACATTCTGCGCGACAGCGGCATTGAAACAAGCGCCATGCAAGACCCCTGCCTGCTGCCCAAAGCGTGCAAGACCGGGGCCGAACTTGCGGGCGCGCGCGCAGCACATCTGCGCGACGGGGCCGCGATGGTGGAATTCCTGTGCTGGCTGGACGGGCAGGCCGCGGAACTGGTGGCCAACCCTGCCCACACCCTGCACGAGATCGACATCGCGCGGCATCTGGAAAGCTGCCGTCAGGCCACAGGCGCGTTGCAAGACCTGAGTTTTGACACCATCGCAGGGTCCGGCCCGAACGGGGCCATCGTGCACTACCGCGTCACCGAGGACAGCAACCGCCGCCTGATTCCCGGGGATTTGATGCTGGTGGATTCGGGCGGGCAATATCTGGACGGGACAACCGACATTACCCGCACCATCGCCATAGGCCCTGTGGGGCAGTTGGAAGCCGAATGCTTCACCCGCGTGCTGCAAGGCATGATCGCCATCTCGCGGGCGCGTTTTCCGCGCGGGGTGACAGGGGGACATCTGGATGCGCTGGCGCGCTACCCGCTTTGGCTGGCGGGCATGGATTACGACCATGGCACAGGCCACGGGGTGGGTGCGTTCCTGTCTGTGCATGAAGGGCCGCAACGCCTGTCGCGCATTTCGCAGGTGCCGCTGCGCGAAGGGATGATCCTGTCCAATGAACCGGGATATTACCGCGAAGGGGCGTTTGGCATCCGTATTGAAAACCTTGTCTGCGTGCGCCGTGACCCTGCCCCACAAGGGGGCGATGCGCGTGACTGGCTGGCGTTTGAAACGCTGACACTTGCGCCCATTGATACACGTCTGGTTGTGCAAGACCAGTTGACCGCGGACGAGCGCGCCTGGCTGAACCTGTATCACGCGCGTGTGCGGACATTGCTGGACCCGCTGGTGTCACAGCGCGCGCGCGCATGGCTTGCGCGGGCGTGCGAGCCTGTGTGAAACGAATATCCTTGGACAAATTGCGCACTTTGACTTCCGGGCAAACCCTGCAATAGTGCGCGCGACAGGGACACAACAAGGACAGTAACAGTATGATGCGGCATTTGAAGATCTATCCCGCCGAAGGCACATGGGTGGTGCGCGCCAATGGCGCCGTTATCGGGGAAAGCAACGCAGCGCTGGAATTGATTCAGGGGGATTTTCCTTTCGTCATCTATTTCCCGCGCGAAGATGTCGCTGCAGCGGTGTTGGAACCCTCGGACCGGACGCTGATTTGCGATGATCGCGGGGCGGGCGAATTCTATCATATTTCCAGCCCCGAAGGGCTGTTGCAAAACGCCGCCTACAGCCTGACCGCGCCCACGGAAGCAGCCGCGCAAGTGCAGGGCTATCTGGCCTTTGATGCTGGAAAAGTCACCGTCGAACGGGTCTGACCCCGATGCAGGCCGCATATGACGCCCTGCATGCCCTGCTGGGGGAAAGGTTTACCACCGGCGCGTCAGACAGGGCCTTGCACGGACAATCGGAGTCGCATTTCGCAGATATGCCGCCCGATGGCGTGGCCTATCCACAAACCACCGCAGAGGTGGCCGCCCTTGTGTCCATCTGCGCAGCGCATGGGCTGCCTGTCATTGGATGGGGGACAGGCACATCGCTGGAAGGGCACGCACTGGCGCCGCATGGCGGGATCACAGTTGATTTCAGCCGCATGAACGCGGTTTTGCAGGTCAGTGCCGATGACATGCTTGCGGTGGTCCAGCCCGGCGTCACCCGCGAGGCGCTGAACACGGAATTGCGCGCCACGGGGCTGTTCTTTCCGGTGGACCCCGGGGCCAATGCCTCGCTCGGGGGGATGGCGTCGACGCGCGCATCGGGCACCACGGCGGTGCGCTATGGCACCATGCGCAGCAATGTTCTGGCGCTGGAAGTTGTGCTGGCCGATGGGCGCATTGTGCGCACGGGCACACGCGCGCCGAAATCATCCACCGGGTATGACCTGACGGGGCTGTTTGTGGGGGCGGAAGGGACACTTGGCCTGATTACGGAACTGACCTTGCGCCTGCAGGGCCAGCCCGATGGCATTTCGGCGGCAGTGTGTGCCTTTGACGATATGGACGCGGCAACGCAGACTGTCATCATGACCATTCAATCCGGCATACCCATGGCGCGGATCGAATTCATAGATGCCACATTCGTGCGCATTTTCAACGCCCGGCACGGCACGGATATGCCCGAAAAACCGCATCTGATGGTGGAATTCCACGGCACGCCCCAAGGGGTGCGCGAACAGGCCGAAAGCTTCGGGAACATTGTCGCGGATATGGGGGGCAGTGCGTTTCAGTGGGCCGAACAGGCACAAGACCGCGCGCGCCTGTGGTCCATGCGTCACAATGCCTATTACGCGGCACGCGCCGCATGGCCCGATGCGTATGCCATCACAACCGATGTGTGCGTGCCGATCTCGAAACTGGCGCAAGCGGTGCGCGAAACCGCGGATGATATTGCCGCATCGGGCATTCCCGGCCCCATTCTGGGGCATGTGGGGGATGGCAATTTTCATGTGCTGTTGCTGCCCCACCGCGATGACCCCGCCCAGATGGCCAAGGCCGCTGCGCTGGCCCATGCCATGGCAGACCGCGCGCTGCGCCTTGGTGGCACGGTCAGCGGGGAACATGGCATTGGCATGGGCAAGTTGCGTTATATGGACCGCGAACACGGTGCTGGCTGGGATGTCATGACCAGTCTGAAAGCGGCACTGGACCCACACGGCATCATGAACCCCGGAAAACTGCTGCGCCAGCCATGACACAAACGCGCGCGCGCGGGAATTTGGCCTTTTCCTTGCGCGCCTGCCGTCTTACATGCCCCGCATGAGTGATGAATTGCGCCCCCGCTACTGGGAAACCGTCCCGCTGGAACAGATGACCCCCCAGGAATGGGAAGCGCTGTGCGATGGCTGCGGACGGTGCTGCCTGAACAAGCTGGAAGATATCGACACTGATGAACTGGTGTTCACCCGTGTCGCCTGCAGGCTGTTCGATGACAGCACCTGCCGGTGCGCGAATTACGACATCCGCAAGCAGATCGTGCCCGAATGCGTGGTGCTGACACCCGGCACGCTGAAGGACATTGCGTATTGGATGCCGGAAACCTGTGCGTATCGGCGGCTGCACGAAGCACGCAAACTGCCGCACTGGCACCCGTTGATCACGGGCGACGCCAGATCAGTGCGCAAGGCGGGCATATCGATGCATAACCGCACAGTATCAGAGGCGGAAATCCCGCTGGAGGATTGGGAAGACCATCTTCTGGAGGATGATGTGTAAGCCCTGCACATGAACGCGGCAGGCATAAGCACGGCGTCAAAGCGGATAGGAAGACGCTTTGGGCGGGATTTGGCCTGAAGGGGACATTCGAGCTTGGATCAAGCCCGCACCAGCGGCGGGCCGGGGTCTGCCGGTCCCACGTTTTAGGGGCGCAGTTTATGCAGGGGGCATACTCCTGAGTTCAAAGGCTTGGCGTGGAACTGGCGAAATCGGCAGGCCGCGGGACGGCCCGCCGATGGTGCGGCGGCCTGCGG
>JAFWNM010000028.1 GCA_017510335.1 Paracoccaceae bacterium
GGTTCACCGTCAACTGACCTGTGATGACGATCCAGCCGTGTCCAGACAGGGCGCGAAAGCTGTCCTGTTGTCTTGTGCGTATCGGGTATTTGTATTGGTCGGAGTGAGAGGATTCGAACCTCCGGCCCCTGCCTCCCGAAGACAGTGCTCTACCAGGCTGAGCTACACTCCGAACCGATGTGGGGCGTATACGACTGGCCATTTGTTTTGGCAAGGGGGCGCAAGGGGGGAAACGCATGCATTTTCCCGCGTTTCCCGAGGGCTTTCCAAGGCACAGGTTTTTGCCTATGAATGGGTTGGAAAACATCAATTGCGGCAGGCATATGCAGCTTATCACAACGACGACGGCGCTTGCCGAATTTTGCGCAACCGCGCGTGCGGCCCCCTATGTAACGGTCGATACCGAATTTCTGCGAGAGCGCACCTATTATGCGCAGCTTTGCCTGTTGCAAATGGCCCTGCCAGGTGCCGATGGCCCGACATCAGGTCCTGCCGTGCTGGTTGACCCCTTGGCAGAAGGGCTGTCGCTGGAACCGTTTTACGAACTGTTGCGCGATGAAAGCACCATCAAGGTGTTGCACGCGGCGCGTCAGGATCTTGAAATATTCTATATTGACGGGGGTGTGCTGCCCAAACCGCTGTTTGACACGCAGGTGGCAGCAATGGTGTGTGGTTTCGGGGATCAGGTGGGCTATGAGACACTGGTGCGCAAACTGGCAAAAGGGCAGGTCGACAAGACATCGCGTTTCACAGACTGGTCGCGCCGCCCGCTTTCGGATGCACAGTTGAAATATGCGCTGGCTGATGTGACCCATTTGCGCGTGGTCTATGAGAAGCTGGCCGCAAAGCTGCAAGCCACAGGCCGCGCCCCTTGGGTGGCAGAGGAACTGCAAACCCTGTCAGACCCCGAAACCTATATCCAGCGCCCCGAAGATGCGTGGATGCGCGTGCGCACCCGCAATGATTCCGGTCGGTTCCTTGCGATTGTGCGCGAACTGGCCAGTTTCCGCGAATCCTATGCGCAGGGGCGCAATGTTCCACGCTCTCGGGTGTTCAAGGATGATGCGCTTTTGGAACTGGCATCTGTAAAACCCGCTGTCGCTGATGACCTGGGGCGCACGCGGCTGCTGCTGCGCGAGGCGCGCAAGGGGGACATTGCCAAGGGCATTTTGGACGCCGTCGCGCGGGGAATGGCCTGTGCGCCAGCGGACATGCCCCAAGCCCCCGCAATGCGCGAGAACATGCAAGTCAATCCCGCGCTTGCGGATTTGTTGCGTGTCCTGCTGAAGGCCAAGGCCGACAGCACTGATGTGGCGGCGAAACTTATTGCCTCTGCCTCAGATCTGGATGCGCTGGCGGCGGGGTTTCGGGATATACCGGCGTTGGCCGGATGGCGCGCAGAAGTGTTTGGCACAGCGGCGCTGCGTTTGTGCAGTGGCGATGTCGGGCTTGTTGTCAAAGGTGACAAGGTCGAAGTGTTCGAACTGTAGCGCCAGTCGCGGAAACGCGAAGACCTTTTCCCCACTTCTTGGCCACACACAGGCAAAGGGGAAGCGCGGGGCACATGACCGCAGGCCGCTTCAGGGCACCGCGTGAAATAGCTCACAGGCTTTTCGCGCCCCTGTGAGAGAACGCGGCGCGCGTCAGTGTTCCGTGCCAGGCGGCCTTCGCGCAAAACCGGGGGTCAGCCTCGCGCGACAGGTTCTAGCGCGTAATCTCGCGCTGGTTCTGGGCGCCGCGCACTACGATGCGCCGCACACCTTCAAGGCGGCGGTTGGACAATTTCACGCCTGCGGTGACTGTGCGAGAGGCGTCTGTGCCCGTCGCGGTTGTGCTGGACATGGGACTTGCCAGCACGAATTCATAGATCAAGGCCCCATTGACAGGGCGTTCGTCATTTATGGCGCGCAATTCGGCATCCCACCACCCTTGCGTTCCCGTTACACCAGTCGCCTGCACAACGGCGCCTTCCGGCGTGCGCAGCACTTCCATTTCTGTGACGACAGGGACAAGCGCGCGCCGGTCCACCGTTGTGCCCCATCCGGCCGCCGGAACAAGAGTTTCTGTGGAGTCACTGCTGAACCAGTTGCGCGGGTTCAGCCGCGATTCGCGCATAGTTCCGCATGCTGACAGGGCCAGTACCAAAACAAGCGACGCGATAAGAGGCTTTTTCATGACTGTCCTTTTCACAAAAACTGTGCTGCGCGGGGCTTTACTACGGGTTAGCCTAATTCCTGCGCGTTGAAAAGTGCCCGTAACGCGATGCGGCGCGCAGGGCAGGGGGAAGCGCCAATTATCTGGCGTATCGGACTGGACCTTGCCACGCTTGCGCCTTAGGTCTGAGGGCAGTTCCATACAAGAGGCCATCCATGGCGAACCCGGCTTTCGAAGACATAGCAGAAACATTCGACTTTCTGGACGAGTGGGAAGACCGCTATCGCCATGTGATCGAACTTGGCCGGGCAATGCCGCCCCTTGACGATGCGTTGAAAACACCCGCAACCCGTGTGGAAGGATGCGCAAGTCAGGTCTGGATTCAGCCGGTGGTGGACGGCGACGGGCCGGATGCGCGCTTCGATTTCATGGGCGAAAGTGACGCCATGATCGTGCGCGGCCTGATTGCAGTGTTGCACGCGCTTTATGCCGGCGAGACTGTGGCAGATGTGCTGAAAATTGACGCGCAGGCCGAACTTGCGCGACTGGGGCTTGATGAACATCTGTCTGCGCAACGCTCCAACGGGGTGCGTGCCATGGTCGGGCGCATTCGCGCCGTCGCCACAGAAGTGGCGGGCGGGTGATGGCTGATCCGGTTTTGCTGGCGCAATTGACTGCGCTTCTGGTTGTGATTGGCGCGTTTGCCGGTGTGGTTGCGGGGTTGCTGGGCGTGGGGGGCGGTATTGTTCTGGTGCCTGCGTTTTTCTACCTGTTCACCGCGCTGGGCTATGGCGGCGCACAGGTGATGCAGGTGTGTCTGGCGACATCGCTTGCAACGATCATTGTGACATCCGCGCGTTCGGTGCAAAGCCATAACAAACGCGGCGCTGTGGAATGGCCCATTTTGCGGGGCTGGGCGCTGGGCATCGGCATCGGTGCGGTTATTGGCGTGTTGACGGCTGCCATGCTGCGCTCGGTGGTGCTGCAGGGTATTTTCGGTGTGTTGGGGGTGCTGATCGGGTTATGGCTGGCCTTCGGGCGGGCGGATTTCAAACTGGCAGACACCCTGCCAGAGGGGCCGTTGAAGGCGGCGCTGTCCAGCATGATAGGGTTTTTGTCAGTGCTTATGGGTATTGGCGGGGGGTCGTTCGGGGTGCCGCTGATGACACTCTATGGGGTGCCCATTCACCGCGCTGTGGCAACTGCTGCCGGTTTTGGCATGTTGATTGCCGTGCCGTCGGTGCTGTCATTCCTGTTCGTGCCCATCGCGGATGCACCGCCGCTGACCATTGGTGCAGTCAATTTGCCTGCATTCGCCATTGTCGTGATCATGACGACAATGACCGCGCCCCTAGGCGCGCGGCTTGCCCATGCGATGGACCCCAAACCGTTGAAACGCGTCTTTGCGGCATTCATCATCCTGATGGCGCTGAACATGCTGCGCAAGGCGCTGGGCTGGTAAAGGACGGAAGCCGGGGGGCTGTCTGCCCCCCATCGCGGCCCTTTGCGGGCCGCGCCCCCCGAGAGTATTTCGAGCAAGATGAATATGCCCCTGCTTGCGCAACAGGCGTGTTTGCGGCATGTCTGGCACAGCAGTGACCAAGGAGAGTTTGATGAGCCGCGCATTCGTTTTTCCGGGGCAAGGTGCCCAGACCATTGGCATGGGCCAGTCGCTGGCGGTTGCCTATCCGGCCGCGATGGCCGTGTTTCAGGAAGTGGATGAGGCGTTGGGCGAAAAACTGTCCAGCCTGATCTGGGACGGCGATATTGCCGAACTGACCCTGACAGCGAATGCCCAACCTGCGCTGATGGCGACATCGCTTGCGGCGCTGCGCGCGATGGAATCGGAAGGGGTTGCGATTTCTGATGCGGCCTTCGTGGCGGGGCATTCGCTGGGTGAATATTCCGCCCTTGCCGCCAGCGGGGCGTTGACGATAGCCGATGCGGCCCGTTTGCTGCGCATTCGCGGTCAGGCCATGCAGGCGGCTGTTCCTGTGGGCGAAGGGGCGATGGCGGCCCTTCTGGGGTTGGATTTCGAGACTGTTGCAGAGGTGGCCGCCCAAGCCGCCCAAGGCCAGATATGTCAGGCTGCCAATGACAATGACCCCGCGCAGGTCGTTGTGTCAGGGCACATGGCCGCCGTTGAACGCGCGGTCGAAATTGCCAAGGTCCGCGGCGCGCGTCGCGCCATGCTGTTGCCGGTTTCGGCACCGTTCCATTGCGCCTTGATGCAGCCTGCCGCCGAACGTATGGCGCAGGCCCTTGCGGACACAACATTGAAAGCGCCTGCCGTGCCGCTGGTCGCCAATATCCGCGCTGAAGCTGTCAGCGACCCGGAGGTGATACGCACCTTGTTGATCGAGCAAGTGACAGGGTCCGTCCGTTGGCGCGAATCCGTGGCGTGGATGGCTGCGCAGGGCGTCACCGAATTTTGGGAAATCGGCGCGGGAAAAGCGCTTTCCGGCATGATAAAGCGCAGTGCCAAGGGCGTTGAAACGCGCAATTTCGGCACTGCCGATGACGTGCGCGCGCTTGGTCACCCTGCGTAACGTCTGATGGCATGTCGCGTTTTGGTCAAGGTCACGCGACAGGGCTTACCGGCGTATCCAGATCATGTCCCGTTCATTTGCAGTCACGGGACATGGTATAGCCTATTGATTTGGCGTGTTCGGGACGCCCAAAAACGGTTCCCGCTTTTGGGCAACATCCTCTAGCAAACGCAGCTAAGTCATTGGCGAATATCAGGGAATGATGCGTGCATAGCGCACACCAGCAAGCGACGCGCCCGCCAGCATGCCCGATTGGCCAAACACCACCGCGATGACAGGTGCGAATTGCGTTGTCGTTTCCGCCCCCATAGAACCGCCCTGTGACGGGGTTGCATAGCGCAAATCGGCGCTTGCTGCCCATCCTTCGGACATGCGGAAATCCTGCAAGGCCTGTTCGGTCATGAAAAACAGCGCATGCGCATATTGCTGCGCGCCCAGCTGGAACCCTACACTGGCCCGTGTGGCGGAGTAATAGTCCACGGTGATGTCATCAATCCGCAACGCCCCGCGCCCATAGGACCCCCCGACAAACAGGCCCGCTTCGGTGATGACCGGAATATACAGAATGCCGCGTGCATTCTGGAACAACTCGTTCAGGGATGGGTATGTGTTGCGCAGGAAGTCGCGTGCCGTGTCAACGCGGGCATCCAGTATGTCGGCCCCTTGTCCACCAATCGGGTTGCCGCAGGCCGCAAGCAAGGCGGTTGCGCCGGTGCCAAGCATCATGTTTCGGCGGGATAGCTGCATCATGGTTCTGTTTACCCTATGTTCTGGCCCACATTCGGGCTGCCTCTGACTGCATGGTTGGCCCATGCGTATTTATGGCGCATATGATAAGCGCAATAGGCCCGCTTGTCATCTGTTTGAAGGCGTTGTCATATTTTTGCGCGCAGTCTTGCCGGTGCGGGGATTCTGCGTGGTGGTTTATTGCGTCAGCATTTGCGCCACGCGCGGCGCGAAATAGGTCAGCACCCCGTCACAGCCTGCGCGCTTGAACGCCATGAGGCTTTCAATCATCGCCTTGTCCCCGTCCAGCCAGCCGTTTTGTGCGGCAGCCATCAACATCGCGTATTCGCCCGAAACCTGATAGGCGAATGTGGGCTGGCCGAACTGGTCCTTGACCGCGCGGCAGATGTCCAGATAGGGCATGCCGGGCTTGACCATTACCATATCTGCGCCCTCGTCCAGATCGCGGGCAACGCAGCGCAGCGCCTCTTCGCGGTTGGCGGGGTTGATCTGATAAGTGGCCTTGTCGCCCACCAGACGGCCCGACGCGCCCACTGCATCGCGGAACGGTCCATAAAACGCACTGGCGAATTTTGCCGCATAGGACAGGATGGCGACATGCTTGTGGCCCTGCGCTTCCAGTGCCATGCGCAACGCCCCGATCCGCCCGTCCATCATGTCTGACGGCCCAAGGATATCTGCGCCAGCCTCGGCCTGTGCCAGCCCCATCTTGACCAGCGCCTCGACTGTTTCATCATTCAGGATTTCGCCATTCACAACAAGCCCGTCATGCCCGTTTGCGTTATACGGGTCCAGCGCGATGTCGGTCATGACCATCAGTTCGGGAAATTCCGCCTTGAGCATGCGGATCGCGCGATTGGTCAGGTTCTCGGGGTTCCAGGCTTCTTCGCAGGCGTCCGTGCGCAACGCTTGGTCCGTATAGGGAAACAAGCAGATTGCGGGAATACCAAGCGCATGGGCCTTTTCTGCTGCGGGCAAAAGACGGTCAAGCGACATCCGGCTGACACCCGGCAAAGAGGAGATCGGTTCGTCCATTCCAGTGCCGTCGCGGATAAACGCAGGCCAGATCAGATCCTTGGTGGTCAGGCCATGTTCCTGCACCATTTCACGAAGGGCACGGGTCCGGCGCAGACGACGCATGCGGGTGACAGGCATTTGAGCAGATGACATGGAACGGACCTTTCTGTTGACATGCTGACGTGTTGGCATGCCAAACGCAAAAAAGGAAGCCCCGCCGAAACGGCACTGCCCAACTGATGCGCTGCGCCTGCCGACCTGTTGCATGGCATTGGTGACCCCGGCAGGATTCGAACCTGCAACCTGCCCCTTAGGAGGGGGCTGCTATATCCAGTTGAGCCACGGGGCCATCGGTCTTTGCAATAGCGTGTCAGGATGCGCTTGTCACGGGGGTGGCTTCGCTCTTGCTCATTGTTATGATCAGGCGCTAACATAATATCCGAACCAAACTCTGACAGGATTACGGATTTGCCCCCTTATCTGCCCCCTGAAAGCCACCGCCCCCTGACTTTGCGTGATGTCTCTGATGCCAGTGGTGTCAGTGAAATGACGGTCAGTCGCGTGCTGCGCAACCGCGCCGATGTGTCGCCTGCGACCCGCGACAAGGTTCTGGCTGCGGCCAAGGCACTGGGCTATGTGCCCAACAAGATTGCCGGTGCACTGGCCAGCCAGCGCGTCAATCTGGTGGGCGTAGTCATTCCGTCGCTGGCCAATATGGTGTTTCCAGAAGTGCTGGGTGGTATTTCCGAAGCGCTGGAGGATTCGGGGCTGCAACCGGTTTTCGGCGCAACCGATTACAAGCCCGAGCGCGAGGAGAATGTCATCTATGAAATGCTGTCCTGGCGCCCGTCCGGCATGATCCTGGCAGGGCTGGAGCATTCCGAAGCGTCGCGTGCCATGCTGGCTGCCGCCGGTGTTCCGATTGTCGAGATCATGGATATTGACGGCACGCCGATTGATTCCATGGTCGGTATTTCCCACAAGCGTGCGGGCCGTGAAATGGCGGAAGCGATCCTGGCCGCAGGCTACCGGCGGATCGGGTTCATGGGGTCCAAGATGCCCGATGACCACAGGGCGCGAAAGCGGCTGGAGGGGTTCACCGAAGCCCTGACTGCGGCGGGTGTGTCGCTGGCTGCGACCGAACATTACGCGGGCGGGTCGTCACTGGCAAAAGGGCGCGAAATGACGGCGGCCATCCTGCAGGCCAACCCAGACCTTGATTTCCTGTATTATTCCAATGACATGATTGGCGCGGGTGGGTTGCTGTATTGTCTGGATCAGGGGCTGGATGTTCCCGGAAAGATCGGGTTGGCGGGCTTCAACGGGCTGGAATTGCTGGATGGGTTGCGCTTGCGGCTGGCCACCACGAATGCGTGCCGCCGCGAAATTGGCCAGCAGGCTGCCGAAATTGTCGCTGGCAAGAACAAGGACGGCACAATCGGTGGCAAGGTCATAGAACTTAGCCCGCGCATGGAGCCTGGTGATACGATCCGCCAAATACGCTAGCGCGCGCAACTGCGGCGGGTTGCGGGGCTTTCCCTTGGCGAACAGGGGCGCTAAACACGGTTCCAAACCAAAGGAACGGGGCCGGACAGATGGCGATGGACAAGAATTTTGACGCGCAGACCGCCGAAAAGCGGATTGCCGATATGTGGCAGGCGCAAAACGCCTTTGCAGCGGGTAAAAACAAGCGCCGCGACGACGCCTTCAGCATCATGATCCCGCCGCCCAATGTGACGGGCAGCCTGCATATGGGCCATGCGTTCAACAACACGCTGCAGGATATTCTGGTGCGTTGGAAACGCATGCAGGGCTTTGACACGCTGTGGCAGCCAGGACAGGACCATGCAGGCATTGCCACCCAGATGGTTGTTGAACGCGAACTGGCCAAGCAGGGCAAGAAGCGCACCGATTTCACGCGCGAGGAATTTCTGGCGAAAGTCTGGGAGTGGAAGGCCCAGTCCGGCGGCACCATCATCGGGCAGTTGCAGCGCTTGGGCTGTTCGCTGGACTGGTCGCGCAATGCCTTTACCATGTCCGGAGCGCCCGGTGCGCCTGCCGGCGAGGATGGCAATTTCCACGATGCCGTGATCAAGGTGTTTGTGGAGATGTATAACAAGGGCCTGATTTACCGTGGCAAGCGGTTGGTCAACTGGGACCCGCATTTTGAAACCGCGATTTCCGATCTTGAGGTCGAGAATATCGAAACTGACGGCCATATGTGGCATTTCAAATACCCGTTGGCTGGCGGCGAAAGCTATGAGTATTTGGAGCAAGATGAAGACGGAAATGTGATTTTCCGCGAGCAGCGCGATTACATTTCCATTGCAACGACACGGCCTGAAACCATGTTGGGGGACGGGGCAGTTGCAGTTCATCCATCAGATAAGCGATACGCCCCAATTATCGGAAAACTATGTGAAATTCCAGTTGGCCCGAAAGAGCATCGCCGGTTGATTCCGATTATCACTGATGAGTATCCTGATCCTGCCTTCGGGTCTGGCGCGGTGAAGATTACGGGCGCGCATGATGCCAATGACTATGGCGTTGCCAAACGCGGCGGGATTCCAATGTACCGGCTGATGGACATGCGCGCGCAGATGCGGGCTGATGGCCCGTCTTATGCCGAGGCGGCGGCTGTGGCCGGTGCGGTGGCGCGCGGCGCGCGGGTGTTGTCCGAGGCAGAGGCCGACGCGCTGAACCTTGTGCCTGACCATTTGCGCGGACTGGACCGGTATGCGGCGCGGGCGGCGGTGGTCGATGAAATTACCACTGAGGGGCTGGCCGTGATGACCCGCGCGGATGATCCGCGCCTTGGCCGCAAGCTGGGCGAAGATGACGACCCCGCTGCGCTGGTGCCGCTGGTCGAGGCGAAGAAGATTATGCAACCCTTTGGCGACAGGTCCAAAGTTGTGATTGAGCCGATGCTGACCGACCAGTGGTTTGTTGACGCTGAGAAGGTTGTGGGGCCAGCGCTGGACGCGGTGCGCGACGGGCGCGTGAAGATCATGCCGGAGAGTGGCGAGAAGACCTATTTCCATTGGCTGGAGAATATCGAGCCGTGGTGCATTTCCCGCCAGTTGTGGTGGGGGCATCAGATTCCGGTTTGGTATGACGAAGACGGCAAGATGTTTTGCGCACCGACAGAGGCGGATGCGCAAGATATGGCGCAAGGAAGAAAGTTAACGCGCGACCCCGACGTGCTTGATACATGGTTTTCCTCGGGCCTTTGGCCTATTGGTACGCTGGGCTGGCCGGAGCAGACAGACGAACTCAAGCGTTTCTTCCCGACAAGCGTTCTGATCACCGGGCAGGATATTCTGTTCTTCTGGGTCGCGCGCATGATGATGATGCAACTGGCAGTGGTGGATGACATTCCTTTCCACCATGTCTATCTGCACGGGTTGGTGCGCGATGCCAAGGGCAAGAAGATGTCCAAATCCCTTGGCAATGTCGTTGATCCACTTGAAATAATTGACGAATATGGTGCAGATGCGTTGCGTTTTACCAACGCGGCCATGGCCAGCATGGGCGGTGTGTTGAAGCTGGATACAAGCCGCATTGCGGGCTACCGGAATTTCACCACGAAATTGTGGAATGCCTGCCGCTTTGCCGAGATGAACGGGGTCTGGGAGAACCACCGCACACAAACGGCCCCGCCACAGGCGCAAGCCACCGTCAACCGCTGGATCATCGGGGAAACGGCGCGCGTGCGCGAAACCGTCGATATGGCGTTGACGGAGTATCGGTTCAACGATGCCGCCAACGCGCTTTACGCCTTCGTCTGGGGCAAGGTCTGTGACTGGTATGTGGAATTCGCCAAACCGCTGTTTGATGGTGATCAGGCGCAGGAAACCCGCGACACCATGGGGTGGGTGCTGGACCAGTGCATGGTGTTGCTGCACCCGATCATGCCCTTCATCACCGAAGAACTGTGGCAGCTGACCGGCGCGCGCGACAAGATCTGCGCGCATGCCGATTGGCCCGAATACGGCGCCGAACTGGTGGACACGGCCGCGCTGCGTGAAATGAACTGGGTGATCGGGTTGATTGAAACCATCCGGTCTGCGCGCCAGCAATTGCGCGTGCCGGTGGGGTTGAAGCTGAACATGGTGCAACTGGACCTGAACGCGGACGGGCAGGCGGCATTGGCGCGCAACATGGCGCTGGTGTCAAAACTGGCGCGCATTGCATCATTGGAACAGGTGGACGCCTTGCCCAAAGGGTCCATTACCGTGGCGGTCGAAGGGGGCACATTTGGCCTGCCACTGGAGGGGGTGATTGACATTGCCGCCGAAAAGGACCGGCTGCAAAAGACCCAGGCCAAAGCCGAGAAAGAACGCGCGGGCATCGAGGGGCGCTTGAACAACGCCAAATTCGTGGCCAGCGCCCCAGAAGAGGTTGTGAGTGAGGCGCGCGAAAAATCCGCCTTGCTGGCCGAGGAGATCGACCGCCTGGGCCGCGCATTGGCGCAGTTGCAAGATATTGGCTGACCAGGTGGGGGCAGGGGTTACCCCTGTGCCCCATCCATAGGGCCAAGGCCGCGCCCATCCTCTGACGGGGGGAAGGGCGTGGTGTTTTCGGCATCAAACAGGCTTCCCAGCCGTTCGACAGCGGCCAGCATCATTGTTTGTTCCCAGTTTTCCAGCTCTCGGAAGCGGGTGGTGAAGCGTTCATGCAAGGGGTCTGGCGTCTGGTCCAGCAGGGCGCGACCTGTATCTGTCAAGATAACCCAGATCGCGCGCCGGTCCGAATGCCTGCGTTCGCGCCGCACCAGCCCGCGCAATTCCAGTTTGTCAATCTGCGTTGAAATCGTCGCCTGACCAACCCCCAGCGCGCGTGCAATGTCGCGCGGCATTTCCTGCCCGTTTTTTGCCAGAGTATACAGCACAAGCAATTGTGCCTGCGACAGGTTGGACGCCCGCGCCATTGCGCGCGCGTTCCCTTCCAGTGCGTGCATGATGCGACGCAGCGCAATCAGCGTGTCAGAAGAACGGTCGGTCACGTCAGCCTTGCAGTTTTGGAATGGGTGGCGGCCACATTGCCGTGTGGGCTGCATAAGTTCAAGGGCCAACTTGTCTGGGTTTTCGTCAACGGGCCATAAAGTGCTTCGCTAGGCAAATAATTAAATAAACGAAGCAATTTTGTTGAGTGTGGGGCGTATTCAAACGAAAAAATGACCTAAGTATACGAAATTGATATAATTATTTGTCAAGCTTTCTGGAAAAATGCTTAAGGTTGAAAAATTTTTAGATGTCGCTATATATCGTAAGCCAAAGGAAACGACCAGAAAATGAGCACATGTCGAAAGAAAACCTGAAAATCGTAAGCGCAGCCGGTGACCTGTTGCACCTTCGCAAGCCATGCAAGGAAGACGGGTCAGAGGTATGGAAGCTGGTAGCAGCTTGTCCGCCGCTGGATCAGAATTCGATGTATATGAATCTGGTCCAGTGCGACCATTTTGCAGAAACCTGCATTCTGGCAGAACGGGACGGGCAGGTTCTGGGCTGGATTTCCGGCCATATTCCGCCTGACCAGCCAGACACAATTTTCGTCTGGCAAGTTGCTGTGCATTCGGATGCGCGCGGGTTGGGCTTGGGCAAGCGGATGTTGTCCGCGCTGTTGAACCGTCCGGCCTGTGCCGAAGTGCAGGCGCTGGAAACCACGATTACCAAGGGCAATGCCGCGTCCTGGGGCCTGTTTCGCAGCTTCGCGCGCGATCTGGGCGGCCGGCTGTCGGATGCGCCGCATTTTGACCGCGATAACCACCTTGATGGCCAGCATGCGACCGAGCATCTGGTGACAATCAGCCTGCCACGCAAGGCGCTGCGGATCGCGGCCTGACTCTGGCCCACGCAGCATTTTATTCACGAATTGAAAGGCCAAAAGCCATGACACACGGTTCCAAGACCGATATCTACTCACGCCGCGAATCGCAGGCACGCAGCTATTGCCGCGCGTTTCCGGTAACCTTCACCAAGGCGCAAAACGCCACCATGACCGATTCCGATGGGCGCAATTACACCGACTTTCTGGCGGGCTGTTCATCGTTGAACTACGGACATAACGACCCCGACATGAAAGCCGCGCTGATGGAGCATATCAGCCGCGATGGCGTGACCCACGGGCTGGATATGCATACTGACGCGAAAGCCGATTTTCTGGACGCGTTCGAGCGACTGATCCTGACCCCGCGCGGCATGGATTACAAGTTCATGTTCACTGGCCCCACCGGCACAAACGCAGTGGAAGCGGCCATGAAACTGGCGCGCAAAACCACCGGACGCGACACCATCATCGCCTTTACCAACGGGTTTCATGGCATGACCATGGGCGCGCTGGCGGCAACCGGCAATGCCGGCAAGCGGGCAGGGGCGGGCATGTCGTTGTCAGGCGTGGTGCGCATGCCCTTCGAGGGGGCGATGGACGGCGTTGATTCGCTGGCCATGATTCGCGCCATGCTGGAAAACCCGTCCAGCGGGATTGATGCGCCTGCCGCGTTCCTGATTGAACCTGTGCAAGGCGAAGGCGGGCTGAATGCTGCCAGCACCAAATTCCTTAAAGGGTTGCAAGCGCTGGCGCGCGAACATGGCGCGCTTGTCATCATGGATGATATTCAGGCAGGCGTCGGGCGCACTGGCCCGTTCTTCAGCTTTGAAGGGATGGGCATCCAGCCCGACCTGATTCCGCTGGCGAAATCGCTGTCGGGGATGGGGCTGCCTTTTGCCGGTCTGCTGATCCGCCCTGATCTGGATGTGTGGAAACCTGCCGAGCATAACGGCACGTTCCGCGGCAACAACCATGCCTTTGTGACAGCGCGCGTGGCACTTGAAAAGTTCTGGGCCAACGATGCCTTCCAGCGCCAGACCGAAGCGAAATCCGCCTTTCTGACCGAACGTCTGCGCGCGATTGCCGCCCATGTTCCGGGCGCAACCCTGAAGGGGCGCGGCATGATGCAGGGCATTGATGTGGGCAGTGGTGACATGGCATCGGCCATTTGCGCGACATGCTTTGAACACGGGCTGATCATTGAAACATCCGGCGCCCATGACGAAGTGGTGAAAGTTCTTGCGCCCCTGACCATTCCGCAAGACCAATTTGCGGCCGGACTTGATATTCTGGAAACCGCCATCAAGGCGCAAACCAGTCAGAAAATAGCAGCGGAGTAAGCAGGCATGATCATTCGTGACTTTCACAAGGAAAAATCAACTGACCGGCGCGTAGGTGCGCAACAATGGGAGTCGGTGCGCTTGTTGCTTGCAGATGACGGGATGGGGTTTTCGTTCCACATTACCACCATCGCGGCAGGCAGCGAACATACCTTCCATTACAAGAACCACTTTGAAAGTGTGTATTGCATTTCGGGCGAAGGCAGCATCGAAGACCTTGCTACCGGCGCAGTGCATGATTTGCGCCCCGGTGTGATGTATGCGCTGAACCTGCATGACAAGCACACGCTGCGCTGCAAGACTGAAATGGTTTTCGCCTGCTGCTTCAACCCGCCCGTGACAGGCAATGAAGTGCACCGCGAAGACGGGTCCTACGCACTTGAAAATTCCTGAACCAAAGGCGGGCAGGGGTGAAAAGCCACCTGCCCGAAACCCCATGACGCACACTGTTGAGAAAATCGGCGGCACCTGCATGAGCCGCGCCCGCGAATTGCTTGACACGCTTTATGTCGGTGACCGCGACCAAGCCGCAATTTATAACCGCGTTTTTGTCGTATCCGCGTTTGGCGGTATTACCAACATGCTGCTGGAACATAAAAAGACCGGATCGCCCGGTGTATATGCCCGTTTTGCCCATGACGATAGTGGTGCAGGCTGGGGCGACGCGCTGCGCGATACGGCCGCGCGCATGTGCGAAATCCACGGCGAGATTCTGGACCATGACGGCGACCGCGACCGCGCCGATGCCTTCGTGCGCGACCGCATTGAAGGGGCGCGCGCCTGTTTGCTGGATTTGCAGCGCCTTGGGTCATACGGACATTTCCGCATTGACCAGCAAATGCAGACAGTGCGCGAATTGCTGTCGGGCATGGGCGAGGCGCATTCCGCCTTCGTTACGGCCTTGCTGCTGCAGCGCCACGGCGTGAATGCACGCTTTGTCGACCTGTCCGGCTGGCGCGATGACAGCAACCCTGACTTGTCAGAACGCTTGAATAAAGCGATGGAAGGCATTGATCTTACTTTAGAACTGCCTATCGTAACAGGGTATGCGCATTGCGCAGAGGGGTTGATGCGCGAATATGATCGTGGCTATTCCGAAGTGGTCTTTGCCCATCTTGCAGCCCAGACCCGCGCGGCAGAGGCGATTATTCACAAGGAATTCCATCTGTCCTCAGCGGACCCCAAGATTGTGGGCGAGGAAAACACCCGCAAGATTGGTCGCACCAGCTATGACGTGGCCGACCAATTGTCCAATCTTGGCATGGAAGCGATCCACCCGAACGCCGCGCGCGTGTTGCGCCGCGCTGATGTGCCGCTGCGTGTGAAACATGCGTTCGAACCCGACGACCCCGGCACGCTGATCGGTCCTGACGGGGGCAGTGCGGGACGCGTGGAAATGGTCACTGGCCTTGGCGTGCATGCGTTCGAAGTGCATGAACCCGACATGGTGGGCGTGAAGGGCTATGATGCGTGTATTCTGGATGCGCTGGCGCGGCACAATATCTGGATTGTGTCCAAACACTCCAACGCCAACACCATCACCCATTACTTAAGCGGGTCCCTGAAGGCCATTCGCCGTGTCGAACGCGACATTCTGAAAACCTATCCCAATGCCGAAGTGACCGCACGGCCATTGGCCATGGTGTCCGTCATCGGATCGGATTTAAGCGAGATTTCGGTGCTGGCGCGCGGTCTGACCGCGCTGGAGGAGGCGGGCATCAAGGCTTTGGCCGCCCAGCAGGGCCTGCGCCGTGTCGAAGTGCAGTTCCTGCTGCCGCGTGACAGCAAGGACGAGGCCATCAAGGTGCTGCACCATGCCATGGTGACTGAAGCTGAATCCTCAACAGCCAAGATTGGCGCCCCGCGCAAAGCTGCCTGATACGACGATGACGCGATAATGTCACAAAGGCCCGCAACCACCATGTTGCGGGCCTTTTGCTGTCATCCCTTGCGGTCCGGCCCGAAAACCGCGTCCTGCAATTTGGCCACATTGGCCACCAGCCGCGGCAGTCGGCGGATGATCTTGCGAATTTCCAACTGCGTTTCCAGCTTGGTGGCCGGGTCACCCAGAACCGCGCGTCCGGCAGGGACATTGGTAAACACGCGGCTGGCACCGCCGACAATCACATCATCGCCTATGAAAATATTGTCATTCACCGCCACTTTGCCCGCCAGCAGCACACGGTTGCCAATGCGCGCGGACCCCGCGACACCGGCCATGCCGCACATCATGCAATCCTCGCCTATCTGGACATTATGGCCGATCTGGCAGACCGAATCTATCTTGGTGCCCGACCCGATGAGTGTATCGCGGATGGTGCCCCGGTCGATGGATGAATTCGCCCCCAGTTCCACATCATCGCCAATACGCACCGCGCCCAATGACTGGATGCGATGCCATTTCTGCGCGCGCAGCTGCCGTTCCCCTGACAGGCTGGCGCGCACATCTTCTGCGCCCGAAGGTTCTGGTGTCACGAAACTGAATCCGCACCCGCCCACTACGCAATTGGGCTGGCCAATGAACCGCGCACCAATGACCACACGCGCGCCAATGCGCGCGCCCGCATGCAAAATGACATCCGCGCCGATGACCACGTCCTCGGCCACAGTCACATTCGGTGCAATGCGGGCATTCGAGCCAATGACCGCGCGCGCGCCAATACTGGTAAACGGCCCAATGCAGGCCCCTGTCGCCACTTGTGCTGTCGGATGAATGAAGGATTGCGGGTGAATTCCCGTGCCGAAATCATAGCCCGGGTCCAGCAACTCGGAAATGCCCGCCATAGCCCAGCGGGGGCGGGGGGCAAACAGCGCCGCTTTCAACCCCATCGACTGCCAGTCCGCGCCGTCCCACACAATTGCGGCCTGTGCCTGCCCTTGTGCCAGCCCGGCGGCGTATTTCGGGTCCATCGCCATGGCCAGCGCGTCCGGCCCTGCCAGCGCGGGTTCGGCGGCGTGGGTGACAGCCAGATCAAGCGCCCCTTCGGCACGCAAACCCAGCGCATGGGCGATTTCCGCGATGGTATGGGGCATATGTGACACTCCGCATGGATGTTGCTGATCCGTCCATAGCGAAACACCGTCCCCAGTTCCAGCCCCGTGCCAGCCCCCATATGCGATGCGGGGCTTGCCCTGAAGGCGAATTCCTGACAGGTGAATTGCACGAAAGGAACCCGCCATGCCAGACACCCCAGCCCCCCCGCCCGAAAAGCCCAAGCGCCCGCAGCAGGTCTATACGCTTATGGTCGAACTGGGGCATATGCCCGGTGACAGCCTGCCCAAAGGGGCGACAGGTGCGGGCCTTCTGGTCTATGCCACCGGCGTTGACGAGGCCGAGGCGGTGCGCGAAACTGTCGCCGTCCTCAAACAGGCAGATTTGCGCCCGCTGGATGTCACAAGCTATGGCACATTGGACGAACGCCTTGCTGCAGGGGACGACGTGCCACAGGAAGAACGCGATCTGATGGCGCGCGCGCTGGCGGAAAATGCCGTGATTGTCGCGCAGAAAACATGGTTCAATGATGCCGATGAAAATGACTGACACGCTTTGCCCCGTTGCCTTGACACAAAACCTTGTCCGCTGCCCGTCGGTCACCCCGCATGACGGGGGCGCGCTGGAGTTGCTGCAATCCATTCTGGAAGACGCAGGGTTTACCTGCGTGCGTGTGGACCGCAACGACACGCCCAATCTGTTCGCACGCTGGGGCGCGCGCGGACATGCGCGGACATTGGGGTTTAATGGCCATACCGACGTTGTGCCGCCCGGCAACCCTGAGGACTGGACGCGCGCGCCCTTCAGCGGCGAAATTGACGCGGGCCGTATCTGGGGTCGCGGCGCATGCGACATGAAATCGGGCGTTGCGGCCTTTGTCACGGCGGTGACGGAATTCGTGCAGACCACCCCGCCGGACGGCGCCGTGATCCTGACCATCACCGGCGATGAAGAAGGGCCGGGGCGTGATGGCACCCTGGCGCTGCTGGACTGGATGGCCCCGCGCGGCGAGGCGATGACCGATTGCATTGTGGGCGAACCCACCTGCCCGAATACGATGGGCGAGATGATCAAGATTGGGCGGCGCGGGTCGTTGAATGCGCAGGTGGTGGCCCGCGGGCGGCAGGGGCATGCCGCCTATCCACACCGCGCGGCAAACCCGCTGCCGGTGCTGGTGCGCTATCTGGACCGGCTGGCACGCCATGAACTGGACAAAGGCACGGAACATTTCGACCCGTCCACACTGGCGCTGACGGGCATTGATGTAGGCAATTCCGCATCGAATATCATTCCGGCGCAGGGTCGCGCGGCGCTGAATATCCGCTTCAATGACCTGCATACCGGTGCCGGCCTGTCGGACTGGCTGCGCGATGTCGCGCAAGATGTTTGCGCCGGGACAGATGTGAGGCTGGAGCTGGACATCCAGATTTCTGGCGAAAGCTTCCTGACGCCACCGGGGCGACTGTCGGACCTTGTGGTGGCGGCGGTCAGTGCCGAATGCGGGGTCGTGCCGGTGCTGTCCACGTCAGGGGGCACATCGGATGCGCGTTTCATCAAGGATCATTGTGCGGTGGTGGAATTCGGGCTGGTGGGCACATCGATGCATCAGGTCGATGAATATGTGGAAATTGACCAGATACACCAGTTGAAAGCGGTCTATGGCCGTATCTTGCGGGCGTATTTCGCATGACGCTGTCTATTGCCCTGACCGAGGATATTGCCACCTGTCACGCCTTGCGCCGCGCTGTGTTCATTGAGGAACAGGGCGTTTGCGTGAGTGAAGAAGTGGACGGGCGCGACACTGACGCGCTGCACCTGCTGGCGCGCAAGGACGGGCAGGCCGTCGGGTGCGCGCGCATGATCATTGCGGGCGGCGTGGGCAAGATAGGACGTGTGTGCGTGCTGGCGCAGCTGCGCGGGCAGGGAATTGGCATTGCGCTGATTGAAGCCGCGCTGGACTGCCTGCGCCAGATGGACGGGGTGACCCATGCCAGACTGGGCGCACAGACCCATGCCATCGGGTTTTATGAAAGGTTGGGGTTTGTGGCCACGGGGCCGGAATATCAGGATGCGGGCATCGCGCATCGCGACATGCTGCGCCCGCTATAGGGCGAATGCGCCGTGACGGCACGCAGGACGCATGCTAAGGATCGCGCATGATGTGCTTTTTCCCCACGCTTGGCCCGCGCCCGTTCCGCCCCGCCCAACCACCCTCGGCAGGGGCGTTGCCCCTGCCTTGCGAAACGCGCGCGGGCCAATCTGAATACAGGGGATTTGCATGAAACAATTGCCAAGTCTGGACCAGTTGCGCGCCTGGATCGTGGAAAACCCCGCTGCCAGCCGGCGCGATATTGCCAAAGCCTTCGGGATCAAGGGCGGGGCAAAGATTGACCTGAAAGCCCTTCTGCGCGAGTTGGAGGGCGAGGGCATTGTGCCGCGGCGTCGTGCATCCGGTGGCACAGGCGCATTGCCGCCCGTGACAGTGCTGGAAATTCTGGCCCCCGACGCGCAGGGCGATCTGTTCGCGCGCGCCGTGGAATGGCGCAGCGACGGGCCTGCACCGCGTATCCTGTTCCTGACGCGCAATGATGACCCCGCCCTTGGCGAAGGTGACCGCGTTCTGGCGCGTATTGAGGCGATTCGCGGCCATGATTATGATTATCAGGCCCGGCTGATACGCAAGATCGGCACGAACCCGACGCGCATTCTGGGGGTTTTCCGCCAATCCGCCGAAGGTGGCCGGGTGGTGCCCATCGACAAGGGGGCGGACCGTGACTGGCGTGTTGGTCCCAATGACACCGGCGGCGCGCAGGATGGCGAGTTGGTCCATGCCGAACCCTTGGGCAAGGGCCGTTTTGGCCCGCCTGCCGCACGCATTGTCGCGCGTCTTGGCGACCCCACTGCGCCCAAGGCTGTGTCGCTGATTGCGATTCATCAGCATGGCATCCGCGATGCGTTCCCCGATGCTGTGATTGCCGAGGCGGACCGCGCCGTGCCCCTGCCACTGGCGGGGCGGCGCGACCTGCGCGATCTGGATTTGCTGACCATCGATCCATGGGATGCGCGGGACCATGATGATGCGATCATGGCCAGCGCGGACCCTGACCCCGAAAACGCGGGCGGCTTCATTCTGTGGGTGGCAATTGCAGATGTTGCGGCCTATGTGCGCGCCGGGTCCGAATTGGACTATGAGGCACGCCGGCGCGGCAATTCCACTTATTTTCCTGACCGCGTTGTGCCGATGCTGCCTGATATTCTGTCGGGGGACCTGTGTTCGTTGCACGAAGGCGTTGACCGGCCCTGCATCGCGTTGCGCATGGTGATTGATGCGCATGGAACCAAGCTGACGCATGATTTCCACCGCGCAATGATGCGTTCGCGTGCGTCGCTGACCTATGAGCAGGCGCAGGCGGCAGATGAAGGGCAGTTGGACGACGCAACCACCCCCTTGGCGGACGGGTTGCGCGACCTGTTTGGCGCCTATCGTGCGCTGCGCCGCGCACGCGACCGGCGCCAACCGCTGGATATTGACCTGCCCGAACGCCAGATTGTCCTGTCGGAAGAAGGGCGCGTCACTTCGGTTGCATTCAAGGAACGGTTTGACGCGCACCGTCTGGTTGAGGATTTTATGGTCCTTGCCAATGTTGCCGCCGCCGAAACCCTGCGCGAAAAAGGGTCGGCGCTGCTTTATCGTGTCCATGAAGAACCCAGCCCCGAAAAAATGGAATCCTTGCGTGAACTGGCGCGTGAATCCGGTTTTGCGCTGGCCAAGGGGCAGGTGCTGAAAACACGTCATTTCAACCAGTTGCTGGCACAGGCGGAAGGCACGGAATTTGACGAACTGATCAACATGGCCACCCTTCGGTCCATGACACAGGCGTATTACAATGCACAAAATTTCGGGCATTTCGGGCTGGCCTTGCAGGAATATGCGCATTTCACATCCCCCATCCGACGCTATGCAGACCTGATTGTGCATCGGGCGTTGATTGCGGCGCATCGATGGGGGGATGACGGGCTGACGCAATGGGATATCGACCATCTGGACGAAACCGCCAAAGCTATATCAGAGGCCGAACGCCGGTCCATGGCGGCTGAACGCGACACGGCAGACCGCTACCTTGCGGCGTTTCTGGCCGAACGGATCGGGGCGGAATTCACCGGGCGCGTCTCGGGCGTGGCGCGGTTCGGGGTGTTTGTGAAGCTGGATGAAACGGGCGCAGATGGTCTGGTGCCCATTCGCGCGATCGGGGATGAATATTTCCGCCATGACCCCGACACGCATGTGCTGGAAGGGGAACGCACAGGGTTTCGCATTGGCCTTGGCCAGCGCGTGAAGGTCAAACTGGCCGAGGCCGAACCCGTAACCGGCGGGTTGGCGCTGGAATTGCTGGAGGTGGAGGGCGAGGCACCAGCCCGTAGCCCGCGCGGCAGGCACGGGCGCGGGCGCCCGGTCCGGCGTGCTGTGGGCAAACGCAAAACCGGCGAGGCGAAAGCGCGCAAGAAGGCCAAACGCAAGGGCGGCTGACATCATCATCGGGCGGGACGCGTGTGTGTCTGGCGGGGATAGGCCGCCCGCGACAAGAACCGTCAGGGTTGGCCGATTATCCGCATCCGGTCTTGCGCGCAGCGCGCACTGGGGTATGTCGGGGCAAACAGGCGGTATAGGGAAACCCGGATATGACACTGACATTGGATCAAGCGCGCACCATCATTGCAAACACCCGCCAAAAAGGGCGCGAGTTGGGGCTGAAACCCTTGTCGGTGGTGGTGCTTGACAGCGGGGGCCATGTTCTGGCCTTCGAACGCGAAGACGGCGCGGCACCGGGACGGTTCGCCATTGCACAGGGCAAGGCTTACGGCGCGGTCATGCTGGGCATGGCGGGGCGGGCGCAAATGGCGCGCGCAGAAGCACAGGCTTATTTCATGGCGGCTGTGAATGGTGTGTATGGCGGGCAGGTCGTGCCTGTTCCCGGCGGTGTGCTGTTGCGCAAGGGCGGTGTCGTGGTCGGCGCAATTGGTGTGACGGGCGACACATCGGACAACGATGCCGACGCCGCGCTTGCAGGGGCCATTGCCGCCGGGCTGGATGGTGAAGCCTGACAGCAGATGCCTGTCAGGCACCTGCTTCGCGTTGCCGTTTGTGGCGTTGGGCGTGTGTCTGGGTCAGTGCATTTCGCCCCGATATTCATACGCCAGGCGCAATCCACCCCAATGCGCCCCGTTCACCATGATCGGGGCGGATATGTCCTTCATCATCTTGTAGTCCCCGCCGCCCATATCGCGGCGATAGATCTGCAACAGGAAAGGTCTGGTGTTCTGGCCCGCACCCAACCCGACGCGGTCGTTGAAAATGCGCCTGTTTCGCGCATTCGCAGCGTTCCAGTCCACATCGCGCGTCTGCCGTTTGGAAAACTTCCGGTTATGGGTCGGCAGGTAGCCGTTGCGATCCACTGCGGCACAAAACGTGATTTTGGGGTTGCTCTGAAGGACGGCTTCCTGAAATGCGGGAAACAGGCGGTCGGTCAGGTCCGTGAACGGGGCAAGGTGCTGTTGGGGGTTGGTGTCGGGGATGGGCTGATAGGTGAAATTCATAAGCTGCGCCATGGTTATGTCACCACGCGCCACCGCCTGTTCCAATGCTGCGGCCATGTCCGTGGCAGTGGTCTGAACCAGCTCGATCATCGCGGCGTCATCTGACGCGCCGCCAAGTTCGACAGTTTTCTGCACCATGGATTCACTGATATCGACAACCGTATCCAGTTGCGCGCGTGCGTCATGCAAATGGGCGGCGGTTTCTGAAATACCTTTTTTCACCTTGGCGAAGACCGGCATGAAGCTGCTATTTGCGGCGTCGACATCGGCTGCCTTGGTCAGGATTTCGGTGACAGAGGCTTCGCTTTGCGCCACTTTTTCGATGATTTTGCCCAAGGCATCTTCAATTGCGCTGCTGTCCTTCAGGGTCTGGCTGGCATCTTTGGCAACAACGCCCGAATCCTTTTGAAGTTTTGATATACTTCCCGTCAATTCCTCGATGGACAGGGTAATGCCCTGGGTTGTTTCCGCAGTCTGGTGCGACAGGCGGTCAATTTCCTGTGCGACAACAGCGAAGCCGCGCCCCGCTTCACCAGACCGGGCCGCTTCTATACGGGCATTGATGGACAGCATATTGACCTGCTGGGCAATGTCCTTGATGGCATTGGCCCGACTGGACATGTCGCCAAGGGTGCGGGTGATGGCGGCCATTGTCGCATCAAGGGTCTGCACCCATTCCGCCACGGTCTGGCTTTTGTCCAGGGTCGCGCGAATACACGCGGCGGAATGGCCGACTGTTTCCAGGGTGTCCGTCACTGTGGTGCCAACATGTTCCGCAGCCGTCCTGACGGATGTATTCGCGCGGGAAATATGCTGTGCGGCTGTCTGGGCATCGTTCACAAGTGTGACCTGATTGTTCATGACAGTATCAAGCAAATCCACACAGGCATGTATCAAAACGATGTTATGGCCAAGGTCCACGGATTGCCGCGCCAGCCTGTCCAGTTCGAACTGGGAACTTGAGATGGTGGAGGATTGAAACATATGCGCGCGTGCCCCGGAATAGACGTCCTGACACAGCTTCTACGCCAAACATTAAAATTCCGTTTCCCATACGGGAAAACAGCGCAGCCCTCTCAGCCCAAAGGTACCACGCAGTCGCATATCCGCAAACGCACCTTGGCGCCGATATCAATACTTGCGCCGGCACCGGAAATCACCAGCATGCAGCGCTCGCCCTCCTGGACCCAGAACAACTGGTCATGGCCGCGAAATTCGCGCCCTACAACGGACGCGGTCCCGTGAGGGTCGGGTTCCAGCATGATCTGTTCTGGCCGCACGGACAGGGACACGGCCCCGTTTGCAGCCCGGCTTAGGGGCAGGCTGCCGAATTCGGTCTGCACTTCCATGCCCGACGCCGTGCCGGTCAGAATATTGGACCGGCCAAGGAAGGAGGCCACAAAGGCCGATACGGGATTGCGATAAATTTCATCCGGCGTGCCAATCTGGACCACGCGCCCTGCTTCCATAACGGCAATGCGGTCGGCCACGGCCATGGCTTCTTCCTGATCATGCGTGACCAGAATTGCCGCTGATCCGGCAGCTTTCAGCAGTTTGCGCACTTCCTGGCGGGTTTCCACGCGCATGGCGGCGTCAAGGTTGGAAAATGGTTCGTCCATCAGCACCAGTGGCGGCGCAACAGCAAGGGTGCGTGCCAAGGCAACGCGCTGTTGCTGGCCGCCCGACAGTTCATGCGGCTTGCGCCCCTCCAGCCCCGAAAGCCCGACAAGGGCCAGCATTTCGTGGGCGCGGTCCTGCGCGGTCTTGCGCGGCAATTTGCGCAGGCCGAATTTCACATTGTCCACGACACTCAGGTGCGGAAACAGCGCATAATCCTGAAACACGAACCCGATTCCGCGCGCTTCGGGGGGCAGTCCGGTAATGTCCTGTCCGCGCAGGCTGACTGTTCCGGAATCCGGGGCCTCGAACCCCCCGATCATGCGCAGGGTCGTGGTTTTACCACAGCCCGACGGGCCAAGCAGGGCCAGCATTTCCCCTTCGCCCAGATCAAAGCTGACGCGTTCAACCGCCGGCGCATCGCCATAGGGAAAATGCTTGCGCAGGCGCGATACCGTCAGCAGAATTTTCTGGGCCTTTGGCCGGAATCCCGATGGCGTTGCCTCGGCAGGCATTTTGAAACTCAGGCTTTTGGGCAGGGTGGTCATGACATGCTTTTCCTTGGCCGTTATCCGGCCTTCTTGTCATGGCGCAAAACGAAGCCCACGAAAAGGGCTGAAAACGCCATGATTGCGGCCGCATAGGGCGCGGCCTCCATCAGCATGCCTTCGGATGTGCGCGAAAACATGGTGATCGACAAGGGCCGGAAACCAGTGGGTGCCAGCAAGAAGGCGATGGGCAATTCCTTCATTGCGATGACAAAAACCAGCACCATCCCTGCCACCACGCCGGGGCGGATTGTGGGCAGCGTGACACGCGCAAAAACCGAAAACGGGCCATGCCCCAGCGCGCGCGCGGCTTCCTCGATCGACGGACGGGCCTGATACAGCGCCGACCGGATCGGACCCAGCGCAAGCGCAAGAAAACTAAGCGCATAGACTGATATCAGCAGGAATTGCGTCTGATACAAAAACCGTGCGGCGTTCAGTGAAAAGAACACGAAGGCCAGCGCGAAGGCCAGCGCGGGCACCGCATAGCCCACGAAGGCCATTCTGTTGATGAATGTGGATAGCCGTGACGGGTAGCGCACCGCCAGCACCGCCACCGGCAGGGCCATGGCGGCAGCCATCAGTGCTGATGGAACCGCCACCGACAGCGATTGCGAAAACGCGCGCAACAATGCTGGCATCACGGCGGGCAGGTCATCAAGGCGCACCATCCAGAAGCTTAGAACCGCAATGGGCAACCCGACAGAGGCCAGCACAACCAGCGCGACAAACCCCCATCCTGCGGCCTGCAGCGCAGGGGGCAGGGCCAGGCGGCGCCGTGCGGTGCCTGCACCAGACCCGGTGCGCGAATAATGTGCCCCCTCGCGCAGGCGGCTTTCCCACCAGACCACGGACAGCGCCATGGCAATCAGCATCAGCGCAAGCCATGCGGCATAGACGCGGTCAAACATGACCGAATATTGAATGTAAATGGCGTAGCTGAACACTTCATAACGCATCAGGGCGACAGCACCGAAATCGCCGATGACATACAGGCCAACGACCAGCCAGCCTGCCATCAAGGCGGGCATAAGATGGGGCAGGGTGACGCGAAAGAACACCTCTCTCGGGGTGGCGCCAAGGGCGCGGGCGGCTTCTTCCAGTGACTGGTCCAGCCCGGCGAATGCGGCGCGCAGGTTCAGATAGATATAGGGAAATGTATAGAGCGATAACGCCAGCGTCGCACCCCAAAGCCCCTGAAGCCGTGGAATGGTGACGCCAAAGACCTGATTCATGAACCCGAAATTGCCCGACAGCCCGATCAGCGCATAGGCCATCACATAGCCCGGTGTGGCCAGCGGAATGACCGCCAGAATATTGACCAGCCTGCGATATTTCAGGTTGGTGCGGCTGACAAGCCATGCAAGTGGCAGCGCAATAAGTGTCGCCAGGGCCAGGGTGCAAAACACCAGCGCCAGCGTATTGCGCAAAAGCTGCACAGTGCGCGGGCGCGTGAACATGTCGATGACCGTCGGGATATCAGCCTGCGCGGCGCGCATGACCAGCCAGATCAGCGGCAACACCATCAGGCCCCCGATCGCAAGACCGAGGGCCGAAAAGATGGCCCGCGCCCGTGGCATATGCCACAGGCGGGGCTGTATGGCGGTGCTCAGGCTCAAATCAGCCCAACTTCACGCAGCATGTCCAATGTGCCTTCCAGATCGCCAATTGTATTCAGGTCCACTTCTGGCGCAACACGGATGACATCGTCAAGGTTGATATCCTGACGTGTGACAATCGTGCCGGGAATGATCGGGAATTCAGACACTTCGCCGGTGAAATACTGTTGTGCGGCGGGCGACAGCAGGAATTCGATGAAGGCGTGTGCGTCTTCCTTTTGGTCAGAGCTTTCCAGAACGCCCATGCCGGCAACCAGCAGCAGGTTGCCAATATCACCTTCGTTGCTGAACAGCGTCTGGGTGACAGGGAATTCGGCATCCCGGTTCAGGAAGCGGCTGAGATAGTAGTTGTTGGTCACAGAAATATCGGCTTCGCCATCGCCAATAGCCTGAATGGCCGCTGTGTTGTTGCGCACTGCAACGGGTTCATTTGCCGCGAGTCCTTCCAGCCATGCGCGGGTTTCGTCATCGCCATGCATGACGCGCATTGCAGTGACATGCGCCAGAAATGACCCGTTGGTGACGGGCAGGGCAATGCGGCCCTTCCATTTTTCATCGGTCAGATCGAACATGGACGCGGGCAGGTCTTCGGCGTCCACGCGTTCGGGCGAGTAGGCGATGACGCGGCCGCGCCCGGATGTGGCAACCCAGCGGTTTTCACTGTCGCGGTAGGTGGCGGGCACATCGGCCACCAGCGTATCGGGCAGGGGTGCGAACAGGTCGACCACTGCGCCAAGCGCGGCGGCATCTTGTGCCCAATACAGGTCAGCAGGCGACGCGTCGCCTTCTTCTTGCAGCAACACTGCCAGTTCCGCAGTGCCGGCATAGCGCACATTCACATTGATACCGGTCTGGGCGGTGAAGGCTTCGATGATCGGGGCGACCAGCGGTTCGCCACGCCCCGAGTAAAGCGTGATATCTGCCAGCGTTGGCGTTGCGGCGAAGGCCGCCAGGGCAAATACGGAACTGCGCAAAACTGTCATGTTAACCTCTTTCAGGGGTCTAAAGTTGCTGTCGAGGAACCTTCTGGCTGTAGCGCCTGTCTGCACTTTGGCTGTTGCGGCGAACCGCATAATCCCTACTGATCCCGTCAGTTATTATACCTGAGTTCTTTCGTCAACTACCTTTGGCAACAAGGCGCAGCTCTTGCGGCATTCTGTCCTGCAATCGGGGCGCAGGCGATGGGGGCAAAAAACCCGCAGCCTTGCGGTGCGGGTTTTCCAGGAACGCGCCAAAGCTGGCAGGATTTCAGCGTTTGCGGTCGCGCCGGCTGCTCATGGGTTGGAAGGCAACCGCGACATGGGCTTCGCAATAGGGTTTGCCGGGTTTGACAGGCAGGCCGCAAAACCAGAAATTATCTGTGGCCGGGTCACCAATGGGCCATTTGCAGGTGCGTTCTGTCAGTTCCAGCAAGGACAGCTTGCGCGCTGTTTTTTCGACTTCGCGCACAGTTGCCAGCGCTTCGGGGTCGATTTCATCAGTAGAGGGTTGCGGCGGCAAGGGTTGACCCGCCGGAATGATCGGGCGCGGATTATAAGGCGCGGGCGTCGAGATGGTTTCCGCCGCAGGTGCAGGCTTCGCGGCGGGTTCGGGCGCGGCCTCTGGGGGTTTGGGGCGTGCGGCCGCGCGTTCCGCTTTCGCGGCTGCAAGGTCCACAACGGGGGCCACTGGTTCCGCGGCAGCGGGTGCGCGCGGTGCCGCCTCAGGGCGCGCCGCTGGTGCCGCTGCTATGGGCGGCGCTTCGGGCGCGGCCTTGGGGGGCTGGTGTTCGTCTTTTTGGGGGGGGGGCGGTGTGGCCTCGGCTTCGGACGCGGTGCGGTTGGACAAGCCAAGCCTGTGCACCTTTCCGATGACCGCATTACGCGTGACACCGCCCAGTTCCTTGGCAATCTGAGAGGCGGACTGCCCCTCCATCCACATTTTCTTTAGCAATTCGACCCGTTCGTCGGTCCAGGACATGATCTGCTCCACGGCTGGCGGCAGGGCGGGCTTGTCACGCGCCCCATTTGGAATTCTATTGCCCGAAGTGTAAGGGCAAGGTGGTGAAATACAAGCCGCGCCACATAAATACAATGACCAAGCGTGCGAAACTGACGTCAAAGCCGGAAAGGGCACCAGAAATGCTGGACCAGAAGATAGAACAACCCGATCGCTTCGGCAAGGGAATACGCCGTTTCGGGCGGATGAACTGGTTGGGGCTGCAGGCCCTGGCCTGGCGCGAGGTGATGCGGTTTCTGGTTGTCTGGACCCAGACGCTGGCCGCGCCGCTGGTGACAGCGGGCCTGTTTCTGGCAGTGTTTTCGTTGGCCATCGGGCCTGCGCGCGGGGATGTGCTGGGTGTGCCCTTCATTCAGTTCCTGGCGCCGGGCATTCTGATGATGACGGTCATCCAGAACAGTTTTGCCAATACGTCCTCCTCTATCGTGATTTCCAAGGTGCAGGGAAATATTGTCGACACGCTGATGCCCCCCTTGTCGCCACTGGAACTTGTGCTGGGCTATCTGGCGGGCGGTGTTGCGCGCGGGCTGGTTGTGGGCGTGGTTATTTCGCTGGCCTTGTGGCTGGTGCTTGGGCTTGGGGTGGCGCATCCGGTGTGGTTGCTGGTGTTCCTGACGCTGGGGGCGGTGCTGCTGGGTGCAATCGGAATTGCTGCGGGCATTATTTCCAACAAATTCGACCAGATTGCCGCAATCACGAATTTTATTGTCGTTCCATTGTCGTTTCTGTCGGGGACATTCTATTCCATTTCCGGGTTGCCGCCGGTGCTGGAAATGATCAGCCGGTTCAACCCCGTTTTCTATCTGATTGACGGGGCGCGCTATGGCATGATCGGCGCATCGGATGCCGCGCCTGTTCTGGGGCTGTTTGTCGTGGGGGGCACTGCGTTGGCGGTTTCGCTGTTGTGCTGGTTCTGGCTGCGCATCGGCTATCGGCTGAAACCGTGACGCGAACACGGCACCGTGTGGTCTGGCCTGCCTGCGGGCCGGTTCGCTTGTATTGAGGCTGCACGATGTTATATCTGGCACCAGACAACGCCGAAGGGGGCATGGTGAAACAGCGTAACAGATTTGCCGCAGCGGTTCTTGCCCTTTCGGCGCTTGCCGCCCCTGCCGTTCAGGCAGGTGAACGGATGTGGGCCGATTGCAGAACCTGTCACGCGGTCACGGCACAGGATGGGGCTGTGCTGGCGCGTGGCGGGCGCAGTGGCCCCAATCTTTACGGTATTGCGGGGCGCACAGCCGGGTCGGACGGTGATTTCCGGTTCTATTCGGATGCCATGCGCGCCGCACGCTCCCGCGGGGTGAGCTGGACGCAGGATAATTTTGTGGCCTATCTTGCCAATCCCGACCAGTTCCTGCGCAGCGTGACAGGGAACCCAGACGCAAGCGCGGATATGCATGTCGAATTGCGGCAGGGCGGACAGGCGCTGTTTGAATATCTGCGCGGCCTGTCACAATAGCCTGTCCCTGACGCCGCGCACGCAGGGGCATTGTCTGTCGGGCGATCGGGCGAAGAGTGCAGGTGAGAGACTGGACAGCGACCCAAACGGAATTTGCTGCGGCTGCTTCCTTCCGGACCTGACCGGGTTGGCAAGGCGCTTGCCCGCGCCAGCCTCTCGCGGCGGTATTTAGGGCCTTGTGCGCCCCAATGCAAGCCATCGCGGATGATTTCGGCACTTGGGGGGTATACTGCGAAAACCGCTTGCACCTGATCGCGGGCTAAGACCTTGATTCGGCAAAAAACCGGATCGAAAACCGATTTCCACTTTTGCAGGGTTTGGTCTATGACTGGATCAGGCAACCAGACAGGGCAGGCATGGCCAAACGGGGCTATCATCATGGCAATTTGCGGCAGGCATTGGTTGATGCCGCGCTGGAGCTTATTGCGGAAACAGGTCCGCAAGGCTTTACCATGGCCGAAGCGGCAAAACGCGCGGATGTCTCGGCGGCGGCCCCCTATCGCCATTTCACGGGCCGCGAGGACCTGATTGTAGAAATCGCGCGTCAGGGGTTTGACCTGTTCGCAGATGTGCTGGAATACGCCTACAAGGACGGGCAGCCTTCGCCGCTTGTCGCGTTCGAGGCTGTGGGCCGGGCCTATCTGGCCTTCGCGCGGGCGCATCCGGGCCATTACGCCGCCATGTTCGAATCAGGGGTGGCGGTGAATGCAAGCAAGGATCTTGCTGCCGCCAGTGCGCGCGCCAATAATGTTCTTTTGCGCGCGGCTGCCGATCTGTCTGCGCGCATGCCCCCGGACCGCCGCCCCCCCTCTGCGATGTTTGCGGCCCATGTCACGGCACTTAGCCACGGGATTGTCGCGCTTTATGCGCGCGGCACACCGGGGGCGCGCGCACCCTTCACCGCAGAACAGCTGCTGGAAAGCGGTGTGGGGGTGTATTTGCGTGGATTGGGTTTTCTGGAGTCCGACACATAAAGGGTGCGCGCCGCGCGCGGATTTGCGGCGCGGCGGGACCGGAATCGGATAAAATGTAAAATACATTCACATCGGGTCTTGAAAATGCGGCGGGATCTGCCACATATGTAAATGTGAATTACATTCACTGAAACTGGAAAGGGGTATGAAATGACGACAATGACCGCGCCAATGTCATGGGCCCGTCAGGCAGAAGCTTGGCTTGACGGCTTTGGCAAGGCAGGCTGGATCACCGCGACGGTGCTGGCCTTTATTGTGTTCTGGCCTGTGGGGCTTGCGCTTCTGGCTTATATGATCTGGGGGAAACAGATGTTTGGAAAATCCTGCCGCAAACAGGCCCGTCAGGGCGCAGCCGTCCTGCGTTCTTCTGGCAACACCGCATTTGACGCCTACAAGGCCGATACATTGCGCCGTCTGGAAGACGAACAAGCCGCATTCGACAGCTTTTTGCACCGCCTGCGCGAGGCCAAGGACAAGGCCGAATTCGACCAGTTCATGGAAGACAACCGCCGCAAGCGCGATGCAGGGCAGACGGTTGATCACCCCTTGTGACGCTTGGGCGTGACACACCCGGAAATGACCAGAAGGCCCCGAAGCTGTTTTCGGGGCCTTTTCAAGGTGCCTGTGCCTGCCCGAAAGGCGCGCACACGCAACATCTGCCATGATATTTCCGGCCTTGGTTAAAACACCGGTTGGCACTGCCTACTGACTGACCTAGTGTGACCTTGAAAAACAGAGGATCAGGAAGCCCGACATGGCCAGATCCCAGATTGGGGTTCAGACGCAGTTTTCCAGACCGGTCCGCCAGATCGTGATGATGTTGCTTGTCATCGTTCTGGTTGCCGTTGGAACGTATTTCGCCCTGCCGCGCGTGGCAGGCATTTTCCTTGCAAATATATGGCTGAACGGGTTCATCTTTCTGGTCTTTGTGATCGGGGTGTTTGCGACCTTCTGGCAGGTCATCCAGTTGAACAGGTCCATTGTGTGGATCGAAGGGTTCGCTGCAGGCACACCCGGTCATGACGCGACGGTGCCGCCTTCCTTGTTGCTGCCGTTGGCAGCGCTTTTGCGGGGGCGGGGGCTGGGCACCCAGATCAGTTCCGGTTCAGCAAGTTCCATTCTTGATTCGGTCGGAACGCGGCTGGATGAATTGCGCGACATCACGCGCTACATTATCAACCTGCTGATATTCCTTGGCTTGCTGGGCACGTTCTACGGGTTGGCAACCACAGTTCCCGCTGTGGTCGACACAATCCGTTCGCTTGCGCCCGAAGACAATGAAACCGGAATTCAGGTTTTCGACAATCTTATGAGCGGGCTGGAAGCGCAGCTTGGCGGGATGGGCACGGCGTTTTCATCCTCGCTGCTGGGGCTTGCGGGGTCGCTGGTGGTGGGGCTGCTGGAACTGTTTGCGGGCCATGGCCAGAACCGGTTTTACCGCCAGCTTGAAGAATGGCTTAGTTCCATCACGCGCCTTGGCATGGCCGGGACCGACCCCGAACAGGCCGGCGGCGAAATGGGCGCGGTGGTGCAGGTGCTTGATGCCATTGCCGAACAGATGGAAGCCATGCACCGCCAGCAGGTTCAGGCCGATTATGAACGCGGCCAGCTTGATCAGGCGCTTGGCTATCTGGTGCAGGCCATTGACCGGCTGGCCGAAGGCGGGCTTGGCGGTGATGATGCGCAGGCGTCCAGTGCTGTTTTGGAACGTATTGCCGCTGCGCAGGAAGAACTGCTGGGCTATTACCGGCAGGACGCGGTTGAGGGCGGCCCCCATGCCGAAGCCGAAATCAGGTTGCGCCTGCGCAGCATTGACGGACAGCTTTTGCGCATTTCCGAAGAACTGTCAGCGGGCCGTCTGGAAACCACCGCTGATTTGCGGTCTGATTTGTCCAACCTGACGATGGCGGTGCGCCAATTGTCGCGCGCGGGATTTGGCGCGCGCCGCGACGGGGGGGCGTAAGCCGTGGCGCTGGCACGCGGCAGGGGCGCGCGGCGAGAGGTCAGCGGCGCAATCTGGCCGGGTTTTGTCGATGCGATGACAGCACTTTTGCTGGTGCTGATGTTTGTGCTGTCGATTTTCATGATTGTGCAGTTTGTATTGCGCGACACCATCACCGCGCGCGAAACCGAACTGGAAGGGCTAAGCGCAGAAGTGGCCAGTCTGGCCAATGCGCTGGGAATTTCGCGCGCCCGTGTCGCTTCGCTGGAAGGGCAGGTCATTGGTCTGGAAGGCGATCTTGATGACGCGCGCGCACTGATGTCCGCGCAGCTTGCGCGCATCAGTGGCCTGTCGCGCGATCTGGATGCCAGTCAGGCAGAGTTAAGCACCGCACAGGCGCAGATCACCCGGTTTGAAGCGCAAGTGGCCGCGCTGATTGGCGAGCGTGACAGTGCGCTGGCACAAGGCGCGGAACTGACCGCCGATCTGGCGGAACTGGAAGCGGCCCAGCAAGTGTTGATTTCCGAACAAGAAGCCATGGAACTGGCGCTTGCGCGGCTGCGTGACGAACTGGATGCGGAAACCCAGGCCGCACGTCTGGCGGCAGCGCGTGCCGAAGCGGTGGAAGCCGCCCTTGCGCAGGCGCAGGCTGACGCGTCTGCACAAGAAGCGTCGCTGGCGCAACTGGCGCAGCAACTGGCCGCGTCCGAATCCGCCCGCCTTGGGGCCACGGAAAACCAGCGCGCGCTGCAACAGGACCTGACCGCCGCCCAACAGGACCTGGATGCCGCCGAGGCCGCGCGTCTGGCAGAAGCGGCCGCCGCAGAAGCCCTGCGCGCGCGGCTGGCCAATGTGGAAACCGCCCTAAGCGAAGAAGAACGCCGCAGGCTTGCGGATGCGGCGGCAGCGTAGGCGTTGCGCGACAGGCTGGCGCAAGCCGACACCGAACTGACCGCCATGACATTGCAACTGGAAGCCGAACGCGCCCGTGCCGAAGAAACCCTTACACTGCTGGCCGCTGCCCGCGCCGCCGAAGCTGACCTGCAGGCCGATCTGGATGTGGCCTTGTCCGAACGCGAACGTCAGGCGGCATTGCGCAGCACTGCACAAGCAGCGCTTGCCGACGCGCAGGCCCAATCCACCGAAGACCAGCGCAGTCTGGAATTGCTGAACCAGCAGGTCGCAGCCTTGCGCGGGCAGGTCGGCGGATTGCAAGACCTGCTGGGCGAAGCCCGCGCGCGCGAAGATGCCGCAAATACCCAGATCGAAAGCCTTGGCGCGGACCTGAACCTTGCGCTGGCGCAACTCGCCGCCGAGGAACGCCGCCGCGCCGATCTGGAAGCGGCAGAACGCGAAAGGCTGGAACAGTTCCGGTCGGAATTCTTTGGGCAGCTGCGGCAAGTGCTGGAAGGGCGCTCCGGCGTCGAGATTGTGGGCGATCGCTTCGTCTTCTCCTCCGAGGTGCTGTTCGAGGTCGGCTCGGCCGATCTGGCGCCAGAGGGGCGCTCGCAAATCGGCAATGTGGTGTCGATCCTGCAAGAGGTCGCAGACCGCATCCCGCCTAGTATTGACTGGGTTTTGCAGGTTGACGGGCATACGGACAACTTGCCCATCGCACCGGGTGCGGAATTCGCGGATAACTGGGAACTTAGTCAGGCGCGCGCGCTGTCGGTTGTGCGCTACCTGACCGAAGCCATGGGCTTTCCTGCGTTCCGGTTGGCGGCTGCGGGGTTTGGCGAATATCGCCCCGTTGATGCGGACAATACCGCTGCCGCGCGCGCGCGCAATCGCCGCATCGAACTGAAACTGACCGAGCGCTGAGCATTGCGCGCGTGATTCTGTCGTTGCGGCGGTGCAATGCAGGGTTTTGTGTGCAGTTGCATACAGTTTTGCACGAAAACCCCCGATGTGGGCGCTATCACGCGCCGGCATCGCGGTCGTGGCCCTTGCGTGGCGGGCGCGAAGGGACTAGGCAGTGCGGGTCACACAAACGATCCGGAGATCACTGATGGCCAGACCCAAAATTGCACTGATCGGCGCTGGACAGATTGGCGGCACACTCGCCCATCTGGCTGCGATCAAGGAACTTGGCGATGTTGTCCTGTTCGACATCGCCGAAGGCACACCACAGGGCAAAGCGCTTGATATTGCCGAATCCGGTCCTTCAGAGGGGTTTGACGCCGCGCTGAAAGGCACCACGGATTATGCCGATATCGCGGGCGCGGATGTCTGCATCGTGACCGCCGGTGTCCCCCGTAAACCGGGCATGAGCCGCGATGACCTGCTGGGCATCAACCTGAAGGTCATGAAATCGGTGGGCGAAGGCATCCGCGACCATGCCCCTGATGCGTTTGTCATCTGCATCACCAACCCGCTGGATGCAATGGTCTGGGCGCTGCGCGAATTTTCGGGCCTGCCGCATAACAAGGTTGTGGGCATGGCTGGCGTGCTGGACAGTGCGCGGTTCCGCCATTTCCTGAGTGTGGAATTCAACGTCTCCATGCGCGATGTCACGGCTTTCGTGCTGGGCGGCCATGGCGATACGATGGTGCCGCTTGTGCGCTACTCGACAGTTGCCGGTATTCCGCTGCCCGATCTGGTGTCGATGGGCTGGACCACCCAGGACAAACTGGACGCCATCGTGCAGCGCACCCGCGATGGTGGTGCCGAAATCGTGGGTCTGCTGAAAACGGGTTCCGCATTCTATGCCCCCGCGACCAGCGCCATCGAAATGGCCGAAGCCTATCTGAAAGACCAAAAACGCCTGCTGCCTTGTGCGGCGTATTGTGATGGCGAATTCGGCCTGAAGGGTATGTATGTCGGCGTGCCGACAATCATCGGCGCTGGCGGCATCGAAAAAATTGCCGACATCAAGCTGACCAAGGACGAACAGGCGATGTTCGACAGCTCTGTTGCGGCAGTGCGTGGCCTTGTCGACGCGTGCAAGGGCATTGATCCCAGCCTTGCATGATGGCGTTGCCAAACACGAGTTTGCCAGGGGGGCCGCACAATTGTGCGGCCCTTTGCAATAGTTCACCGCAGTAACATATAAGGGTGATCATGTTTTTGTGATCATGTTGTTATCGCCTTCATTTTGTGATCACAGTTTTTCAACGTGTGATCACAAAATGCAGATTTTCCGCCAATCCTGAAACTTTGCCGTAGTTCTTCATTGTTTTTTGGCTGAAATCTGGCATGGACGGGTTAGAAAATATAGCAGATGGGACAGTTTCATGAATATTCATGAGTATCAGGCGAAGGGCCTTTTGCGCTCTTACGGGGTGCCCGTGTCAGATGGGCGCATTGTTTTCCGCGCGGAAGAAGCTAAGACCGCCGCGGGCGAACTTGATGGCCCGCTTTGGGTTGTGAAGGCGCAAATCCATGCAGGCGGGCGCGGCAAGGGGCATTTTCAGGAAGCATCGGCTGGTGAAAAGGGCGGCGTGCGTCTGGCCAAATCCGTCAGCGAAGCCGAAGAAATGACCAAGCAGATGTTGGGCCGCACACTGGTAACGCACCAGACAGGGCCAGCAGGCAAGCAGGTCAACCGCATCTATATCGAAGACGGGTCCGACATCTCGCGCGAATTGTATCTTGCGCTTCTGGTGGACCGTGTGACCAGCCGCATCAGTTTCGTTGTGTCCACCGAAGGCGGCATGGACATTGAGGAAGTGGCAGCATCCACCCCCGAAAAGATCCTGTCCTTCAGCGTGGACCCCGCAACAGGCATTCAGGGTTTTCATGGCCGCCGCGTGGCGTTTGCGCTGGGTCTGGAAGGCAAGCAGGTCAAGCAATGCGTCGATCTGGTGAACAAGCTGTATAAACTGTTTGTCGAACGCGACGCGGAAATGGTGGAAATCAACCCGCTGATCGTCACCACTGATGGCGACATGAAATGCCTTGACGCCAAGATGGGCTTTGATTCCAATTCGCTGTATCGTCAGGCTGATATCCTGGCGCTGCGCGACGAAACGGAAGAAGACCCCAAGGAACTGGCCGCCAGCAAATATGACCTGAACTACATCGCGCTGGAAGGCGAGATTGGCTGCATGGTCAACGGCGCGGGCCTTGCCATGGCAACGATGGACATCATCAAGCTGTATGGTGCCGAACCCGCCAACTTCTTGGACGTGGGCGGCGGCGCGACCAAGGAAAAAGTCACCGAGGCGTTCAAGATCATCACCTCGGACCCCAATGTTAAGGGGATTTTGGTCAATATCTTCGGGGGCATCATGCGCTGCGACATCATCGCAGAAGGTGTGATTGCCGCCGTCAAGGAAGTGGGCCTGCAGGTGCCGCTTGTGGTGCGTCTTGAAGGCACGAATGTCGACCTTGGCAAGCAGATCATTAACGATTCCGGTCTGAATGTGATTGCCGCCGACAACCTGTCGGACGCAGCCGAGAAGATCGTCAAAGCGGTGAAGGGATAAGTCAGATGGCAGTTCTTGTTGATAAACACACAAAGGTCATCTGTCAGGGCTTCACCGGCTCTCAGGGGACGTTTCATTCCGAACAGGCCATTGCTTACGGCACGCAAATGGTCGGCGGGGTAACACCGGGCAAGGGCGGGCAGACGCATCTTGACCTGCCGGTGTTCAATTCCGTGCATGAAGCGAAAGCCGTGACCCAGGCGAATGCCAGCGTTATTTATGTGCCGCCGCCCTTCGCTGCCGATTCGATCCTTGAAGCGATCGATGCGGAAATGGAACTGATTGTCTGCATCACCGAGGGGATTCCCGTTCTGGACATGATGCGCGTCAAACGCGCGCTGATTGACAGCAAATCGGTGCTGATTGGTCCGAACTGCCCCGGTGTGATCACCCCTGATGCCTGCAAAATTGGCATCATGCCCGGCCATATTCACCGTCGCGGGTCGGTCGGTGTTGTGTCGCGTTCGGGCACATTGACCTATGAGGCGGTGAAACAGACCACTGATGTGGGTCTGGGCCAGTCCACATGCGTCGGTATTGGCGGCGATCCTATCAAAGGGACCGAGCATCTTGACGTTTTGGAATGGTTTTTGGCCGATGATGAAACCGAATCGATTATCATGATCGGGGAAATCGGGGGCAGTGCCGAAGAAGAAGCCGCGCAATTCCTGAAAGATGAAGCAAAACGCGGGCGGTCCAAACCCTGCGCAGGCTTTATCGCTGGCCGCACGGCCCCTCCGGGGCGTCGCATGGGCCATGCAGGCGCGATTGTTGCAGGCGGCAAAGGTGGTGCCGACGACAAGATCGAAGCGATGAAAAGCGCTGGTATCATTGTTGCCGACAGTCCCGCCGGTCTGGGCGAGGCTGTGCTGAAAGCGATCGGCAAATAATAGTGGTTCCCGCATAAGGGGAGGCGAGCTGATGACCATAACGCAGGCCATTCTGAATGGTTTTCGCAATGCGTTTACATTCTCGGGGCGATCACGTCGCCCCGAGTACTGGTTCTTTTTCGTCTTCGTTTTTGGCGGGGCCGGGCTGCTTGGGGCGCTGGATCTTGTTTTGTCCGGCGCCACTGGCGGCTTTTTGTTGCGCGCCTTCCAGATACTTGTGTTCGTGCCATTTCTGGCACTGGGCTGGCGCAGGCTGCAAGATACCGGCCGCCCGGGATGGTTTCTTCTGGTCCCTTCGGCCATCGTGGTGGCCAGCACATTCGTGTCGGGATCAGTCTTTCAGCAGATAATAAGCCTTGTCTTGTCCGTGTTCGGCGTCGCTGTGGATGGTGGTCCGGGCGGGCTTGTGGGGGTGCTGTCCCTTGTCCAGATACTGGCGGGCCTGGTGATCGTGGTGTGGATGTCACGGCCCAGCCAGCGCGGGCCAAACCCGTATGGCCCTGAACCGCGCGTGCAGTGACGCGCATAATGTTTACCGTAGCACAAAGGTGCTGACATGAATGATCATAGCCCGAATGACCAAATGGCTGCGCAGGATTTCCTGCAGGGGCATAACACCGATTATGTTGAGGCCCTTCAGGCACGGCATGCGGCTGACCCGTCTTCGGTTGATACGGCATGGGCCGACTATTTCCGCGCATTGGGCGAAACCGAAGCGGATGCGACGCGCGCCGCCGCCGGTCCCAGTTGGGCACGCCGCGACTGGCCGCCCGTTCCAAATGACGATTTGACCGCCGCGCTGACAGGGGAATGGCCCGTTGCGCCCGCGCCGAAATCCGGCAGCAAACCCGCCGCTGGCGAAGCCGACGCGGCTGCCCAGAAAATTACCGCCAAAGCCGCTGAAAACGGCGTGACCCTGACCACCGAACAGGTGCGCGGCGCAGTGCTGGACAGTCTGCGCGCGCTGATGATCATTCGCGCCTACCGCATTCGGGGCCATCTGGTCGCTGATCTCGACCCGCTGGGCCTGCAACGCGAAGAACCCCATCCTGAACTGGACCCGCGCTCTTACGGCTTTACCGAAGCCGACATGGACCGCCCCATCTTTATCGACAATGTTCTGGGGCTTGAAGTCGCGTCCTTGCGCGAAATTATCGACATTCTGCAACGCACCTATTGCGGCACATTCGCGCTGCAATTCATGCATATTTCCAACCCCGAACAAGTGTCCTGGCTTAAAGAACGCATTGAGGGGCTGGGCAAGGAAATCCAGTTCACCAAACGCGGACGCCGCGCCATTCTCGACAAGCTGGTTCAGGCCGAAGGCTTTGAAAAATTCCTGCATGTCAAATACATGGGCACCAAGCGCTTCGGTCTGGACGGGGGCGAAGCGGTCATTCCCGCGATGGAACAGATCATCAAGCGCGGTGGCGCGCTGGGTGTGCGTGAAATTGCCGTTGGCATGCCGCACCGGGGCCGCCTGAACATTCTGGCCAATGTGATGGGCAAACCTTACCGCGCGATCTTCAACGAATTTCAGGGCGGCAGCTTCAAACCCGAAGACGTGGACGGGTCAGGCGACGTGAAATACCACCTTGGCGCATCCTCGGACCGCGAATTCGACGGCAACACAGTGCATTTGTCACTGACGGCCAACCCGTCGCATCTGGAAGCAGTGAACCCCGTTGTTCTGGGCAAGGTGCGCGCGAAACAAGACCAGATCGGGGATGCGGAACGCCGGCAGGTTCTGGGCGTGTTGCTGCATGGGGATGCAGCATTCGCAGGGCAGGGCATCATTGCCGAAGGGTTCGGGCTGTCTGGTCTGCGCGGTCACCGCACGGGCGGGACCATTCACTTGGTCGTGAACAACCAGATCGGGTTTACCACCGCGCCACATTTCAGCCGGTCATCCCCCTATCCCACAGATATTGCCCTGATGGTGGAAGCGCCGATTTTCCATGTGAACGGCGACGACCCCGAAGCGGTCGTGCATGCCGCCAAGGTGGCCACTGAATTCCGTCAGAAATTCCTGAAGGATGTCGTGATCGATGTCTTCTGTTATCGCCGCTTCGGCCATAACGAAGGCGACGAGCCGATGTTCACCAACCCCGCCATGTATACCAGCATCAAGAAGCACAAATCCACGCTTCAGCTCTATACAGAACGGCTGGTTGCAGACGGGCTGATCCCAGAAGGCGAGATCGAGGATATGAAAGCGGCGTTTCAGGCCCATCTGAATGATGAGTTTGAAACCGGCAAGACATACAAACCCAACAAGGCCGACTGGCTGGACGGGCGCTGGTCGCATCTGAACCGCGAGGGAGAGGAATACCAGCGCGGCCAGACATCGATTCCCAGTGAAACAATGGCCGAAATAGGCGCAGCGCTGACGCGCTATCCTGACGGGTTCAACATTCACAAGACCGTCGTGCGGCAGCTGGAAGCCAAGAAAGAGATGTTCTCGACCGGGCGCGGCTTCGACTGGGCCACGGCCGAGGCACTGGCCTTCGGGTCATTGGTGACCGAAGGGTATCCTGTGCGCCTTGCAGGTCAGGATTCCACCCGCGGCACGTTCAGCCAACGCCATTCCGCGTTCATCGATCAGGTGTCCGAAGACCGCTACTACCCGATTAACAACATCAAGGAAGGGCAGGCCCGGTATGAAGTCATCGACTCCATGCTGTCGGAATATGCTGTTCTTGGGTTCGAATACGGCTATTCGCTGGCCGAACCCAATGCTTTGGTGATGTGGGAAGCGCAGTTTGGCGATTTCGCCAATGGCGCGCAAATCATGTTCGACCAGTTCATCAGTTCGGGCGAAAGCAAATGGTTGCGCATGTCCGGTCTGGTCATGTTGCTGCCGCACGGGTTTGAAGGGCAGGGGCCGGAACACAGCTCCGCGCGGCTGGAACGCTTCTTGCAGATGTGCGCACAGGACAACTGGATCGTTGCGAATTGCTCGACCCCTGCAAACTACTTCCATATTCTGCGCCGCCAGATTCACCGCAGCTTCCGCAAGCCGCTGGTGCTGATGACGCCGAAATCCCTGCTGCGCCACAAGCTGTGCATATCGGAAGCCACGGATTTCACCGAAGGGTCCAGCTTCCACCGGGTGCTGTGGGATGATGCGCAAAAGGGCAATAGCACCACAGAACTGGTGGCGGATGACAAGATCAAACGTGTGATCATGTGCTCGGGCAAGGTCTATTATGACTTGCTTGAAGAACGCGATGCGCGCGCCATCACAGATATCTATCTGCTGCGTGTGGAACAATTCTATCCCTTCCCGGCGATGGCGCTGCTCAAGGAAATGGAACGGTTCCCCAACGCAGAAGTTATCTGGTGTCAGGAAGAACCGAAAAACCAGGGCGCCTGGAGCTTCATCGAACCGAATATCGAATGGGTTCTGGGACGTCTGAAAGGGGCCAGCAAACGCCCGCGCTATGTGGGGCGCACGGCAAGTGCCTCTCCGGCGACAGGGCTTGCCAGTCAACATAAAGCACAACAAGAAGCGCTCGTGAATGAAGCGCTGACAATCGAGGGATAACAAGACCATGTCCACCGAAGTTCGAGTGCCCACATTGGGCGAAAGTGTGTCCGAGGCAACTGTCGCAACCTGGTTCAAGAAACCCGGCGATGCGGTCGCAGTGGATGAAATGCTGTGTGAACTGGAAACCGACAAGGTGACAGTCGAGGTGCCCTCACCTGTGGCCGGAACCCTGGGCGAGATTGTCGCCCAAGAAGGCGAAACTGTGGGCGTTGACGCGCTGCTGGCGATGATCAGCGAGCCTGGCGCCGCCGCCACACCCAGCGCCACCCCCAAGGCAAATGCGGACCCTGCCGCCGATGCAAAGAAGGCCACAGCCGAAACTGTCGATGTGATGGTGCCCGCCCTTGGCGAAAGCGTGTCAGAGGCCACAGTCGCAAGCTGGTTCAAGAAACCGGGCGACGCGGTCGAACAAGATGAAATGTTGTGTGAACTGGAAACCGACAAAGTGTCGGTCGAAGTGCCCGCACCCGCCTCCGGCGTGCTAACCGAAATTCTGGCGGAAGAAGGCAGCACTGTCGGGGCTGGCGGCAAACTGGCGGTAATTTCCGGTGGCGCCTCTGCCTCCGCCTCGTCCAGCACAGCGGCACCTGCCGCAACCAACAGTTCCGGCAGCCGCGATGTTGAAGACGCGCCTTCCGCCAAGAAGCTGATGGCCGAAAAGGGGCTGTCCCCCGATCAGGTGACGGGAACAGGCCGGGACGGGCGCATCATGAAAGAAGACGTGCAGAATGCGGCGGCGGCCCCAGCGGCGCGGCCTGCGGCCGCACCGGCTGTGCCCACCCCCGCCGCTGCCCAACGGGGGCCGGTTCCTGCCGACGACGCCGCGCGCGAAGAACGTGTCAAGATGACGCGCCTGCGCCAGACCATTGCGCGCCGCCTGAAGGATGCGCAAAACACCGCCGCCATGTTGACCACCTATAATGAGGCCGACATGGGCGGCATCATGGAGTTGCGCAAGGAATACAAGGACCAGTTCGAGAAGAAGCATGGCGTGAAGATGGGCTTCATGTCCTTCTTTGTGAAAGCCTGCTGCCATGCGCTGAACGAAGTGCCAGAAGTCAACGCAGAAATCGACGGCACCGATGTGGTTTACAAGAACTATGTCCATATGGGCGTGGCCGTGGGCACGCCCAGCGGGCTGGTCGTTCCGGTGCTGCGCGACGCCCATAAAATGGGCTTTGCAGAGATCGAAAAGCGTATCGCAGAGATGGGCAAGCGCGCGCGCGACGGCAAACTCTCCATGGCCGAAATGCAGGGCGGCAGCTTCACCATCTCCAATGGCGGGGTGTATGGCTCGCTGATGTCCTCGCCCATTCTGAACCCGCCACAATCGGGCATTCTGGGGATGCACAAAATTCAGGAACGTCCCATGGTTGTGGGCGGCCAGATCGTTGCGCGCCCGATGATGTATCTGGCATTGTCCTATGACCACCGGATCGTGGACGGCAAGGGCGCGGTCACGTTCCTTGTGCGCGTCAAGGAAGCGCTGGAAGATCCGCGCCGGTTGTTGATGGATCTATAAGCCAGGCCCGTAGCGAGGTGCGTGCACGCATCTCGCTACCCCGCCACCTTATCCCTAATCCGAGTGCGCGATGGAGGCTTTCATGACCCCCGAACTCACAGCCCTCACCCTCGCGGCGCTCCTGCAAATGGTGCAATTCATCCTGTTCGCGGTCCCTGCCAACCTTGAACTTGGCACAAATTACACCGGCGGCAGCCGTGACTTCGCCCCCGACAGGCCCCTGTCAAAACGCACAGCGCGCCTGCAACGTGCGCTCGACAATCATTTCGAGGGGCTGATCCTTTTTTCCATCGCGGCCGTCGTGATCAGCCTCTCGGGCCAGTCCTCATCGCTGACATCCGCGCTGGCCTATGTCTACCTCGGCGCGCGAATACTCTATATTCCCGCCTATGCCTACGGACTGAACCCGTGGCGTTCGATGATCTGGGCCATAGGCTTCATCGCCACTGTCATTATGCTGATCGCGGCCCTTGTGTGATGCTTCATTCTGGTAAAAATATCCTCGGGGGTGTGGGGGCAGACAGCCCCCACGTCTTCGCTGAAAAAGGAGAACCCTCATGTCCTATGATCTGATCGTTATCGGTGCCGGGCCAGGTGGCTATGTCTGTGCCATCCGCGCGGCCCAGCTGGGCCTGAAAGTCGCGTGTGTCGAGGGGCGCGACACGCTGGGCGGCACCTGTCTGAATGTGGGTTGCATCCCGTCCAAGGCCCTGTTGCACGCCACCCATCAGTTGCACGAGGCCGAGCATAACTTCGAGGCCATGGGCCTGACAGGGGCCAAACCCAAGGTCGACTGGAAGAAAATGCTGGGCTACAAATCCGATGTCATCGGGCAGAACACCAAAGGAATTGAATTCCTGTTCAAGAAAAACAAGGTGGACTGGATCAAGGGTTGGGCATCACTCCCTGCGCCGGGCAAGGTTCAGGTGGGGGATACAACCTATGACGCCAAGAAGATCGTCATTGCATCGGGGTCACAGTCCAGCCCGCTCAACGGCGTAGAGGTCGACGAGAAAACCATCGTTACTTCAACCGGCGCGTTGGAACTGGTCAAGATCCCGAAAAAGCTGATCGTCATCGGCGCAGGTGTGATCGGGTTGGAAATGGGGTCGGTCTATGCGCGCCTTGGCGCGGAAGTGACAGTGGTTGAATATCTTGACCGTATCATCCCCGGCAATGACGGCGAAGTGGCGAAGTCCTTCCAGCGCCTGCTGGGCAAGCAGGGGATCACCTTCATTCTGGGCGCCGCGGTGCAATCGGCAACTGCCACCAAGGGCAAGGCGACGGTCAGCTACAAATTGCGCAAGGATGACAGCGAACATACGCTTGACGCGGATACAGTGCTTCTGGCCACGGGGCGGCGGCCCTTTGTGGACGGGCTGGGGCTGGACGCGCTTGGGGTAAAAATGACCGAACGGGGCCAGATCGCCACCGACAAGCATTATGCCACCAATGTTGAGGGGCTTTATGCGATTGGCGATGTGATCGAGGGCCCGATGCTGGCCCATAAGGCCGAGGATGAAGGCATGGCAGTGGCCGAGATCCTTGCTGGTCAGGCGGGGCATGTCAATTACGGCGTTATCCCCGGTGTGATCTATACCTGGCCGGAAGTGGCGTCTGTCGGCGAGACAGAGGAAACCCTGAAAGAGGCGGGGCGCGCCTATAAGGTGGGCAAGTTCAGCTTCATGGGCAATGGACGCGCGAAGGCCAATTTCGCGGGCGACGGGTTTGTGAAAATTCTGGCTGACAAGCACACGGACCGCATTCTTGGCGCGCATATCATCGGCCCCTATGCGGGGGACCTGATCCACGAATTGTGCGTGGCCATGGAATTCGGCGCAAGCGCTGAAGATCTGGCGCGCACCTGTCACGCCCACCCCACCTATTCCGAGGCCGTGCGCGAAGCCGCACTTGCCTGCGGGGATGGCGCAATTCACGCCTGATTGGGGGCAGTTCTGCAGCGCGCATCTTGCGCTATGCGCGAACCAGTGTGTCCGCGATGCCGTGCCTTCGCGCGCCATCGCGGGCATCGGGCACCTAAGCAGATGTCAGGGCGTGTTCAAGCCTGTCCCATTCTGTTTCCGGCCCGGGCAGGCCAAGGCGCAGCCAGTGGCGCGAATAAGGAAATATCCGCGACCAGATTTGATATTTTGCAAGGTGGTCGCGCGCGTCTGTTGCACTGTCGGTATGATACAGGCGAAACAGATCTGTGCCGCCAAGGCATGTCCAGCCGGCCTTGCGTGCCAGACCATCGGCGCGGAGGGCGTCTTTGGACAGTTGCGCACGCATCGCACGCGCCCATTGCACATCTGCCAAGGCGCGGCCCCCCACAGCAATAGCCCCGCCAGAAACCGGCCATGGTCCCGCCATATCCGCAAGCCGTGCGATCACTGGCCTTGCCCCGAAGGCAAAGCCAAGCCGCAGGCCCGCCAATCCGTAGAACTTGCCAAATGATCGCAAGATCAGCAGGTTACTGGCCCCACTGCCACAGGGCAGCAGTGACAGCCGGGGGGTGACATCTGCAAAGCTTTCATCCACCACCAGAAAACCCACTTGCTGCGCCAATGCCAACAGGGTGTCACGCGGCCAGCATCTGCCATCGGGGTTATTGGGGTTGACCAGCACCGCCAGATCAGCGCCCGCCATCTCCTTTGGGCAGGGGCTGTCGCATACGTTCCAGCCTGCGGCGCGCAAACAGGCGGCGTGTTCATTATAGCTTGGTGCCAGAACGCAGGCGCGGCCTGTTTTTGCATGCAGCACATGCGGCAGAAGCTGAATCGCGGCCTGCGCCCCCCCAAGGGCCAGTCCTGCAAGGTTCGGATCAGCGCCCCATGCCTGCGCCGCGACTGATACAAGCGTATTTTGGGCCTGTCGCGTGGGCAACCCATGCCAGACCGATTCGGGCAACGCAGGCACAGGATAGGGGCGGCGGTTGATACCTGTTGACAGGTCAATCCAATCCGTCCCGCCGTGGCATGCGATGGCCGCATCTATGTTTCCACCATGATCGCGCATGTTTACCCTTGTCTTCGGTTTATGGGGCGGGCGGGGCGGTGGCCGGGGCCAAGCCGTATCGCGCCAGTGCCCATGCCCAGCCGCACCATCCCGTGTGTTCAGGCACGCCACATTTACCGCAGCTTATGGTATGCCCGTGTTTCCCCAGCCGTCGGCAAAGACAAGATCATCCAGATCCAGCCGATCCTGCCACCCTTTTGCCTGCAATTCGGGTATGTCATATAATTCCGTCACATGCCCGATGCACAAATACGCCACCGGCACCACATGTTCGGGCAGGTGCAGGATTTCGCGCAAACATGACTGGTGAAAAATACTGACCCAGCCCACACCCAGCCCTTCCGCGCGCGCCGCCAGCCACAGGTTTTGCACGGCGCAGACCGTGGAATAGATGTCCATATCCGCGTTATGCGTGCGCCCCAGCACCACCTTGCCACCACGGGTCCGGTCACAGGTGATGCACAGATTGACAGGCGCTGCGGCTATGCCTTCCAGCTTCAGGCTTGAATACAGCGCACGGCGCTGCGCGGGGAACATGCCACGCGCCTCTGTATTCGCGCGGGTGAATGCCGCCTGAACCTGTGCCTTGACTGCTGCGCTGCGAATCACAATAAAATTCCATGGCTGCATGAACCCCACAGACGGCGCATGATGTGCCGCGTTCAACAACCGCATTACAGTGGCGTCATCTACGGGCCGGTCTGTAAACTGGCTGCGCACATCGCGCCTTGTAAATATCGCGCGGTAGACTGCGGCTTGCTCGGTCTTTGAAAACGGGCCCGCTGGCGCGGGTAGGGTGGGTGGCTGCATGACATCTCCCCTGTCACAGACACGACGCCCGTTGACCAGCGGGACATCCGGTTGCGTCTGGCCGGTCTTCTGACTTGGGTTCACCGGCCACTGCGCCTTCCCAACCCGGTCGGGTCAGTGGCCTGTTGCAGCGCCATCCACCTTACAGCGTTGGGCACGTTGCGGAATTTCACCGCATTCCCGATTCTCCCCTTCCATTGGCATGGCCACAGGTTCGGGGCACCAGACACGGCCTTGTTAGCGCGCATTCACGCAGGGGGGAACCGGTTTTCAACCCCCATGACATGGACAGGGCCGGTTCCGGCTGGCGCGCATGGCCTGATATGTGTGCCGCTTGTGCGCCTACAGCCCGACCACGGCCAGCAGGGCCACGATGACCGTCATCCCCCCCATCGCACGCCGATACAGGGCCAGCCCTTTGCGTAAATCCGCAGGCGCAGGGTCAGGGCACGCGCCATTTACCCACGGCTCCTGTGTCACTGCGCCCTCATATATGCGCGGGCCTGACAGCCGCACCCCCAGCGCGCCCGCCATCGCCGCTTCGGGCCAACCCGCATTGGGGGACCGGTGCAGACGGGCATCGCGCGCCATGCAGTCCAGCGCGGCGCGCGGGCGCGCGGATACAAGCGCAAAAAGCGCCCCCGTCATGCGCGCGGGAATCAGGTTTGCCAGATCGTCAATCCGCGCCGAGGCCCAGCCAAAAGCGGCATATCTGGGGCTACGATGGCCGATCATCGAATCCAGCGTGTTGATGGCCTTATAGGCCACAAGCCCCGGCAAACCGGCAACGATACCCCAAAAGACAGGGGCCACAATTCCGTCAGACGTGTTTTCCGCCAGGCTTTCGGTCGCAGCGCGCGCCACGCCTGCCGCGTCCAGACAATTGGGGTCGCGCCCCACGATCATTGATACCTCATGGCGCGCGCGCGCCAGATCACCGGCCTCCAGCGGCAAGATGACGGCGGCGACATGATCATGCATCGCGCGCAGCGCCACAAATGGCCACGCCACAATCCCGCCCAGAAGCACGCCCCAAACCCCGGGCGGCAGCGCCCCCTGCGCCAGACCGGCCAGACCCGCGCAACTGCCAATCACCAGCACCGCCACCCCCGCACCCCGTGCCTTGCGCGCGCGTTCGCTGGCCGATCGTGCGTTCAAAAGCGCCTCCAGCCGCCCGATGGCCGCGCCCATCCATGTTACGGGATGGCCAATCCTGCGATACAACCCGTCCGGCCAGCCCAGCATAATATCCAGCGCGATCGCCACCAGCATCATCGCGGCAAAGGTCATTTTCCGCCCCCCTCAAACTGCAATATGTCCCGATACCCGGCCTTGCGCAGAATATCGGCGGCTTGCGGCGGGATGGTACCGGGCGCGAAGATAAACCCGCGCGCCGCCCCCGTATGGGCCATGTTCCAGCCCACCGCCCCCAGCGTGTCGGCCATTGCCGCAGCCGGATCCTGCGCAGGGCCGCGCCGTGCGATGCACCGCCGCGCACTTTCGGCAGCAAGCGCGGCAAACTTGGCCAAGTTGTGCGCCCCCTGCCATTGGGCCACAAGGTCGGAAATATCAGGGAAATCACTGTCCAAAGCATCGGTCGGGCACGCCCCGCCCCAGAACCCGCCAATCACCTCATGGCGCGGAAGGGCGGGCAAATGCGCATGGATCGTGCCGTCCCGCGACCCCCACAGCACGCGGTCAGGTTCGGAAAACATCAGCGGGTCAGAAGCCCCCTCTGCCAGAACACAGGCCCGCGCCAACTCCTCCGGCGGCCCCTGCCAGCGTGCAAGTCGCGCCAACCCTATCAGGCTGGCCGTAGACACCCCCGTGCCCAACCCCGCAGCGACACAGGGAACCGCCCGAATATGGCCTGACACTCGCAACCCCAACACTGACACGAACCGATCCATCACATCGGCAGGGTATTGCGCGCAAAGCGTGGTTTCGCGCGGCCCGGCATCTGGACCAGATGCATGTCGCGACATCACAACGCCGGTCTTGTGACAGGCCATGGTCACCAGCACAACAGGACCTCGCGGCCCAAGCCTGCCTTGCAGCCACTCCCCAAAATGGCCGCTGACCTTGATGCCGGGATGCGTCATGCCGCATACGTCCCCAAGGGGAGTTTCCCGCCATCAAGCTGCGCCTCCGGCGGGGATATTTGGGCCAGAATGAAATACACCATTTGTTAACCCGTTTCGAGGATGCTGAAGGCACGGTACAGGGAGGGATCCCGATGACCGTCCAGAGTGAAAGCGCCACGTCTCCCCTGATTTATCAGCCCGAGGCGTGGCGCGATCCGACAGCGCACAGGCTTTCGCAGGCACAGGCTTTCATTCTGGTCCAAATATCCCGGGGGAAACGCGCGCAGCGCGTTGGGGGCTGGCCCCCAAACCCGTGCCGATTGCGCGCTAAGCCTGATATCAGAACTCGATCCCTTTTTGTGCCATGATTCCGTCGCGGAACGGGTGTTTGACCATTGTCATTTCCGTCACCAGATCCGCCAGCGCGATCAGGTCGGGCTTTGCGTTGCGACCTGTCAGCACCACATGGGTCATGGGTGGTTTTTCGTCGCGCAGGAAATCCAGAACCTCGTCCAGCGGCAAGTAATCATAGCGCAGCGCGATGTTGATTTCATCGAGCAATACAAACCGGATAGCGGGGTCGCGGATGAGGGTCTTGGCCTGTTCCCAACCTGCGCGCGCGGCGGCAATGTCGCGGTCGCGGTCCTGTGTTTCCCAAGTGAACCCTTCGCCGGACACGACAAAGGTGCATTCGCGCGCAAAGCGCGCGCGCAGGAATTCGCGTTCTCCCGTGGTCCAGTCCCCTTTGATGAACTGAACAACTGCACAGGGCATCTCATGGGCGATGCAGCGCATGATCATGCCAAACCCGGACGAGGATTTTCCTTTGCCGGCACCCGTATGCACAATGATCAGCCCTTTTTCGCCAGTTTTTGTTTCCATCATCCGGTCGCGGGCGGCCTTGATCTTTTGCATCTTCTCGCGGTGGCGCACGGGGTCGGTGGACTCGGGCATCGGGGCGTTTCCTTGCTTGACTTGGGGCGCGCGGGCGCGCATGAGTAAAGGGCTGGTGCCTGTTCATGACAGGTGAAAAGGGAATGTGACAAGGCCGGGTCGTAAGATCAAGCCCCAAGCACAGCCGCCCCCGCGACCGTGACCGGAGAGGTCGTCCAATGCCACTGCCCCAATCGGGTGGGAAGGCGGACAGACCGACAGGTGATCCCGACAGGGACCCCTGACATCCGCAAGCCGGGAGACCTGCCAGCGCGAAGGCCGCCCCGTTTGGGGCATATCAACCGGCGGGGTGTCTGGTTGGGCTTGTGTCGGGGCTGGCACATGCGTTTGTGCTGTCCCGCGCTGCCCGCATTTTCCCTGCCCTTGCATCGCGTGGCGGGTGGTCACGCGGGAAAGTGGACAAATGAAAACAACTCGCATGATGATGGCGGGGCCGAAACCTGTTGCCGGCGTTTATATGCCTGCCGCCGGGGGGCTTGCCGGTTCCTTGCACGGCGCAGGTGCGCAGCACCGGGCTGCGGCCAAAACCGCCCCGGCCCAATCAGGCCGTTTTGGTGATGTTTTGGCGCGTGCCGATACAGCACGCGTCAAACCGCTGTCCGGCCCCTTTTGCGCGCAGCGGGTCCAGCCCCTGCAAGTGCCGGGGTTTGAAGCGGGTGGCGGTGCCGTCAAGGGGCAGCGTGCCGGGCACGCTGATCACCGCGCCGCCTTGCGCCCCCTGAAAGCCCGTTTTGCCCCTACATTTCGCCGCGTTCGGGGTGGTCTGGTCAACAGTCTGCCGGGCCTGCGCGATAGTTGCGTGGCCTGCCACGCTGGTTTCCGTCAACGCTGATCCCTTCAAGGAGCATTCCTCATGACACGTTTTCTAAGTCTTCCCGCAATCGTGCTGGCGGGGCCTGCATTGGCCCATCATCCCTTGGGGGGCGAGGCCCCGCAGACTGTTTTCCACGGGCTGATTTCGGGCCTTGCCCATCCCGTGATCGGGCTGGACCATCTGGCCTTTGTGGTGCTGGTTGGTCTGGCGGCCGCGCTTGCAGGCCGGTCACTGGCTGGCCCTTTTGCGTTTATCGCGGCCACGCTGGCGGGCACGGCTGTGCATCTGGCCGGTGTTACGTTGCCGCTGGCCGAACTGGTCATCACGGCGTCGGTTGTCACGCTGGGCGTGCTGGTGGTGGCGGGGCGGCAGGTCGGCGGGCCTGTGGCGCTGGCGGGCTTCGGGGGGGCAGGGCTTTTCCATGGCTGGGCCTATGGCGAGGCAGTGGTGGGGTCCACACCCCTACCGGTTTTCGCCTATCTGCTGGGCTTTGGCGCGATCCAGTTCGCGGTTGCGGCAGGCGTGGCGCTGTTTGCGGGCAAGGTGGCCCAGCACGGGCAGGGCGCAGTGCAGGCCCGTCTTGCTGCGGCTGTGTGCATGGGTGTGGGCGTGGCCTTCCTGTTTGAAACTGTCGAGCACATGATCCTTGGCTGAGCTGTGCGACAAGGGGCCAGCGTTTTGCTGGCCCATCCCCTGACCGGAGCGTTCCATGCCCCAAGATACTGTTGAGCTGCTGGTCTGCGTGACCTGTCGCAGTGCCAGCCCCGCCACCCCCCTTGCCACGCCGGATCCTGATACGCGCCCTGGCGCGCATCTGGTGCAGGCCTTGCGCGATATCGCCCCCGAAGGGCTGCGCATCATCGCGGTTGATTGCCTGTCCAATTGTTCGCGCGGCTGCACCATTGCGCTGCGCAAGCCCGGCGCCTGGACCTATGTTTATGGCAACCTGACACCCGAATTGCATGTGTCTGACATTCTTGAAGGCGCGCGAAAATACCGTGACGCCGAAGCTGGCCTTGTGCCCTGGCGCGAGCGGCCTGAACATTTCCGCAAGAACTGCATCGCCCGCATTCCCCCGCTGGAGGCCCCCAATGCCTGATCTGTCAAAAACCCCTGTCACCATCGTCACCGGCTTTCTGGGCGCGGGCAAGACCACGCTGATTTCGCACCTGATCCGCAATGCGGGCGGGCGGCGTCTGGCCGTTGTTGTCAATGAGTTCGGCACTGCCGGTGTGGATGGCGATATTCTGAAATCCTGCGCCATTCCCGACTGTCCCGCCGAAAACATTGTGGAGCTGTCCAATGGCTGTATTTGTTGCACGGTCGCCGATGACTTTATTCCCACGGTCGAGGCGCTTTTGAGAATGGACCCCAAGCCCGATCATATCTTGATCGAAACATCAGGGCTGGCGCTGCCCAAACCACTGCTGAAAGCGTTTGACTGGCCGGCAATCCGCTCTCGCATTACTGTTGATGGTGTGGTTGCGTTGGCAGATGCCGAAGCGGTGGCCGATGGCCGGTTCGCCCCTGATCTGGCGGCGGTTGATGCCCAGCGCGCCGCTGATGACAGCCTTGAACATGAAACGCCCCTGTCCGAAGTGTTCGAGGACCAGATTGCCTGCGCGGATCTGGTGTTGCTGACCAAGCCTGATCTGGCCGGGCCGGACGGTGTGGCGCGCGCGCGCGCGGTCATTGCCGCGCAGACCCGCCGCCCGCTGCCAGTGCTAGAGGTTGCCGAAGGCATGGTGGACCCTGCGGTTTTGCTGGGGCTGGAAGCCAGTGCCGAAGATGACCTTGCGGCGCGTCCGTCGCATCATGACGGGCATGACGACCATGAACACGATGATTTCGACACTATCATGGTGACGATGGGGGAAATCGCGGACCCCGCAGACCTGACCGCGCGCCTTGTCCGATTGGCTGAAACCCAGAATATCCTGCGGGTCAAGGGGTATGCGGCTGTTGACGGCAAACCCATGCGTTTGTTGGTCCAGGCAGTGGGCGGGCGGGTGCGCCACCAGTTCGACCGGCCCTGGCGCGCGGAGGAGGCACGCCTGACCCGGCTTGTCGTGATTGCCGAACATGACAATGTGAACGAGGCCGCGATCCGCGCCACATTGGGGGCCTGATCCGCGATGCATGTCGTCTTTCGCGAAAGCCACGGTCTGGACGAGGCCGCAACCCCCACAGATTTGGGCCAAAACCCTGCTGATCTGGTGGTGTTGTCCTTCTCGGACAGTGACCTTGGGGCTTTCGCGCAAGCGTGGCGCGCACACAAGGACACGCTGCCCGGCTTGCGGCTGGCCAATCTGGCCGCGCTGACGCACCCGCTGTCGGTCGATACCTATGTGGAAAAAACCCTGTCGGGGGCAAAAGGTATTCTGGTGCGCCTTATCGGGGGGCAAGCCTATTGGTCTTATGGTTTGCAGCAACTGCGCGCCATCGCGCAGCAAAAGGGCATTGCCCTTGCTGTGCTGCCTGCGGATGGCAGGGTTGATGCGGCACTTGATGCGGCCTCGACCCTGCCGGTCAGCACGCTGCGCCGTCTGGCCCATCTGTGCGATATGGGGGGGGCGGGGGCCGCGTGCGCTGCGCTGCAGCAGCTTGCGCTGGCGTCGGGGATTTATGCGCCCCCCGCAGGCGGGGTGCGGGCTGTTGCGCAGGTGGGCGGCTGGGGGCCTGCCGGGGTTATGTGCCCGGCTGCCTTCGCGCTTGCATCTGCACGCCCGCGCGTCTTGTTGGTGTTTTACCGGGCCTATCTTGCTGCGGCGGATATGGACCCGATCCGTGCGCTGGCCCAAGCGATGGACGCGCGCGGCTTCGATGCGCTGGCGTTGTTTGTGCCATCGTTGAAGGAACCGCAGGCGCGTGCATGGCTGTCGCGCTGGGTCCGGCATCTGGCACCCAAAGCTGTGATAAACGCCACTGCCTTTTCCGCGCGGGGCGATGACGGGGCCGTGCTGGACGGCGCAGGCGTGCCGGTGTTTCAGGTGGCGCTTGCCACCAATGAACGGCGCAAATGGCGCGACGCCGCGCGCGGCCTGTCCCCTGCCGATCTGGCCATGCATGTGGTCCTGCCCGAAGTGGATGGTCGTTTGTTTGCAGGGGTGGCCAGTTTCAAGGATGTCGCGGCCCCCGATCCAGACCTGCAATTTGCCCGTGCTGAACACCGTGCTGACGCCGCACGCGTTGCCGCAATCGCCGAGCGTGTGTGCGCATGGGTCCGGTTGCAGGACATGCCGCCCGCGCAGCGCCGCACTGTCTTGGTGTTGTCCACCTATCCCGGCAAGGGATGGAACATAGCGCATGCAGTGGGGCTGGACGCGCTGGAAAGCGCCAGCGCCATTTTGCGCGACATCGGCGCGCAAGCCCCTGATGCCCGCGCGCTGGCTGGCGCATTGGCAACCGGGCAGGTGCATTGGCCCCTTGCATCCTATCGGGCTGCGCTGGGCAATTTGCCTGACGCGCTGCGCAATGACCTGCAAAATGCGTGGGGCGCGCCGGAAAATGACCCGGCCTGCGGCAGTGCGGGTTTTGGCTTTGCCGCGCTGCGCCTTGGATCAACGCTTGTCGCCCTGCAACCCGACCGCGGCATGCCTGAGCAGCGTGACGACGACTATCACGACCTGAACCGCACCCCGCGCCACGCCTATGTCGCGTTCTATCTGTGGCTGCGCGAACAGGCGGATGCACTGGTGCATATCGGTGCGCATGGCACGCTGGAATGGCTGCCGGGCAAATCCGTGGCCCTGTCCGGGTCCTGCTGGCCCGAAGCGTTGATTGGTCATTTGCCAGTGATCTATCCGTTTATTGTGAACGACCCCGGCGAAGCCGCGCAGGCCAAGCGCCGCATCGGGGCGGTGACGTTGGGCCATGTGCCCCCGCCGATGGTCGCTGCGCAATCGGGTGCAGGGCTGGCACAGCTGGAAGCCCTGCTGGACGAGTTTTCCAACGCCGACGGGCTGGACCCCGCCCGCCGCGACCGCCTGCAAGAGGGTATCCGCCAAGAGGCCGAGGCCCTGGGACTGGGCACGGAACTGGGGCTTGATAGCGCGGAGTGTCTGGCGCAGGCGATCACCCGCATTGACCGTTTCGTGTGCGATGTGAAGGAAAGCCAGTTCGGGGACGGGCTGCATATCTTCGGGCGCGGGGAACAGGGCGCGGGGGAACGTGCGGGGCTTCAGGCCGCGCTGTCGGGCCGGTTCGTTGCCCCAGGTCCGTCTGGTTCGCCCTATCGGGGCCGGTCTGATGTGTTGCCCACGGGGCGTAACATGTTCACCACCGACCCGCGCGCTGTGCCAAGCCGCGCGGCCCATGCGCAGGGCGTCAAGCTGGCCGATGAACTGGTGCGTCGCCATTTGCAGGACCATGGCGACTGGCCGCGCGCGCTGGTCGTGGACCTGTGGGGCAGTGCCACCATGCGCACCGCCGGCGAGGAATTTGCCATGGCGCTGCACCTTCTGGGCGCGCGCCCCGTCTGGGATGCAGGGTCGGCGCGCGTGTCGGGCGTTGAAATCCTGCCCATCGCGGAACTGGACCGCCCGCGTCTGGATGTAACCTTGCGGGTGTCCGGGCTGTTTCGGGATGTGTTTGGGCAACTGGGCACGCTTTTCGGGCAGGCGGTCGCTGCCTTGGCCGCGCGGGATGAAGCGCCGGACTGGAACCCGTTTGTGGGCCGTGCGGGCGCGCGTGTCTATGGCCCCGCACCGGGCAGCTATGGTCTGGGCATGGCGGGCATGGTGGACGATTACAGCGAAGGCATGCGTGCGCAGGCAGGGCGCGCATGGCTGGCGGCGTCATCGCATGCGCTGGACACCGGCCAGCATGACCCCGAAGGGATTGCCGCGCGCGTGGCAGGGGCTGACGCCTTCGTGCATTTGCAAGACCTGCCTGAAACCGATCTTTTGCTGGCGCAGGACTATGCTGCCCATGAAGCGGGCTTTGCTGCCGCGCAGTCCGTGACGGGCGGGCACGCAGCGCTGTATCACATGGACACCACACGCCCTGATAGCCCGCGCGCGCGCAACCTGACCGAAGAAATCGCGCGGGTCGTGCGTGCCCGCGCGGCAAACCCCGCGTGGATCAGGGGCATGATGGCGCATGGTTTTCGGGGGGGCGCGGAAATTGCCGCCACGCTGGACCATCTTGGGGCTTTTGCCCATCTGGCGGGGGCTGTGCCGCCGCATCTTGTTGACCTGTATCATGACGCGACCTTGGGGGATGACGATGTGCGCGCCTTCCTTGAACGCGAAAACCCTGCCGCCCTTGCGGCGATGACAGCGCGGTTTGCGGCATTGCATGATGCAGGCCTTTGGGTGACGCGCCGGAATTCCATTCTTGCGGGGGTGGCACATGCGTGAATTCGACATCAAAGGATGGTGCCCAGGTGCGCTGCGCCCCATGCGGTCTGGTGATGGCTGGGTGGTGCGCGTGCGCCCGCGCCTTGCGCGGCTGACACGCGCGCAGGCGCTGGGGCTGTGCGATATGGCGCAGGCTTATGGCGCAGGGCTGATCGATCTGACCAACCGCGCCAATGTGCAAATTCGCGGCGTCAGCGATGCGGCCCTTGCCCCTTTGCAACAGGCCCTTGCTGCGCTGGACCTGCTTGATGACAATCCCGGTCTGGAAGCGCGCCGCAACATCCTGATCGCGCCTGACTGGGCGCAGCAAGATGACAGTTCGCGGCTGTGGCTGGACCTTGCCAACCGTCTGGCGGACTTGCCTGACCTGCCGCCCAAAACGGGCTTTGCGATGGATGCAGGCCCCGCGCCGGTCCTGTCACAGGACCCCGCGGATTTCCGTATTGAACGTGGCCTGCAGGGCCTGATCTTGCGCGCCGAAGGTCATGCGCGCGGCATGGCGCTGGAACAGGGGCGCGAAATCGAGGGCCTGATCCGGTTGTGCCGCTGGTTCGCGCAAACAGGCGGCGCGCAATCCGGGCGCATGGCCCGCCACCGCGCACCGCTGCCCGGCTGGGCCATATGGGACGCAGCACCCCTGCCAGCGCGTGCGCCGCTGGGCGCTGGAATTTCACCTGTTGGCCTGACATTGGGGGCGGCGTTTGGCCAGATTGTGGCGCGCGATCTGGCGCAAGTGGTGGCTGCAACCGATGCGCCCGCCATACGCGTGACACCGTGGCGCTGTGTGGTGCTGGAAGGACTGACTGCCGCGCCCGCACTGCCCGCAAGCCTGACAGCGACCGCCCATCACCCGGCCTTGCGCGTCGATGCCTGCGCCGGCGCGCCCTTTTGCCCGCAGGCCAGTGTTGAAACCCGCGCTTTTGCAGGGCAACTGGCCCCTTTGGTCAGTGGCAGTCTGCATGTGTCTGGTTGTGCGAAAGGCTGCGCAAGGGCGCGCGCGGCCGATGTGACCGTGACCGGCCGCGATGGCCGTTTCGATCTGGTGGTGCAGGGGCGCACAGAAGCAACAGGGTTGACCCCACCCCAGATTCTGACCCGTTTTGAAAGATGATGATGCCCTATAAATACGAAACCGATGGCGCCGCAATTTACCGCCAGTCCTTTGCGACCATCCGCGCCGAGGCTGATCTGCGCCGCTTCACCCCTGAGGAGGAACCCTTGGCCGTGCGCATGATCCACGCCGCCGGGATGGTCGGGCTGGAGGCGTTCATTCACTTCTCGCCAAAGTTTGCCCCCGCAGCGCGCGCAGCACTTGGCGCTGGGGCGCCCATCCTGTGCGACGCCCATATGGTGTCCGAAGGGGTGACCCGCCCGCGCCTGCCTGCGGGCAATGAAGTCATCTGCACGCTGCGCGATCCGCGCGTGCCGCAGATGGCGCGCGACATGGGCAATACGCGTTCAGCCGCAGCGCTGGAGTTGTGGCGGCCCCATCTGGCAGGTGCATTGGTTGCTATTGGCAATGCGCCGACAGCGTTGTTTCACCTGCTGACCATGCTGGAAGACCCGGCCTGCCCGCGCCCCGCCGCGATTATCGGCTGCCCTGTTGGGTTCGTGGGCGCAATGGAATCCAAGGACGCGCTTTGGGCAGCGCAGCCGGTGCCCTGCTGCATCGTCAAGGGGCGTCTGGGCGGCAGTGCCATCACAGTTGCGGCGATCAACGCCATCGCGAGCCGCCAGGAATGAGTGTGGGCACGATTTTCGGTGTGGGCCTTGGCCCCGGCGCCCAGGACCTGATGAGCGTGCGCGCCGACCGTCTGGTGCGCGGCGCATGCCATGTCGCCTATTTCCGCAAGGCGGGGCGCAAGGGGCAGGCCCGCGCGATTGTGGAAGGCATGCTGTCGCCCGAAGCTGTGGAGTTTGCGATGGAATACCCCGTTACCACGGAAATTCCCTTTGCCGACCCGCGATATAACGAAATTCTGGTACGGTTTTACGCCGAATGCTGCGCGCATCTGGAACGCCTGGCAAAAACCGGCGCGGATGTGGTCGTGCTGTGCGAGGGGGACCCGTTCTTCTACGGTTCTTTCATGCATGTGTATACGCGCCTGAAAGATGTGGTTCCCCTTGAGGTGGTGCCCGCCATTACCGGCATGTCAGGGGCATGGACCGCCACAGGACACCCCATCACATGGGGCGATGATGTGCTGACTGTGCTGATGGCCACATTGTCCGAAGACGTACTGGCGGCCAGGATTGCCGCCACCGATGCGCTGGTGGTCATGAAGATCGGGCGCAACTTGCCCAAGCTGAAACGCGCCTTGCACGCGGCGGGGCGGCTGGATGACGCGTGGCTGGTGGAATATGCCCAAATGCCGCGCCAGCGCGTGCAACACCTGAGCGCGGCCGACGAGGTGACGCCCTATTTCTCGATTGTGCTGATCCATGGACAGGGGCGCAGACCATGAACGGCTGGGTCGCTGTTGCGGGCCTTGGGCCGGGGGATGAGGCATTGGTGACGCCAGAGGTGCGCGGCGCACTGGATCAGGCCACAGATGTGGTGGGGTATATCCCCTATGTGGCGCGCATTGCGCCGCGCGACGGGCTGGTGTTGCATGCCAGCGATAACCGCGTGGAACTGGAGCGCGCGGCCCATGCGCTGGATTTGGCCGCGCAGGGGCGGCGCGTGGTTGTGGTGTCTTCCGGTGATCCCGGTGTGTTCGCCATGGCATCAGCCCTGTTCGAAGCGCTGGAGGCAGGACCGCAGGCATGGCGGGCACTGGATATCCGTGTGCTGCCGGGGATTACCGCCATGCTGGCGGCGGCTGCGCGCGCAGGCGCACCGCTGGGCCATGATTTCTGCGCCATCAACCTGAGCGATAATCTGAAACCCTGGGCGCTGATTGAAAAACGGCTGCGTCTGGCCGCCGAGGCCGATTTCGCCATGGCCTTCTACAACCCCAGATCAAAATCGCGCCCGGACGGGTTTGCCCGCGCGCTTGATGTGTTGCGCGCGGCCTGCGCGGATGCGCGCCCGGTGCTTTTTGCGCGCGCTGTCAGCACGCCGCAGGAAGATCTGCACATTGTGCCCCTGACCGAGGCACTGCCGGATATGGCGGATATGCGCACCATGGTCATTGTCGGGTCAAGCCTGACGCGGGTGATCGACACCCCGCGCGGGCCGATCCTGTTCACCCCGAGATCGGTATGAGCCGCGTGGGCATGGCAAAACCGCTGGCGCAGCAAGGGGGGCTGTCTGCCCCCCTCTTGGGCCGGATGGCCCAATTCACCCCCCGAGGATATTTTGGCCAGACTGAAAGCGGGATTGGGCAGTGGGGGGCAGCAAGGTCACGCCCGGACCCAGTCAAGCACGGATGCGATGTCATGGGTCTGGGCGCGTGGCGGAACCGGGGGGCGGTCAATCATCAGGACGGGAATTTGCAACTGGCGTGCGGCGATGAGTTTGGCCTGCGCCCCGGTGCCGCCGGCATTCTTGCACACGACCAGATCGATCCCCTGCGCTTGCATGAGGGCCGCGTCGGATGTGGCGTCAAACGGGCCGCGATCGATGAGGATGTGGTGGTCTGGCAAGGAGGGCGGGGTTTGCGGTGCATCCACAAGACGCAACAGGTAGCGGTGTTGTGGCTGCGCGGCAAAGGCCGCAAGATGCATGCGTCCAAGCGCGAGCATGATGTTGCGCCGAGGCCCTGCCAGGGCGCGCGCAGCGGCCGGGATGTCGCGCGCATGCGTCCAGTTATCGCCTGCGCAGGCTGTCCAGGGCGGGCGGGTCAGCGCCATCAGGGGGATGCCCGAAAGTTGTGCGGCGCGTATGGCGTTGGCGCTTATGGTGGCAGCGAATGGGTGGGTTGCATCCACAAGATGGGTGACATGATGTGTGCGCAGGTAGTGGGCCAACCCTTCTGCGCCGCCAAACCCGCCCACGCGCACGGCTACGGGTTGCGGTTTGGGGCGTGCGACGCGCCCGGCATAACTGAGGGTGGCGGGCAGGCCAGCGCGGGCGAATTTGCACACAAGGCGTGTGGCCTCAAGAGTGCCACCAAGAACAAGGATATTTGGCATGGCTGAGGGTGCCCCGTGGTTGACGATTGTTGGGTTAGGGGAAGATGGCCTGAACGGGCTGCCGGATGCAAGCCGTGACGCGCTGTCGCGGGCGGATGTGGTGATGGGGGCAGCGCGGCATCTGGCGCTTTTGCCCCCTCCGGGCTGCGAGGTCATGGAATGGCCGGTTCCGTTTGCAGAGGGCATTGCGCAGTTGCTGGCGCAACGGGGACGGCGCGTGGTTTTGCTGGCCTCGGGGGACCCGTTCTGGTTTGGGGCGGGCACAAGCGTGACACGCCATCTTGCGCGAGGGGAGTGGGTGGCCTTGCCTGCGCCATCGGCGTTTTCATGGGCGGCGGCGCAATTGGGCTGGCCGCTGGAGCAAGTGGCCTGTCTGGGACTGCATGCCGCACCCCTGACGCGGTTGCGCCCGCATCTGGCGGGGGGCGCGCATGTGCTGGTGCTGCTGCGCGATGGGGCGGCAGTGGGGGATCTTGCGGGGTATTTGTGCACCATGGGATTTGGTGACAGCCGATTGCATGTCATGGAGGCGCTGGGCGGCACGCGCGCGCGGGTGCGCCATGTCATGGCGGCGCAATATGATCTGGATGATGTGACCCATCCGGTGATTGCGGGTGTGGAGGTTGCGGGGCAGGGCGCTGTGCTGCCTGCTGTGGCCGGATTGCCGGATGCGTTCTTTGCCCATGACGGGCAGATCACCAAGCGCGCGATGCGCGCATTGACGCTGTCGGCATTGGCACCGCGCCCGGGAGAGATGTTGTGGGATATCGGCGCGGGGGCTGGTTCGGTGGGCATTGAATGGTTGCTGGCCCATCCGGCCATGCGGGCCATCGGGTTCGAGCTGGACGCGCGCCGCGCCGCGCGCGCGCGCGCCAATGCCCATGCCCTGGGCGTGGACCGGCTGCAGGTGGTGGAAGGGCGCGCGCCGCAAGTGCTGGCGGGCCAGCCCCTGCCGGATGCCGTGTTCATTGGTGGGGGCGTGTCAGGTCCGATGCTGGAGCAGTTATGGCAGCTGCTGCCCGCCGGGGTGCGGATTGTGGCCAATGCCGTGACGCTGGAAAGCGAGGCCCTGTTGGCGCAGTGGCATGCACGCACGGGCGGCACGCTGCTGCGTCTGGACATGGCCGAGGCGGCAGCGCTGGGCAACAAGCACGGCTGGCGCGCGGCCTATCCTGTCGTGCAATGGAGTGTGGTGCGATGATTGTTGCGGGATTCGGGTGTTCCAGTCGGGCGGGGGCCGAAAGTTTGCAGGCGCTGATGGCGTGTGTGGCGCAGTTTGCCCGACCGGACGCGCTTGCCTGTCTGGAAAGCCGGGCTGCGCTGATTGCGCCTTTGGCACAGGGGGCGGCTGTTGCGTTGATGACATTTCCGGCGCATGCGATTGGCGGTATTGCAACGCCCACCCAATCTGGCCGGGTGATTGCCCGTTTTGGCACGGGTAGTGTGGCCGAAGCCTGTGCGCTGGTCGCGGCAGGAACCGGCCCGGGGGCGCAGATCATCCTTGCGCGGGTGGTGTCCGATGACGGGCTGGCCACCTGCGCGCTGGCAAGGGGGGCGATGAAATGACTGTGCATTTCATAGGGGCGGGGCCGGGGGCTGCGGATTTGCTGACCTTGCGCGGCCGCGATCTGATCGCGCAAAGTCCGGTGTGCCTGTATGCAGGTTCGCTTGTGCCGCAGGCGATCCTGGCGCATTGCCCCAAGGGTGCGCGCATTGTGAATACCGCGCCCTTGTCGCTGGACCAGATCATGGCCGAGATCACTGCTGCCCATGCCCAAGGCCAGGATGTGGCGCGACTTCATTCGGGGGATCTGTCGATATGGTCCGCCATGGCCGAGCAGCTGCGCCGCCTGCAGCGTCTGGATATTCCCTATACGATGACGCCGGGGGTGCCTGCCTTTGCGGCTGCGGCGGCCGCGCTTGGGGTGGAACTGACGCTGCCGGGCGTGGCGCAATCGCTGGTGCTGACGCGCACGCCCGGGCGGGCCAGTGCAATGCCCGCGCGCGAAACGCTGGCGGGCTTTGCCGCAACGGGCGCCACATTGGCCATTCACCTGTCCATCCAGAATCTGGCGCAGGTGGTGGCTGATCTGGTGCCGCATTATGGGGCGGGGTGTCCGGTGGCTGTTGTGTGGCGCGCAAGCTGGCCTGACCAGCGCATCATCCGCGCGACACTTGCCACAGTTGAGGATGAGGTTGCAGGCAGCATGGAGCGCACAGCCCTTATTTTGGTCGGGCCTGCACTGGCGGCGGAAGGATTTGGTGAAAGCGCGCTTTATGCGCCCGAGTATGACCGCCGCTTTCGTCCCCAGACCGCCGCATCCATTTACAGGGACAGCACAGAATGACGCCCGGTGTGATGATTTCTGCCCCTGCATCGGGCACAGGCAAGACAACGGTGATGCTGGGGCTGTTGCGTGCCCTGCGTGACCGCGGGCTGGGGGTGCAACCCTTCAAAAACGGGCCGGATTACATTGACCCTGCCTTTCACCATGCGGCCAGCGGGCGCGAGGCCTATAATCTGGACAACTGGGCCATGAACGCGCGGCTGATGGACGCGATTGCCGCACGCGCCGCAGGTGCCGATATGGTGCTGGCGGAAGGGTCCATGGGATTGTTTGACGGGGTGGCCAAACCCGGCGCGGCAGGGCATGGCAGCAGTGCGGAACTGGCGCGGCGCATGGGCTGGCCGGTGGTGCTGGTGCTTGATGTGTCAGGGCAGGCGCAATCGGCTGCGGCGGTGGCACTGGGATTTGCGCGCTACTGGCCGGATCTGCCCTTTGGCGGGGTGATCCTGAACCGTGTGGCCAGCGCGCGCCATGAACGGCTGGTCCGGCTGGGCATGCGGGCTGCGGGACTTCCGGTTCTGGGGGCATTGCCGCGCAGGGGCGATCTGGTGTTGCCACAACGCCATCTGGGATTGGTGCAGGCGCTTGAGCACCCGGACCTGGAACGCGCGATCTGCGATTACGCAGGTTTTCTGCGCGATCATGTCGATCTGGACGCGCTTGTGGCCTGTGCGCGTGCCGCAGAAAACGGGTGTGGCACTGGTGCGGCCCCGCTGCCGCGCCCGCCCGCACATAGAATTGCGCTGGCGCGCGATGATGCGTTTTCCTTTATCTATCCGCATCTGCTGGAAGGGTGGCGGCGCGCGGGCGCAGAGGTGATCCCGTTTTCCCCCCTGGCCGATGAGCCGCCCGATGCGAAGGCTGGTCTGGTCTGGCTGCCCGGGGGCTATCCTGAACTGCATGCAGGCCGTTTGGCTGCCGCGACCCGGTTTCGCGCAGCACTTCAGGACCATGCCCGCACGCGGCCTGTGCATGGCGAATGCGGGGGGTATATGGCACTTGGGCAAGGGTTGATTGACAAAGAAGGCACGCGCCACCAGATGGCGGGATTGCTGGGTCTGGTGACATCTTATGCACAGCGCAAGATGCATCTTGGATACAGGCGCGCCCAATTGCGCCAGCCCATGCCCGGGTTTGGGGCTGGTGCGGCACTTCGGGGGCATGAATTCCATTATTCCACCATCCTTGAGCAGCCCGACACCCCCCTGGCACAGGTGCGCGATGCCGAAGGGGCCATCGTGCCCGAAACCGGGTCGCGCCGGGGGCCGGTGACAGGAACATTCTTTCACCTGATTGCGGAAGATCAGGGATGACGGGCGGTTTACGGCTGCGTGCGGGGGGCATGATGGCGGGGCAAGGCAAGGGGGCTGTCTGCCCCCTCGGGCCTGCGGCCCTTACCCCCGAGGATATTTTGTCCAGAATGAAAGGGCAGTGATGGGCGGGTTTGTGTCATTTGTGGGGGCGGGGCCGGGGGACCCGGAGTTGCTGACCCTGAAAGCCGTGGCGCGGTTGAAACAGGCCGATGTTGTGTTGTTTGATGACCTGTCGTCGGGGCCGGTTCTGGGGCATGCGCGCCCGGGGGCAGAGTTGGTCGCAGTGGGCAAGCGCGCGGGTCGCCCGTCCCCAAAGCAGGATCATGTCAGCCGTTTGCTGGTGGAGTATGCGGCGGGGGGCGCGCGGGTGGTGCGGTTGAAATCCGGCGATCCGGGCATGTTCGGGCGGCTGGAGGAAGAAATTACAGCCTGTCGTTCTGCCGGGGTCGGTTTTGAGGTGATCCCGGGTGTGACCTCGGCCAGTGCGGCGGCGGCGGCGGCAGGCATACCACTGACGCGCCGGTTAAGTGCGCGGCGGGTGCAATTTGTCACAGGCCATGATGTGCATGGCGCCTTGCCGGAGGGGCTGGATATGGCAGCACTTGCGGATGCGCAGGCGACGACAGTGGTGTTCATGCCCAAGCGGACATTTCCGCAACTGGCACAAGCCTTGATCGCTGCGGGCCTGCCTGCGCGGACGCCCGCGCTTCTGGCCGAGAATGTGAGCCATCCTGACCAGTTCCTGATCTGGTCGGATGTGGGCGGGCTTGCGGCCCTGCTGGGGCAAGCCCCCGCGCGCGGGGGGCCTGCGCTGATTGTGTATGGTCCTTTGTCAGGCGAGGAGGGGGCATGATAGAGTTGCGCCTTGTGGGGATTGGAACGGGCAATCCCGACCACCTGACGCGCGCCGCGATGCGCGCCCTGAACGAGGCCGATCTGGTGTTGTTGCCGCGAAAAGGGGCGGCCAAGGTGGCGTTGCTGGAGGTGCGCCGCGTGATCTGCGCGGAGGTTCTGACCCGTCCGGTTCCCCTGGTGGAATTTGACCTGCCTGTACGCGATGCCAGCGGGGCGTATCTGGACGGGGTGCAGGACTGGCATGAGGCCATTGCGCGGGCATGGGCGCGCGAGATTGCCGCGCATCTGCCGGGCGGGGGGCGGGTTGCAGTTATGGTGTGGGGTGATCCGTCATTATACGACAGCAGCCTGCGTATTGCCGCGCGACTGGGCGCCGGGGGGATGGATTTGCGCGTGTCGGTGGTGCCCGGAATTACCAGCCTGTCGGTGCTGACGGCCGCGCATGCGATTGCGCTGAACACCCTTGGGGCGCCTGTGGTCATAACCACGGGCCGGCAGTTGCGCGACAGGGGCTGGCCCGAAGGGACCGATAGTGTTGCCGTCATGCTGGATTCGGGCACTGCGTTCGAGGTGATCGAAGACAGCCGCGTGCATATCTGGTGGGGCGCGTATCTGGGCATGCCGCAACAGGCCCTTGTTGCGGGGCCGCTTGCGAAGGCTGGCGCACAGATTACCGCCTTGCGCGCGCAGTTGCGGGCGCGGCACGGATGGATCATGGATATCTATCTGTTGCGCCGGTCCTGAGGGACAGGTCGCGCAGTCCTGATGGGTGCGTGCCTGTAGGGTGGGGCAGGCACCCGTCAGGGCAGGATGACCAGCATCAGGCGCCGGTTTTCAGTATGGGAACCATTTGTTGCACTGATGCGGCTGTTCGGCGCAGGGCGGGAAGGGAGCATATCATTAAAAGTAAAGTAATTATAACAAATGTTTGTGTTAAAAATGAAGAAATACATTCAGAAAATGTGATTTTATGTTGCGACAATATGTCCCATGGGGTTAGGGTACTACAGGAAGGATCGGATCATGCGATCATGTCGCGCCACACATGGGGGACTACGCTGCACCAGTGCAGGTGTCCCCGAAAGGCCAGGCACGGCATGGGGGCGTTCCGAGGGTGATGAACGGGAGAGAGGCAAATGACGTATTCACGGCGGCGCACCCTTGCGCTGGGCCTTGGTGGGCTTTTTGTGACGGTGGTTCCGATGCGCGTGTCGGCAGACGCGCAGGGGTTGATTGCCGCCTTCACTGGCGGGGCGGAGATTGTTGAGGGGGCGCTGCACATCACGGCGCCTGAAATTGCCGAGAACGGAAATGCGGTGCCTGTGACAGTGGCCTGTCCTGATGCGGTTTCCATTCGCATTCTGGCCCCTGCAAACCCCAACCCGGAAGTGTGCACAGTGCATTTCGGCCCGCTGGCGGGCAGCCATTCGGCGACAACGCGCATTCGCATGGCCGAAACCATGGATGTGATCGCCCTTGCAGAAATGCCTGATGGCACGTTTGTTCAGGCAGCGGCGAATGTGCGCGTCACCATCGGGGGCTGTGGTGGCTAGGGCGCGCCCCCCGGTATTGCCACCACAAGACACTGACAGGACCGGCCCCGTTGGCCTGTCGTCACTTACGAGGAGTATTGCCCATGTCCGGTTTTGATGTCCGTCCCCGCGTCCGCGTTCCGCGCACCGCGTCTGTCGACGAGGTGGTTCTGGTGCGCACATTGATCAACCATCCCATGGAAAACGGTCACCGGGTGGATACGGACGGGAACATTGTTCCACGCCATATCATCAATCGGTTCACCTGCACCTTTAATGGTGAGACGGTTATTGAAATGGATATCGAACCCAGCCTGTCGGCAAACCCCTTCATTGAATTTGAGGCGCGTGTGCCGCAATCGGGTGAATTCGCCTTCACCTGGTTGGATGATGACGGGTCGATTTATGAAGATAGCGCCAGCATTACTGTAGCGTAGGCGGGGCAGGCGCGCCCGAAGCGGCGGCGCAGTTTCCACACATACCCGATTGCCGGTTGCGAAGGCACACTTCGCAGCCCTGGCCAGATATGCGCAAGAAGGAAGGTGCCATGATTTCGCGGCGGGAATTTTTTCAGGCGTCCCTTGCGGCCTCGGCCTTGATTGGCGCGCAGGGCGGCTGGTCGCGGCTGGCGGCACAGCAAAGCGTGCATCAGGATGATTTGCTGCGGTTTGACACGTTCGGGAATGTGTCGCTGATTCATATCACCGATATTCATGCGCAATTGAAACCTGTGTGGTTTCGCGAAGCGTCGGTCAAGCTGGGTGCGGCGCCGGTTCGGGGGCAACCGCCGCATCTGGTGGGGCAGGATTTTCTGGCGCATTACGGGCTGGACGCCACATCGGCAATGGCGCATGCGCTGACCCATGATGATTTTGTCGCGCTGGGGCGCGCATATGGGCGCATGGGCGGTATGGACAGGGTGGCCACGATCATCAACGCCATCCGCGCCGACCGCCCCGATGCGCTGTTGCTGGACGGGGGCGATACATGGCACGGGTCCATGACGGCGCTGCGCAGCAACGGGCAGGATATGGTCAATGTAATGAACGCGCTGGGCGTGGATGCCATGACCTCGCATTGGGAATTCACCCTTGGGGCGGACCGCGTGGATGAAATTGTGGCGGACCTGCCATTTGCGTTTCTGGGGCAGAATATCTTTGATACTGACTGGAACGAGCCGGTGTATGACCCTTACCGCATGTTTGAACGTGGCGGGGTGCGGGTTGCCGTCATCGGGCAGGCATTCCCCTATACGCCCATTGCCAACCCGTCCTGGATGTTTCCGGGCCTAAGTTTCGGCATACGCGAACAGCGCATGCAGGACATGGTCAACGAGGTGCGCGCGCAGGGTGCCGACCTGGTTGTGGTGTTGTCGCATAACGGGTTTGACGTGGACCGCCAGATGGCCGCGCGCGTGCAGGGCATTGATATTGTGCTGACCGGCCACACGCATGACGCCTTGCCCGAACCGTTGCTGGTTGGGCAAACGCTGCTGATTGCATCAGGGTCGAACGGCAAGTTCGTCACGCGGCTGGATCTGGATGTGCGCGACGGGCGCATGATGGGGTTTCGCCACAAGTTGATTCCGGTATTCGCTGATGTGATTGAACCGGATGCCGACATGGCCGCGTTGATTGACGCAGAACGCGCCCCCTACTTGGACGAGCTGACTGAAATTGTGGGCCATACCGACAGCCTGCTGTATCGGCGTGGCAATTTCAACGGCACCTGGGATGACCTGATCTGCAATGCCTTGATACAGGAACGTGACGCCGAAATCGCGTTGTCGCCCGGTGTGCGCTGGGGGCCAAGCCTGATGCCGGGGGATGCGATCACCCGCGAAGATATCTATAATATGACCGCCATGAGTTACGGGCAGGTGTACCGCCGCGAGATGACAGGCGCACAGTTGCACGGCGCGCTGGAAGATATTGCCGAAAACCTGTTCCACCCCGACCCTTATTTCCAGCAGGGCGGCGATATGGTGCGCGTGGGCGGGCTGGGCTACCGCATTGCCGTTGACGCGCCCATGGGGGAACGGATTTCAGGCATGGTGCATCTGGCCAGTGGTGATCCCATTGCGATGGACCGCGCCTATATGGTGGCGGGCTGGGCCAGTGTGAATGAAGGCACGCAAGGCCCGCAAATCTGGGATGTGGTGGAAAGCTATATTCGTGCGCAGGGCCGTGTCAGCGTGCCCGAAAACACAACAATCGAGGTGGTGACAGGTTAGCGCCTGAATGGAATTGCGACCCGCGGGGGGCGGGCCAACTGCTAGGGAGGACAGGGCAGATGTCAGAAGAACTTACAGGCGGTGCCAGTGCTGGCGGGTCTGGCGCGACAAACAGGCGGGGGTTTTTGCGCGGCGCGGGGCTGGCGGGGGCCGGTCTGGTGGTGGGGACGGGGGCTGTGCGCGCAGCCTCGCCCGACCCGCTGATCACCGATGTGCAGCCTTGGGCGCAGTTTCTGGGCGACGGTGTGGATGCCGCCCCCTATGGCAAGCCATCGCGCCATGAAGCGCATGTTATCCGGCGCAATGTCGAATGGTTGACGGCGGACACATCCAGTTCCGTCAATTTCACGCCCATCCATGAACTGGACGGGATCATTACGCCCAATGGCGTGTGTTTTGAACGCCATCATGCCGGTGTCGCGGATATCGCGCCGCAGGATTACCGGCTTATGATCAACGGGTTAGTGGACCGCGAACTGGTGTTCACACTGCAAGACCTGTTGCGCCTGCCGCGCGAAAACCATGTGTATTTTCTGGAATGCGCGGCCAATTCCGGCATGGAATGGCGCGGGGCGCAGCTGAATGGCGCGCAGTTCACCCACGGGATGATCCATAACTGCATGTATACCGGCGTCACGCTGCGCACGCTTCTGAATGAAGCGGGTGTCAAGCCGCAAGGCAGCTGGCTTCTGGCCGAAGGGGCGGATGCATCGGCCATGTCGCGGTCCATCCCCATGGAAAAGGCGCTGGATGATTGCATGATCGCCTTCAAGATGAACGGCGAAGCGCTGCGCCCCGAACAGGGCTATCCGGTGCGGCTGATCGTGCCGGGCTGGGAAGGCAATATGTGGGTCAAATGGCTGCGCCGTCTGGAAGTGGGCGATGCGCCCTGGCACCACCGCGAGGAAACGTCGAAATATACCGACCTGCTGGCAGACGGGCGCGCGCGCCGCTTCACATGGGAAATGCATGCCAAATCGGTCATCACCAACCCAAGCCCGCAGGCCCCCATTCTGCACGGGCATGGGCCAACTGTGATAACTGGCTTGGCATGGTCTGGCGTGGGCAAGATTGCGCGGGTGGATGTGTCTCTTGATGGCGGGCGCAACTGGGCACAGGCGCGGCTCAGCGGGCCAAGTTTCGACAAATCGCTGCACAGGTTCTATTTCGAATTCGACTGGGACGGGCGGGACTTACTGCTGCAATCACGCGCCATTGATGAGGCAGGCTATGTCCAGCCCACCAAATCCGCCTTGCGCGACTTCCGCGGGGTCAGTTCCGTGTATCATAACAACGGCATCCAGACATGGCATGTCCATTCCAACGGGGAGGCCGAGAATGTCGAGGTTTCTTAAATCCGGTTTGCTCTGTGCGGGTGCCGCGCTGGTGGCCCTGCCTGCAATCGCGCAAAGCTCTGGTCTGGGGCGCGCGGCCTTGCCCGAAGAAGTTGCCGCATGGGATATTGACATCCGCCCCGATGGCGCGGGCCTGCCTGACGGGTCCGGCGATGTCTGGACGGGCGAAGAACTGTATGAAGCGCAATGCGCCCATTGCCATGGCACCTTTGGTGAAGGGATGGGGTCCTGGCCCATGCTGGCGGGCGGGCAGGGCAGCCTGACGCATGAACACCCCCAGAAAACCATCGGGTCTTACTGGCCGTATCTGTCGACTGTGTGGGATTACGTCAATCGGGCCATGCCCTATGGTGCGGCGCAATCCCTGACACCGGACGAAGTGTATGCGATCACCGCCTATCTGATGTATCTGAATGATCTGGTCGATGATGACTTTGAATTAAGCCGTGATAATTTCGGGGATATTCGCCTGCCGAATGAAGATGGCTTCTATCTGGACGACCGTGTGGCGCTGGAATGGCCGGTCTTTACCCAAGCGCCATGCATGAGTGATTGCAAACCTGATGTGCAGGTGACCATGCGCGCAGCAGTGCTGGACGTGACGCCCGATGACCCGACCGCAGATGCGCGCCGCGCACAGGCGCGCGCAATGGCTGCGGCATCAGGTGGCGGGGATGCAGCAGCGTCAACGCCCGAAGTGGAACCTGATGAAGAAGCCAGCGCAGCCCATAGCCCCGAATTGATTGCACAGGGCGAAAGCCTGTATCGGGCGTGCCGGTCCTGCCATCAGGTGGGGGATGGCGCGCGCAATTCAGTCGGGCCAGTGCTGAACGGCATTCTGGGCCGCGTGGCAGGCCGCGTGGAGGGGTTTCGCTATTCACCGGCCTTGACCGGCGCGGGCGATGCGGGTTTGATCTGGACTGAAGACACAGTGTCGGATTTCATCGCGGACCCGCGCGGATACCTGCCGCGCAATCGCATGTCCTATGCGGGTTTGCGCGATGCGGATGAACGGCGCGCGCTGGTGGCCTATCTGTCCACCTATTCGGAGTAAGGCGGGATGCGGACCTACTGGTTAAAGGCAGCAGTGGTGGCAGGGGTGACCCTTGCCGCCCTTGGGGCGCTGTCGGCGCAGGCACAAACCGGCAGCGGTGCCGAACCCTTGGGGGATGCTGAACAGGGCGCGGAGCTGTGGGACTATGAATGCGCGGCCTGCCATGAAATGGGGCGGGGTGCCGAAAACGGGATTGGCCCGCACCTGACCCGCGTTTACGGGCGGCGTGCAGCAGATGTGGACGGGTTCACCTATTCCGAGTCCATCGAACGCATGGGCCGCGACGGGTTGCGCTGGACGTTCCGCACCTTGGACGCCTATATCGAAAATCCCTATGCGCTGGTTTCGGGCACCCGAATGAGTTACCCCGGCCTGCCCGATGCACAGGACCGTGCGGACCTGCTGGCCTTTATCCGGCAATTTTCCGACATGCCCGGCAATATTCCCGAAGCCGAACCCACCGCGCGCCGCATCGAGATTGACCTGCCACCCGAAGTTCTGGCCATTCGCGGGGACAGGGAATGGGGCGAATATCTTGCCAGCGAATGCACGACCTGTCATCAACGTGATGGCGCGGCCGTGGGCATCCCATCTATAACCTATTGGCCGGAAGACCGTTTTGTGGTGGCAATGCACGCATATAAAGAAGGGTTGCGCCCGCATGCTGTCATGCAGAATGTGGCACGGCGGCTGGATAATGAGGAAATCGCGGCCCTTGCCGCCTTTTTCGCAACAATAGATGACTGAGCACATCAGTAAGGGAGGAAACCTGATGGACCTGAAACGACGCAGTATTCTGGGCAGCATGGCGGCAGGTGCCGCGCTTTTGTCCGCGCCCGCAGTGTTGGGCCAGACGCGCCCGCGCGTTGTGGTGATTGGTGGCGGGTCCGGCGGGGCCACAGCGGCGCGCTATATCGCGCGCGACAGTCAGGGCGCGATCGACGTGACGCTGGTTGAACCGTCGCGCGTTTATTACACCTGCTACTTTTCGAACCTGTATCTGGGCGGGTTCTGGGAACTGGCGGATATGGGCCATTCCTATGGCACGCTGGCCGCGCGCCATGGCATAAATGTGGTGCATGACTGGGCCGTGGGCGTGGACCGCGACGCGCAGACTGTAACACTGGCGGGCGGGGACACGCTGCCCTATGACCGGCTGGTGATTTCACCGGGTATTGATTTCCGCGAAGACAGCGTGCCAGGCTGGTCGGTGGCGGCGCAAAACCGTATGCCGCACGCCTATAAGGCAGGCAGCCAGTCGGAGCTTCTGAAAGCGCAGGTGGAAAACATGCGCGAGGGTGGCACCTATTGCATGGTTGCGCCGCCAAACCCCTACCGTTGCCCCCCTGGACCCTATGAGCGGATTTCGATGGTCGCGCATGTGCTGTCGCAGACCAACCCGACCGCGAAAATCCTGATTGTGGACCCGAAGGAAAACTTCTCCAAACAAGGTTTGTTTGAAGATGGTTGGGCGCGTCATTACCCCGGTATGATTGAACGTGTCGGCCCGGATTTCGGCGGCGACATTGTGTCGGTCGATCCCGAAGCGATGACCGTGTCCATTGATGGCGTGGTGGAGAATGTTGATGTGTGCAATGTCATTCCGGGCCAGAAGGCCGGGCGCATTGCCGAACTGGCCGGCATTACTGATGACAGCGGATGGGCACCTGCGGTTCCCGCGAATATGAAAAGCCGCATGGATGACAAGGTCTATATCCTTGGCGATGCATCCGCGCAGGGCGATATGCCGAAATCCGGTTTCTCGGCCAATAGTCAGGCCAAAGTAGCGGCAAACTCCATCCGGCATGAACTGACAGATGCGCGCCTGTTCCCTGCACGCTATGCCAACACCTGCTGGTCGCTTATTGCCACAGATGACGGTGTGAAGGTGGGCGCATCCTATGAACCCACGGAAGAAAAGATTGCCAGTGTCGAAGGGTTCATAAGCCAGGTGGGCGAAGATGCCGATCTGCGCCGCCAAACCTATGAGGAAAGCATCGGTTGGTATAACGGCATAGTTGCCGATATGTTCACCTGATCAAGTGAAACCCTGTGTTCGGGCGGCAGGATATGCGCGCCCGAACACGCGCATCTGGCGTCAGCCGATGTTCTGACAGCGCGTTCCCCCCCCCCGCCTGCAGGCAGGGGGGACGCTGCATGCGCATATTTCGTGTTTGCCATTCCCGCATGTCCTGACCGTCGCCAAGCCCGACCGCGCAAGGACACCGCCCCCCGAACTGTCGTCAATACCCGTGCCCCGGCGTACCGCTGTGGGGCCGCATATGCGTGCACGCCCGAACATGTCCCGCAATCCCGGCATGGCCAGTTCCGCCTGGCCCGCGACCGGACTCTGCCCGATCGGGCAGGCTTGACAAGGTCGATTGAAAATTCTACCAACCAGTCGGTAAGTTTGGAGATGGACCATGCGCAAGGCAGTTTCCCGCAGCAAGATTCTTGATGCCGCGTCGGTTGTGGCACAACGCGACGGCGCGTCGCGCCTGACGATTGAAGCGGTCGCAAATGAAGTCGGGCTAAGCAAGGCCGGCTTACTTTACAGTTTTCCCAGCAAGGACGCGCTGATGCAGGCGCTGTTGCAAAAGATGATTGACGAATTCGGGTCGAATGCCTGTTGTGCGCTGACCGGGCAGGAGGGGGACCAGACGCCACAGGGTCAGATGCACAATAAGCTTCAGGCATTTCGTCACCTGATGGAAGAGGACACGCATCTTGCCCATGCGGTGTTGATTGCGGGAACGCATAATCCCGACCTGCTGCAGCCGTTGCGCGCGCATATCACCCAACAACTGGACACTATGCTGCAGGGGGTCAATGACCCTGTGGCGGCGCTGGTTTTGCTGTCGGCACTGGACGGCATGCTGTTGCAACATCTTCTGGGCCTTCCGCCAGTTGACCCCGATTTGCGGCACCAGATGCTCGGACGCATCGAGAAGCTGATGTCCGAACTGGAGGTCCGATCATGACCCCCCCCTTGCGCCAGTTCGCTTTGCTGGTCTTGCTGTCCTTTCTGCTGGCGGGTTGTATGCCTGACGCCAGTGCAGACACATCGGACACATCCGCCAAACCCGCACCGCTTGTTGTTCCGCTGATCACTGTTGCCACTGACACCACGACCAGTTCGCGCAGTTTCATAGGGCGGGTCCGGCCGCGCAGCACTGTCGATCTGGCGTTTCAGGTCGACGGGCAGTTGATTGAACGCCCCGTATCTGAAGGGGACCGCATCGACACAGGGGCGCTGATCGCGCGGCTTGATCCAGTGTCTTATGAACTGGCCGTTGCCCGCGCCGAGGCAGTGAACGCGCAGGTTCTGGCCGAGTATGAACGCGCGAACACGCTGGTGGACCGCGTATCGACCCGCGCGCGCCTTGATACCGCAGAGGCCGAGCGCGCGCAGGCCCAGATCGCCCTGGCCGAGGCCCGCCGCGCGCTGGACCAGACCCAGATTACCGCGCCGTTTCCAGCGTTGGTCGCGCGGACCCTGGTGGAGGAATATGCCAATGTCACGACCGCAGTGCCCGTCCTTCGGTTGCAGGATATCAGTGAAATGCAGGTTGTTATTTCACTGCCCGAACACATTGCAGCGGTTGCGCGCAGCACCGCAGACGCCTTCACTGTCACCGCAAGTTTTCCGGCATTGCCCGACCTGAATGCACCGTTGGAACTGCGCGATTTCGTCACCGAGGCCGACCCCGTCGCCCAGACCTATGATGTCAGCCTTGCAATTGCGGGGCCGCTTGACCCGCGCCTGTTGCCGGGGATGACCGCGAATGTCCGTATCGCGCCCAAGGACGAAACTGGCCGCATGACCCTGCCCACCGGCGCGATTGACACAACCGGCCCGGATGGACCGCGTGTCTGGGTGTATGACCCGAACACCAGCACAGTTCATAGCCGCACCGTCACGCTTGGCCTGCCGCAGGGCGGTTCGGTGGTCATCGCGCAGGGGTTGAATGTAGGCGATGTGATTGTGGCCGCCGGCTGGTGGCAACTGACCGAGGGCGCGTCTGTGCGTCCCGGCAATTTGTAAGGGTGGCGGAACATGCGCGTTTCCATTTCTGCGGCAGCCATTCGCCGCCCTGTTTCGGTGTGGATTGTAATCCTGCTGTGCATCTTTGGCGGGCTTTGGGGGTTTAGCAATGTCGGCCGGCTGGAAGATCCGGGCTTCACGCTGAAGACGGCGCTGGTCTTCACACCCTATCCCGGTGCCACCGCAGACGAGGTTGAAACCGAGGTCAGCGAGCATCTGGAAAGCGCCATCCAGCAAATGCCGCAACTAAAGCGGATTGAATCGAAATCCATGCCCGGCCTGTCGCAACTGACGGTCGAGATTGAGGACACCTATGGCCCCGACCAGATGCCGCAGGTCTGGGACGAACTGCGCCGCCGCATTGGCGATGCGCAGGGCAGTTTGCCACAAGGCGCACTGGCCCCGGTAATCAATGATGATTTCGGTGATGTGTATGGTCTGTATTATGCTGTATCCGCCGAAGGGTATTCACCCCGTCAGATCCGCGAAATCGCGCGTCAGCTGCGGCGTGGGCTGGTCACAGTGGACGGGGTCGCCAAGGTCGATATTTCCGGCCTGATTGATGAAAATGTGGTCGTTGAAATCAGTTCCACCCGGTTGGAAAGCCTGGGCCTGCCACCCGCCCAACTGGTCGAGTCCATTGCCAATGACAATGCAGTGCTGCCGCAGGGCGAAGTTGCAAGTGACCTGTCGCGGCTGCGCCTTGGTCTGCCGCCGGGATATGCCACGCCCGAAGGAATTGCGGCGTTGCGCGTCGGACAGGCGGGCACAACAGGCCAGCTTGGTCTGGCCGACATTGCCACTGTCCGGCGTGAAATTTCCGAAACACCGGACCTTGTTGTAACCCATAACGGCATGCAGGTTTTCACGCTTGGGGTTTCGGCCATCACCTCTCGCAATGTGGTTGCAGTCGGTCACGCGGTCGAAGCGCGGCTGGGCGAACTTATGGCCGAATTGCCGCCCGGCGTGAAATTGCACCCCATCTATGAACAGCACAAGGTTGTCGACCAGTCGGTGTCGGGGTTCATTGTCAGCCTTGCGCAGTCTGTGGCCATTGTTGTGGCGGCGCTGATGATCGCCATGGGCTGGCGCGCGGGTGTTGTGGTGGGCGCAACGCTGTTGCTGACGGTCATGGCAACTGTCATGTTCATGGCCCTGTCGGGAATTGAGATGGAGCGTATTTCACTGGGGGCGCTGATCACCGCCATGGGCATGCTGGTGGACAATGCCATCGTCATTGTCGAAGGGATGGTGATCGGCATCGACAAGGGCAAATCGGCTGAACAGGCCGCTGCCGAAACCGAAGCGGCAACCGGAATTCCGCTGTTGGGGGCAACAGTGATCGGCATCATGGCTTTTTCGGGGATTGGCCTGTCGCCGGATGCGACGGGTGAATTCATGTTCTCGCTTTTCGCGGTCATTGCCATTTCGTTGCTGCTAAGCTGGATTTTGGGGGTCACAGTGACGCCGTGGCTGGGGGCCTGGCTTTTGCGCCCGTCCAAAGGGGCGGGGGGTGATCCCTATGCAGGGCGGTTCTACAAGGATTATGGCGGGCTTTTGCGCGCCAGTCTGCGCGCGCGCTGGCTGGTCATCGGGGCGGTTGTGGTCATTACCGCAACTTCGGTCATGGCGTTCGCGGGCGTGAAACAGCAGTTCTTTCCGGCATCGACCACGCCCTTGCTGTATGTGCATTACAACTTGCCGCGCGGGGCGGATGTGGCGGCCACACAGGCAGATATGGTGCGCATAGCAGAACGTCTGGCCACAGTTCCCGGGGTTACGGACGTGACCACCTTTGCCGGGGCCGGGGCCAGCCGGTTCATGCTGACCTACCCGCCCGAACAACCGGACCCGTCCTATGGTCTGGCGGTGGTGCGCACCCAAAGCGCGGGGGTCATTCCGGCGCTTGCTGCAGATCTAAGTCGCAGCCTTCCGGCGGAATTTCCCGCAGGCCATCTGCGGGTGGAACAACTGGTCTTCGGGCCGCCCACCGGGGCTGATGTCGCGCTGCGCATTTCGGGGGACGATCCGGCAGTGTTGCGCGCGCTGGCCGCACAGGCCCAGCAGATCATGCGCCAGGGTGGCGCCCTGCGCGATCTGCGCCACGATTGGCGGCAACCGGAACTGGCCATTGTGCCCTTTGTGGATGAAGCGCGCATGCGTCTGGCCGGGGTCACGCGCAGTGCCATCGCCGATACAATCCTGTTCGGCAGTTCCGGGCTGCGCGCCGGGTCGCTGCGCGAAGGCGACACGCAATTGCCCATCCTGCTGCGCCGCCCCGAAGCCGAACGCACCAACCCGGAGGGTCTGATAGACCTGTCCGTATGGTCCGAGGGTGCAGGCAGCTACGTCCCCATGAGTCAGGTTGTGGACCGTATTGAACTTCGCGCCGAAGAAGCGCTGATTCATCGCCGCGACAGGGTGCGCACATTGACAGTGCAGGCCGATGCCGTGATCGGATTGACGGCTGATCAGGCGTTTCGCACAGTGCGCGCCCAGATCGAGGCAATGCCCTTGCCGCCGGGCTACAGCCTTGCATGGGGCGGTGAATACGAAAGTTCCGCTGATGCACAGGCGTCGCTGGCCGCGCAACTGCCGCTTGGCTTTCTGGTGATGCTGGTGATTTCAGTGTTGATGTTCAACCGCGTCAGGCAGCCCGCGATCATCTGGCTTGTGGTGCCGATGTCCGTCACGGGCATGTCACTTGGCCTTCTGGTGACGGGCCTGCCCTTTACCTTTACCGCGCTTTTGGGGCTTTTGTCGCTGTCAGGGATGCTGATGAAAAACGCCATCGTTCTGGTCGAGGAAATTGACGCACGGCGCGCAGCCGGGGACGCGCCCTTCGCGGCGTTGGTGGATGGGTCCGTCAGCCGGTTGCGGCCTGTGTTGCTGGCAGCAGTAACGACAATCTTTGGCATGTTGCCCTTGCTGCCGGATGCGTTCTTTGCGTCCATGGCTGTGACGATCATGGGCGGGCTGGCTTTTGCCACGGTGCTGACCATGATTGTGGTGCCAGTGCTGTATGCGCTGATGTTCGGCATTCGCGCACCGGCCCGCGCCGCGCCCGCCCAACCTGTGCCTGCCGCATAACGCGGTGCAGCCCACGCAACACCTGCGCAGCGGGGCAAAATGATCTGTTGCCTTGAAAAGGGTGCTGGACGATCTGGCACCAGCGCCTGTGGACATGACCGGAGCAAAGCGGCGTTTTGCGCCAGTCGTCTTGCTGCCCGCACCCCATACACCCCATACACCCCTTCAAGCCCACTGAGGGGGCGAAAAAATCCCGCGCTATTTGGCGGCATGGGTGGCTTTGGCCGGGCAACTGTCACAGGTCTGTTATGTTGCGTTGGTATTGCCTGCCCGAGAATTGCAAACCGGGAGATTCAGACATGAGCACATTCAGGCTTCGCGCCACATCGGCCGCCATTGCCGCCATTTGTTTTGCAGGCGCGGCAACCGCGCAATCGGTGGCCGATGTTTGCCCCGCGCCGCTGCGCATGGCCGATACCGGCATCGAGGGGATGGGCGACCTTACAGAAGCCTTCGGCCCCTTTGCCGAAACCTTCGAGGAACTGACAGGCGTTGAACTGGCGCTTTACTCGCTGTCCAACCGCACTGCTGCGGGCACCGCGCTTCAATTCGACGAAGTTGAGTTTGTTTTTGCAGGGCCGTCCGAATTTGTGCTGTTCCAGCAACTGGCCGAAATGGACATCCTGTTTTCCATCGTGCGCCCGCATTACGGGTCCAGTTTCGTGGTCAAGGCCGACAGCGATATCCAGACACTTGCAGACCTGAAGGGCAAGCGCGTCGCGCTGAAGGATGTGGGGTCGACTTCCGGCCATATTTTCCCGATGATGCTGATGGCCGATGCCGGGTTGGACCCGGAACGCGACGCCGAAATCATCATGGCCGGGGATGCGCGCATTCAAGTGCTGATCAATGGCGATGTCGACGCGATGGGCGGCGGCAACAAGGACTGGGACGCCGTGCGCAGCCAGGACCCCGACACTGAATACCGGCTTCTGGCGCAAACCGACACCCTGCCGGGGGACCCGGTGGTGATGCGCGCGACCCTGCCGCAGGATTGCCGCGACGCGCTGCGCGCCACGCTGGCCGAACATGCCGATGAGCTTTGGGACAGCCTGACCGTAACGGATCGCAACGCCGACAAGTTCATTGAACGCGATGCCTATATGTCCTTCGAGACTGACCCTGCAATCTATGACGTCGTGCGCATGGCCTATGACGTCGCCGGTATTGCGCTGGACGATTGACCCCGAACTCGGTTTCGTGACGGGCGGCCACCCTTCGCGGTGGTCGCCCTTCTCCATGAAATGGCCATAACACAGAAAGCTTGCCCAATGACATCAGCCATTACATGCCAGAACGTGCGCGTTGGTTATGGCCCCCTGAATGTTCTGCGTGGCGTGTCTTTTGACATTCCCGTGGGTCAAGGGGTGGTGTTGCTGGGGGCGAATGGTTGTGGAAAGTCCACTTTGATGCGCAGCCTGAACGGGCTGGAAAAACTGCAATCAGGCAAGATCATTATCCATGGCGCCAGCCTGACAGATGCCACACGCCGCGATTTACGCCAGATCAGGCGCGGCATGGGCTATGTGTTTCAGCAATTCAACCTTGTGCCACAACTCAGCGCTTTTCAGAATGTGCTTCTGGGGGCGATGGGGCGTCACAGGTTGGGAATTCTGGCTTGCCTTGGGCTGACTGCCCCCGCAGGCGAACGCGCGCGCGCCATGGCCTGCCTTGAGCGTGTGGGCATGGCGGATCGCGCGCGCCACCGCCCCACGGAATTGTCGGGCGGCCAGCAACAGCGCGTGGCCATCGCCCGCATGCTGATGCAGGCGCCCAAGGTCGTGATTGCCGACGAACCCATCGCAAGCCTGGATCCCAAGGCCGGGCGCGAGGTTCTGGATCTGCTGTGGCAGATCGTGCGCGAAGAAGGACTAAGCATGCTGTGCACGCTGCATCAGCTTGATCTGGCACAGGAATATGCCGACCGCATCATCGGCATGAAGGCAGGGCGGGTAGAAATTGACGCCGCCATTGCAGACACGGACATGACGCAGATGAATGCGCTTTACAGCGGCATGACCCGCGTGGATGCCCAACCTACCGGAGAAGCCGCATGAGCAAGGCACCATCCATTCCCCCGCGCTTTCGTGCGCCATCCGCACTGACATGGGTGTTGGTGGTGGGGTTTGCTGCGTTCTTCATTCAGGGGCTGATCGCGTCGAACATATCGATTGACCGGCTGGTGCGCGGGGCCAACAACCTTGTGCGCTTTATCGGGCAGGCGGTGCCGCCTGACTTTTCGCGCGCGCCCAATATCGCAGATGCCATGTTGGAGACGCTGAATATCGCAATTGTGGGCGTCACTTTCGGGTGTCTGCTTTCGATCCCGCTTGCCTTGCTGGCCGCGCGCAACACTGCACCCAATGCCATGATCCGCACATTGGCACGGTTCATCATTTCAGTATCGCGCACTGTCCCGGACCTGATCTGGGCGCTGATTTTTGTTGTGACTGTCGGGCTGGGGCCGCTGGCCGGTATTCTGGCCATCATCATGGACACAATCGGCTTTGCCGCGCGTTTTTATTCAGAACGGTTCGAGGAAGTCCAGAAAGGCCCGTCAGAGGCGCTGACCTCCACAGGTGCAGGCCGCTTGTCGGTCATCTTCGGGGCCATCCTGCCCGAAAGCTTCGCATCCATGACCGCAACATCGCTGTTCAGTGTAGAAAAGGCGATCCGGTCAGCGGTGACGCTTGGGCTTGTGGGTGCGGGCGGCATTGGCGTGGAACTGTCAACCGCCATGCGCCTGTTCCGCTATGATCAGGCGGCCGCGATTATCCTTGTCATTCTTGTGGTCGTGATTGTGTTCGAACACATATCGTCAAGCATTCGAAAGCGGATCATCTGACCGGGCGCCATAGCGGCCTGTTCTGGCACCGCCTGTCACGGACACCAATGCGCGTGGTGGCGCAAATGCGCCGTTTTGCGCCTTTCATTGACGCGAGTAGATAATTCGCCCCGTGTTTTATCGAAATTTCAAGGCCAAAACAGCCCATCCGCTTTTTGAAAACGCTTTGGCACATGTCGCGGCGGTTTGCCTCCCTCGCGCAGATCGACTATGTGAAGTCCGATAAAAGTGCTGCTGCGCACGATGCGGAAGGCTGCGGGATGTCCCGTTTGCATAAGCGGCCCTTTCCTTTGATCTGGATGCGGTCGGCACCGCAGGGGAGTTTTCATATGCGCCGTGTGTGCAAGGCGTCGTCGCAATGGGGCAAATTCGGGGATAACGGGGCCTGGACCAGCACCCCAGCCTCCGCCGCAAACAGTTTGAAGATACAAAAATGAAACCAAGTCAGAATGCTAGACTATCGGTTGCGCCGATGATGGATTGGACCGACAGGCATTGCCGGTTCTTTCATCGTCAATTTTCGCGCCACAGCCTGCTTTATACGGAAATGGTGACCGCGCCTGCGCTGGTGCGCGGCGGGGCGGTGCATTTGCTGGACCATGATCCAGCCGAGCATCCGGTTGCGTTGCAACTTGGCGGGTCTGATCCGCGCGAACTGGCGCGGGCGGCGGCGCTTGGCTGGCAGGCGGGGTATCAGGAAATCAACCTGAATTGTGGCTGCCCGTCCGACAGGGTGCAATCGGGCAGTTTCGGGGCGGTGCTGATGGAATATCCTGCGCTTGTCGGCGACATATGCGCCGCCATGATCGCGGCCAGCCCCGCAGAGGTGACAGTGAAATGCCGCATCGGTGTCGATGACCAGATACCGCAAGAAGTGCTGCCGGAGTTTCTGGACACGCTTGGCAAGGCAGGGGTGCGCCGTGTCATCATTCATGCCCGCAAGGCCTGGCTGCAAGGGTTGTCGCCCAAGGACAACCGCGAAATTCCGCCGTTGGACTATCCGCTGGTTGTGGCGATGAAAGCCGCGTTTCCGCAACTGCATATTTCGGTCAATGGCGGGATCACTTCGCTTGTGCTGGCGCGAGATTTGCTGGATCAGGGGCTTGACGGGGTGATGATCGGGCGCGCGGCCTATCAGCGGCCTGCCGATATTTTGCAAGATGCAGATCGCCTGATATTCGACGACATGGGGCAGGCGCAGGATGCGTTTGGCGTGCTGGAGGGCATGCGCCCCTATATTCAGCGCGAAATGTCCCGGGGGGTGCGGTTGGCCAGCATCACGCGCCACATGCTGGGGCTGTTTGCGGGCAAGCCGGGTGCGCGGGCATGGCGTCGCGTGCTGTCGGAAAACGCGCATCGCGCGGGTGCCGGGCCAGAGGTTCTGGATATGGCGCTAGCTGCGGTGCAGGCCGCGGCCATGCAACCCAGCGCCGACTGACGTTCCTGCGACCGTGGGGGCGGGGGTGTTGCGTGCATATGCGGCACCTCGCGGTCAGCATGCGTGTATCTGGCGCAGAACGGCGGTCCGGTTCTGTTGTGCCCGCAGGGTTGCCGTTTCGGCCATCAGCGCGGCCATGACAAGCACATGCTCCGCCACGCGCCAGCCCGCATCATGGTGGCGCCGTGCCTGTTCCATTGCTGCTTCCAGCGTTGTCAGTTGCTCGATCGCCTGTTGCGGTGGGGGCAGGGCGCTTGCCATTGGCAGGCCCAGCACCCTGGGCAGGACTGTGTCACGGGTGTAGTCCCCCGTCGCATGCCGCGCCGCCACAACCAAAAGGCGAGGGCGAATTGTCGTTTCCAAAGTGTTGCGCAGCGTTTTCATACCCGAACTCCTGAATCATCAAGACAACCATCTTGCCATGGAAAACGGGGTGTTGCGTCAATGGCGCGGCTGCGCGCGATGCGTTCAGCAGGGTTTATTGTTTCTTTGCGATGATCGCCGGAAGCTCGAATGTTTAGAAATCGGTAACCAATGCAATCTTAGGTGGTGTTGTAAAATAGGAGCATGATCCTGATGAGTGCGAACCCGTGCCGACCCGCAGAACCCCACCCCTGTCAGGTGGAAAAGCTTACAGACTGGGTGCCAGAGGGGGTCAGGGTGTATTTGTCGCACACGGCGGGGGGGCTGTCCTTGCGCGCGATCGCACGCAAACGGGGGTGTCATCCCTCTACGGTGTTGCGGCAGGTGCGCAGGTTCGAAAACCGCCGCGATGATCCGCTTGTTGATGACGCGCTTACCCGTCTGGACAATGCCATGCGCGGACCATTGCCCGGTCCATACCGAAGGGAACCTGCCATGAAACCAGCCAAAACCGGCCCTGTGCATACAAATCTTGCTGCCACAGGCGCAGATGAAGATGTGATGGTTGTGTTGCGCCACCTGAAAACGCCCGGTGCAGTTTTGGTGGTTGCCGCCCAGATGCCCAAAGCGGTGGTCATGCTGGAAACCAGCAGCGGCACGACACAGCGTATTGCGGTGCTGGATCGTGACATCGCCGAGGTAATGGCCCTGCACGACTGGATATGCTGTTCGCGTCCCGGGCGGGTGGCGTGCTATCGCATTACCCCAACGGGCGAGGCGGCATTGCTGGCGCATGGGGCCAATGACGCGCATGCGCCAGCAACGGATGCGGGCGGCGTTGGACGGCGGGCGCGCTATGGGCAGGCAGAAACCCCTGTCAGCATTCTGGCGCGCCGGCGGGAAAAATCCGGCAAGCTGTTTTTGCACCCTGACCTGGCCGCTACCGCCGAACGCCTGCGCGAGGATTATGTCATGGCGCAACTGGACAATGTGCCGCTGCAGCCTGTTGAAAACCTTGTAGAAGTGCTGAAAGGGCGCAAGTCGCCCGGCCCCAATATTGCAGCCCCCGGAACACGGGCGGCGCGCCTGCGTGTGCTGGATGTGCTGCGTGATCTGGGGCCGGGGTTGGGCGATATTGCGCTGCGCTGTTGCTGCTATCTGGAAGGGGTGGAATCGGCAGAAACCGCGCTGGGGTGGTCCGCGCGTTCGGGCAAGATTGTGTTGCGCATCGCGCTGCAGCGGCTGAAAATCCGCTATGACCAAATGGGCAAGGACACGGCCCTGATGGGGTGAACGGCCCTTCGGGCGTCAGGCGTTCTGCGCACCATCAAGCGCTTCTTGCGCGGCCACCCACATGGTTTCAGCGCGGTCCAGCGCTTCCATCACTTCGGTATATTTGCGCTGCCATACCCCCAGATCCCCTTCGCGGCCCTGTTCATACAATTCGGTATCGGCCAGTTTTGTGGCCAGTTTGCTGCGCATGTCTTCCAGCTTTTCGATGCGGGCTTCGGCCTTGCGCAGGTCACTGCGCAGCATGGCGATATCTTCGCGGGTGGCGCGCTTGGGTTTGGGCGCGCTTGGCTTTTCGCGGGCGGGTTTGTCATCATTGGACAACAGGAACGCACGATAGCTTTCAAGATCACCTTCATAGGGGGTGACCTTGCCGCCAGATACCAGCCACAGCCTGTCGGCCACCAGCGACAGCAAATGCATGTCATGGCTGACCAGCACAACTGCGCCGGTATAGACTGTCAGCGCATCCACAAGCGCTTCGCGCGATTCGATGTCCAGGTGGTTGGTCGGTTCGTCCAGAATCAGCATATGCGGCGCATCCAGCGTGGCCAGCAGCAGCGAAAGGCGCGCTTTTTGTCCCCCCGACAGGCGTGCAACCACGGTTTCCGCCTGATCGGCCATCAGCCCGAACCCTGCCAGACGCGCGCGCAGGCGCGGTGGCGCTTCGGCAGGGCGCATCCGTTGCAGGTGTTGCAGGGGTGTTTCATCCAGTTCCAGTTCATCAACCTGATGCTGGGCGAAATACCCCACGCGCAGCTTGTTGGCGCGAGTCATCTGGCCATTGCCTTCCAGCTTGCCGGCCAGCAATTTCGACAGGGTTGATTTGCCTTCGCCATTGCGCCCCAGAAGGGCAATGCGGTCATCCTGATCAATGCGCAGTTCCAGCCCCCGCAGCACATGCGGGCCACCATAGCCCACCGCGACCCCGTCCAGCCGCAAAATGAGCGGCGACAGTTCTTCTGGCGCGGGAAAGGTGAAAACATGGCGCGCGGCTTCCGATGGCGGCGTGATGGGCGTCAGCTTTTCCAGCATTTTCAGCCGCGACTGCGCTTGTTTCGCCTTTGACGCCTTCGCGCGGAAACGGTCCACGAATTTCTGCATATGGTCGCGTTTAAGCGACACTTTCTGCGCCTCGGCGGCCAGAACAGCGCGCTGTTCGGCGCGGGTGCGCGCGAATGTGTCGTAGCTGCCCGCATATAGCGTCAGTTTGCGGTCTTCCAGATGCAGGATATGGCTCACCGCGCGGTTCAGCAATCCGCGATCATGGCTGATAATAAGGACTGTGTGCGGGTATTTGGCCAGATAGCTTTCCAGCCATAGCGCGCCTTCAAGATCCAGATAGTTGGTCGGTTCGTCCAACAGCAGCAAGTCAGGCTGCGCAAACAGCACCCCCGCCAGCGCAACCCGCATTCGCCAGCCGCCCGAAAAATCCGAACAGGGGCGCGCTTGTGCGGCAGTGTCAAACCCAAGCCCCTTCAGGATGGAACTTGCCCGCCCTTCTGCGGACCATGCGTCAATATCGGCAAGGCGCGTCTGGACAGCGGCAACGCGGGCAGGGTCGGTTGTTGTTTCGGCCTCGGCCATCAGGGCGGCGCGTTCCACATCGGCTTGCAGCACTGTTTCCAGCAGGGATGTGGACGATGACGGCACTTCTTGCGCGACACCCCCGATGCGCGCGCGCGACGGCAGCGTGATGGCCCCGCCTTCCAGTGGCAGATCGCCCTTGATCATGCGAAACAGCGTGGTTTTTCCCGTGCCGTTGCGCCCGACCAGCCCGACCTTGTGGCCTGTGGGAATATTGGCTGATGCCCCTTCAAACAGGGGTCTGCCTTCGATGGAGAATGAGATGTCGTCTATATGCAGCATGTGCGCGAAGTGCCTGTAAATCAGCGGGGCGTCAAGGTGGCCTTCGCAATGCGGATATGAAAACCCCCGGCGCAAGGTGGCGGCCGGGGGGCAGATGGTCGTAAAACGGCGGGCGTTGCGTTCACTCGCGCAGGTTTTCGGCCACCAGCGCCAGCGTATCGGCGGGCACAAAGCCGCGCAGGAATTCGGTTTCCATGATGAAGCTGGGCGTGCCGCTGATTTGCAGACGTTGGGCCAGCGCGCGGTTTTCGGACAGAATGGTGGTGATGTCGTCATCATTGAGCATCGCCAGCACCGCGTCACCGTCCAGGCCCAGATCCACCGCAAGATCGGTCAGCATGTCGGGGCTGTAGCGCCCCTCATACTGGATCAGGGCGGAATGCGCGGCGCCATAGGCGTCATCCCCGGCCAGTTTCTTGACTGCAATTGCAAAGCGCGACGCCAGTTCCGATTCTGGGCCAAGGATGGGGAATTCCTTGATGATCAGGCGCACATTTCCGTCCTGTTCCAGAAAGTCTGTCACTTCGGGATAGGCGCGTTTGCAAAAACCGCACTGATAATCCATGAATTCCACAAGTGTCAGGTCCCCGTCAGGGTTGCCGCCGACCCATGAATACCCGTCATTGAAGATTTCGTCATAATTGGCATCAATCAGCGCAAGGTCCATACCGGCCTGCGATGCAGTGTTGCGCATTTCATATTCGGCCACGGCTTCGAAAATGACTTCGGGGTTTTGCAACAGGTAGCTGCGCACCTTCTCGCCGAATTCGGCATCGACTGCGATTGTGTCGGGCAGGGGTTGTGCGCCCAGTTGCGCCAGTGCCGCATCTGCGGTGTCGGGTTGGGTGGAGGTGGTTGCCTCTGTTTGCGCGGGTGTGTCCAGCGGGGCGGACCCGCCGGCGCTGGACAATACCAGAACCCCAAGGGCCGCCGCCGCCATGCAGGTTCCGATAAGGGCGGTGTCGGTCACGGGAAGGGTCATACGCTACTCCTTGTGAAACTGGCCTTGCGCTGCGTTGCACCTGAAGGCCGGAAAAATGTTCTTTGCATTCTTAAACCCTGTCGAACCGGCAGAATCAACCCAAAGGATATGGACAAAACGCCGCTTTCGCAGATTTGATCGCCCCAGTGGCAAATCCCGCCGGGCAGGGGCGGGATGGGCATTTGCCAATGCCGCCGTTCGGTGTAGGGTCGCCGTCAGGCAGGGCAGGGCAGCAGGCAGACTGGTGATCATGGGCATGAACGTCATTTCGCCAAACAGGGCGGCGCTATGGGTCTTTTGTGTTCTGGTCGCATCATTGGTGGCACTGGGCGCACAGGCCCAAGGCCGTCTTGGCGCACAGGCCCGCATCCTGCCAGAGGGCACGCAGCTTCAGGCGGATACAGAAACCATAACGCTGGATCTGACGTTAAGTCAGGCTGTGCCGTACCGGGTGCGCGTGTTGCCCTTGCCGCCGCGCTTCGTGCTGGATCTGGGAACAGTGGACTGGGCGCAAGCGGGTCAGGTGTTCATGCTGCCCGCAGTCGGGGTGCGCAACATTCGCAAAGGGCAGCTTGGCAATGGCTGGGCGCGGCTGGTTCTGGATATGGACGGGCCATACCTGCCCGAACAGGTCGACCAGCGCGTTGACCCCGACACAGGGCTGGCGCGCATTCAGGTGGTGCTGGCGCGCGTGGCGCGCGACAGCTTTGAGCAGCGCGCGACACAGGAACAGGATTTTCTGGCGCGCAACCCTGCAGGCTTGCTGCATCCGCCTGCAGCCGATGACACCCGTGACACCACTGCGCGCGCTGGCGAACGGGGGCGCCGCCCCGTTGTCATGCTGGACCCTGGCCATGGCGGGGTTGATCCGGGGGCCGAACGTGACGGCGTGCGCGAATCCGATCTGGTTCTGGCCTTCGCGCGCACCCTGCGCGAGGAATTGGTCCGGCGCGATCTGGTCGATGTGGCGATGACACGCGACGAGGATGTGTTTGTGTCCCTTGACGGGCGCATCAGGGCTGCGCGCGCCGCCAATGCCGATATGTTCATTTCCTTGCATGCTGATGCCCTGCCCGAAGGGTTGGCCACGGGAACAGTCGTCTACCTGCTGGGCGAGGACGAAGGCGATGCGGCCGCGTCCTATCTGGCCGAACGCCATGACCGCGCGGACCTTCTGGCGGGGGTGGATCTTGCGCGCACCAGCGATGAAATTGCCCGCGTGCTGATGTCGGTTGCATGGCAGGACACGGCACCGCGTTCGCGTCATCTGGCAGAAGCGCTGGTGCAGGGCATTGCACAGACCGGGCTGCGCCTGCATCGGCGTCCTGTTCAGGCCGGTGCCTTCAGCGTGTTGCGCGCCCCGGACATGCCATCGGTGCTTATTGAACTGGGGTTCATGTCCAGCCCGCGCGACATGGCCAATCTGCGCGATCCTGACTGGACATCGCGCATGTCCGGCGCGATTGCCGATGCCATTGAAACATGGCTGGTGGACGATCAGGCCCAAAGCTTGTTGCGCCGCCAATAGCGCGCAGGCGCGGTCACGGCGGCCCGGTGGGGGCGCATCGCGCAAGAAACCCGAAATCGTGAAGCGGGGGTTTTTGACGTGCTGCGCGAATGGGCGTATAAGCGCGCCATCCGGTGCAAGGGGTAACGCGTGCTCAGAACGATTCTATCTTTTTTTGGCGGTCTGTTCAGCTTCGCCATCACGGCTGTATTTTTTGTCGCACTTGCCATAGGCGGTGTGTTCTGGATGTATGGTCAGGATTTGCCAAGCCATGAACAACTGGCCAATTATACGCCCCCCACCATCAGCCGCATCTATTCCGGCGAAGGGCGGCTGATTGATGAATTCGCAATCGAACGGCGGCTTTTCACGCCTGTGGCCGATATTCCCGAGCTGGTGAAAAATGCCTTCATCAGCGCCGAGGACCGGAATTTCTATGTCCATGCCGGGTTTGACCCGCGCGCGATTGCTGTTGCAGGGTATGAAGCAATCGCCTCTCGGGGGCAGAATGTGCGCGGCGCGTCCACGATTACGCAACAGGTGATGAAGAACTTTCTGTTGTCAGGCGACCGCACCGGCGAGCGCAAGATCAAGGAACTGATCCTTGCCAGCCGCGTGGAAGGGACATTGACCAAGGACCAGATCCTTGAACTGTACCTGAATGAGATCTTTCTGGGTCAGAATTCCTATGGTGTGACAGCGGCAGCGCAGACCTATTTCAACAAGACACTGGATGATCTGGAACTCCATGAAGCGGCGTTTCTGGCCGCCTTGCCGCAGGCCCCGTCCAATTACCACCCCGTGCGCAACCGCGACCGTGTGGTGGCGCGGCGCAATTATGTGCTGGGCGAAATGCTGCGCAATGGCCATATTTCGCGGGCGGAACATGACCGCGCGCGCGAATTGCCGTTGCTGACAGTGCAATCGGGCGATTTTACCAGCCCGCGCGACATTATCCCGCCCCGCGATTATTTCACCGATGAAGTGCGCCGCCAGCTTTCGGGCACCTTCGGCGAGGAGGAGTTCTTCACCGGCGGCCTGAGCATTCGCGCCACCATCGACCCCGACATGCAGACCCATGCCGCCCATGCGCTGCAACGCGCCTTGGAAAACTATGACCGCAATCGCGGCCAGTTGCGCCCCAGCGGCGAACGGCTGGAAGCAGTTGATCTGGTGGATGAGGCGACATGGCGCGCGGCGCTGGCCCGCGTTGAAGTGGCGCGCGACATTACCCTTGGCGGACGCTGGTATCCTGCGGTTGTGCTGGACGCTTCCCCCGATCAGGTGCGGCTGGGTATTGAGGATGTGCGCGCCGATCAGGATGCGCCCCATGTCGTCACCCGCCCTGACATAAACTGGGCGCGCGGGTCCCTGTCCGACAATCTGTCTGTGGGCGATGTGGTCCATGTGCGCCGTGTCACGGACGATTCCGGCAGTTTTCAGCGCTGGTCCTTGCGGCAAGTGCCCGAAGTGCAGGGCGGTTTCATGGCGATGGATGTCAATACCGGCCGTGTCATCGCCATGCAGGGCGGGTTCTCCTATGAATATTCGGTGTTCAACCGCGCCACACAGGCCCAACGTCAGCCAGGTTCGGCCTTCAAGCCGTTTGTGTATGCTGCCGCCCTCGACAGCGGGTTTACACCTGCCACCATCGTCATTGATGCCCCCATCGAAGTGGAAACTGTGCAAGGCATCTGGCGGCCCACCAATGCCAGCAACCAGTTTTATGGCCCCACGCCTGTGCGCACCGGGATCGAAATGTCGCGCAACCTGATGACGGTGCGTCTGGCACAGGAAATCGGCATGGATGTGGTGGGCGGGTATTCCGAACGCTTCGGGGTATATGATCGTTCGCAGCAATATTTGGCAGCGGCCTTGGGCAGTCAGGAAACCACGTTGTTTCGTATGGTTGCGGCCTATGCGATGTTTGCCAATGGCGGCGAACGGGTTGAACCCACGCTTGTGGACCGCGTGCAGGACCGCTGGGGCCAGACCATCTATCGCCATGACCAGCGCAATTGCGTTGATTGCAGCGAAGCAAACCTGCCGGAAGGGCGTGCGCCCTGGATTACATCGCAGCGCCAGCGTGTGATGGATGCCGTGACGGCGTATCAGCTGACCTCGATGATGGAAGGGGTTGTGCAGCGGGGCACCGCAGCGCGCACTGTCAACCTGCCCGTGCCCACCGCCGGCAAAACCGGCACCACCAACGAGGCGCGCGATGTCTGGTTTGTGGGCTATACGTCCAACATCGTGGCGGGTTGTTATATTGGTTATGACCAGCCCCGCCCGCTGGGCCGCGGGGCAGGGGGCGGCACAATGTGCGGCCCTGTGTTTAACGAATTCATGCAAGAAGCAGTCAAGAAATACGGCGGCAGCCGCTTTCGCGTGCCATCGGGCGGGTATTTCATCAATATCGACCGCCATTCAGGCGCAAGACTGCCCGAAGGGGCATCTGGTGCGAATGTGATTGCCGAATTTTTCCGCGAAGGTGTGGAGCCGATCTTCGGTCTGGCGGCCATCATCGATGGCGGTTTTACCTTGGGGGGCGATTTGCCGATGTTCGAGCCGGGCGAATCCTACGAGGAATTGCAACGAGAGGATTCTGGCCGTGGCCAGTTGCCAGATGATCGCACCAGTGACGGGGGCGGGGGCAGTAGCGCGCCGGCGGCAAGCTTTGGCACGGTATCTACGGGCGGTTTGTATTAGGGCAGTGCCCGCCGGGCGGGAACTATTCACCGTTAAGCCCCTTTGATCCGTCGCAATTGGCCGCACCATAAACTGCCCGCCAAAATCGTGGCAGCGCCCCCTGCGGTCGGGTGCTGCGCGGCTTGTCCAACGACCCTTCAGGCCAGAAAACCACCGCAACCGGCGGTGTTGCTGCAGCTTTTGACACTGCACTGCCAGCTTGCGGGCAGGATCACAGGCCGGGTGGCTTGCCCCTGATGCGGTGTCGCGCTATGGACAGGCCCAGCTTTCAGCTTCAGGAATGGACGATCCCCATGCGCGCAGAGACGCTTAGCACCATTGACGCGATCCGCAAATCACTTGCCTTGCTTGGCCAGCGGATGGATATCGACACCGCGCCGCATCGGCTGGAAGAATTCGATGCGATGACCGAAAACCCGGATCTGTGGAATGACCCCGCCCGCGCGCAGGCACTGATGCGCGACCGGCGGGTGTTGTCCGATGCACTGGGAACCTACCGCAGCATCGCGCAGGAACTGGAAGATCAGATCGGCCTGATCGAACTGGGCGAGGCCGAGGGCGATGCCGAAGTGGTGGCAGAGGCCGAGGAGGAGTTGCGCAAACTGGCCAAATCCGCCGCTGCCAAGGAACTGGAAGCGCTGCTGAATGGCGAAGCCGACAGCAACGACACATTCCTTGAAATCAACGCAGGCGCGGGCGGCACCGAAAGTTGTGACTGGGCGTCCATGCTGGCGCGCATGTATGTGCGTTGGGCCGAAAAGAAGGGCTACACTGTCGAATTGATGTCCGAAAGCGCGGGCGAGGAAGCGGGCATTCGGTCTGTGGCCTACAAGATTTCGGGCCATAATGCCTATGGCTGGCTGAAATCGGAATCCGGCGTGCACCGTTTGGTGCGCATTTCACCCTTTGACGGGTCGGCGCGGCGGCATACCTCTTTCAGCTCGGTCTGGGTGTATCCGGTTGTTGATGACAATATTGAAATTGACATCAACCCATCCGACATCCGCATTGACACTTATCGTTCATCCGGTGCGGGGGGGCAGCACGTCAACACCACCGACTCGGCCGTGCGCATTACCCATATTCCGACCGGCATTGTCACCACATCCAGCCAGAAATCGCAGCACCAGAACCGTGAAATTGCGATGAATGCGCTGAAATCGCGCCTGTATGAAATGGAACTGCGCAAGCGCACCGAAGCGATTGAAGCCGCCCATGACGCCAAGGGGGATGCGGGCTGGGGTAACCAGATCCGGTCTTATGTGTTGCACCCCTACCAGATGGTAAAGGATCTGCGCACGTCGCATGAAACATCTGACACGCAAGGGGTGCTGGACGGGGCGCTGGACGGGTTTATGGCGGCCACGCTGGCGATGGATGTGTCCGGCAAATCCCGCGCCGAGGCAAACGCAAGCGACTGACCGCGCGCGCCGCTGTTCTGCGGGCTTGGGGGCCCCGCGCGGCGATGTGAATTTGCTTGCATGACATAATGTCGCACCCGTATCATTCCCCAAAAGGGAATGGAGAACATCATGAGCGACAACACCAGCCAAGGCACCCATCTGCCCCCGTCCATACTGCCTGCACCGCAAACGATTGCGCTGGCAGACCTTGCTGCATCCTTGCGGGCGGGATGGTCGGATTTCAAGCAGGCGCCGATGTTCGGGCTGGCGTTTTCGCTGGTCTATGTTCTGGGCGGGCTGGTGCTGTATGCGATATTCCTGGCATCCGGGCAAAGCTGGTGGTTCATTCCTGTTGCTGTCGGGTTTCCGTTGCTGGCCCCCTTTGCCGCGACCGGGTTGTATGAAGTCAGCCGCAGGATAGAGCAGGGCAAAGACCTGAACTGGGCAGCGATTGCAGGCTGCGTTTTTGCGCAACGGGACCGGCAGGTGCCGTCCATGGCGATGGTCATCATGCTGGCCTTCATGTTCTGGGTGTTTGTCGCGCATACCATCTTTGCCCTGTTTTTCGGGCTGCGCCCCATCACCAGTTCAACATTCGACATGCTGATGTCCGGACCGGGCCTTATGATGCTGCTTGTAGGGGGCGCGATTGGCGGCAGCATGGCGGCGGTGTTATATGCCCTGTCTGTAATCAGCCTGCCGCTGTTGCTGGACAAGGAAGTGGATTTCATCACCGCGATGATAACCTCCTTCTCGGCGGTGATGCAGAACCTGTGGGTAATGGCGGTCTGGGCGGGAATTATTGCGGCGTTGCTGTTTGCGGCCATGCTGCCCATGTTTTTGGGCCTGTTTGTCGTGCTGCCCGTGCTGGGGCACGCATCCTGGCACCTGTATCGGCGGGTTCTGGTTTAACCCTGTATCGGGGTCAGTCAGGGTGACCTGCCAGGATTGCGCGTAAACGAATCCTGAACATAAGGCAGTGCGCGGGCGCGCAACGCAGAGTGGGTGAAAGATGATTGTTTCGGGATCATCGGCAATGTGGCAACGCGCCGCCTATTGTTTTCGTGATCGGCCTGATGATGCTGAATTTATCTTTCTAACCAAACAGATTGCCGTTATTATGCCATATTGTGGGAGTATCGCTGAAACTTAACAGATATTATATTCGTTGACGAAGCAGTGTCCGGCTTAGGTATGTGTTAACGCATTCGCGGGCTTGGGCCGGTTTCAGATGTCGATGTGGCGAACAAGGGTGAATCATAATGCCGGTGACAATCAATGACCTGATCAGGCTAAGCGGGGCTGGTGTGGACACCGGAAGTTTCCGCACAATTTTCGGATATAATCCCGACCCTGCGCAATCAGATCTGCTGGGCGTGCTGGACGGGGTGGAATTTGAACGAGCGCCCGGCACCGTCGACCAGTCACTGCCAACGGGGTCGACCACCATTATTGACGGCGTTGAATACGAACTAAGCGAAGTCTACAATTTCTGGGGCGGTTTTACGAAAATTGACCCAGATACGGGTGAAGGCTTCACGCAGTTCGGCCAGACGATCGCTTTCACATTGACCGCAGCGGATGGGTCTGAGCTGTCCTTCATTTCGCCCAGTGACAATTTCAACCCTGATAGCCCTTGGGTTCCTGGCGAAATACAATCCATCGAAGTTGCGTCCACACCGACGGTTGAAACCGCCATCACCGAAGGCAGCGATGGCGAGAATAAACTGAGCGGTGATGATGATGTTACCGTGCCATGCTTCGTCGCGGGCACGCTGATCGACACAGCGCAGGGGCGCAGACCCGTGGAGCAGATCATGGCGGGCGATCTGGTCATGACCCGTGACAACGGTTACCTGCCGGTCGTTTGGGCCGGATCGCGCGATTTGACCCAGGATGAGATTGACCAGAACCCAGACTATGCCGCCGTCATCATTCGTGCTGGCGCGCTTGGGGACGGGATGCCGCAGCGCGATTTGCGTGTGTCACCATGGCACCGCATTTTGATAAGCGGACAGCGCGCGGAACTGCTGTTTGGTGAACATGAGGTTCTTGTTCCTGCGCTGCATCTGGTAGGTCAGGCCGGAATTGAACGTGACCATGCGCCAGTAAGCTATGTGCATGTGATGTTCACCTCTCATCAGATTATCCGCGGCGAGGGCGCTTGGAGCGAGAGTTTCCAGCCCGGACAAAAAACCCTTGGCGGCATGGATGACAGGCAGCGCGCGGAATTGCTGGCGCTGTTTCCGGAACTGGCCAGCATGTCTGGGCAGGATGCCTATGCTGCGGCGCGTTTGACGCTGAAAGAAAGCGAAGTGCGCGCCTTGATGGCCGCCTGATACGCGCACAGATTTTGCGAATTTTGCCCTGTTGCCGTGCAACAGGGCATTTCTATGTGCGCGCAGCGCAGTCGACTGTGTCCTGCGCGGTATGCCCCCCCCCCCACCGGGGGTGAGAGCTGCTTGATCATGTGTCGCGGTTCTTTGCAGCCATGCGTCCACTGTTTTATGCCCTATGTTGCAAAAGCCGTTTCCGGTTTTCCGCAATATGTGCGCGTTTGGTGGTTTCATCACTGAAAAATGCGCTGGGTGCACGCAAATGAACGCGGGCGGGTGCGCGCCCGTCCCCTTGGGGGTGGACACTGCCCGCAGCGCAAGGCAATCTGCATCAAATAACTGCGGGAGTCTATCATGGCGGAAAAACGGGCGCGTGGCGTATTGGTGACCGTGTTTGGTGTTATCGGAACAGCCTGTTTCGGGTTTCTGGCGCTGGAATATGTGCTGGCGCGATATGATGCGCTTGGCGCGATCATTGATTTGCCCGCACCGTTTGGTCTGGGAAATTTTCTGGACGTAATGCCGGACTGGGCCGCCTTCGCCACAACTGCGGGTATCTGGCTTGGGGTTCTGGGCGCTGTGTTGCTGTTGTTGGGCGACAGGGCGTCAGTTCTGGTGCTGGCGCTGGCGATGCTGGCCAATCTGGTGGCGCTGGTCTGGGGCGTTCTGGCTTTCGCGCAGGGACAAACCCTGATTGTGACCATTCGGCCGCTGGAGTATCTGGGCGCATTGGTGCTTGGCAGTTTTGGCCTGTGGCTTTATGCGCGCACTGCAAAACGGTATGGGCGGCTGTAACAGCGACCTGCCAGCCCCCAACCGGCTTATTGGCCCACAGGGCGCGGCATCATAACGGGTGCTGCGTCCACAAATAATTCCATGGTCTTGAGAATATTGGAGAACCTTGATGACGCGCTACGCAAACCTTGCACAGGCCATCGGAAACACGCCCTTGATCCGGCTGAACAAGGCCAGTGACGCGACAGGCTGCGAAATCCTTGGCAAGGCAGAATTCCTGAACCCTGGCCAGTCCGTCAAGGACCGCGCTGCGCTGTATATCATTCGTGATGCGGTGGCGCGCGGGGCGCTGAAACCGGGTGGCACGATTGTGGAAGGGACAGCAGGCAACACGGGTATCGGGCTGGCCCTTGTGGGCGCATCGATGGGGTTCAGGACAGTGATCGTTATTCCTGAAACCCAAAGTCAGGAAAAAAAGGATATGCTGCGGCTTGCGGGGGCCGAACTGGTAGAGGTTCCCGCAGCCCCCTATCGCAACCCCAACAATTATGTGCGCTATTCCGGGCGTCTGGCCGAAGCCTTGGCCAAAACCGAACCTAATGGCGCCATCTGGGCCAACCAGTTTGACAATATTGCCAACCGTCAGGCCCATGTGGAAACCACTGGACCGGAAATCTGGAACCAGACAGATGGCAAGGTGGACGGATTCATTTGCGCCGTAGGCTCTGGCGGGACATTGGCGGGGGTGGCGCAGGCGTTGCAGCCCAAAGGTGTGAAAATCGGTCTGGCCGACCCGCTGGGCGCGGCGTTGTATAGTTTCTACACCATTGGCGAATTCAAGTCCGAAGGCGGGTCCATCACCGAAGGCATAGGGCAGGGGCGCATTACCGCCAATCTGGAAGGGTTCACCCCAGATTTCTGCGCGCAAATCCCTGATGAGGAAGCGCTGCCTTATGTGTTTGACCTATTGGCCGAAGAAGGGCTGTGTCTGGGCGGGTCGTCCGGGGTGAATGTGGCGGGCGCGGTGCGCATGGCGCGCGATATGGGGCCAGGGCATGTGATTGTGACAATCCTGTGCGATTATGGCACGCGCTACCAGTCCAAACTGTTCAACCCGGATTTTCTGCATAGCAAGAACCTGCCGGTGCCAAGCTGGCTGGACCGTGAACAGCGTGCCCTTCCCCCCGTGTTTGAAGCCTGATAGTCTGAAATCATGCAGTTTATGAAAGTTCTTCTTCTGGCGTTGTTCTGCGCCATATCAATCGTAACGCCGCCCAGCGGGGCGGGGGCACAATCAAATGAACAGTCTGCCAGCACAGCGCCGGATTACGACGCCTGGCGCACCGTCGCTGCGCAGGCCGAAAGCATTATTGACGCGGGCACAGCAGATGACGAGGCGCTGAATGAATTGCGTCAGGAACTGGTGGCGTTCCGGGCGCGTTTTCTGGCCGCGCAGGATGCCAACCAGACGCGTATTGCCAGTATTCGCGAACAAATCGCAGCGCTTGGACCCGTGCCAGAGGAAGGTGCGTCAGAGGCCCCTGAAATTGCCGCGCGGCGCGCCGAACTGACCGAGCAGCTAACGGCCCTTCAAGCCCCCGGTATTGCCGCGCAAGAAGCGTTTCGGTGCGCGGACGGGTTGATCCGGCAAATTGACGTCATCTTGCGCGAACGGCAGGCCGAAGCGCTGCTGGAACTGTGGCCGTCCCCCCTGAACCCTGTGAACTGGGTTGCTGCCGCTGACGCGGTCTGGGGGCGCAGTTTCACATTCTACACGCAAGTGGCCGGTGCGCTGGATGATCCTGCGCGTCTGCGCGAATTCCGGTCTAACCTGCCGATTGTGCTGTTGCTGTTCGGGTTTGCCGGTTTTGTGCTGCTGCGCGGGCGGCGCTGGATTGAACGTGCCGTGGCCAAACTGTTGCACGAAGAAGGGGCACGCAAAAGCAAACGGGTCTTTGCCGAAATCGCATCGCTTGCACAGATCCTCGTTCCGGTGACGGCCGTTATTGCTGTGGCGGTCGCACTGGACCTGACCGGGGTGATCGGGGATATCGGCAGCGACCTTACGACTGCGCTGATCGGGTTCGGGGTCATCTATTTTTCGGCCAGATGGGCAGGAGGAGAGATTTTTCCAGCTGTGGAAACCCCGCAACTGCCGCTGAAATTGCCCGAAGCCCGCCGCCGCGAGGGGCGTTTCCTGTCCCATCTTATGGGGCTGATCGTTGGCGCGGCGTTGATGGTGCTGGAGTTCATCAATCCTGATGTCCAGACCGATGCCGCGAATTCCGTGATCCTGTTCCCGATTATCGTGCTTGCCGGCCTTGTGCTGATACGCTTCGGTTCGCTGATGACGCTGCACGCCAAACTTTGCACCGAACAAGGTGATGAGCGGCGCTTTTTTGACAGGATGATCAATATCCTGGGGCGCGGAGCGCTTGTTATTGGTGCGGGCAGCCCTGTATTTGCGGCCGTTGGGTATGTTCAGGCCGCCGAAGCGGTCCTGTTTCCCGCGATCGTATCCTTGTGGATTGTCGCGGTGCTGATCTTCGTGTCGCAACTGGTGTCAGACACATATGATATGGTCACAGCCCGCAAACCCGATGACCCCGACGCGCTGATCCCCGCGCTGATCAGTTTCGCCTTGGTGTTGTTTTCCTTGCCGGTTTTCGCGCTGACCTGGGGCGTTCGCCCGACCGAGTTGATGGAACTGTGGCAAGTTCTGCGTGAAGGGTTCCGCATTGGTGAAACGCGCATATCGCCCACCAATATCCTGAGTTTTGTCATCATCTTTTCGATCGGCTATATGCTGACGCGTATGGTGCAAGGCGCGCTTGGGTCCACAGTCCTGCCAAAAACCAAGATCGACAAGGGCGGGCAGAAAGCTGTCATTTCCGGCACCGGCTATGTCGGGATATTCATTGCCGCGCTGGTGGCCATTTCCACTGCAGGGATTGATCTGTCGGGCCTTGCCATTGTGGCAGGGGCATTGTCGGTCGGTATCGGGTTTGGTCTGCAAAACATCGTTTCGAATTTCATTTCGGGGCTGATTTTGCTGATCGAACGCCCTGTGGCCGAAGGGGACTGGATCGAAGTTGGCACCACCATGGGCACAGTGCGCTCGATCTCGGTGCGTTCCACGATCATTGAAACCTTTGACCGGACAGATGTGATTGTGCCCAATGCGGACCTGATTTCGGGCACCGTGACAAACTGGACGCGGTTTAGCCAGACCGGGCGCGTCATCATTCCTGTGGGGGTGGCCTATGGGTCGGATACGCGCAAGGTTGAACGCATCCTGAAAGAAATCGGGGATGCGCAGCCCCTCGCCCTTCTGGACCCTGCGCCAGCCGTGCATTTCACCAATTTCGGGGCGGATGCGCTGGAATTTGAACTGCGCATTGTGATCAGCGATGTGGGGTTCGGGTTAAGCGTGCGCACAGAAGTGCGCCATCAGATTGCGGAACGCTTCAAGCAGGAAGGTATAGAAATACCGTTCGCGCAGCGCGACATCTGGCTGCGCAACCCCGAAGTGTTGCGCGGTGATGCGCCTGTCGCGCCAGAACCAGACACGCCAGACGAAGCGGCACAACCAAAAGTGATGCAACATGATGAAATCACGGAAACGGATATAGCGGGCGATGCATCAGCCGCTGACGGGCCGGATCAGCGGTGAACTGGCGTCCCGTCAGGGCATGTCACGTTCATTGGCATGTATATTCCATGCTCTGACCTATTGATTTCGCGGGTTCCAGAAGCGCAAGACCTGTTCCCGCTTGTGCGCAACATGCATTGAAGTTTCGCGCTTACCTACGCATAAAAAACCCCGCTGCACATTGTGCAGCGGGTTTTTCCTATGTTCGAAAAGCAACGTTCAAATAGCATGAGCAAACTAAGCGTGTTTGCTATTCCTGCTATCTTGCCGAAAACCTGCGCCCGATAGGCGTCAGAACATCGTTGCGATGGTGTTGGCCAGATCGTCCGCGGCCTTGTTCAGCGCATCCCGGTCGTGACCTTCGGCAGTTGCTGCTTTGGCACGCGTTTCGTCAAGCAGCGCTTGCAGGGCATCACGGCCTTCCTGGCCTACAGGATAGGCGCGTTCAGCCAGAACAGATGTCGTGTTGGGGGTGATTTCTGCAAATCCCCCCGTCACGGCAAACCGGGTTTCCCCGTCCGCCCCGTCCACCACCAGAACGCCGGGGCGCAAGGTGGTGATCAGGGGCGCATGATCGGGCATGGCCGTCAGGTCGCCATCTGCTGCAGGAATCTGCACAGCGCGCGCCTGAACAGAAGCCAGCTTCCGTTCGGGCGAGACCAGTTCGAATTGCATCATGTCAGCCATAAGGCCCCCTTTAGGCCGCAGCGGCCAGCTTCGCGGCTTTTGCGATCACGTCATCGATGTCGCCCACCATGTAGAAGGCGGCTTCGGGCAGGTGGTCATATTCGCCCGCGACAACAGCCTTGAACGATGCGATGGTTTTTTCCAGCGGAACCTGAATACCGTCGGACCCGGTGAACACTTTTGCCACGTCGAAAGGCTGCGACAGGAAGCGCTGGATCTTGCGCGCCCGCGCCACGGTCATTTTGTCTTCTTCCGACAATTCGTCCATGCCAAGGATTGCGATGATGTCCTGAAGCGATTTGTAGCGCTGCAAGATACCCTGCACGTCGCGTGCCACCTGATAATGCTCATCCCCGATATAGGTCGGGTCCATCAGGCGCGAGTTGGAATCCAGCGGGTCCACAGCGGGGTAGATGCCCAGTTCCGAAATCGCACGCGACAGAACGGTGGTAGCGTCAAGGTGAGCAAAGGATGTGGCTGGCGCAGGGTCGGTCAAGTCATCCGCAGGCACATAAATCGCCTGAACCGAGGTGATGGAGCCTGCCTTGGTCGAGGTGATGCGTTCCTGCAATGCGCCCATATCGGTCGCCAGCGTTGGCTGATAGCCCACAGCGGACGGAATACGCCCCAGAAGCGCGGACACTTCCGAACCGGCTTGCGTAAAGCGGAAGATGTTGTCCACGAAGAACAGAACGTCTGTCCCGGACTGGTCGCGGAACTGTTCGGCCAGTGTCAGGCCGGTCAGCGCCACACGCGCACGCGCACCGGGGGGTTCGTTCATCTGGCCATAAACCAGTGCCACTTTGGATTCCGCCAAGTTGTCGATGTTGATAACGCCGGATTCCATCATCTCGTGATACAGGTCGTTCCCTTCGCGCGTGCGTTCGCCCACACCGGCAAACACCGAATAGCCCGAATGCACTTTGGCGATGTTGTTGATCAGTTCCATGATCAAAACAGTTTTGCCCACACCGGCACCGCCGAACAGACCAATTTTGCCGCCTTTGGAATAGGGGGCCAGAAGGTCGATAACCTTGATGCCTGTCACCAGAATCTCGGATTCTGTTGACTGCGCGTCAAAACCGGGGGCGGGCTGGTGGATCGCGCGGCGTTCGGTCGCGTCAATCGGTGCGCCTTCGTCTACGGGTTCGCCCACCACGTTCAGGATACGGCCCAGGGTTGCGTCGCCCACGGGAACCATGATCGGCTCGCCCGAGTCCTTGACGGGCTGGCCACGAACCAGACCTTCGGTTGCGTCCATGGCGATGGTGCGCACAGTGCTTTCGCCAAGGTGCTGGGCCACTTCCAGCACCAGCCGCTTGCCGTTATTGTCCGTTTCCAGCGCGTTCAGGATGGGGGGCAGGTCGCCGTCGAACTGCACGTCGACGACGGCGCCGATCACCTGTGTGATTTTGCCATTTGAAGCCATTATTTGTCTCTCCGGGTTCGTCAGAGCGCTTCCGCGCCCGAAATGATCTCGATAAGCTCTTTGGTGATCGCGGCCTGACGCGAGCGGTTATACTGGATGGTCAGACGGTCGATCATGTCGCCCGCATTGCGCGTGGCGTTGTCCATCGCTGACATCCGTGCACCTTGTTCAGACGCCGCATTTTCCAGAAGCGCGGTGAAGATCTGCGTGGTCACGGACCGTGGCAGCAGGTCTTCCAGAATGGCTTCTTCCGACGGCTCGTAATCATAGAGCGTTTCGGATTTGGCCGTATCGGTTTCGGGCACTTCGGCAGGAATGATCTGCTGCGGTGTCGGAATCTGGCTGATCACCGATTCAAAGCGGTTGTAAAAAATGGTCGCAACGTCGAATTCGCCTGCATCAAACATTTCGAACACACGTTTCGAAATATCGGCTGCATTTTCATATCCAACGCGCTTGACCTCGCTTAGATCGACGTGACCGACCATATGCGCCGACAGGTCGCGCTTCAGCTGCTCACGGCCTTTTTTGCCGACTGTCAGAATTTTGACAGTCTTGCCTTCGGCCAGCAACTTCGCAACCCGCACGCGTGCGGCCTTGACGATGGAGGAATTGAACCCACCGCAAAGCCCGCGTTCGGCCGTCATCACAACCAGAAGATGGGTCTGGTCAGACCCGCTTCCGGCCAATAGCTTCGGTGCCGTTTCCGACCCCGCGACAGATGCCGCGAGGCCATTGACCACATTCGCCATACGTTCGGCATAAGGGCGCGCTGCTTCGGCAGCGTCCTGGGCGCGGCGCAGTTTTGCAGCCGCGACCATCTGCATGGCCTTCGTGATCTTGCGCGTTGATTTAACGCTTGAGATCCGGTTCTTGAGGTCCTTCAGGTTTGCCATTCGCTGCTCCTGTTACCCCGCCCTTAGGCGAAGTCTTTCGCGAATTCATCCAAAGCGGCGCGGATTTTTTGTTCCAGCTCACCTTTAACCTTGCGGTCGTTTACGGTGATGTCATCCAGAAGCGCCTTGTGGCTGCCGCGCAGATGGGCCAGCAGACCTTTTTCAAAGCGGCCCACATCCTTGACGGCAACCTTGTCCAGATAGCCCTGTGTGCCCGCAAAGATCACGCAGACGATTTCCGCGTTGGTCATTGGCGAATACTGGCCTTGCTTCATCAGCTCGGTCAGGCGCGCGCCACGGTTCAGCAAACGCTGGGTGGATGCGTCAAGATCGGACCCGAACTGCGCAAACGCCGCCATTTCGCGGTATTGGGCAAGTTCCAGTTTCACTGGACCGGCAACTGATTTCATCGCATCGGTCTGCGCGGATGACCCCACGCGCGACACTGACAGACCCGTGTTCACAGCAGGGCGGATACCTTGGTAGAACAATTCGGTTTCAAGGAAGATCTGCCCGTCGGTGATCGAAATCACGTTGGTCGGAATAAACGCCGAAACGTCGCCGCCCTGTGTTTCGATGATGGGCAGTGCGGTCAGCGACCCCGAACCGTGATCTTCGTTCAGTTTCGCAGAGCGTTCCAGCAAACGGGAGTGCAGATAGAACACGTCACCAGGGTAAGCTTCGCGGCCCGGCGGGCGACGCAGCAAAAGCGACATCTGGCGGTAAGCAACAGCCTGTTTGGACAAATCATCATAGATGATCAGCGCATGGCGGCCATTGTCGCGGAAATGCTCGGCCATGGCAGTGGCCGCGTAGGGGGCCAGAAACTGCATGGGGGCCGGGTCGGACGCGGTAGCGGCCACAACGATCGAATATTCGATGGCGCCGGTTTCTTCCAGCTTCTTGACCAACTGCGCAACGGTCGAACGCTTCTGGCCGATGGCGACATAAACGCAATACAGTTTTTTGGACTCATCCGAACCGGCAGCTTCGTTATAGCTTTTCTGGTTCAGAATGGTGTCGAGTGCCACAGCGGTCTTGCCGGTCTGGCGGTCACCGATGATCAATTCGCGCTGGCCGCGGCCAATCGGGATCATCGCGTCAACCGATTTCAGGCCGGTTGCCATGGGTTCATGAACCGATTTGCGCGGAATGATGCCCGGCGCCTTCACATCGGCCACGCGACGTTCAGACGTGGCAATCGGGCCTTTGCCGTCAATGGGGTTGCCAAGGCCGTCAACAACACGACCCAGAAGCGCGTCACCAACGGGCACGTCCACGATGGATTTGGTGCGCTTGACAGTGTCGCCTTCCTTGATGCCGCGGTCGTCACCGAAGATAACGATACCGACATTATCGGCTTCAAGGTTCAGCGCCATGCCGCGCACGCCACCGGGGAATTCGACCATCTCGCCGGCCTGAACATTGTCCAGACCGTGGACGCGCGCAATGCCGTCACCGACAGACAACACACGACCAACTTCCGCGACTTCGACATCCTGACCGAAGTTCTTGATCTGCTCTTTCAGGATCGCAGAGATCTCAGCTGCTTGGATACCCATTTATCCGACCTCTTTCATACTGTTCTTGAGGGCCGCGAGCTGCGCACGGATCGATGTATCGATCATTTGCGAGCCCACCTTGATGACAAGACCACCGATAAGGGATTCATCGATAGCCAGTTTCAGTTTTATATCCTTGCCAATACGCGCTTTCAGCGTTTTGACAAGGTCTGTTTCCTGTGCCTTGGACAACGCTTGCGCAGATGTCACCTCGGCGGTGACTTCGCCCTTTTCATGGGCGATGCGTGCGCGCAGCGCAGACAGGACATGCGGCAGGGCAAACAGGCGGCGTTTCTGGGCCATAAGCCCAAGTGCGCCCGCCACGTTCTGCGACAAATTCATTTTCTTGGCGATTGCAGTAATCGCTGTGGCAACCTGATCGCGCGTGTAAACCGGCGAAGTTATCAGGGTGCGCAGATCAGCACTTTCTGTCAGCGCGCCATCCAGCGCGTCAACATCTGCTTCAAGGGATTTGAGCGTTTTTGACTCTTTCGCCAACTCAAAAATTGCAGTGGCATAGCGCGCGGCGATGCCGGAGGAGATCGAAGCTGGTTCGGACACGTCCACCCTTCCATCTGGTTTTCATCAAGCCTCGCGCTGGCCCGATGTTATGAATGCTACAGTTACGCGGCATGTGAGGTCGGCGCGGGTTTAGCAGAGGTCCATTTCTGCCGCAACCGCGAAGGTAACCACTTCTTGATGATCCGGGTCATAAAATTACCCCGCATCCCGTTTTTGGCGCAGTGCGGGGCGTTCATCGCGGTCTGTTTGCGCAATCACCTGCGGGCAAGGCCCGCTTTTGTGGTGGTGCTGATTCCCCGAAGCCGCGCGGCGGGCTTTTGCCGGCGGGACAATTTGCCGCAGATAGATGCATGTGAAAATCATCATTTACCACGCCGGGCGTGCTCCGGGTTGGGTTACCCCGTCCAGAACGCGCAAGGGCTTGCGCGATTTCACAACAAGTCCGGTCGTTCCGGGCGTGTCGCTGACGCGCCGTGCCTGCACGACAAGAACCCCGCCCGCAGGGTAGCGCGACAATCTTTGTCCGACCCGTTCCAGTGTCATTGCCCATCGCAACCATCGCGCAGTGTCACGCGGGGGGAAAAACAGCGCGGCAGAATGGCCTTCCAGCGCGAAGCCATGCTCCTTCAGTTGCGTTTCGATCTGGCCCAGCGAATAAGGCCTGCCCAGTGCAAAAGGCGTGCCGTCGCGGCGTGCCCACAGTCCTGACCTGTTGGGCAGGATGAACACGGCCTTTGCCCCGGTTTTCAGCACGCGCGCGGCGTCTTCCAGCAAGGCCGCGGGCCGGTCGGATGTTTCCAGCCCGTGCAGCAAAACCAGCCGGTCAATCGTGCCAGTGGCCACGGGCCAGTTTGTTTCTTCTACCAGCACGGAATGATTTGCGGATTCAGCGGGCCAATGCATGACACCTTGCTGCGCGGGCATCAGGGCGGTGACGCGCGCGGCTTCGTGCAGGAACGGGCGCAGCAGCGGGGCTGCGAAGCCGAACCCCGCCACCGACAGGCCCGATGTGTCGGTCCAGCAGGCGCGCAACTGGTCGCGCATGGCCTTCTGGGCCGCGCGTCCCAACGAGGTGGTGTAATAGAAGTCGCGCAGCGCACGGACATCGTGATGCATGGTTTGCCCTTCACCCCTTGATGATGCCTTGGTTGCACATGTCGCCTATTTGGCGCAGTCTTGAGGTGACTGTAACGGATGAAAGCGAAAAGACCATGCCCTTTGTGTTGCACGCTGTGCCCTGCCTTGCTGACAATTATGCCTACCTGATTCACGACCCCGCGTCAGGCAGGACAGCAGTTGTTGACGTGCCTGACGCAGCGCCTGTGCAGCAGGCCCTGACGGCGCAAGGCTGGACACTTCATGATATTTTGATCACCCACCACCACAACGACCATATTGACGGCGTGCAGGACTTGCGCGCGGCCACTGGCGCGGCCGTATGGGGCGCGCGCAAGGATTCCCACAGGTTGCCCCCCCTTGATCACGCCCTCGCCGAAGGGGACACTGTCACCATCGGCAAAGAGCAGGGCAGGGTGCTGGATGTGTCCGGGCATACGATCGGGCATATCGCGTTCCATTTTCCCGATAGCCGGCTGGCCTTCACTGCCGACAGCCTGATGGCGCTGGGATGTGGCCGCCTGTTCGAAGGCACGCCCGAACAGATGTGGTCCAGCCTGACAAAACTGATGGCGCTGCCCGATGACACTGTTATTTGCTCGGGACATGATTATATCAAAGGAAACGCATCATTTGCATTAAGTGTGGATGGGGATAATCCCGACTTGCAAGCCCGCATTGCCCAGTGCAAAATGGATGCAGAAGACGGCAAGCCAATGGCAGTTGTGCCCCTTGCGCTGGAACGCCAGACCAACCCTTTCCTGCGGGCCGCTGACCCCCGCATGAAGGCCAAGGTCGGACTGCCCGGCGCCAGCGATGCCGAGGTATTCGCGCATCTTCGCGCGCTTAAAGACAAGTTCTAACCGGCCTGAGCTGCTTAATCCGTGCTTGTTTCGTGCCTTTGGGACCAAGTTGGAAAAAAAATACTTGAACGGCGGAAAATAAAACCGAAGTTTAAGATTAAGAGGCGAGACTGATCTTCCGGTATGGGCCGAAAGATCAAAGTATACAGGAGCGTCTGACGTGCCATCATTTTCTGCGACACTGGAACAATCCATCCACGGGGCCCTGGCCTTGGCCAATTCCCGTCGGCACGAATTCGCAACGCTGGAACATTTGCTTTTGTCACTGATTGACGAACCGGATGCCAGCCGCGTGCTGCAGGCCTGCAATGTCGATCTGGAGGAGCTTCGAAAGACCCTCAATGATTTCATCGAAGAAGAACTGACATCTTTGGTGACCGATGTTGAAGGGTCCGAAGCTGTGCCAACGGCCGCTTTCCAGCGCGTTATCCAGCGCGCGGCAATCCATGTCCAAAGTTCTGGCCGAAATGAAGTGACAGGCGCGAATGTGCTTGTGGCAATTTTCGCCGAACGCGAATCGAACGCGGCCTATTTCCTGCAAGAACAGGATATGACGCGCTATGATGCGGTGAATTTCATTGCCCATGGTGTTGCCAAGAATACCAGCTTTTCCGAAGCGCGCCCCGTTTCCGGCGCGGATGAAGAACAGGCCGGACCCACCGGCAGCGATGAAAAGACCAAGGAAACGGCATTGGGCAAATTCTGCGTCGACCTGAACGCCAAAGCGCGCAAGGGCGAAGTGGATCCGCTGATTGGCCGCGGACCGGAAGTGGAGCGTTGCATTCAGGTTCTGTGCCGCCGGCGCAAGAACAACCCCCTTCTGGTGGGCGATCCCGGTGTTGGCAAAACCGCCATTGCCGAAGGGCTGGCCAAGAAGATTGTCGAAGGGCAGACGCCTGAAATACTGGCGCATTCCACCATCTATTCGCTGGATATGGGCGCGCTTCTGGCGGGCACACGCTATCGCGGCGATTTTGAAGAACGCCTGAAATCAGTGATGCAGGAACTGGAAGACCACCCCGACGCGGTGCTGTTCATCGATGAAATCCATACCGTTATCGGGGCGGGCGCGACCTCAGGCGGGGCGATGGATGCGTCCAACCTGCTCAAACCCGCGCTTCAGGGCGGCAAGTTGCGTTGCATGGGGTCCACGACCTATAAGGAATTCCGCCAGCATTTTGAAAAGGACCGCGCCCTGTCGCGCCGGTTCCAGAAAATCGATGTGGTTGAACCCACTGTCGAGGATTCGATCAAAATTCTGATGGGCTGAAACCCTATTTCGAAGAGCATCACGACATCCGCTACACCAATGAAGCCATCAAAACCGCCGTCGAACTGGCCGCGCGCTATATCAACGACCGCAAATTGCCCGACAAGGCGATTGACGTGATCGATGAAGCGGGCGCAGCACAGCATTTGCTGGCAGATTCCAAGCGGCGCAAAACCATCAGCCCCAAAGAGATTGAGGCCGTGGTGGCCAAGATTGCCCGCATTCCGCCGAAGAATGTGTCCAAGGATGATGCCGAGGTGCTGCGCGATCTGGAGCGTTCGCTCAAACGTGTGGTTTTCGGTCAGGACACGGCCATCGAAGCGCTGTCCTCCGCGATCAAACTGTCGCGCGCGGGTTTGCGTGAACCGGAAAAACCCATCGGTAACTACCTGTTCGCTGGGCCGACAGGTGTTGGCAAAACCGAAGTGGCCAAACAGCTTGCCGATAGTCTGGGTGTGGAACTGCTGCGCTTTGACATGTCGGAATACATGGAAAAGCACGCTGTCTCCCGCCTGATTGGTGCCCCCCCGGGCTATGTCGGGTTTGATCAGGGTGGTTTGCTGACCGACGGGGTGGACCAGCACCCGCATTGTGTGCTGTTGCTTGACGAGATCGAAAAGGCCCATCCGGATGTGTATAACATTCTGCTGCAGGTCATGGATCACGGCCAATTGACCGATCATAACGGGCGGACCGTCAATTTCCGCAATGTCATCTTGATCATGACATCGAATGCGGGCGCGGCGGAACAGGCGAAGGCGGCTATCGGCTTTGGCCGCGACCGCCGCGAAGGTGAAGATACCGCTGCAATTGAACGGACCTTCACGCCGGAATTCCGCAACCGGCTGGATGCGGTAATCAGCTTCGCGCCGCTTCCCAGAACTGTCATTGTGCAGGTCGTCGAGAAATTCGTTCTGCAGCTGGAAGCCCAGCTTATGGACCGCAATGTGACGATTGACCTGTCGGAAGAAGCGGCCGCATGGCTGGCGGAAAAAGGGTATGATGATAAAATGGGCGCACGTCCGCTGGCGCGTGTGATTCAGGAAAACATCAAGAAACCGCTTGCTGAAGAATTGCTGTTTGGCAAGCTGACCAAGGGCGGGCTGGTGCGCGTGCATGTGCGCGATGGCAAAATCGCCCTTACAGTTGAGGGGCCAGAGGCCAAGCGCCTTACCGGCAAGAACCCGCCCTTTCTGACTGCAGACTGAGATTGCAGCGCCCCTTGCGGTACGGGGCCGCATAAAGCAACGACCAAACGCCCGAACGTAATGTTCGGGCGTTGTGGCTTTCAGGAACCTGCAAATGCTTATCCCGATCCGCGATCATAACCCGCCGACGAAACGGCCCTTTGTGACCTATGCCCTGATTGTGGCGAATATTGTCGTGTTTGTTGGGTATGCTGGCCTGTTTGCGCAAGAACTTCGCCTGATGGAGTTCTTCCAAAGCTGGGGCATGCTGCCCGCGCGCCTGCGTCTGGGTGATGGGTATATCACCCTGATCACGCATCAGTTCCTACATGCAGATTTGTTGCATTTGGGGTGCAACCTGCTGTTTCTGTGGATATTTGGAAACAACATGGAAGATGTCTGGGGGCATTTCAGGTTCTTGGGGTTCTATTTGCTTTGCGGGATATCCGCAGCGGGTTTGCAATTCGCATCGGACCCGGACTCTGTGATCCCGATGGTGGGCGCATCAGGTGCGATTGCCGGTGTTCTGGGGGGGTATTTGCTGTTTTACCCGCGTGCGCGGGTAGACTTGTTTTTGTTCCTGATTGTCATTTTCCGCGTGATACCCACCCCCGCATGGGTGGTTTTGGGCGGGTGGTTCACGTTGCAGATCCTTGGTGGCCTGTCTGTGCCTGCAGGGGACGGCGGGGTGGCCTATTGGGCGCATGCGGGCGGGTTTCTGGCCGGGATTGCGCTGTCATTCCCGTTATGGCGGCGAATGGGGGGGCGGGCGTTCTGGTCGCGTTGCCTGGGCCAGCCGCCACACCCCGAAGCGCGCTACAGGTTTGTGGCATCCAGTGTGCCGAAATCAGGCAAACCCGCACGGGCCACACGCCCCGGCCCGTGGGACAGAAAGTAACCTCAGGCCACGGCGACGCCCAATTGGTGCTGCACACGGGCGGGATAGTCGGTGATGATGCCGTCAACGCCCATGTCAATCATGGCGCGTATGTCGGCGTCGGTATTGACGGTCCAGACATTGACCGCCAGATCCAGCGCATGTGCCTGCGCCAGTCGCGCTGCTGTCAGGTCGCCAAAATAGGGGCACCATGCTTTGGCCCCTTGCGCGGCAATCAGCGCGGGCAGGTTGCCGTCAAAATCTGCTCTGTCCAGCCCGTCCATAAGAACCCCGCCATCAACGATATTGGTGTCCTGGCCCGGTTGTTCAAAACTAAGATGGGCGCGGGCAATTTCCGGGGCAAGCTGGCGCAATGCCGACAAAACACGCCAATCAAAAGAGGAGATGACCACCCGCGCCCCCAGACCCGTGCCCTGCACCAGTTGCGCAACATCTGCGGCCAGTATGTCGGGCGCATCGCCCAGGTCCGGCTGATGGGCATGGGACTTGATTTCGATATTGATCAGCAAATCAGGCCATGTTTGCGCCCAGTCCAGGAATTCCGCAAGCGTTGGAATGCGCGCCCCATCATGGGGGGCCTGTTGGGGGTAACGGGACGCATAGGCGGTGGCGGGATTCATGCGCCCGATATCATACCCGCGCAGCGCGTCCACAGTCAGATCAATGACTTTGGGTCCGGCCGCGGGCAGCCATTTGCCCTGCGCGTCGCGGGTATGGGCCACGGGCAGTAGCGGGTCATGCAATATGACAGGAACGCGGCCCCTGGCGTTCTGGACATCCAGTTCAACAGCAGTCACGCTGATGTCGCGCAAATATGCAAACCCCGCCATGGTGTTTTCGGGCAGCACACCGCGCGCGCCGCGATGCCCGTAAATTTGCGGGTGCCCGGCAGGGCGGCGCAAGAAATTTGTCATATCACAAGGCCCTGTTCAAGAAACGCGTTTGCCGGTCGTGCGGTCAAACGGGTGCAAGCTGTCACGCCGCACGCTGAAGGACAATGTCTGACCTTCCGCCACCGAGGGGACATGCGGCAGTCGCACGATCATGTTTTCGTTCAACCCGTCGAATTTCAGGTGCAAATGGCTTTCGGCACCTGCAGGTTCCAGCAACAGCAGGGTTCCCGTCAGGATCAGGTCACCATCGCCGGGCGTTTCAAGGGCGAAATCTTCGGGGCGAATACCGACCAGATCAGCGGCTTGTGGAATATGTGCCAAGCTGTCGGCCTGTTGGGTGCCCCGCAGGTAATCGGCAGGCAGCATGTTCATGGCCGGTGACCCGATGAACCCGGCCACAAAAGTGGTTTCGGGCCGCGAATACACGTCCATGGGGGTGCCGACCTGTTCAATCTGGCCCCCATTCAGGACCACCAGCCGGTCGGCCATGGTCAGCGCTTCCAACTGGTCATGGGTCACATACAGCGATGTGGTGGCCAGACGTTTTTGCAACTGCCGGATTTCCACCCGCATTTGCACACGCAGTTTCGCATCCAGGTTCGACAGCGGTTCGTCGAACAAGAACGCAGCCGGTTCGCGCACCAAGGCCCGGCCCATGGCCACACGCTGGCGTTGCCCCCCTGAGAGCTGGCGTGGCTTGCGGTCCAGAAACTGGCCGATTTCCAGCATTTCAGCGGCTTGACGCACGCGGCGGTCAATCTCGGTCTTGGAGAAGCCACGGTTTTTCAGCCCGTAAGCCAGGTTGTTGAACACGGTCATATGCGGATAAAGCGCATAGTTCTGGAACACCATGGCAATATCACGGTCTGCCGGTTCCAGCGTGTTCACAACGCGGTCCCCGATTTTCAGCGTGCCTTCGCTGATGGTTTCCAACCCTGCAACCATGCGCAAAAGCGTGGATTTGCCGCAGCCCGACGGGCCGACCAGCACAATCATTTCGCCATCTGCAATATCAAGGTTGATGCCGGTTACCGCACGCACACCGCCTGTATAGACCTTGTGCAGGTTATCCATTTTAATGGAGGCCATTGTTATTTCTCCGTCTCGGTCAGGCCTTTGACAAACAGGCGTTGCATGAACAGGATCACAAGGATCGGGGGCAGGGCGGCCAGAACCACAGTGGCCATCACCAGATGCCACAGCGGTTCACTGTCGCCGCCGGTGACCATGCGCTGAATGCCCATGACGATGGTGTAATATTCAGGGTCCGTGGTGATCAGCAGTGGCCACAAGTACTGGTTCCAGCCATAGATGAACATGATCACAAACAGCGCCGCGATATTGGTTATCGACAGGGGCATCAGAATATCCTTGAAGAATTTCATCGGCCCCGCGCCGTCCACGCGGGCGGCTTCCATCAGTTCTTTGGGCACCGTCATGAAAAATTGCCGGAACAGGAAGGTGGCGGTCGCGCTGGCAATCAGCGGGATCGACAGGCCCGCGAAACTGTTGAGCATGCCAAGATCGGCCACCACCTGAAAGGTTGGCAAAATCCGCACTTCGACCGGCAGCATCAGGGTCAGGAAAATGACCCAGAAAAAGAAGATGCGGAAGGGAAAGCGGAAATAGACGATTGCGAAGGCCGACAGCAGCGAAATGGACAATTTGCCGATAGTAATGGCCATGGCCATGACAAAGCTGTTCCACAACATGCCCCCGATGGGGGGCGTGCCCGCGCGCGAACGCCCTTCGACAATGACAGTCTTGTAGTTTTCCAGCGCATTCGGGCCGGGCAATAGCGGCATGACACCGCGCACGAATGTTCCCGGCGGGTGGGTCGAGGCCACGAGCGCCACATAGACAGGAAACACCACAATCGCCACGCCAAAGATCAGGATGATATGGGCAAACAGGTTGCCCCAACGGTTATTTTCGACCATGTGCCGCGCCCCTTTAGTAGTTTACGCGCCGCTCGATATAGCGGAACTGGATGACGGTCAGGATGATGACGATCCCCATCAGGATCACGGATTGCGCAGCAGAAGACCCGAGGTTCAGGTTCACGAACCCGTCACGGTAAACCTTGTAGACAAGAATATTCGTGGCCTGCGCCGGTCCGCCTTCGGTGGTGGCATGGATCACGCCGAATGTGTCGAACATGGCATAAACCACATTCACCACCATCAGGAAAAAGGTGATGGGCGACAGCAACGGAAACACGATGGTCCAGAAGCGCTTCATCCGGCTGGCCCCGTCAATTGCGGCCGCCTCGATCAGGCTTTGGGGAATGGATTGCAGGCCCGCAAGGAAAAACAGGAAATTATAGCTGATCTGCTTCCACGCGGCCGCGATGATGACCAGCAGCATGGCATCCGTGCTGGAGGACCGATGATTCCAGTCATAGCCAAACCCCTTGAGCATATAGGGCATTATCCCGATTGAGGGGTTGAAGATGAACCACCACAACACGCCCGCAATCGCAGGGGCCACAGCATAGGGCCAGACCAGAAAGGTGGTGTAAGTGTCGCGCGACCGGATCATGCGGTTGACCATGACGGCAAATAGCAAGGCAACCGACATCGACAACAAGGTTGTGCCGACACTGAACCAGAAAGTCACATTCAGTGAATTCAGGTATAAGGGATCGTCAAACAGCCGCACAAAATTGTCGAGGCCCACGAATTCCGTGCGCAGCCCGAAAATATCCTGACGCAGCACAGATTGATAAAGGGCCTGCGATGCGGGCCAGATAAAGAAGATCAGCGTGATGATAACTTGCGGGGCCAGCAGGGCATAGGGCAGCCATTTGCTGGAAAAGGTCATCCGTTTGGTTTGCATATCGTGTGGCCTTGGCTGGCGTCCAACGAAAGCGCCCCCGGCAAGCGTCATGCCGGGGGCGCTGGTTTCATCGTGGTATCAGTTCATTGCAGCTTCGAATTCGCGCAGAAGCGTGTTGCCACGGCTTACGGCGTCATCTGCAGCTTGCTGGCCGGTTTTTGCGCCCGTCATGACCGATTCCATTTCTTCCGAAATGATATCGCGGATCTGAACGAAGCTGCCGAAGCGCAGACCTTTGGAATTTTCGGTCGGCGGGTTCAGCGTCATTTGCAGGATCGATGTGTCTGCACCGGGGTTTTCGTCGTAATAGCCCTGTTCGCTTGTCAGGTCGAATGCTGCCTGCGTGATGGGCAGATAGCCGGTGTCCTGATGCCATTGTGCCTGAACTTCAGGTTGCGACAGGTATTCGAAGAAACGCGCAACACCTTCATAGTCGGCGTCATCCTTGCCGCGCAGCACCCACAGGGTTGCCCCGCCAATGATGGTGTTTTGCGGCGCACCCTCGACAGTGTCGTAATAGGGTTGGAAGCCGTAGCCTACGTTGAAATCAGTGTTCCGCAGCACACCTGCGCGGCTGGCCGATGACCCGAAGACCATCGCACATTCGCCTGAATAGAACGCGGGGAACGCATCTGGGCCAGTGTTCGGGCCACCCCAACGGAACGCGCCTGCGTCCTGCCATGCCTTCAGGTTGTCCCAATGGGTGGCGACCAGGTCATTGTTGAACACGAATTCGGTGTCAAACCCGGCGAACCCGTTTTCTTGTGTGCCCAGCGGAATATTGTGCCACGCGCTGAAGTTTTCCAGCATCACCCAGCTTGGCCACGACGTGGTGAACCCGCATGGTGCAGCACCTGATTCCAGAATCGCAACAGAGGCGGATTCCATTTCCGCCCATGTGCGCGGGGGTTGTTCGGGGTCCAGACCTGCCGCTTCGAAAACATCCTTGTTGTAATACATGATCGGGGTGGATGAATTGAACGGGAAGGACAGCATATTGCCGTTCGGGTCCGTGTAATAGCCCACGACTGTCGGCAGGTAAGCGGACGGGTCGAAGGGGACGTCATAATCGGCCATCAACTGATAGATGGGATAGATCGCGCCTTCGGCTGCCATCATGGTGCCGGTGCCCACTTCGAACACCTGCACGATATGGGGCTGTTGCTGCGCACGGAATGCGGCAATCGCGCCTGTCATGGTTTCGGTATAGGTGCCGCGGAAACTGGGCCGCACTTCAAATTCGCTTTGGCCAGCGTTGAAATCCTCGGCGATGGCTTCCAGCATTTCACCCAGTTCGCCACCCATGGCATGCCACCAGTCAATGGTAACCTGCGCATTGGCCCAGACGGGGGTAATTGCGGTGCTTGCGGCAATACAGGCGCCAAACACATGTTTCTTCATGATTTCCTCCCTTTCGAAGGTAGCGATGAAACTTTTCGGTTTGTCACGGGGCCAAGGTTTTGTCCCCGCTCGCTACGGGGATTAACGTTGCATTGTAACAATCATAAGACAAGACAATTTTTTTATTTTGATACATAATGCGATGTTATATAAATTGACCTTGGGTCACATGGGAAAGCACCGATGTCAGGGCAGATCAGTCCACGCCAGCTGGAAGCGTTTCACGCTATTGTCGAACATGGCACGATGACGCGTGCCTCTCAGCAGTTGAATGTGTCCCAACCTGCAGTCAGCCGGCTGTTGTCCGATCTGGCGCATGATCTGGGCTTCGCGCTGTTTGACCGGCGTGACGGGCGGCTTGTGCCCACCCAAGAAGCGCGGTTCCTTCTGCCGGATATCCGGCGCTTGCTAGAATTGTTGAACCGTATTTCAGAAACCAGCCGCAACATTACCCAACGCAAGGCGGGGGATTTGCGGATTGCCTGCCTTCCGGGATTCGCAATCAGCCATTTGCCGCGTGTTGTGGCCGGTTTTCTGAAGGACCGGCCCGGCGTTACCGTCACACTGGAACCCGACCGGCCCGAACGTATTCTGGAATGGATGGTGGGCGAACAGTTTGATTTCGGCATCACTGACGGCTTCGAGGGGCACCCGGCGGTCGAGCATGAAGAAGTGCGCGTCAGAACTGTGTGCATTTTTCCGCAAGACAGCCCGTTGGCGCGGCTGAAAGTGATTCGACCCCGCGATCTGGTCAGCCAGAAACTGATTCACACCCGCCGCGACAGTCCGTTCTTCCGGCTTCTGAGCGAATCATTCGCGGCAGACGGCCAAAGCATAACAACCTTCGTTGAAGCGCGCCAATTCACAACCGCCTGCGAATTTGTGGCCCAAGGGGTGGGTGTGTCGGTGGTCAGCGAACTTGACGCGGTGAAGTATCGCGGGCAGGGGGTAATGTATCGCCCCTTCCGGCCCATCGTTCCGCACCGCCTGTCACTGGTGCGCCCGGTTCACAAACAGCCCTCCATGATCACGCTGGAATTCATGGAATGCTTTATCGAAAGCCTGCGTCCGTTCTATCTGGAGGAAGAATGAGTTTTTCCCTGCACTCGCCGCCCGTGACTGGTGCGGATGCGTTTGCCCTGTATCAGGCCATCAGGCAGCGCCTGCCACAAGCTGCCCCCAAGATGCGGTCAAATATGGCGGCCAACCTGGCCGAAATTGCCGCGCAGTATGACGGTTTCGCGCTGGATGCGTTTGGCGTGCTGAATGTGGGGCAGGGGGCCATTGCAGGGGCAGTGGCGCGCATGGCGCAATTGCGTGCCGCGGGCAAGGCGCTGTGCGTCCTGTCCAACGCGGCAAGTTACCCCAAACCCGACCTGGTGGCGAAATACCACCGGCTGGGGTTTGACTTTACCGCAGATGAAGTGGTGTCGTCGCGCGATGTCGCGCTGTCCTTGTTGCCGCACCTTGCCGATGGGGCGTCTTGGGCGGTTATCAGTGCGGCAGGCGACATGCTGGATGATATTTCGGCCCCGTGCCATGATGCGCTGGCCACGCCTGACGGGCTGGACCATGGCGACGGGGTTTTGTTCCTGTCATCTGCGCGCTGGACCATGGCCTTGCAGGAACGGCTGCAAGACACGCTGCGCGCGCGCCCGCGCATGGTGGTAATTGCAAACCCTGATCTGGTCGCCCCGCAGGAAACCGGGTTCTCGTTGGAACCGGGCTATTTCGGCCATGCGCTGGCGCAGGAATTGCAACCCTGCCTGCGCTACATTGGCAAGCCTTATGGGGATGCCTTTTCAATGGTGCAGGCACGGCTGGGGGGCGGTGCGCCGCACCGGCTGGCGATGGTGGGCGACACGCTGCATACGGATATTCTGGGCGGCAATGCGGCGGGCTTTGGCACTGTGCTGGTCACCGGGCATGGCCTGTTTCGTGGGCTGGATGTGGCCCCCTTTGTGACAGAAAGCGCGATTACGCCCGATCACATCATTCCCACCACCTGAAGCGGGCATGTGATTGGCCCGAACCTGTCGGGCCAATCACACAAGTTACATGCAGGCGTCATACAGCGCGCGCGTATTCTCGCGCGTCATGGTCACCGGATTGCCCCCGCAAGACGGGTCCAGCAGCGCCATATCTGTCATTTCATCCAGCCGTGAACCCTCCACACCCAGTGCCGACAGGTTTTCGGGAATGGACAGCGCGGCGCGCAGCTCCATGATGCGGGCGCGAAACCCCTCAAACCCGCCATCAATCCCCAGATAGGCTGCTGCACGAATAATGCGGTCCTCAATGGCAGTACGGTTGAAATCCAGCACCATCGGCATGACCACAGCATTGGTGGTGCCGTGATGGGTATTGTATACCGCGCCCACAGGATGGCTTAACGAATGGATCGCGCCCAGCCCTTTTTGAAAGGCCACAGCGCCCATGGCAGCGGCGGACATCATGTTTGCGCGCCCCTCCAGGTCATCAGGGGTGGCATAAACACGCGGCAGGTTTTCAAACACCAGCCGCATCCCCTCCAGCGCGATCCCTTGGGACATTGGGTGGTAATGCGGGCTGCAATACGCCTCCAGACAATGCGCCAAGGCGTCCATGCCGGTCCCGGCCGTGATGAAGGCCGGCATGCCCACCGTCAGCGCCGGGTCGCAAATGGTGACCACCGGCATCAGTTTCGGGTGAAAAATGATCTTCTTGCGATGTGTGGCACTGTCGGTCAGAACGCCTGCGCGCCCCACTTCGGACCCTGTGCCCGCAGTGGTGGGCACGGCGATGATGGGCGCTATGGTGGCAGGGTTGGCCCGTGTCCACCAATCGCCTATGTCTTCCAGATCCCACACACCCACAGGTTGGTCCACCATCAGCGCAATCATCTTGCCCAGATCCAGCGCCGACCCGCCCCCGAAAGCCACAACCCCGTCATGCCCGCCCGCGCGGTAGACGTCCAGACCGGCGGTCATGTTGGCCTCTGTCGGGTTCGGGTCCACCTCGGAAAATACGGCGCGGCCCAGACCTGCGCTTTCCAGCACATCCAGCGCCTGCGCGGTGATGGGCAGCGCCGACAGCGCCTTGTCAGTGACCAGCAGCGGGCGTTTCATGCCGGCTGCGTTGCAATGCTGCGCCAGTTCCGAAATCCGGCCTGTGCCGAATTTGATGGCTGTCGGGTAACTCCAGTTTGCAGTGAATGCCATGTCTCAGACCTTTTTCAGATGGTAGGATTTGGACCGCGTCAGCGCCAGATAGCCCAGTTTCGACAAGGCAGCACCCCGGCCCGTGTCCTTGCAGCCCGACCAGCACAGTGCAGGGTCCAGATAATCGCAGCGGTTCATCAAAATGGTGCCGCACTCCAGCTGTGCGCCAATGGCGCGCGCGGCCTGCATGTCGCGTGTCCAGATCGATGCAGTCAGCCCGTAGGGGGAATCGTTCATCAACGCCACCGCCTGCGCATCCCCCTGCACGGGCATGATGCCCACGACAGGCCCGAAGCTTTCCTCGACCATCACCCGCATGGAATGGTCCACATCAACCAGAATTTGCGGCGCCAGATAGGCCCCGCCATCATCGGCAGGGAACAGCGCAGGGTCAATCAACGCCCGCGCACCCGCCGCCACCGCGTCCTCAATCTGGCTGCGCACTGTGGCCGCAAAACGCACATGCGCCATCGGGCCCATGGTCGTGTCCTGCTCCAGCGGGTTGCCCAGCTTTTGCCCCTTCACCCAGGCCACAGCCTTTGCGACAAACGCCTCATACAGGCTTTCATGAACATAAATCCGCTCGATCCCGCAGCAGCACTGGCCTGAATTGAACATCGCGCCATCCATCAGCCCGTCCACTGCCGCATCCAGATCGGCATCTTCGCGCACATAGCCCGGGTCCTTGCCACCCAGTTCCAGCCCAAGTCCCGTGAAACCGCCTGCCGCCGCACGCTCGATCGCCTGACCTCCACCCACAGAGCCTGTGAAATTCACAAACCCGAAGGCCCGCTCGCCGATCAACGCCTCGGTCGTGGCATGGTCCAGAACCACATTCTGGAACACATCTTGCGGCACACCGCCCGCATGCATGGCCTGCGCCAGCCGCTCGCCCGCCAGCAATGTCTGGCTGGCATGTTTCAGCACCACCGCATTTCCGGCAATCAACGCAGGGACAACTGTGTTCACTGCTGTCAGGAACGGGTAGTTCCACGGCGCAATGACGAACACCACGCCCTGCGGCTCTCGCGCCAGAACCCGGGCGAGCGTGTCGCTGTCCTCGATCACCTCATCGGCCAGCGCGTCCGCGGCAATCTGCGCCATGTAGGCCGCGCGCTCGCGCACACCGCCCATTTCGCCCCCGTAGCGCACAGGGCGGCCCATCTGCCACGCCAGTTCGGGCACAATCTGCGCATTCATCCCCTCCAGCGCGGCAATGCCCGCCATAACCAGATCAATACGCTCTTGCAGCGGGCGCGTGGCCCATTCCTTCTGCGCCATGCGCGCGCGCCCAACACAGTGTCGCGCGTCGCCCAGCGACAAAACCGCGCGCTCGGCATGAACCGACCCATCCACGGGCGAGATCAGCTTGATCGTAGACATCCTTGCTCCTGTTTTCTGCCCCGCACCCTTGGGGCGGCGGGCTTCATCTTGCCAAAAATACTCAAACAGCCCGCCATCCCCGCGCGCTTACCCCCGCTCCAGCAACCGCTTGCGTTCCCAATCGGTCACCACGCGGTCATGTTCCGCAATCTCCCACCGGGCAGCATGGGTATAATGCTCCACCACCTCATCCCCGAAGGCCGCGCGCAACATCTCCGACCCCTCCAGCAGATCCGCCGCCTCGCGCAGTGTCTTGGGTATCTCGCGCGCCTCGCGGGCGCCATACATATCACCGCGCAATTCCGGCTCCAGCGCCATGCCCTGCTCAATCCCCGCAAGCCCCGCCGCCAGCAGCGCCGCGCAGGCCAGATAGGGGTTCAGATCCGCGCCCCCAATGCGGCATTCCACGCGCACGGCCTTTCCCCCATCCCCGCATACGCGGAAACCCGCCGTGCGGTTGTCCAGCGACCACACCGCCTTGGTGGGGGCAAACATGCCTGTGCAGAACCGCTTGTAGCTGTTCACATTGGGGGCCAGAAACGCCGTGATCTCGCGCGCATGGGCCAGTTGGCCTGCCATATACTGGCGCATCAGGGCCGACATGCCATATTCGGCATCGCGGTCCATGAAGGCGGCAGCCCCCTCAGGCGTCCACAGCGACTGGTGCACATGGCTGGACGATCCCGCGCGCCGGTGGTCATATTTGGCCATAAAGGTCACGGATTTGCCCAGACTATGGGCGATTTCCTTGGTCGCCTGCTTGGTAATCACATGATAATCGGCCGTGGTCAGCATATCGGCATAACGGATGTTGATCTCCGCCTGACCGGCTTCGGCCTCGCCCTTGGAATTTTCCACCGGAATGCCCGCGCCATACAGGCCATTGCGCAGCGCGCGCATCAGCGGCTCTTCCTTGGTGGTCTGGAACAGGTGGTAATCCTCGTTATACGCTGAAATCGGCGTCAGCCCCTCCGTGCCCGCATCGCGCAAAGCCTCATAACTTTGCTCGAAAATGTAGAATTCCAGCTCCGTCGCGGCCATCGCCACATATCCCAGCGCCTGCGCCCGCGCGATCTGGCGCTTCAAAATGGCACGCGGCGAAATCGCAATCTCCTCATGTGTGTGGTGATCCACCAGATCGCACAGCACCAGCGCGGTCCCTTCCAGCCACGGAAGGCGCCGCAGCGTGCCCAGATCGGGCTTCATGGTGTAATCGCCATACCCCTTTGCCCAACTGGTCGAGGCATAGCCCTCAACAGTCAGCATCTCCATATCCGTGGCCAGCAGGTAATTGCAGCAATGCGTTTCCTCATAGCCTGATGCCAGAAAATGCGCGGCATGGAACCGCTTGCCCATCAGGCGGCCCTGCATATCGGGGGCTGCCACCAGCACTGTATCAATCTCGCCCGCATCAAAGGCTTTTTGCAGCTCCTGCAATGTCATCTCAGCACCCATAAGCCTGTCCTCCTGCCAAATGCCGCACGCGTTTTTTGCGCTTTCATTCTGGCCCAAATACCCTCGGGGGGTGCGGGGGGCAGACAGCCCCCCGCCCTGTGTCGGTCGCGCCGGCCCTAGCCGTAGCGATAGGGGCGGCCTGCCTTGTCCATTGCCGCGTTATAGGCGCGGAACACGTCGACCACGCGGCGCTTGGTGTCGGACTCGGCGGCGATTTCTTCCCAGAAATCCCGCGCGGCCCCTTCAACGCTGGCCCATTCGGCATCGGGAATCGATGTCAGTTCCAGTTTCGTGCCTTCAGTGCGCAGCCGCGCTTCGCCTGCCCAATACCAATGCTGGCGATAGTAATGTGACTGCTCGAAACAGGTGGCCATCAGGCTGCGCAGATGTTCGGGCAATTCGTTCCAGCGGTCCATATTGGCAAAGAAATGCCCGATCCAGGCGCCAGAAATGTTGTTGGTTAGGAAATGGCTGCAGATATCGGCCCAGCCCACCTCATAGGCTTCCGTAATTCCGCACCAGGCCACGCCGTCAATCTCGCGGGTCTGCAGCGCGATTTCCACGTCTTCCCATGGCACGCTGACCGGCACGACACCGAATTGCGACAGGAACCGCCCCGCTGTGGGGAAGGTGAAAACCCGCTTGCCTTGCAGATCATCCAGCGAGGTGATGGGCGAGGAGGTGATGAAATGGCACGGGTCCCATGAGCCCGCCGAGATGTGCTTGACGCCCACCTTCTCGTATTCCTCGGCCCAGATTTCATTCAGGCCCCAGTCATTGAACAGCGCGGGCACATCCAGGCTATAGCGGCTTGCGAAGGGGAAATACCCGCCAAAGACGGTCACTTCGGTGGGGCTTGCCATGGAATCATCATCCGATTGCACAGCGTCGATCGTGCCGCGCTGCATGGCCTGGAACAGTTCTTCCGTGGGCACCAGTTGATCGGCATAAAACAGGTCGATCTGCATTTCATCGCCTGCGATGGCGTTGAACATGTCAATCGCTGGTTTGGCCACCTGTGCGCCAAGCGACGCGCCCGCATAGGTCTGCAGCCGCCAGCGGATTGTGGATTGCGCGCGCACTGCGGGGGCTGCCAATGTGGCGGCACCGCCCAATGCGCTGGTGGTCAGAAACTTCCGTCTAGTCGTTGTCATGGGTCTTCCTTCCTGTCTTGGGGTTCAGATTTACGGGCGCGTTATCCGCACCTTCTTGGTGGATTTAGGGAAATACCACACCGGGCAGCCACAGCGCGATTTGTGGAAATGCCATCACCAGCGCAAGGCCTATGACCATCACCCCCACAAAGGGCACGATAGAGCGGTAGATATCAATCAGCGACACTTCCTTGGGCGCCATGGCCCGCATCAGGAACAGGTTATAGCCGAAAGGCGGCGTCATATAGGCGATCTGGCAAGTGATGGTATAGAGCACCCCATACCAGATCAGGTCGAATTCCAGCATCCGCACAATGGGCACATAAAGCGGCGCGACAATCACCAGCATGGCCGTATCATCCAGAAACATGCCCATCAGAATAAAGGAAATCTGCATCAGGATCAGGATTTCCCAGCGCCCCAGACCCAGGTTTTCCATAAACAGCGCGCGCACAAAATCCACAGCGCGCAGCCCGTCGAACACGGCCCCGAAAGCAAGTGCTGCAAGGATGATCCACAGAAACATGCACGAAATGGCCAGCGTCTTGCGGGTGCAGCGTTCCAGCACATCCCAACTCATGCGGCCCTTGGCCAGCGACACCGCCAGCGCCGCCACTGCCCCCACGACCGAACTTTCCACCAGCCGCGTGTAGCCCAGCACAAAAGGCACCATCATCACTGCGAAAATGCCCAGCGGCATCAGCCCTGCCAGAAGCAGGCGGTATTTTTCCGAACGCGTCACACGCGCCAGTTCGTCAGGGTCGATGGTTGGGCCAAGGGCGGGGTTAATCTTGCAGCGTATCCAGATATACAGGATGAACAACCCCGCCAGCATCAGCCCCGGCAACAGGCCCGCCATCCATAATTGCCCCACCGGCTGGCGCGCAATCATTGCATACAGCACCAGAACCACCGATGGCGGCACCAGAATGCCAAGGCTGGACCCGGCCTGAATAACGCCTGTGACCATGCGCTTGTCGTAATTGCGTTTCAGCAGTTCCGGCAGCGCGATTGTGGCACCAATCGCCATGCCCGCCACGCTTAGCCCGTTCATGGCCGAAATCAGCACCATCAACACAATCGTACCAATCGCCAGCCCCCCCGGCACAGGGCCGAACCACACATGGAACATGCGATACAGGTCATCGGCCAGTTTGCTTTCCGACAGCACATAGCCCATGAAAATGAACATCGGCAGCGTCATCAGCGGAAACCAGTTCATCAGCTTGATGGTCTGCGCAAAGGCCAGATCATGCCCGCCCCGGTCGCCCCATAACCACACGGCAGCCACAACAGCCACAAAACCAATGACGCCAAACATGCGCTGGCCAGTCAGCATGACCACCAGCATGGACCCGAACATCAGGGCTGCAATCATTTCATATGACATCAGATGTCCTTGCCCCTGAGTTTGGCAATATCACGGATCAGAAACGCAGTGCATTGCAGGATCATCAGCACAATGCCCACGCACATGACAATCTTGATGGGGGCCATATAGGGCCGCCATAGCCCGCGGCGGCGTTCGCCATATTCCAGCGCGTATTGTGTGCTTTCAATCCCGCCCCATAGCAGCACGCCCAAATAGACCAGCAGCGTAAAGATGGTGATCGCATCGACCATGGCCTTGGTGCGGTCCGACCAGCGCGTATACAGAAGGTCCATCCGCACTGCGGACCCCAGTTGCAGCGAATACGCGCCCCCCAGCATGAAATAGCCCAGCAGCAGGAATTGCGCCATTTCATCGGTCCAGATTTGCGGTGTGAAGCCCGCACGCGCGATGGCCCCCCACATCAGAACCGCCATCAGGGCAAACAGCCCCCACATGGCCAGTCGCCCCACGCGGTAGTTCAGCGCCTCGACCCAGCGGACATATGTAATCACGATCGCGGGCATGGGCGGTCCTTCAGGGTGTCCATGGCGCGCAGGATGACGGGGGCCAGCCGCGCGGCAATATCGGTTTGCTGCGCTGTGGTGGCAATCAGGTCATTGCGCAGTTCCAGCATGGCGTTGGGCAGGAAATAGGGCAGGGCATGCAGGCGCAGCGTATGGGTAACATGGTCAGCGGCGCTATAGGGTTCGTTCAGGCGCGTTGTCAGCCCGGTGCCATCGGAATGTGCCAGAATGGCGCGCGCGAATTCGGGCGCATCATCATGGATAATTCCGAATTCCACCGCGCGGGGCTGGCCGTGCCAAACGGGCGTGAAGGAATGAATGGTCACAATGCACGGGCGTGCGCCCTGCACCAGCGCGCGCGCGATCCGGGCGCGGACATGGTTGTGAAACGGCAGATACAGCGCTTCCATCCGCGCCATGCGCTGGCCGGCATCCAGCCCCTGATTCTGCGGAATGCGGAACGCCTCGGAGGTTGCGGGCATGGCGTCCATGCGGTCGGGGCTGCGGTTCAGGTCGTAAATCAGCCGCGACAGGGGGGCGTGCACCAATTCAGCGGCACCTGTGGACTGGCCCAGCAACGGCCCCAACGCCCGCGCCAACCCCAACGCGCCGGGGTCGCTGGCCACATGTGCGGCCATTTGTTCGGGGCTGTCGTCGAAATGCGCCCATGGCGGCGCCGCCGCATTCGAGGCATGTTCGCAAATCAGCAACACCTTTGGCACCAGTTCATCCGCGCAAGCCGCGCCCGAGCTGTCCCATGCTTCACTCAGGCCCGGCCAGTCCCCTGTCAGGGGCGGCGGGGCAGCGGTCAATGTCGCAGGGTCAGTGTGTGACATCAGATACATTCCATCGCAGCAAGATATGCCAAGCCTGCAGCATCCGGATTGATTTCGTCAAGACTTTTTCTTGCATTGATTTTCTGTAACAAACATTACAAACTTGTTCGCAGTTCTTTCAGGGGTGGGACGCTGGCATGAAAGCTGTGGATACGCTGGAAGCGCGGCTGCGCGCGGCAATGCCGGACCTGACGCGCGCCGAACGCCAGCTTGCGGCCTATATGCTTGGTAATTTTCCGGTTTCCGTTCTGGGCAGCGTGTCCGATGTGGCGCGCGCCGCCGAAGTGTCCGGCCCGACAGTGGTGCGGCTGGTGCGCAAGCTGGGGTTTTCAGGCTATCCCGAATTTCGGGCGCAACTGCATGAAGATCTGGGCGAAAGACTGGCCTCGCCGATATCAAAGCACGAAAAATGGGCAGGGGCGGGCGCGCAGGACCATATTCTGAACCGCTTTGGTCAAAGTGTGATCGAAAATATGGACATGACACTGCGCCAACAGGATCTGGTCAGCTTTGACGAGGCGGCGGGCATTTTGTCGGACAAGTCGCGCCCGGTGCATATGGTGGGCGGGCGGTTGACACGGTCCATCGCGGAATATTTCGCAACAGCGCTGAAGGTCATGCGCGCCGATGTGGCGTTGTTGTCCAGCCTGCCCAACACCTGGCCCCCCGCGCTGCTGGACATGACAGAACGTGACGTGCTGGTGGTGTTCGACATACGCCGGTATGAGCCGTCTGTGATGCAGCTTGCCGAACTGGCCAACGAACAAGGTGTCGAGATCATCTTGCTGACCGACAGATGGGTGTCGCCCGCCGCCAGCGTTGCCCGCCACATCCTTGCCAGCCATATTGAAGTGCCATCTGCATGGGACACTGTTGTGCCGCTTGTCGCCCTTGTCGAAGCGATGCTGGCACGCATTCAGGAACGCAACTGGGCAGATACCAGCGAACGGCTGCAACGCATGGAATCGCTTTACGAACAGATGCGTCTGTTCAAACGGTTGCGCTAGAACGGGTTTCGATCAGGTGAGGTATCCGGTTTGTGGGGGATGACGGCCTGAAGGGGACGTTCGGGGGAATGTCCCAGTGCGGAATCAAGGCCGCAGGCCGCCGCACACTCGGCGGGCCGTCCCGCGGCCTGCCGATGACCTGAAGGAACGCCAAGCCTTTGAAGGCTGGAATATGCCGCCTGGATAAAGTGCTTCCCCTACAACGCCGGATCGGCAGACCCCGGCCCGCCGATAATGCGGGCTTCATCCAGGTGCTAACGTCCCCTTCAGGCCAGAAGTAACCGGCCTTGCACACCTATCCGATAGGCCCTTGCGCTGTCAGATCACTCCGGGCGTTTGCGCAGCACGCGGGTGAAACTGTCGAAAACGCCGGAATTGGCCGCGATCACCTCGCCGCGTTCGGCAATATCTGCGCCGTCACGAATGGGGGCGGTGAACCCGCCTGCCTCGCGCACAAGCAACAACCCTGCGCTGTAGTCCCAGGGCTGCAATTCACGTTCCCAATAGCCGTCAAACCGTCCTGCCGCGACATAGGCCATGTCCAGCGCGGCCCCGCCCCATTGCCGCACGCCCGCACAGGCAGGCATAAGCTGCGCCAGATCATGCAAGGTGGCGGGCAGGGTGCGTTTGGCCGCAAAAGGAATTCCGGTCGCAAACAGGCATTCGGACATCACGTTGCGGTTTGAAACCCGCAGACGTTTGTCATTCATGAACGTGCCCGCGCCTTTTTCAGACACGAACAATTCGTCCTTGGCAGGGTCGAACACAACAGCGGCAATAATTTCCGATTTGAATTCCAGCGCGACGGACACAGACCAATGCGGCATGCCGTGCACAAAATTCTCGGCCCCGCCCAGCGGGTCGGCAATCCAGCGCCGGGTCGGGTCCTTGCCTTCCACAGGGTCACTGTCGCGCGCCAGCCAGCCATAATTGGGGCGCGCTTCCATCAGATCCTCGCGGATGATGCGTTCTGCGGCAATGGTGGCGCGGGCCACAAAATCGGCTGCGGCCTTGGACGACACCTGCAGGTTTTCCACTTCGCGGAAATCCTTGACCAACGCACGGCCCGCCTTGCGCGCGGCCTTGATCATCAGGTTAAGGTTGGCACTGCCTTGCATGTCGTCACGCTCCTGTCCGGGGTCTGGGGGGCGCTATACGCGTGCTGCGGGCAGATGTGAAGCCTCAACCGCGCTGCAATTTAACTGGTTCGGTGCGCGCCAGCCGTAAAACATGCGCCATGAAGGGTTTTGCGGCGTCCTCCTCTCGGACCGCGGCATAAAGGCGCCGGGTCAGGCCGGTTTGCGTCAGGGGTTTGGTCACATAGTCCGAATGATAGCGCACATCGCGCAGCACCCAGTCTGGCAGCACCGACACCCCGCGCCCTGATGCCACCAACAGCAGGATCACGGCAGTCAGTTCCACCTGCCGGATGGCGCGGGGTTCGACCTTGGCGGGCGTCAGCAACTGGGTGAACACGTCCAGCCTGTTGCGGTCCACAGGATAGGTGATCAGCGTTTCATCGCGGAAATCCTGCGCGGTCACATACTCCTGTTCCGCCAGCCGGTGGGTGGCCGAGGCCACGAAGACGGGCTCATAGTCAAACAGCGGCAGGAAGGAAATGCCCGGCAAATCTTCAGGGTCGGATGAAATGACAAGGTCCACATCCTCGCGCTTCAGTGCTGGCAGCGCATCAAAAGCCAGACCAGGGCGGATATCGACATCAATATCGCCCCATGCCTTGCGGAATTGCTCCAACACCGGAAACAACCAGTCGAAACAGGCATGGCATTCAATGGCGATATGCAGCCGCCCCGACCGGCCCTTGACCAGCCCGGTGAATTCTTCTTCCAGCGCGGCGACACGCGGCAGGATATCTTCGGCGGCGCGCAACATCTTCATACCGGCGGCTGACAGTTTCAGCGGTTTCGAGCGGCGCACGAACAGTTCCACCCCTGCCTGATCTTCCAGCCCCTTGACCTGATGCGACAGCGCCGATTGCGTCATGTTCAGCAGATCGGCCGCACGCGCCAGCCCGCCTGCATCATGGATGGCCTTGATGGTGCGCAGATGCCGGAACTCGATATGCATCCCTCTATCCTGTTCATAATGGTGATGAGAATAATGAATTGGTTTCACATTCGCAGACATGGCACAAGGGGGCAACACAAACCGGAGCATCCTGCTATGACCACACCGCGCGTCTCATTTGAATTTTTCCCGCCCAAAACGCTGGATGCCAGCTTCCGGCTGTGGGAAACAGTGCGCATGCTGGCCCCGCTGGCCCCGGAGTTCGTGTCTGTCACCTATGGGGCAGGGGGCACAACACGGCAGTTGACGCATGAAGCGGTCACCACCATTGGCACGCAATACCGGCTGAATGTGGCGGCGCACCTGACCTGTGTGGACGCCACACGCGCCGAAACACTGGATATTGTGAACGCTTACGCAGATGCGGGCGTGCGCGAGATTGTGGCCCTGCGTGGCGATGCCCCCAAAGGGGCCGCGCGGTTTACCCCGCATGCAGACGGGTTCGGGTCCTCGGTGGAGTTGATTGAGGCTTTGGCCAATACTGGCAAGTTCAAGATCCGCGTGGGCGCCTACCCCGAACCCCACCCCGACGCGCCCGATGCCCGCGCCGACGTGATGTGGCTGAAGCGCAAGTTTCAGGCCGGTGCGGATTCCGCCATCACACAGTTCTTCTTCGAACCCGAAACATTCCTGCGCTTCCGTGACGACTGTGTGCGCCAGGGGATTACCGGCAAGATCATTCCCGGCATCATCCCGATCGAGAACTGGGCCGGCATTCGTAAATTCGCCAGCGCCTGCAACACCCATATTCCCGCGTGGATGGACGAGGCGTTTGAAAAAGCCGCGCGGGACGGGCGCGAAGACCTGCTGGCCACGGCGATTTGCACCGAAATGTGCGACCGGCTGATTGCCGAAGGCGTGGAAGACCTGCATTTCTACACCCTCAACCGCGCCTATCTTACGCGCGATGTCTGCCATGCGCTGGGTGTGCAACCACAGGTATTGCTGGAAAACGTCGCCTGAGGCGCGCAAACCCTGATTGACCTGCCCCGATGAAAGCCTTAAGTCATCCTGACGTGGCGCTTTGTTACCGGATTGCGGGCCACGCTAAAAAAACCGCTAAAGAGGTCAGGGCGCGTTTTGCCCCCGGCCTGTGACAGTCCGGGGGTTTTTCTTTGCGTCGGGGGCCAGCATGGCACAAGATTGGGATACGCGCACCAAACTGGTGCATACAGGCGCGCGGCGCAGCCAATATGGCGAAGTGGCCGAAGCGATCTATTTGACGCAGGGGTTTGTCTACCCCTCGGCGCAGGCGGCTGAACAGCGGTTTTTGAAAACCGGCGATGACGAATTCATTTATGCCCGCTATGGCAACCCCACAGTGGCCGTGTTCGAAGACCGGATTGCCGCGATCGAGAGCACAGAAGACGCTTTTGCCACAGCTTCGGGCATGGCGGCAGTGTCGGGGGCGCTGACATCAATGTTGCGCGCGGGCGATCATGTTGTCTCATCGCGCGCGCTGTTCGGGTCTTGCCTGTATATTCTGGAAGAAGTCCTGACACGTTACGGCGTGCAGGTCGATTTCGTGGATGGCACCGATCTGGACCAGTGGCGCGCAGCCATCCGCCCCGACACGCGGGCCGTGTTTTTCGAAACGGTGTCCAACCCCACGCTGGAAGTTGTGGACCTGCGCGCGATTGCCGAAATTGCCCATGGTGTTGGGGCAAAGGTGGTGGTGGATAATGTGTTCGCCACGCCAATTTTCAGTCGCGCGGTTGAACTGGGCGCGGATGTGGTGATCTATTCCGCGACCAAGCATATTGACGGGCAGGGCCGCGCGCTTGGCGGTGTGATCTGTGGCACGCGCGAATTTATTCGCGGCACTGTCGAACCCTATATGAAACATACAGGCGGCGCGCTTAGCCCGTTCAATGCGTGGATCATGGTCAATGGCCTGACCACCATGGATTTGCGCGTGCGCGCGCAGGCTGCCAGCGCCCAAGCCATTGCAGAAGCGCTGAAAGATGACCCCAGACTGGCGCGTGTCATTTTTCCCGGCCTGCCAGACCACCCGCAACATGCCATTGCGCGCGATCAGATGGACGGGTTTGGCACTGTTCTGGCGCTGGATATTGCCGCAGGCAAGGACGCTGCGTTCCGCTTTTTGAATGCGCTGCAGATTGCGGTCATTTCAAACAATCTGGGCGATGCGCGGTCTATTGTCACACATCCGGCCACGACCACGCATCAGCGCCTGCCAGAGGATCAGAAGGTCTTGCTGGGTATTTCGCAAGGGTTGGTGCGCCTGTCTGTCGGGCTTGAAGCGACCGAGGATCTGATCACTGATTTGCGCCGCGCGCTGGACGCGATTTGATTTCGATCCGATCCCATGTCTGGCGCGTATACTCGTGGAAATCAGGAAACTGACGCTTATGTATAAGAAGCGACAGACAGGAAGGGACGCCACGATGAATATCCACCTGCCAGGACTGGATCAAACGCCCACGCGCGAACAGGCCGAAGCCGCGCTTGACCTGCTGCGCCGCTTCACCGACAGCGCGGCAGAAGATGACCGCGCCCGAATGGAAGCCGCGGTAACCGGGTTGTTGCCATCTGCCGCCTATCCTGTGCTGTCGCGCGACTATCCGTCGCAGTTTCGCGTCAATGACGCCTACAAGGCCAGCTTGCCGGATTTGCAAAATGGCCCCGCCAGCCTGATTGTGGGGGCCAAGGCCGCCATTCAGCATGTGGGCATTTCCAATTTCCGTCTGCCCATCCGCTACCATACGCGCGACAATGGCGATCTGATGCTGGAAACATCGGTGACCGGCACTGTCAGCCTGGAGGCCGAGAAAAAGGGCATCAACATGTCGCGCATCATGCGCAGCTTTTACGGCCATGCAGAACGCACCTTCAGCATTGACGTGATCCGCGCCGCGCTGGAGGATTACAAGGCCGATCTGGAAAGCTTTGATGCGCGCATCATGATGCGGTTTTCATTTCCCATGAAGGTGCAATCGCTGCGCTCTGGTCTGACGGGGTATCAGTATTACGATATCGCGCTGGAACTGGTGGATCATGCTGGCATGCGCAACGTGTTCATGCATCTGGACTATGTGTATTCCTCCACTTGTCCCTGTTCGCTGGAACTTAGCGAACATGCGCGCGCAACGCGCGGCCAGCTGGCCACGCCGCATTCGCAGCGTTCCGTCGCGCGTGTGTCAGTGCAGGTGCTGGACGGTGCGACCCTGTGGTATGAAGACCTGGTTGATCTGTGCCGCGCTGCCGTGCCCACTGAAACGCAGGTCATGGTCAAGCGCGAAGATGAACAGGCTTTTGCCGAACTGAACTCCGCAAACCCCATTTTTGTGGAAGACGCCGCGCGCAGTTTCTGCAAGCAGTTGGAAAACGACCCGCGCATCGGGGATTTCCGCGTTGTGGCCAGCCATCAGGAAAGTCTGCACAGCCATGATGCGGTCAGCGTGTTGACGCGCGGGGACAGTTTTGCGGCAGCAAGCCTTGATCCGCGTCTGTTCAGCACCTTGTTTCATGTGGGCTAAGACGCTTGCAGCTTTAGTCCAGTAATGGCAGTTTGCGCCCATGATGGCGCAAACACATATCCTGACCGTGACCTTGAACCCCGCGCTGGACCTGTCCGCGCGGGTTTCTGAAATGCGCGCAGGGCCGAAACTGCGCCTGTCAGACCCGGTGTTTGAACCGGGCGGGGGCGGTGTGAATGTGGCACGCGCCATTCATGAACTGGACGGGCAAGTGACAGCATGGGTCGCCCTGGGCGGGGGCACCGGCGACAGGCATTGCGCCTTGCTGCAGGCGCAGGGGGTTAATGTCCACCCTTTTTCGGCCCCCGGTGACACGCGCCAAAGCTGGGCCATTACGGACGCGCAAGGCCAGCAATTCCGCCTGCAATTGCCCGGTGACGCCTGGACGCAGGCCGATATTGACCGGGCGCTTGACGATATTTTGGGGCAGGCGCGCGGGATGGTGGTCCTTAGCGGGTCGCAGCCGCCCGGTGTGGATGGCGGTTTTGCGCAGCGTCTGGCCCATGGGCTGGGGGCCGGCAGACTTATCCTTGACACCTCCGGCGCGGCGCTTGAGCAGGTGATTCAGACGCCTGACCCTGCAGCGCATCTGCGTGTGCTGCGGCTGGACCAGACCGAGGCCGAGGCGCAGGCAGGCCAGCCCCTGCCCGAAATTGAAGATGTGCGGCATTTTGCCCACACGCTGGTTGCGCGTGGTGTGGCGCAGCATATCTGCATCGCGCATGGGGCCAATGGGTCGGTTCTGGTCGGGCAGGGTGTGGCGCTGCATTGCCGCCCGCCGCAGGTGGCCGTCGCCAGCAAGGTCGGCGCAGGCGACAGTTTCACTGGCGCATTTACGCTGGCACTGGCGCGGGGGCAGGATTTGGCACAGGCGTTGCAGGCTGGAACTGCGGCGGCGGCTGCAGCCGTCATGACGCCCGGCACGCAATTGTGCAGCCGCGCGGATGTGCAGGCCGTTATGACCGAATGCACCCTTCATACGCTTCACGCTTGACACAGGCGCGCGCTGGCGCGATGGCAGTCGCATGTTGGATATTCGCCCTGTCATTCACCTTGTCGGACTGCTGACATTTGCGCTTGGCGCAATCATGTTGCTGCCGCTTGCGCTGGATTGGCAGGTGGGCAACGATAACTGGCAGGGCTTCGCGCAGGCGTCCTTTCTGACATGTCTTATCGGGGCGGTTGCCACACTCAGCACGCGTTCGGCGCTGGATCAGGGGTTGGGGCGGCGGCAATCCTTCTTGATGACCGCCAGTGTCTGGGCGGTTTTGCCCGCTTTTGGCGCCTTGCCTTTCCTGTTCGGGGCCCCGAACCAAAGCCTGACACATGCCTATTTCGAAGCAATGTCGGGCATGACCACCACGGGCACCACAGTGTTTGTCGGGCTGGATGCAATGCCGCCCGGTGTGCTGCTGTGGCGGTCCATCCTGCAATGGCTTGGGGGCTTGGGGATCATCGTTGTCGCGCTGGTATTTCTGCCCATATTGCGCGTGGGCGGCATGCAGCATTTCCAGTCCGAGGCCTTCGACACGATGGGCAAGGTCATGCCGCGCGTCTATGACATATCGGCGGCGCTGCTGCAGGTCTATCTGGGCCTGACAGTGCTGGCGATCCTGGCCTATATGGCGTTTGGCATGTCGGGGTTTGATGCGCTGAACCATGGTTTGACCACGATTGCGACAGGCGGGTTTTCCACGCGTGATGCGTCCTTTGCGGCGTTTGCGGGGCCGTTGGAATATGTCAGTGCCGTGTTCATGGTGCTGGCGGGCCTGCCGTTCATACGGTTCATCCAGTTGATGGGCGGGTCGGTGCGGGCCATCTGGAACGATGTGCAGGTGCGCGCCTTTCTGCGCTGGGTGTGCTATGCGGTTGGGGCGGTCGTTGCCTACCGGCTGGCCACAACGGATGCGGGCGTGCTGGATGTGCTGCGCGGCACCTTGTTCAATGTGGTCACGCTGTTCACCGGAACCGGATATGGCAGCGAAGATGTTTCCGCCTGGGGGGATTTTCCGCTGCTGGTGGTCATGCTGGTTGGGTTCATCGGGGCCTGCACCGCGTCTACGGGCTGTTCGATAAAGGTGTTCCGGTTCCTTGTTTTGTTTGAATCGATCAAGATGCGGATGCGCCAGCTTGGCAGCCCCCGTCGTGTTATGGCCATCAAGCTGGGTGGCAAGCGGCTGGAGCAGGATGTCATCAATTCCGTGATCGTGATGTTCACCGCATTTGCAGGAATTTTCCTGCTTCTGGCCACAGCGCTTGCGCTGACTGGTCTGGAAACGCGCACGGCGCTGACCGCCGCCTGGACGGCGATTTGCAATATCGGCCCTGTTTTCGGGCCGGAAGTCGGGGCAACCGGCGCAGTTGACGGCTTTTCCGAAGCGGCGAAATGGCTGATGATTTTGGGCATGTATCTGGGCCGGCTGGAAGTGCTGGCGGTGCTGGTGCTGCTGCTGCCGCGCTTCTGGCGCGCGTAAGGGCGTCCAGAAACAATGGCTGTCCTGGCCGGAAAACGCGCGCCGATCCGGGCGCGATTATAGTGTTTGGGTGTTTGGTCCCGCCTTCTGGTCCGGGCTGGGCCGGGGGGGGTATTTGGATATTTTTGCCAGAATGAAAGCAACAGGGAACGCTTGAAATGGACCCTGTTGCGGCCGGAAGATGGGTGCGCGAAAGGGGACGCCGGGTTTATGCGTCCCCAAGCTGCAAGATCAGTTCCAGCACGAGACCAGAACCGTCACATCCCCTGAAACCCGTGTCAGGCGTTCTGCTGACATAGGGTTTGTTTCGCGCGCTGTGCCGATTGCGATGTTGTTTGCGCGCAAGAAGGCGCGGATGGCATCCGAGGGGACGGCAAAGCTGACTTCGGGGGGCAATTGCCGCGCGTCATCCTGAGGATTGGCAGACAGCAACCCCACAACCGCGCCCGTGGCGCCGAACACAGGCCCGCCCTGATCACCGGGTTGAACGGTTGCGCTGAGGCGGATCAGCGCGTCGGACCCGTTCAGGCCGTTGAGGGCCTCGATGCGGCCAAAGGTCAGGACAGGGCGGGTCAGCATATCCTCGAAGGAAAAGCCCGAGATGGTGATGTCGCTGCCGCGCTGCGGCCCGTCTTGCTGGAACTGCGCAAATGCCAGTGGAACCAGCGGCGTTTCGGGTTTCAACACGGCCAGCCCCAAGGCATTATCGCGCGCCACAACGCGCGCGTCATAGGCTTCGTCCAGGGTGATGCGGCCACAATTGGCGACAGCCGCTGCGCTGGTCAGAACTGTGCCATTTGCATCCACATAGAACCCCGAACGCGAAAATTCCGGCCGGCGCACGGTCAGGCCCGACAGCAGATCGCCGCGCTGCACAAGGCTGGCAGGTCCGGCGCTTTCGGGCAATGTGGTGCCAAATGTGGTGAAGCTGGCCTCCATCATGGGTAGGACGCGGGCCATCTGTGCATCGCGTTCTGGTGTCCAGATAAGAGTATACCCCTTTATCTGACCGTTGCGCAGTTGCGCGACAGTGTGGGAACGCAGGCTGTCGCTTTGGCCTGTCAGCAAAAACCCGTTCTGGCGGCGTTCGCGCGTGCCCTCCAGCGGGACAATGTCCAGGGTTTGCATGATTTCATACAGGCCAAACAGCGTTGCGTTATTTCCGGTCTGGCTGATCAGAAGCGCACGCACACCGCTGTTGTCATGTTCGTCGAAATGGGCAAACGGGGTTTCATGACGATCAAAGCGCAGCATTGCCATGGGCAGCTGAATGCTGATGCCCGCATCTTCGTCGCGCCATGTTTCCATGCCAAGGGCGGAGAGTTCGCCTTGCCAGTCCTGCAGCAGTTGCGCGCGCTGGCGCGTTGTCAGAACGCCGGTTGCGTCAAACCCCTGATCTGCCTGCCATGCCTGCATGGACCGGCGTGTGCCCGGCCCGATGGCGCCGTCAATTCCCAAGGTGTAAAACCCGAACCATTGCAGCGCTGTTTGCAGCGCCACGCGGTCGTCGCGTGTCAGCAACCGCTCGGAGGCTTGCGCCTGGCTTAGGGTTTCTTCTGGTTCTGGTGCGGGTTCTGGTGCGGGTTCTGGCTCGGGCGTGATTTCGGCAAGCGTCACCTCCTCCTCTGGGGGGGGGGCGTCGGGTGTGTCTGCGCCGGCCGGCGGGGGCGGTGTCTGGCGGGGTGCGTCGGCGTCCTGGGGGAAAACCTGGGCCAGATAATTCGCGCCATTGCTGACAAAGGCATCAATGGGAATTGTCCCTTCCGCGCGCAACTGGCGGCGCACGGCAAAAGCGTCCGTGTCACTTTCAAACGGGCCAACGCTGATGGCATACCAGTCGCTGGGCAGTTGAAACCCGCTGATACTGCCAATGCGCGCATCATAGCTTCGCGCCGCGTCAAGCGCGACATCCAGATCACGATGGGCTTCTATCTGAACCCAGCGTTGTTCCTGTGCGGATGCGGACCAACTGCCCAATATCGCGGTGACTGACACTGTAGCGGCAAAATATGCGCAGTTGCGTAATCCTGATACCATTCCAGAAAACCTTTCTTCTTCGTTCATTTCTTCATGTGCTGGCCGCACGCAGGGGTTTAAGCGTTGACCCTTGGGCGCAGCTTGCCTATTGAGACGCAGCTTTAAGAGAATGCGCGCGCAAGGCAAGGGGCCGCAATGGTCGAAACCACCGAAAACAGTTCACAAAAGCCTCAAAGCTTTCAGGAAATTATCCTGCGGCTTCAGAATTACTGGGCGGCGAAGGGGTGCGCGGTGTTGCAGCCCTATGACATGGAAGTGGGCGCAGGCACCTTTCACCCGGCCACGACGTTGCGCGCCCTTGGGTCCAGGGCATGGGCTGCGGCCTATGTGCAACCTTCGCGCCGGCCCACAGACGGGCGCTATGGGGAAAACCCAAACCGTTTGCAGCATTACTACCAGTATCAGGTGATCATCAAACCCAGTCCGCCGGATTTGCAGGACTTGTATCTGGGCAGCCTGCGCGCCATTGGCATTGACGACAGCCTGCATGACATCCGCTTTGTGGAGGATGACTGGGAATCGCCCACGCTTGGCGCGTGGGGTCTGGGCTGGGAAGTGTGGTGCGACGGGATGGAAGTGTCGCAATTCACCTATTTCCAGCAGGTTGGCGGGCATGATTGCCGCCCTGTTTCGGGCGAATTGACCTATGGTCTGGAACGGCTGGCCATGTATGTGCTGGGTGTCGATCACGTCATGGACATGCCGTTCAACGCCCCCGACGCCCCGATCCCGCTGAAATATGGCGATATCTTCCGCCAGACCGAAGAAGAATATTCGCGCCACAATTTCCATGCCGCCACCACTGACATGTTGCTGCGCCATTTTGAGGACGCCGAGGCGGAATGCGCGCGCCTGCTGGACCTGGCCCCTGATGACACCGCCACCGGCAAGCGCATCATCATGGTGCATCCTGCCTATGACCAATGCATCAAGGCCAGCCATCTGTTCAACCTGCTGGACGCGCGCGGGGTTATTTCCGTGACCGAACGTCAGGCCTATATCGGTCGGGTGCGCGCGCTGGCCAAGCTGTGCGCAGATGCGTTTGTCCAGACCGAAGCGGGCGGGGCTGTGGCCTGATGGGGCGTTTTCTGGTTGTCCTGCTTTTGCTGAGCACCGCGCTTGCGGGGGTGGGGGTGTGGTATTTTCAGGTATACGCCTTCTATGAGGACCTGCCCGCCCAGGGCAGCGTGCAACTGACCCCGATGGGCGCACTTGGGGCGCAGGACTATGCGGTGAATAATTTTGAGGGCATCGATTCCGACAGTTCGCCCATTCGTTACCGTGCATGTTTCGACATTGACGTAAATGCAGCCGCGCTGACCCCCTATGCCAATGCCACGCCGCTGTTCGCGCCCGACTGGTTTGGCTGTTTTGACGCCGCCGCCCTGACGCTGGCCCTGGAAAACGGGCAGGCACAGGCGGTCATGGGCGTGTCGAATATCCGCTACGGGGTGGACCGTGTTGTGGCGCTGATGGATGGGCGCGGCTATTCATGGCAACAGATCAACCCTTGTGGCCTGGCCCATTTTGATGGCGATCCGGTCCCGCCCGGTTGCCCACCCCCACCTGAACGCTGAAAGACATATCATGGCTGACCTTCTGATCGAGCTGTTCTCCGAGGAAATTCCGGCGCGCATGCAGGCAGGTGCCTGCGACGCGCTCAAGCGGATGATGACGGATGGGCTGGTTGAACGCGGCCTGACCTATGCGGATGCGCAGGCCTTTGCCACCCCGCGCAGGCTGGCGCTGGCCGTGCACGGCCTGACCGACCACAGCCCCACCACGCGCGAGGAACGCCGCGGGCCGAAAGTTGGCGCCCCCGAGAAGGCAATCGAGGGGTTCTTGCGGTCAACCGGGCTGCGGCTGGAAGATCTGGAAACCCGCGACGACAAGAAGGGGCAGGTCTATATCGCGCATGTCGTGACCGAAGGGCGCGCGGCAAGTGCCATCGTGGCCGAAGTTCTGGAGCAGACGATCCGCAATTTCCCATGGCCCAAATCCATGCGTTGGGGCGCGGGCAATCTGCGCTGGGTGCGGCCCTTGCATTCGATCCTGTGCATTTTGAGCAATGATGCGGGCGCGGAAGTTGTGCCGCTGGATGTGGATGGGATTGTGTCGGGCGAGCGCACGCGCGGGCACCGCTTCATGGCGCCGGATGAATTTTCTGTTGTGAATTTCGATGATTACGCCGCGAAGTTAAAGCGCGCCAAGGTCATTCTGGACCCTGTGGAACGCGCTGACCATATCTGGAATGACGCCAGCCAGATGGCCTTTGCGGCAGGGCTGGAGCTGGTTGAAGATCGGGGCTTGCTGACTGAGGTGGCGGGGCTGGTCGAATGGCCGGTGGTGCTGATGGGGCGCATTGACGCGCAATTCCTGGGCCTGCCGCCGGAAGTGCTGCAAACATCGATGAAGGAACACCAGAAGTTCTTTTCGCTGCGCGACCCGAAATCGGGGCAGATCACCGGCTTTGTGACGGTGGCCAACCGCGAAACGCTGGACGGTGGCGCGACAATCCTTGCGGGCAACCAGAAGGTGTTGGCGGCGCGATTGTCGGATGCAAAATTCTTTTGGGACAATGACTTGCGAGCAGTTTCTGATGCAGGGCTTGAAGGGATGGGGGCAGGGCTGACGGCCGTGACCTTCCATAACAAGCTGGGATCGCAAGCCGACCGCGTGGGCCGCATTGAAGCACTGGCGCGCGAAATTGCGCCGCGGGTGGGGGCCGATGAGGAACTGGCGGCAATGGCGGCGCGCGTGGCCAAGGCCGATCTGCGGTCGGAAATGGTGGGGGAATTCCCGGAACTTCAAGGGCTTATGGGCAGCTATTACGCCCGCGCGGCAGGGTTGCCCGACGATGTGGCCCGCGCTTGTCTGGAGCATTACCAACCGCTTGGCCCGTCAGATTCCGTGCCATCGTCGCCCGTTTCAGTGGCCGTGGCTTTGGCGGATAAGATTGATACGCTAACAGGGTTCTGGGCGATTGATGAAAAGCCCACGGGGTCGAAAGACCCGTATGCGCTGCGCAGGGCGGCGCTGGGGGTTATTCGGTTGGTGTTGGGGAATGCGGTGCGGTTCTCATTGTCTGGTTTGCCAGTTCAACGGCATCTGATTGCAACGCTGATCATCTTGAAGGGCTTAGAGTTTCATCGCCGTGGCGAAGAAATCGCTTCGGATGGATTGCTTAGGCTCCTGTCGGCGGAGGAAATAAAGGAACTCAGCTATAGGCTCGTTGATAGTGATCAAGGCTGGTCTGAAGCTCAGTTGTTCGAACGAATGGATGAGATCGCTGCAAACCTCCTCGCCTTCTTCCACGACCGCCTCAAGGTCCATCTGCGTGACCAAGGCATTCGCCATGACGTGATCGACGCCTGCCTTGCCATGCCCAATAATGACGACCTGACGTTGCTGGTCAAACGGGCCGAGGTGCTGGCGGCGTTTCTGAAAACCAGTGACGGGGAAAACCTGTTGCAAGGGTTCAAGCGCGCCAACAACATTCTGACGCAGGCCGAAGCCAAGGACGGGGTGGAATACAGCTTCGGGCCGGACCCTAAACTGGCCGAAGATGGCGCGGAAGCGGCGTTGTTTGTGGCGCTGGACCGCGCAGAAGCGGCCATCACCCCGGCTATTTGGGCTGAGGATTTCGCCAGCGCCATGGGGGCCATGGCCGACCTGCGCGCGCCGATTGATGCGTTTTTTGATGCGGTGCAAATTAATGCGGACAACCAGATATTGCGGCGCAACCGTCTGAACCTGCTGCACCGCATTCGCGCCATCTGCCTGCAAGTGGCCGACCTGACGCGGGTGGAAGGGTAGCATACAGGCTGGTGGTTCTGGCCTGAATAGGGCGGGTCGTTTGAATACGCCAAAAGCGCGGAATCAAGGGCGCAGCCCGCCGCGCCATAGGTGGGCCGTCCCGCGGCCTGCCGATTTGGCCAGCGTGACGCCAGGCCTTGGCTGTCGGAGTATGCAGCCTGCATAAACTGCATTCAAATACTGCCGGATCGGCAGACCCCGGCCCACCGATGGCGCGGGCTTTATCCCATCCCGGATGCCCCTCGTTGTGTTTTGGCCTGACGCGCCTATGCTGCAGGCGGCTGGCAGTAACAAAACCTTGAGTCTGCGTGGCATTGGCCTATGCTGCGGCGCAGCCAGAAGGTGGACTATGCCCAAATACCTGACCCTGACAGATTATGCGCAGATCACGGGATCGGCGCCCATCAAGCGCCAGTCCCACGGGTGGCGTGCAAAATGCCTGCAACGGCTGGTGCGGCTGGACATGCCGGTGCCGCAGACGGTCGCGCTGTCCTTTGCGGTGGTGCGCGAAATTGCGACGGGGGCGCAGATGAACCTGCGCCACCTGCTGGGGCATTTCCCGAAGGGGCAGCTTCTGTCCGTGCGCCCGTCATCCGAGCATCCCGAATGGGGCGGGCCAGCCGCCATTTTGAATATTGGCATGAATGACGAGATGCATGCCCATATCAGCGCCTCGCATGGCGAGGCTGTGGCGACCGCGATTTACCTGCGTTTCGTCCAATCCTATGCGGCGCATGTGGCCCATCTGGACCCTGACATGTTCGATGCGGTGGAACCGTCCTTGCCCGCGCTGCATGCGGCCTTGCGCGACTATGAATCCGAGATGGAGGAACCTTTCCCCCAATCGCCCGCGCAACAACTGGCAGATGTGCTGCGGTCCATGGCGCGCGCGTGGGAAGGCACGTCTGCGCGGTTGTTGCGCCAGGCCAAGGGCGCGTCTGTCGATGCCGGTCTGGGGCTGGTGGTGCAGGCCATGGCGGGCGGGGTCGGTATTGGCAAAAGCGGGGCAGGGCTGATCCGGTTTATCGATACCGATACTGGCCTGCCGCAGGTGATGGGGCGGTTCAAGTCGGACGGGCAGCATGGCGCAGATGCCCTGCGAAACGGGGCGAATGTGCTGTATCTGACCCGCGATGCGCGCGGCCCATCGCTGGAGGAATACTGCCCAGAGGCCTTTGCGCAATTGCTGGAACACGGGCGCAACGCCCGCAAGCGCCTGCGCGAGGAAATGGAGATCGAGTTCACGCTGGATGATGGCAAGCTGTGGGTGCTGGATGCGATAACGGTGCAGCGGTCATCGCGGGCGGCGGTGCGGGTGGTGGTTGATCTGGCCAATGACGGGATTATCCCGCGCGATGAAGCGTTGATGCGCATTGCCCCCAAGGCGCTGAGTGAATTGTTGCACCGCCAGGTCGATTCGCGCAGTCGCCCCGACGTGTTCGCGCGCGGTATTGCGGCCAGCCCCGGCGCGGCCATCGGGCGGGTGGTGTTCAGTTCCGGTGCCGCGCAGGCAAGTGCAGCGCGCGACGAGGCGTGCATTCTGGTGCGGCGCGAAACCACGCCCGAGGATATTCGCGGCATGCATGCGGCCAGTGCAGTGTTGACAGAACGCGGCGGCATGACCAGCCATGCCGCAGTTATCGGGCGGGGGTTGGGGGTGCCTTGCGTAGTGGGGGTGTCGCGTATCCAGATTGACGCGCGGCGCAAGACGCTGACGGCAGGGGGGCGCACCTTGACCGAAGGGGATATTCTGACAGTGGACGGAACCAGCGGCCAGATTTATCTGGGCGAGGTGCCGCTTCTGGAACCCGCGCTGGATGACAGGTTCCAGACGCTTTTGTCATGGGCCGATGCGCGGCGCGATATTGGCATCCGCGCCAATGCCGATACCCCCGCAGATGCGCGCATCGCGCGCGATTTCATGGCGCAGGGCATCGGGCTGTGCCGCACGGAACATATGTTCTTCGAGGATGACCGCCTGACCCTGATGCGCGAGATGATCTTTGCGGACACGCCAGAAGACCGATCAGACGCGCTGGAACGCTTGTTGCCCATGCAGCGCGCTGATTTTATTGACCTGTTCGAAATCATGCAGGGTCAGCCGGTCTGCATCCGGCTGTTTGACCTGCCTTTGCATGAATTCCTGCCGCATTCCAAGGAAGGGTTGCGGTTTCTGGCCGATGCGCTTGGCAAACCGCTGTCTGAGATAACCCGCCGCGCCGAGGCATTGTCGGAATTCAACCCCATGTTGGGCATGCGCGGCGTGCGGCTGGGCATAACGATTCCCGAGATTTATGAGATGCAGGTGCGCGCCATATTCGAGGCCACGATCGAGATCAGCCGCCGCAACGCACATATTGTGCCCGAAATCATGATTCCGCTGGTGTCCGCCATGCGCGAGGTTGAACTGGTGAAAACCCGCATCGATGCAGCGGCAGCCGCTGTCCGGTCCCGTTCGGGGGGGAAGTTCGACTACAAGCTTGGGGTGATGGTGGAAACGCCGCGTGCTGCACTGCGCGCCGGTGACATTGCGCTGCATGCCGGTTTTCTGTCCTTCGGGACCAACGACCTGACGCAAATGACCTATGGCCTGTCGCGCGATGATGCGGGGCGGTTCATGTCGGATTATGTGCAGCAGGGCGTTTTCCCCGAAGACCCGTTTCATACACTGGATCTTGATGGTGTGGGCGAATTATTGCGCCTTGGTGCTGAACGGGGGCGCGCGGCGCGTGATGACCTGACGCTGTCCATTTGCGGGGAACATGGCGGGAACCCGGAATCGATTCGTTTTTGCCGGGATCTTGGGTTTGACTATGTGTCCTGTTCCCCCTTCAGGGTGCCGGTTGCCCGCCTTGCGGCGGCGCAGCTGGTCATCGAAGAAGACCTGTCCTGACCATTAAAATAAGGGTATTTTTGACCCGTTAGGCCAGTTTATGCCGCCCGGCGCCGGGGTGCCGGCGGTTTGGGTGGATTTTTAGGCATTATTGGAATATGGCCGATCACGAAAATGTAATATTGCTTCAGACAGGTGTGGTGCGCCAAGGACGGCGCGGTTTTCATATGGTTACAGGTTTACAATCGACAAAAGCGCGTCAATCCGGTTTTCTCATGGCCGGACTGCAACGCGCGGTGTGCCTTCCCGAACAAGGCAGGCGGGTCGCGGCGGTGTGCATGATATGGGGAATGTCCCTTCTTGTGGCGCTGCCCAGCATGGGGTCGCGTGTTGAAGATGGCACATTGACCAATGACATGCGCGCAAGGCTTGTCATGGCGGCGCTGCAAGGAAGCAATCCTGCCATTCGCAATAACGTGGTTCTGGGGGCCGATACGCATCGGCTGGCCAGTATCGCACCTGTTGGCCAGACGATTGACAGTTTCGGTGTGGTTGGGCACCCCCAACAGGGGCGCGATGTGAATCTGGCGGCGCTGACATCGCTGTTTGAGCAGATGCGCAGCATTCCCGCCTTTGACGACGACACCCCCGCTGCCCCCGCCATTCCGGTGATGGAAGAAGTCGCGCCTGCAGAGGATGCGGAATTTGACATACATCTGTCGACAAGTGGCGCGGTTGCGGCACCTGTGGCACTGGCCAGTCCTTTTGCCCCGTTTGAGTCCTTGCGCCCCGTTGCACGCCCTGCTGCGCTGGAACGCCGTGTGGTGCAATATTCGGTGTCCTGGTTGCGCGGGCAACAGATCGGCGCACTGGATGAGCAGATGCAATGTCTGGCAACCGCAATCTATCATGAAGCGCGCGGCGAGTCCCTGAAGGGCCAGTTCGCGGTGGCAGAGGTTATTCTGAACCGTGTGCAGTCGCGGCATTTTCCGGGCAGCATTTGCGCTGTTGTCTATCAGGGCGTCAAGGCCGGTCGCATCGGGGGGTGCCAGTTCAGCTTTGCCTGTGACGCCCAGCCCGACACCATGCCCAACCGCCGCGCTGCGGATATTGCAAACCGCATCGCCTATGTCATGGCAAGCGGGGCGCATCGGGGCTTGACGGGTGGTGCGCAGTATTTCCACACGACGGCTGTGAATCCGACATGGTCCAACCGTTTCACGCAAACGACACAAATTGGTGCGCATCTTTTCTACCGGGGCTGAGCCGGCAAAAGGGCAGGGGCCATGTCGCGTATGCGCAGCCTGACGGCGCGAATACGCGTTGAACCCTGCGCCATAGTCGGTATGACAGGCACAGGTGAGGAAGGATACCCCCATGAGTTCTGACATAAGACTGGCATTTGCCCATCCCGAAGCCCGCGCAGAAGCGTCCGCCCCCGCTGACCCGCGCGACCGCATCAGCCTGCGCGATCACATCGTCGAGGTGGAGATCGGTGCGTTTCAGGCAGAACGCGGCCAACGCCAGCGCGTGCGCTTCAATATCGTGGTTGAAGTGCGCCCCAACCCCGAACCGCTGGAAGATGATGTTGACCGCATCCTGTCCTATGACCGCATTACCGAAGCGATTGCCGCCGAACTGGCAGCGGAACGGCTGAACCTGCTGGAAACACTGGCCGAACGTATTGCGGAGCGTATCTTGCTGGAACCGCAGGCCATGCGCGCTTTTGTCCGTGTTGAAAAGCTGGATCGCGGGCCGGGCGCGTTGGGGGTGGAAATCGTGCGCAACCGTGCGTCCCAACCGCTGCGCGCCCTGGATGCGGCAGGGCAGGAAGAATCGGTGCATCCGTTGGTGGTGTTTCTGGACAATGACATGATTGCCGCCCCCGATCTGGGCGCGCGTCTGGACGGGTTGCAGGCCGGGGGCGCGCCAGTGATCCTGTGTGTGGGCATGCCACCCCAAACCCCGCCGTCCGTGGCACCGCGTGCCGTTCAACGCCGCATTGATCTTCTGGCGCTGGAACAGAACGCATGGCGGCTGGCGGCGTTGGACCGGCGCTGCGTGGTTGTGGCCAGCCGCACGGAAATTGACTGGGCCATGAAACAGGGCCTGATGATTGTCTGGGCACCGTCCAAGCTGATCCTGGATTCGACTGACAGCCCGGATTGCAGCCCGCGCGATGGTGTGGCGCTGGCGCTTTGGCTGGCTGAACATGTGGCTGCCGACCGCTTGCTGGCGCCCGAAGGCTTGCCCATCCCCCCCGGCAGTCATGTTCAGCAAGGGCGCTTGCCCGCCTGACATGTCGCGCGCCATCTTGTGTTAACGCATCGAAACGGGCACATAGCTGGGATGAAAAGCTATATTTCCCCCGTTTTGCGCCCTGCCGCGCAGTCCGTTGATGGCATGCCCGCCTTGCGCGGGCAACCGGCGCTGAATATTGCAGGAATTGACGTTCTGACCCGCGACAGCGTATCGCGCAGCACCCGCGCGTTCGACCCTGTGGCCGATCATGGTCTGACGCTTGCGCCCGCGCCGTTATGCGGTCTGGTGCTGGACAGGCCGCGCATCATGGGAATTGTGAATGTCACGCCTGACAGTTTTTCCGATGGGGGCCGTTTCAGCACGATCGGGGCCGCGCTGGAACAGGCGCGCAAGCTGATCGCGCAAGGGGCTGATATTCTGGATATCGGCGGCGAATCTACCCGGCCGGGCGCGCAGGACGTTCCGGTGCCTGATGAAATTGCGCGCACGGCGCCCCTGATCCGCGCCTTGCGCGAAGACGGGGTAACGCAGCCCATCTCGATTGACACGCGCAAAGCGGCTGTGGCCAGCGCGGCGCTGGAAGCGGGCGCGAGTATTGTGAATGATGTTTCAGCGCTGACATGGGACCGTGATCTGGCGCAAGTGGTCGCGCAGGCGCAGGTTCCCATCTGTCTGATGCATGCGCAAGGCACCCCGCAAACCATGCAAAATAACCCGAAATATGCCGATGTGCGCATGGATGTGTTTGATTGGCTGATGCAGGCCATCGCGCGCGCAACAGATGCGGGCATCGCGCATGAGCGTATAATCATTGACCCCGGCATAGGGTTTGGCAAGACGACTGAGCATAATCTTGCCTTGGTGCGTGATCTGGCGCTGCTGCACATGACAGGCTGTGCTATTTTGCTGGGGGCTTCGCGCAAACGGTTCATCGGGCAAATCAGCGGGGTTTCTGATGCGATTGACCGCGTTGCAGGGTCGCTTGCGGTGGCAATGGCCGGGGCCAGCGCAGGCGCGCAAATCCTGCGCGTGCATGATGTTGAACAGACACGGCAGGCCCTGTCCTTGTGGCAGGCCCTGAACATGACGGATGGCAAGGAACAGGTATGAGTGAGAAATTGTTTGGCACGGACGGCGTGCGCGGCACTGCAAACAGCTATCCGATGACAGCGGAAATGGCCCTGAAACTGGGTGCTGCCGCCGGGCGCCATTTTCGGCGTGACGGATCGAACGGGCACCGCGTTGTCATCGGCAAGGATACACGCTTGTCAGGTTATATGATCGAAAACGCGCTGACAGCGGGGCTGACATCGACAGGGATGAATGTCTTGTTGCTGGGACCAGTGCCCACGCCTGCAGTAGGGTTTCTGACGCGGTCCATGCGGGCGGATCTGGGGATCATGATTTCCGCCAGCCACAACGCCCACCAGGACAATGGCATCAAGTTTTTCGGACCGGACGGATTCAAACTGTCGGATGCGGATGAAGCGGAAATCGAACGCATTGTGGGCGGGGCGATCACGCCCGCGCAGCCCGCAAATATCGGGCGGGCCAAACGTATTGACGATGCGGGCGGGCGCTATGTCGAATACGCCAAGACCACCTTGCCGCGCGGCACACAGCTTGCAGGAATGAAAGTGGTGTTGGATTGCGCCCATGGCGCGGCCTACAAGGTTGCCCCGCAGGTGCTGTGGGAACTGGGGGCAGATGTGATCAAGGTGGGGGTGGACCCTAACGGCACCAATATCAACCTTGATTGCGGGTCGACCCATCCGCGCCATTGTGCTGCCAAGGTGCTGGAAACAGGGGCCGATCTGGGGATTACACTGGATGGCGATGCAGACCGTGTGATCATCATTGATGAACGTGGCCAAATTGCCGATGGCGACCAGATCATGGCGCTTTTTGCCCATCGCTGGGCGCAGGCAGAGCGTCTGCAGGGCGGGGCTCTGGTGGCAACGGTCATGTCCAATCTGGGGCTGGAGCGGTTCTTGCAGGGCCATGGCTTACGGCTGGAACGCACTGCGGTGGGTGACCGGCATGTGGTGGAACGCATGCGCCAGGGCGGCTGGAACCTGGGCGGCGAGCAGTCTGGCCATATTGTGATGACCGATTATGCCACCACAGGCGACGGGTTGATTGCCGCGCTGCATTTTCTGGCCGCAATGACGGAAACACAAAAACCCGCATCCTTGTTGACGCGCAGTTTCGAGCCGGTGCCGCAAATGCTGCGCAACCTGCGCACGGCGCCGGGGGTGGATATTCTGGCGTCCGAGCAGGTGAAAGCCGCGATCGATGCCGCAAAAGCCCGGCTGGCGGGATGCGGGCGGTTGTTGATCCGCAAATCCGGCACCGAGCCGTTGGTTCGCGTCATGGCGGAATGCGAGGATGAAGCGCTGCTGGCTGATGTGGTCAACGGGATCATCGCGGAAATGGAAAACGTGGCCTAGCATGTTTTCGGGGGCGGGCCTTGGGGGGCTGCAAGCCCCCCAAACCCCCTGCCACAAGGGGGGCACGCCCCCCTTGTGAAACCCCGGTGGATATTTCGACCAGAATGAAAGCAAGGGGCGCAGGCTATGCGATGCGTGGCCTTGATTAGAGCATGCTGCTCAAAAGCGGGAACCGGTTTTGAGCTTCCCGAACACGCAAAATCAATAAGTTGGAGTATGTCGCCTGAATGCGAATGAACGCGACATACCCTAATGCGCTTGCGCCCAGTTATCCCCGACACCGGCATCTACAACAAGGGGAACGTCAAGCTTGACGATGGGTTCTGCCGCCGCTTCCATGACAGCGCGAACGCGCGCGATGGTGTTGTCAACACTGGCTTCGGGCACTTCAAACACCAGTTCGTCATGCACTTGCAGCAGCATTCGTGCCGGCAGGTCGCCAAGCGCTGCGGGCAGGCGGATCATGGCGCGGCGGATGATGTCGGCGGCGGTGCCCTGAATGGGCGCGTTGATGGCCGCACGTTTGGCGAAGCCCGCGCCTGGCCCTTTGGCATTGATTTCGGGCGTGTGGATGCGCCGCCCGAACAGGGTTTCCACGCGCCCGTGTTTTTTGGCGAATTCGACTGTGTCATCCATATAGGCGCGGATGCCGGGAAAGCGTTCGAAATAGGTGTCGATAAAGGCCTGCGCCTGCGCGCGTGGAATGCGCAGATTGCGGGCCAGACCGAAGCCCGAAATGCCATAGATGACGCCGAAATTGATGGCCTTGGCCTGACGGCGCACATCAGGGGTCATCTGGTCCAGTGGCACGCCGAACATTTCTGATGCGGTCATGGCGTGGATGTCATGACCGTCGCGAAAGGCGGCTTTCAGGCTGTCGATGCCAGCGATATGGGCAAGGATGCGCAATTCGATCTGGCTGTAATCCAGTGCGACCAGTTTATTGCCCTGATCTGCCACGAACGCAGTGCGGATGCGCCGCCCGTCTTCCGAGCGGATGGGGATGTTTTGCAGGTTCGGGTCGGTTGATGACAGCCGCCCCGTCACCGCCCCGGTGATAACATAAGAGGTGTGTACGCGGCCTGTATCCGGGTGGATGTGGTCTTGTAGCGCGTCCGTGTAGGTGGATTTCAATTTCGCCAGTTGCCGCCAGTCCAGCACCCTGGCGGGCAGGTCATGCCCCTCAGCGGCCAGGTCTTCGAGCACATCGGCGCCGGTGGCATAGGCGCCGGTCTTGCCTTTCTTGCCGCCTTGTAGCGACATTTTGTCAAACAGGATTTCGCCCAGTTGTTTGGGCGAGCCGACATTGAAGCTTTCGCCGGCAAGTTCATGGATTTCCGATTCGAGCGCGGCCATTTTCTGGGCAAATGCGTTGGACATGCGCGACAGCACATCGCGGTCCACCTTGATGCCATGGCGTTCCATCTGTGCCAGAACCGGCACCAGCGGGCGGTCAAGGGTTTCATAGACGCGCGTGACTTGTGCGGCGTGCAGGCGGGGTTTGAACATCTGCCACAGGCGCAGGGTTATGTCCGCATCCTCAGCTGCGTAGCGTGTGGCGTCGTCAATGCCGACCATGTCGAAGGTGATGGCAGATTTGCCCGCCCCCAGAAGTGATTTGATGGCGATGGGCTGGTGGTTCAGGTAGCGGTCCGACAGGGTATCCATGCCATGCCCGTGCAACCCGCCATGCAGCGCGTAGGACAGCAGCATGGTGTCATCAATCGGGGCGACGGTGACGCCAAGATTTGCGAAGATCTTGGCGTCATATTTCATGTTCTGGCCGATTTTCAGAATGGCCGTATCTTCCAGAACGGGTTTCAGGGCATTCAGGGCATGGTCCAGCGGGATTTGTCCGTCCAAAAGCGCACTGGCACCGAACAGGTCATCCCCGCCCGCGCAATGCGCCAGCGGAATATAGGCGGCGTGTCCTGCATCCACACATAGCGAAATGCCCACCAGTTTCGCGCGCATTTCGTCCAGCGATGTGGTTTCGGTGTCCACAGCGACATAGCCACGTTCGCGGATGCGGTCGATCCATGTGTTCAGGGTATCCAGATCGCGGATGCAGTCATATTGCGCTGCGCTGAGGTCGGGTGTATCGGCCTGTGGCTTAGCCGTTTCGGGGGCGGGGTCTGGCGGGGCCGGGGGTTCGGTGCCGAACTTATCGGCCACGCGGCGCGTCAGCGTGCGAAATTCCATCTGGTTGAGGAAATCCACCAGCGCGGTCGGGTCGGGGTCGCGGACCTCCAGGTCGGTCAGCGAAAAATCCAGCGGGGTGTTTTCGTCCAGAAGGACCAGTTTGCGCGACATGCGGATCTGGTCGGCGTGATCCATGAGGGTCTGGCGGCGTTTGGGTTGCTTGATTTCTTCCGCGCGTGCAAGAAGGCTGTCGAGATCCCCGTATTCGTTGATCAACAGCGCGGCGGTTTTCACCCCGATGCCGGGTGCGCCGGGAATATTGTCCACCGAATCCCCTGCCAGGGCCTGCACATCCACCACGCGGTCGGGGGCGACGCCGAATTTTTCAATCACTTCATCGACGCCGATGCGTTTGTTTTTCATTGCGTCCAGCATTTCGACGCCATTGCCGACCAGTTGCATCAGGTCCTTGTCGGATGAAATGATCGTCACGCGCCCGCCTGCTTCGCGGGCCTGGCGGGCCAGTGTGGCGATGATGTCATCGGCCTCATAATCCTGCACTTCGATGCAGGACAGGTTGAAGGCGCGCGTGGCGTCGCGCGTCAGCGGGAATTGCGGGCGCAGGTCTTCGGGCAGTTCCGGGCGGTTGGCCTTATACAGGTCATAGATGTCATTGCGGAAGGTTTTGGAGGAATGGTCGAAGATGACAGCCGCATGCGTGGGCGCGTCGGAACTGCTGCCATTCTCGCCCAGATAGCGCCACAGCATGTTGCAAAACCCCGCAACAGCCCCCACGGGCAACCCATCGGATTTGCGCGTCAGCGGTGGCAAGGCATGGTAGGCGCGAAAAATATAGGCCGACCCGTCGATCAGGTGCAAATGGCAGCCCTTGCCGAAGCCCGTTTCGCTGTCGCTCATGGCTGGCCCTCCGTTTCGTGGTCTTGCCTGCGTGGTCAGGACGTCTGGTTTTCCGCAAAATCGCGGTGGATGAAGCGTTTGTCGCAATAGGGGCATTCGACAAGGCCGGTATCATGCGCCAAGGACAGCCACACGCGCGGATGCCCCAGCGCACCTTCGCCCCCATCGCAGGACACGCGCATCGCGTTTACGATTTCGGTTTCGGGGGCATCATGGGACAGGGTGGACTTCATCTTGGTGACCTTCTTGCTACCTGCTGGCGAACATACTTGATCCTGTGGTGCAGGCAAGGGGCGTTCGGGCTGTGCGTGTCACGCAGGCGGGGGGCCGAAGCTGTTTTCTTCCGCATCGCCCTTCAGAATGCCCAGTTCTACCAGCGCCCAAAGGCTTGCGACAAGGGAAAGGAACCCAAGCGTCATGCCGAATGTTCCGGGCATCATGGCACCTGTCTGGCCCATTCCGCCCATTTCCGGCAAGGGACGATAGCCGATGCGAAACGTGTCGATCAGGGTAAACAAAATGCCCGGCCCGAAAAACAGCACCAGCCGGGGCATGGCAGGCTTGTTGCGGTCCGCCAGCCGCTTGGTGGCCAGCGCCGCCGCCGGGTATAACAGCGCGAAGGACAGCAACAATGTAAGTAAGCCAGTGATCAGGCTGTCACCGAACAAAACCCCCACAAGGATGGCATAGACAATACTGAAGGCAATAAGGATCAAGGCCCCCAGCCACCATCTGCCCCGCCCGATGCGCCCGTGAAATGATGTCAGCAAATCCTGCATGATGTTTCCTTCCGGCTTTGGTGTTCCGGGTCAGCCTATTGATGGGGGCCGCGTCGGTCAAGAAACGCGACCGGCTTTCAATTCTCGCGGATGTGCTTATGTTCTGCGCAAACATGCTGCGAGGATGGGCACCCCCTATGACGAAGAACGCGATTGAAGTGACGAAACTGAGCAAGACCTATGCCGATGGAAAGGAAGCGTTGAAAGGGGTCGACCTTGCTATCCCGTCGGGCAGTATCTTTGGGTTGCTTGGGCCAAACGGGGCCGGAAAATCCACCATGATCAATATACTGGCGGGGTTGGTGAACAAGACAGTAGGGCAGGTGCAGATATGGGGGTTTGACCAGGATGTGAACCCGCGCCAGTCGCGCGCAGCCATCGGGGTTATGCCGCAGGAATTGAACATTGACCCGTTTTTCACCCCACGCGGCGCCCTGGAGGTGCAGGCCGGGCTTTATGGCGTGCCCAAATCTGCGCGGCGCACCGATGAAATACTGGAGTTGATCGGATTGACAGACAAGGCCGAAGCCTATGCGCGCACCCTGTCAGGGGGCATGCGGCGGCGGTTGCTGCTGGGCAAGGCGCTGGTGCATGGACCGCAGGTTCTGGTGCTGGACGAACCAACCGCAGGGGTGGATATTGAACTGCGCCAGATGCTGTGGACCAATGTGCGCAAGCTGAACGATCAGGGCATGACGATCATTCTGACCACCCATTACCTGGAAGAAGCCGAAGCCATGTGCGATGAAATCGCCATTATCAACCATGGTGAGGTGGTGGTGCGTGACCGCACATCGGCGTTGCTGGGGCGGCTGGATGCCAAGACGCTTGTGTTGCGGCTGGAAAACCCGCTGCCCGGATTGAGCTTGCCCGTCAATGTCACGCAGGAAACCCGCCGCGACGGGCAGATCGCGCTGACCTATCGCCGTTCTCAGGTCAGTGCGGGGCAGTTGCTGGCGGCTGTCGCGCAATCGGGCGGTGTGGTCACGGATGTGACCAGCGAAGAACCCGATCTGGAAGATGTGTTTTTGTCGCTGACCAGCGGCAAGGCCGCCTGACCCCGGCACGACTGCCCCGCCCGCGATGCGGGCGGGGCAGTGGCCTGCATCAGTTTTCTGCGGTCGTTTCCTCGGCGGTGTTAAGAAGGCTTAACCGCGTGATGCGGTTGCCTTCGCGTTCCAGTATCTTGATTCGGCACCCATGGAAAAAGAAGGTTTGCCCCGCTTCCGGTATTGTTTGCGATTCGTGGATGACAAGGCCCGCGGTGGTGACGGCTTCTTCATCAGGCAAGGTCCAGTCCGTCGCGCGGTTCAGGTCGCGGATGGTCATCGCGCCATCGACCAGAACTTCGCCGCCTGGGCCGTGCTCAATCTCGGGGGCGTGGGCGACGTCATATTCATCCTCGATCTCGCCCACAATTTCTTCAAGGATGTCTTCCAGCGTGATCAGACCACGCAATGAGCCATATTCGTCAACCACCAGTGCAAAATGCCTGCGCAGGCGCAAGAATTCCTGCATCTGTTCGTCCAGTGGCGTGGTTTCAGGCACGAAATAGGGCGGGCGGATCAGGCCCGAAATGTCCAGTCGCGCAATCGCGCCATAATCCCCGCCCGCGTCGGACACCTGTTTGTGCATGTCGCGCACCAGATCGCGGGCATATAGAATACCCACAATATTTTCGGGATCATCCCGATAGACCGGCAGGCGCGAATGCGCGGAATTGACCGAAATCGCAATCAGGTCCTCTACAGGGTCATCGGCATTCACGGTTTCAATCTGGCTGCGGTGGCGCATGATTTCCTCAACCGTGCGTTCCGAAAGATCCAGCGCGCCCAGCAACCTGTCGCGGTGTTCCTTCTCGACCGACCCGCTTGAATGGCCCAAGGCCAGCGTTCCCGCGATTTCCTCATGCACCGACAGGATGTTGCTGTCGGGGTCAATGGTAACCCCGAACAGCGCCAGAACACGGCGCACGACAAACCGCACCACTGCCACCACAGGCGAAAAGATCGCCACCACCCATGACAGGACCGGCGCAATGCGTGTTGCGGCGTTTTCAGGGTTGGAAATCGCATAGGTTTTCGGCAGCACTTCTGCAAAGATCAGAACCAGAAATGTCATGACCAAGGTGGCCAGCGCCACCCCGCCATCGCCAAACACCCGTGTAAACAGCGCCGTCGCCAGCGATGCGGCCAGAATGTTAACCAGGTTGTTGCCCAGCAGCACCGCCCCGATCAGTTTCTCGCTGTCCTCGGTCAGTTCCAGCGCGCGTTTTGCCGCGCCGGACCCTTTATCGGCCTGTGCCTTCAACTTGCCACGACTGGACGCGGTAAGTGCGGTTTCAGACCCCGAAAACAGCCCGGAAATAACCAGAAGCACGAAAATTGCCCCGACACTGAACCAGAATGCGGTGTCAAGGTGACTGGCGAAATCGCCCATGTGTAAAAAACCCTCGGATTTTGATCATGCAAGTTTACAGACAGTATCGTATCAGGTCCAGCAGCATCCGCTGTAAGCGGGGCATGGTGTCGCTGTCGGTGCCAGCGGCGGGGGCTTGACCATTCCCGTTCGTCACGCCACATGCTTGCACATGTTCCAGACCGATACACTTGACCAGATTACCCGCCGCTTCGGCTTTTTGGAAGCCCGCCTTATGGAAGGCGTGGCTGCGCAGGATATGGCCGCCCTGTCGCGCGAATATGCTGAACTAAAGCCCGTGGTGGACCAGATCGCGGCTTATCAACAGGCTGTGGCGGACCGTGCTGACGCGCTGGTTTTGCAAGATGACCCCGAAATGCGCGCCCTGGCCCAAGAGGAACTGCAAAGGCTGGAAACCGCCCTGCCAGAGCTGGAACAAGCCCTAAGGCTGGCGCTTTTGCCCAAGGACGCGGCCGATGCCCGCCCGGCGTTGGTTGAACTGCGCCCCGGAACCGGCGGCGAGGAAGCCAGCCTGTTTGCCGCTGATCTGTTGCGCATGTATCAACGCTATGCCGAAACCCGTGGCTGGCAGGTGCAGATGGTCAGCTATAGTGAAACAGAACTGGGCGGCCTGCGTGACGCGGTAATGCGCATCGCAGGCGAGGGGGTGTTTGCGCGGATGAAGTTCGAATCCGGCGTGCACCGCGTGCAGCGGGTTCCCGTCACCGAATCCGGCGGGCGCATCCACACATCTGCCGCAACTGTCGCTGTCCTGCCCGAGGCAGAGGAGGTCGATATCGACATTCCCGCCCAGGACATTCGCATTGATACGATGCGCGCCTCGGGGGCTGGCGGGCAGCATGTCAACACGACAGATTCCGCCGTGCGCCTGACACATATTCCGACGGGGATTGTGGTGACCAGTTCCGAAAAATCCCAGCACCAGAACCGCGCGATTGCCATGCAGGTGCTGCGCGCGAAACTGTTCGATATGGAACGCCAGCGCGCCGCCGATGACCGCGCCAGTGCCCGCAAGGCGCAAGTGGGGTCGGGCGACAGGTCCGAACGCATCCGGACCTATAACTTCCCGCAGGGGCGCATGACTGACCACCGCATTAACCTGACGCTGTATAAGCTGGACCAGATCATGCAAGGCGATCTGGATGACATCATCGACGCGCTGGTGACTGCGGATCAGGCCGCGCGTCTGGCCGAGATGGAAGCATGAGCACGGCTGCGCAACTGCTGGCGGCGGGTGTGGCGCAATTGCGCGCGGCGGGCGTTGATGGTGGCGCGCGCGATGCCCGCTGGTTGCTGGCGTATGCCCTGAATGTGGATGCGGCACGCCTGATCCTGGCATTGCCTGACCCCGTGACAGACGCGCAGGCGCAGCAGTTTCAAAACATGATCACGGCGCGCATGCGCCATCAGCCTGTGGCCCAGATTGTGGGCGCGCGCGATTTCTGGGGCCGGCGGTTTTGCGTCACGCCTGATGTGCTGGACCCGCGCCCCGAAACCGAAACACTGATACAGACCGCGCTGGACAAACCGTTTGACACCGTGCTGGACCTTGGCACAGGGTCGGGCGCGATTTTGCTGACATTGCTGGCAGAACGTGAACAAACGCGCGGTGTGGGCGTGGACCTGTCGCCCGACGCCCTGCAGGTGGCGGACAGGAATGCGCATATGCTCGGCGTTCAGGGCAGGGTCCAGTTGCGGCTGTCTGATTGGTTTGCAAATGTGTCGGGACATTTTGACCTGATTGTATCGAACCCCCCATATATTGGCGCAAGTGAACTGGAAACGCTGTCGGCTGAATTGCGCGATTGGGAACCCCGTATGGCGCTGGTGCCCGATGCAGATGACGGGTCGGGGCTGGGTGCCTACCGTGTAATATGTGCGCAGGCGCGCGATCATCTGCGGCCCGGGGGCTGGCTGGTGGTCGAAACAGGCGCCGCGCAGGGGCAGGCCGTGCACCGCCTGTTCGCCGCAGCGGGGTTTGTGAACATTTCATTACTGCGTGACATGTCCGGGCATGACCGCGTCGTTGCAGGACAACACAACCCATAGTTCCAGCGGCCACCAGCGCTGAATATGTGTGTTTTCGGCAATATCCGGCAAATTCTGCGTATTTGCGGTATAAAACCCTTGTCATGTATCTGCAGCCATGGCACACAAAGCCTACAGGACGCGGCGCTTTTAAGGCGCTTCGCTTGGTTTCCCTTGCAGCCTACCGGATAACTCGCTTGCCGATTTGCTCCGCAACTGGTTTGCACGCCATGCCACATAGGGCCGGAATTTTTACAGTATGAGATCAACCAAACAACGCTCGCGTTCGAAGTCGAACCGCCCGAAATCATTGGGCAACATTGTCAACCGTGTCTTTGACAGTTCCGGACCGGAAGGCAAAGTGCGCGGCACGCCACAACAGATTATTGAAAAATATCAAGTTCTTGCACGCGATGCGCAATTGTCCAATGACCGTGTTGCCGCAGAGAATTTTCAACAACACGCCGAACATTACACCCGTATGTTGGCACAGGCACAGCGCGAAATGCAGGCCGAAGCCGACGCGCGGCGCCAGCAGCAGGAAGACCGCAACCGTCATCAAAATGACGACCGCAACCGCCACCAGCGCCGGTCAGGTGACGACCGCCCCGACCAGGGCGATAGCGTGCAACCGCAGCACGGGCAGCACCCGGCGCAAGCCGATTCTGTCACAGCCGCATCAGTTGCACCGCGGTCGGACTCGTTTTCCGTGCAGGATCAGGGTGATGTCGATGACAGCACGCTTGTCGAAACGCCCGAAGCAAAGCACACCGCAGCGCCAGTGAAACCCGATACCCGTCCGGCCCCGGCGGAACAGCCTGCGCCAAACACTGCAGATGCTGCCCCACAAAATGCCGAAAACGATGCGCCAAAGAAGCCGGTGCGTCGCAAGCGCACCCCGAAACCGGCCCCAACGCCGGAAGCGGCGGCCCCTGCCAGCACCGAAGACGCGCCAAAGCCGCGCCGCAACACACGAAAGCCGCGCAAGCCAGACGCCAAACAGACCCCTGAGGCACAACCCGAATTACCAGAGATGAAGCCCAACGCTGCGGAATAAGCAAGCCTGGACGAGATTAAAACGGCCAGACAGCGCATTTGGCTGTCTGGCCTTTTTGTATCTAAAGCATGTCGCGTTTATTCGTATTCATGCGACATGATTTTACTTATTGGTTTTGCATGTTCGAGAAGCTTAAAACCGGTTCCCACTTTTGAGCGACATGCTTTAAGCGCGGCGTTACAGGCCAGACTGAACCACAGGCAATAGCCCGATAGCCGCCGCGCCATTCATGACGAACTGAACCGACAATGCGGCCAGAAGCAGCCCGAATAACCGTGTCATGACCATGGTTCCCGTGCGGCGTAACAGCTTTTCAATGGGGCCGGCGGCCAGGAATGCCAGCAAGACCAGACCAATGACGGCCAGCATAACGCCTGTGATCAGGGCAATCCCTTCAATGCCGCGGCCCGCATCATTGATCAGCAGCACCATTGTTGCCATCGCACCTGGTCCCGCAATCAACGGCATGGCCAGCGGAAAAACCGACGGATCATCGGCTGTTTCGCCATCGCCTTCGTCGGCGTGGTCGGCGCGGCGGCGCGCGCGGCGGTCAAACAGCATGTCCAGCGCGGTCAGAAACAGCAAGATCCCACCCGCAATCTGGAAGGCGGGCATGGAAATGCCGATGGCGCGCAAGAAATCCTCGCCCGCCAGCCCGAACAGCGCCAGAAGGATAACTGAAATCACACAGGCGCGCAGCGCAATAGCGCGCCGGCGTGCCGCATTCATCCCTTGGGTCAGGGCCAGAAACAGCGGCGCGGTTCCGATTGGGTCAATCACGACAAACAGCGTGACAAAGGCCGTGACAAGAAACGCAAGGTCCAGCATCAGCGTGCTGTCTTGAAATGCTTGGCCAGTTTCAGGCCCTGGCCCTGATAATTCGACGCCATATCCGCCCCATACAGCCGCGTGGGCCGGGTGCGCATATGTTCATACACCAGCCGTCCCACAATCTGGCCATGTTCCAGCACGAAGGGCGCTTCATGGCAGCGCACTTCCAGCACCCCGCGCGACCCTGCGCCGCCTGCAGCGTCATGGCCAAAACCGGGGTCGAAGAAGCCCGCGTAATGCACACGGAATTCACCGACCATGGCCAGAAACGGCGCCATTTCGGCCGCGTAATCAGGCGGAATATGCACTGCTTCGCGGCTGACCAGAATATAGAATGCGCCCGGGTCCAGAATGATGCGCCCAGACGCGCTGTGCAGGTCTTCCCAGAAATCCTGCGCATCATACGCCCCGATCCTGTCCAGATCGATGACGCCGGTATGGGGTTTGGCGCGGTAGCCGACCAATGTGCCGCTGGACGGGCGCAGGTCCACCGAAAAGCCAAGGCCCTGCGAAATGACCGGCGTGCCCGGCACCAGTGTTTGTGCGTCATGCAGGGCTGTCAGTTCGTCATCATCGAGCACAGCATGACCAGCCCGAAACCGGATCTGGTTCAGGCGCATGCCAGGCCGCACCAGCACGGAAAACGACCTTGGGCAGATTTCAGCGTAAAGCGGGCCATGATAGGCATCGGGCACGCGGTCGAATTCGGTGCCGTCATCCGTGATTACGCGGGTCAGCAAATCCAGCCTGCCTGTGGAACTTTTGGCATTGGCAACCGCCTGAATTCCGCTTGGCAACGCAAGCGATTCCATCAGCGGCACAACATAGACGCAGCCCTTTTCCAGAACGGCGCCATCGCTTAGGTCCATCTGGTGCATTTCAAACAGTTTCAGGCGGTCGGACACAGTGTTTCCCTTGCCCGCCAGAAAGGACGCGCGCACCCGCCATGCCCTCGCACCCAGGCGCAGGTCAAGGCTTGCGGGCTGGATCTGGGCGTCTTCGACTGGTTTTGGTGCCGAAATCTCGCCACGCGCGATCATGGCGCGCAGGTCCTGCGCTGGTAAAACGCCGCGTTTTGTCATGCGTGCCCCCCGAAAGTGTTTTGTGCTTCTAGTCCGGGTTATTACGCCTGTCCACCCTGCAGCCGATTGGCGCAGTGCGTGCAGAAAACAAGATGTCGGTGGATAATGGTCGGGCTAGCAGGACTTGAACCTGCGACCTTCCGTCCCCCAGACGGACGCGCTACCAGACTGCGCTATAGCCCGACATCTGTGCGCGCTTTCTACCCGATTCACCGGCGAGGGCAAGCGCGAATTCGGAAAATCTGACGCTTTCATCAGGCAAATCAAAACCGGGCGCGTTATTTGTTGCGCTGGTCCTTTTGCGCTGCTGCGGCCATGCGCTGCAACAGCGCGTCCAGCCGCGCCAGAAGCGGGGCGGTGCGTGCGTGATCAGGGGCCGTTGGTGCGCGATGGCGCCGAATATCATGGGCCAGCCGGACATGGGTGGGTTTCGGTGCGGGGCTGTCGGCGCGCGGCATCTGTGGCGCTGGGGCAGGGGCCATTGGCACTGGCGGCTGTGCCGGGGGCGTCATGTGGGGCGCGGACACACTATTCGCGGCATTTGCAGGCGTATCCGTGGCGACGGGGTCGCGTGTGGCTGCAACCGCCTGCGCGGGGGGCGCGTCGTGGGGTTGCGGGGGCGTGATCACGTCGTCATCAAGGAAATGGTCGCGCACTGGCGCAAGTGCTGCGACATGGCGCGCGCCCTTTTCCTGCAGCAATTTCTGCACGCCGCGAATGGTCATGCCCTGTTCGTGCAGAAGTTCCTTGATCCCGGCCAGAAGGTCGATATCCGCACGCCGGTAATACCGTCGCCCGCCTGCGCGCTTGACGGGTTTCACCTGTGTGAACTTGCTTTCCCAAAAGCGCAGAACATGCGCGGGCGTGTCCAGTGCCTCTGCGGTTTCGCTAATGGTGCGAAACGCCTCCGGGGCCTTGCGCATGGGGCACACCTTACCTTAACCGCGGTTTCCGTCGATAACGCGTTCTTTCATGATATGGGACGGGCGGAAGGTCAGAACCCGCCGTGGCGAGATGGGCACTTCTTCGCCGGTTTTCGGGTTGCGCCCCAGTCTTGCGTTCTTGTCGCGCAGGGAAAATGTGCCAAAGGACGAAATCTTCACCTGTTCGCCGTCAACCAGTGCATCCGAAATATGTTGCAGCACCGAATCCACCAAAGCGGAAGACTCGTTGCGTGACAGACCAACTTCGCGAAAGACTGCCTCGGTCAGGTCCATTCTTGTAAGCGTTTTGTTTGACATGTCTTTTCCCCGCGATTCAGCATGCAGGATGCGGGAAAGAGTTTTCCGAGTCAATATCAGGGGGTTGCGTGCAAGCATTAAACCGCGCGTCACGCGCAGTTACCACCGCACAATAACAGCACCCCAGCTTAGGCCGCCGCCAATTGCTTCGGTTACAATCAGGTCACCGGGTTTGAAGCGCCCCTCGGCATTGGCGACGGACAAGGCCAGCGGGATTGACGCCGCTGAAGTGTTGCCATGGTCCTGAACCGTGACCACCACCTTGTCCATCGACAGGCCCAGTTTTTGCGCGGTGCCCTGGATGATGCGCAGATTTGCCTGATGGGGCACAACCCAGTCCACATCAGCGGCTTGCAACCCTGCCTTGTCCAGGGCCGTGTTGGCCGTCGCCGCCAGCTTTTCGACAGCATGGCGGAACACTTCGCGGCCCTGCATACGCAACACGCCAGATGTGCCGGTGCGCGACACGCCACCGTCAACATACAGAAGGTCGCGGTACTGCCCGTCAGAATTCAGGTCCGATGCCAGAACACCGCGGTCGGTGTTTGCGCCGGTGCCGCTTTGCGCTTCCAGAATGACCGCGCCCGCACCATCCCCGAACAACACGCAAGTCCCGCGATCTGTCCAGTCCATGATGCGCGAGAAGGTTTCCGCCCCGATGACCAGAATTCGCTTGGCCTGACCGGCCATGATAAGGCCCGTTGCATTTGCCAGCGCAAAGACAAAACCCGCGCACACTGCCTGTATATCGAAGGCGAAGCCCTTGCGCATGCCCAGCCCTGCCTGAACCTGCGTGGCGACAGCCGGGAACGTGAAATCAGGGGTCGAGGTGGCAACGATCACTGCGTCAATATCGGCAGGGTCCAGTCCTGCATTGTCAAGCGCGGCGCGTGCGGCCTTGATGGCCAGATCAGAGGTGAATTCGTCATCTGCCGCAAAATGTCGCCGTTCAATACCCGAACGCGACACGATCCAGTCGTCACTGGTGTCCAGTGTTTTGGCGAATTCCGCATTCGGCACCACACGCGCGGGCAAATAATGACCTGTGCTTCGAATCACCGCTCTGGTTACGTTCATGCCTGCTCTGTCCCGTCTGAAGGTCTGTCCGGTGTGGCAAGGGGCGCTGTGTCGGCATCATCAGTCGCCTTGAGCACCCGTTCCTGTAGCGCATCGGATACGGCAGATATACGCTCTGCCATGCGATCCTGAAAGCCGGATTGCGCTAATGTGAAGGCCAGTTTGATGGCAGATGACACGCCCGTCGCGTCTGCGGAACCATGCGATTTTACCACAGTGCCGTTCAGCCCAAGGAACACACCGCCATTGGCAAGCCGCGGGTCCAGCCGTTTTTTCATGCGCCGAAGCGGGCGCAGGGCGAACAATGCACCCAGTTTGGAAAATATGCTGTGTTCCAGTTCGGTCCGCAGCACATCGCCCATCAGCTTTGCAGTGCCTTCGCCGGTTTTCAGCGCGACATTGCCGGTAAAACCGTCAGTGACGATCACATCGACATGCGCTGACGGAATGTCATTGCCCTCGACAAATCCAACGAAATTATAGCGCCCGACTTCGGCGGCTTCGGCAATAAGGCGCGCGGCTTCCTTTATCTCGGCGCGGCCCTTGTGATCTTCGGTGCCGACATTCAGCAGCCCCACACGCGGGCAAGCCTCGCCAAAAGCGTTGCGAAAATAGGCCGACCCCATCAGGGCGTAATGCAGAAGGGATTCTTCATCGGCGCGCACATCTGCGCCCACATCCAGCATGGTGTTGTAACCATGCGGACCACGAGATGGCCAAAGGCAGGCAATCGCAGGACGGTGAACGCCCGGCAATTTCCGCAGCCGCAGCATGGACACCGCCATAAGCGCGCCAGTATTGCCGCAGGACACAGCCGCCTGTGCCTGACCGTCGCGCAATGCTGAAATGGTGGACCACATTGATGTGTCGCGCCCGCGCCGCATGATTTGGGCGGGCTTGTCGTCCATACTGACAACGCCGGGGCTGTGCACCACATGCACACGCCCGGACAGCACACTTTCGCGCGCCACAAGCGCGTTCAACACAGTTTCGTCGCCATGCAGCAAAAAAGCAATGTCAGGGTTGCGGCGCGCCGACATGGCACAGCCGCCAACCACAGCTTCCGGCCCATGATCCCCGCCCATAGCATCCACTGATATGGTGGTCATGTTCGCACCAACACAAAGGCTACCGCGCGGGGCTTCAGACATGGATCAACTGACTGGGCATGAACACCGTACTTATGCGGCGTCGTCGTCCAGGTCCACGGCCGGTGCGGCAGCAATGACTTCGCGATCATTGTAGTGGCCGCAAGAGGGGCACACATGGTGCGGGCGCTTCAGTTCGCCACAGTTCGAGCATTCATTCGGGTTGCCCGCGACCAATGCATCATGCGACCTGCGCATGTTACGACGAGAGCGGGTTACGCGGTTCTGTTGGACGGCCATATCAAACCTCGGGTTGCAGGCGCTTGCAGGTAAGCCCGATATGGGCCCCCAACATGCGCATAATCTAGGGGTTGCGATTTGAGGCGCGGCATACACGGCTTAACCCGCGTTTCCAAGCCCTCTTTGCATGAGTTGCGCAAAATACTTGCTTTGGCGCGCTTTTCAAGCCGCAATTTGCGAAAATGGCAATTATGATCAGGACTTGTCGTCGTCGCGCAAAAGTTTCTCGCGCAGACCGGCCAGCGCGGCAAAGGGTTTGGGGCGTGCATCCTCAAGGGGGGCTGCGCCTTCGGGGGCCGCACTCAATACTCCTGCGCCGGGCAGGGCGGCACCATCAGCGCGCGGAAATGCCGGCAACGCCAGCGCCAGCGCCTCCAGTGCCACCGCGCCCGGATCAATCATCGTTCCCAGAACTTCTTGCGTGTCATCTTCGGGCATTTCGACTTCGGTGCCTGTGGGGACCGGCAGTTCTGCCAGATACCGGCGCAACACGGGTTCATCGATTCGCGTGGTCACAGGGTCCAGTGTCACAGCGCAGGATTGAACGACTGTCGCGCCCAGCGTGGCGCTGATTTCCCAATCCCGTTTCCCAAAGGGGCGAAGTTCCCCGTGAAAGCGGAATTTGCGCAGCACGATCAGGCCCATATCCTGTGCCAATTGGGTGCGCGTGGCGGAATCTGGCTGCACATCGAAGCGGACGGGCTTGCGGGCGTTCAGGGCGGCAACGCGTATGGGGGGGCATAGAACTGGCTGGATGGGGGGCTTTGTCACGAAATCCTCGGGTTTGCAGGATGGAAAACTTGAATGAGTTTATACAGTGTTTCGTTCCTTTCTTGAATAGCGGCGCGTCCTTCTGTATCCATTCTGCCAAAGGCGGCCACGCGCGGCGCGACAAATTGGTTGTTGTCCGTGCGTTGGTTGACCGCAAGACAGGGCAGGTTCAAGGGGTAATGCGGCGCATGCGGATTTTCGGATTGTGGATTTTGTCACCCGTCCTGTTGATGGCACTTGTGGCCTGTAGCCCCGTTGCCCGGTTCCATGGCTACGCCCCCGATGACATGCAACTTTCTGAGATTGAGGTCGGGCGCGACACCCGGGAAACAGTGGAACAGAAAATAGGGCGCCCCGGTATTTCAGGCGTTATGGAAGGGTCCGGCTGGTATTACGTCCAAAGCGACTGGATCGATCAAGGATGGCGCCCCCCCGTCGAGATTGACCGCCAGATCGTTGCAATCAGCTTCGATTCGGGAAATCGGGTGTCCAATATCGAACGCTTCGGTCTGGCAGATGGCGAGATTGTCGCCCTCTCGCGCCGCGTGACCGACACTGGCCCCTCTGGCATGAGTGTGTTGCGCCAGTTGATGGCGAATTTCGGAAGGTTCAATCCAACCCAGATGTTGGGCGGGTAGCGCGCCACAGGCTTTTGTCGCGCTGGTCGGTCTGGGCTTTGACAGGCGAAAGACATGGCGACAAATCATTTTGCGTTACATACCCCTTCGGACTTCCCACAATCCCTTATGGGGAAGGGGGTTGTGGTTGGCGGTTTTCCGGTGCGCTTTGCGCAAACTGCCAAAGATATTGATCAGGTTCTGGCGCTGCGGCGCGACAGGTTTTCCGTCACCGCGCCGGGACAGTCCGACCAGGACCGCTTTGATTCGCTTTGCGCCCATCTGATGGTGTGCTGTCCGGGCGGGACGCAGGTTCTGGCAACGGCCCGCTTGCGGCTTTTGCAAGATGGCGCTGAATTTGCCGAAACCTATACGGGGCAGTTTTACGACATGGCGGCCCTGTCGCGCAGATACAGTCGCGCGCTGGAACTCGGGCGTTTGTGTCAGGCGGCCCATGCGCAGAACATGGCCGATGCGTTGCGTGCCCTTCTGGCCGCCGTCACATTGGTGTCTGTGCAAACCCGCGCCGACCTTTTGTTTGGCTGCACGTCGTTTCGCGGACAGGACGTGCAGGCCCATAACGCTGCCCTGACATGGCTGCGCGCCAGGCATATCGGCCCTGTGGATTTGCGCCCGCAGCGAATGCACCCCCGCGCCGTCGATTTCCCCGATGGTGACCCCGACCCCGAAGCCCTAAGGCAGACACTGCCTGCGTTGCTGCGCATGTATCTGGGAATGGGGGGCTGGGTGTCGGACCATGCCATACGCGACCCTGAACTCGATACGCTCCATGTCTTTACCGCCGTTGCGACCGCGACCATCCCCCCCGCCAGATTGCGCGCCTTGCACGCTTTGTGCCCGGCGTGATGGAACAGGCGTTGTTTTCTGGTTTTGCTTGCTTATTTTGAACATTGGGCGCATGCGCCTGTGACATCTGCGACAAGGATCTGACCCATGCCCGAATTCAGCAAAACACCGCGTCCACTGCCCGATGTTGACCCGGTCTGGACGCGAATCCGGCAAGAGGCCAGCGCCGCGGTTGATCAGGAACCCTTGATGGGGGGGGTGTTCCATTCCTCCATCTTGCATCACAAGACACTGGAACAGGCGCTGGCGTTCCGGCTGTCGCAAAAACTTGCGTCAGCGGAAATGTCCGAACAGATCCTGCGCGAAATCATGGACGAAGCCCATGCCAGCGATCCCGGCTTGGGAAAAGCGGCCCGCGCTGATATTGTCGCCACTTATGAACGCGATCCAGCCTGCAACCGGTTCATGAAACCGCTGTTGTATTTCAAGGGCTTTCAGGCCGTTCAGGCCTATCGCATCGCGCATTGGCTGTGCTTGCAGGGCCGCAGCGATTTCGCCAGCCTGATTCAGATGCGCGTGTCCGAAGTCTTTGGTGTGGATATCCACCCGGGGGCGCGAATCGGACAGGGAATCATGATCGACCACGCCCATTCCATCGTGATCGGGGAAACAGCGGTGGTGGGCGACAATGTGTCCATGCTGCATTCCGTCACATTGGGCGGCACTGGCAAGCAAGATGGCGACCGCCACCCCAAAATCGGCAATGGCGTGCTGATCGGGGCCGGGGCCAAAGTGTTGGGAAATATCCGCGTGGGCGATTGTGCGCGCATCGCGGCCGGGTCGGTCGTGCTGGAAGAAGTTCCTGCCCGCAGCACAGTCGCAGGGGTGCCCGCGCGTGTGGTGGGCGAAGCGGGCTGCGCACAGCCCTCCCTGACCATGGATCATCTGCTGCGCGGCGAAATATGACGGCAACACCCCCATCCACACAGCGCACAGGTCCCGGGCGCCAACCATGAGTTGGAACCCCGCACTCGCGCCCGGCTGCCCCGATGATGTGGGCGCAGACGCTATCGAAACACTGATTATCCCGCGCGCCCGCGATATTGGCGGTTTCGAAGTGCGCCGCGCCCTGCCGGCCCCCAAACGCCAGATGGTCGGGCCGTTCATTTTCTTTGATCAGGCGGGACCGGCGGAATTCCTGACAGGCCAGGGCATCGACGTACGCCCGCATCCCCATATCGGCCTTGGCACTGTCACCTATCTGTATCAGGGTGATTTTCACCACCGCGACAGTATCGGCAGCGACCAGGTCATCACGCCGGGCGCGCTGAACTGGATGGTGGCAGGCCGCGGTGTCACACATTCCGAACGCACCAGCACGCAGGCGCGGCAGGGGCCAAACAGCCTGTTCGGCATCCAGACATGGATCGCATTGCCCGAAACCCACGAAGACATGGCGCCCCTCTTTGAACATCACGCCCAGCATGCGCTGCCCCTTATCACCGATACCGGCATCAGTGCGCGGTTGATCCTCGGGCAGGCATACGGCGAACATGCGCCCGCAACACTCTATTCCGATACGTTCTATCTGGATGTCACTCTCGCGCCGGATGCGCGCTTCCCTCTGCCCGATAATCATGAAGATCGCGGCCTGTATATAACCCAAGGGTCGGTCACAATCGCAGGTCAGATATTCGACGCAGGGCGCATGATGGTGTTTCGACCCGGCGACCGCATCACTGTGGGCGCTGGCCCACAAGGGGCACGGCTTATGGCCTTGGGCGGGGCCACTCTCAACGGTCCGCGCTATATCTGGTGGAATTTTGTGGCCTCCAGCCGCGACCGCATCGACCACGCGAAATCCCAATGGCGCGCAGCAGATTGGGGGCAGGGCCAGTTCGACCTGCCTGCAGGCGACAGGGACGAATTTGTTCCTTTGCCTTAGGAACGCGTCGTCCAGCGCATGGCGCGTTCATTGTCATTCACGCGACACGCCCTAACGCATGAATTTCGCATGTTCGAGAAGGCAAACCGCTTCCCAGTTTTAAGAAACCTGCGTCTATGCATGACTGCTGTGGCCTGTCACGCCACTGTGTCCCTTTCATTCTGGCAAAAATATCCAATACACCGCTTGGCTTTGCCAGATGCTGAAGGCGGGCACGCCGCCTGCGGCCCTGTCAGCGGGTGCGCGCTGCCCCCTCCAGAACCACTTGCGCATGGCGCTTCTTGCCTGCGGTCAGTTTCATGGGCTGCGCCAGATCGGCTGCGCTGACCATCTGGCCTGCATCGCTTAGCGGGGCGTCATTCACACGTGCGCCCCCTTCCAAAATCAGGCGCTTTGCATCCTTGCCGGATTTTGCCAATCCCGAACGCACGAAAAGCTGCGCAACAGACAGGCCCTCTGCCAGTTCAGCCGCCGTCAGTGTCAACATGGGCAGGTCATCGCCCAAGCCCCCTTTTTCAAACACATCGCGCGCAGTGGCTTGCGCGGTTCTGGCCGCATCCGCGCCATGGCACAGGGTCGTCACTTCATTGGCCAGAATGACTTTGGCCGCGTTGATCTCGGACCCTTCCAGCGCGCCCAGCCGGTTGCACTCCTCAACCGGCAATTCTGTGTAAAGCTTCAGGAAACGCCCGACATCTGCATCGGTGGTGTTGCGCCAGAACTGCCAGAATTCGTAGGGGCTTAACATATCGGCATTCAGCCAGACAGCGCCGCCCTGTGATTTGCCCATCTTGCGCCCGTCCGATGTGGTCAGAAGCGGTGTTGTCAGGCCAAAAATCTCGGCATCCGAAATGCGCCGCGCAAGGTCGATTCCATTGACGATATTGCCCCACTGGTCCGACCCGCCCATTTGCAACAGGCACCCGTGACGGCGGTGGATTTCCACAAAATCATAGGCTTGCAGGATCATGTAGTTGAATTCAAGGAAGGACAGCGACTGTTCACGGTCCAGCCGGGATTTCACCGACTCAAAACTCAGCATGCGGTTCACGCTGAAATGCCGCCCCACATCGCGCAGGAAATCCAGATAGTTCAGCCCGTCCAGCCATTCGGCATTATTGAGCATGATTGCCCCGCCCGCAGTGTCATCATAGGACAGGTATTTGGCGAAGACCTGTTTCATGCCTGCAATATTGGCATCAATCGCAGCCCCGTCCAGCAGCGGGCGTTCATCTGACCGGAAGCTTGGGTCCCCCACCTTGGTGGTGCCGCCCCCCATCAGGGTAATGGGCTTGTGGCCGCATTTCTGAAACCAGCGCAGCACCATAATATTGAGCAAATGGCCCACATGTAGCGATTTGGCCGTGGCATCATAACCGATATACGCGGGCACAACCCCCTTGATCAGCGCTTCGTCCAGACCTTGCAGATCAGTGCAATTGTCGAAGAAGCCGCGCGCCTGAAGGATGTTCAGGAAATCTGATTTGGGTTTGTAGGTCATTTTTGCTTGTCCCGGATGGCCGATTAGGCGTTCTATAGCCGCGCAAACCGCCAAGGAAAAGCCCATGTTGGAATCACGCTGTGTTACTGTGCTGGGAATGATGTCAGGCACGTCGCTGGACGGGGTGGATGGCGCGGTTCTGCACACGGATGGCGAACGTATCGCGGGCTTTGGCCCAACCTCCTATCGGGCTTATACCCCGTCGGAACGTGCTGTGCTGCGCGCAGCCCTTGGGCGCTGGCCCGGCGAAGACGGGGTCGAGGATGCGGCCGAACTGGTGGAAACCGCCCATGCCGAACTTATGGCGCGCTTTGACGGGGTGGACCTTGCGGGGTTTCACGGCCAGACACTGGCGCATGACCCGCGCGGGCGCGGCACCCATCAGGCCGGGTCGGGGGCGGTGCTGGCCATGATTGCGGGATATCCGGTGGTGTGGGATTTCCGCAGTTCCGATATTCAGCTGGGCGGGCAGGGTGCGCCGCTTGCACCGTTTTATCATTTTGCCCTTGCGCGACATATCGGGGCGACTGCGCCGGTTGCATTTCTGAACCTTGGGGGGGTGGGCAATGTCACCTGGGTGGACCCGTCCAGGGCCAGGCCCGAGGATGACGGCGCGCTTCTGGCATTTGATACCGGGCCTGCGAATGCCCCCCTTGATGACCTGTGCCTGGCGCGCCGTGGTCTTGCCCATGATGAAAGCGGCGCGCTGGCGGCATCGGGGCAGGTGGATGCTGATGTTGTGCGCGCTTTCATGGAGGACAACTATTTCTACCGCATGCCGCCCAAGTCGCTTGACCGGGATTTTTCGGGGTTGCTGGCCAATGTCGCGCATTTGTCTGATGCCGATGCCCTGGCAACTGTGTCCGAATGTGCGGCCACTGCAGTGGCGGAGGCGTTTGCGCATTTTCCCGGCGACCCCGCGCAGCTTCTGGTCTGTGGCGGGGGGCGGCAGAATACCGACCTGATGCGTCGTATCGCGCTGCGGTTGTCTTGTGCAATGACGCCTGTCGAATCAGTCGGGCTGGACGGGGACATGCTGGAAGCGCAGGCATTTGCCTATCTGGCTGTGCGGGTGGCGCGCGGCTTGCCTACATCCTGCCCGGGAACGACAGGTGTGGGCGCTGCGGTGGGTGGTGGGCAGATCAGCACACCGTGACATGTGGAATTTCGTGCGCATATTTCCTAAACTGCGGGGGTGGCGCCAGAAAGGACGACGAAAATGCAAGATATCGACAATGACCGCCCGTCCCCCCCGCTGGATAAGCCTGCGGAACCGCTTGTGTTGCGGCTGGTCTATATGCTGATCATCGCAACGATGATGTCGGTTGCGCAGTCCATCCTGTTTTTGGTGGCTGTCATCCAGTTTGTTGTCATCATCATCGACAAGCGCCAGCCCAATGAACGGCTGGCGGATTTTGGCTGTATGGTGGGGGCCTGGATTGCCAAGGCCGCGCGCTATTTGTCGGTTGCAACCGATGCCAAGCCTTGGCCCTTCAAAGAGATGGACTGAAGCGGTTGCAGCGCGGCGCCGCGCGGCCTAAGTGTGGGGCAAGTATATAGCGGAGAAGTCCATGCCCCTTGACCAGCAAAGCACCACAAAAACCGAATTCGGCAATCTGCCTGATTGGGACCTTAGCGCGCTTTATGCCGCCCCGGATGCGCCGGAACTGACCCGCGATTTTGACTGGTTGCGGCAGGAATGCGCGGAATTTGCTTCCGAATATGAAGGCAGGCTTGCGCAGCTGTCTGCGGCGGGCATGCTGGCATGTGTGCAGCGCTACGAGAAGATCGACATGGTTGCCGGGCGGCTGATGTCCTATGCGGGTTTGCGCTATTACCAGAACACCGTGGACCCCGAACGCGCCAAATTCATGGCCGATGCGCAAGACCGCATGACCGATGCGACCACCCCTTTGGTGTTTTTCTCGCTGGAGATGAACCGCATTGATGATGCTGCATTTGATGCACTGGTGTGCGCAGATGCGGATCTTGCGCGCTACCGTCCGGTGTTTGACCGCATGCGCGCCATGCGCCCGCACCAATTGTCGGACGAGTTGGAAAAGTTCCTGCATGACCAGTCCACGGTCGGGTCTGCGGCATGGAACCGGCTGTTTGACGAAACCATGGCGGGCCTGCATTTCGAAGTGCAGGGCGAGGCCGAGCCGCTGGGGCTGGAAGCCACGCTGAACCTGTTGACCGACGCTGACCGCGCGCGCAGGCAAGCGGCAGCGCAGGCGCTGGCCTTCGTGTTTTCGGGCCAGTTGAAGTTGTTTGCCCGTGTGCACAACACACTGGCCAAGGAAAAGGAAATCGAGGATCGCTGGCGCAAGATGCCGTCCGCACAACATGCGCGCCATTTGTCAAACCATGTCGAACCCGAAGTGGTGCAGGCGCTGCGCGATGCCGTGGTCGCGGCCTATCCGAACCTGAGCCACAGGTACTACGCGCTGAAAGCGCGCTGGATGGGGCTGGAGAAGCTGGAAATCTGGGACCGTAACGCCCCCCTTCCGTTGGAAGCGCCGCGCGTGTTCAATTGGGATGATGCGCGCAGCACTGTGCTGGATGCCTATGCGGAATTTTCGCCCAGACTGGCAGATCTGGCCGAACCGTTCTTTACCCAAGGCTGGATCGATGCTGCCGTGAAACCCGGCAAAGCCCCGGGGGCCTTTGCCCACCCCACAGTGACAGATGCGCATCCGTTCGTGATGCTGAACTATCTGGGCAAGCCGCGCGATGTCATGACGCTGGCGCATGAACTTGGGCACGGGGTGCACCAGCGGCTGGCCGCAGGGCAGGGGGAATTGCTGTCCTCCACGCCGCTGACGCTTGCGGAAACTGCCTCTGTCTTTGGTGAGATGCTGACCTTCCAGAAGCTTCTGGCACAGGCCAAATCGCAATCGGAACGCAAGGTTCTGCTGGCCGGCAAGGTCGAGGACATGATCAACACTGTTGTGCGCCAGATCGCGTTTTATGATTTTGAATGCAAGCTGCATGCCGCGCGCCGCGAGGGGGAACTGACGCCCGACGACATCAACGCCCTGTGGATGAGCGTGCAGGCAGAAAGCCTTGGGCCGGTGTTTGATTTCATGGACGGGTATGAAACCTTCTGGGCGTATATTCCGCATTTCGTGCATTCCCCGTTCTATGTCTATGCCTATGCGTTTGGCGACGGGTTGGTGAACGCGCTTTATGCGGCCTACCGCGATGCGCCGGACGGGTTTCAGGACAAGTATTTCGACATGCTGGCCGCAGGCGGGTCCAAACACCATAAGGAGTTGTTGGCCCCTTTCGGGCTGGATGCCAGCGACCCCGCCTTCTGGGACAAGGGTTTGCAGATGATCGCGGGCTTCATTGATGAGTTGGAAGCGATGGAGTGATGAGGGCACGCTGTCCGCACAGGCCGGAATACCTGTTCGCGGGTGTTCTGGCCTGTTGCGGACGTTTGCACTTGAATGAAGCCCGCGCGGTGGGCGGTTCGGGGTATGTCGATACGGCGCTGTAAGGGAAGCAGTTTATCCGGGCGGCATAGTCCTGACTTCTATGGCTTGGCACCCCTTCAGGTCACCGGCAGGCCGCGGGGCGGCCCGCCGAGTGTTCGGCGGCCTGCGGCCTTGCTTCCGCACTGGGGCATTCCCCCAACGTCCCCTTCAGGCCACTTTGTCATGTCACCCGTGCGTGATCTTGCGTGACTGCGCCTTTGTTGGTGTTCCCGTCTTTTAGACAGGGTTCAGCAGCCTGTGGCCTGCCGCGTGGGCGATCGCGTTGTCCACGGCCATCATACCCATATTCTCGCGCACATCCTGCGCTGCGGTGCCCAGATGCGGCAACAGGGTTACATTCTCCATACGGCGCAGCGCTTCGGGGACAGCTGGTTCGAATTCATAGACATCCAGCCCCGCACCAGCGATCTGCCCTTGGTGCAACGCGCCAATCAATGCGGCTTCATCCACCACATCCCCGCGTGCGATATTGACCAGATGCGCATGCGGGCGCATTTTCGCCAGTTCTTGCGCACCAATCAGGTGGCGCGTATCAGCCCCGCCCGGAACTGCCAGCACCACGACATCCGATGCGGCCAGAACATCTGCAATGCTGTCAAGCTGGCGCGCGGGCAGGTCAACTGAACGGGGGGACCGGTTGTGATAGACCACATCCATACCCAGCCCGAAATGCACCCGCTTTGCAATGGCCTGCCCGATGCGCCCCATGCCGATAATGCCGCAGGTCTTGCCGCCCAGATGCAGGCCCAGCATCTGCGTCGGGTGCCAGCCCGTCCATTTGCCCGCGCGCACCAGACGCTCGCCCTCGCTGGCGCGGCGCGCGGACATCAACACCAGCATCAGCGCGATGTCGGCAGTAGCATCAGTGACGGAACCCGGGGTGTTGGTCACCGAAATGCCCACCTGCTTTGCGGCACGGACGTCAATATGGTTATGCCCCACACCGAAATTCGCCAGCAACCGGCAGCGCGCAGTTTCCATTCCGTCAAACACATCTGCGGTGAACATGTCCCCAAGGGTCGGTATGATCACGTCATACAGCACCAGTGCGGCGCGCATTTCGCCCTTTTTCAAAGGGGTTGTCTGGTTGCGCAAGGTCAGGTTGAAATGCGCGCGGGCGTGTTCCAGCACGGCCTCCGGCAGGGGGCGGGTAATGTAAAGCTCTTTCATGGCGTCCCTTTCAATGCATGCGCGCGCCAGCGGGCACGTCATGGTCGGGCGAGATTAGTGTGATATGCCCCTGTGCATCTGATACCCCCAGAACCAGAACTTCCGACATGAACGGCCCGATCTGGCGCGCGGGAAAATTCACGACGGCCATCACCTGCTTGCCGATCAGCGCATCAGGCGCATACAGCGCCGTAATCTGCGCCGAGGATTTCTTTTCGCCCAGCTCGGGGCCGAAATCGATCCATAGCTTGATGGCGGGCTTGCGCGCTTCGGGGAAGGGTTCGGCGCGGATGATCCGGCCCGCGCGAATATCGACCTTCAGGAATTCATCAAAGCTGATCCTGTCGTTCATTGCGCCAGTTCCTGCGACCGCGCCGCCGCTGCCGCGATCGCCTGTTCCATAAGCGGCGGCAGGCCACGGGTTTCGTCCATCAACACGGTCAGCGCCGCCGCTGTTGTGCCACCGGGGCTGGTGACATTCTGGCGCAATTCTGCGGCGGTTTGCGTGGAATGACCGGCCAGTGCGGCCGCCCCTGTCACTGTTGCGCGCGCCAGTTGCATGGCCAGGTCGGGCGCCAGCCCCTGGGCCTCTCCCGCGCGGGCCATGGCTTCTATCAGATGAAAGACATAGGCCGGCCCGGACCCTGAAAGCGCGGTCACCGCATCCATCTGCGATTCGTCTTGCAGGCGCACGGTTTGCCCGACCGCTGACAGCAGTTCCTCGGCCAGTGCCAGATCTGTGTCAGACACATGGGCATTGCCAATCAGCGCTGTAATCCCTTGTCCGACTGCCGCAGGGGTGTTGGGCATGGCCCGGATAATGGGGGTGCGGGCGCCCAGAATGTCGCTGAAACGTGCCATTTGCGTGCCGGCCGCGATGGACACAAACAACGTTTGACCGTTGCCGAAGGATTGTAGCGCGGGCAGGGCGCTGCCCATCATTTGCGGTTTCACGGCCAGCACAACCACCGCAGGCGCAGCAGGCAAGGCGCCGTTCAGCGACACGCCAGTCCCGCGCAGCCAGTCTGACGGGGCCGGTTCGATCACATGCACGCTGGATGCCGTAATCCCCTTTGCCAGCCAACCGGCCAACAGGGCCGACCCCATCTTGCCGCAGCCCAGCAATACCATTGCGTGCGTGTTGATCCGCTCAAGTGTCATGACGCCCCCTTGTTGTTTTGCGCATTTGTTGCGCTGCAGCCTGTCTGCGTCAAGGGGAAGGGCGGCTTAATTTTGCAATCTGCACCAAACTGGCGGGATCATGCGTGTCCCACAGCTTCGGCCAGCGCCAGATCAAGCGCGGATTGCGGGCTGTGGTCTGCCCAGGACACCAGTTGAAATGCAGGGTAGAACCGTTCGGACGCGATTACCGCGCTGTGGATCATCCGGTCGATCTGGTCGATTTCGGCAGTCTGGTCGACGCCAAGCAACAACGCGTAGCGCCACACCATCAAGCGCTGCGTGTCCCAGAAACTGAAAGCGCCAGACCACACCATGTCATTGGCGCGGCTGACCGTTTCATACAAGGCGGGCAGGGCGGTTTCAGGCGGGTCCATCTCGAAGGTGCAAATCAGGCGCAGCATGTCCTCCTCTGGGGACAGGGCGAGCGTCAGCGCATAGCTGCGCCATTGCCCCTGGATCACCATGGCGATCTGGTCCTCTCCGATGCGGTCGAAATCCCAGTCATGGTTGGCGGCCAGTGTTTCGACAATGTCGATCGGATGGACCGAGTCGTTGCTTAGGTAAAGTTCCAATGCTGACATGCCTGCCCCGTTCCGCTTTTGCCGCTGCGCTTTGCGATGCCACTAGACTAGGTATGTTGCACTAGTCATCTGTATTCTTGTGATCCCGCTTACTATATATGGTGTGCTTAAATGCACCATGAGTAAAGTGAAATCGCCAGTCCAGCCGCAATTACCTGTGGATTGTTGTTGTGGCGTGACAGCAAATGTTGCAGGGTTTGACAGCAATAGTTGCAGCAGGTCACCTTCTACAAGGTGCTATTGTTGTTTCTATCTGAACCAATACATTGAACGGCGCGATCTACGAAGAACTGACCGCATTTTGTGGGCAACCTTTATGATTTCTGCTGCGCGGTCAGGATCCATTTTCTTAGACTGCGTTTCGAAATCGCCGCCTGTGGCAATATCGTAAAGCTCCGCATCCAAAGCAAAGTACTCTTTCCCATTGCAGCCTAGAAGACGCTCCGCGCTTGGCCTGAAACAGTCAGCAACGGATAAAGCTCCATAGATGCGCGCACGTAGGCATTTATCTTCATGAGAGAGATGCTTGGCGCTCGAAAGCCAATAAGCAATGGCTGATTGCTCCAGCGTTTCTAAGTCATCAATATGGTCGTTCAGTAACTTCACGTCTTCATCAATAATGCGAATATAATTCTGTGCGAGGTAGGTCACTATCCCCCCACCGATAAAGCCAAGAACAACCTCGCCTAAACCCATTTCATCGAGCTCCTTAGAAAATCAGCTAGGCAGAGCCCTCTCGATGTGTCGCAATGCAGCTGTCCTGTAACGTTCGAGTTCTTTCATCGTCACCACTATGCGGAGGTGATTTTCTAATTCTTTCTTCGTAAACTTGTCATCGCGCACAAGTCCGCCAAACGCAGAATCCAAAAATGATGAACCGCACGAGAGCAAGCCATCCATGCTCACCGTCAATTTTCCACCAGCTTGAATGACCTCCCTCAGCTTCGGAGCAAGGTGATTGATCCGAAACGTCTCACCATTATATGGGCCATCGATTTTGCTTCGGCCCGCAGGATACTTCCAGAACTCACTGGCAATGTTGAGCATTTTATCACCCATCCTGAGATTTCCTTCGATCAATCTTGAGTCGCCACTGAATGAGCGTGCCACCGATCGAGTGTGTACTGATTTCTCGTACAATATCGGTTTTGTAAGCGTAACGGCAAGTACCTCCTCGACTAATAATGCAGAGTTCCCCGCTTTTACTTATATCGATTAGCTCCTTCATTTCTGGTAGTCCAAGACCACGGTTCACCTGATTTGTTTGCGTCTTTCCTGGCAACAACGCTGCGGCGATGTAGGCAGCATCATCCGAGTAGGCATGATCTCCAGCCTGGCCAATTATAGAGAGCAGGAAGTCGCGAATATGTTGTTTTAGCTCCTTCTTCGGAAAAGTAACCGGAATCGATGCACCCTGATCATATATCACAACCGTTAACTCTCGACTTACACGATCTGCTGAGGCAGCTACCCACCAGCGCCCCACATGGGAAACTTCAAAGTTCTCGTCCGTCGGATATGCATGCCCAGCAACGTTGCTCATGGCCTCCGCCAACGATGAGTTCAGTGCGATCCTTACACTGGGCTCTAGAGGATCGTTTTCATCGATGAAGCTGGCCAACTGCAGGATATTCTCAGCAGCTTGCGCGATTTGCTCAGAATCCTTTCCTGAAACGATGCGCATCACACGTACGTCGCCATCGGTGCGGTACCTTTCCGCAACATCTTCGGACAGACCCACAATCTCGAAAAAGCCAACTTCGTAAAGCTTCCGAAACAACTCCGGGTGCCAAGTATGAAGATTGATTGTAGGGGGCACGCTATCGCACAACCGCCTTGATCGGTCATACTCTGCGGAAAGCACTAGTGCTGCTGCGGTGGAAATAGCTTCAATTTTCGAGTAGTCGTGATATCGTCGTATCCAACTGAGGGACCTAGCATTTCTTCCGGGATTGACCCAATTGTTCCCAGAACGCTTGACGCTTGGTGCGCTCGCGTAGCTTAGAAAAGACTGATTTAATGACATTCGAAGGCTGTGCAAAAACGAAAGCGTTTCATCACGATTTTGATTGAAACATAGTATACGTGGTGGTGCTACAGCGCCCTCAGTAACCAACAGCTTCTCAGTGTGGGAGCCAAACCACGCATCGACAATTTGGCGATGCAGTCTCTTCGAAGTTTTTAGAACTGGCCTTCTTAGGTTCCGCTTCTTCTTTTGGGATGCAGCGCGATGGCGCAACCAGCGATGGAATCTTGCAGTCAATCGCTTCACGGCATTGCCTCACTGAATGTACATCTCCAAGAAATTGAGTGTAAAATGCAACGTTCCAACTGTCCCAAATTTATCATCCACTCGCGCCGGTGATTCTGTCCTTGACAGACCCTATCCGATTCTTTCGGCCTCGCCACCCTGTCAATCCCGACAATGCTGTTCGCGCATTGCCGCCGTGGCTGTATCTTCGGCTCCCCAAACCAGAAGGAGGCATTAGATGCGTGTAGAGACAGATATTGAAGAGAATGAGATCGATGGCGATTTCGGCACCGTGATGGGGCTGATAGTTACATGCAAGCGTTGCAACCACGTTGTCGAGGTCGGTGGTACTCACGAGGGTTCGGCTGCAGCGGCTGCGGCAAGATTGAGGAGAGAATGCCCCTATGAAGAGAACAATTTCTATCTAACGCCCGGATATAACTGAGGGGTGAAGCGGGCATTCAAGCCCGCTTCACCCCGGCTTGAAATTCATGATCAGCACCTCGGCCGCTGCCTTCGGCCCGCTTGAGGCCGCAGTGTAGACGGTGCTGATCTCCTTGATCTCGAAGCCCCCGAACACCTCACGCACGCCCGGCGTGTCGTTCAGGGACATGATGAAGCGGCCCTTCAGCGTGCCGAGCTGGGTGGCCATATCCTCGAACCGTTCCCTGCTGAACAACGCACGCCCGTAATAGCCCTCGCAGCCCCAGTAAGGCGGATCGAGGTAGAACAGCGTGTCCTTGTGATCGATCCGGCGCATGAATTCCGCGAAATCAAGGCAGGTCACGCACACGCCCGACAGGCGCGTGTGCAGCGCTTCCAGATCCGATTCCAGCGTCGTCAGGTTGAACCGCCCGGCGCGTTCGCGCGACAGACCGAAGGACCGGCCATTCACTTTGCCGCCGAAGCTGACGCGCTGCAGATACAGGAACCGTGCGGCGCGTTGCATGTCCGTCAGTGTTTCAGGATCGACCTGGATCAGTCGTTCGAAATTGGCCTGCGTCGTGATCTGGAAGCGAAGTAGGTCCAGAAACGCGACATAATGCTCCTGTAGAACCCTGAACAGATTGTAGACATCGCGGGAGCGGTCATTGATGAATTCCGCCCTCGGACGCGATGTCCGTCGCAGGAAAACGCCACCCATCCCAACGAACGGCTCTGCATAGGTCTTGTGCGCCTGATCGGCGTCGATGATGGCGCAGATGCGCTTGGCGAGGTTGCGCTTGCCGCCAATCCACGGGGCAATCGGGCGGGCGTTTCGGGGTGTGTCTGTCATTGGCCTTGGCCTTTCACTATGGGGCGCTGGGGGCGCTCTGGGGAAAGGGCTCGTGGCCTCAGGATGTTCATAGCCCGGCAACGCGGGCATTTTATACTGACGACACCGGATAATGCGTCAGGTTCTGCACAGAATAACAGCCGCGCACAGGCGCAGCAACGGATTTGCTCTTGTTCGCGCAAGGCGAATCACCTCACCTTTGCCGCCCCTGATCAGGGAGGAAGCGGCCATAAGGTAACTCTGGTCGGCGGGGCTGTTTTCAACGGTGGCCCCGTGTCGAAGGTGCGCCAACACCTTCGGCCTTCCGCTGGATCAGTCCTCGTCAGGCAGCTTGTGCAGGCCCATGGCTGCAAGCGCTGTCAGGCCATCCATTCCGGCGATCTGAAGTGTCGCATCGGGTGTGGCCTGGGGGGGCGCGTTTTGCCCGTCTGGATCTGGCATCCATGCCTCAACGGGGCACTCCTCACAAACACCGGATGCCACGCGATACAGATTTCCTTGGGCATCTTGCCAGATCGGTGCATCAGCATGAGTCAGATCGGCGGGAAAGGCTACAGGTTCGGCGATGGTTACACGAATCATAGGGTCACTCCTGAAATGCTGGACAAGTAGCGTTGCAAACGGACGCGGTCAGCTTCGGACACGGCCTTGGGGATCAGTGCTGCTGCGTAAAGCCGCCCTCTGGAGAAGCTGCTCCCCGCGTTAAAAACATGCGTCAGCCCCGCAAGGGGGGACAGGCTGCCTGCAAGGGTGTTGATCGTCGCGGCTTGACCATTGCGCCACGCTTGGGGCGCAGCTTGCCCGTCGACCTGCACCATGTCGACCTGCCGCGCCGACACTGATTGCGTGGAAAAATCGACTTGGTTTGCAGTGCCGTCATTGCGCCACCGCAAGCCGCTGGACACTGTTTTGGTGAAGCGCCCGGTGCCGCCGAAAATGATCCCCTCGTTCGGGGCAGCGGGCAGGAACGCCACATCATGTGCGGCAGCAAGCAAGTAAGATGTCTGCCCGGAAAACGGGTTTGCAAATGTGAGCCGGTCATCGGCACCGTCATACCCCAGATAATGCACATCACCCTGTCCGGCCTCGGTGACGTCGAACCCGTTTTCGGCAGTGATCTGAACAGCGCTCGGTGCACTGGCCTTTTCCAGTTGCGGTGCCGATATGTCCAGCACGATGTTGATTGTGCCTGTATTCGATAACTGGAACAGAACTCTACTGTTTGTGACGTCAGAAAAGGTGATTTGGCCGGATGCGCTACGGCGCAGATCATCGGTAATGCTTGAACTAAAGTTCCCGCCATTGGTCCCGCCCAGAAACCCGGTTGCGCTAAAATGCGTGTTGATGATCGACGCGCCTGTGATGTTTGCCGCGCTGCCACCGACCATCTGCACCCAGGCTGAACCGGACCATGTCTGGCCCGTTCCAGTGGGGATTGATCCGGCGGCTGTGAAAATAAGCTGGATATTTGAAGACGGAACGCCGTTAAATTCAACGCGAATATTCGGCCTGCCGTTTTTGGGTGCCAGAGACAGAACCTCAACTGCGCTGGTTGCGATACCGACCAGTTGCCACCCATCAGGCAACCGCCCGCCCTCGTTAAGTTTACCCACAGCCGCGCCATCCATGCGGCTATTGGGCAGGCGGTTGCGCAACCCCGATGAAGGGTGGCGACCGCGTATAGGACGGCGATTGCTATCGGACTGCACACCAACAATCTGATCTGCCCAGTTCGTCGCCGCAGCCACAGGCTGGCCGGGCTGGGCAAGCGTTGTCGCCTCCAGATCGACAAAGGTGTGATCGGCCCCCTGAAACCCGATGACACCCGGATGGATCAGGCCTGGGTTCCAGTTGCTGATCAATGCGCGCGAAATCATCGGTGCGCCCAGTTCCAGACGATCGCCTGTATCCCACCACCCTTTGGGTATGGGTTGATCTGTTGGATGCAGCGCTTCGATCGGGGCCAGGGCGGCGGCAGCGGCTTGTGTTTGGGCCAGCACGGTCTGTGTCTGGGACAGCGCTGTTTCGGCCTCTTCGCGCGCAGTATCTGCATCCGCGCGATGCTGGTTGGCAGTGCCAACGGCGCTAACAAGATCGGCTGCAGAAGCGCCATCCAGAACCAGTTTCCAAACAGCAGAGCTGCTCTCTGGCGGGGTTGCAATGTTGGCGGCGCGCGCCACCCACAAACGATGATCATGCAGCACGGCGGCGCGCGGGTAATACCAGCGATCGCTTTCCCAATCCGGCGCGTCCGGGTCGAAATCAAACCCCTTCAGGCTGGCCAGCCATTCGGCCCGCGTGCCCACAAAGCCCCCCGCCACCGCGTCTTCGTATGCGTCGCGACCGGGCAAGGCCCCGTCCAGAACAAAGGTCCGGCCTGTGGTCAGATCGGTCATCGTGGTCGTCATGGCGTGATCCTTTCACGGATTTGCAGATAGAATGTCGCGGTGCGCATGATCTGCCCCGCGCGGCTGTATTTCAGGTCGATAGCGTGGCGGCCGACTGGCAGCGGCGCGAGGTCATCGCCCCAGACTTCGATCAGCCGGTCAGGCGGGCTGACCAAGGTTACCCCCAAGGGCCGCGTGGTACCCGCACTGTCGCGCGCGCTGGCATCGACCGTGACGTCGTCAAGCGGGAATTCGGTGTGGAAGCGCAGGCGCAATGTGTCGCCAAATTTTCGGGTGATTGTGATCATGTCCGCCCCTTCGCCTTGAAATCGGTCAGCAATGCACCGCCGCCAAATGCGTGGCGCACTTGCACGACATGCCATGTCCCGCCCATGGCCGCGCGCATGCCTGTGATCGTCACGCGCCCGCCAGCGAACAGGTCCGGTTCAAATCGCGCGAGGGAGGCCTCGATCTCGATCTGGTCGCGGCTGGATTTGTCCAGCGCAGCTTTCGCGGTGGCATTTGCTTCATCCTCGCTGGCGGCGGGGTGGCGGATCACCCGCACCGGACCTTTGCCCTTGGTCACGCGCTTGCGGGTCGCAGTGGCGGTATCCTGAACCTCGGCCGCGACTGCGCCTTCGCGGGCGCGTTCCGACAGGTCATAGGACCACGACAACAGGTCGCCGCGCCCCAGACGAACGGGGGTTTTAGGGTCGCCGCTGGCGGTCACATCATCGGCGCGCGCGGCCAGCACCAGACGCCCGCTTGCGGCTTTGGCGGTCGCGTCGACCTTTCGCGCCAGCCGGGTCAGGAAGTGCAGATCGCTCTCGGCCGTCTGCGCCAGATACGGATAGCTGATCCCCGCGACCGATGCGCCCACGACCGCTTCCAGCCCTGCGCGCGCGGCCACTTCGGTCACGATCTGGCCCAGCGTGCGGTTTTCCCAAGCGCGCGTCATCGGCACGCGGACAGGCGATTTCAGGTCGACGGCGGTTGCGGTCACTTTCAGCGTGTCGGGCGGGCCAGAAAACGAATAGCCCTCAACCGTGAAGCGGCCCATGTCAGACAATCGCCCGCGCGGCCCCAGCCAGACCTGCAAAGTGGCGTCCACTTCGGGCTCTTCGATGGCGTGATCGCGGTCATCGAAGGTCAGTTCCAGCTTGTCAGCGCTTTCGCCGTCGGCTTCGGTCAGGGTCAGCGACAACAGCCGGTCGCGCAGCTTGGCCGTCACGTCCTGATCATTGGCGAGGATGCGGAAATCCGGTGTCATGCGCGCCCCCACAGTGTGATGCGCGCGGGCGCGGGCGCGGCGGTGATATCGGCGGGCAGCAGGATCGCGACCCCTTCGGGATAGATCGGGCCAAGCGCGGCAAGGCGCGGGTGGGCGTCCAGCACGCGCGGCGCAAGGGCATCGAACCCCAATTCGCGCGCGCAGACCGCGTCCAGAACGTCGCCTTCAACAGTCAGGTAAACACGCCCTTCAAGGGTCGCGCGCGCCCGCAGCGCCGCGCGGTTGGCCAGTGCGCGGCTGTCGGCCGCCAGATCGTCCAGCAGAACCAGTAGAACCGTGAGTGAATGCACGACCATCTCGCTGCGCAGGAAGCGGATATCGAAATACAAACGCCCCGCAGGCAGGACACGCGCGTCCACGCCCGCGTCCAGATCGACGGCACCCGCCGCAAAATCCAGCGTGACCGCGAAGGGCCAGACATTGCCCAGATCGTCGCGGATCGCGGCCGCCACGCTGACGTTGTCCAGACTGAACGGCACCGACAGGCGCAAGGTCAGGGGCGCGCCCCGCTGGCGGCGCAGGGCAATCATGCGCGGTCCTCCCCGTAAGCGCGCAGGCTGATGCGGAAATCGATCTGGCGTGGCGCGCCGTCGGCCATCAGCACGGTGCGGGTTTCCTCGACCGACATGATGGCCCAGCGGCGGAACACAAAGCCCAAACCATCAACCAGCATCATCGGTTCGCCCGTGCGGGCTGCCTGCCGCATGAATTCGATCTGCCGCAGGCCACCGCGAAAATGCGGGTGGATAGTCCCTTCGAGGGTGATTTCCTCGTTGCCTGGTCCAGTAAATTGCAACGCCGGATCGCGCCCCAGCCGGTCCTGACTGGCCCAGCGGTATTCCGCCGTGCGGCGCAGGCTTTGATAGCTGCCCCCGGTCACCCCGAAGCGAAACGCGCCCAAGCCCATCAATACCGTTGCGATCATGTCAGCGCCCCGTCATGCAGATCATGGCGGCCTTGCCGCAGCACATCGCGCAGCGCGCACTGGACCTCGCGGGCGACCGCTTGCGGGTCGACCCCTTGGGGCAGATGGATATGGATGTCGCCAACCGTTACGCTGCACCGACCAGCGCCGCTGGCACCCCCGCGCAGGTCCGTGCCGCGCACAACGCTTCCGGGCAAATTCGGGCTGAAGAATTCCTGTGCGCGCTCGTTGATTTCATAAAGGAAGCCAGGGCGGACAAGGCCCCCGCTGTCGCGGCCGCCCGAAGGCCGTCTGCGCGCGCCTGATCCGCTGCTCGGGGCGGCAGAAGTGTTGCCATCCAGTGCCCCGCCTCCGCTGACATATGACCACGCGAACATCAGCCAGTCCGGCACGATTCCTGCCAGATAAGTTTTCACTGCCGCGACCATGCCGGTCAGCACAGAATAAATCCCTGCGCGCAGGCTTTCGATCATGTTGGCCCCTTGGGTGAACAGATCGATGTTGAATGCCTCGCCCAGATAGCGCAGCACGCCCTCGACGGCGTCCATCATCAGGGTGAAGATGTTGAATTCGGCCCATAGCGCGCGCAGGCCGCCCAAGAAACTGCCACCGAATGCGTCCTTCACGCGGTCGAACTTGTCTTGGAAATAGGCCACAATCCCGTCCCAACTATCATAGATTATGTAGACTGCGGCAGCGATAGCCAGTGCGGCCAGAGTGATGGGGTTCTTCATCAGCAACATGCCCAGGCCTACAAACATCCGTGCTACAAAAAAGACGACATTGGCAAAGGCCATCAGGGCAACTTGGACAAGCGGGATTGCACGCAGGGCCAGAACGGCAAGGGTGCGGCCGATCCAGCCCACGGCCACGATCAGCGCGCCCAAGGCCACGCGCGCCTTGCCCACCCATCCGAACAGCAGCCAGAACCCCCACTGTGCGGCCAGGACGGCAATGTTCAGCCCCAACAAGCCCGCGACGATCCAACCGATGGTCGTGACCAGAGCTTGGTTCTCGCTGGCCCATTGACCGGCGGTCACGGCAATCGGCCCCAGCCGTTCGGCCATGTCCGCCAGCACCGGCAAGAGCCCGTTACCCAGCGCGATTTGCATCCCCTCGACAGCGCTGCGCATCCGGTCAATGGACCCGCGCGCGTTGTCGCTCATTTGCGCTGCAACGCGCGCAGCGGATCCCGTTTCGGCCAGCCCGGCCGCATAGGATTGCAGCGCGCCACTGCCCGCGCCCTCCATCAGGATCGCGGCGGCACCGGCGGCTTCCGTGCCAAAGATGACAGACCGCAAGTTCTCGCGGGCCACTTGCCCCATCCCGCGCATTGCCTCGTCCATATCGGCCAGCACATCCAGCATCGGGCGCATGTTGCCGTCCGCATCGGCGATGTTCACCCCCAGCCCGTCCAGCGCGTTTGCCGCCTCGGTCGATGGTGCAACCAATCGCTGCAATACCGCGCGCAGGGCGGTCCCCGCGCGTTCCCCCGAAATGCCCTGATCGCCCAGACGACCGGCCATGGCCGCGACGGTCTCGATCTCGATGCCCAAGCCCTTGGCCACGGGCGCGGCATAGGACATAGTCGCCGCAAGACTGTTCAGGTCCGTGTTGGACGAGGTAAATGTGTTGACCAGAACATCACCCACGCGGCTCATCTGCTCGGCGGGCAGGCCGAATGCCGACAGCATGTTAGTGGCATAGTTTGCGGTATCGCCCAAGCCTGCCCCAGCGGCCGCCGCCAGATCCAGAACGCCAGGCAATGCGGCGATCTGTGCGCGGGCGTCAAAACCCGCCATGCCCAAATATTCCAACCCCTCGCCCGCCTGCCGCGCGGAAAACCGTGTCCGCGCACCCTGTTCCAGCGCGGCGCGTGTCAGCGCTTCTTGTTCCTCGGCGTTCGCGCGCGACACTGCCGCGACTTTGTCCATCTGGGCTTCGAACTGTATAGCAGGTTGCATCAGCGCGACCAGCGCAGCGCCCGTGCCAAGGGTCGCCATAGTCGAACCGCGCAGCGCTGCCGTCTGGGCATTCGCCTGCTCGACCATCTGCCGCCCCGCTGCCATTTGCTGGCCGCCAAAGCGCTGGACGGCTTCGGACGCGCCCTGAATATTCTGCAAGGCCGCGCGCGCAGGCGCAGTGGCCTGGTCGACGAACTTCAGGATCAGGGCGATGTTCAGGTCTAACACGTCACTTTTCCGGTTGATGGTTCACTGTTTTCCAGCGGTCGCTGGCATGTCGCCACCAGCGGGCGAATTCAGCGGGGTCCATGGCGTCCATGACCGCAGGGGGCCAGTGGAAGATGAAGGCGATGTCGGCCATCGCCTCCTCTATGTCATCGGGCAGGCCTAGTCCGGCTGATGGTCGATCAGCACCATGTTCAGTTGCGCCTGCGTCATGAAAAAAAGGGACACAATATTGGCCAGCGCGGCGAAGTCCGCAGGGTCCAGCGCGAACACCTCTTCGGTGGCCAGCGGCGGCTGGGTGATGCGGGGCAACAGCTTGGCCAGCGCGTTGACGTCCTGCATCTGGACCATCGCCAGTTGCAGACCGCGCAGCGCGCCAACGGTCGGTTTCATGACAACCAGCTCTGTTATCGTGTCGCCCCCGCCACGATCCAGAGGAGCGGATAGGGTGACGCGGTTCAACTTTGAAGTGCTCATTCAATACCCCTTTCAAATGCCCATGGCGCGGCGGTGATCGGCCAGCTGATCCACGCCCCCGATCAAGCGCTTGCCCGCTTCCAGATCGATGTCCCAGATCACCTCGCCATTGTGTTCATAGCGATAGGTGCGCAGGTCGATGGTCATTTTCAGCAGGCTCTCGCTGCCGGGTTTCAGCGCGCCCGGTTCCCAAATTGTTATCAACCCGCCGATGGTGAAGATCATGGTGTCGGCGGCTGCGCCGTCCTCGCCCTTGTGGACGGGGCGCAGCACGAAGCGGTTGACGCGCCCGATCAGGCGGGACAGCGCGGGGTCCCATTCAGCGAAGGTCAGTTCGCTCTTCATCGCTTCCAGACCCATATCGACGCCCACGGGACCATCCATGCCCGCGCCCCGGAAACCGGCGGTCATAATCTTCAGGTCGGGCAGCTTGCCTTCGGTCGCGCGGCCGAAATAGCTGACCCCGTCGACGAAGGCGTTGTAGTTGCGGATTTGCTTCGGATAAGTCATGTTCAGACCCCTTGTGCGGCGATGACAGTGGCGACGAGTTCTTCGTAATAGACCCCGTTGCGGTGGGCACGGAACGTCAGGCGTTCCAGCGGTGCGGGCGGTTCGATGTCGAAATCAAGGAACAGCTTGCCCTGTTTCAGCGTGGCCTCGGTGTTCAGTTCCGGGTCCAGCCAGACGCGCCCGCCCAAGATCGCACCGCGCGTGGTCAGCGTATCCAGATAGGCCTGCACACTGTCGCGGATATCCAGCAGCAGCTGCGCGCTGAACGGACGGTCCATCGCCCACAGATGCGCTGCTTCGATGCTTTCATAGATCATGTCGGCTGTGCGGCGCACAGACAGAAACGCCCAAAGCGGATCCGTTGCGGTCGACCGATTGCCCCACAGGCGGAACCCGTTCTGGCGGACGATGGTGGCCACTTTGGCCTCGTTCAGGCGGTTGGACTCGGTTGCGGGTTCCGACATCTGGAAGCCCACAGGGCGCGACGTGCCCGTGATCCCGCGCACTTCTTGGTTGGATGGCGACCACCAGAAACCCCGTTCGCGGTCGCGCTTGGACAGCAGCCCCGCGACAAAGGCCGATGAGGGGCGTGTCATATTCGACGCGGTGGTCTGGTCGAACACGCGCACCGCCGGGTCCACGATATATAAACGGTCAGACCCGTAGAGGGCGGCGTCGGTGATCGCGGCGGCCTCGGTCGTGTTCGGACCATCTTTGATCACGATGGCGCGCAGGCGGGTGGCGACGCTGAGCAGCGCTGACACGACCGGATTGACGCCATCTGCCGGATCGCTGGATGTGAAGCCGGGCGCGGCCAGAATGCGCGGCACTTGGCCATTGGCGCTGGCCGATGCGAGAAAGCCGTAAACACCCGCATAAAGTGTTTCGTCCCCGATCACGTTGGCCAACGTTGCGGCGGCGTCATTCCCTTGCTCGACGCGAACGACCACGATCTCGGCCACCCCTTGCGCATAGGCCGCCAGATAGGCGCTGCGCAATGTGCCTGTCGCCCCCAAGGCCCCGGCCATGCGCGGCCCGGTCACCAGCACGGGCGCGTTCAGCGGAAATGTTGCGGCATCAGCATCGGGCGCAGTGCCCACAAAGCCGATGATGGATGATTTGACGGTCTGAATTGGGCGCAGGCCATCGTCGATCTGGACGACCTCCACCCCGTGCAGGAATTGATCAGGCATGGTGATTGCTCCTTCAGGTTTTGATGCAGGTCAGAACTGCGATGTTGCGCGGGCGGGTAGTGCCAGATGCGTGGAGGTTATTGTTCGCGCCCGGAATAGGTTCATTGCCAGTTGGCATTGCGCCCATCGCGCGCGCGCCGGGGTAATCATTTATCGAATAGCTATCGACGCCCGCCGTAGTCTGCGATGCGGCCAAGGATGTGCCAGGAACACCAGTGACCCAGACGCCGTCGTTATTCTGATCGAAAACAAAAAGGGTTCCTTTTTGTCTGCTCCCGAAAGCACGACCCGCATCGACCCCGCGCCCCGCGTCCCAGCCGCGCCGGAATTCGCCGCGCAGATCTGGTAGATTAAATGTCGTGGAACCATCGCCAACGCCCCAGATCGTGCCGATAGCGGCAAAAAGCGCCGGATATTGCGCGCGCGGCACTTCGGCCCCGTTACAGATCAACCAGCCGTCTGGCGCAGTCTGGCGGGCGAAATCCATCAGCGCGCCCGCAGGGACCAAACCCAGGCCACCATCGTCGGACCCACCGACAAAGTCCTCGACGAGGGCGCGGCCTGTCAGCGGGGTCAGCGCCACATCGTCGTCTATGCCTTGGATAGCTTGCTCGACAGTCGCTTTGGGGACCGTGATTGTCCGGTCGACCGACAGCGCACCGCCGCCGACGGCCAGCCCCGCCGCGCCGATCTGGCGGGTGGCAGGCACACGCGATAACGCCTCGGCATTCGCGCGGCGCACAGCGTCGGCCGTTGCGGCCTGATCCGTCGCGGTCGAGGTCAGCGTGTTGTTCAGCCGCACGATGCCGGCCACGTTTGTCGTGGCGTTTACAACCAGCCCCAGCAACTGGTCGACACGGGTTTTCAGCCAGCGGGTGCGCCGGGCCAGCTGCAGGTGGGGAATGTTGTCGATGCCCGCGCCGGTTGCCTCGTTCGGTTCACCCGATAAAACTGGATCGGTCTGTTCGAACTGCAAAATGTCAGGAAAGCTATCGCCGCTATCATTCAGCGTGCCCATCACGCACCTCCTCTGGTGAATGCTCCATCGCGCTGGATTGTGCCGTCGCGCCGGATCGGTGTTTCGGTGAAGTCCAAGAGCTTCAGGTGGCAGCGCGCGGGTGCAGCCCGTTCAATCAGCCGGCGCACGAACACGGCCTGTTCCGCTGTGATCGGCCGGTCTAGAATAACGCGGTATTCCGCCCAATGATCGGCGGCCATGCGTGTTTCGGACCCGTCACGGGTGATTGTCCCGTCACGCAATTTCTCGCCCCAGCGCTCGACAATGCGCGCCTCGCCAAAGCCTGCCAGCCGCAGAACACGGCGCACGGCCGCAACAGTGCCGCGCATCCGGTGGATGGCCACCGCTTCCGTGATGACCGCGCGCTTGCGCGCCTCGGACCATGCGGTGTCCCAATCCTCGACCCCCAAGGTCCATGCCAGCCACGGCAAAAGGTTGGAGGGGCAGCGCGCGGAGTCCCACAACGTGTCAATCGGGACGGGCAAGGCGCGCGCGGTTGCGGCATGGGTCAAGGCCATTTCGACTGCGCCACGGTGTGGAGGCAAGAGCGCCAACATCATGCGGCCTCCGCCACAGTGATGGCGGTGCAGACAGGCACTTGGTGCGCGGCCGCTTCGACATTTTCGACGGGCTGCGTCAGGACCACATCGCGGACGCCTGCGGAATAGAGCGCCGCGATCAGTCCAGCGCGGGTAACCGATGCCCCGATGCGAAAGCGGGCGGCGACGAAAGCGGCCACCGCGGCGCGCGCGGTGTCCAGGACAGCGCCTGCATCTGGTCCGTCCAACAGCTCCAGCGCGGCCACGACGGTGAAGGGAACGGGGCTGGCGGGTTGAACATAGACGTTGTCGCACAGCACCCGGATATCGTCGCGCGTGACCATGTCGCGCACGGCCGTGATCATTTCGTCTTCGGTCAGGCTGGATGCCGGGTCGCGCAGCACGACCACGCGCACATCGCCCGGCGCGGGGCTGTCGACCATCGCGTCCAGCACAGCCGGTGTCGCGGTCATCGCCCAGAACGCATACGCCCCCGCTGGACCGCCGCAGCTGAACGCCTGCAACGACAACTGTGCGCGCGCGCGCAACCGGGTGTCGCTTTCCAGAACAGCGGCGACCGGCGGCAATGCGCTGTCATCCGCAGGCGCGATCACAGCGCGCGCGACCCCAAACAGCGCGGCCAGATTGTCAAGGTCCGCGCCTGTGGCCTGTGCCAGCATCACCGCGCGGGCCGCATCATTCACGCGGGCGCGGTCCAACAGGCGGACATAGGCCACGGCTTGCAGCACTTTGACCGCCGGTTCGCTTTCCAATGCTAAGACCGGCGCCAGGCTAGGGTCAGCGGCGGTCACTTGCGCGACCATCTCCGCCAGCAGCACCTCATAATCCAGCGGCTCAATTACATCGGGCGGGGGCAGTCGCGACAGGTCGATCTGGTCAAAACGCACGCTCATGCTGCGAGCTCCAGTTCCAGCGCGACTGGCGCGGATCGCCCGATCACGGCACCTTCCAGTGTCAGCGTCAGACGACCGGGTGCGGCGGCCAGAACCTGCACCCGCGAGAGCGTGAAACGCGGCTCCCAGCGGTCCAATGCTTCGGCCACGCCCATGAACAGGTCGACCAGCGTTTCACCGTTCATCGGCGCATCGATCAGCGCGGGCAGGTCCGACCCATACGCGCGGCGCATGACGCGGGTGCCGCGTGGGGTCAGCAGGATATCCATGATCGACTGCGACAGATGCGCATCGAACGCGATCCGGGTGCCTGTGTCACGGGACATACCGGTCATTGCGCGCTCGCCGATTTGCGGACGCGCGACCTGGCACTTTTGATCGCTGGTTTTTCAGCGGGTTCAGGGGCGGGTGCGACGTTTTCAAACTGGGCCTGTGCCGGAGTGAGCTGCACAACGTCATCGCGGCGCAAGAAAACCCCGCCAACCCAACCATCAGCCAGCACAAGATAGGCGCTTGTTTTGATCGTCATTGTGGTGGCCCCGTCAAAATCCCGACGCTTTCGGGGTGAATGTGGTCAACCAAACTGATCCCTGTTGCTGTCACGTCCTCGGTTACATCAATCCGGCCGGTCACTGTGATGTTGCCAGTGATCGTGACGTCCCCTGTGATCACCAATGTGCCGCCGCCCAGATCAATCGTCGGGTGGCTGGCGTCCTGCGCGACCGCGCTTCCGTTTTGGGGCACCGAACCTTGGACAAAGGCCGCGCCGACCTCGCCCGAAGGGGCATAGACGACAACCTGTTCCCCTGCTGACGGCATCCAATGCAGCTTGATCTGGCCGGACGCCAGTTGTGCCACCGGTATCATCGGGGTCACCAGATCGCCGATCTGGACCCGTGCGCGCATGGCGGCGCTGTCAATTTCAATCACGCGGCCCATTTGCACGATATTGGCCACGCGACGGTCCAACTCTGCCGTTTCAAAGCTCATGACAGCACCTCGTCGCTGAAAATACCGCCCAGATACAAAGTGACGGGCACAGGGCCGGATGCGGGCAGTGCTGCCAGCGTGACGGGCTGGACCCATGTCACAGCGGCCAGCGATAGCGCGACACCACGCGTTGCCCCGTTGACCAGAACGCGTTCTTCGACGCCCTCTGCTTCGCCCAAACCAGCGGTTGCCCACGAATTGTCGGGGATCAGCGCCAGCAGCGCGGCGGTCAGGTTCGACAAAGCGACATCGCGGGGCAGCCCCGCGCGGTCGCGGGTGATCACGAAGGCCGCCATCATCGCGTCAAAGCGGCGGTGCGGCCCTGCGCGGGTGTCGCGCGGGCGCAGGCCTAGCCGCGTCACACGGATCGCGGGGGCTTTGACCGATGTCCGCTTCAATTCCTCCAGATCGAACCCGCCCAGCATGGGCGTGCATTCGGCCAGATCGGGCAGCCGGTCATGGATGGCACTGGCGACAATGCCGGGCAGATTGGCCAGCAACGTGATCGGCAAGGACGCGCTCATTGGAATGGCTCCTTCACAGTGTCGGTGATCAGATCGGTGATCGCGGTGACATCATGCGCCGACAGGCCCAGATAGGGTCGCGCGGGCATCGTGACCTTGATCCCGCGTCCCCATGCATTTTCGATCTCGCCGCCCAACTGGTGGATCGCGCCATAGACCAGATTGTTGCCCACGCGCACGGTCGTGCCGGTCGTGTAGTTCTGGGTGGCGGTCAACAGGCCGTTGCCGCTGACCAGCAGCGAATGCTGGCCCTTGCGCGTCTTGGCATAGCGCGCCGACCACGGGTCCCACGGGGTGCCGTCGGGTGCGGCCTTGCCCGTGGCGATGCGCTCTTGCGTGCTGCTTTCCAGCAGCGCGCCGACATTGAATGCCAGATCTTCCAGATCGGTCTCGGCCAGCGCACCAAGGGCACGCGCGGCCCCCTCTATGCCCTGCAATGTTAGTTCGACCTGAACGCCCGCCATCACAGCCCCCGCATTTTTTCGCGTGAGAAGATGCGATCCGGCCCGCCGGTCACGATGGGACGGGGGCTCGTGTCGGGGGTGGGTTCTGCCTGCGGCTCGGGCGGCAGGACCAAGGCGGCTTTGCCTTCGGCCAGTCGTTTCAGGGTTGCCCGCGCGTCCTCATAGCGGGTGCGGTGGATTTCGGATTGCACATCTGCGGTTGCGGCCAGCCGGTAAAGGGCGATGTCGACCGCCAACTGGCGCAACAGGCCGGGCACGGCGGGCAGAGGCAGGCGGTAGCGCACGCCGATATGGCTGTCGATTTCCTCGGATGCGGCGGTCAGCGCGCGGGCAACCGCTGCCGTTTCGGCCATGCCGTCACCGTCGCGGTCTGCCACCAGCAGCGCGTCGGGGCCGTAAATGTCGGCAATGTCAGCAGGCGTGGCATAGGCCATTGAAAGGTCCGTTCAATCGGGGGTTAACGGGTGTAGGATGCCACGTCGTGCGCGGCACCCTTTGGCGCGGGGGGGTTATTCCTTGGCGGGGGACAACTCGCGCCAGACCTCGTCGCGCAGGGTACCTGTGATCTGTGATGCGTCCGCAGGCAGCGCCTCTCGCAGCGGGGTCAGGTTAGGCGCGCCGGATGCACCGAAGGCGTCAGATGGAAGGCCTGCGATTGCCGCGCGCAGCCGCGCCTTCAGGTCATCCGTCGCCGCTGCGACCTCCACGACAGTCGCCCCCTCGGGTGCAGGCTCGATGCGTAGATTGCGGTCACCTGCAAGGCGTTTGAGTACAGCTTCGTCGAGTTCATCGGCGTCGACCACGACACCCTCATGCGGCCAGAACTGCCCGGCCCGGAAAAACCCTGCCTGTGCCAGGGCCGCGATCTTGATCAGTTTCGACATTTTCATCTCCTGTCAGCTTGTCATGGGGGGCGGGCAAAACCGCCCCCGCAGAGAAACCGACGATCAGTTCAGGCGAGCCACGGCGTGACGCGCACTTCGACCGCCTCGTAGTTCGCGTTCGATGCCCCGCCTTCGCCGAACATGACCTTGACGGTCTTGTTGGCCGAAGCGCGCAATCTGGGCGGAACAATCAGGCGCGTCGGGGTAATGCCCAAGGGACGCCCGCCATCACCCTTGAATTCCATCATCGTTGCGATGGCTTCGTCCAGGTTGTCGCCGGTCAGCGGCTTGTGGCTTTTATAGGCCTTCTGCCAGAAGCCATAGCCGCCATTGCAACGATAGCGGATGCCGTAGAGATACTGGTCCTTCAGGAACACCTCGTCTGAATTCGAGGAGCTTTCCTTGGTTTCCAGTTCCGGCTTGGTGCGCTCCTGGAAGATGAAAGGCAGCACTGCGTCGGACGCATCGATCAGATACCACGCCGGGGTTGCAGTGACCCCGCCATTATCATCATAGTTCGACACAGTGCTGGCAGCACCGGTGCCATCATGATTGGCATAAACCGGATGATCCGTGTCAAAGAAGTTCTGCCCGTCAAAGCACAGCGCCGCATGGCCATTTTTCATCAGCTCGGCCGTGATTATGTCGGGATGGCGCGCGGCCGCCTGACCCATGCGGGTAAACCGCATGCCGTAAGTGCCCAGATTGTCATCCTCGATATGGGTACGCTTGATGCCCACTGTGCTTTCAAACGTCCGGTTGGTGATCTGGTAGGCGTTTTCCTTCATGTCCTTGATGACACGATCACCGATCCATTCGCGCAGCTCGGGGAAGTCGCCCAGCCAGTCATAGGTGTTAGATGCAGTGGTGGACGGGATGACCATCGCCGCATCGCGGTAGAAGGTCTGCGGCATCATGCCATCGAAACCTGTACGGAAGGCTGTGTGGACCATCGTGCGCAGGGCAGTGAGTGTTGCATTCGTGATCATCGGCATGGATCAGGTCTCCTGTGCCGCGCGTGCGGCTTTGAAATCATCGGGGGCCATTCCCCAGGCGCGGCACATCGCCAACTCTTCACTGCTGAGCTGGTCGGCCTGCACCTTGGGGTCGGTCGTTTTGGGCGCAGGCTTGTCCGAGACGATGACTGGCGCGGTCCCGATGAAGCTGCGGAACGTCTCCAGCCCGCCATCAGCCCGGCAGACGGCCAAGTGATACTCCCGACTGGCTGGCGCGACCTTGCCCGCTTCGATCGCGGCATCAACAGCCGCCTCGATCTCCGCCTCGCGGTGCGTTTTGACTTCGGTTTCCAGCTCGCTGACGCGATTGGTGGCCAGTTCATAATCCGCGCGCGGCACGAACTGCGCGGGATCGGGGTTTGCAGCACGGTTCAGCGCAGTGTCTGCATCCGTGCGCAGCCTGGTGATCGCGACCACGGCATCTGCCGCGCTCGCATCTGGCTTGAGGCCAAGGGCCTGAAGGACGGCAGCGTCCATCTCTGTCTCCTCAAATTCGCCTTCGCGGTTCAGCGCAGGCATGGTGAAATTCGGCAGGTTCGTAAGACCCGCCGAAACGATCCGACGCACTGCGCCAGTCAGCTTGTGAAAATCGAAACCGGGGCTGATGAAGCGGTAGCCACGCGTGGCAATAGCCTCGCGCCCGCTGTCATTCCATTCGACGCGACCCCATATCGCGCCGTCGCGGGCTTCCATCTCACGGATCCAGCCAGCAGCATCGGCGCGCTCGCCGCGCGCGCCCTTCACATGGGTGGCGTGTTCGAAATCGACCGGGATAAGCCGCCCACCCGCCATATTCGCCCGACAGGTTGCCACAACGGCTTCGGGGTCTGCCATTGTCCAGATGCGTCCATCCATTCCCTCAAGGCGCGGGGCCTTGGGGGTGATCTGGATCCATTCGGGCACCTCGGTTGTGTCGTTTGGCGCGGCCAGTTCCGAGTTCAGCGCGATAGGCAATGGTGAGAGAAAAGCATGTGCGTTCATGCCTGCACAATCGCAAGTCAGGCACAGGCAATCAGCCTCGACAGATGTCGAGGGCAGTCATGATATTGCACGCTTTGGGAAAGATCGCGAGAGCGGCTCACACAGCCGCCTTGCTTTCGTCACGGTATCAGCACGCCCGCGAACCCGTCCAGCCCCTTTAATGGGTATTTAACGGCGCGCTGTGGCCGCATTGCGCCCCGGTCCCCGGCTTCATGCGCCAGCAGGTGCGAAAATCCGCCGCAACGCTTCAAGAAATGGCAGGTCTTCGCGCCAGTCCGGATGACGGCGCGCGCGTTCCGCCATCCAGCCATCTTCGAGGTCGCGCAGGGCCACGCGGGCAACCTCTGGCGGGACCGATACGGCCTTGCCCTGTAGCATGTCGATGCTCGCCTGCACACGCTGCGCGCCCGGATTGCGCTCCCACCCCGGATCGATGCCCACAGGCACGCGGCGCACTTCGCCGGTGCGGGTGTTTGTCACATCATGCATTGGCACGTCTGGGCTGGTGCTGATCCCGCGCTCTTCAGCCTGCGTGCCCGTTAGCTGGCGCACCCAGCATTTGCAGCCCCAGCCATTAGGCGGATACCAGGAGGCCCAGAACGGATCATCGGCAGCAAGCACCATCCCTTCCTTCGCCTGGTGATGGGGGCGGTGGCGCTCGGACGGGCCAAGGCGGTATTCCAGATAGGGCAGCGCACGCTTGCTGCGCTGGATGCGCTCCCACTGGCCAGCAGCCCGGGCTGCGCGCAGGTTGGACTGGTAGATCACGCGCAATCGGCGGGGCGATCCAAGCTGGACCGCGCGCGCCTCTCCTGTGGCAGGATCGACCATTATGGATTGTCCCCACCAGCCGCGTGCCTCCAGACGCGGGCGCAGGTTGCGCTGGAACTGCTCAAAAGGAATGCCCTCATCCAGCGCGCGCTGCAGCTCGTCGCGGATATCCTTCAGGACATCCATCTGCATGGCCTTGGCCACGGTGAAGGCCGTCGCGTGTTCTTCCGGTTCGACATCCTGCCAGCTGAAGGCAGGCAGCCAGTCCTTGTTTGCAAGAAAGCGCGAGGCTTCGGGCGGCGGGCCGGGGGTGAAGGAATACGCCGGGCGGTCAGCCATCCTGCACATCCCCTTGAGCACGTGCCAGGAACATGCCCTTGACCAGAACATCGATCACGCGTGCGCTGTCGATCGGGCCGAGCGCGTCCAGCCTCAATAGCGCGTCCTCATAGCTCGCCGCATTCCTGATCGCCTCCTCGACCGGGTCGAGCACCTCGCGCATGACGGGTTGCCAGTCTTCCAGCATCTCCGCCTCGATCTCGTCCAGCGCATCCTCCGGGGCGTCACCCTTGCGGTTCAGCGCCAGCGCGGGCGGATCGGCGGGCGGGGGCGTACCGCCCACAACCTCCTCGCCATTCTGTGGCTCCGAGAACTTGAGCGCCGTGCGCAGTTCGCGCGAAGGCACGCGCAACCCGCGCCCGATCAGACCCTCTGCAGCCTTCATCCGCTCGGTCGTATTGTCTGGCTCCGCAATCTCGATGAAGACTGTGGGGTAGCCTTCCTGCACCCCGTAATTCAGATCGACATAGGGTTTGACAATATCGCGCTGGATCGTGCCGGTTACCCCGCGAGCATCCGCCGCTGCAATGTCATGGCGCACCTCGTTATGGACCTGCGCCTGCGCCTGGCTGGATCCGTTATCGCTGGTCATTGTCTGGCCAAGCACTGCTTTTGACGTCTGCTCGTCCAGATAGCGCGCAAGGTTCTCAAACAGGTGCTCGCCACCCGCACCCCCCGCAACGGCCTCAAACTCGATGCGCATGCTCTCGGGTAGAACGGCGGCGGCATCAGTTCCGATATTGGCAACAGCTTGGAACAGCTTTTCGACATCCTCGCGCGTAGCGTCAGGGCCGTAGCGCCCCAGTCTCAGCGGCAGGCCATAAAGCTCGGCGAAGGCCACCCAATCCTTCAGCGCAAATGCCTTGCACATCCAAGTGAAAGCCGAAAGCCGCGCAAGTCCTCCGCGCAGGGGGATGCCTGATTTCAGGCGGGGTGTGTGATAGGCGAATTTGAAGGGTGCAAGCGGGATTCCGTCCACCGGGTCGGCCTCATCCAGCAGATGCGGCACACGCAAGGTGTCGCGGTCGAAACGGATGAAGCGCGGATCAACATGCTCGAAACGGTCGGGCCACCATTCGCGTTTGGACCGCGCCCAGTCGATTTCCACGACAGCAAAGCCCTTGCCCAAACCATCCAGCAGATCTTCAACCATATCGGCAAAGCCGGAATGCTCAGCGATCCGCGCGCGTACGGCCTCTGCGATTTCCTTGTCGCGGGCACTGTCGGACGCTGGCTTGACCTGCGCGCTCACGCCAGAGACTGCGCGCTTGCGTACACCAAGCACAGAGGCGTAATGCGGATCGCGCTCCTCCATTTCCTCGGCCAGCGTGACGTAGGGAACGTGATCCCCCTGATCACAGGCTGCCAGGATCGAGGCCAGCCGTTGCGGGGTCAGCCCCGATGCGGTGCTGCCGCCCCAGGCCTGCCGGATACCGGTAATGCCCGGGCGCGCCATGGTTTGCGTCAGGGTCTGCGTTTTGACCGGGCGACCGTATTGATCGAGCAACGCCATCAGATCACTCCTTTCATACCGCCAAGGCCCGAAGTCAGCCTGATGCGGCGCATGTCATCATCACCGCCACCACCACGCGGAACGGGGCGGTATTCATAGGGCTGGTAGGTCGAGCGTGCGGCGCCCACGGCCAGCGCACCGGCCCAGAACCGGTCCGCATGCCCGTCTGTATCGCCATCGGCCACCAAACGGCGCTGACCCGTGATCCCCACCTGTGACTGGATGGCGTGCAGATCGGCGCGCAGGACCACATCACCAGCAGGTATGCGGGCGCGACGTTCTTCCATGGCTTCCTTAAGCGCTGTCGCAAGATCAAGCTTTGTAGCGGTCGAGAACAGCACGCCTTCGACGCGGCTTTCCCCATGTCGACGTTTGGCATCCTCGACAGGTTTTTCGCCCATGCCGGTCTGGTCGATCGCGCAACGCACCACATGGTACCGGCGCATCACGTCGGCGAGCAACTGATCCTGTTCGGCAAACTTGATCCGGCGGCGTGCGATGATCTCGCGCGTCCAGAGCACATCACCCACCTGCTCCAACACCCAGATGACGAACAGGTCATTGCGGGCTGCGATATCGACGCCCACGAAACACGGGCCACCCTGATATAGCGCGGGCAGCCCGGCGGCGGGGTGCTCATTGGCAGAGATCAGATCATAGCTCAGCCATGCGGTGGCTTCGTCCAGCCACTTCAGCTCGTATTCCTGCGCCCAGGCATCCTCGTCGGCCATGCCACGGCGCAGCATGTCGATGTCGCGGTCCAGCCCTTGGCGCACGGCCTCGTAGATATCGACGATGTGGCGCGACCAGACGCTGTCCTCGGCAGTCATCAGCTCATAGAACTTGTTGCCCTTGCCATTGGGCGTGGAAATCACGCGCAGTTTCAGGCCAGATTTGGATATCACCGGAAAAAGCGCCGCCCAGATTTCGCGCGACTTCGCATGGAAACCGAATTCGTCCAGGATCACATTGGCCGAAAACCCGCGCGCCGTGTCGGGGTTCGCAGGTAACGCCGTGATGCGCGAGCCATTGGGAAACTTCACTTCCAGCGACTTGTAGACCGCATCGGGGCCTTTCTCCTGGGGGGCACGGAACTCGCCCTCTTCAAAGCGCGGTTCGCCCCCTTTCAACAAGGTGTTGTAGACCTCGTAAAAGCCCTTGGTGAAAGGCTTGATCACCTCAGTCATCATCTCGGCTGCCTGACGCTCGCCGCGTGACAGGATCACCCAGCGCGCCCGCCGGTCCTCGATCCACGACTGGAAGCAATCGTCGGCGCATTCGCCGCCCGTCGAGAAGGTCTTTCCGGTCTGGCGTGAAAACATGCCGATCTTGAACCGGCTCTGATCGTTGATCCAGCGGTTCTGGTAGGGCAGGAAGTTGACGACGCGGGCGAGTGCGGTGTCAGCCATGGCGGACCCCTGCAGTACTAGGCCAAGCTGACATGGCAGTATATGCTAAAATCCGAATCTCTTTACCAATTTGGAGCAAATCATGGATTTCGATTTCGAGACGTTGAACAACGCGGTCGGTCTGGCCAGGGATGTCGGTACGGCCACTGGAAACATCGCCAGAGCCATTCAAACCGTGCAGGGTCTTTTCCAGAAATCGCCAGTTGGCACTGATGCCGATATCAAACTTGCGCTCAGCGATCTGACTTTGCAGGTAGCAAATGCGCAGATGGCAAATGCGCATCTGAAAGGTCAGCTCTTGGCGCTGCAACAAGAACTCGGGAAAGCGAAAGCGTTTAAGTCGGACCTTGAAAAATACGTTCGACAGGAAACTCAAGCTGGAAGCATCGTTTATGCCTTCAACGATATGGACGCAGTAATGAGAGGTGAGCCGCTTCATTACCTTTGCGCATCTTGCATTGAAGACGGCCACAAGTCGATCCTTCAGGGGGACAAGTACTTTCGAAAATGCCCCAAGTGCAAAACTGAGTTCGGCTTTGAACCTTGGGGGGGTTAGTTTCCTTGCCCTCACGCAGACACCTCGCGGATCGACCACAGATACGGAACCCCGCACCAGACAGCGATGCGATTACGACAACCCAGATGATCGACCAAGTGATGCTTGCCGCAAATCACCGCCGCGATGCGCACCCACCAGCGCGCCGCACGCCAATGGGCATCGGTGACGAGAATGAGCATCGAGCGGTCAATTCTGGCATCGTCAATCATCACCAAACCCCATTATGCGCCGCGCCTTGGCTGCGGCCTCTTTGTCGATGTCGCCTGCCTCGACTGCCTCATCCAGCTTTGCAGCCTGCGCCTTGCGTTCGGCCACGATCAGGCTTTCACGGATACCCGAGGACGCCATAACGTCCTTCAGCATCCGACCCAGAAAATGCAGTTCTTTAGGATCAATCTCCCCGCCCTGCTTCAGCATCTGTGATTGCATGACTTTGAAAGCGAGCGTGGTGATCATCTGGAACAGCACGTTGTGGCGCTTGGCTTCCTCGGCCAGACCTTGTTCCTGCATCCAATCCGTCGCCCATGCGCTGGCCTGCTCTTGGTATTTGACGAACTCCTCGTATTCCTGACCGAAGGCATGGAGTGCGGATTTGCGGATGCGCAGTTCCGAGCCTGCCTCTTCCAGGCGAAAGTTCAGCGCCTCTGCCAGATCTTCATAACCACCGAAGCCGCGCGCGCGCAGCTCTTCCTGTAGCCATCCCTTCAACTCGGCGGGCAGCAGATCGACCTTGCGCGGCGGGGGCATGGATCAGACCCCGCGATTGCGCGGATGCGGGCGCTGGATGTCGGGATGCGTGGTTGCGCCCTGCGCGATCTCGATCCCGCGCTCCGTCGCTGTGGCGATGACAAAATCGCCGCGATCGTCGTTTTCCGTGAAACCGTTTTCGGCCAGCCACGTAAGTTCCGTGATGACTTGAGAGCGTGTCGATGTCACACCTACGCCGCGCAGCACATCCACGAGGATCGAGGCATTTGATGTGAATTCCGAGCAGCGCTCCAGATGGCGCAGGATGGCCAGTCGCCGGTGTTTGCGCAGGGTTGCCAGATAGTCGCTCATCGCTTGCCTCCATCGAGCAGGTGATCTTCGTGGCGCGTGACCACCAACTCCAGCCGCTGCATCACCTTTGCATTGCCTTCCATCACGGCGCGCATTTCACGCAGGTCTCCCCCCATCGAGGCGAGTGTCAGTTCCAGCTGGTGCAAAGCTGCATGGCCGGGCATGCTACCAACAGTCTGGTTCAGACCCGCAATCTGATTGGCATGGCGCTCTGCAAGGCGCTCGGTTTCCACGAGCCGTACCTCGGTCTTGGCAAGGCGCTCGGATAGCTTGCGCGTCGGCCCCGAAAAGATCGACCAGGCCATGTTGGCGAAATTCGCGAGCGTGGAGAGGCCAGCAATCCAATAGATCAGGGGCGCAATATCCATCACTTCACTCACGCCCCACCTCGCGTGACCCGCACGAAGTCCTTCAGCGTATGTCCACCCATGTAAAGCGCCATATATACGCTGGTCAGGCCCAGAAGTGTGGCGCTGTCAGTGGGCGGCAGGGCAATCTTCCAGATGGCGTTGGCCAGATGCAGTACCACGATATTCCACAACCACAGGAAGGCCAGCAGCCACATCATGAAGGGTCGCCAGGCCCAGCCCAGCCAATGGCCTTTCTGCTCGGCCTGAAGCAGCGCGAACTGGCCTTCAAGCCCCTGCGCATACAGCGCAACCATTTCCGGCATCATCGCCTCGGTCGCGCGCACGGCATCGACCATGCGGCTTGGATCGCTTTCGGCCAACTGGCCCAGATCAGACGTGCCCACACCCGCGCGTCGGGCGACAGCTTCCACCACGCTGGTTACCAGCTCCGAATTCCGCGAACCGATACGGTTGGAAAGAACCTGCCGGATCAATGGGGCACCGATCTGGGTTGCGACAGAGAGAAGGGCTGCACTCATCAGATGCTCCAGAGTTTGTGGGCAAGTTTGGGGAAGCGGGGCGCGATGGCCGCTGCCAACGCGTCGCGATAGCGCCATGCCAGCCACAGGCCCCAAAGCAGACCAACGGCAAGCACGGCCGGACCGATCCAAGCAAGCGCAGGATCCAGTTCCGCACTTGCCTGAACCGTAGTATCCGCACCACCAGCGGCAGTAACGGCGGCAGGCGTCGCTGCCTTGGTTCGGCTGTCGATCACACGCTGAAGGGCCGAGAGCGTTGCGCGTCCGACAATCCCATCAACGGTCAGATCATGATCTTTCTGAAAGGCACGGATGGCAAACAGCTCAAAGCCACGTATATCATCGCCGATCTGATACCCCAGCTTCAAAAAAGCAGCGCGTGCGGCAGCCATTTCTTCGCGCGACAAGTCAACGACAACACGCGCCAGACCATCGCGGCCACCCTGCGCGCGTACACCTTGGCCGTAGTCACGATATCGCAGCATGCGATATTCCTCTTCGCGCCGCCGTGTCAGGCCAGGCAATACGCGCCCGCCGCCCTTGTTCCAGGCCAACAGCCCCGCGCGCGTGGCGTCCCAGTTTCGCTCAGCCCAGCGCTTCACCCAGGATGCCCGACCGATTGCGCCGGTATTGAAATGGAATGACACGCCCGCGTCGAATTCATGCTGTTTCGCACGTGGCATTGCAGCTTTGACGGCAGGCTCATAGTTGTGCCGTAGCGCCAATTGCAAAAGGCGCGTGGACTCTGCCTCGCTGATTGTCATGCCCGCACGCGGTTTTACCACGCCCGAAGCAGCTGTAAGACCAACGCCAATGGTCCAGACACCCGCCGGGCAGCGATACGCCTTGAGAACATCGCCCTCATGCCGTTTCTTGAAGGCAATCCCTTGTGCGCTTGTTTGCATGAAAAAAACCCCGATCCAAACCGATAGGGGCACATTCGCAAATCAGGGGGGATGGATACGCCTCGACAGGTGTCTAGGTCAGGCTGCCAGACGCGCTTCGTCACTCTGGCAGATCAGCCTATGTCCTGTCAAATGGCAGTGTGGGCTGGCGCGCGCCACGTTCGGCTTCAAGCTCTGCACGCAGTCGGGACACCGTGCGCGTGTGCATATCGCACTTCAGCGCCACCTGTTGCAGCGATGCGCCGTCGCGCAACATGCGCCGCGCATCTTCGCGCCGCGCGAATTGACCGCGAAGATGGCCGCAGGGCAACAGCACCTTGCCAGGCCCAAGTGCATCGACAACGCGCGCGGTCGCCTCCTCGCCAATGATCTCGGCCAGCATCGACCCGGCGACGCGGCGGGGAATATGGATCTCGCATCCACCGCGCCGCCTGAGCAAGCGCACGGCCAGATCAAGGCCAATGGCGTCTTCAATCTGACCAGCTATGCCCGGCAGTTGCGTCATTCCAGTACGCGCCCCCGACGCTTGGGGCCGATCCGGTTGTCGCAGCGATGTGCGCGCAGGACTGTCGTGACGGTGTTGTTCTCTATTCGATAGCTGAACCCGCCGATAATGATCCCGCAGGCCCCCAGCGTCGCCGCATGATCGACGCGTGCCCCGATCTCGCGGCGCAGGCGCTCGATATCCATACCCTGTACCCGCTCAAGATAGCGCAGCACAGCATGGTCCGACACAGAGACGCGGGACTTTTTCATTTTGTTACCTTGAGGCCCGCGCGACGGCACATCGCTTTCAGCGCTTCCAGCACCGCTGCGATCTGATCCGCTTCGCGCATCGCATCGATATCGACAGGAACATGCCCCCAACTTGCACCGAAGCGCTTGCGGATGAAGGCATTGAGTGCGCGCCGCCCTGGTGTGACCTGACCGGCGCGCCCCAGCTTGCCCCAAAGCGCGTGGATGTAGCGCAGGTCAGGGCGCTCGGCAGTGGGCTTCCAGTTCGGGTTCGGCGCTGGCTTGAAGCCCCTGTTTTCCAGTACGTTCAACAGCGCCTTCAAATCAGCTTCGGACATCTCCCGCATGCTGGACTTGCCCGTGACCTGTTCCTGCAGATCACGGCGCATGTCGTCATCCAGCCCCAGCGCACGGCAGCCCATAAACACCTTGCGTTGCAATGAACGGTCCGTCATTCGTCACGCCCCATATCAATGCCGATGAAAACCGGGCGACTGGAGTCTGCCACTGGCCGATAAACAGGGACACCCTTGCCATCGATCCATGCACGCGCAGCACGCTGCAACTCGGTCTCTGCCTGCGGGTCGCCATGTACCGCCAATGCCCGCGCCTGCAACTTGGCGCGCATCTCGTCTTCTATGGCTTTCTGCGCGCCCTCCAGCAGCTCGCGCAGGCTGATCGTGTACACGCGCTTGTCCACCCAGACCTCGATCCGCGAAAAATTGCAGGTCAGGCGAAACTTTGCCGGTCGACCCAGCACGGTGCCTTCGCCAATATCATGAACCATGGACATAGCTTTGCGGTCAGAGGCGTCGATGAGCGCGAGTTCAAGAAGTGCGATCTGTTCTGCCATCGCACTCACGCCTTCGCCAGATCGATGGTGACAGCGCACCATACGCCATCATGGCTGTCGCGCTGGTAGCAGCGGATATAGGTCTTGCTGCCCACCACGCGCATCGCATCGCGGATCGCGCGCATGGCTTCCAGCCAGCGCTTGTCCTCAATCTCCAGCCGCAAGAGCATGAAAATCTCGCTCTTGTTGATCTGGCCCGCCTTGTCGGTGTTGAAGGCGCGTGTGACGATGGCGCGGATTTCAGGACGGCTGTCAGCAGCCCATTCATTCAGGCATTCATCGATCAGCTCTTTCGCGATCTGAAGCTGTGGCCCGAAATCGATATGATCAGCGACCTGCACCTGTACCTTGAACAGGCCGTCATGGCTCATAAACGTCTTGTTGCCCTTCGCGCCACCCTTGGTAACACCATATTCCTGACCCAGAAGTGCTTCCAGTGCGCCGAGGTCTTCAAACGTGTGTCCCTTGAACCGGGCCACTTGTTCGGACAAGGCCATTGCATATCCGATTATCTTGCGAACGGTCTCGTCTTCCAGCTGGGTTGCGGGTGCCACCAGTTCGACGGGGACAAGATTGCCCTTCGCGTCGGGCATGTAAGTTTTCCCGGCCACTTCAACGCGGCCGTCGGGGATAGGGAGGGGCGTATACTCAGACATCAGAAGATCCTTTCTTCAGGGTTTTTGGGGTGAGAAGCTTTGGGGGCAATGCGCCCGACAGAGCGAGCACAGCCGCCATCGCGGCCAGTTCATCGCAGGTGACCAACGTGGTGCCGCGCATGCCCATAAGATCCACCTTCAGGACACCGCGCGCAGCAAGGTGCAGCATTTCAGCCTCGGTCCAGCGCAGGGTGTCAGGCATTGGGGTCACCTTCCGTGCAGCGGATTCTTGCGAGAAATGCATCGGCATCTGCGATGGCATCCGGCGTATCGCTTGCGGCAGTCCAGACCTCCTCCGAGAATAACCTGAGCGAACTGGCGATCTCTTTACGGTTTCCTGTTGCTGCCAGCATGCGCGCCGCCGCAAGAAAAACGGCCGCCGCAAAGTCGCTCGACGTGCGCGCCTTTTGAACAAGTGCTTGCGCATCGCGTTCAATGGCCATGTCATCAAATCCGTCACTCATCTGGCCCTCCTTTCCTGAACCTTGGACAGCGCTGACAGGCGCGATACATCCGAACGCGCAAGCTGTTGGATGATTGGAATTGCCGCGCCTTGCCCATCCAGCCATGGCATTCATGCATGGGCAGTGTACCCAACTCTGGGCAGCGCACGGTTTCAGCCATGTAATGCCCGCGAAACAACTCTTCGATCCGGCCCAGATCGCCGGGATACTTGTTGCGCAGCACCTGGCTGATCAGCGCCGCAGACCGGCCCAACCGGGCAGCGACCTTGTTTTGGGAACTGGCGGTGCATTGCAGCGCCAATTGCTCGATCCATTCAGGTATCGCCTCGCCCCATGCCTCGCGGGCTACGTCCAGCGGACCACTCATATGCCACCTGCCATATGCGTGAATTCGCAAAGATTCTCATCATAGACTGCGCGCACGCGGCGCTCGCGTGGTGGCAACGGTCCAGTGTTGCGAGTCAGCCGATAGGCCGCTTCACGCCGCCCCGGGACGGCCTTGCGCTCAACCTTCAGATATCCGGCGCGCGCCAGCATCTGGCAGTATTCCTGCGCCGCTGCGAGCGTCACATGGCAGGTGGGCGTGTTAGAATGCGCTGCGATATCGGTGGGCGTGAACACGCGCAGCCCGCGCATACTCCGCCACATATTTCCCGCAACGCTCTCATGCCGAATTGCGGAGCCATCACGTCGCGCGGGAGCCGGGCGGTCATCCTGATTAACGCGAAACCCTTGGCGATTGCCGATTTTTCCGATGCGCGAAACCGCGTTGCGGGCTTCCCAGCTCCGTACCAGCGCGGTCGCACTTCTGATGCCGATGCCAGTTTCCGCTGAAATATCCTTATAGGTGAACTCTACTTTGCGCGTTGCGATATTCCACGCCAGAGCTGCGCGGGCCTCATTTCTTTGACTGACTTTGCCACTCATGCCACGTTCCTCCGGGGGGCAGGCGCATCCCCAGTGAAGAACAACCGGACGTCCCAATCACCCACACCCATTTCATTGCGGCCCATCATTTTCGCGCGCTCGGACACCTTGGCGATATTGACGCTGATCCGGCGAATAGAATGGTGCGAATGTTTCAGGATCGCCTCGCAAAGGGGGCGGTCAAAATGAACCCCGGCTGCATAAATGGGTAACAGTTTTTCCACATCGTCTATCGTACCAGGTTCAGCCGCCACCCAATCGAGCATGCGGCCATGCACACGCTCCCATTCCTTCAGCTTTTGAGGCAGCAACTCTTCGCCAATCAGGATCACAGGCGATTGCGAGCCTTCGTAGATATCTCGCACGATCTCGATCATCTTGCGCGCAACCAGGTGATCGGCTTCATCAATCAACAGCGGCGCGCCAGTGACCGCCAGATGCTCGGATATCTGATCGACCATATCGCCGATGCTCCGCGCAGGACGTACTGCCATCTCCCCAAGCACCGCCTCGCAGAATTTCTTCTTTGACCATGCAGATTTGACCTGAACCTGAAATGCCTGAAACCGGTTCTCCGCGTAAACTGCCGCCGTGCTCTTGCCGAAGCCTGAAGGCCCGTAGAAACACGCCATGCCGGGCAGACCCAGCGCCCGGGTCGAAACGCGATCCACCAACGCCACCAGCGCCGCCACGTTGCGCAACGGTGCTACGCTATTGTAAAGCTGCCTCTCGTCTGTCATCTTCATCTCCTTGCTACCGCTCTGCCACCGGTGGGCGTTGCACCGCCCCCGGCGGTTCTTCATCCGAGATAGGACACCCCGAAATCTTCCATCATCTTCTTGTGCGCCCGATAATCGGACGTCTGGGAATACATGATCAGGAAACGCTCCTGCTCTGGCGCTAGCGCCTCACCAGCATCGCGCTTCGCCTCCAGCTCCAGCGCCCGCTTGAACCGCTCGATATCGCTTTCGCCCTGGTCATTGGGTTTCACACGCCGTGTCTGCAGATCCGCCACGACAGCGGCCTGCGCATCAGACAGGTCAGGACGCGGGGCTTCTGGCGCAGGGTCGCGCCGCTTCTCGAAGACTGGGCGAACCACCTTCGCTTCAACCGCTGGTGCGGGGTCCGGCATTGTCGCCGCATCCAGATCGCGGCCCAGATCACGCGCCTGTAGCTTGCGATGCGCGGCCACCGCAGCACGCTCTGCTTTGAGGAACGCCGCGCGATCGCGCGCTGTCCGACGCGCATCATCAATCGACAGGAAGCCACCCTTTTCACGGGCAGGGGCATGGCCGAGATACTCGTTCTGCGCCGAGTAGACATGCAGGCCAGCCCACAGGTCGGCAGGATCGAACCTTGCGATCACGCGCGTGCCTGCGATCTCATGCATCCATGGGGCCCAGTACTGGTTGCCCTGGAACTTCAACTCACCTGTACTGGATTTGCCGCGCAGGCCTTCGGCTCCCATCAGCCACAACCGGCGCTGCGCCTCGGTCGCCTTGCGGATCGGCACACTGGCGTAGCTTTCGTCGAACACCTCTCTGAAGCTACGGCCCCATGCGACTTCCGAACGACGACCTTGCCGCAGATTGTGCTCTTGAATGCCCTCTTCAACGATGCGCAGGAACTCGTCGAGCGGCACCGCGCGATTGCCGTAATTTTCGGGCTTTGCGTCAATGGTATTGCCGGTCCACGCGCCCTCAAGACGCGGGTCGCGGCTGATCGCGTCACACATATCGCGGAATGCGCGTTCGATGGGCTTGGACTGCCCGCTATAGGGCGTGGCCCAGTGCACATCGACCCCGAGAGCCACGAACAACCCCGGTATGTCATCCTCGCGCACCTTGAAGCGGAACCGCGTGGCTGTGCCGCCTGTGACCAGTTTGGCGGCAAACTCGCGCCCGTTATCAAGGACCACATGGTCAGGAATACCCCAGTCCTCAATCATGTCACCTGCGGCTAGCATGACACCATTGGAATTGGCCGTCAGATCCAGCCGCCACGACAGGATCAGGCCGGAATAGATATCCTGAAAGGCCACCATCTGCGGGCGCACGGGCTGTGCTTCCCCCGGCCAACGCACGAACACATCGAACTTGTGGTAATCCGCATTGACGACTTCCATCGCCCGCAACGCTGATTTGTCTCGCACCTGCGGCGGGAACATCTGCTTCAGACGCTCAAGCCCGTAGCGTGCCAGTATTTCGGTCGGTCGTGATACCTGCTCCTTGTAGCGCCGCCGCATAGTGTGCTCCGGGCAGATCGCCCAGCCCTTGGATTGCGCCACCCTCACGGCCCGACGATAGCAGGTCGAAAAGCTGGGCCGCGCCAGCCTCAGATAGTCGGATTTCAACCAATCCATAAAATCCGGATCAACCTCGTCACGCGTTTCCTTGCGCTTCGCGGCACGGTGGCGGGGTGCCAGATATGGCAGCCGGTCATCACGGCGCACTCCTTCGATCATGCCCAACCAGTTCCAGATGCTACGGGCACTGGCCGATTCGATGCGCGCAACGCTCTCGACCGCCATATGCCGCCCCAGTTCCCCCTCAAGCGCTTCGACAGACTGAATGATCTTCAGCCGCACGCGCGCTTTATCTTGCGCTGTGTCTGGCAATCCCTCAAACCATGTCCATGCACCATCCCGATCCGGGGCAGGCGTGACTTCCGGCGAAGTGGCCTCCGACAGCAGCTTGCGCTGTGCACGCATCGGCAGGGCCTTCCAGTGATATTCCCACCCGCCGCCACGCCCCTGGCGTTTGCGCGCAAAATCAGGGTGGCCGCGCAGATTGATGGACTTGATCCACTTCTCGACGCCTTGGCGCGTATCTGGCATGTCCGGCAATCCGGCCACGGCCAGTTCCGATGCTGTCCACCATTCCTTTGCAGGGGTAAGATTGCTCATGCAGCCCCCCTGCGGCTTGTAAAGCTGGGGGTGTCAGGGGGCGGGCCTTCCTTGGCCTGCGCCTCGCTGACCCCCTGCGCATGCTCCAGCAGGAAGCGCTTCTTGGCTGCCATGGGCGCCCTCGACCATGCCTTGACCAACGCCTTGAAGGCAGCTTCAACCGTGTCTTCAACAGGGCTTTCACTGGTCAATGCAATCCGCTGCCGTCGCGCATCCGCCGCTGATTTGGCGCGCCCTTCAGCCAGTGCCTCGACCACATCATATCGCTCGATAGTTTCACCGATCTTTGCTATCTCGTTCAGGTCTTTCAGTGTTACAGGCTTGGGGGCCTTGCGCAGCAGTGCGACATCACGCGGATCAAGGCTACTGCCTGCAGCGATCAAGCGCCGCACATGGCGATCACTCATGCCGAATTTTTCTGCTGTAGCGGTGGCGAATGCGGCGGACATCGTGTCCGTCGCATCCCATCTTTTTGCAGCCAACGCCGCCCCGGTCTTTGCAACGGTTTCGGGATGCAGTTTTTCATAGACCCGCTTGCGTGCTGCAAGAAACACCGCCGTATCAAGTGGGGACAATTCAGCCCCTGCGATATTGTCGTCGATCTCCAGCAGTTGCGCCCAGTCATCGGTCACATCCGCCCATACTTTGGCTTCAATCTCGGACCATCCCAGACGCTTGGCCGCTTCCAGACGGTGGCCACCGGCGATCAGGACAAGCTTTCCACCCTTTTTCTGGCGCAGATGGATCGCATCCTTCATGACACCTGTCTCGTTGATCGATGCGATGATGCTCTCAACCCCGGCCTCCGAGACGGGCCGCAGCCGATTGGAGACCTCAATTTCAGCCACCAAAACACGGTCTATCTGCATCAGTCGGGGCTGTTTCATGACTTGGGTTCCTTGATCATCGTGTAGTAGAATCGGCGCTTGCCATTCACGATCTGGGCCGCGCAGTTGATCTCCGCGCCATGCTGGCGCAGCTCGGATATGCAGGCATTTACCGCCATAACCCGCGCGCGCCGCACAATGTCGCGCGTGGTGTGCGCGCGCCCGTCGCGCAACAGTGCCAGGACGCGCTGCAATCTGGAGGATGTCAGGGGGGCGGCATGCATGACGCCTTACCCCGCCATCTCGCGGCCAAGCGACGCGGCATGGTCCTTGCACGCATCGCATAGCCGGTTGTGGATACCCTGCGATTGAAACTCTGCATTGCAGGACAGACAAGGTCGCAGCCCGCGCTTCAGGCGCGTGTCAAAAGCCACTTGCATCCGCAACCGTTCACGCTCAGCCGCCAGTTCATTTGCCCAGAACGGGCCTACGCGTTCACCTTCGGCGTTCAGCACAAGAAAGGCATCGCGCACCTTCTGAACCCGATACTCAGCCATCACACCCGCCCTCCGAATGTAACACCAAGCACCTCGGCCACGCTCTCAAGCGCGCCGATCTCTTCCAGATATGCCAGATCGCTGATCAGAAGCTTGGTCAGATGCGCGCGGCCAAAGCCGGTGCAGCCCGGCTTACGCAATCGGGACAAGGTCTCACGCACCCGCGCGAAACGCTCCTCGGGGAAAAGCACGTCAACCACGCGGCTCATTGCAGTACCCCCGCTGCAATCACCAGCAGGATGATTGAGCCAAACAGGCACACCCCGCCGATCAGATCACCGATCCAGTGGTCATCCAGCTTGCGCAGTGAACGGATTATTGTTCGCATCACGCAACCCTCCGCTTCTTCGTGACTGGATCAGGGCGCGGCACGTCTGAAGGCCATGCCAGATCATCAGGCCAGTTTTCGTGAAACCAGTTCAGAACTCTGGTCGCTGTGGCCGTGCGGCAATCGCCCCCCGCCGCCAGCTTCTTGAAAAAATCGCCCTTCTTCAGGGCGCGCATGGAGATCGCGTAATGCGTCACGCCCTGATGGGCGGCGAGCATCTCTGCGAGTGTTATAAGGGCGCTGCTCTGTGTCATGCACATATGTTAGCCTGTAGTGGCCCCGTAGGTCAAGCCGCTACAAGCTAACTATTTACGAATTAGCCGCTAGTGGCTAAAGTATGCAGATGGACCCGATTCTTGAAACCATTGATGCGGCACTAAAGCGAAAAGGCCTGTCGGACGCGGCGGCCTCTAAACTTGCGGTTGGTCATCCATCGCTCATCAAGAACCTTCGCATGGAGCGAAAAGGCGAGAAGCGCTACAATCTTCCAGCGCTACAACGTCTATCCGAAGTCCTCGATCTTGAATTCTATTTCGGACCGCCGCGAAGCGCAGGAATAGCGCCATCTACGACAGTAGCGGGCGAACAATTTGATACCGTCGCCCGATATGATGCAGCAGGCGCGGCAGGAAATGGGCGGATCAACCTCGACGGCCCACCTATTGATCATCTTGCGTTCTCGAAGCGCTGGCTGGCTCAGAACGGGATCAGTGCAGGTGACAGTGTTCTGATCAATGTCTCTGGCGACAGCATGGAACCTGCATTTTACGATGGCGACTTGGTCATGATTGACCGGCGCAAGAAAATCATCCGTTCAGGCCAGATTTACGCCTTCCATGACGGCGATGAACTGCGCATCAAGCGCATGGAAGTTATTCCAGACACAGCCATAATCTTGCGCAGTGATAATCCAAAACACTCGACTGAGCACCGCACAGGCAATGCAATGAACGACATTAGCCAGAACATCCTTGGCCAAGTCGTCTGGTCAGGGCATACTTGGATTTGATTTGTAAGGAGGCATAAATGCATTGGTTGGCGTGGGGTACGGCAGCGCTATTTGCTTTTATTGGTGCATGGCTGGCTCTTTCCGGCGGTCTGAAGATAGTCCTCAAAAGAGACCCAGACGGCAAAGGGCTCGAAGAGTTTAAGGGCGGTGTATTTGGTGCTCCGCTTCTCGCGATTCCACTTCTTGGGCTGGGCTTTTACCTTTCGCCCAGTAATGTCGCTGCTGACGACGTCACTCTTGAAGATTACAAGCGCATGGGTTCACAGGCTCGGGCCGATTTGCTTGCGCGGGCGTTGCCAGAGATAGCGCCCGAGGCGCTCGACCACCTCGACCAATATAGAAATTGCCTTGGCTATAATGCGCCTATTAAGCGAGGCGATTTAACAGTGATGACGGTTCTGGGTTGGTGTGATGCCGATCGTGTCAACGCGCCCGAACGTTTCGCACAGCATTTCAATGACCTTGAGGCCGAGGATTATTCGGCAACGGTGCGCAGCCATTGCCGCGATCTCGTCAAACATGAACTGGTTGATCCGGCGACCGCCAAATTCGCAATATTTGACAGGGGTGAGCGTCACCTGGGTTCATGGGAGTATTCCGCATGGGGGAAAGTGGACAGTGATAATGTCTATGGCGTGACTTTCACCTTCCGCTTCTACTGCACCATGAAATACGATGGCGAGGGCGCCCCGGACGCTTTGACTAATTGGGCTGTGTCTGAGTTCACTATCGAACAATCGCGAAGCTGAAAAACGGTTGCATGTTCGGTGCTCTGGGCCCGCAGGTTTAGCTGATCGAATATTTAAATATTTCCACGACTTACACCGAACATGCAACCACCACCGCAAACATGCAACTCGGGTTGCATGTTCCAATAGGTCCGCATCGTGTTCTATTTCCGCTGATTCCCCATGAAACAAGGGTTTAAGAGGGTATTGAATGGCTGTTAAGAACTCGTGCCAGAATGAGCCAGGGGCCTGTTTTCTACATTTCCTGCAAACATTACGTACGACTATTACACACGTCCAAAACGCCTTGTAAGCCGTTGTTTTAGCGTCTTCATCCGACGACTTCCGGCATCCCCCGTGTTCTTCCGGTTTCCTGCAGATATCTCTGTCAACGCACAGTTGTGACGTGACAGCAAATGTTGCAGGGTTTTACAGGGATATTTACAGCACGAATGCTTGGGAATGTCGCACATTTAGGATGGCACCGGCTGAAGTTCGCCCCAAGACGATCTGGTGTTTGCGGAATGCTGTGTATGCCGGGTTTTCCACAACAAGGGCCATGAACCAAGGGTTGAAACGGGTTCCATGCCGCGCGATTGCCCAAAATCGGGCAGTTGGGGTATTCTTTGGGAAGCTGGAACCGGTTTCCCGTGTTTAGAACAAGCAAAATCAAAGGGATACAGCGTGCCGCAAGCGCGGAAACCAACACGCCACGCCATAAATGCAAGTGTCAGGTGCCGCGATAGGGTTCGACATATTGCAATGCCATATCCCACGGGAAAAAGATCCATGTGTCCTGGCTGACTTCGGTGATGAAGGTGTCGACCATGTCGCGCCCTTGGGGTTTGGCATAGACAGTGGCAAAATGTGCCTTCGGGTATAGCTGGCGGACCAGTTCAAGGGTTTTGCCTGTATCAACCAGATCATCAATGATCAGAATACCTTCGCCGTCGCCCATCATTTCGGCTTGCGGTGATTTCAGCACTTTTGCGGCGTCGCGTGACTGATGGTCATAGGATTTGACGCTGATCGTATCAACCACGCGAATATCGAGTTCGCGCGAGATGATCATCGCTGGCGCAAGCCCCCCGCGGGTGATGGCCACAACTGCGCGCCATTGGCCGCCATCGGGGCCTTGCTTGTCCAGCCGCCAGGCCAGCGCGCGGCTGTCACGGTGAATCTGGTCCCAACTGATATGAAACCCTTTTTCATGGGGCAGGCGGTCGGTCATGTCAGGCGTCCTTCTTGCCGGTAACCACGTCAATATCGGGGGCATCCACGGCTTTCATGCCGACAACATGGTAACCTGCGTCGACATGCAAATTCTCGCCCGTGGTGCCAGACCCAAGGTCGGACAGCAGGTAAAGCGCGGCCTTGCCAACTTCTTCTTGCGTGACATTGCGGCGCAGGGGGGAATTCAGCTCGTTCCACTTCATGATATAGCGAAAGTCGCCGATGCCGCTTGCTGCCAGCGTCTTGATCGGTCCCGCGCTGATGGCGTTACAGCGGATGCCGTCCTTGCCCAGATCCTCGGCAATATACTTAACCGATGCTTCCAGCGCGGCCTTGGCCACACCCATGACGTTGTAATGCGGCATGACCTGTTCGGCACCGTAATAGGTCATGGTCAGCAGGCTGCCCCCCTCAGGCATAAGCTTGGCCGCACGCTGGCACACGGCAGTGAAGGAATAGACCGAGATATCCATCGTCATGTTGAAATTGGCGCGCGAGGTGTCGACATAGCGGCCGCGCAATTCGCTTTTGTCCGAGAAGCCGATGGCATGAACCACGAAGTCAATCTTGCCCCACAGTTTTTCCAGCCCGTCGAACACCCCGTCCACCGACTCCATATCTGTGACGTCGCATTCAAACAGATGCGGGGTTCCCAGGCTTTCGGCCAGCGGCAGCACCCGCTTTTTAAGCGCTTCGCCCTGATAGGAGAACGCCAGTTCGGCACCGTGTTCGGCAAGCGCCCGGGCGATCCCCCATGCGATGGACTTGTCATTCGCAAGCCCCATGATAAGGCCGCGTTTGCCGCTCATCAGTTGTGCCATTGTCCTGTCGCTCCTTGCTGGTAGGCTGTTGTTTCATGCTTTAGGCCAAGCGCAAGGGCCGCGCAAGTCAGCCTGTGAAAGACGCACCAGCGGATTAATTTTTGCAGCTTGCGCAATTTGAAAGGGCTAATCCCGTCACGAGGGGTTGCGCTATTCGCCTGAGTCATTAATACCATAGTCGTATTTAGATTTGGTCATAATTCGGAGGGATGTCGAAGCGCCGCGACTGCTATGCGTTCATACCCTTTTGACTTGTGCACGGAGGGAACGTGAGTACGCGTAGCGGAATTTTTGCAGGTGATGACCCCTTCGCCCTTGCGAGGACGTGGTTGGCCGAGGCGCAATCGGCAGAACCAAATGACCCCAACGCCATTGCATTGTCCACAGTGGATGCAGAGGGCTTGCCCAATGTCCGAATGGTCCTTTTGAAGGATATACTGGACGACAGCTTCGTGTTTTACACGAATTACGGCAGCGTGAAGGCGCAGGAAATCGACCACACGGGCAAGGCCGCGTTCGTTTTGCATTGGAAATCCCTGCGCCGTCAGATCAGGGTTCGTGGTGTGACTGCCCGCGCAGAAGGTCCAGAGGCGGACGCCTATTTCGCGTCCCGGTCCTTGAAAAGCCGGCTTGGCGCATGGGCGTCGCGCCAGTCCCAACCTTTGGGCGCACGCACAGACCTTATGGCCGAAGTCGCGCGCCAGACATTGCGCCACGGAACCAACCCGCCGCGTCCCGCTTTCTGGGGGGGCTATCGCATCACACCCCTGGAGATCGAGTTCTGGGCGGATGGGGATTTTCGTTTGCACGACCGCTTTCGATGGAACAGAACCACGACCAGCGATGCATGGACCGTAACACGACTATCGCCTTGATCGGTCTTTGCGTGACAGTATGATACCCCAGCAAGCTGGCGGAGCACCCGGTTGATAATGCTGTATTGGACGTAATACAAATGATGTGGAACAAGAAACATGACTTCGCCTGACGAAACGACAGAGAAATACGCCGGTGTCGTCAAATGGTTTGACCCCAGCAAAGGGTTCGGGTTTATCGTCGCCCAAGAGGCAGGGTCCGATATTTTGTTGCATGCCAATGCGTTACGCAACTTCGGTCTGAATTCTGTCTGCGATGGGGCGCGCATAACCATCTATGCACAAAAAACAACACGGGGCTTGCAAACCGTCGAGGTTCTTGAAGTGTTGCCCCCCGAAGGGGAAGACGCGACTGGCGCAATGGGTGGTGATCTGGCCCCGGCGGTGGATATGTCCATTCCGTTGGAACCTGCGCGCGTGAAGTGGTTTGACAAGGTCAAGGGGTTCGGTTTTGCCAATATCTTCGGGAAACCCGAAGATGTGTTTGTGCATATGGAAACCCTGCGCCGTGCAGGACTTGCCGAATTGCAACCGGGAGAGGCGTTGGCCATGCGTGTTGCAGACGGCGAACGTGGGCGGATGGCTGTGTCCATCGAACCATGGGAATCCGGCATGTCCCCACAGCAGCGCGGGACCACCGCCACAGGCAACAGCTGATGCTGCGCCGCGGCATGCTTCTTGGTGCGCTTTGGCTGGGCCTGACATTCCTTGGCAGCGCCGCCCAAGCGGCATGTTCGGACGCGCGCGTGGAATTGCGCGGTGAGTGGGGGCAGGCGCGCTTCAGCGTTGAGATTGCTGATACTGATGCCCTGCGCGCACAGGGGCTTATGAACCGCGAGACGCTGCCGCGATCTGCAGGAATGCTGTTCATCTTTGAATCCCCTACCAGCCCGTCGTTTTGGATGCGCAACACCCTGATTCCGCTGGACATGATTTTTGTGGACCCGACAGGGACCGTGGCGCATGTCCATCACAATGCGATTCCACATGACACAACGCCGATTCCCGGTGGGGACAATATACTGATGGTGCTGGAAATTAATGGCGGTTTGTCGCAGGCGATGGGTATCGATGTGGGCAGCGAACTGCGCCATCCGCGCCTTGAGGCTGATATGGCCGTCTGGCCGTGCGATCCGTAAGTCCATGGCGTGCGGTTTCTTGCGTCAAAGGCAAGATTGCCCCTTTTCTTGGGCGGTCAACCCCGTTACATAGCGCCTAGTCGGGGCGTGGCGCAGCTTGGTAGCGCGACGGTTTTGGGTACCGTAGGTCGTAGGTTCGAATCCTATCGCCCCGACCATTTATCCAGTTTTATGATGGTGAACAGGCACATAGGTTGCGGCAATCAGGCCGCGCAGTGCATTGCCGACCCATAGACGCACCTTGGGCAGGTCTTCGGGATGCAAAACTTCTTCCGGGCAGTCCATCGCGCGGCGCAAGACACCCGGCAGCAGCCCCGAAGACAATGGTGGTGTGCGCATGCCATCGCCCCTGTCAAAGAACACAGTGGTGATGGTTCCGTCGCAAACTTCGTTGCGTTCGTTCACAAAGATCAGTTCATCCAGCCCTGCGGGCAAAGCCGCGCGTGCGCTGTCATAAATGCCCCGGCGGCTGGATTTGATGCGCAACCACGGGTCTGAAGATGTCAGCCGTTCAGCTGCCAGCCCCACACGCCATTGTGTGGCAGCTTTTGGCAGTGGATGGGTTTCCAGTTCAAGCTTGCCCTGCGCATCCAGCGTCAGGCGCAGCCGTGCAGGGTGGTCGGGGCCGTGGATTACCGGGTCCGGGCACGGCCAGCCCAATGCGCGGGCACCCGCAGTCAGGCGCGCCAGATGAAGCGGCCAGTGTCTTATGCTATGGCCGTCCCAATACATGGTTTCAAACAGTTTCAGGCCGGGGTGATCAGCGCCTGCATATAGCGTGCTTTCCACAATGCTTCCTCCCATTCGCCTGCGGCGGTGCTGTCGCGCACAACGCCGCCGCCCACATTCGCCAGTATTTGTCCATCGTCCGACAGGCGCAAGGTCCGGATCCCCACAGACCAGCACTGATCGCCTGATGGTGCGGCCCAGCCAATTGCCCCGCAATATACCCCGCGCGGATGGGGTTCGAGTTCGGCAATAATTTGCATCGCGCGAATCTTGGGTGCGCCCGTGATGGACCCGCAGGGAAACAATGCCGCCATCAGGTCGGGCAGGGTGGCCCCGTTTTGCAAACGGCCCTGAATGCGGCTGCTCATCTGGTGGACGGTCGCAAAACTGTCGATTGCAAACAGTTCGGGCACCTTGACGCTGCCCACGCGCGATATGCGCGCAATGTCGTTGCGCAGCAGGTCAACGATCATCAGGTTTTCGGCCTGCGATTTTTCGCTGTCCAGCAGCTCTTGCAGCAGTTCCGCATCGCGCACAGGGTCGGGGCTGCGCGGCGCGGTGCCTTTCATGGGGCGACTTTCGATCATTCCGTCTGTCACGCTGAAAAACAGTTCCGGGCTGCGTGATATGATGACCGGGCCGACCCCTGCATCAATGAATGCGCCGAACCCGACAGACTGCTGCGCCCGCAACGCCCCATATAGACCCAGCCCCGTCCCTGAATGCAATGTCGTGGCAAGCGGGAAGGTCAGATTGATCTGATAACAATCGCCCGCTTCGATATAGTCCTGTAGCCGTGCAAAGGCCGCGTCATAACAGGCGCGTTCGACAAGCGGCTGCAACGGGGCCAGCCGCGCATCGGCGGCGGTATCGGCTGCGTGGCGCAAAACCGCATCGGGTGCCAGTGGCGCCTCATATACCCCAAGCACGACAAGCGGGGCGCCCTGATCGGGCTTGAGTGAGGCATGCAGGCGCGGCTCGAAGACATGGCCTGCCTCATAGCTCAGGTATCCGGCAACCCATGCGCCCGCGCGGCGTGCCTGTTCGGCATGTTCCAGAACGGGCAGCACATCTTGCGGCGTCCACGCGACCAGCAGGCGGGTTGGCGTATCGAAAAGCACGGGTTTGCCCTTGGGGCCATGTTCAATGAGGATCACGGGCAGGTTGCCTTGTCTTGCGGTTATTGCGGTGGTCGCATTTTACATCTGCGCCATATAATGCCGCACAGCCGTTTGCACATGCCGAAAACGGTCCCCGCCAAGGTGTTTTCCGCCATACCAGCGTGTGACAACAATAATGTGGTCGCGCAGTCCTTCACGTTCCAGCATGCGCAGGATGGTCAGCCCCGCCCCCGCTTCGCCATCATCGCTTTTCAGGGGGCCATCGGCGCAGATCAAGGCCCAGCTGTGATGGGTGGCCTTGGCGAATTTGCGATCCTGTTTCAGCAGCGCCACAAAATTGCGCGCGTCGTCATTGTCGCGGCAGGGACCACCGGACACCGCATATCTGGACCCGCGATCCGTGACAATGTTGTTCAGAATGCGCATCAGCGCTGGATAGGGGCTATCAGCCGAAGGGGCAAGCGCTATGGCGCGCGCTGATGGGCACCTATCCGCGACAATTGGTCTGGCATGGAACATGTCCCTTGTTTTTGCGTATTGCATGCCTATCATTGAATATAATCAAGTCAGGAACATGTCATGCACAAGCTTATCAAGGTCTATATCCAGCAAGTTGCAATAGGGTTTGGCCTGTCGGCGGTGTTCACGGCGATCCTGATCTATTTCAATATCGGCAACCTGCAACGTCTGGTCTTTGGGTCCAGTGACGGGCTGTTGGGGTTGTTTCTGATCTTCTTTTTCAACGGACTGGTATTTGCAGGGGTGCAATTTGCCATTCGCATCATGCGGATGGGATTTGAAGATGACGACGATGACGATGATCATGGTGGCGATGGCGTGCGCCATACTGACCCAGTGCCCATTCGCATCTCGGTCAAATAACGCATCCGGCACAAAAATGGGCACCTGTTTTCTGCGTCTTAACGCGCGCTACCGCTGTGCAGTGCGCTGTGTGTTGTCATGCATGCAGTAGGTGGCAGGCCCGCAGCGACCGTGGTGGCGTGAATTTCCCGAGAGCCTGAGTGTTCAGGTGGGCGCCAGATAACAAGGCCAGGACCATGTCAGAGCCAGCTCCCTCGGAGTTGCTTATGGGCCACTGGAAAAGGGCTACGCACGAGAAGAGCAGCACCTGCCACTTTTGAAGATAAGCAGCACATGGCAGCAGTTCAAGGCATAGTTTGCCAGATTCATGCGTGCCCGACACAGCGCCTGAAACGGGTTGCTTGCAGTGCCGGTTCCGCGCGGCATTCCGCCTTCACATAGGGGCGGTGTATCATTACCTGACGCCGATTCCCATTTTCATAAGCGCATGCCGGACGGGCGATGTTGAATACATCGCATCCAGCATTTTGGCCCGCATGTCGCGCAAGGGCTGGGCGTCAATCATGGATGCACGGTTGAGCATACCCACACCCGCGACACGCAAGGCGACATCAGGGTAGCGCCGGTTGTGATAGGCGCGCAGCATCTGTGGCGCGCCCAACGTTTCCGGCGTGGCAATGTCCACCAATGCGGTCAGGTCGGCCAACGACATGTTCAACCCTTGCGCGCCAATCGGGGGCACAACATGGGCGGCTTCTGCCATCAGGGCAGTGCGTTCCCCATAGAATCGTTCGGCAATCTGGCTGATGATCGGCCATACGGTCCGGCGGGTCACCAGATGCAAGTGCCCGAACAGACCACAGGACCGCAGGTTCATCTCTGCCTCGAAAGCGTCTTTTGGCAGGGCGGCCAGACGGGCCACTTCTGGTCCGGTTTCCATCCAGACGACGGCCGAACAGGGCGTGCCATCACGATCCGGCAGCGGCACCAGCGTAAACGGCCCGCCAGAACGGTGAACTTCGGTCGATACATTGTCATGCGGGACAGGATGCGTCACGGCAAAGGCCAGCGCTTTTTGCCCGAACCGGGTTGTTCGCACCCCGATATCCAATGCCGCGCGCATGGGCGAATTGCGCCCGTCCGCGGCGATCAGCAGTTTTGCTGCAACCATGGTGCCATCTGTCAGGCCAATCAAGGCGGCTGTTTCGCGTGTGGTCAGTGTTTTGGTCCCAATGCCAGCGCGAAAGGTGACATTGGGCAAATCTTGCAATCTGGCCACGCATTCACGCCGCAAAAGCCAGTTGGGCAGGTTCCAGCCAAAGGGTTGGTCTGAAATGTCGGCTGCGTTGAAATCATGGCTGACGCGGGGTTCATGGGTTTCGCCGCCCGCGTCAACAATACGCATCACCTGCAGCGGGGTCGCGTGCGCGGCAAAGCGCGGCCAAAGCCCCGCCAGTTCCAGCACCCTGACAGAGGGTTGCAAAAACGCCGTTGTGCGCAGGTCGGACCCGGGGTCGGCCTCGGCCATGATCGGGGGCGTGGGGTCCACGCATAACACGCTGTAGCCTTGCGCCCCGAAAGCGGCGGCCGCCGTCAGTCCGGCAATCCCGCCGCCAGAAACCACTATGTCGAATGTTTCGCGCATGCCATGTCCCCAAACCTAAATCAGGGTCAGACATTAGCGTTGTGACGCGCAAGTGCAATGCGGCCAAAGGATGCAGCCGAAAATTGTGTCGCGCAGCGCCTGTCAGCCAAAGACGATGAAGCACAACAAGACCAACATCCCCAACGCGGCCGGCACCATGACCAGCACCAGACCGGGCAGACCCATCGTCACTGTCGCGGTCACCAATGTGGCAATCACAAACAGCACGCCCGCCCAGATACCCCAGGGTTCGTTTTTCAGGAATGTCGTGGTTTGGGCGGGTTGTGTGGCCGTCATTGTCATTTTCACTATCTCCGGTATTGGTTTAACCGCGACATAGTTTTTATTGCGCTGCAATGCAGCGTGGCATGATGCCGCGCCGGTCCTGCCGTGTGCGTCACGACAACTGCGCCAGAAAGCCCGTCAGGTTGTCAGTATGGTGGTCAATGAATGGCGCGTCATGGGGGGCAGGGGCGACATGCACCGTGCGCATTCCCATGTCATAGGGCGCAGCAAGGTTGCGGGGGTCATCCTCGAACATGGCTGCGGCGCTGATGTCCAGCCCATCAAGGCCGAACACATGTTCAAAGGCCGCGCGTTCGGGTTTGGGCTGGTAATTTGCATTCTCGACCCCGTAGACCGCATCAAAGATGCCCGACAGCCCGCGCGCTTCCAGAACCTTATGCGCATAGGTGCGTGATCCGTTGGTATAGACGATTTTCCGGCCCGGCAGTTCGGATATGCGGTTGCGCAGGTCAGGGTCAGGCGCGATCACGGAAAAATCAATGTCATGCACATCATGCAGGTAGCGCACAGGGTCCATGTCATGACGGCGCATCAACCCGGCCAAGGTGGTTCCATAAGTGGCCCAGTAGTCGCGCCGCAACTGGTTGGCAACGGCCTGATCGACCTTCAGTTCCTGCATGACGAAGGCAACCATGCGCTGTTCGATCTGGTCGAATAAACGGATTTCGGGGGGATAGAGGGTGTTATCAAGGTCAAAAACCCAGCCACGCACCCCACAGAAGGAAGAAGACACCATAACCGCCCCTTCGTCTGGCCAGTCCGGCCCTGACCCAGTCCGACCCTGACAATGTGGTATGGAGAGGGTGAAGGGAATCGAAACCTCGTCTGGAGCTTGGGAAGCTCTCGCTCTACCATTGAGCTACACCCGCAATGGCGACTCATTACCGCGAGACGCCGGACCCGTCAAGCGCCGCTTAGAACGGAATTTCATCATCCATGTCGGACGGGCCGGAAGGCGCGGAACTGCCCGAACCGCCATAGCTGGCGCCATAGCCCTGATCGCGGTCATAGCCACCGCCACTGCCACCACCTGCAGCGCCCCCGCCAGACCCGCCGCCACCTTCGCCGCGCCCGTCCAGCATGGTCAATGTGCCGCCTATACCCGCGACCACCACATCGGTGGAATAGCGGTCCTGGCCGCTTTGGTCCTGCCATTTGCGGGTTTGCAGCGTGCCTTCCACATAAATTTTCGACCCTTTGCGCAAATACTGCTCGGCCACGCGCACCAACCCCTCGCCGCGCAGCACGACATTATGCCATTCTGTGCGTTCGCGCTGTTCGCCCGACGCACGGTCGCGCCAGCGTTCGGACGTGGCAATGCGCAGGTTGCAGATCTTGCCGCCATCGGGGAATGTGCGCACTTCCGGATCGCGCCCCAGATTGCCAATCAGTATTACCTTGTTCACCGATCCAGCCATATTTGCCCCCTGCGTGTCCTAGAATCTGCGTTTCGTTTCAACCGCTGTTTTCCATCATTGGCCGCGCGGGGTAAAGCAGGGAATGCGGTTCTTTGACTGACCGGCAGGAAAAAGCCGCATTCAGGCAGGGGCAGGGCGGCATATTTGGGATAGTGCTGTCGCGGGTTTTGCAGTATCAGAATCGATGATGCGTGCATTATTGTTTACATCCGGCCTTGCTGCCCTTGTTGCGTTTGCCCCGTCCATCGGGTTCGGGCAGGGTCTTAGCCTGTCGCGGGGCAATGACAGCGCGGGGCGTTCGGATGTAGTGTCGCGCGCAGCGCGCGTGATTGACGGGCGCTTGTCGCAGCAATATTCGGCATCGGTGCGGTTATTGCCCAACGCCAGCGACCAGTCCCGCGAGGAGCCGGCCATTCCGCGCTATTCCGGGCCGGACTCAGGTGCGTTTGCCGAAATTGCCCGCACTGCTGCGCGCCGGCACAACATTCCAGAAGATCTGTTCCTGCGCCTTGTGCATCAGGAAAGCCGCTGGAACGCGGCTGCTGTGTCGCATAAAGGGGCCATCGGGCTTGCGCAGCTTATGCCTGCAACCGCGCAGATGCTGCGTGTGGACCCCCACGACCCGCAACAGAACCTGGATGGTGGCGCGCGGTATCTGCGCATGATGTATGACAAGTTCGGGGATTGGCGGCTGGCACTTGCGGCCTATAATGCTGGTCCCGGCGCAGTTGAAGCGCATGGCGGTATTCCCCCCTTCGCGGAAACGCAGCAATATGTCCGGGTGATTCTGGGCGCGGGCTAGGGTGGGGGGCTGTTGGCGCCCCTGCGTGATCCCGATACGCGTTTTGCCATCTGTATTCTGCCCTGCCGAAGCTGCCGGTTCCGGTCCAGCTGTTGGCGGGGTGGCGTTTTGTCATAACGCTGTCCATTCAACGGGTTGTGTCGCGCCACTTGTCAGCGCAGACTGACACCAACAGCTGGAAGAAAAGAAAGCCCCGTCATGACCTTGCCTGCTTTGGACCTGAACTTTGTGCATGCCATGTTCCCTGCCTTTGACCAGCCTGCGCTGGCCGGGCAACGGTTTTTCGAAAATGCGGGCGGGTCATATACCTGCAAGCCCGTGATTGACCGGCTGTTTCGCTACTATACTGAACGCAAGGTCCAGCCCTATGGCGCCTACGCGGCGTCACGCCTTGCGGGCGCAGAGATGGACGAGGCCCGCAGCCGTCTGGCCGCAATGATGGGTGTTGAAACGGATGAGCTGAGTTTCGGACCGTCAAGCACGGCAAACACCTATGTTCTGGCGCAGGCATTTGGCGAAATGCTGTCGCCGGGGGATGCGGTCATTGTAACCGATCAGGACCACGAGGCCAATTCAGGCCCATGGCGGCGTCTGGCCGCGCGCGGAATCGACGTGCGCGAATGGCAGATCGATCCGGCCAGTGGCCATCTGGACCCAGACGCGCTGTGGCGTCTGATTGATGACAAGGTGCGGCTGGTGTGTTTTCCCCATTGTTCGAATATTGTGGGTGAAATCAATCCTGTCGCGCAGCTATGCGCCGCGCTCAGGCAGCAGGGGATCTGGTCATGCGTCGACGGGGTGTCCTATGCCCCGCATGGATTGCCTGATGTGGGCGCGCTGGGGGCCGATATATACTTGTTTTCCGCCTACAAGACATATGGGCCACATCAGGGCCTTATGGTGATCCGGCGTGAGCTGGGCATGCAATTGCCCAATCAGGCGCATTATTTCAACGCCGACACGCTTTACAAGCGGCTTACCCCCGCAGGGCCGGACCATGCCCAGATTGCCGCCTGCGCCGGGATGGCGGATTATTTCGATGCGCTGCATGCCCATCATTTCGGCACGGGTCCACAGCCGGATGCCGCCACGCGAATGGGGCAGGTGCATGACATGATGCGCGCGCATGAAACGGCGCTTCTGCGTCCTTTGCTGGACTATGTGAGTGGCCGCAATGACCTGCGCCTGATCGGCCCACAGGCGGCGGATGCGCGCGCGCCGACTGTGGCGTTGGAACATGCGCGGGCGGGGGCCGATCTGGCGCAGGCGCTTGGCGGGCATGGTATCATGGCAGGGGGCGGCAGCTTCTATGCCAACCGTGCGTTGCACGCCCTTCAGATTGATCCCGCAAGGGGCGTGCTGCGGCTGTCATTTGTTCATTATACCACACCGGATGATCTTGACGCATTGATTTCGGCGCTAGATCAGGTGCTGTGACACCCCGCCGCGGCATGATGATTTCCAAAGGGGGCAAGAATAAGTGTTTTCGCAAACTGAACCCCGAGGAAACGTGACACAAAATTCCCCTGTTATCTGGTGGGTCCGGCGCGATCTGCGTCTGGCGGACAATCCGGTGCTGACTGCGGCTGTGGCGTCGGGGCGGCCGGTGATTGCCGTGTTCATTTGCGATGATGTTGTCGACGCACTCGGGGCTGCGCCGAAATGGCGTCTGGGGCTGGGGCTGGACGCGTTTGCCCGTGCACTCGATGGGCTTGGCGCACGGCTGATCTTGCGCAAGGGGGACGCGTTGCGCGTGTTGCGTGATCTTGTCGCCAGCACTGGTGCAACAGCGGTCTGGTGGGGCCGCCAATACGACCCCGCGCAGGTTGGCCGCGACAAGATAGTGAAACAGGCACTGCGCGACGATGGAACCCAAGCCCGAAGTTTTCCCGGACATCTGTTGTTTGAACCATGGCAGGTGCAGACGGGGCAGGGCAAGTTTTATCAGGTGTATTCCCCCTTCTGGCGAGCTGTAAAAGACCTGGATGTTGCGCCGCATCTGGCCGCGCCCGAACAATTACGCCCCCCCGAAACCTGGCCTGCCAGCGACGCGCTGGCAGATTGGGGGCTGGCGCGCGCCATGAACCGTGGCGCGGCTGTGGTGCTGCCACATCTGCATATCGGCGAAGATGCGGCCAAGGCGCGGCTTGACAGGTTCATCAAGAACAGCATTGCGCAGTACAAGGACAAGCGGGATTTCCTGGATCAGGATGCCTGTTCGGGCCTGTCGGAAAACCTGACATATGGTGAAATAAGCCCGGTCGCCCTGTGGCACGCCGGACGGCATGCGCTGGACGCTGGAAACCCCGGCGCCGAGCATTTCCTGAAAGAACTTGTCTGGCGCGAATTCGCCTATCACCTTGTCTTCCATACACCACACATAACCCATAGCAACTGGCGCGACGGGTGGGACAGGTTCCCGTGGCGGGATGGCGATGGCCCAGATGTGTTGCGATGGAAGCAGGGGCGCACAGGCATTGACGTGGTCGATGCAGCGATGCGCGAAATGTATGTGACAGGGCGCATGCATAACCGCGCGCGCATGCTGGTCGCATCTTATCTGACAAAACACATGCTGGTGCATTGGCGCGTCGGGCTGGACTGGTTTGCGCAATGCCTTGTGGACTGGGACCCGGCGGCCAATACAATGGGGTGGCAATGGGTGGCAGGGTCCGGCCCGGATGCGGCACCCTATTTCCGTATTTTCAACCCTGATACGCAGGCGCAGAAGTTTGATTCGCAACAACGCTACCGCAAGGCATGGATTGCCGAACTAAGCCGCACCCCCCCGCCCACGGCCACATCGTTTTTTCAGGCCTGCCCGCGCGCATGGGACCTGAACCCCAATGACGCGCGCCCCGACCCGCTGGTTGATCTGGCAACCGGCCGCACCCGGGCGCTGGACGCCTATCAGCACAACAAACACTCTTGAAAATACCACAGGGACAAGGATCGTATTGCCAATGCGCGATGATACAATATCATGCGACACCATGATGCCACAGGTTTTGACAACACTTGATAATCAGGAAAACCTGCCGCGCTTCTTTGGTGCTGCCCATGCGATGGCCGCGCGTTTGAACAAGGGCCGGTTGGATGTCACCTTGCCAGATGGCCGGATTTTCCGTTTTCAGGGCAAGATGCCGGGCTTTCATGCCGCGATATCCGTGCATGACCCGGACCTGTTCGCGCGCCTTGTGCGCGAAGGGGATATCGGGTTTTCCGAAAGCTATATGGAAGGCGGCTGGAGCACACCTGACCTGCAGGCCTTCATGGACCTGATCAATGATGACAACCCGTCGCTGTATGACGAAGTGCTGCCCATGAAACTGGTGCGCGCAATTGAACGGGTGCGCCATTGGCTGCGCAGCAATTCCAAGACACAGGCGCGCAAGAACATCGCCTATCACTATGATCTTGGTAATGATTTCTACAAGCTGTGGCTTGATGACAGCATGACCTATTCCTCGGCCATATTCCAGACAGGGCAGGAAAGTCTGGAAGCGGCGCAAGAAGCGAAATATGCCGCCATGGTGGACAGAATGGGCGTAAAGCCCGGTGACAGCGTGCTGGAAATTGGCTGCGGCTGGGGCGGATTTGCGGAATATGCGGCTGTCAAACGCGGGCTAAATGTCACGGGCCTGACCATTTCCCAGGCCCAGCACGATTACGCAGTGGCGCGTATGCAGGCCGCAGGTGTGCAGGACCGCGTGGATATCCGCCTGCAGGATTACCGCGACACGCGCGGGCAGTATGACGCAATCGCCTCGATCGAGATGTTCGAAGCTGTGGGCGAGGCGTATTGGCCCGCCTATTTCAAATCCGTCCACGACCTTCTGCAGCCGGGCGCAAATGCGGTTATCCAGATCATCATGGTGCCTGATGAAAGGTTTAAGTTTTATCGAAAACACGTTGATTTTATTCAGAAGTATATATTTCCAGGTGGTATGCTGGGGGCGCCCGGACCCGTTCGCAACGTGGCCGAAACCAGTGGACTGTCCTATATCGACACGCATGATTTCGGGGCCAGCTATTCCGAAACCCTGCGCCGGTGGCACCAAAGCTTCACCGAAAAATGGCCCGAGATTTCAACCCTTGGTTATGACGCCCGTTTTCGCCGGATGTGGGAATTCTATCTGACATCCTGTGCGGGGGCGTTCCGGTCTGGCAGTTGCGATGTCACGCAGCTGGTCTTGCAACGCCCGGTCAAAAGCTGATCGGTCGGGCCAGTCCTGTGGTTGTTAAGCGCATGAACACCCCGTAGGAAGGTCTGGTATGACACCGGATGAGGCGACATGCCGACACTGACCAGACTTGCCGCAGCTATCCTTTTTGCTGCCCTCGCGTTTTATGCAGGCGAGAGGTATCTGTTGTTGTATGACTACCCCCCCCGCCGCACCGGTGGCAGCCTGTATCTGGCTGCCATTGCAGCGCTTGTCGGGTGGCGGTATGTGGGCAAGCATGTTTCCAGAAATTTTTTGCAGTCGATATTCCAGACATTACAAGGTGTTATCGTGACACTTTTCTTGGCGTTAACGCTGTTTGGCAGCTACCATGTGTTCTGGCAGGGGTATCGGATGCGCTATTCAGGTCTGGAAGATGCATTCCTTGGATTTGTAGGGTCATGTCTGGATCATTTGCGCCGGATGTCAGACACAGATTTCCTGCTGCTGCTGGGCGGAATGACGGTTATATGCGGAATTGTCCTGACGATTGTGTTTCGTTGGGCAGAAGCACGGCGGTTTGATCGATGACAACGCAAATATTCCTGTTTGGCACATTGCGTCATGATGGCTTGCGGGCTGTTGTGCTGGGCGCGGAACATGTGGCCTGTGGGGCCGTCCTGCCGGGGTCAGCGCTGATTGATCGCGCGGGATATCCAGCCCTTGTCAATAACCCCGATGCACAAGCTGACGGTGTTCTGGTGGTCCTTGATGATGCCACGCGCGCCAGACTGGATTTTTATGAAGGGCTTTTTGACTATTCCCGCCACATAGTGACAGTGCTGCGCGATGGCACAGCGGTTCAGGCTCAGATATATCTCCCTGCCCATTCGCCACAGGATATATGCGCGCCTTGGTCGTTTTCGCGCTGGTGCGCGCGTCATGCTGATGCTGCAGTTATGGCCGCGCACGAAGTGTTCGCTTTGCGGGCTGTTTATGACCCCGAGGCGCTGAAGGTGCGCTATCCTATGCTGCTTGCGCATGCGGCGTCACACTTGCGCGCGGCGCGCGGGGCGCAACCGGCAACGCTGCGCGGAAACTGGACCCGCGATGATGTGGTGTCCCAACAGCGCATGCAGCCCTATGCCTATTTCTTTGGCGTGCAGGTCGATGATCTGACGTTCCAGCGCTTTGATGGCTGCGCAAGCGCACTGATCCGGCGTGCGGGTTTTGTCATGAGCGATGCCGTGACGCTACTGCCCTATGACCCTGTGCTGGATCTGGTGCTGATTATAGAACAGTTCCGATATGGCCCGTATATCCGGGGCGATGTGAATTGCTGGTCGCTGGAACCTATTGCCGGGCGTATTGATCCGGGTGAAACGCCCGAAGAAGCGGCATTGCGCGAAACACAGGAAGAAGCGCGCCTTGTCGTGCGCGACGATGCGCTTATAGCGGTGGGGGCGTTTTACCCTTCACCCGGCGCGATTTCCGAATATCTGTATTCCTATGTCGCGCTGTGCGACCTGTCGCGCGAGAATGAAGGCGTGTCAGGACTGGCCGCCGAGGCTGAGGATATCCGCAGCCATGTCATTCCTTTTGCGCAGTTGATGACGTTGATTGACAGTGGCGAGGTGCGCAACGGGCCGCTGATCCAGTCCGCCTATTGGCTGGCGCTGAACAAGGCGCGCTTGGGGACGGGCTGAGTATTTCAGGACTGTGCCTTGCGCCATGCCTGCCAGTCTTCTGGGGTGTCCAGATCGGTCAGCGCACGCATACCTCTTAATGGATGCAGATGCGGGGGATAGGCGCGTAAAATCGCACGCGCGCCTTGATCGCCCGAAAGGGCCAGCATTTCGGGGAAAAGCGCCCTTGGCAAAATCACCGGATGACCGGGGCGGTTGTCGGATGTGGCGGCGCGCAGGCAGGTATCCGGCTGGTCCCGCTGCGCCGCGATCAGGGCGCGAAAATCATCAGATGTGATGTCGGGCATATCGGGCAGGGCAATCATCAAGGCGTCTACCGGCACAGCCAGCGCCCAGTTTGCAGCCACCCGCAGGCTGGCCGCCATACCTTCGTCTGCGTCAGGAACGCGCAGCACTTCTATGGGCAAATCCCCCAGCACAGACGCCCGTTGCACCGCCCCGGGCCGCAAGGTCACCGCCACATGCGCGCTGGCCTGCAAGGCCCGCTGCGCGACACGGCGCAACAGCGCAGTGCCTTCCACCTGCTCCAGCAGCTTGTCCCCGCCACGCATGCGCCGCGCCAGTCCGGCGGCAGGCAGCACTATGGCGCAAGGCACACGCATCAGCGTTCGGGTATCAGACCACGCGGCGCGAAGCGCAACATCAGCAGCAGCGCCACCCCCATGGTCAAAAGCCGCATATAGGCCGCAGATCCCAGCAAATGCTGTTTCAGTTCTGACCCGTCCGCCATGCCCGATGTCACCACTTCCATGAACCACCGTCCCGCCGGTTCCACCTGAACCCACAGGAACCATATGACGAACGCGCCCAGCACAGCCCCCCAGTTATTGCCTGACCCGCCGACAATGACCATCACCCATATCAGGAAGGTAAAGCGCAGCGGTTCATAGCTGCCGGGCGTAAGCTGCCCGTCCATGGACACCATCATTGCCCCGGCCAACCCGCAGACCGCCGACCCAAGCACAAAGATATTCAGGTGGCGTTTTGTCACGTTCTTGCCCATGGCACGCGCCGACACTTCATTGTCGCGGATGGCGCGCATCATACGGCCCCAGGGCGAATTCAGCGCCCGTTCCGCAAGCCATATCAGCAGTGCCAGCACAATCACAAACAAGCCCGCATATCCCAACCCCGAAAGAACAGAGGCTGTTTGCGACACATTCCAGCCCAGTGTTTCGGCCAGCGATTGCACCCAAGGTTGCGGTTGCAAGTCTACCGGGCGGGGCACGGGGCGGTCAATCCCCGTCACATTATTGACCCCGCGCGCCAGCCAGCGTTCATGTTTCATAACGGCAATGACAATTTCCGATATGCCCAATGTGGCAATGGCCAGATAATCCGACCGCAAGCCCAGACTGACCTTGCCCACCAGCCACGCGACCCCCGCAGCAAAGACCGCGCCAACGGGCCATGCCAGAATAACAGGCATGTTCAACCCGCCCAGATACCCCTCGGATGCGGGATTGACCGCCTGCACTGCGCTTTTGGCAGGGCCAAACACATAGCTTGTCAGCAAATACCCAACTGCCAGAACGCCGAATATGGCCGCGCCGCGCAACTTGCCGGGCGACAAGTGTTTGTATACGGCAATCGCGGCCAGAATGGTTGCCACCCCCAGCATCAGTCCCAGCAAAATGCCAAGCCCGCCTGCGGCCCAGGCTTCCGGCACCGGCGGCTGCGCCACAAGAACCACTGCCAGACCGCCCACAGCCGTAAAGCCCATAACCCCCACATTGAACAGGCCCGCATAGCCCCATTGCATGTTCACGCCCAAGGCCATGATGGCGGAAATCAGGCTCATGTTCAGGATGGTGATGGCCAGTTGCCAGCTTTGGAACATGCCGACCATTGCCAGAACGGCCCCCATCAGCGCAAACAGACCCAGATCGCGCGCAGTCAGGTTCATAGCACTTTCCCCTTGAAAATACCTGTTGGCCGGAACAACAGCACAATCACCAGAATTGCGAACGTGACCGCAAATTTATAATCCACCGGCAAAAGCTGCATCATTGATGTCGGTTCCAGCCCTTCGGGCATCAGATAGCTGAAGACCCGTCGCCATGCATAAGTGATGCCCATTTCCGCGAATGCGACGATATAGGCCCCCACAATGGCCCCCACGGGCGACCCAAGCCCCCCCAGAATGGCCGCGGCGAACATGGGCAGCAGCAGCTGGAAATAGTTGAATGGGCGAAACCCCTTGTCCAACCCGTAAAGCGTGCCTGCGGTCACCAACAGCATGCCGGTAATCACCCATGTGATGATGACCACACGTTCCGGGTTGATCCCCGACAGCAGCGCCAGATCCTCGTTGTCGGAATAGGCGCGCATGGATTTTCCCGCCCGCGTGCGGTTCAGGAACCAAAACAACACCACCATCCCGATCAGCGCTGTAACAATGGTCAGTGCCTGCGCATTGCGCAGCGCCATCCCTTCGGCCAGCCCGGTAAAATCCCGGAAATCCCGGACCGAGAAGATGAAGCGCTCGCCGTCTTCAAAACGGGTTTCACCGACCCCCATGAACAGGCGCGTAATACCGTTTGTCACAAACATGACCCCAAGCGAAGCCATGACGAAGATCATGGGCTTGGCTTTCACCTTGCGATAATACCGATACACCAGACGGTCCGCGATCAGCAGATAGCCAATCAGCACCACCATCCCGAACGGGATGGCCAGCACCGCTGTGGGCAGGGGGGAAATGCTGATTCCCCGTGCCTGCAAAAAGAACGTCCCCCCGATAACAGCCGCAGTTCCCAACGCCATGGTGTCGCCATGGGCGAAATGCGCAAAGCGCAGGATTGAATAGATCAGCGTGATCCCCAGCGCCCCAAGTGCCAGCTGGCTGCCATAGGCAAGGGCCGGGATCAGCATGAAGTTTGTCACGCTGACTAGCGCGTTTAGCGGTTCCATCCTGATCAGCCCCCCAAAAAGCTTTTGCGCACATCCGGGTCTGCCAGAAGCGCGCGCCCAGTGTCGGTATAGCGGTTGGCGCCCTGCACCAGAACATAACCTTTATCAGCTATTTCAAGGGCTTGTCGTGCGTTTTGTTCCACCATCAGAATGGAAATACCGCTGCGTGCAATCTCGATGATGCGGTCGAACAATTCATCCATAACAATGGGGCTGACGCCTGCGGTGGGTTCATCCAGCATCAGGACACTGGGTTTGGTCATCAGCGCGCGCCCGACTGCCACTTGTTGGCGCTGGCCGCCCGACAATTCGCCTGCGGCCTGTCGGCGCTTGTCGCGCAGGATGGGAAACAGATCATACACCTGTTCAATTGTTTCTTGGAAATCGTCCCGGCGGATGAAGGCCCCCATTTCCAGATTTTCTTCAACGCTCATTGATGGAAAGATATTGCTGGTCTGCGGCACAAACCCCATGCCTTTGGCAACACGGGCCTGCGGGGTCAGGGTGGTGATATCCTCGCCATTCAGGCGCACCGCCCCTTTGCGCAATTTCAACATGCCGAATACGGCCTTCATGGCAGTCGATTTCCCCGCGCCGTTTGGGCCAACGATCACTGCAATCTGGCCCTTGTCCACCGCGATGGTGCAGTCATGCAAAATATCCGCCCCGCCATAGCCGCCGGTCATGGCGTCGCCTATCAGAACCGGCTTATCCATGGGCAGAACCCTTTATGTGTTTCATCTTGCCCCAAATACTCATGCCAGTGACGCAGCCCGCCATCATAGCGCGCCCTCCTTGGCTTTGACCTTGTTTTTCAAGCCTGTTCCCAGATAGGCCTCGATCACCTGCTCATTTGCCTTGATCTCGTCCAGCGTGCCTTGCGCCAGAACCTTGCCTTCGGCCATGCAAATAACCGGGTCGCAAATGCGGCCGATAAAATCCATGTCATGTTCGATGACAACGAAGGTATAGCCCTGTTCCTTGTTCAGTCGCACAATCGCATCAGCAATCGTGTTCAGAAGTGTGCGGTTCACGCCCGCGCCGACTTCGTCCAGAAAGACGATGCGCGCGTCGGTCATCATGGTGCGGCCAAGTTCCAGCAGCTTTTTCTGGCCACCGGAAATCTGCCCGGCCTTTTCATCGGCAATATGGTCAATCGTCAGGAATTCCAGGACTTCATCGGCGCGCGCGCGAATGCGGCGTTCTTCTTCGCGGACGCGGGCGTTGTGAAACCAGACCGACCACAGGTTTTCACCTGCCTGACCGGGGGGCACCATCATCAGGTTCTCGCGCACAGTCATGGAATGGAATTCATGCGCAATCTGAAACGTGCGCAACAATCCTTTGGCAAACAAGTCATGCGGGGGCAGGCCGGTAATGTCATCACCTTCCATCAGCACGCGCCCCGATGTGGGCGCCAGAACACCGGCAATGACATTGAACAGCGTGGTTTTTCCCGCGCCATTCGGGCCTATCAATCCGGTGATGGACCCTTTCTGAATTTCCAGTGACGCCCCGTCGACGGCATGAAACCCGCCAAAATGCTTGTGCAGGTTTTCGACCCGGATCATGGCCATATGTGTTTCTCCCTGTCCGCCACACCTGTTTTCCGGTGGTATCGGAAAAACGGCCCGAGGGGTCGCCTCGGGCCGTTGGATCCTTCCGGACCCGTTTCGTGCTTAGTGGAACGTAACTGTTACATACTCGCCGCCTTCGACGATGTATTCACGGTAGCTGCCTGCAGCTTCGCCCGGGCCAACCAGTTCGACATTCGTGGCACCGACATAGTTGATCTCGCCGCCCTCGGCCAGAATTTGCAGCCCCTTGGCCAGTTCGCCCGGCAAGATCAGCTCGCCCGGTTCATTGGCGACATTCAGAATATTTGCTGCGATGCCTTCGGGGGTTGCTTCGCCTGCAGCCTGTGCCGCCAGTGCCAGCAGGGCCGCCGCGTCATAGCTTTCGCGGGTGTAGCTGGAGGATGCATTCACGCCAGCCGCTTCTGCGATTTGCTGGAAGATATCCGCGCCTTCGCCCGATGCCCAGGGAATGGTCCCGATGGTGCCTTCCAGCGCTTCGCCAACAGCCGAAATCAGTTCATCGCCATACATGCCATCGCCCATGAAGAAGCTCTCGAACGCGCCCAGTTCATAGGCCGTGCGCAGCATGGACCCGCCGCCGTCAACATACCCCAGAACGACCAGCGCATCGCCACCGGCAGCCGCAAGCTGGCCGACCTCTGCGGAATAATCGCCCTTGGCTTCTTCGTGCGCCACTTTCGACGTGATGGTGCCGCCAGCCGCAAGGAAGGATTCCTCGAAGGCGTTGGCAAAGCCCGAACCGTAATCGTTGTTGGTATAGGTCAGCGCGACTTGATCGAAGCCGCGTTCAATCACGATACCTGCCAGAATCTCGCCCTGACGCGCATCAGACGGGGATGTGCGGTAGAACAGGCCGTTTGATTCGGTTGTTGTGAAGGCTGGCGATGTTGCCGAAGGTGAAATCATCGGAACGCCCGCAGACATTGCGACGTTTTGCAAAATCGCCATCGTCACGCCAGAACAATCCGCGCCCATTATCGCCACGACCCCGTCAGAGGAGATCATGCGTTCTGCCGCAGCCTGCGCAGCAGAGGAATCAACGCAGGTGGAATCCGCGCGCACTGCTGAAATGGTCTGACCGCCCAGAAACAGGCCGCTTTCATTGATTTCGGCAAAAGCCAGTTCGGCACTGTCGGCCATATGCGGCGCGATGGATTCCAGCGGCCCGGTGAAGCCGACCAGCACGCCCATTTTCACATCATCGGCGAACGCAGCGCCTGCCGAGAAGGCCAGCGCGGTGCTTGCAAGAAGCAGCTTTTTCATAAGGTATCTCCCATAGGGTTTTGTTCTCGTTTTTGTTCTGTGCCAGTCTGGCATGGAACCGGCGGCTTGTTCCGCCCTGTATTATGCCTAGCATGGCGGTTTGGTCTAGAAAAGACGTTTTGAAATCCAGCACGCAGCGTTGCGTTTTCAGGTTTCGGTCAGGGTGTAGCTGCGCGGTATGCCTGCAGTTGCCTGTCCCCATGCGCTGGCTTTGGCGCGGGTCTGGTGGGCGTCAAACGCTGCGCGCGTGGCAAAGCGTTCCGACACATCCCAGACAAGCGGATCATCCGTGGGTGTGACGTCAAACTGCAAACAGCCCGCTTCAGCCCGTGTCAGGCGCGTATGTTCGGGCAGGTGGCGCCGCACAATACCGGCTTGCGCATCATCCACACATCGCAACGTGCCGATCAGGGTAACAGGCATTATTCCAGTTCGATCGTGCCGGGGGGTTTTGACGTGCAGTCATAGAAGACACGGTTTATCCCGCGCACTTCATTGATGATCCGGGTGGACGTTTCGCCCAGAAATTCATGCGTGAACGGGTAATAATCGGCTGTCATTCCGTCAACAGACGTGACCGCACGAAGCCCCAGCGCGAAATCATAGGTGCGACCGTCGCCCATGACGCCCACTGTGCGCATGGGCAAAATGGCGGCAAAAGCCTGCCAGATTTCATCATACAGGCCATGACGGCGGATCTGGTCAATATAGACCGCATCGGCGCGGCGCAGAATTTCCAGCTTTTCGCGGGTAATCTCACCGGGGCAGCGGATGGCAAGGCCCGGACCGGGGAAGGGGTGGCGGCCAATGAACTTGTCGGGCAGGCCCAGTTCACGCCCCAGCGCGCGCACTTCGTCCTTGAACAACTCGCGCAGCTGTTCCACCAGTTTCAGGCCCATCTTTTCAGGCAGGCCGCCGACATTGTGGTGGCTCTTGATGGTTACGGACGGCCCGCCGGAGAAGCTGACCGATTCGATGACATCAGGATACAGCGTGCCCTGGGCCAGAAATTCAGCGCCATCAATCTGGCTGGCGTATTTCTGGAACACATCAATGAACAATCGCCCGATGATCTTGCGCTTTGTTTCTGGATCGGAAACGCCGTCCAACTCGCCAAGGAACAAATCGGCTTCATCTGCGTGAATTAGCGGAATGTTGTAGTTGTCGCGGAACATGGTGACGACTTCTTCGGCCTCGTTCAGGCGCAAAAGGCCGTGATCGACGAACACGCAAGTAAGCTGGTCACCGATGGCTTCATGTATCAACACCGCGGCAACGGAACTGTCAACGCCGCCGGACAGGCCGCAAATTACTTGTTTGTCGCCCACCTGTTCGCGGATGCGCGCAATCGCTTCATCCTTGTAGGAAGCCATGGTCCAGTCGCCGGTGAACCCTGCCAGCTTCACAAAATTCTCGTATAGCTTGGCGCCGTTCGGGGTGTGGTGCACTTCGGGGTGGAACTGCACCGCGAAGAAATTGCGCGACGGGTCGGCAGTAATCGCAAACGGTGCGCCGGGCGATGTGCCGAAAACCGCAAACCCCGGGGCAAGGCGGCTGACATGGTCACCATGGCTCATCCAGACCTGTTCGCGGCCATCCACGCCACCAAACCAGCCGTCCAGCAGCGGCAGGCGTTCGGCAGTGGGGGTCACATAGGCGCGCCCGAATTCGGCCGTGCCGTGCCCGGTTTCCACCAGCCCGCCAAGTTCCTGCATCATCACTTGTTGGCCATAGCAGATGCCAAGGATGGGCACCCCCAGCGCGAATACGGATTCCGGCGGGCGGGGTGATCCGTCGCGCGTCACCGAATCAGGGCCGCCCGACAGGATGATGGCCTTGGGCGCAAATTCGGCCAGAAACGCGTCATCCACCTTCTGATAAGGGTGGATTTCGCAATACACACTCAGTTCCCGAAGCCTGCGCGCGATAAGCTGCGTGACCTGAGAACCGAAATCGATGATCAGAAGGCGTTGATGCTGGGTCATGGCGCCCCGATTAAGTCAAGCCTGCGCGCCCTGCAAGGGCCTAAAGGGGCTGCGCGCCGTCAATGCACAGGATTTGCAGATCGGCCACATTCGTGCCGGTGGCCCCTGTCACCAGCAGATCATCAGCCAATTCCAGTGCATGATAGCTGTCGTTATTGGCCAGCAATGTGGCCGGGTCGCCCCCGGACGCACGAATACGCGCCAGCGTGTTGCCATCCACCACCGCGCCCGCCGCATCTGTGGGGCCATCGCGCCCGTCGGTGCCCCCTGACAGAAAGCGCCAGCCTGCAATGCCGTCCAGCGCCGTGGCAACGCGCAGCGCCAGTTCCTGATTGCGCCCCCCGCGCCCTGTGCCCTGCAACCTGACGGTTGTTTCCCCGCCAAACAGCGCGACACGCGGCCCGCCGTCGCGTACGGTCTGCACAATGCGCGTTGCCGCGCAGCCCACATCCCCGATCAGCGCGTCCGACTGGATCGAGGCCCCGTCACAGGCGCGCGCCATCGCATCCAGCGACATACGATTCGACCCGATCAGGCGGTTTTCGGCATGGGGCAGGGGGGGCGTGTCCGGCGTGCGCCCCAGCGCCTCTCGCGCAGCCAGTGGCAGGCGGTCCCATAACCCGGATGTGGCCAGAAGGGCGCGCACCTCGTCGCGCGTGGCAATCGGCGCGACTGTGGGACCGGACGCGATGGCGCGCAGGTCATCGCCAATCACATCCGACAGGATCAGCGCATGCACCTGGGCGGGCGCGGCCATGTGCAGCAACCCGCCCCCCTTCATCCGCGACAAGTGCTGGCGGACGGCGTTCATTGCGACAATATCCAGCCCCGCGCCCAGCAACAGATCATTGACCTGCGCCTTGTCGGCCAGCGACAGGCCCGAAACCGGCGCAGGCATCAGCGCCGACCCCCCGCCCGATACCAGCACAAGCACGCGATCAGCCGCACGGGTGCGCGCCAGCATCTTTTGCACGGCCAACCCCGCCTGAAGCCCGTTTTCATCGGGCACCGGGTGCCCTGCCGCCATGACACGCGCCCCCTCCAGCGGTGTGGCATTTTCGTAATTGGTGATCACCAGGGCCGCGTGTGGGACAGGCAGCACCGACAAGGCGGCCTGCATCATGGTGCGCGCGGCCTTGCCCACCGCCAGCACATACAGCCGCCCCCCTTCGGGCAGGTGCAAGGGCGCATCGCATAGGGCATCATGCACCGCCGCATGCGGGTTTGCCGCAGCAACGCCTGTGGTGAACAAGTCGGTCATCTGCGCACGGTTCAGCATAGTGCCCCACTCCTTTTTGGTTGATAGCGCTATCTGCTTTCCTGGCTTTTGTGCCATTGCAAAGGTAAATTGCACAACCCGCTTTCGGTTGGCACAGCGCCCCAAGGCTTGCTATAGGGGCAGGAGACAACGCATATACGGGCAGTTTTGGGGAAATATTCATGTTTGATCTGACTGGAAAATCCGCGCTGATCACGGGAGCATCAGGGGGAATCGGTGCCGATATCGCGCGCGCGCTGCACAGCGCCGGTGCGACAGTGGCCCTTTCGGGCACGCGAGAGGCACCCTTGGAGGAGCTGGCAGCGGCCCTGGGCACGCGCGCGCATGTGCTGCCGTGCAACCTGTCAGACCCCGAGGCCGTGGAAGCCTTGCCCAAACGCGCGATCGAAGCGATGGGCGCGCTGGATATTCTGGTCAATAATGCGGGCATCACCCAGGACAACCTGCTGATGCGCATGAGCGATGCACAGTGGCAACAGGTGCTGGACGTGAACCTGACCGCCGCCATGCGCCTGATGCGTGGCTGCCTGCGCGGCATGATGAAAGCGCGCTGGGGGCGGATTGTGAACATCAGTTCGGTGGTGGGTGCCACAGGCAACCCCGGCCAGACAAATTACGTTGCCGCCAAGGCAGGGCTGGTGGGTATGTCCAAGGCGTTGGCACAAGAAGTCGCGTCGCGCGGGATCACGGTGAATTGTGTGGCGCCAGGGTTTATTGCCACCCCCATGACGGAAGCACTGACCGATGACCAGAAGGCGGTGATCAATGCGCGCATCCCCGCAGGCCGCATGGGCACCCCTGCCGATATTGCCGCGGCTGTGATGTATCTGGCCAGCCAGGAAGCCGGGTATGTGACGGGCGCGGTTCTTCACGTCAATGGCGGCATGGCGATGATCTGACGCGCGAACACGCGCTGCATGCCGCGCAGCACGCTTGCGGTGGCGCGGCGCTGTGATATGAAAGTGAGACTACAGTTTCAAAAGCCGCAATACTCTTGACCTGCGGACATGAAGGCCCTATTGGGCGCGCAATACGCCGCCGAACACTGGCGGACGAGGGATATTACAGGCCGGCTACCGGCAAAAAACCGAGAGGAAGAACATGAGCGATATCGCGGATCGTGTGAAGAAAATCGTTGTCGAGCATCTTGGCGTCGAGGAAGGCAAGATCACCGAAGGCGCGTCCTTCATCGACGATCTGGGCGCAGACAGCCTTGACACTGTGGAATTGGTAATGGCGTTCGAAGAAGAGTTCGGCATTGAAATTCCCGATGACGCTGCCGAGAATATCCAGACCTTTGGTGATGCAGTGAAATTCATCTCGGAAGCTGCCTGATATTCGGATTGCTTTCGGAAGTTGAAACGCCACCTTGCGGGGTGGCGTTTTGCATTTTGGCGGGCCGCCCCGTCGGCAGGTTCCCGCAGCTTGCCGCTTTGTGAGCACCCGCGCCATGCTCAACCCTTTCCCTGCGGCCCAAATCCCGCTATCAGAACGATAATATCTTCAGACGGACAGGAGAGAGAGGGCACATGCGCAGGGTTGTCGTCACAGGGCTGGGAATGGTCACACCGCTGGCTTGCGGTGTTGAGGAAACATGGGCACGCCTGCTGGACAGTCAATCGGGTGCAGGACCGATCACGCGTTTTGACGCCAGCCGTCTTGCCACCACCTATGCGTGTGAAGTGCCGCGTGGGGACGGTTCGGGGGGCACGTTCAACCCCGATGACTGGATGGAGCCGAAAGAAGCCCGGAAAGTTGATGAATTCATCCTGTATGGCGTGGCCGCCGCCGTGCAAGCGGTGCAGGATTCAGGGTGGATGCCCGAAGACGAGGACAGCCGCTGCCGCACGGGGGTGATGATCGGATCGGGCATAGGGGGCTTGTCCAGCATTGCAGAAACAGCCGTTCTGATCAAGGAACGTGGCCCGCGCAGGGTTTCGCCGTTTTTCATTCCGGGCGCACTGATCAATCTGGTGTCCGGGCATGTCAGCATTCGGTATGGGTTCAAGGGGCCGAATCACGCAGTGGTGACAGCCTGTTCAACGGGCGCGCATGCCATTGGCGACGCAGCCCGGCTGATTGCGTTTGGCGATGCTGATGTCATGGTCGCGGGCGGGGCAGAAAGCCCGATTTCCGAAATCGGCATTGCGGGGTTCAATGCCTGCAAGGCGTTGTCAACCAAGCGCCCTGATGACCCGGCGGCGGCCAGCCGCCCCTATGACGCGGACCGCGACGGATTCGTGATGGGTGAAGGCGCGGGTGTTGTGGTGCTGGAAGAATATGAACACGCCAAAGCACGCGGCGCGAAAATCTATGCCGAGGTGCTGGGCTATGGCATGTCGGGCGATGCTTTCCATATCACCGCCCCGTCCGAAAATGGCGATGGCGCGTTGCGGTCCATGAAAGCGGCTGTGGCGCGCGCGGGAATTCACCCGTCAGAACTGGATTACATCAATGCCCATGGCACATCCACGATGGCTGATGTCATTGAACTGGCAGCAGTGGAACGGTTGCTGGGGGATGATGCGGCCAAGGCCACGATGTCATCGACAAAATCAGCGATCGGGCATTTGCTGGGGGCTGCCGGCGCAGTAGAAGCGATTTTCTGCATTCTGGCCATCCGCGACCAGATTGCGCCGCCCACGCTGAACCTTGATACGCCAGCCGTTGAAACCCCGATTGACCTGGCCCCCAAACTGGCCCGCAAACGCAACATCCGGCTGGCGCTGTCCAACAGCTTCGGGTTTGGCGGCACCAATGCCAGCTTGATTCTGGGAAAGATTGACAGCTGATGGTGCGCCATGTTGTAGCCAATGCGCTGACGCTGATGATTGTTGGCCTTATTGGCCTGGCAATCATCATTTCTGCCGGAAAACGCCAGTTTGAAGGCCCCGGACCGCTAACCCAGCCTGTGTGCTTTCGCGTCGAACCCGGCGCAAGCCTGCGGGTGGTATCGCGCGGGCTTGCCGAACAATCTGCCATCAAATCCGAACAGGTGTTTCGTGTCGGCGCACAATATAGCGCGCGCGCGGATCGCTTGCGCTTCGGATCGTATCTGATTCCCGAAGCGGCCTCGATGGATGAAATACTTGATATTCTGACGCGTGGCGGGGCGTCGACCTGTGGCAGCGAAATCCAGTATCGGATCGGGGTTACCCGCATTGATACGCTGGTGCGCGAACTGGACCCTGCAACGCAGCGGTTTGCAACTGTGGTGCAGTTCGATGCCGGGCAAGAACCGCCCGAAGACTACGCGCGATTTACCGCGCAATCGGATATGCAATACCGTGTGACAGTCGCTGAAGGGGCCACAAGCTGGCAAATTTGGGAAGGGCTCCGGCTGGCGGAATTCCTGGAGGGCGAGGCGGGTGAAGTGCCCCCCGAAGGCATGCTGGCGCCTGACAGCTATTCGGTGACGCGCGGAGCAAGCCGCGAAACGCTGCTGGCGGATATGCAAAGCCGACAGGAAGCGATTCTTACGCAGCTATGGGAAACCCGCGCCGATGGTTTGCCCTATCAGACCCCACAAGACGCGCTGATCATGGCGTCCATTGTGGAAAAGGAAACCGGCGTTGCAGATGAACGCCGTCAGGTCGCCAGCGTGTTTGTAAACCGTCTGGCCGTGCCCATGCGGTTGCAGACGGACCCGACGGTTATTTATGGTATAACACAAGGGCGCGGCACGTTGGGGCGCGGGTTGCGGCGGTCTGAACTGGACGCAGTAACCCCTTATAATACCTACCGGATTGACGGTTTGCCGCCCACGCCCATCGCAAACCCCGGGCGCGCCGCCATTGCCGCCGCGCTGGACCCTGATGATACGCCTTATCTGTATTTCGTTGCGGATGGCACGGGCGGGCATACGTTCAGCACCAATCTGGCCGACCATAACCGCGCAGTTGCCCGCTGGCGCGAGATTGAGGCAGAGATGCGCCAGCAACAGCAAACGGATTGACGTGTTTCAGCGCCGGAGGTCATAAGTCCATCTGCCGAAATTGTACAAAAAGGGGCGCTTTTGCGCCCCTTTTCAATGCTTTGCAGGTGTTTGTTAAAGCTGTTACGCCAGCATGGTGACAGGGTTTTCCAGATAGGTGACAACCTCTTTCAGGAATTCCGCCCCCAAGGCGCCGTCAATCACACGGTGATCGACCGACAGCGTCATTGACATGACCGTGGCCACTTTCAATTCACCATCCGCGCCCACCACCGGCTTTTTCAGGCCCGCGCCCACAGCCAGAATTGACCCATGTGGCGGGTTGATGACCGCATCGAAATTTTCGATCCCGAACATGCCGAGGTTGGAAATCGCCATCGCGCCACCGACATATTCATGCGGCGCCAGCTTCTTGGTGCGCGCGCGTCCTGCAAGGTCTTTCATCTCGGCCGACAGGGCGGAGAGGGATTTTAGATGCGCGTCCTTCAGAACCGGCGTGAACAGCCCGCCTTCGATTGCGACAGCCACGGCCACATCGGACGGTTTCAGGCGCAAAATGCGGTCACTGGCCCAGACGGCATTGCAATCAGGCACTGCTTGCAGGGCCATGGCGCAGGCCTTGATGATGAAGTCATTGACCGACAATTTGACGCCGCGCGTTTCAAGCTGTTTGTTCAGATCGGCGCGGAAGGACATCAGCGCATCAAGCTGCACATCGCGGCGCAGATAGAAATGCGGAATGGTCTGCTTGGCTTCGGTCAGGCGGCTGGCAACTGTTCTGCGCATGCCGTCAAGTTTGACTTCTTCAAAATCGCGCCCTTCATACATGCGCGCGACCTGATCGGCACTTGGGCCAGTCGCAGGGGCAGGCGCTTTTGCTGTCGCAGCGCTTGTGCTGTCTGCTGGGGCCGCAGTTTTGGGGCCACTGGCCGGTTTCGCGCTGTCGAGATCAGCCTTGACGATGCGTCCATGCGGGCCGGAGCCGGTGATTTGCGTCAGATCAATGCCCTTGTCGGCGGCCATGCGCCGCGCCAGCGGCGAGGCAAAGATGCGTTGGCCGTCCCGTTGCGGGGAAGGGGGGGCGGCTGCGGCGGAGCCCCCTTCGGGGGCCGCCTTCGCAGCCGCGTCAGCCGCCGGGGCGGCTTCCGGCGCGCCCGCGCTGGCGGTGATGTCATCGGCGCTTTCGCCATCTTCGAGCAGCACTGCGATGGGCGTGTTGACCTTGACCCCTTCCGAACCGGCGGCGACAAGGATTTTGCCGATTATACCTTCGTCCACGGCCTCGAATTCCATCGTGGCCTTGTCGGTTTCAATTTCGGCCAGAATGTCGCCAGAGGACACGCTGTCGCCTTCCTTGACCAACCATTTGGCAAGCGTGCCTTCTTCCATGGTGGGCGAGAGGGCGGGCATCAGGATTTCTGTAGGCATTCTTCCCTCCCTTTTCAGCGATAGGTGACTTTGCGCACGGCCTCGACGACGTCATCGGTGGTGACCAGCGCTAGTTTTTCAAGATTGGCGGCATAGGGCATGGGCACATCCTTGCCGGTCAGGTTGATGACCGGCGCATCCAGATAATCAAACGCCTGCTGCATCACCACAGAAGTGATGTAATTGCCCACTGAACTTTGCGGGAAGCCTTCTTCCACTGTCACCAGCCGGTTGGTTTTGCGCACCGAGGCCAGTATCGCATCGGTATCCATGGGACGGATGGTGCGCAGGTCGATGACTTCGGCGCTGATCCCGTCTTCGGCCAGCCTCTCGGCCGCTTCCAGGGCGTAGGTCATGCCAATGCCGAAGCTGACAATGGTGACATCCGTTCCTTCGCGCCAGATTTTGGCCTTGCCGAAGGGCACGGTAAAATCATCCAGCACAGGCACATCAAAACTGCGCCCATACAGGATCTCATTTTCCAGGAAGATGACCGGGTTCGGGTCGCGGATGGCTTGCTTCAGCAGACCTTTTGCATCGGCGGCGGAATAGGGCATCACGACCTTCAGGCCGGGAATATGGCTATACCAGGCGGCATAACACTGGCTGTGTTGCGCGCCCACACGCGCCGCGGCGCCGTTGGGGCCACGGAACACAATGGGACACCCCATCTGGCCACCCGACATATACAATGTCTTCGCAGCCGAGTTCAGGATCTGGTCAATGGCCTGCATGGCGAAGTTGAACGTCATGAATTCGACAACCGGACGCAAGCCCCCAAAGGCCGCACCCACGCCAATGCCGGCAAACCCGTGTTCGGTGATGGGCGTGTCGATCACACGGCGCGCGCCGAATTCTGCGAGCAACCCTTGGGTGATCTTGTAGGCACCCTGATATTCGGCCACTTCTTCGCCCATGACAAACACTTCGTCATGGGCACGCATTTCTTCGGCCATGGCGTCGCGCAGCGCTTCGCGGACTGTCTGGGTTTTCATTTCGGTGCCATCGGGCCAGTCGGGGCTGGTGTCGGGCATGGGCGCAGCGGGGGGCGCGGCCTTCGCGGAGCCCCCGTTGGGGGCCGCCTTGTCGGCCGCCTCGGCCTGCGCAGGCGCGGCCTCGGGGGACGACGACGCTGAGGTTTGGATATTCTCGGCGCTTTCGCCTTCTTCCACCAGAACGGCAATCGCGGTGTTCACCTTGACGCCTTCGGTGCCTGCGGCGATCAGGATTTTGCCGATCACCCCTTCGTCCACCGCTTCGAATTCCATGGTGGCCTTGTCAGTCTCGATCTCGGCCAGAATGTCGCCGGCGCTTACGGTATCGCCTTCTTTCACCAGCCATTTGGCCAATGTGCCTTCCTCCATCGTGGGAGAGAGCGCGGGCATCAGTATTTCGGTTGCCATGTTTCCTGTCCCCCCTGTCAAGCGTTCTGCGGCACGTCAGATGCGTAAATGTCAGTCCAAAGTTCGTCCAGTGCGGGTTCCGGGCTTTCCTTGGAGAATTCGGCCGCGTCATTCACGACTGCCTTGATGTCCTTGTCGATGGCCTTCAGGTCATCTTCGGTGGCATGTTTGCCCTGCAACAGCAATTCGCGCACATGTTCGATCGCGTCGCGTTCCTCGCGGATTTTCTGGACTTCGTCACGGGTGCGATATTTCGCAGGGTCGGACATGGAATGCCCGCGGTAGCGATAGGTCATGACTTCAAGGATATACGGCCCCTTGCCTGCACGGCAATGCGCGACAGCCTTTTCACCGGCGGCCTTGACGGCCAGAACATCCATTCCGTCGACTTCTTCGCCCTTGATGCCGTAAGCGGCGCCGCGTTCCCACAGGCTGGGCGATTTTGTGGCGCGCTGCACCGATGTGCCCATGGCGTATTTGTTGTTTTCAATAACAAAAATGACCGGCAAATCCCACAACATCGCCATGTTATAGGTTTCATACACCTGGCCCTGATTGGCCGCCCCATCCCCGAAATAGGTGAAGGTGACGTTGTCATTGCCCTTGTATTTGTCCGAAAACGCCAGCCCAGCACCCAGCGGCACTTGCGCGCCGACAATGCCATGCCCGCCATAGAAATGCTTTTCCTTGGAGAACATGTGCATCGAGCCGCCCTTGCCCTTGGAATAGCCCCCTTCGCGCCCGGTCAGTTCGGCCATGACGCCTTTTGGGTCCATCCCACAGGCCAGCATATGGCCATGGTCGCGGTAGGACGTGATGCGCTTGTCGCCTTCCTTGGCGGCGGCTTCAAGCCCGACAACGACCGCTTCCTGCCCGATATAGAGATGGCAGAACCCACCGATCAGGCCCATTCCGTAAAGCTGGCCTGCTTTTTCCTCGAATCGTCGTATCAGCAACATGTCGCGGTAATATCCCAGCAACTCTTCAGCCGAAACGTTTGGTTTCGCGGCAGTTTTTCGTGTGGCCATACCTGGCAGCCCTCCCGACAAAAGTGATAGTTCAACGTTAAACAATTGAATAGCGCATATTTTTGCGGGTTGCGAGTGTTTTTCGACATCCTTGCCCGCCACGCTGCGCGCGGGCGCGCAGCATGCCCGTTTGGCGCTGCAATATGCGGGGTTCAGCAGGGTTTTGCGATCAGAAGATCGGTGGGTGGCGCGCGCATAAGGTCACGCGCGTAATTGCCAAGGCTGGCGGCATTGCGGCCCGAGGCGCTGCCGATCACGATAAGATCGGGGTTGAGTTCATTGATGCGGAACTGCAGAACTTCGTGAACGCCGCCCGCAATTATTTCGGGCACGTTCATCTGCGGGGGCAACCCGTCAAGCCGCATGAAAGCGTCGCGCAGCAACATGGCTGTGGTCATGGTGGTGCCGTTTTCCACTTCGGATGTGGGAAGCTTGTCTTTCAACGGCAGTTGCAGCGCGTGGATGGCGTTGAATTCGGCATCTGGCGCAAGAATACCGGCAGTTGCCATGGCCTGCGCGCTTGCAGGTGCAAAGGTGATTGCCCCCAGAACACGACGATAAGGCATGACCGCGGCAGTATGTGCCACCAGAACAGGGCATGACACCGCAAGCGCAATGCGTTCCATGGTGGTCAGTCGCAGGGTATCCAGCACCTTGCGGACCTTGTGTAGCCCCAGAACCACCAGATCAGCCGAAACATCCAGGGCTGTTTGGGAAACGACGTCTTCTACTGCGCCCGACGCAATGACATGTTCCATACGAACATCGCGGTACTGGTCCGCTATGCGCGCAAGGGCGGTTTCACTTTCGTCCTGGCTGGCCGGTTTTTTGCGCAGGGCGAAACGTGCAACAGGGCCGATTCGCCCGGGCGTCGCATGAACCAGCACAACGCGCGCGCCCAGTTGCCGCGCAAGCGCCGCAGCACGTTCGGGTGCTGCCTCTGATCGTTGCTGAAGATCCGTCGCAACAAGAATTGTTTTAATAGCAGGCAACGCCGCACCCTGTCATGATACGAAAATATGGCACCATGTCTTAGCAGATCGGAATTGTGCCGTCACTTTGCTTTCGAAGATGCGCAGACCTATGCGCGCGGACTTGCGCCATGCGGCGCGTTTATTGGCTGGTCTGACGCCACGTCCTGCGCAAAATGTGGCTTGTGCTGCAAATTGGGGTAACGGGCCTGCAAATCTGTCCGCAGCGCGGGGGGCAGGCGTGTCATGGTCGCGCGCGACACAAGCAAACTTTCCATGGGAACGCCTTCTGCATAGATGATCTGGTGTTCATCAAATGCCAGACTGAAATAATCCACAAACCCGCCTTCGTGTTGGGTTATGCCCGCAGAGCCGACAAGGTGCAGCGCCTGCACCAGCACTTCGGCGCGCCCCCCCAGCCGTTTATCCCCCCGTTGGTACAGAAAGATGCGCTGGCGCGGGGCAAGTTTCAGACTGCGCAGATTGCCAAGGCCCCCTTCGGGAATGACAACGGGCGCATAGGCCCCATACCCGCGCAAGGTTACCTTGCCCAGCCACCGCACAGGTTGCGCGCCCTGATCACGCGTCAGGACCATGTCCCCGCTTTGCAGCTGTTCGATGGGGGTCAGGCTTCCATCTGCCATGGTAACCCGCGTGCCCGCACCAAAACACCCGCGCACAATTTCGGACAGGCGCAGCGCTGTGTCTGTTGTGTTGATGTCGATCAGCGCATAGCCGGTTGCCGCGCGCATGGGACCAAGGGGCAGGCCAAAGAACTGCCCTTCGACTTCCAACAAGATGATCTCCAGCACATCCCCGTCATGCGCCATTAACCGAAGCTGGCCCAACAGCCGGACCTTCGCGCCCGCTGGCAGGGCAGGACGGGTGCCGCCATGGTGGTGCACCACTGTGATGGGGCTGCCAAGTTGTAAGGTCAGTCTGGAAAAAACATCTGCGGATTTCAGGCTGTAAATATCGCCCAGCACAGTTTCCTTGGGTGGCCCAAGCGCGTCGCCTTCATTTATGCCCCAAGTCACCGCAAAATCATGGGCGCAAAAGACCTCGCATTCGTATCTGGTTCCCGACATGTAGCCCTTTCGCCCCAAATCTACCTTTCATCTGTGGGTGAACGCAGCAACTGCCAAAAAGTTTCGGCCATGGGCCGAATTCAGGCAAGGGCATCACCACTTCAGGATGGTCGCGCAACCCGGGATGCGGTGTTGCGCGCGACGGAAGACATTCTTCTGATTTGCACCATTTACCATAAGCAAGCCCTGCACAATAGCAAGCCTGCAGGGATGCGCGCACATTGTCGCGGGCCATCATACTGGCGCAAGGGCACGAAAGACTACCGCGCGGCGGGGCATTGCCGCGCGGTGCGTCAGGTCAGTTTACACGCGTCCAAGCTGACTCTCGGCACAGTCCCATGACACAGCCCGAAACGCCAAGCTCGCGCCCGCGCAATTCCATGCGCGACGTATAGGTGCGGTCGCGGTCCGGGGCATAGACGCGACCGTTCCGATATTGCCCGTCCCCTTGCGGTTCCATGTCCCAGACAATGGCACGCCCGATATTGTCCGACGCGATCTGTTGTGAACTGCCGTCAAACGCCGCGACCAGCCCGCCACATATTTTACCGTTGGAACAGGTCTGTATCTGGACATGACCGAAATTGCCGTTGTCATCAGGGGCGGTTTTCCAAAGCCCGTGCGCAGGGTCGGCCAGTGCAGGGACTGCAAACAGGGCCAGAAGGCCCGCCATCAGGATCGAATTTTTCATGCTCACTCCTCCTAAGCAGGAAGAGGTGTTGTGCCAAAGCAGGCATATGGCAAGCACGACCTCGCGTCAGGCACGATCGTAGGACAGGCACGGGGGCGCGCGCAGCAAAAAGGCGCCCGCGAAGGCGCCTTTTGGTTTTGTGCATGTGCGGCGCTATCCGCGCGGTTCGCTAAGCAACCCCTTGATCAGTGCGTAGCAGGCCAGCACCAGAACTATGGCGAATGGCAGCCCTGTCGACACAGACGCAGCCTGCAAGGCGGCCAGCCCGCCCCCGATCAGCAGGGCCGCGGCCACCAGCCCTTCGAAAATGACCCAGAAAATCCGCTGGCTGACAGGGGCATTGATCTTGCCACCCGCTGTTATCGTATCAATGACCAACGACCCTGAATCTGACGATGTGACAAAGAAGACAATCACCAGAATGATTGCAATCGTCGATGTGATGGCCGCCAGTGGCAGTTCCGACAGCATGCCAAACAACGACAATTCAGGCACATACGCCGCGATGACATAGCCATAAACCGAACTTTCGGTGACTGTGTTGATCAGTTGGTCAATGGCCGTGCCGCCGAAAACGGTCATCCAGATTGCGGATACAAGGGTGGGAATCAGCAGCACACAGGTCAGGAATTCGCGCACAGTGCGGCCCCGGCTGACGCGTGCAATGAACATGCCCACAAATGGCGACCAGCTGATCCACCACGCCCAGTAGAATGCAGTCCACCCCTGCCGGTAGCCGTCATCCTCGCGCCCGATCGGGTTGGACAAATTGATGATTTCACCGAAATACGCCCCCAGATTGCCCAGAAACTGCGTCACCAATGTCAGTGTCGGCCCTACCAGAAGCACGAAGCCCAACAGCAGCAGCGCAAGCCCCATGTTGATTTCCGACAGCAGTTTCACACCGCCATCAAGCCCGCGCAGCACCGATATCAGCGCCATGCCCGTAATGATGAAAATAAGGATGACAGAGGCCGTGACCGTGTCGTTGATGCCGTCAATCCCGAAGACAAACCCAATGCCCGCCGTGGCCTGCTGTGCCCCAAGGCCCAGCGATGTGGCCAGCCCGAACAACGTGGCAAACACTGCCAGAATATCAATGACATGGCCCGGCCAGCCCCAGATGCGTTCCCCGAAAATCGGGTAGAAGATGGAACGCACTGTCAACGGCAGCCCCTTGTTATAGGCAAATAACGCCAGCGACAGCGCGACGACCGCATATATTGCCCAAGGGTGCAAGCCCCAGTGATAGATGGTTGCGGCCATGGCTGTCAGTCGCGCGGCTTCTACTGCGGCGGGGTCAACAAGAACGCCGTCAACAATGCCGATATCGCGCATCAGCGGCTGATCGCCCCATGGCGTGCCGAAGTAATACACAGGTTCGAGCACCCCAAAGAACATCAGGCCAATGCCCATGCCTGCGGCGAACAGCATCGCAAACCAGCCTGCATAACTGTAATCCGGCGTTGCATCCACACCGCCAATGCGCACCCGGCCCAGTGGCGACACCAGAATACCCAGACAGACCAGCACAAACAGATTGCCCGCCATCAGGAAGAACCAGTCGAAGCTGGATGTCAGAAATCCGCGCAGGTCCGTAAGTATTGGCCCAACCTGGTTCTGGAAGGCCAGTGTGATGATGACAAACGCAACGACCACCAACCCCGAAATCGCAAAGACAGGGTTATGTATGTCCAGCCCGAACGGGCCGATTTGCGGGGTTATGTTATCCTGTCCGACCTCGTAATCAGTTTCAATGATTTCGGACGCTCCTTCGGGTTCGGGCAGGGCTTCTGCCTCGTCGGTATGTGTGTCGTCATCGTCATGGTTCGACATGTTCTTCTCCAGTTTTCGTGACGGATGGGGTGGCCCTGACCCGGCACCAGTCAGGGCGCAAATTCATTGTTCCCGGTGTCAGCTGTGCGCACGCACCAGAAACACCGACGCCTTGGACCGCGCGGCAATGGTGTCGCCATGCCCTGCCCAGATATAGTCCAGCGCTTTGGGGGCATGGGTCTGCATAACAACCAGATCCCCGCCCAGATCCTCGATCGCGCCAAGCAGGGTCTTGTCTGTATCTATTGTGGGGTCGGGGCTGATGCAGGCGGTGGCGCTGCTTTTCAGCCCATGCGCAGCGCCTTGTTCCTGCGCGAAGGCCTGCAGCTTGCGTTCATATTCCTGCGGGGTGTGTGCAACGGGACTGGGCGCAGTGCCGGTCACCCCCACAAAGCAGATTTCCGCCTTGTAATGGATTGCCAGATCAAGCGCTGTTTGCAGTGCCTTGGTCAGATGGTCGACATGTGTCAGGTCGACCGGAAATATCACTTTCCGATACATGGTCCCTCCTGTTGTCATTTGGGGACAGATTTATGATGATTGAATGCTTAATGGTAACACAGGCGTGAAGGGGGATTGCAACCCCTGCGGCGAAATAATGTGCAAATTCGACATATCTTGGCCAGCAAGGGCGGCTTTTACATTCGCGGGCGCAATGCTAGGTCTGACACAGACCATAATGGAGGCATAGGTATGGATCTTGGAATTTCGAGGAAACGCGCGCTGGTCTGTGCCAGTTCCAAAGGGTTGGGGCGCGGCTGCGCCGAGGCATTGGCGGCCGAAGGCGTGCATCTGGTGATGAATGCGCGCGGGGCCGAAGCGCTGGAAGCTGCCGCTGCAGAAATCCGCGCGGCCCATGGGGTTGATGTGGTGACTGTCGCGGCCGATATCACCACCGAAGACGGGCGCGCGAAGGTTCTGGCAGCCGCAGGTGACGTGGATATTCTGGTCAACAACGCTGGTGGTCCCCCCCCGGGAATGTGGACGGACTGGAACCGCGACGATTTCATCAAGGCGCTCGATGCCAACATGCTGACGCCCATTGCCCTGATCAAGGCACTGGTGCCCGCAATGATGGACAGGGGCTGGGGCAGGGTGGTCAACATCACCTCGCAATCGGTGAAAAGCCCCATTCCGGTTCTGGGCCTGTCGAATTCCGCACGCGCGGGTCTGACCGGGTATGTTGCGGGCACATCGCGGCAGGTTGCAGGCAAGGGCGTGGTCATCAACAACCTGTTGCCCGGCATTCATGACACCGACCGCGCAACGTCGCTTGATGGTGGCGTGGCCAAGGCCGAAGGCATCAGCATGGATGACGCGCGCAAAAAACGGCAGGCAACCATTCCCGCAGGCCGCTACGGCACCGCGCAGGAATTTGGCGCGGCCTGCGCGTTCCTGTGTTCGCAACATGCAGGGTTCATTGTCGGGCAAAACCTGCTGCTGGACGGTGGCGCGGTAAATACCACGCTGTAGGCGGCTTGTGTGCACATGCCTGCTGCTTGAGTAGGGTGTAAGGCGCGCAAAGCCCCCTGCATGGGTGTTGCGCGCCTTATGAAACAGGCTGTTCAAAAGTGGGAACGGGTTTTGAGCTTCTCGACCCCGCGAAACCAATAAGTGAAGTATGTCGCCCGAATGCCAATGAATGCGACATGGCCCAACCTTCGGCCAGAACGGCGCTTGCCGCCGCGTGATGGTCGCTGAACGCTTGCCCAGCGCAGCATCGCGGGCAAAACCGGCGGCCAAAGATATGCATTTTGCCCGAAAAGGGGGCATCCATTGCTTTTGATGCCTGCAATATAAGCGGCATGATGGAACCGTACTGCGCCCCTGTGCCGCACACCCTTGTCGCGCGAAGGGCACGCTGCGATGCAGAAACCTGTTCGGGGCACAGGCGGGTCATGAAACTTCACATTGTCATTGTCGAACCGGATCAGGACCGCGCACGGCTGATGATTGACAGCCTGCGCCCCTTGGGCCACGCCGTGACTGTCATTGCCGAAGCTGCGGGCCTTGCGCGGCGGGTGCGCGACCTTGCGCCCGATATTGTCCTGATAGATATGGCCAACCCGTCGCGCGACACATTGGAAGAAATGGCGCTGGCTTCTGGCCCGCTGGACCGGCCCGTGGCCTTTTTTGTGGACCGCACAGACCGTGACCTGACACATCAAGCCATCGAAGCGGGCGTTTCGGCCTATGTTGTGGACGGGCTGCAACCAGACCGCGTTGCAACGGTCATGGATGCGGCGATCATGCGGTTTCAGATGTTCCGACGCATGCGCACCGAACTGGAAACCACGCGCCGCGCATTGGAGGAACGCAAGCTGATAGACCGCGCCAAGGGCATCTTGATGAAAGCCCGCGGCCTGAGCGAGGAAGACGCCTATGCCCTGCTGCGCAAGGCCGCGATGGACCAGGGCCGCAAGGTTGCTGAAGTCGCCGGCGCATTGGTGACCGCAGCGGGGCTGCTGTCATGAACCTGACCCCCCTGCGCATCGGTTTCGTGCCGCTTCTGGATGTTGCCCCTATTGCCATCGCGCATGAATTGGGGTTCGCGCAATCCGAAGGGCTGGCGCTGGGTTTGCACCGCGCGCCGTCATGGTCCAGCCTGCGCGACATGCTGATCTGGGGGCGGGTCGACGCGGCCCAGATGCTTGCGCCCGTGCCCGTCGCCATGGCGCTGGGGCTGGGGGGGGACTTCGCGCAACTGGATATTTTGCAGGTGTTGTCTGTGAATGGCGATGTGGTGGGTGTGTCAAACGCATTGGCCGCACGGCTGCGCGATGTGGGGCATGATTTCGCATTTGCCAATGCACAGATGGCCGCGCATGACCTTGCGCTGGCCGCGCGCGGGCCGTTGCGCATTGGGGTTCCGTTTCCCTTTTCCACGCATGTTGAATTGGTCACCTACTGGTTGCGGGCGTCGGGGGTGGCCTATGAGCTTTGCACCATTCCGCCCCCGCGCATGGCAGAGGCCCTTGCCGCAGGCGAGGTGGACGCATTTTGTGTGGGCGAACCCTGGGGGTCGGTCGCGGTGGAACTGGGGGCGGGCACCTTGCTGTTGCCCAGCCGCGCCATATGGGCCGTTGCCCCTGAAAAGGTGCTGGCCGCGCGCCATGACTGGGTGTGCGAAAACCCGGATCTGACAGGGCGCATGATGCGGGCAATTTGGCGGGCTGCAAAATGGCTAAGCGCGCCCGAAAACCGCATGACGGCGTCTGAAATCCTGTCGCGGGCGGAATACGTCAACGCCCCGACGGATGTTCTGGAGCGTGCCTTGCGCGGGGAAATGGTGATTTCCAACAAGGGAGAGCTGCGCCAGGTGCCCGACATGATCCGCTTTTTTGACGGGGCGGCAAGCTTTCCCTGGCGGTCACAGGCCGCATGGTTCGCCGCCCAGATTGCACAGCGCCACGGTCTGGACATTGACGCCAGCATGCGCAGCGCAAAATCCTTGTGCCGCACTGACCTGTATCGTGAAAACCTGCGCAGTGCGGGCGCGGATTTGCCCGGCGCATCGGAAAAACTGGAAGGCAGCCTGACGCATGCGACCGCTGTTGCGTCCGAACGTGGCCAGATGATTCTGGCCCCTGATGCGTTTTTCGATGGCTTCATTTTTGACCCTGACGTTCCGAATGGCTGAAATATTAGGCTGTCGGGCGCTGGGTGGCACAATTTCAGGTTGTCCCCGCATCAAATATTTGACGTTCGTTCCGGCGTTGGGGACATAGTAGCATACTTGGACCAGCACCGTCGCTGTCCGAAATGACATAGACCGCCAATGATGGGGGTTACGGGCACAGCCGCCTGACCGATCCACGCAGCATGCGCTGGTTCCGGTCGGCGGCTTTTTTGTTTTCGGTCCTTCACACATCTTCACGGACCACAGCCACAGGATATGACCCATGATCCGCAAGTTACTTCTGACCACATCGGCCCTTGCAACACTGGCTTCCGCCCCCTTGCAGGCCACCGACTTCCCCGAGATTGAGGATCTGACCCTCGGTTTCATCAAACTGACAGACATGGCGCCATTGGCCATCGCCTATGAACGCGGGTATTTCGAGGATGAGGGGCTGTTTGTCACCCTTGAAGCACAAGCCAACTGGAAGGTGCTTTTGGATGGCGTGATTGACGGCAACCTGCACGGTGCGCATATGCTGGCAGGTCAGCCCTTGGCAGCGACAATCGGCTTTGGCACCAAGGCGCATATCGTCACCCCCTTCGTTATGGACCTGAACGGCAATGCCACCACCGTATCCAACGAGGTTTGGGACATGATGCGCCCGGCCATTGCATCCGGTGCCGATGGCCGCCCCGAACACCCCATTTCCGCAGCAGCCTTGCGCCCCGCGCTGGACGCTTTTGCCGATCAGGGCCGCCCGTTCAACATGGGCATGGTGTTTCCCGTCTCAACCCATAATTTCGAATTGCGCTACTGGCTGGCCGCAGGGGGCATTCACCCGGGCTTTTACAGTGCGGACAATATCAGCGGCCAGATCGATGCCGAAGTGCTGTTGTCAGTAACCCCGCCCCCCCAAATGCCCGCCACATTGGAAGCAGGCACCATCAGCGGCTACACTGTGGGCGAACCGTGGAACCAGCAGGCAGTTGCAATGGGCATTGGTGTCCCTGTCGCCACGGATCTGGATATCTTTCCCATGCGCGCCGAAAAGGTTCTGGGCCTGCGCGCCGATTTTGTGGAACAAAACCCCAACACTGTGCGCGCCCTGACACGCGCGCTTATTCGTGCGGCCATGTGGCTGGATGCTGAAAACAATGCCAACCGCGACGAAGCTGTGCAGATCATCAGTCGCCCGAATTATGTCGGTGCCGATGAACAGGTATTGGCCAATTCCATGACCGGCACATTCGAATTCGAACCAGGTGACGTGCGCCCTGTTGCTGATTTCAATGTGTTCTTCCGCTATAACGCCAACTATCCCTTCCTGTCGGATGCAGTGTGGTATTTGACCCAGATGCGCCGCTGGGGCCAGATAACTGACGCGCAGCCAGATGACTGGTATGCCGGTATTGCCCAAAGCGTATTTCTGTCCGATCTGTTTCTGGACGCGGCGCAATCGCTGGTTGATGACGGGCTGGCCCCGCGCGATGCCTTCCCTTTTGACAGTGACGGCTACCGCGATGTGGCTGATCACGCCATTGACGGCATCCCCTATGATGGCCGCACTCCCAACGCCTATATCGACAGCTTGCCCATCGGCCTGAAGGGCGAGCAGCGCGTGACCGGCGGCGGCGTGCAGGGCTAGGGGCATGCAGCCCCGTCCCGCACCTTGCCCACACGCAAAATCAACAGGCCAACGCCGACGCGCGCGCGCCGCCCGCGCCCCGCTGCCTGCGCGATAAAGGAGTTCCCGACATGACTGTGACCGAAACGACCGCCAACCTTGCAGACCGCCGCGCCCGTCTGTTCACGCGGATCAACAAACTTGATGGCTGGTTCAAGGTGCTGGGCCTGTCCTTCATGACACCGCTTTTGCGTGCGCTTGCAGGGGACAACCCGCGCGCCCAAGGCAAACAGATCTGGCAGCTTCTGGGCGTGCCGGTTCTGGCAATCATGGGGTTCTTGCTACTGTGGGGCAATCTTGCGCCGCGGGTGGAAACATCGCTTGGGGCCATTCCCGGCCCCGCGCAGGTCTGGTCGCAGGTTCAGGTTCTGCATGGCGAACATCTGGCGGAAAACGCGCGCAGGACCGAATTCCTGCAGCGGCAGGATGCGCGCAACGCGGAACTTGTGGCCGCAGGACAGGCCGATCGTGTGCGCGAACGCAGCTACACCGGATCGCCCACCTATTATAACCAGATCTGGACGTCAGTGCAGACCGTGTTCTTTGGCTTCATCATCGCAACCGCGATTGCAGTGCCATTGGGCATTGCGGCCGGGTTGTCGCCCACTGCAAATGCCGCGCTGAACCCGTTGATCCAGATATTCAAACCTGTCAGCCCGCTGGCATGGCTGCCCATTGTAACCATGGTGGTGTCAGCAGTGTATGTCACACAGGACGGCATGTTTTCGCGGTCTTTTCTGACATCGGCCATCACGGTGACCCTGTGTTCGCTGTGGCCGACATTGATCAACACGGCCCTTGGCGTGGCCAGCATAGACCGCGACCTGATTTCGGTCAGCCGTGTGTTGAAGCTGAACACCTGGACGAAGATCACGCGTCTGGTGCTGCCATCGGCCTTGCCACTGATTTTCACAGGGTTGCGCCTGTCGTTGGGGGTTGGCTGGATGGTGCTTATTGCCGCCGAAATGCTGGCGCAAAACCCCGGTCTTGGAAAATTTGTCTGGGATGAATTTCAGAACGGGTCTTCCACCAGCCTGGCGCGCATCATGGTTGCCGTGTTCACCATCGGGATCATCGGCTTCCTTCTGGACCGGATGATGTATGCGCTGCAATCGCTTTTCACCTATTCGAACAACAGGTAACCGTCATGTCCATTTTGGAATTCAAGCAGGTGTGCAAAGGCTTCGGAACAGGGCTGGACCGCAAGGAGGTGCTCAAGAACATCACCTTGCAGGTTCAGGATGGCGAATTTCTGGCGATACTGGGCTTTTCCGGCACTGGCAAAACCACGCTGATCAACCAGATTGCGGGCCTTGATCACCCCGATAGCGGGCAGGTGCTGTTCAAGGGCGCCCCCATTACCGGGCCGGGGCCGGAACGTGGGCTGGTGTTTCAGTCCTATTCCCTTATGCCGTGGCTGACAGTGGCGGGCAATGTCGCGCTGGCGGTGGATGCAGTGCATAAATCCGCCAACCGCGCAGACCGCGCCGCAATCGTTGATAAATATGTTGCCATGGTGGGGCTGGCCCACGCCAAGGGGCGTCGCCCGGCGGAACTGTCGGGCGGTATGCGCCAACGTGTGTCTGTGGCGCGTGCGCTTGCAATGAACCCTGAAATGCTGCTGCTTGATGAGCCACTCTCGGCGCTGGACGCCCTGACGCGCGCCAATCTGCAAGACGAGATCACGCAGATTTGGCAGGCCGATCAGAAAACCGTGGTTCTGATTACCAATGACGTTGACGAAGCGCTGCTTCTGGCTGACCGGGTTATTCCGCTGAACCCCGATGGCACGCTTGGCAACGCGTTTAACGTGGCCATCCCCCGCCCGCGCATGCGCACAGCTACGAATAACGATCCGGTGTTCAAGAAACTGCGCGCCGAAATTACCAAATACCTGATGGATGTGGGCATCGCTGCCAAAGTCGCGGAAACGCGCAAACTGCCGGATGTCACGCCCCTTCACGGCACACCCAAAGCCTATGCGCAGGCCGCAAAAAGCGGGATTGATGAAAAATATCTGGAATTCTCGCAACTTTCCAAGGTGTATCCCACGCCAGAAGGTCCGCTGACTGTGGTGGACCGGTTCGACCTGAAAATGAAGAAGGGCGAATTTGTCAGTTTGATCGGGCATTCGGGCTGCGGCAAATCCACAGTGCTGACAATGGCCGCGGGCCTCAATGACATATCCGGCGGTGCGATCAAGCTCGACGGGATGGAAGTGCACGGCGCCAACCCCGAACGCGCCGTTGTATTCCAGTCGCCCAGCCTGTTTCCCTGGCTTTCGGCCAAGGAAAACGTGGCCATCGGGGTGGACCGTGTCTATCCGCGCGCCAGCCGCACTGAGCGTCAGGATGTGGTGGAATATTATCTGGAACGTGTGGGCCTTGGCGATGCGATGGACCGGCAGGCGGCAGAGCTGTCCAACGGTATGAAGCAGCGTGTGGGCATTGCACGCGCCTTCGCGCTTAGCCCCAAACTGCTGTTGCTGGACGAACCCTTCGGGATGCTGGACAGCCTGACGCGCTGGGAATTGCAGGAAGTGCTGATGGAAGTGTGGTCACGCACCAAAGTGACCGCGATTTGCGTGACCCATGATGTGGATGAAGCCATCCTTCTGGCAGACCGCGTGGTGATGATGACCAATGGCCCGCGCGCGCGTATCGGCAAGATTGTGGATGTGCACCTGCCGCGCCCGCGCACCCGCAAGGCGCTGCTCGAACACCCCGACTACTACAATTACCGCGCCGAGGTTCTGCAGTTTCTTGAAGACTACGAACATGGCGCGCACAAGAAGAAGGAGGCCGCGTGATGAAACAGAAACTCGTCATCATCGGCGCGGGAATGGCCTCGGGGCGCGTGATAGAACACCTGCTGGCGGGGGACCCTGACGGTTGGGACATAACCTTGTTCAATGCCGAACCGCGCGGGAATTACAATCGCATCATGCTGTCGCCGGTGCTGTCGGGCGAAAAGACCTATCAGGATATTGTGATCCATGACGATGCTTTCTACACGGGCCATAACATCACCTGTCGCTTTGGCGAGCCGGTGGTGCGCATCGACCGCAAGAACAAGGTTGTCTATTCCAACGCGGGCGGCGCGCCTTATGACAAGCTGCTGATTGCCACAGGCTCCGCGCCGTTCATCATTCCGGTCGCAGGCAAGGATTTGCCCGGTGTTGTGACCTACCGTGACCTTGATGACACCAACGCGATGATGGCTGCCGCAGAAAAACCGGGGGGCAGGGCGGTTGTTATCGGTGGTGGTCTGTTGGGGTTGGAAGCCGCCGCAGGGCTGAAGGCGCGCGGCATGGAGGTGACGGTCATTCACTTGATGGGCCATTTGATGGAACGCCAGTTGGACCCCGCCGCAGGCTACCTGCTGCAAAAGGATCTGGAGGCGCGCGGAATTGCGGTGCATTGCAAAGGTGCCACCAAAGCCATTCTGGGCAAGGACCATGTTGAAGCCGTGCTGCTGGAAGATGGAACTGTCTATCCTGCGGATATGGTGTGCATGGCGGTGGGCATTCGTCCTGAAACGCGCCTTGCCACGGATGCAGCCCTTGATGTGGCGCGCGGGGTAAACGTGACCGACCAGATGGTGACATCGGACCCCGACATTCTGGCGGTGGGCGAATGCGTGGAACATGACAGCCAGCTTTTCGGCCTTGTTGCCCCGCTTTATGATCAGGCGCGTGTGGTGGCGGCCACGCTTCTGGGGCAGGATGCAGCCTTTGCCCCTGTCCAGACCGCGACCAAGCTGAAAGTCACCGGGGTTGATTTGTTCAGCGCGGGCGATTTTGCGGATGGGGCAGGGCGCGAGGATATTGTCTACCGTGACCCGGCGCGCGGGGTTTATAAACGGCTGGTCATCGAAAAAGACCGGCTGGTTGGCGCGGTCATGTATGGCGACACGGCGGACGGGCCTTGGTTCTTCGGACTGATCAAGGACGGGGCCGATATTGCGCCCATGCGCGACACCCTGATCTTCGGGCCGGCCTATCAGGGGGGTGCCCAGGCGGACCCTTTGGCAGCCGTTGCAGCATTGCCGCCTGATGCGGAAATTTGCGGCTGCAACGGCATATGCAAGGGTGCGATCACAGCGGCCATCGACGCGGGCGCGTCCACTTTGGCCGACATTCGCGCCACCACCAAGGCCAGCGCGTCCTGCGGCACCTGCACAGGGCTGGTCGAACAGGTTCTTGCCAGTACCCTGGGTGATGCGTTCCAGATGCCCGCAGCGCAGCCCATATGCGGCTGCACGGACCTGACGCATGAAGATGTGCGCCGCCTGATCAAGGCGCGCGGGCTGAAATCCATGCCGGCTGTCATGCAGGAACTGGGGTGGAAAACACCTTGCGGCTGCCATGTCTGCCGCCCAGCGCTGAATTTCTACCTGCTGGCGGACTGGCCGCAGGACTACACCGACGATCCGCAAAGCCGTTTTGTCAATGAACGCAACCACGCCAACATTCAAAAGGACGGCACTTATTCAGTGGTTCCACGCATGTGGGGGGGCATGACCAACCCGCGCGAATTGCGCGCCATTGCCGATGCGGCCGAAAAATACGCCATCCCGGCGGTCAAGGTCACGGGCGGGCAGCGCATTGACCTGCTGGGCGTGCAAAAAGAACATCTGCCCCATATCTGGGCCGATCTGAACGCGGCGGGGCTGGTTTCTGGCCACGCCTATTCCAAGGGGCTGCGCACAGTGAAAACCTGTGTCGGCACCGACTTTTGCCGCTTTGGCACGCAGGATTCCACGGGCCTTGGCATCAAGCTGGAAAAACGGCTTTGGGGGTCATGGACACCGCATAAGGTTAAACTGGCCGTGTCGGGCTGCCCGCGCAACTGTGCGGAATCCACCTGCAAGGATGTGGGGATCATCTGCGTCGATAGCGGCTTCGAGATTGGCGTGGGCGGTGCTGCGGGCATGGACCTGAAGGAAACCGAACGATTGGCCAAGGTCGAAACCGAAGCGGAAGCCATCGATCTGACCGTGGCCTTTGTCCAGCTTTACCGCGAACACGCCAAATATCTGGACCGGCCCTATAAATGGCTGGCCAAGGTGGGGCTGGACTGGGTGCAGGCGCAAATTGTGGACAACCCCGCCAACCGCGCCGCCCTGATCAAACGCTTCGATCTGTCGCAAAGCATCTATCAGCGCGACCCATGGGCGGACCGGGCAACGCCGCAAGCACAGGCCGATTTCGCGCCGCTGGCCGATCTTACGAAGGAGGCCGCGGAATGAACTGGCTTGATATTGGCGCGCTAAGCGACATTCCCCAACGTGGCGCGCGATTGGTCAAAACCATGCATGGTTGCGTGGCGGTGTTTCGCACCGGCGATGATGAAGTTTTTGCCATTGATGACCGCTGCCCGCACAAGGGCGGGCCATTGTCCGAAGGGATCGTGCACGGCCATGCGGTGACATGTCCCTTGCATAATATGGTCATTTCTTTGGAAAGCGGACTGGCCCAGGGGGCAGATCAGGGCGCGGTAGCCACTTACCCCGCACGGGTCGAGGACGGGCGCATCTTGCTGGATGCCAAGCGCCTGATCCGTGGGGCGGCGGCATGAGCACGGTCCGCACCACCTGCCCCTATTGCGGCGTCGGCTGCGGTGTTCTGGTCACGCCCAACGGGGCAGGGGGCGCGATGGTCAAGGGTGATCCCGACCATCCGGCGAATTTCGGGCGGCTGTGCTCCAAGGGCGCGGCGCTTGGCGAAACGCTGGGGCTGGACGGGCGCATCCTGACGCCTGTGGTTGGTGGTGCGCCCGCAACATGGGACAGTGCGCTGGATCTGGTCGCGGGCCGGTTTAAGGCCGCAATCCGCGATCATGGCCCCGATAGCGTGGCCTTCTACCTGTCCGGCCAGATGCTGACCGAGGATTATTATGTCGCCAACAAGCTGATCAAGGGCTACATGGGCACGGCCAATGTCGACACCAATTCGCGGCTGTGCATGGCGTCATCCGTAGCGGGCCACAAGCGCGCGTTCGGCGCGGACACAGTGCCGGGCACCTATGACGATCTGGATCAGGCCGATCTGGTGGTGCTGGTGGGCAGCAATCTGGCATGGTGCCATCCGGTTCTATACCAACGGCTGGTTGCGGCAAAAGCGGCGCGCGGCACACGCGTTGTCGTGGTGGACCCGCGCCGCACTGCAACTTGCGACATTGCCGACCTGCATCTGGCGCTTGCGCCGGGCAGCGATGCCGCGCTGTTTAACGCTGTGCTGGTTGCGCTGGCGGACAGGGGTGCGGTAAACCGCGCTTATGTCGCGCAGCATGTCGCGGGGTTTGACGCGGCCCTTGCCACGGCACGCGCCTCGGACCCCGCCATGACCGGGCTGACAGCGCAGGATATGGCGTTGTTTCTGGACTGGTTCACGACCACCGACCGTGTTGTGACCGTCTATTCCCAAGGGATCAACCAGTCCTCCAGCGGCACTGACAAGGTGAACGCAATCCTGAATTGCCATCTGGCCAGCGGGCGTATTGGTCGCCCCGGCGCGGGGCCGTTTTCCGTCACCGGCCAGCCCAACGCGATGGGCGGGCGCGAAGTGGGGGGGCTGGCCAATATGCTGGCCTGCCATCTGGATATTGAAAACCCCGCCCACCGCGCCGCTGTGCAGGGGTTCTGGAAAAGCCCTGCCATGCCCGACAAACCCGGCCTGAAAGCAGTCGAGATGTTTGACGCGGTGGCCGATGGGCGCATCAAGGCGCTGTGGATTATCCACACCAATCCTGCAGTCACCTTGCCCGATTCAGACGCCGTTGCGCGCGCCATCAAGGGGTGTGATTTCACCGTTGTCAGCGACATTACCCGGACGGATACCACGCGACTGGCCGATGTTGTTTTGCCGGCCACTGCATGGGGCGAAAAATCGGGCACTGTCACCAATTCCGACCGCACGATCAGCCGCCAGCGCCCGTTTTTGCCCGCCCCCGGTCAGGCACGCGATGACTGGCGCATAGTTGCTGATGTCGCCGCGCGCATGGGGTGGGGCGCGGATTTTGGCTGGACCAGCGCGGGCGATGTGTTCGCTGAATACGCCGCGCTTTCTGGCGTTGCAGGCGATCTGGGGCGCGATTTCGACATTTCCGGGCTGGCGCAGGCCGATTATGATGCACTGCCCCCCACCCGCTGGCCGGTCAACGCGCGCAAACAAGGCGGGCGCTTCTTCGGGGGGGGCGGCTTCTTCACCCCCGATCAGCGCGCCCGGATGCTGCCCATCACCCCGCGCTTGCCCGTGGCCAAAACCGCCCCGCGCTACCCGTTCCGTCTGAACACTGGGCGCATCCGTGACCAGTGGCACACAATGACGCGCACCGCACTTGCGCCGCGTCTGAACCAGCATATCGCGGAACCGTTTCTGGAAATCCATCCATCTGATGCAGCGGGCCTTGGCTTGATGCCTGCAACCCTTGCGCATGTGACAAGCCCGCAGGGGCAGGCTATTTTGCGTGTGTCCATTTCTGACCGGGTGCAGCGGGGCCATGTGTTTGCACCGATGCACTGGAGTGGCGAAACTGCGCCGTCAGGGCGGGTGGATGCCCTTGTCGCGCCAGTGACAGACCCAGTGTCGGGCCAACCCGAAAGCAAGGCCGCAGTTGTGGCGGTCGCGGCGCTGGTGCCTGCATGGTATGGCTTTGCTGTGTCAGTTGGCCCACAAAACCCCGACGCCGCCTATTGGGCACGCGCCCGATGCGAGGGCGGCTGGCGCAGCGAACTTGCCGGAACAGCGCTTCCCCACAATTGGGAGGCTTACGCCCGCGCGCTGTTCAACCTGCCCGATGCAACCTGCCTGAGTGTCGAGGACCGCGTGCGCGGCACCCACCGCATCGCGCTGATGGAGGGCGGGCGCGCCTTGGCCGCGCTGTTTGCCGCACCCGACCCTGTGCAACTGGCGCGCGGGCATATCGCGGCGCAGGTGGGGCAGGCCGGGGCCGCGCTTTTGGCCGGTCGCCCCGGCGCGGGCGTTGTCGATCCCGGCCCGACCGTGTGCGCCTGCCTGAATGTCGGATTGCATACCATCACAACGGCCATTGCAACGCAAAACCTGACATCAGTTGACCAGATCGGCGCGGCCCTGCATGCGGGCACAAGCTGCGGATCATGCCGTCCCGAACTGGCCGCCCTGCTGGCCAGGCAGATGGAGGCCGCAGAATGACCCTGGCACGCTATGTCCACGTCATGGGGCGCGGGCCGGGTCGGTCGCGCAACCTGGACCAGGCCGAGGCCCGCGACGCCATGCGCCTGATCCTGTCGCAGGATGCCGACCCCCACGCCATTGGCGCGCTTTTGATGCTTATGCGCTATCGGGGGGAAAGCGCTGCAGAAATCGCAGGTTTCGCACAGGCCATCCGCGCAACCCTGCCTATTATGCCCGAGGTTGATCTGGACTGGCCAAGCTATGCCGCCGGACGCACGCGCGGGCTGCCGTGGTTCCTGCTGGCGGCGCGGTTGGTGGCGCAGGCGGGGGCACGGGTCTTGCTGCATGGATGGAACGCGCCCCAGTCGCACGGGGCAGATACGCGCGCGGCGCTGCCTTTGGCCGGGATCGCGCAAGCCACCACCCCCGAACATGCCGCGCGCCTGCTGGACAGGGACGGAATTGCCTTTCTGCCGCTGGAATGCTTTGCGCCGCGCACGCTGGCCTTGTTGCGCCTGCGCGAGGTTCTGGGCCTGCGGTCCTGCATCAACACTGTCTGTCGCGTCCTGAACCCGGCCCGCGCGCCTGCGGCTGTGCAAGGGGTATTCCATCCCCCCTACCGTGCACTGCAACAGGCGGCGGGACAACTTCTGGACCAGCCGGACCTGTGCATCCTGAAAGGTGGCGGGGGCGAATTCGAACGCAACCCCGGCAAGGATGTCACGCTGTTTCGTCTGTCCGCAGGTTTGCCCCTGGAAACCGTGCTTTCGCCCCTTTTGCCCGCGCCGCGCAGATTGTCAGACACCACATATCCGCCTGATGCGCTGGCGGCGCTTTGGCATGGCCAGCTTCACGACAAATCTGCGACAGCCATCGTCACTGGCACGGCTGCGGCGGCGCTGATCGCGCTTGGACACGCGCCTGATGCAGCGCAGCTTCAGGCAAACACCCTATGGGCCAGACGCCTGCACCCCCATTCTACGCCCTTCACACAAGGAGCCTGACGCCCATGAAAACATTTCCCATGTTCCTGCAAATGGCCGGTCGGCATGTCGTCATCGTCGGCGGGGGCGAACAGGCGGCGCAAAAGGCGCGGCTGATGCTGAAAACCGACGCGCGCATTGTGCTGGTCGCGCCTGATCTGGATGGCGAACTGTCCGCGTTGGTGGCGCAGGGGCGCGCGCAGCAGGTCACCACGCTGTCGGTCGATATATTTCGGGATGCCGCGCTGGTTTTTGTTGCAACGGGGTGTGTCGGTCTGGACTATGCTGCCCATGCACTGGCCAAGGAAGCGGGCGCGTTGGTCAATGTTGTGGACCGGCCCGCGCTGTGCGACGCCACCACCCCGTCAATTGTGGACCGTGATCCGGTTGTCGTGGCCATTTCGACCGAAGGAACCGCGCCGGTTCTGGCCCGTCAGATTCGTATGAAGGTGGAAACACTGCTGGAACCTGCCTTGGGCGACCTTGCCGCGCTGGCCGGTCGGCTGCGTGCTGATGTCGCCCGCCGCATTCCCCAGCGCGAAAGACGCTTTTTCTGGGATTGGGTGTTCAATGGCCCGCCACGCCAAGCCATGGCGCGCGGTGCTGGCCGCGAGGCCGCTGCATTGCTCAAGGGCGCACTGGCGCGCGGGCAGGGCACAGACGCCGCACAAGGGAGCATCGCACTGGTTGGCGCCGGGCCGGGCGCAGCGGATCTTCTGACCCTGCGCGCGCTACGTCTGATGCAGGACGCAGATATAATCTATTATGATCGGTTGGTGGACCCGGGCGTTCTGGAACTGGCGCGCCGCGACGCGGAACGCGTGTTCGTCGGCAAGGAGGTGGGCGCGTGCGCCTGGCCTCAGGACCGCATCAATGCGGTCATTATTGCAGCTGCCAGACAGGGCAAAAAGGTTGTGCGCCTGAAATCGGGGGACCCCGGCATCTTTGGACGCGCGACCGAGGAACTGGACGCCGCACATGCCGCCGGCATCCCGATCCAGATTGTTCCCGGCGTCACCGCCGCCAGTGCCGCTGCGTCCAGTCTGGGACGCGCCCTGACGGAACGCGGCGCCACCGATCGCGTGATCCTTGCAACCGCAACCTGCCGCCCCGAAGATCCGGGGCCGGACTGGCAGGATATGCTACCCCCCGGAACAACGCTTGCGGTCTATATGGGGGTGGGCAAGGCGGCTGATATTGTGACATCCCTTCGCAAGGCGGGGGTTCCTCCGGGCCTGACAGTCGAGATTGTTACCCATGCCAGCAGCCCGCATGAAAAAATCCACCGCTGCACGCTGCGCGACTTGCCGAGCCTTGCGCGCGGCGGGGCACTTGAAAACCCCTCGATCATTCTTATCCGTCGGCCAAAGCGGCAAAGCGCGCATCAGCCCGCAGGCCAGCTTGTGCGCATCGGGGCAATTTGAAATTCGTTCACGCGCATCGCAATCTTGGCTTGCATTCCATTCCGACGTTACGCTACACGGCACATGCCGGAGAGGTGGCCGAGTGGTCGAAGGCGCACGCCTGGAAAGCGTGTAGGCGGGAAACCGTCTCGCGGGTTCGAATCCCGCTCTCTCCGCCACATGCCTCTGATTTCATTTAATAAAATTGAACTTCAAGAAATCCACCCCACATAAGGCCCCGCAACCTCAAAACGCTTGGTCGAAAGCACTGACAATAAAGCCAGATAACGTGCAAAGCGTTCAGTGCTCTTCAGAAAGCCGCCTCTCGATCAAAGACCAGTTATCGCGGAATCTATCGAATTGGGCGATGGAAACAGCTGTGTGAGTCGACTGTGGGTTCTTGGGTCGAATCCCGCCATGCTTGGCCAGCCATTCGGAATGGTTGACCTGAATGATTTGTTGCAGCGCACCTTGCTCAAGAATGAAAAAACGGTCTGCACCTGATTGTTGACCGATGCTGACGACAACAAAGATCAGCGCTGCGTTCAGAACAGGGGAAGCGCCGGTTATGAACTGCCGGTCACCCTCGAACTCGATTGTCATGAAGCGCTTGGCGTCAAAACTGATCGAACCTGTCCGCACCGATTTCACCTGCAAGGCAATCGTGCGCCCGGCTCGGTAGGCCAGAAGGTCAATATCAGGCACATTACCCGCGAAAGCAGTCGCGACAATGCCACGACGCCCAAGTTCGGCCACAACAAGGCTTTCGCCAATCTGCCCGGCAAGCTGAGTCTGGAAGTTGCGCTGCTTCATGACGAATACAACTGCGCCTGCATTTTGTGAAACGCAGTCTTGATTTGAGGTAATCCACCCAGCCGATTCTTGGCTTCTCCAACACTTCCGTAGCGCGCGGTCAAAAACTGGCCCAGCTTTGTTCCAGCCAGTTCGTGCTCGCCATTTCGTTCATACGCATCGAGGATGCTGATCAGCAGGTCTTTCAGTTCATCCTGCGCATCTGCGAGGTCTTCGCCTCTGACAGCATCCGCCCGATCATGGCGGGTCTTCGGGTCAGTGGTGAACAGCACATAGCCCAGCACGTCGAACAGATCACTGTCAGGCGCATCCACTAGCCTTCGGATGTCGTTCAGGCGGTCAGTGTGATAGCCTCTATCTGACAGCTGCGTTAGGAAAGACTCGCGACTATCGGGGTTGCTCCAGACCTCGCGCAAATGGTCTTCGTCCGTGATCAGTCCAGTAAGATCGCCAAAAAGCCGCTCCATGAACTCTTGAGTCGAAATCGGCTTACCGTCTGCACTCCAATAGGTTGTCGTGGCGAGATAGCGGATTGCGCGGGTCTTGCCATCTGCCAGCTTGATCCTGATCTTCGCTTTAGGTTCATCCTCGCCGTCTTCACCCTCTGGCCCTTCTGGGTTAGTCGGCGGCTCTGGCGTGGGCTGATCTGGTCTCGGGCGTGGTGGCTCTGGGTCAATCGGGTCGCCATCCCATTCCGGGTCGTTGAAATTCTCATGCGCCTTTACGAAATCCCAGATCGTGAAGAAATCCTTGCCCTCATAGACCCGCGTCCCACGCCCGATGATCTGCTTGAACTCGATCATCGACCGGATCGGGCGCATCAGCACGATATTGCGCACATTCAGCGCATCCACCCCCGTGGACAGCTTTTGCGAGGTCGTCAGGATCGTCGGGATCGTCTTGGCGTTGTCCTGAAAGTCGCGCAGGTGTTGATCACCGATAGCCCCGTCATCTGCCGTCACGCGCACGCAGTAATTCGGGTGGGTGCCGGGCTTCACCTGATTGATCAGGTCGCGCACCAGCGCCGCGTGATCCTGCGTGGCGCAGAACACGAGCGTTTTGTGGCGCTGGTCGATCTGGTCCATGAACTCGCGCACGCGGCTCAGCTCGCGTTCTTCGATGATCACGCGAGTGTTGAAATCGCCCTCGCCGAACTTGTCACCAAGCTCGACTTCGCCTTCCAGCACCTGATCGCTGCCATCATAGACATATTCATCAATCGTGCTGGCCATCTGGCGCACTTTGAAGGGGGTTAGGAAGCCATCTTCGATCCCGTCGCGCAGGGCGTAGGTATAGACCGGCTCGCCGAAATAGGCGTAGGTGTCAGCATTGTGCTTGCGCTTGGGCGTGGCGGTCAGGCCAAGCTGGGTGGCGGGCTCGAAGTATTCCAGCAGCCCGCGCCATTCGCTCTCATCCTTGGCCCCGCCCCGGTGACATTCGTCGATGATGATGAAATCGAAGAAATCCGGGTCATATTGGCGAAAGATCGGCTCACCTTCGCCGGTCATGAAGGTCTGGAAGATGGTGAAGAACAGGCTGGCATTGCGCGGCACGCGACCGCCATTCTTGCGGATCGTGGTCGGGTCGATGCGGGTAATGGCGTCGGACGGAAAGGCGCTGAAGGAGTTATAAGCCTGATCGGCCAGAATGTTGCGATCCGCCAGAAACAGGATGCGCGGGCGGCGCACGGGTTTGCGCGTCAGGTTCCACTTGGCATGAAACAGGTTCCACGCGATCTGGAACGCGATGGAGGTCTTGCCGGTCCCTGTGGCCAGCGTCAGCAGGATGCGACGCTGGTCCTGCGCCACGGCTTCCAGCGCGGCACTGATGGCGTTGTGCTGGTAATAGCGCGGCTGCCATTTGCCGCCATTTGCCTCGAAGGCCACGGCCCCGAACCGCTCGCGCCACAGGTTCTGGTCGCCATAGGTTCGGTCCCACAGGTCTTCGGGCGTGGGGAAGGGCAAGGCCGCTTCTCCCTCGGCCCCGGTTTTCATGTCAATCTGATACCATTTCAGGCCATTCGTCGCCCAAGCAAAACGGGTGCCAAGGCGGGTGGCGTAGTCCTTGGCCTGTGTGATGCCCTCACGATGCGACAGGCCCGCGCGCTTGGCCTCGATCACGCCGAGTTTCTGGCCCTTGTGGATCAGGACGTAATCGGCGCTCAGCCCCTTGCCGCGCGTGCCGCCGGACTGGATGCGACCGGGGCAGATCACCTCGCGCCGGATCGCGCCTGCGCCCCAGCCCGCAGCGGCGAGAACCGGGTCGATGCGCCCCGCGCGGGTATCGGCTTCGGTCTCATTGGCAAGGGTCATATCAATCCATCAACACTCAAACCTGCTGCGCCGCCCTGACAGCGTGGGCATTTGCGATGGTGAAAATCCGATCCATTCGCGCCATAACGATAGCCACACAAGTCACCGTTGTCCAAACGTCGTGCACAGACCAGAACCCAGACATATTGCATGTGGTCAGTGCCAGGGCGGTCTGTTCTGGCAATCAGAACCTGATCATTCCGGCTAATGTCGCCAAGTTGCCGTTTGGAAGTGCCCATGTCAGTTACCTTTGGTCAATTCGCCTGCGAAGGCTTTTTGCAAGAGGGATTGGCGGAGGTCGTCGAGGCCTTGAATTTTGGCTTCATACTTCGTTTGAACAACTTCCAACTCCATTTCTGCAGCCGCCAGTTTGCTTGCAAGCTCAGCTTGTAATTCAACGGAGGCAGGAAATTTGAGTTCAAGATCAGCAAGAGACGAGTTGGAAATAACAGGCTGTGCCGCTTGTCTGGCAAGACTGCGCAAATTCTTGAAGTTCAATAGATAGGTGAGGAATTTGCAATCGAAAGGAAAACTGTAGTTCACCACTTTAAATGCGTTATCCGTCAACCAGATGTCTTGGTCAATGTATCTTGCGTTCCCGCAAAGCGCGCCAACGCGTCCTATGATCACGTTGTCGCCCGAGAGATTAGACTCGTTATGAGTACCAGCAATTCCATTGCCTCCATATACTGGAAACCGACCCGCAACCATTTTCTTAGCCGTAAGATTATCGCCGCTTTTCAGTCGGAAACAGTCTCCAAGACGGTGAACTTCCCATCCTTCCGTACGCTCTGAGAGCATCGCAAAGCGCAGGCTCTCAAACAACTCCCGCGCGTTTTGGAGGTTGGCTTCGGTGTGGGCGCGGGCGCGGGCGAGACCTTCGAACGCCTCATCCAGAACCGCAACAATCCGCCGCTGTTCTTCGAGTGGAGGGAAGGGGATGGGTAGTGACTTGATGAGTGGCATGTCCAGTTTGTGGACGGTTGCCCCTCTAGTCACGCGATCCAGAAGTTGACCTTCGGCACTTCGAAGAAAATACGCCAAGAAGTGTCGATCCAACCCCTTATCAGGAACCATCGCTTTCAGGTCTTGGTTAACCGTCAGTTCTCTGCCCGCGATCGCTATTGGGATCGTGCGTGCCAAGATGCCGGAGCGAACCACTATCAAAAGCGATCCCTCGGGTATCCTCTTTGCGGCAGACTGTTCTATCGCCGACTCGGTGACATGGTCGATGCTATCGGAGACAATCTCCGACTTCATGTCCTTTGGTGAGACCCACGGGAAGTTACCGCCCCAAAAAGCTGGGTTCTGCTTAGACGGCGTTCCGCCGCCAATGAACTTGCATACCTCGCCAAGCGGCTTGGTCTCCCAACGTGATTGGGCAACGTCCTTCACAGCATCCCCCGAATGTCTTCAAGGATTTGCGCTGTCTCGGCATCGCGCGCCAGCATGTCGGCGATGATCTCTTCGGGGCTGCGCAGCGCCGCGGCCTCTGGCGCGTTGGGGTTCTTCACTGACAGATCGCAGGTCGCGTCATCCAGATCGGCGCGGTTAAGGGTCCAGCTTTTCGGCCCCTCGACCCGGCTGCGCTGCAAATCCACAAATTCTGCCAGATCATCATCATTCAGCGGGTTGGTCTTGCCCATGCTGCGCCCCGGATCAAGCTGGTAATACCAGATATCCCGCGTGGCAGCGCCCTTTTCGAAAAACAGCACCACGGTTTTCACGCCCGCGCCCTGAAAAGTGCCTTGCGGGCAATCAAGGATGGTGTGCAATTCCGCAGCCTCCAGCAATTCCCGCCGCAGGGCCACGCTGGCATTGTCGGTATTGCTCAGAAACGTGTTCTTGATCACCACCGCCGCGCGCCCGCCCGCGCGCAGTTTGCGGATGAAATGTTGCAGGAACAGGTAGGCGGTTTCGCCCGTACGGATGGGGAAGTTCTGCTGCACCTCACGCCGCTCGCCCCCGCCGAACGGGGGATTGGCGAGGATGATGTCGAAGCGGTCCTTTTCCTGAATATCCATCACGTTTTCATTGAGCGTGTTGGAATGGATCAGGTTCGGCGTTTCGATCCCGTGCAGGATCATGTTCATGATGCCGATGATATAGGCCAGCCCCTTCTTTTCCTGCCCGAAGAAGGTGCGGGTCTGGAGCGTTTCCCAATCAGTGGCCGTGGTGGCGCGGGGGCGCAGGTAGTCGAACGCCTCGCATAGAAAGCCAGCGGACCCCACCGCGCCATCATAAATAGTTTCGCCGATCTTTGGGTCTGTCACCTTGATCATGGCGCGGATAAGCGGGCGGGGGGTGTAGTATTCGCCCCCGTTGCGGCCCGCATTGCCCATGCGCCGGATGCGGGATTCATAAAGCTGGGATAGTTCGTGGCGCTGGTCTTGGGTGTTGAAGGCCAGCTCATCAATGGTTTCCAGAACATCGCGGAGGATATAGCCTGAGCGGAACTTGTTACGTAGTTCGTTGAAGACCTCGCCAATCTTGTATTCGATCGTGCGCGGGCTGGTGGCGGTTTCGCGGAAGCTGGCAAGATAGGGGAAAAGGTTGTCATTGACGAAGCGGATCAGGTCATCGCCAATCAGCGCGCGGTTGTGGTCAAATTTGCCATCGGTCTTGGGTGCTGCCCATTGGTCCCATGTATAGCGGCCCGTGATGATCGGAGTGTAGTCCTTGCCATCGAGTTCGGCCCGGTCGCGGCGCTCGGACTCCAGATCATGCAAGTATTTCAGGAACAGCACCCAAGAAGTCTGTTCCACATAGTCGAGTTCGTTGGCCACGCCCTCTTCGTTGCGAAGCTCTCGCTCGATCCGGTTGAAGGCGTTGTCATACATGCGGGTGTTCCTTGGAAATTTGTTCTGTCATCAGATGAACAGTTAGCATGACGGGGCGCAAGGCTGAATAGCCAAGCCTGACGCGGCTTTGCCGTTCCCGCATAGCCGACGTAGAAGCGTTAAAGTGGCCTTTCGCTGCGCTGGCATCGAACGGCATCAGTTGGCAGACAGCGGTGTTTGCAACGCAGCGCGTCAGGGCCTCAGTGTGCGACATGCGCGGCCCTTTACGGTCCTTCAGCTTGGTTTCAGTACGGCGGCGGGGCTTCACCGAACCGGCCGTTTGTGCAGCGCGCAGCATTTTTTAATGCTAGATAGCGGCAGAGCGCACGCCTCATGGGGAGCGGCCATGATACAAGTGCTCATAGAGCAACGTCAGGATGGCCACATCTGCCGTCAAGGGCACGAACCATGCGAGGTGTTCGACCAGATAGGCCAGTCGGGTATCAAGCACGTCTACAGCGTCGCCAGACAGCAGACGGCGGCAAACAGCCTCATCTCGAGCGCCGCCGTCATCAACAAGGCTTTGGCAATCGGACACTCGTCCTTCGGCCACGTCGCATTTTCTTGTTATCGCAGTTCACCGCTCAAGCCCCTGCGCTTTCATGCCTTGCCTCGCGCCTGGCGCAGACATAGCACTTTCGCATGACTAATTTCCCCGCTGAGCGCACAGACTGGCCGTTGATCCTCCTGCTTTGGACAACCGGTCTGCTGGTCGCATCGCAATTTGCCAAAGTGACCCTGACGCTGGACAGTTTGCAGCTGCTCTATCCTAGCGCGCCGGTCACCTATGCTGTGTCTGGTGTGGCGGTGGTGGGGGTCTTGGGCGGGGCCATGGCAGGGTTTGTGGTGGCACGGTTCGGACTGCGCCATTCGGTGCTTTGGGCCTGCGGGCTCTCGGCGTTACTTGCGCTGGCCCAAGGGTTGGAACTGCCGTTCTGGGCCTACATGACCCTGCGTATCGCCGAAGGGGCAGGGCATCTGCTGTTTGTGGTTGCCTTGCCGACCCTGATGGCCGCGCGTGCGCGGGCCGTAGATAAAAGCGTGGTCATGGGCTTCTGGGGTACGTTTTTTGGCGTTGGCTATGCGCTGCTGGCAGTAATTGTCCCGCCGGTCGAGGCTTGGGGCGGGCTACAGGCGGTGTTTGTCGGCCACGGGCTGTTACTGGTTGCGGTGTTTCCCTTGCTTTGGCGGGCTTTGCCGCGCGGCATTGTGGCCGGACGCACTTCGGTCCCAAACCCTGTCGAGATCCACCGCCAGATCTATACCAACCCGCGACTGGCCGCATCAGGGCTGGGCCATGGTACATATACGGCGCTCTTTATTGCTCTGGTGGCGTTCTTACCTGCCGCAATGGAGGCCGCATGGCTGTTGTTGGTGCTGCCGATAGCCAATCTGCTGGGGACCTTCGCTGCGGGTTTTCTGTCACGCCATGTGGCGGCCCCGCGAATCGTGGTTTGGGGGTTTGGTATTTCGGCGCTGGTGTTCGCGGCGATGGCGGTGAGTGGCCTTCCTTCCGTTGCAGTGCTCGCATTTTTGGCCACAGGGGTGGTGGCGGGCGGCAATTTCGCGGCTGTTCCCCTGCTGAACAACGCCCCCCGCGATCAGGCATTGGCCAACGGGGCTATGGCGCAACTGGGGAATATTGGCACATTCAGCGGTACACCCCTTTTCGCGTTGGTGGCGGGTAGTCTGTGGGGCTTGGCGGGCCTAGCAATTGCGATCTGCCTTTTTGGGGTGATCGTCGCTGGATATGTCTATCGAACGGCTTGTCGTAACTAGGCCTTGGATATGTGTGGCGATAGCTGGGCGCTACGCCGCACTTTTCCATTTCAGCGGGGTAACGTAAAGGATGGTATCACCGATACTGACCATCACATCGCCGTCCTGAATGTTGACCTGAAGCTTCATCGCCCGGCTTGCCAGTTTTGCCAGTTCGCCCGTGTCCTTGGCGGAAAAATTTATGACCTGAAGGTTTTCAAAACGGGTTGCAGTAGTCTTGATCTTGTCCCACCACATCTCCGCCGTCCTGCCGCCGTAAGGATAGACAATTACCTTGGCCGCTTTGCGGCAGGATTGACGCATCACCTTTTCGCTCGGAAGGCCCAGAGCCACCCACACATCAAGGTCGCCGCTCAGGCTTTTTTGCCAGATGTCCGGCTCATCATCCGTTGAAAGGCCCCTGGTCATTTCCAAGTTTTCATGCGCATTCAGCGCAAACGCAACAAGGCGCACCATCAGGCGTTCGTCCGTTTCCGAGGGATGCTTGGCAACGGTCAGTTTATGCGTCTCGTAATAGTGACGATCCATGTCGGAGACGGAAAGTTCAACTTTGTAGATGGTGGCATTTTGCGCCATGACTGGTCCAGTTCTTCGGAGATTGCGTTACTTACTGCATCTGGTAACCTTGTGAAAGTAGATAAGGGCTTCACGACGGTGAAGGGGCGAACAGGGAAGAATGACTGACCGCTTCCGCCGAACGCCGCGGTTGCGCTGTTGCCAAGCTGCTTGCCGCTAATTGCGCTGGTGGGCTTGCCGTTGACCAGCCCGGCCCACAGCGGACGGTGACACACTGGCCACCGCTTCTGCAAAGCGGCCATTGGACGTAAGTGCTGCCAGTAGATCGAACAACACTTTGTGGGCGTTGGTTCCGCGGATTTCGACCACGTCAGGTCGCAGAAAAGGTCTCGCAGCCCTGACCAGTTACGCTTGAACGTCACAAACATGGAACGCTCCTTTTGATACGCCATCAGATTGCCGCCTCCGACCCTAAACAAAACCATCTGTTTCGATCTGGTTTTCTTGACGCATGCAGTTAACAGGCCAAGCCCATCGCCTCGAGCCGCGCGACAGTAGCGGGCAAGCGCTGCAGGTCGCTGCGCACCTCGAGTGTCAGGCGCGGGCGCTCTGTCAGGGCTGCCAAGGCGCTGAAAACAGGTTGCCACGCAATCCGACCATCCCCTGGGTGCCAGTGGCGGTCGGCGTAGCCGTCCACATCTTGCAAATGAACATGACCCAGATGGCCCGCGGCGGCGGCGATATAATCGACGACATGCGGCGCATCATAGCGGCCATGGCAGATATCGGCGTGCCCTGTATCGATCGACACCTGCAAATTGGGGTGCCCGATCTGACGCACCAGATCGACGCGGGCCACTGGGTCCGTGTCATCGCAATTCTCTAGCACAAGCGTGCAGCCGATGTCGGCGGCACGCGCGAGCACAGGCGCCAAACAGGTCGCGGCGGCGTCCATCAGACCGGGATAGACGTTGGCATAATTGACGCGGTTCAGTTGGTGCCAATGGTTGAACGGGCTATGGATCACCATCAGATCGGCGCTTAGGGCCTCGGCTACTGATAGGGCTTGCAGCATCCGTTTTTGAATGACCGCGCGCATCTCGGCGTCGGGGTTGGAAATGTCGAGGCCGAAGAAAGGACCGTGAATGCCGCGCGGACCGCTATGGCCGTCCAGTTGGGTCAACCATGCCGCCAGCAGGTCGGAATGGTCCCGCTCCAGCACGCCGATCGCGCAGAAGTCCTGAATTTCCAACGCGCGTCCGGGGCCGCAGACCCAGTCACGGATTGGCGGATAGGTGGTCAGCGTGACGGCAGTTCCAAGCAGGGGCAGTATCATGGTCATTCCTTCATTTTATGCCAGCGCGCATGAAGCTTTGCACGAACTGGCGTTGAAACAGCAAAAACCCGATCAGAAGCGGGCCAGAGGTGATCAGCGTGGCAGCGGTAATGATCGACCATTCGATGCCGCTATCCGTGGTGGCAAAGATCGACAGGCCGACGGTCAGCGGTCTGGTGTTAACCGAAGAGGTGACGATGAGGGGCCACACAAAATTGTTCCAGTGATTGCTGACCGATACGAGCGCGAAGGCAAGTATCGTGGGTTTGGCAAGCGGCACATAGACACGCCAGATCAGGCCCAACAGGGTGACGCCTTCGATCCGCGCGGCCTCGTCTAGCTCTTTGGGGATCGTCTTGAAGGTTTGGCGCAGCAGAAAGATCGCAAAGGCCGAGGCGAAATAGGGCAGGCCGATGGCAAGGATCGTATCGAGAAGCCCCAATTGCGCGACCGTGGCATAGTTGCGCACCAGCAAGATGTCAGGCGTAATCATCAGTTGCATCAGCACCAGCGCGAAAAGCAGGTTCTTGAACGGAAATTCCAGCCGTGCGAATGCGAAAGCCGCGTGAATGCAAAGCAATAGCTGTGCTGAAAGGATCATTGTAACCAGCATCACAGTGTTCAGCAGGTAGCGCCCGAAAGGGGCGGCGTTCCATGCGTCAATGAAGTTCTGTGTCGTCAGTGGGGCCAGCGGGTCGAAGCGGGTGACGAATTGCGCCGGATGGATCGCGGCCCAGATGGCCCAAGCCAGCGGCAAGATCCAGACCAGCGCCAACAGCCAAGCGCCGGTGACAAAGAGCGCGCGGTCAAACGGACTGTCGCTGGTGGGCATCGTGCTCATTTGTAATGCACCCGCCGGTCCATCAGGAAGAATTGGCCAAGCCCGACCACAACAAGGATGACAACCATCACCACGGTCAGCGTGGCCGCATAGGCGGTGTCCCAGAAGGTGAAGCCAGTTTCATAGATGTAATACAGCAGCAAATTCGACGCATGGTTTGGCCCGCCTTGGGTCATCACGAACAAATGGTCCACGGTGCGGAACGCGTTGATCGTGGCATTGACCGACAGAAACAGCGTGGTTGGCATCAGAAGTGGCCACGTCACACGGCGGAAGAAGGTGAAGCGGGGGCAGCCCTCGATCGCGGCGGCTTCGCGCAGGGCGACGGGGATGGTCTGCAACGCGGCCAGATAGAAAATCATGAAAAACCCGGCCTGCGCCCAGATGGTCACGATGGTAACCCCGTAAAGCGCGGTAGACTGATCCCCTAGCCAGTTGCGCGGCGACAGGCCAACCCACTGGCGCAGCTGTTCGAACATGCCAAAGCCCGGCAGGAAAAAGAACACCCAGATATTGGCGACGGCGATCAGCGGCAGCACGGTTGGGGTGAAATAGGCGAGCCGCAGGAACCCACGCCCAATGATCCGCCCTTGCACATAGAGCGCCATCGCCAAGGCCAGGGCAATCGACGCAGGGATCGTCAATGCGGCATAGATTGTGTTGTTCCACATCACCCGGCGAAAGGTGGGGTCGGCCATCAGCCGCTCGTAATTTGCCAGCCCCACAAAGACCGAAGGGCGCCGCCCGCGCGGGGTTGACCAGAGGCTGTCGATGACAGTCTGGATAGCCGGCCAATGGGTAAAGCTGACCAGCAGTACCAAGGCAGGCGCAAGCAGCAAGGCAGCATGAAGCCAGTCACGGCGCATTCGGGGGATCACCTGTGGTTGCAAACACGGGCGGCCCGACTTGGGCCGCCCGTTCGAAGTTCAGGGCAATTTAGCGATAGGCCGCCAAAATCGCGTCGGCTGAGGCCTGTGCGTCTGCCATAGCCTGCGCCGGTGTCTTCTCGCCGACAATCGCAGCCGCGATATTGTCGTTTATGATTTTGGTAATTTGCGGTCCTTGGAACGTGGACAGTTCCGGCACGGCAAATTCCAGCTGGTCACGCGCAACCAAGGCACCGGGCACCTCTTCGGCGTAAGTGCGCATCAGATCGGTTTCCCAAGTGTCAGCGCGTGGGGCGACATAGCCTGTGTCGATCGACCATTGCGCGGCCTGCGCGGGTTCGGTCGCCCAGCGGGCAAAATCGACCGCGGCCTGCAATTGCTCGGGGCTAGAGCCATCGAACAGATAGAAGTTGCCCCCACCCGTCGGCGCCCCGCGGCGAACATTCGCGGGCAGCATGGCCAACCCGAAATCAAACGTGGCGTTGCTGCGGATGTTGGTCAGGTTGCCAGTCGTGGTCCATGCAATGGCGGTTTGTCCGTCCAGAAACGCGCGCGGGGTCGCGCCCCAGTCCAGGATGCCAGGTTCCATCACGCCATGCTCATTCGCCAGCGAAACCAGATAGTCCAGCGCGCCGATCACTTCGGGCGTGTTGAAATACACCTCGGTCCCGGCGTCATTGGCCAGTCCGTCCTGCCCGTTCGACGCGACAAGCCCCGTAAACAGCCATGAGGGGAAACCCGAGGACGGGATGCGCACGCCCCATTGCGTCACGTTGCCGGATGCATCGCGCAGGGTCAGGGTTTTGCCCATCTCGACCATCTCGTCCCACGTCGCGGGGGGCGTGTTCGGATCAAGGCCAGCCGCGGCAAACGCTTCGCGATTACAGTACATCACGGGTGTCGAGCGCTGGAACGGAATGCCCCACGTCTGCCCGCCGGTCTGGCTGTTGCGCATGAACGAGGGGTAGAAGCCGCCCAGAAATGCTTCACGCTCGGCTTCGGGGATGAATTGGTCCCATGGCAGGATGATCTCTTCGTCGATCAGCGCGAACATGTCGACGGACAGCAGGATCGCCAGTTGCGGCGCATTCCCGCCCCGCGCAGCCGTGATTGCGCGTGTCGTCGTGTCAGCATAGCTGCCCGTATAGATCGCGTTGATGGTGACGCCGGGGGTCTGCGCCATATAGGCATCGGTCATCCGCTGGATGATCCCCGCCGCATCGCCACCGACAGCGACAGGGAAGTAGAACTCCAGCTCTGCCGCCTGTGCGGCAGTAGCAAGGCCCAGCGCAAGCGCGCAGGTCGTGGCGGTCAGTCGTAGGCGGTCGAACATGGAGAAGCTCCTTTGGTTCGGGTCAGGGAAAGGGAATGCGCAGGCCATCGGGACCGAAGCGATGCGCGGCAGTATCGGACCAGCGCAAGGCATGGCCGCCATCCGGCAGAACCTCGCGCGCGGACAGGCGTATGAGCACCCGTGCGGGCGCGTTTGCAGGCCCGATCTCGAATGCTGCAAGTTGGTCGGCACCCAGATATTCGACCCCGATCAGGCGGGCAGGGATACCGATTGGATCAAGCGTGATATCTTCGGGCCGAATGCCCAACGTGTCGCCCACGGGCAATCCGTGCAGGTCGGGCAGGGCCACAGCCGGGATCAGGTTCATTGGCGGCGTTCCAATGAAGCGCGCGACAAAGGTATTGGCGGGGCGCTCGTATAGGTCGCGGGGGCTTGCCACCTGCTGGATGCGGCCGCGATCCAAGACCACGATCCGGTCGGCCATCGTCATCGCCTCGACCTGATCATGGGTGACATAGACCATGGTCAAACCCAGCCTGCGCTGCAGGGCCCTGATTTCGACCCGCATTTCGGCCCGGAGCTTTGCGTCCAGGTTGGAAAGCGGCTCGTCCATCAGGCAGACGGGCTTGTCCGCGATGACCGCACGCGCCAACGCTACGCGTTGCTGCTGGCCGCCTGACAATTGCGACGGTCGGCGGTCAAGAAGTTCGGACAGTCCCATCATCGACGCGACACGCCCAAGCCGCTCTTTCTGCTCGGCTTTCGGGACGCGGCGCACGGACAGGCCAAACAGGATATTCTGCGCCACATCAAGATGCGGGAACAGTGCATAGGACTGAAACACCATTGAAAGGTTGCGCTCGGCTGGTGGCGCTGTGGTGATATCCGCCTGCCCCAGAAACATCCGCCCAGAGGTCGGGGTATCCAGACCAGCAATCAGCCGCAACAGCGTTGATTTCCCACATCCGGACGGCCCCAGCAGAACCGAGAACTGCCCCTCAGGCAAATCCACCGTAACATCGTCAAGCGCGATGCTCGTGTCGAAACGGCGCATGACATTTTGCAAAACCACATGCGCCTGCGCGGCTTGTGCAGGTCTGTGCAGGTCATTTAAGGCAGTGCGATGCAGGTCCATGCCACCCGCGTACAATACTGTCTTGACGGTTCAATGACGCTTTCTTGGGGCTCCGGCGCCTTCGTTCTTTGTCTCGAGGTCCAGCGTTCTGACTGACTTTGCTCCGATCACGTGAGCGCTGCGCTTCGGAAGGTACTCATTCGGCAAGCCGATGCCTTCTGGACAACACGCTGGGTCGAGCCAAAAAACCGCGCGGCGAACGATCTCTATTGATAAGTGCGTCTCGGATCAGCAATTCTATTGAACAACCGCTTTCCGCCCTGCTCGACCAAATGCTCAGCGTAGGCGCAACAGCCGCCGCGAATGACCGCTATCCCGGAATACTGCAGGTGCGATGCCGCACCCGCTCGGGTCCGCTTTCCGCCCCTCACGAAGGTGACGACAGGATCGACGTGCCCGGCCCTTGGACGAAGCCGCTCCGCGGCATTGGTGCATTTGGCTGATGGTGTGAGACGCCCATAGCGGTGAGTATTTTGCGATCTGGCAAATCCGTCTGACGATTGGGGTCTTCTCAATCATCAGACAGGAGGTTTCCATGACAGAGGA
>JAFWNM010000029.1 GCA_017510335.1 Paracoccaceae bacterium
CCACCAGTTCCGGCGTGCCCACCGCAAACTCATGCGCCGGACCATGCGCAGGCGCGGACGCAAACCGCGCGCCCCCGTCAACCCGTTCCCCTGAAATCAAATGCATCCCATGCGGAATATGCGTCATTTTCGTGCCTTTCATCGTCCGGTTTGTGCGCGCCATTCGGCGAATTTGGTCAGGTTGGACTCGTCCGTGGGTGGGTAAAGCCCAATGATAGCAGCGCCCGCCTCAACCTGTTGCAGAACAAATTCTTCGAACACTTCCATTTCCGCGCATTCGGCAGCGATGTATTCCACCAGATGGGCGGGAATGACCATAACGCCATCACCATCGCCCAGCAGCACGTCGCCGGGAAACACCGCCACGCCCCCGCATGCCACGGGTATGTTGATATCCAGCGCTTCATGCAGCGTCAGGTTGGTGGGCGCGGATGGTCCCGCGCAATAGGCGGGCATGTCCAGCGCGCCAATGCCTGCCATGTCACGAAAGCCCCCGTCGGACACCACGCCAGCGGCCCCGCGCATGGCAAGCCGCGTGATCAGGATAGACCCCGCTGTGGCGGCACGCGCATCGCCGCGCGCATCCATCACCAGCACATGACCGGCAGGACAGGTTTCCATCGCAACGCGCTGCGGATGTTTGGGGTCACGAAAGGCAGTGATGGGGTTGCGATCCTCGCGCGCGGGAATATAGCGCAGCGTGAAGGCCTGCCCGACCATGATTGCCGGTTTTGGCGCGACTGCCCGCACGCCCTGAATGAACTGATTGCGCAATCCGCGTTTATACAGCGCCGTTGCCACAGAGGCAGTGGACACTTTTTTCAGTATGGCACGCGTGGCGTCGGAAAGGGTGTAGTCACTCATGTATATATCCTGTCAGATCAGGTTGTTCTGGGTCAGAAACTGCGCAAGGCGCGATTGCTGGCTGTCGGTCAGCGGCCACGCAGAGGGCGCGCGCGTGGGGCCGCAATCATGGCCTGTGGCTTGCAACGCGGCCTTTACGCCGGTGACATTTGTGCCGTTCATTTCTTCGGCGCGGATATCTTCAAATGCGCGCATGCCAGCGATCAGGGCGTTGGCGGTGCGGTAATCGCCGGCTTCCAATGCGGCATGTATGGCCAGGGACCGTTCGGGCCACACGTTGATCAACCCCGATGTGAAGCCGCGCGCGCCCACGGCATAAAACACCGGCGCCCAGACTTCTGCCAGACCGCCCACCCATGTGATGGCGGGGTCGCAGGCGGCAATCGCCTCGGCCAGCCGCAAGGGGTTGGGGGTGGCCCATTTGACGCCGCGCACATTGGGCACGGCACATAAATCGGCAATGGCGCGGGTGCCGATGGCGTCATTGCGCAAATACAGCATCATCGGCAACCCGCCCGATGCGTCATTGATGGCATGCAGGTAGTCGATCACGCCGCGCGGGGAAACGAACGGGTCGGGGGGCTGGTGGACCATCAGCGCGGTTGCACCTGCATCGGTTGATGCCCGCGCCAGCGCCACCGCATCGCGCAGGCCGCGCCCCACACCGGCCAGCACGGGCGCGCGGCCATCCACCAGTGCCACCACTTCGCGCGCCATGGTGCAGGCCTCGCTTGTGGTCAGGGCATAGAATTCGCCTGTATTGCCATTGACCACCGGCATATGCAGGCCCGCGTCAAGGGCGCGGTCCACAATCGGGGCCAGCCGGGCAGGGGCAATATCGCCGCTGTCATCATAAGGCGTGACCAGAATGCCGGAAATGCCACTAAGTGCTTGGTCCAGTGTCAGTGTCATATGCGTTCCCATCAATATATGTCCGGCTCTCCGGCGGCGCGGCCGAAATCGCGTTCAAGAAAGTCGAAATCGCAGCCCGTGTCAGCTTGGGTCACATGCTTGGAGAACATCCACCCCCAACCGCGTTCAAAGCGGGGTTCGGGCGCGGGCAGGGCCGCGCGGCGGGCGTCCAGTTCCGCATCATCCACCAGCATATCCAGCCTGCGCGCAGGCAGGTCCAGCCGCACAATATCGCCGGTTTTCAGCAATGCAAGCGGCCCGCCCACGAAAGATTCCGGCGCCACATGCAGCACGCAGGCCCCGTAAGATGTGCCTGACATGCGCGCATCGGAAATGCGCAGCATATCGCGGTGGCCCTGTTTGATCAGTGCCTTGGGGATGGGCAGCATGCCCCATTCGGGGAACCCCGGCCCGCCAAGGGGGCCTGCATTGCGCAACACCAGCACATGATCGGGCGTGACATCAAGGGTGTCATCGTCAATCGCTGCCTTCATCTCTGGGTAGCTGTCAAAGACCAGCGCAGGCCCTTCGTGGATATGATATTTGGGGTCACAGGCGGCGGGTTTGATGACCGCGCCATTGGGGCACAGATTGCCGCGCAGCACGGCTAGCGACCCTTCGTGATAGACAGGGTTTGACAGCGGGCGGATGACATCATCATTGAAAACCTGCGCGCCTTCCAGATTTTCGCCCATGGTTTTGCCAGTGACGGTCAGGCAGGACAGGTCCAGCCGCGATTCAATTTGCTTCATCAATGCGCGCAGGCCACCTGCATAGAAGAAATCTTCCATCAGGTAGTCTTTGCCTGCGGGGCGGATGTTGGCAATCAGGGGCGTGGTGCGCCCCAGCGCATCCAGATCGTCCAGTGTCAGGTTGACGCCCGCGCGTCGCGCCATGGCGATCAGGTGCACCACCGCATTGGTGGAACAGCCTGTGGCCATGGCGACGATGGCGGCGTTTTTCACCGCAGCGTCAGTCACAATGCGGTCGGGCGTCAGGTCTTCCCAGACCATATCAACAATGCGCCGCCCGCAATCGGCGGCCATGCGCTGATGGCCGCTGTCCACTGCGGGCACCGATGACGCGCCAGGCAGCGTCAGGCCCATGGCGTCGGTAATCGCGGTCATGGTGCTGGCGGTGCCCATGGTCATGCACACACCGGCAGACCGCGCAATCCCGCCCTGCAGGCCCTGCCATTCATCGTCGGAGATATTGCCCGCGCGGCGTTCATCCCAGTATTTCCACGCATCAGACCCCGACCCCAGCGCGCGGCCCGCGTAATTGCCACGCAGCATTGGCCCCGCAGGCAGATAGATCATGGGCACGCCCGCAGTCAGTGCGCCCATGACCAGCCCCGGCGTGGTCTTGTCGCACCCGCCCATCAGCACCACCCCGTCTAGGGGGTGAGAGCGTATCATCTCCTCCGTTTCCATGGCCAGCATGTTGCGATACAGCATGGATGTGGGTTTGGTGAAGCTTTCATCCACCGACAGGGACGGCAGTTCAACCGCAAACCCGCCCGCCTGAAACACACCGCGCTTCACATCCTTGGCGCGTTCACGGAAATGCGAATGGCAGGAATTCAGTTCCGACCATGTGTTCAGAATGCCGATGACAGGCTTGCCCATAAAATCCGCTTCGGAATAGCCCAGTTGCATCAGCCGCGACCGGTGGCCGAAACTGCGCAGATCATCAGGGCCAAACCAGCGCGCACTGCGCAAGGTGTCGGGGGTTTTGGTGCGGGTCATGTGGTGCTCCGTTACTGGGGTATTGACGGGGTCAATCGACAATATCCGAGAATGTGTTGACGGGTTTGGGGCGCAGCGCGGAATAGACCTGCCACAGGATCGACAGCGCCGCCAAACCAAGGAAGGTGCCCGCGATGGGGTTGGTGATAAAGCCGGTGAAATCGCCTGCCGAAAGCTGCAAGCCGCGCCGGAAATTGGTTTCAGCCATGGGGCCAAGGATAAATCCGATGATGAAGGGCGCCGTGGGAATACCCGCCTTGACGAAGGCATAACCCAGCACCCCGAAGGCCAGAATGGTCCACACATCAAACACACGGCTGGACAGGCCAAACGCGCTCACTGCACACAAGACCAGAATGACGGGCAACAGGATATGTTTGGGAATGGCCAGCAACCGGATAAAGATACGCAGGCCCAGAAATTCCAGCACCAGCATCATGAAGGCCGAAACGATCAGCGCGGCAAAGATGGTATAAACCAGCGTCCCTTGGGTGATAAACAGCATGGGACCGGGCTGGATGCCATGGATCATCAGCCCGCCCAGCAAGATGGCGGTGACTGCATCGCCCGGAATGCCCAGCGTCAACAACGGGATCATCGCGCCGCCAATGCCCGCGTTATTGGCGGTTTCGCTGGCGACCACGCCCTCAATGGTGCCCTTGCCGAATTTTTCGGGCGTTTTGGACCGTTTCTTGGCGGCGATATAGGAAATGATATTCGATGTGCCCGCCCCGATACCAGGCAAAATGCCGATAGAAATACCAATCAGCCCTGACCGGATGGCATTGGGGATCTGGCCCAGAAATTCGGCCATGGAAAACCCGAAGCCTTTGATCTTGACCATCAGCGGCGCAGCCGTCGGCATGTCACCACGCTTGCGCGCCTGTTCGGCCACGCGAATAACCTCGGCAATGGCGAACATGCCCACCAGAACGGTTAGAATGGAAAAGCCCGCGTTGATTTCAACCCGCCCGAAAGTGTAGCGCGTGATCGCATCCACGGGCGCAATACCCACCGTGGACACGGCAAAGCCCGCGACGCCGGCGAAAATGCCCTTGATCATGGACCCTGATGACAGCGTGGCAATCAAGGTCAGCGAAAACACCGCGATGGCGAAATATTCATGCGGCCCGAAGGACAGCGCCACCCGCGCCAACGACGGCGCAATGAACATCAGCGCCGCGATGGACATGATGGTGCCAAGGAACGAAAACACGATCCCCACACCCAGCGCTTTTGCGCCTTCGCCCTTTTCCATCATCGGGCCGCCGTCAAATGTGGTGGCAATGGATGATGGCGTGCCGGGAATTTTCAACAAGATCGCGGAAATGAGGGCGCCCGATGTGGCCCCGACAAATAGCGCGATCAGCAGCGAAATTCCCGCCGCCGCCCCAAGGCTGTAGGTCATGGGCAAAGTCAGCGCAATGGCCATCACGGCCGTCAGGCCCGGAACCGCCCCGAATACAATGCCCACGGCCACGCCTATGGTGATCAGGATGAAAATCTGCGGGGACAGGACTGCGGCAAACCCGTGTAGAAGCATGTCAAACATACGCGGTGCTCCTTACGGCAAATAGGGGGTTAAGGGGCCTGCAGGCAGCATCAGCCGGAACCCATAGCGGAAGGTTATGAAAATGACCGCCGTGCTGAGTATGGCCAGCGCGGCATAGAGCACCAGTCGGGGCCGCTGGCCGTTTGGCGTCAGGACAATGAACTGCGCGAACAGGAACCCCGTTGCCGCAATGGGAAAGCCCAAGGGGCGCAGGGCCGCGATAAACCCCGCCACAAGTCCAAGTGTCGCCAGAACAGTCAGCGCCTGAAGGGGTTGCAGCCTGTCGCGCGGCCCGGACGATTGCACGCCGCGCCGCCACGTCACCAGACATTGCAACGCCCCCAACCCGATCATCATCCATGCAAGGGCGTAGGGAAAGAATGTTGCATCCACTGTGCCGCGGCGCGGCAGTTGCATGGTCATATACAAGTAGCCCATGCCCACCCCGAGCATGGCAAGCCCGACACCCAGTTCCGTGTTCCGCGACATCGCGCGCCCCTTTTCGCTGCTAGAAGGAAGTGGCCGACAGATAGCCCGTTCTGCGGGGCCTGTCTGTCGGCCTGTCGTCGGCCAGCGGGCCTTAGCGTGCGGATTGCAGGATTTCGCGATACGGCATGTAAGTATCGCGGATCGCGTTCAGCCGCTCAAGCGCTGCATCCTGCGGCAGGAAGGACACGGGCTGTTTGAACCCTTGTTCCAGATCGGCGGCATATTCCGGGATTTCCGTAATCTGGCGCATGACATCTTCCATCTTGGCCACGATCGCGGGGTCGGTGCCTTTGGGGAACGCGATGATATAGGGGTTGTTCATCACAAAATCGACGCCCTGTTCGGCGAAGGTGGGAATGTCGCCCAGCAATTCGTTGCGGGTTTCATTCGGTTGCCCCAGAACCACCATCTGCCCTGCGGCGTGGTAATCCTGAATGGCCCCGTAAGCAATGCCGCCCACATCAATACGCCCGCCCAGCAAGGCCGCAATCTTGTCCGATGCAGACCCGGTGTCGACTACGCGCATATCCGCGCCGGTTTCGCGCTGGAAGATGGTCCCTTGCAGGTGCGAATAGCCCCCGAATTCGGTGCCGAACACAACGCTTTGGGGTTCGGCCGTGGTGCGGGCAACAAGGTCATCCACGCTGGTAATGCCCGATTGGGCGCTGGCGACGAACACTGCGCCCTGGTCGATGGCGGGAATGCAGCAAATTTCGAAATCATCAATGCCGTAATCGGCAAGGCCGGACACTTCGGTGACAATCAAATGGCCGGTATGGCCGAACAGCATGGTGTAGCCGTCAGGATCGGCGTCCCTGACTGCGGATGTGGCAATCGTGGCCCCGCCGCCGGGCATGTTGGTAACAACCATCGACCCGCCGGTGATCTGTTCGAAATAGCGCGCCATGGTGCGCGAATTGAAATCGGTATCGCCGCCGGGGCCTGCGCCAATGATGACATTGATGGTGCGCGTGGGCCAATCCGTTTCGGCCAGCGCTGCGCCGGATGTCAGGGCAAGCGCACTGGCAGCGGCCAATGCGGAAAATCTGAAAGTCATGAGTGTTCCTCCACTTTGCAATGTGGCCAGTTGGCCATGTTTGGCACACTAATATATCAATTTTGGGTTTTCAACTGATAATATATTTTCCGGGATCAAGTTTGGTCTATGGAAACCTTGCCGGAATGTTATTACTTTCAAGTAAAACGGGATTTTCTTCCACATGCACGCCCTGCCACGCAAAAAATCGCGGGCCAGTGAAATATATGACGCCTTGCGCAAGCTGATTGTCACACTGGAACTGCCCCCAAAAGAAGTTCTTCACGAAAAGGACTTGTGCGACCGATTCGAGGTAAGCCGCACCCCCCTGCGCGAGGCGTTGTTGCGGCTGGCTGAACATGGGCTTGTGACCATCGCGCCCCAGCATGGCACGTTCGTGTCCGGCATTAGCCCGAACGCAGTCCGACAGGCGCATTTTTTGCGCGTCAATCTGGAAATTCCCGTTGTTCAGCGCCTGTGCGAAACCCCCGACCTTGATTTAGCGGTCCCCAACGCAATTTTGTTGGAACAGAAGCTGGCGGCGCAGCAAAATTCCTATGCTGTTTACATGCCGCTGGATGACAGGTTCCACCAATCCCTGTTCGATCTGGCGGAACTGGGCGGTGTGTGGCAGGTAATCCATGCCAAGAAGGCGCATCTTGATCGTATCCGTTTTCTAAAAGCGGCAGAGCGTAGCGAACTTGAAACCCTGACGCGCCAGCACGAAGCCATTCTTGACGCCATTGCGCGTCGGTCCCGCCTTGGCGCTGAAGAACTGGTGCGCGCGCATGTTTCGGGATCGGTAAGGTTCATGGAGCAAATCCTTCTGACGCGCCCCGAATTGTTCGAAGCCGACAGCCCGCCCGGGACGGCCGGGGCCGAAGATCCTGCTTGAAATATGTTCTAATTTTTCCATAGTGGAACACTAATATATCGGTCTTGCGTGTTGGGGGGAATTTGGCGTGCTGCAATCTGCAAACCATGGCGCCGATCATGATGTTCTGGGAAGTCTGCGTGCGCGCATATTGTCGCTGGAACTGGCACCTGGGGCAGTGCTGGCGCGCAGCCAGTTGATGCAGCATTATCAGGTCAGCGCCACACCCTTGCGTGATGCCTTCCTGCGCCTGAAAGAAGAAGGGCTGGTCGATATTCGCGCGCAGGCCCGGACGCGCGTTGCCCTGATTGACCTGCACCATGCGACCCAGATACATTTCCTGCGCAGCAGCGTTGAACAAACCATCGTGGAAGAACTGGCGCAAGCCCATGACCCCGCACTGATTGACCACCTGCGGCATATGCTTGATTTGCAGCGCACCTGCCTGGCGCAACAGGATCTGGCCGGGTTCCGCCAACTTGATCTGGCGTTTCACCAGCATTTGTTTGCCACCAGTGGGCATGACACGCTATTTCGCTTCATCCGGCGCGAAAGCGGCCATATCGACCGCATCCGCACTTTGCACCTGCCCATGCATGGCAAGGGGGTGCAAATTCTGGAAGATCACGCCGCAATAACCGATGCACTTGCGCGCAAGGATGCTGCCGCGGCGCGCGAGGCAATGCGCCGCCACCTGTCACAATCCTTTGTTATCGGGCGCACCCTGAAGGACCAGCACCCGCAGTTCTTTCGCCACGACGCCTAGCGCACCACGCGCGGCTGAGGGTCGCTTGTAGCCAGTTCCTGCGTCAGATGGCGGTCGATCATGAAACACCCGATCATCAGCAGAATGCACCACCCCCCCATAACAAGGCTTTGGGTCGGGAAATCTATACCCCTGTCAATCAGAATCCCGGTAATGCCCGGGCCTATGGCGGTTGAAACCACAATGATGGTGGTCGCCAGTGACCTGATGGCCCCCAGATGTCTGGTGCCGTAAGCGATGGGCAGCAATACGCCCCACAACGCGCTGGCGGTGCCCTGTGTCATGCCGATGAAGCCAAGCGCCACATACCAACCCGCCACCTGTTCCGCTGGCCCAATCAGCGCCACCCCAATTCCCATAGGCAGCAACAGCGCTGTCAGCAAACGCTGCGCACCAAACCTGTCGGCGGCCCATCCCGCCAGAAGTGCGGCAACCACAGTTGTTGTTGCAAACGCGGAATAACCGGGGGCCATGGCGGTCAATGTCCAGCCCTTCACCTCGGCGATATGGACCTGATGGAAGAACACGACAGTCGAAATGAACCCCGGCGTCAGCAGCACCGGCAACAGCGCCGGCAGCAACCAATGGCGCGCGGCGTCCTGTCTGGTCCATTGTCGTCCGCGCAGCCCTGTTGTCAGTTTTGCCTGTCCGTGCCCCCTGGGGGTGCGATCATTGCGCAGCAAAGCCCAGATCAAAGGCGCGACCCCAAAGACCAGCACAAGCGCCACAGCGCCCCATGACAGCCGCCAGCCGAAAATCGCAATCCCCAGAACAGTCAGCACAGGAACGATGACTTCGCCTGCCGGATGGCCCAGATTGGCAATCGACACGGCCTTGCCGCGCTGCGCATCAAACCAGCGCCCCATCGCGGTCATGGCCATATGACTGAACATGCCCTGCCCACAAAACCGCAGCAGGAACAATGCAATCCCCAGAACCCAGACAGATTGCGCCAACGCCATGCCCAAAGCTGCAATTGCAAAAAGAACAGTAACGGCAGGGGCAAGGCGGGACAGCGCGATTGTATCCGCCAAAGAGCCGCGCCAGAACATCAAGGCTGCCGCGCTTAAGGTGGCAATTGTATACAGACTGCCCCAGCTTCCATCTGTCAGGCCGTGTTCCGCCTTGATTGCGCCAGCAAACAAAGAGATGAACCATGTCTGCCCGAAGGCAGAAACAAATGTCAGCAAAAATCCGGCCGAAAGCCAGCGCAGGTTGTGTCTAAGAAACATCTGACGTCTTCCAGCGGTTGGTGCCGCGTTAACTGGCAGCGCATGTTCACCCGTATGTGTGGTGCAGGCAATACGCTGGCGGGACTGCCCCAAACATTGAGTCTAGCGGATTTCTTCCATTTTTCCTTAACAGATGCAATTCATTACTTTCCAGCTGCAGCCCGAAGCGACATTCCGGCGGCGGGCAGGACATTTATTTTTACAACATTGCAAGTTGTTATACGCCCCTGCTTGAATGGTTCCGACATGAAAAAACCCCTATATATTGCCTTCATTCATGAATTTCTTGAACAGGCGCACCGACACCTTGACTTCATTCATGCCGGACTCTAGAAAGATATTTACAAATTTTCAAGCTGCGCACAGTGTCGCATAAGCTTCTATTCTGGGCAGTTTGTTCAGTTTCGCAGCGATTGCGGCGTTCCTTCGCCCCTGACCGCGCGTCTTGGTCTGCCACAGCAAGATTATGCCCCAATCCTAACCAGAATCCGGACCTGAATATGAAACGATCAGCCTATGTCGCGCTTGTCACCTGCTTTCATGATGATGAGACAATCAATTTCCAAGCGACCCGCGCACAGGTTCGCCGGCAGATTGCGGCAGGGAACAACATCATGTGTTGCGGCACGAATGGTGATTTTTCCGCCCTGACGCATGACGAAAAGATCGCGCTGTGCGAAGCGGTCATGGACGAAGTTGCGGGACGGGTGAATGTTATTGTGAATGCGGGCTGTCCTGCCACCTATGAAACACTGAAACTCGCGCGCGCGGTTGATGCTTTGGGCGTGCATGGCGTGGCTGTCATCACGCCCTATTTCATTTCCTGCACCCAAGACGGCCTGATCCGCCATTTCCAGACTGTCGCAGACGCCGTGACACGCCCGGTTTATTTGTATGACATTCCTGCGCGCACGCAAAACCATATCGAACCGGCCACCGCGCTGACGCTTGCGGCCCACCCGAACATTCGCGGGATCAAGGATTCTGGCGGCAGCACGGAAACCGTTTTGGAATATCTGGCCGTGGCCGAACGCGTCCCCGGTTTTGAAGTATTCTGCGCCCCTGACCATCTGGTGCATTGGGGGCTGCAGCAAGGTTGTGCAGGGGTTGTGTCGGGTTTGGGAAATGTCGCGCCTGATGTTTTGTCCACGATAGTGGGGGCGTTCAACGCGGACGACACAGCGGCGGCCAATGCCGCACAGGAAATTTTCGCGGGCCTGCGCAAGGATTTGTATGCGTTGGGCTTTGCCCCCGCGATGGTCAAGCGTGCGCTGTTTGCGATGGACCCATCCGTTGGCCTGTCGCGCCAGCCAGCGTTGCAACCCGATGCCGCACAGGATGCCGCGATTGCCGGTATCCTGCGCCAATACGGGCTAATGCCCTGAAGGACCGTGCGCAGGACAGGGGTGCAAAGCACTGGCGCTTATAATAAAGCCCCGATCCGCGACAGTGCTGCCTGAATATTCGCCGCCGAATTCGCGTAGGAAAACCGCAAGAACCCTTCGCCCATGGCACCGAAAGACGTGCCTGCAATCGTGGCGACCCCTGCCTTGTCCAGAAACATATCCTGGGCTTGTGCAGAAGTCAGGCCGGTGCCGGTAATATTGGCGAAGGCATAAAAGGCCCCGCGCGGGGTGGTGCACCTAACACCCGGCAGGGCATTCAGCCCGTCGACAATGACGCGGCGGCGCGCGTCAAACTGGGCCACCATGTCGCGCACGTCATCTTGCGGGCCGGTCAGCGCGGCAAGCCCCGCAAATTGCGCACTGGCATTGACACAGGAATGACAGTTGATTGCCAGCCGCGTGGCATGGGCAACCGCCGCTTCCGGCCAGACCGCAAACCCAAGCCGCCAGCCCGTCATTGCATAGGTTTTTGACCACCCGTCTAGCATGATAAGCCGGTCGCGTATTTCGGGGTATTGCAACAATGATACATGATCCTGCCCGTCATACAGCATCTGCGAATATATCTCGTCCGACAGAATGGCCACATGGGGATGCGCGGCAAGCCCGGCCACCAGCTTGTCAATCTCGGCCTTTGGTGTGACGCCACCCGTTGGGTTTGCGGGGCTGTTTAGGATGATCAGGCGTGTGCGCGCCGTAATCTGCGCCAAAACAGTTTCGGCCCGAAAGGCAAACCCGTCCGCTTCTTGCAGGCGCATGGGCACGGGGGTCGCACCGCTGTAACGGATGACGCTTTCATAAATGGGAAACCCCGGATCAGGAAACAGGATTTCCCCCCCTGCCTGACCAAACATCAGCACGGCAAAGAACATCGTGGGTTTGCCGCCCGGAACAATGACGACATGATCGGGGTTTACCTGTGTGCCATGGCGCGCTTCCAGATCTGCGGCAACAGCCTCGCGCAGGGCGGGCAGGCCATTTGCGGGCGTATATCCGTGATGGCCATCGCGCAGCGCCTTGACCCCTGCTTCGACAATATGGGCGGGCGTAGGAAAGTCTGGCTGGCCGATACCCAGATTGATGATGTCGCGCCCCTGTGCCGCCAGCGCCTGCGCCCTTGCCAGCACAGTAAAGGCAGATTCCGTTCCAAGCCGCGACAGGCTGTCGGCAAAAATCAGGTCTGGCATATGTCCCCTCCATGACGATTGCCGACCAGTGATACATCAAGCGCGCACAGATAATAGTTAAGTTTTACTTACAAGGCTGCGAAGGAAACATGGGTATCTTTGCACGAATTTGCTGCTACCCCTTAATGCAAGGCCCACAATCAAGGGCCAAAGGGAGGAATAGCATGCGTGTTCAGACCCGTCCCGGCGCAATACAGAACATGTCCCTTGCGCTGCGGGCATGGAATATTCGCCGCAAGGCCCTGCTGATGGGCGAGGTTCAGGGCCAGGGGTATATCGGACAGGCGCTTGGGGTCGCCGATATGCTGGCAGTGTCCTATTTCCACGCGCTACACACCCGCCCCGACGACCCCGAATGGGACGGGCGCGACCGGTTTTACCTGTCGATCGGACATTACGCGATTGCCCTTTACGCCGCCCTGATGGAAGCAGGCATTCTGCCCGAGGAAGAATTGGCCACCTATGGCATGGATGACAGCCGCATGCCCATGTCAGGCATGGCTTCCTATACGCCGGGGATGGAAATAACCGGCGGGTCACTGGGGCAGGGGCTTGGCATTGCCGTTGGTGCGGCACTGGCGCTGAAACGCAAGCAAAACCCGGCTTTCGTCTATAACCTGATGTCAGATGGCGAATTGGGCGAAGGGTCCACATGGGAAGCGGTCATGTCAGCCGTGCAATGGAAGCTGGACAACCTTATCTGCATTGTGGATTTCAACAACCAGCAGGCTGATGGCCCGTCGCGTGACGCGCTGGCTGTTGGGGCCGAAGCCCCGAAATGGCAGGCTTTTGGCTGGCACGCGCAAGAAGTCGACGGGAATGATATTGAGGCCCTTGTTGCGGCCTTCGATACGGCGCGCAACCTGCCCGACGCCCGCCCGCGCGTCATTATCTGCAACACCAGGATGTGCAAGGGCGTGCCATTCCTGGAGCAACGCGAGATCACGCATTTTGTGCGCGTGGAACCTGATGAATGGTCCAAGGCCCTTGCCGTTCTGGAAGAAGGAAAGCCGCAATGACATTTTCCTCCATGGCGCGGAAATACGAACCGCGCACGCCACCGGCACAAAAGGTCGCCACCTCTGCGATGATCGCATCGCTTGCCGCCGAGGGGTATGACACAGTTGCCGCCCCTTTTGGCCATGCGTTGGTTGAACAGGCCCAAAAGGACGCGCGCATTGTCGGATTGTCGGCAGATCTGTCAAAATATACTGACCTGCATATTTTCGCGCAGGCCATGCCGGACAGGTTCTACCAGATGGGCATGGCCGAACAGTTGCTGATGTCCGCAGCCGCCGGAATGGCCCGCGAAGGGTTCATTCCCTTCGCCACAACCTATGCCGTATTTGCCAGCCGCCGCGCCTATGATTTTATTGCCATGGCGATTGCGGAAGAAAACCTGCCTGTCAAGATTGTGTGCGCCCTTCCGGGCCTGACCAGCGGGTATGGTCCAAGCCATCAGGCGACCGAAGATCTGGCCATTTTCCGGGGGCTGCCCAATATGGTCCTGATTGACCCCTGTGATGCCTGCGATGTGGCCGGAATGGTGCCCGCGATGATGGGGCATGACGGCCCGGTTTATGCACGCCTTTTGCGCGGCAAGGTGCCCACAGTGCTGACCCGCCACAAACCGGACTACCAGTTCCAGCTTGGCCGCGCGCAAATGATCCGCGAAGGGCGCGATGCTTTGGTCATTTCATCGGGTATCATGACCATGCGCGCCCTGGACGCGGCCGACGCACTGGCCGCCGATAATGTGGATGTGGCAGTGCTGCATGTGCCCACCATCAAACCGCTGGACGTGCCCACCATTCTGGCCGAGGCCCGCAAGGGCGGGCGATTGGTTGTCACTGCGGAAAACCACACCCTGAACGGCGGACTTGGCGAGGCGGTGGCGCGTGAACTGATGTTGGCGGGCGTGCATGCACCATTCAGGATGATTGGCTTGCCGGATGAATTTCTGGAAGCGGGCGCATTGCCAACATTGCATGACATGTATGGCCTGTCGGTCGCCCGGGTCACAGAACAGATCAAGGCGTGGCTGTAGGTTTTGCATCACTAACGAGGGAAACAGGCACATGGGCCTTCTGGACGGAAAAATTGCCATCATCACCGGCGCAGCCAGCCCGCGCGGGTTGGGCAAGGCCACAGCGCGGTTGTTTGCGGAACATGGCGCGCAGGTGGTCATCATGGATCTGGACGCGGGGCAGGCACAGGCGGCTAGCGCCGACCTGCCGGGCAAGGGGCATATCGGTATTGGCGGGAATGTCTGTAGCCTGGACGATTGCGCCGGGGCAACGCGGGCCGCACTGGACGCCTTTGGCAGGATTGATATTCTGGTGAATAATGCGGGCATTACCCAGCCGCTGAAAATCATGGATATTGCGCCAGACAATTATGATGCGGTGACAGATGTGAACCTGCGCGGCACCCTTTATATGTCGCAAGCTGTCATTCCCACCATGCGCGCGCAAAAATCGGGCAGCATTGTCAACATGTCCTCTGTATCGGCGCAGCGCGGCGGTGGTATTTTTGGCGGCCCGCATTATTCGGCGGCCAAGGCGGGTATCCTGGGCCTGACCAAAGCCATGGCCCGCGAACTGGCCCCCGAGAATATTCGGGCAAATGCGATTTGCCCAGGGTTCATCGCCACCGACATTACCGCAGGCAAACTGACGGACGACATGCGCGCCCAGGTGCTGGCAGGCATCCCGATGGGACGGGCAGGCACCGCCAAGGATGTGGCGGGATGCGCGCTGTTTCTGGCGTCGGCGCTGTCATCCTACTGCACGGGAACAGAACTTGATGTGAATGGCGGGTCACTGATCCATTAGGCCAGATCGCGCTTGGCCAGTATGGAAGATGAACCAAACCATCTTCGCGCGTTTATCCTTCGATATGATTAAGAATTCCAAATGTTTTGATTAGTTTTCCTTAGGTGACTTGAAGGAAGAAATAGGAAAACCTGTCATCAGTTTTCGCAACACAGGACCAGAATCGTAACGAACGCTGGAATGAAGCGGTTTTTTGGAGGAAATGCCGCAATTCAGATCAGCAGGACGAAATGGACAGGGGCACAGCTTGGTATGCCAGTTGGTATGCGCGAATGTGCTGGCTGTTTATGTGCTTGCGGACCCTTTCGGGCCGCAACTTTAGGGAGGGAAACATGAAACTTGCATATCTCGCAGCAGCTGTCTGTCTGGGCCTTGGCGGCTTGCCTGCCGTTGCCCAGCAATACCAGCTTTCGCACAATGCCGCGCCCGGCAACCCGAAATCCGACGCATCCCTGTTGTTTGCCGAACTGGTGAACGACCGGACCGAAGGGCGCGTCACGATTGATGTGGGCGGTTCTGCGCAGTTTGGCGAAGACGCCGAGGCGCTGACAAACATGCGTCTGGGCACCATGGCCTTCAGCGCGAATTCCCAAGGCACCAGTTCGGCCGTTGTGCCGGAACTGGCGGTTCTGGGACTGCCATTCCTGTTTGACAGCCTGCCACAGGCATGGAAGGTCATGGATGGCCCCATCGGCGCGCAACTGGCCGAAGCCGCCGAAGCGCAAGGCCTGGTGATGCTGGCATTCTGGGACAATGGCATTCGTCAGACATCCAACAATGTGCGTCCGATCAACAGCCCTGCTGATCTGGCCGGCCTGAAAATCCGCACGCCACCGGACCCCATTACCGTTGATATCTTCAACGCGCTTGGGGCCAACCCCTTGCCGCTGGCATTTTCGGAACTTTACATCGCGTTGCAACAGGGCGTTGTCGATGGGCAGGAAAACCCGCTTATCAACATCTATTCGTCCAAACTGTATGAAGTGCAGAAGTATATTTCGCTGACAGGCCACAAGTATGAGGCAACCTTCCTGCTGGCGTCCAAGGTCATCTGGGACACCTTTTCGGCTGAAGATCAGGAAATAATTCGCGCCGCAGCACTGGAAGCGGGGGAGTATAACCGCCAGCGTTCCCTGAACGACGAAATGGAACTGCGCGCAACCCTGGAAGCCGCCGGCGTTGAATTCAACGAACTGGACTCGGGGCCGTTTCAGGAAGCAACCCAGCCGGTTTATGACCAGTGGGGCGCACAATTCCCTGAACTGGTAGACGCAATTGTGGCGGCGGCTGCCGCTGCAAAGGTCGAGGAGTGATGACCACCCCCACCAAGCTTAGCAAGGCGGGTTCCCCCGCCTTGCGTGTTGCCAATGCCATAGGTTGGGCATTGGACCGGCTAGCCATCGCAATTGCATTTTCGGCATTGGTGGCCATGTTTCTGGCGCTTATCGCAGATGTGATTGTGCGCTACATGACAACACGCGGGCTTGGCTGGCCGACCGAGGTGCCGAACCTGTTGTTTCCGTGGCTTATCATGGGCGGAATCGTTGTGGGCGCGCACCGGGGGGCGCATATCGCGGCCACCACCATGATTGACATGCTGCCTGTGTCCAAGGCGCGTATTCTGGCGCTTGCAACACAGGTGCTTCTGGCGGGGGTGTTCGCGTCGCTGGCGTGGATTTCGCTGAAGGTGATCGCCGTGACAGGCCAGCAGGTATTCCCGTTGACGCGCATTCCACAGCTATGGGCCTATGCGGCCATTACCTTCGGCTGTGCGGGCATTGCCTTATCTGCCGTTGTCAATTTTGTGCGCATCCTGAGTGCCGATGATCCACGATACCCCCTAGAACGCCCATCAGCGGAGCATCAGATATGACCCTTGTTATGCTATGCGTCTTTTTCCTGCTGCTTGTCCTGTCCATGCCCGTGGGTTACGCCCTTATCATCAGCGCGGGCACTGCCATTCTTTGGCAGGGTAGCATTCCGGTTGTTCTGGTGGTTGTGAAACTGTTTCAGCCATCCCAAAGCTTTCCGCTTCTTGCGATCCCGTTTTTCATTCTGTCAGGCTCGTTGATGATGTCGGGCAAGCTGGGTGCGCAGTTGGTGCAATTTGCCGCGCGGCTTGTTGGGCGGTTTCACGGCGGCATGGGGCAGGTGTCTGTTGTTGGGTCAACAATCTTTGGCGGGGTGTCAGGGTCCGCCGTGGCCGAGGCTTCGGCGCTGGGATCCATGTTGATCCCGTGGCAAAAACGCGAAGGGTATCCGCCTGCATTTGCCGCGGCCGTCACCGCATCTTCGGCCGTAATCGCTGGGTTGATCCCGCCATCCATTCCGCTGATCCTGTTTTCAACTGTGTCGAACGTGTCCATCGCGGCGCTGTTCACCGCGGCAATTCTGCCGGGGTTGATGCTGGCCGCCGGCATGATGATGGTGTGCTACTTCAGCGGCAGGTTGCGCGGGTTTCCGCGCCTGACAGAACACAAGGACCCCCGCAAGATTGGCTGGATTTTGCTTCATGCCCTTCCTGCATTGCTGATGCCGGTTTTCATTATCGTATTGTTGCGCACCGGCATTGCCACCCCAACCGAAGTCAGCGTCATTGCTGTGGCCTATGCGCTGGTTGTCAGTGCTGTTGTGTACCGCGATCTTACATTCGCGTCCATTTACGCGTCCTTGCTGACCACTGTAATCACAACTGGCATTGTTATGCTGGTGATTGTCGCATCCAGTCTGGTGGGGCATGTGCTGGTGACTGAACGCATTCCCACAATGGTAGCAACCTGGGCGATGGAGTCATTGGGAACGCCGTGGCTTATCTTGCTGATGATGACAGTCATCATGCTGACAATCGGCATGTTTCTGGACCTGCCCGCCGCCATCTTGTTGCTGGGACCAATCTTCGTTGCGATTGGCAACATGATCGGCCTTGATCTGGTGCAGCTGGGGGTCATTGTTTGCATCAACCTGTCCATCGGCCTGTTTACGCCGCCTGTCGGGACAACGCTTTTCATTGGTGCGGCCATCGCCCGCGTGCCGATCGGGGCAGTAATCAAGGAATTGTGGCCCTTCTATCTTGTGGGTCTGACTGTGCTGTTCCTGATGATGTATGTCCCCGCACTGACACTGTATTAAGAAGGAGGGCACGCAGATGACGCATATTGCCTTCATAGGGCTTGGGGCGATGGGCAGCGCCATGGCGCACAACCTTGTTCAGGCTGCTTTCACCGTGACAGGGTTTGACCTGAACAAGGACGCGCTGGCGGCATTGGTGCGCAGTGGCGGGCAGGCAGCGGACAGCGCTGCAGCGGCGGCCCGGGACGCGGATGTGCTGATCCTGATGGTCGTCAACATGGATCAGGCAAAGGCAGTGCTGTTTGACCAAGGGGCCTTGGCGGCGTTGCCCGCCCATGCGTCTGTTTGTCTGATGGCGACCTGTCCGCCCGCTGCGGTGCGGGATCTGGCCAAACAGGTTTGCGCCACAGGGCGCGGGTTTGTTGATTGCCCGGTGTCGGGCGGGGTGGCGGGCGCGCGCGATGCCAGCCTGACCATTATGGTGGGTGCGCCCGCGCCGGATCTTGACGCAGTGCGCCCTGTGCTGGCAGCGCTTGGCGCGCGTATCTTCCATGTCGGACCGAATGCAGGTCAGGGGGCCAGCGTGAAGGCCATAAACCAGCTTCTATGCGGGGTTCAGCTTGTGGCCGCCGCCGAAGCGCTGGCCCTTGGCGAACGCGAGGGCGTCGACACGAACGTGTTGCTGGATATCTTGCAAGGATCATCCGCAAGCAGCTGGATGCTGTCGGACCGTGGCCCGCGCATGCTGCAGGATGCCCCCGAAGTGACATCCGCAGTGGATATTTTTGTCAAGGATATGACTATCGCGCTGGACGCGGGGCGCGCGGCAAAAATGGGTCTGCCGCTGGCATCTGTGGCGATGCAGCTTTTCGCAGCTGAAAGCGGGGCTGGCGGTGGCCGGAATGATGACAGTCAGGTGATCCGCGCCTACCGGCGCATGAACGGGTTTTGAATTTTTAATGTCCAGGATGGTATACCAGATGGCATATCACGTCAGATCATGACAACGCAGGCAGAAAAGCTATATGCCGAACTTCGATCAGATATTCTGAATCTGGTGCTTGGTCCGGGCATGCGCCTGTCCGAGCGCGATATTGAAGCCCGTTATGGCGGCCCCTCGCGCACGCCCATTCGCGGCGCGCTTTTGCGGCTGGAAGCGGACAGGCTGGTGCAGAAGGTAGACAGGGTGTGGTCGGTCACGCCCCTGTCCATCACCCATATTCTGCAAGCCTGCGAATTCAGGATCGGCATTGAACGCGAAGGTGTGACACTGGCCTGCGAACGTGCCACCCCCGCACAGCTTGACGCCCTGGAGGAAGCGCATATCCCTGTGCATACCGATGCCAGCCGCAACGACTGGCTGCGCAGCGGGCAGGAATTTCATGTCGAACTGATGCGCCTTTCGGGCAATGATCTGTATGTCGAGGCAATGCAGGACGTGATGCAGCGGCTGGCGCGTATCCGCTGGCTTGAAGTGATGGACGAAGCCGGACGCGCGCGCACCATCATCGAACATCGTGAAATCCTGCGGCATCTGCGCGCGGGCAACACCCAGGCCGCGCGTGACACAGTGACCCGCCACGCGCTGGAAACCCAAAAACGCCATCAGGACACGCTGTCAACATCGGTCATGCGGGCAGGCAGCCTGGTCGTCAGAGGAAGCAGTTATGTCAAGTGATCACCCCATACCCGCCAGCGGCCCATTGTCCGGCCTGCGCGTCATCGAAATGGGAAGCTTCATCGCGGGGCCGTTCTGCGGGCAGCTTTTGGCCGATCTGGGCGCCGATGTTATCAAGATAGAACCCCCGCGCAAGGGCGATGCGATGCGCGAATGGGGCGCTGCACGCAAGAACGGTGAAACCCTGTGGTGGTCGGTGATTGCGCGCAACAAGCGTTCCCTGGCGCTGGACCTGCGCGGGGCCGAGGGGCAGAAGGTTGTCAGCGCCCTGCTTGGCCACGCCGACATTCTGGTTGAGAATTTTCGTCCCGGCACGTTGGAAAAATGGGGCCTTGCGCCCGACAGCTTGATGGCGCGCAACCCGCGCCTGATTGTCGCGCGGGTTTCGGGGTTTGGTCAGACCGGCCCATGGGCAGGGCGCACAGGCTTTGGCGCAATTGCCGAAGCGATGGCCGGTCTGCGCCATCTTGGCGGGTTTGCGGACCGCCCGCCCGTGCGAACGGGATTGTCGGTCGGGGACAGTCTGGCGGGCATGTTCACCTGTATCGGGGTTCTGGCCGCGCTGCATGAACGCGACAAATCCGGCCAGGGGCAGGTGGTGGATGTGGGCATTACCGATGCCGTTCTGGCCATCAGCGAAAGCATCCTGGCCGAATTCAGCGCAACCGGGGCCGTGCGCGGGCGCACCGGAACCAGCCTGCCGCGCATTGCGCCGTCCAATATCTATCCTGTAGCGGGGGATGGCTGGGTGCTGATTGCCGCAAACGGGGACGCGATTTTCCGGCGTCTGGCCAGGGCAATGGGCCAGCCTGCCTTATGCGATGACCCGCGATTTGCCACGCATATGGCACGCGGCGACAACCAGCAGGTTCTGGACCAGATCATCGCGGACTGGACTGCGCGACACACCGAAAGCGCGTTGCTGGCCCTTATGGAAGATCACGCCATCCCCGCCGGGCCCATCTGCACCGCCGCCGATGTTCACGCAAACCCCCATTTTCGCGCACGCGGCGCAGTGGTGGATATTCCCACACAGCGTTTCGGTTCGCTGACCATGCAAGGGGTTGTGCCGCGCTTGTCGCGCACACCCGGTGCAATCCGGTGGGACGGCCCGCAACTTGGGGAACATACCGACCAGATACTGGGCAGCCTGGGCTATGGGGGGCACGATATTGAAGCACTGCGCGCCAAAGGGACTATCTGAAACCGGCCGCCCGTTGCCGCACCTGCAGGCCCCACATTCATGAAAACATGACCGCACAAGAGGGCCGTCATCTAGGGAGAGAGAAGTGAGTTTTGCGTCACCACAGGTTTTCGGGGCGATTGCCCGCATCGTGCATGGTGCAGGCGTCATTGCCAGCGTGCCGCAGGAAGTGCAGCGCCTGAATGGCGCGCGCGTTCTGCTGGTCAGTGACATGGGATTGCAGCGTGCCGGTCTGGTCGCGCAGGTCACAGACCTGTTGCAGGGGCTGGATGTCGCGCAGTTTCTGGATGTGGAACCCGATCCCAGTCTGGAAACAGTCCGGTCCTGCGCGCAGGCCGCGCGCGCGCATCGCGCCGATCTGGTGATTGGCCTTGGCGGGGGCAGCGTGCTGGATGTCGCCAAATGCGCAGCCGCGCTGGTGCACAATCAGGGCGATGTGCACGAATACCTTGGCATAGACAAAATTCCCGTCGCTGCGGTCCCCAAGATCATGATCCCGACGACAGCCGGCACCGGCAGCGAGGTGACGAATGTTGCCGTGCTAAGCCTGAAGGCGGAACGCACCAAGAAAGGCATTGTTTCGCGCCATTTGCTGGCGGATTGCGCGCTGCTTGACCCTGAACTGACGCTTGGATTGCCCCCCGCCATGACCGCTGCCACTGGCATGGACGCCCTGACCCACGCGATAGAAGCGTATGTATCGCGCTTTGCCCAGCCCTTGACGGATTATTTCGCGCTGCAGGCCATTGGCAAGCTGTCGGCGCATCTGCGCATAGCGGTGCATCATGGAACCAATCTGCCCGCGCGTCAGGAAACGATGATGGCCAGCCTGTTCGGCGGGCTTGCCTTTGGCAGTGCGGCAACTGGCATGGTGCACGGGTTGGCCATGCCACTGGGGGGGCAGTTCAACATCGCACATGGAATTGCCAATGCTGTGTTGTTGCCCCATGTGATGCGCTGGAACATGGTGGCCGCGATGCCCCGGTTCGCCCAAATCGCGCAGGCTATGGGCCAGCCTGTTGCGGGCCTGTCACCGCAGGATGCCGCCTTGCAGGCCATTGTCGCGGTTGAACACCTGTCTGCAGATATCGGCATTCCGCGCTGGCTGGATGATCTGGGCATTCCACGATCCGCAATTGACGCGCTGGTTGATGACGCCATGACCAATATGCGGCAAGTCCTGCCAAACCCCCGCGATGTGACGCGCGACGGGTTGGTGCATATTCTGAACGGGGCGTTCCGGCCATGACACATATTGCCCTGCCAGACACTGTGCGCATCGTGGATGTAGGCCCCCGTGACGGATTGCAAAATGAACCGAAAATGCTGCCCACCGCGCAGAAAATCCAGCTGGTGCAGGCCCTGTGCGCCGCTGGCGTGCACGAGATCGAGGTAACATCATTCACGCACCCGCGCTGGATACCGAACCTTGCAGATGCCGAGGATGTTGTCCGCGCCACCCGCGACATGGGTTTCACGTCCTTTGCGCTGGTGCCCAACAGGCGCGGGCTGGACCGCGCCCTGGCTGCCGGGGTGGATGGGGTAACCTTGGTAATGTCCGTAACCGATGGGCATAATCAGGCCAATCTGAACCGCAGCGCCGCAGACAGCCTTGAGGAATTGCTGACCCTTCACGCATTGGCCGCGCAGGCGGGGCTGAAGGTGCGTGTTTCGCTGTCGGTTGTGTTTGGATGTCCTTTTGCAGGGGCGGTGTCACCCGACGCGGTGGTGCAGGTCATTGACAGGTTTGTGGCCGCCGGCGCGCGCAGAATAGGGCTGTGCGACACAATCGGGGTTGCCTTGCCCCATCAGGTGCATGCCCTGTCGGCACAACTGATGGCGCGCCACAGGGACGTGGAATTTGAACTGCACCTGCATGACACGCGCGGCATGGCACTGGCCAATGCATTCGCGGGCCTTCTGGCTGGCATAAAAAGTTTTGATGCGGCCATCGGGGGGTTGGGCGGGTGCCCCTATGCCCCCGGCGCCACTGGCAACAGCGCCAGCGAAGACCTGAACGCCATGCTGACAGGAATGGGCATTGCAACCGGGATCAATCAGGAAAACCTGCTGCAGGGCGCGGCGCTTCTGGCTGACTGGCGCGGCCGCCCGCTTGAAAGTGCTGCATGGCGGCTGGCGACCGCCCACAAAACCCTATGCCCAAAACCGAAGGGAAACCCCGCATGACCCAGACCTTCCAGATATTCATTGACGGTGCATATTGCGACGCGGCGACCGGCCAATGGTTTGATACGCTGGACCCGTATACTGGCGAAACCTGGGCGCAAATTCCGCGCTGCGGGGCGGAAGACGTGGATCGCGCGGTCGCGGCTGCGCGCCGCGCCATGACAACCGGGCCGTGGGCCACCATGACCGCCACGCAGCGCGGCAAGATCATGCACCGGCTGGGGGACCTGGTGGCGGAACATGCCGACAGGCTGGCCGCGCTGGAAGTGCGCGACAACGGCAAATTGCTGGCAGAAATGGCAGGGCAACTGAAATATCATCCGGAATGGTGGTATTATTACGGCGGGCTGGCGGACAAGATTGAAGGGTCTGTCGTGCCCATCGACAAGCCCGATCTGTTTACCTACACCACACATGAACCAGTGGGCGTTGTGGCCGCGATAACGGCGTGGAATTCGCCTTTGTTGTTCATTGCGTGGAAATGCGCACCTGCGCTTGCTGCGGGGTGTTCGGTTGTCATCAAACCTTCGGAATTCACGTCTGCGTCGACCCTGGCATTCATGGAACTGACCAAACAGGCCGGTTTTCCGGACGGGGTGTGGAATGTTGTTACCGGATTTGGCCCCGAAGTTGGCGCCGAACTGGTTGCACACAAGGATGTGGCCAAGATAACCTTCACCGGGTCCGACACCACGGGGCGAAAAATCTATGAAGCGGCGGCGCGGGGGCTGAAGCGGGTGTCGCTGGAACTGGGCGGCAAATCCCCAAACATCGTTTTTGCCGATGCCGATCTGGATGCCGCGGTGGCCGGGGCCGTGTCCGGCATTTTTGCCGCGACCGGCCAGACCTGCATCGCCGGATCGCGCTTGCTGGTGCAGAATTCCATAAAGGACGCGTTCACCGAAAAAATGCTGGCCGTGGCCCGCGACGCACGCATGGGCGACCCCATGCAACCAGACACCCATATTGGCCCTGTGACAACCCAGCCGCAGTTTCAGAAAATCCTGTCCTATATCGACATTGCGAAATCAGAAGGGGCGCGGTGTATCTTCGGCGGGAACCGTGCACAGGGACCGGGGCTGGAAAACGGGTTGTTTGTCGAACCCACCATTTTTACGGATGTGTCAAATTCCATGCGCATCGCCCAGGAAGAAGTGTTCGGCCCGGTCCTGTCGATCATCGGTTTCGACGAGGAGGAAGACGCGGTGCAGCTTGGAAATGACGTTATCTATGGCCTTGCTGCAGGGGTCTGGACAAAGGACATTGCCCGCGCCATGCGCATGAGCAAGGCGCTGAAAGCGGGTATTGTGTGGGTCAACACCTACCGGGTAATCAGCTATATGATGCCCTTTGGGGGGGTCAAACAATCCGGGATCGGACGGGAAAGCGGCATTCGCGCCATAGAGGAGTTTCTGGAAACGAAAGCCGTGTGGATATCCACATCTGACGCGCCCCCTGCAAACCCGTTTATCCAGCGCTGATGCAGGGTGCCTGCGCGGGTCATGGTGCCAAAACCCTCTCAACATTTTGCCGAAGTTCCGCTAGCGTGACCATATGGCCTTGCACCCGAACCTGAATTCCCTTGCGTATTTCGAAGCCGTTGCCCGTTTGGGCAGGGTCACGCTGGCGGCGACCGAACTTGGTGTGTCCTCTGCAGCCATAAGCCAGCAACTGAAGGCGCTGGAAGAACAATATGGCGTGTTGCTGTTTCGCCGCGAAAACCGGCGCCTGACATTGACCCTTGATGGCGAAATGCTGTTTCAGGCCACAACCAGCGCGTTGCAAATGATCCGCGGCGCGCAGGCGACCATCCGGCGCCAGCACAATAGCCATAACCTGACTTTGCGCGTCAGCCCCACATTCGGGGTGCGCTGGCTGTCGATGCGCCTGAAACGGTTTATTGATGCAAACCCCGACTGGGGCCTGCATGTTGATGCCGCGCCTGATTTCACCAATTTCGAAACTGAAGTGGTGGATCTTGACCTGCGCTATGGAACGGGGGCCTGGGATGGGTTGTATTCAGAATGCATTATTCGGGATCTTGTGCTGCCAATGTGTTCACCGGACTATCTGGCAGAACTGCAGGCCACAGGCGGCACGCCGGCCGAACAACTGGCGCGCGCACGGATTATTCGCTGTGTGAAATCGTTGTATCAATGGGACATCTGGCTTGCCCGTCACGGCATTGACCGGCCCGAGGAGAAGCGCCAGTTGCGGTTTGACCGTTCCTCAATGGTCATTGATCTGGCGCGACAGGGCGGGGGTGTCATACTTGAAAGCATGACACTGGCCTTTGAAGACCTGAAACGAGGAACGCTTGTGCCGTTTTCCCCGGTGTTTCAGGCTGTGGAATTCCCGGCTTACTGGATTGTCTGCCCGTTGCGGCACACCAACCGCCGTATTGTCCGGCTGTTTTCCGACTGGGTGCGCGAAGAAGGGCGCGCGCATGACACGCAGGCGCAAGCGATCCTTGCAGCCTATGGCTGCACGCACCGCCCGGTTGAGGAGATGGAACTTATTCTGGGTTGAACGCTGCGGGGCAGGGCGCGAAACCACCAGATTTTGCGCCCCACCCCCTTAATTTTGAACGGTTTCAACAAAATCCGCCATCACCGTGTTTTGACAGCGTTTTAGAAAGTGCCGCGTTCATGGGCAGTCACGGGACATGCTCCAATTCATGAAGCTCGTGTGTTCAGGAAGCTCAAAACCGGTTCCCGGTTTTGAGCAACATGCACTAGTTGAACGCCGCGTCCGTGACGGCCGTTGTTGTCGCGCCGACAGGTTCAGACGTGATGACAGGATCGGACCCGCCACCCAACAAGGTTGCAACGGTGCGCGCGTAATCATCCATGTCCAGCGTGCCGTTCGACCCTTCGATCAGCAGGGCAACTTCGCCCATCATGCGGATCTGGTGTTCTTCGGTTTGCGCGCCGGTATCGTCATATTCCAGCACAATCATTGCGGCTTCTTCGACATTTTCGGCGGCCCATTCCCAACCACGCATCGACGCCCGCACAAAACGCGCCATCTTGTCCACGAATTCAGGGTCTTCCAGATTGCTTTCCAGAACATACAGCCCGTCTTCCAGCGTGGCGACGCCCTGATCTTCATATTTGAACGTCACAAGTTCGTCTTCGCTGATGCCCGCATCGATGACCTGCCAGTATTCATTATAGGTCATGGTGCTGATGCAATCAGCCTGACGCTGCAACAGCGGGTCCACGTTGAAACCCTGACGCAGCACTTCAACGCCTTCATCCCCGCCATCAGTTGGAATGCCAAGGGTGCTCATCCAGCTTAGGAACGGGTATTCATTCCCGAAGAACCACACGCCAAGGGTACGGCCAGGAAAATCCTCTGGGCCGGTCACGCCAGTTTCGGCCAGACAGGTCAGCATCATCCCTGATGATTTGAAGGGTTGCGCAATATTCACCAGCGGCAGGCCGTTTTCACGCGCGGCCAATGCGGCAGGCATCCATTCAACAATCACATCCGCGCCACCACCCGCAATCACCTGCGGCGGCGCGATATCCGGGCCACCTGCGCGGATGGTCACGTTCAGCCCTTCTTCTTCGTAAAAGCCGTTTTCCAGCGCGACATAATAGCCCCCGAACTGCGCTTGTGTGACCCATTTCAATTGAAGTGTCACATCATCCAGTGCCCATGCCGCTGGCGCCAGCCCCAGACCAAGGGCCGCGACCGATCCGTATATTGCCTTTTTCATTTTTATCACCTCCGTGTTGCCTGGCCCATGGCTGGGGCGCAGGTGTTAACGCTTGCGTTGTGACGGGTGCCAGAAAGTGACCCCGCGTTCGGCAAGCGCAAGAATGCCGTAGAACAGCGACCCCGCGAGGGCTGCTACGGCAATTTCTGCCCAGACCATGTCCAGTTGCAACCGTCCCACCTCGGTCGAGATGCGAAAGCCCATGCCCCGCGTGGGAGAGCCGAAAAATTCGGCAACAATCGCCCCGATGAGGGCCAGTGTCGATGATATTTTCAGCCCGTTGAAGATAAACGGCGTGGCCGCAGGCAAGCGCAGTTTCAGCAACGCCTGACCCCAGCTTGCATTATAGGTGCGCATCAGGTCGCGTTGCATGGCATCAGTCGCGGCCAGCCCTTGAACCGTGTTCACCAACATGGGGAAAAACACCATCGCCACAACCACCGCCGCCTTGGATGGCCAGTCAAAACCGAACCACATGACCATAATGGGCGCTGTGCCGATGATGGGCAGCGCGGCCAGAAAATTGCCCACCGGCAGCAGGCCACGGCGCAGGAAATCGGACCTGTCCACCAGCAGCGCAAAGATGAACGCCGCACCCACCCCAATGGCAAAGCCCGACAGCGCACCCTTGACGAAGGTTTGCACGAAATCCACCCACAAGATATCTGTGGAACGGATCAACCTGTCCCAGATCAGGGATGGGGCCGGCAGGATGACCCGAGGGACATTCAGCGCGCGCACGACCGCTTCCCATAACCACAGCAGCGTCGCGCCAAACGCAAGTGGTGCAAGCAGGGACTGCCCGCGACCTGCCAGGCCAGACAGGCGCGGACTTTCTGCAACCAGCGCCACCAGGAACCATGCCCCCAGCCATACTGCCACGATCATGGCCCAGAAGGGCAAGGTGGATTGCGCGAAGGGAAGCAGCGACAGCGCCGCGACGCCAAGACAGGCTGCAATCAGCGCAATCATAAGCCAGATCATCCGCGCAAGGGGCACCAAAAAGATCAGGCCAGCGGCAAGAACAGCGATCACTGCCACAAAGGGCAAGCTGCCTGTCCCCCCCAGCCCGACCGCGACAAGCAACGCCAGCATCATGCCTGCCCATTGCACGCCGCCGGTATTTTGCAAAACCCTCATGCTGCCATTCCCATGCGTTTAAGCGTCACACGCTGGAGTATGCTGATCAGGGCGACCATGCTGGCCGCCAGAATGGCCGCGGCAAACAACGCCGACCAGATTTGCACGGTCTGGCCGTAATAGCTGCCCGAAAGCAACCGCGCGCCAAGCCCCGCCACTGCACCCGTAGGCAGTTCCGCGACAATCGCACCGACAAGCGCCGCCGCAATGGCCACCTTGAGCGAGGTGAACAAATAGGGCATCGACGAGGGCAAGCGCAGTTTCAAAAGCACTTGCGGCCCGCTGGCGTAGTAGGTTTTCATCAGATCAAGCTGCATATGGTCCGGCGCGCGCAACCCCTTGACCATACCCACAACCACCGGAAAGAAGGACAGATAGGTTGAGATGATGGCCTTCGGGACCAGACCCGTTATGCCCACAGCATTCAGGACCACGATGATCATGGGCGCAATGGCCAGAATGGGGATGGTCTGACTGGCAATGGCCCAAGGCATGATGCTGGCATCCATCGCGCGGTTATGCACGATACCAATCGCCAAGGATATGCCCAGCACCGAACCTATCGCAAACCCCAGCAGCGTGGCCGACAATGTGACCCAACCGTGATAGACTAGAGAGCGGTTGGACAGGCTGCCAGTGTTGACGATGCCACGCCTGCCGGTCAGTTCCTCGACCACTGTTGAATTCCACAATTCCGCAGCCACCTGATGGGGCGCGGGCAAGCGCGGGCGTTGCTGGGACATGGTGTCAGTTACAAGCGCGATGAAGGACAGGTCCTGACCCGCACGGCGGGCCTGATCCTGCGCCCATTGCTGGTTCATGGGAATGACGGCCGCATACCAGATGGCGATCAATGCGGCACTGACAGCCAGAACAGGAACAAGGTTACGCATGCACCCCCCTGTTGCAGGGGGCGCTGCCCCCGTCGCGCTGGCGCGCGACTCCCCCGGGATATTTTTGCCAGAATGAAGGGGTATTAGTCATCCAGATGCCCCGCGCGCAGGCCATCACGCACGCGGTGCGCAATGGCGATGAATTCGGGGCTGTCGCGGATATCCAGCGGGCGGATGCGCGGCAGCGGGCTGTCGATGATGTCGGTGATGCGGCCCGGGCGGGGCGACATGACCACGATTTTTGTGGACAGATACACGGCTTCGGGGATGGAGTGGGTCACAAAGCCGATGGTTTTTTCGGTGCGCGCCCAGAGTTCAAGAAGCTGTTCATTCAGCCTGTCGCGCACGATTTCGTCCAATGCGCCGAAAGGTTCATCCATCAGCAGGATATCTGCATCAAAGGCCAATGCCCGCGCGATGGAGGCGCGTTGCTGCATGCCCCCCGAAAGCTGCCACGGGAATTTGCGCGCGAAGCCTGACAATTCTACCAGTTCCAGCACCTTTTCCACGCGCGAATTCTGTTCGGTGGCTGAATAGCCCATGATTTCAAGCGGCAGTTTGATATTGCCTGCGATGGTGCGCCAGGGATAAAGGTCCGCTGCCTGGAACACATAGCCATAGGCGCGTGCGCGGCGGGCAGCATCTGGCGACATTCCGTTGACGGTGATACTGCCCGATGTGGGGTGTTCCAGATCCGCGATGACACGCAGAAAGGTGGTCTTGCCGCAGCCGGACGGGCCGATGAAGCTGACGAATTCGCCCTTGGCGATGTCAAGCGTGACATCCTTGAGGGCGTGAACAGGGCCATCCCCTGTCTGGAAGGTCAGGCTGAGGTCGCGCGCGGAGATGACCGGCGCTGCAGAGCTGTCTTTCATCATACCCCCGAAGCCGGAATACCGGCACGCGCGACAGGGCGCGGGGCGGTCAGGTCTTTCCATGCTGACAAGGCCTGATTGACCGGCCCGTTGGGACAGCGTTCAATGAATTGCCCATGCCCTTCTTGCCCGTCAAAGGTGCCATCATTCACCATGACGCGCCCGCGCGACAGCACATAGCGCGGCAGGCCGGTGACTTCGTGCCCTTCAAAGACGTTATAATCGATATTGGACGCCTGCGTGCTGGCCGTGATGGTTTTTGATTTTTCTGGGTCCCAGACCACCAGATCGGCATCGGCCCCGACCGCCACGGCGCCCTTGCGCGGATACATTCCGAAAATCTTGGCGACATTGGTGGATGTGACGGCCACAAATTCATTCATGGTCAGCCGGCCCGTGCGCACGCCGTAAGTCCACAGCATGGGCATGCGATCTTCCAGCCCGCCGGTGCCATTGGGGATTTTGGTGAAATCGCCCACACCATAGCGTTTCTGGTCGGTGCTGAAGGCGCAGTGATCAGTTGCCACGACCGACAGGCTGCCGCTGGCCAGACCGTTCCACAAACTGTCCTGATGCATTTTGTTGCGGAAGGGGGGCGACATGACGCGGCGCGCGGCGTGGTCCCAGTCAGGGTTGAAATACTCAGACTCGTCCAGTGTCAGGTGCTGGATCAGCGGTTCCCCCCAGACGCGTTTTCCCGCCTGCCGCGCGCGGCGGATCGCTTCATGCGCTTCCTCGCAGGATGTATGGACGACATAAAGGGGCACACCCGCCATATCGGCGATCATGATGGCGCGGTTTGTGGCTTCGCCTTCAACTTGGGTGGGGCGGGAATAGGCATGCGCTTCGGGGCCGGTGTTCCCCTCAGTCAGCAGGCGGGCGGAGAGTTCCGCCACCACATCGCCGTTTTCGGCATGGACCATGGCAATGGCCCCCAATTCGCGCAGGCGCTGGAAGGATGCGAAAAGTTCGTCATCATTGACCATAAGCGCGCCCTTATAGGCCAGAAAATGCTTGAAGCTGGTGATGCCGCGCGCGACCACTTCGGGCATTTCATCAAACACCTGTTGCGACCACCATGTGACCGCCATGTGATAGGAATAATCGCAATGCGCGCGCCCCGATTTGTTGTCCCACATTTTCAGTGCGTCCAGCAGGCCCTGACCGGGGCTTGGCAGCGCGAAATCAATCACCATGGTGGTGCCGCCTGACAGGGCCGCGCGGGTGCCGGATTCGAAATCATCGCTGGAATAGGTGCCCATGAAGGGCATTTCCAGATGCGTATGCGGGTCAATCCCGCCGGGCATGACATAAGCGCCTGTGGCATCCAGTTCGCGGTCGCCCGACAGGTTTGGGCCAATCTCAAGGATCTTGCCACCGTCAATGCGGATATCGGCCTTGTAGGTCAGGTCATGGGTGACAATGGTGCCGTTCTTGATGACGGTGCTCATGGTGTTAACTCCCTGTATCGTTTACCGCATTTTACGGTTGGTATTTCCGGCTCAACCACTCAGCCCACCACCTCGGCAGTTTCGAGCACGGCGTGCATCAGCACATTGGCACCCGCTTCGGCCCATTGGGGAAAAATCTCCTCTGCCTCGTTATGGGACAGGCCGTCAACGCAGGGACACATGACCATGGTGGTGGGGTAAAGGCGGTTGATCCAGCACGCGTCATGCCCTGCGCCGGAAATAATGTCCATATGGCTGTAGCCCAGCCGGTCGGCTGCATCGCGCACGCGGCCCACAAGTGTTTCGTCAAAGGCGGGCGGATCGAAGAAACCCACCAGTTCGCTTGAGAATTTCACCCCGATATCGGCGCAAAGGCCAGGGGCGCGGGCATTGAGTTCGGCCACCATCGCTTCCAATGTGTCCAGCACATGGGACCGGAAATCGATAGTAAAGACCACCTTTTCGGGGATGACATTGCGCGAATTGGGGTAGACATCGATCTGCCCGATTGCGCCCACGGCGTTGGGCTGGTGCTTCAGGGCTATTTCATGGACCAGTTCGGTCACGCGTGCCAGCCCGCGCCCGGCATTGCGGCGCATATACATGGGGGTTGATCCGGTGTGCTGGCCCTTGCCGGTCACGGTGCATTCAACCCAGCGCAGCCCCTGCCCGTGGGTGACAACGCCCACCTGTTTGCCCTCGGCCTCCAGTATCGGGCCTTGTTCGATATGCAATTCAAAAAAGCTGTGCATCTTTCGCTTGCCCACCGGCTCGGGGCCTTTCCAGCCGATGCGTTCCAACTCATCCCCGAAGCGTTTGCCCTGCGCATCGGTGCGGTCATAGGCCCAATCGCGGTCCAGCACGCCCGCAAACACGCCAGAGGCCAGCATGGCGGGGGCAAAGCGCGTGCCTTCTTCATTGGTCCAGTTGGTCACAACAATGGGGCGGCGGGTTTTGACCCCCAGATCGCGCAGGGTGCGGACAACCTCCAGCCCCGCCAGCACGCCCAACACGCCGTCATATTTGCCGCCAGTGGGCTGGGTGTCCAGATGGCTGCCGACATAGACAGGCAGGGCGTCGGGGTCGGTTCCTTCGAACCGCGCGAACATTGTGCCCATGTCATCCACGCCCATGGTGCCACCTGCATCCTGACACCAGCGCTGGAACAGATGGCGCGCTTCGCCATCTTCATCGGTCACAGTCTGGCGGTTGTTGCCACCTGCAATGCCCGGGCCGATTTTCGCCATTTCCATCAGGCTGTCCCAAAGGCGTTCAGCGTTGATTTTCATGTTTGCGGCTGGTGCGGTCATGCGCGGCTCCCTGCGTGTGCTGCCTTGATGGCGGCTTGTTTTGGTGTTTGTTGTCCCGTTGGCAAACGGTCAGTGCCTGTCGCATGTTTGCATCGCTTGCGCCCGGACCAATGGGACGCTATCAAGTTTGACCAATCAGTCAAGAAGCTTATCCGCCCATGTCCGCGCCCCGCCCAACGCCCGCTGAAAAATCCGGCAGCGCAAAAACGCCGCCGCGCTCGCGCATTCAGCGGCGCAACCGCCAGATTATTCTGGATGCCGCGCTGGACGTGTTTTCCACGCATGGGTTTCGCGGCGCGACCCTTGACCAGATTGCAACGCAGGCGGGGTTGTCCAAGCCCAATCTGCTGTATTATTTCGACAGCAAGGACGCCATTCACCGCGAATTGCTGACGCGGCTGCTGGACACATGGCTGGACCCGCTGCGCATGCTGGATGCGCGCGGTGACCCGCACGCTGAAATCATGGCCTATATGCGCCGCAAGCTGCAGATGTCGCGGGATTTTCCGCGCGAAAGCCGGTTGTTCGCCAATGAAATCCTGCAAGGTGCGCCGCGAATGGAACCCTTCATCCGCAACGACTTGCGCGCGCTTGTCGATGACAAGGCCCGGCTTTTGCAGGCATGGGCAGACGGGGGGCGCATTGCGCGGATTGACCCCTATCACCTGATCTTTTCGATCTGGTCGCTGACCCAGCATTACGCCGATTTCGCCCCCCAGATCGCTATGATCCGCGGCGACGGGCATGACCCGTTGGACGGCGCCGAGGCGTTTCTGGAACATCTTTACACCCGCCTTCTTGCGCCCTGATCACTCTGCCGCTTTGGCCATCGGGTTGTTGGGGTGGGTTGTCCAGTTGGCATACTCGCCCACCTTATCGCCGGTGCGCGGGTCGGTGCTGCCCTTGGGCATTTGTTCCATGGTGATGCAATCCTGCACAGGACAGACATTGATGCACAGGTTGCACGCCACGCATTCCGCATCGATGACTTCGAACGTGCGGTCGGGTGACATGGAAATTGCCTGATGCGATGTGTCTTCGCAGGCTGCAAAACAACGCCCGCAGGAAATGCACAGGTCCTGATTTATCTTGGCCTTGGTGACATAATTCAGGTTCAGATATTGCCAATCGGTCACATTGGGCACGGCGCGGCCAACCAACTGGTCAACTGATGTGAAGCCTTTTTGGTCCATGTAATGTGACAAGCCCGCAGTCAGTTCCTTGATGATACCAAACCCGTAGGTCATGGCCGCCGTGCACACCTGTACATTGCCTGCACCAAGCGTCAGGAATTCCGCCGCATCGCGCCATGTGGTCACGCCACCAATGCCGGAAATGGGCAGGTCGCGGGTTTTTGCACTGCGGGCGATTTCGGCAACCATGTTCAGCGCAATGGGTTTGACCGCAGGCCCGCAATAGCCCCCATGCGCGCCCTTGCCGTCAATCATGGGTTCGGGGCTGAAATCATCCAGATTGACCGATGTGATGGAGTTGATCGTGTTGATCAATGACACGGCATCCGCACCGCCGCGTTTTGCGGCCTCGGCGGGTTTGCGGATGTCGGCGATATTGGGCGTCAGTTTAACGATACAGGGCATGCGCGAATGCTGCTTTACCCAGCGCGTGACCATTTCGATATATTCCGGCACCTGGCCCACGGCCGCGCCCATGCCACGTTCACTCATGCCATGGGGACAGCCGAAATTCAACTCCACCCCGTCGGCTTCGGTATCTTCAACATGTTTGAGGATAGCCTTCCACGATTCCTCGTCGCAGGGCACCATCAACGACACAATCATCGCGCGGTCAGGCCAGTTGCGTTTGACCTGCTTGATTTCGCGCAGGTTCACCTCCAGCGGGCGGTCGGTGATCAGTTCAATATTGTTCAGGCCCAGAAGGCGACGGTCCGCGCCCCAGATCGCGCCGTAGCGCGGGCCGTTCACATTGACGACGGGCGGCCCTTCGGACCCCAGTGTTTTCCACACCACCCCGCCCCAACCGGCCTTGAACGCGCGTTCCACGTTATAGGCCTTGTCGGTCGGCGGGGCAGAGGCCAGCCAATAGGGGTTGGGGGATTTGATGCCGATGAAATTCGTTGTCAGATTGGCCATTTTGCTAACTCCCTAAGGGTGTGTGCGCTTACGCATCGTTTTTCATCAGACTTGCGTGAATGCTCTCGGCCGCGTCACGGCCTTGGGCCACTGCGGTGACGGTCAGATCCTCGCCGCCGCCGGTGCAATCGCCGCCCGCCCAGACACCGGCTTGCGTTGTGCGTCCGGCACTGTCCGCCGCGATCTTGCGCCGCTCCAGCGTCAGCGCTGCGGGCGCGCCGTCAAGCGTTTGCCCGATGGCCTTGAACAACTGGTCGGCGCGCAGGCGGAATGTCTCGCCCGTGGGTTCCAGCCCTGTTTCACCCGCGTGGGTATAGGCGAATTCGACTTCTTGCAGGGTGCCATTGGCATGAATCGCAATCGGCATGGCGTTGGTGATGATCTTCACGCCTTCGTTTGCGGCGTGGTTCAATTCATAATCGGATGCGCCCATCGCATCGCGCCCGCGCCGGTATACCATGGTCACATGTTCGGCCCCCAGCAGGCGCGATTGCACCGCGGCGTCCACCGCCGTCATGCCCCCCCCGATGACCACGACATGGCGACCAATGGGCAAGGTCGACAAGTCATCTGTCTGGCGCAATTCGGCAATGAACTCCACCGCATCGCGCGCAGTTGGTATATCTTCGCCGTCCAGGCCCAGTGCGTTGACACCGGCAAGGCCGATACCCAGAAAAACTGCATCATGGGTTTCCTGCAATTCGGTCAAACTGCCATCGCGGCCCAGTGTCCAGCCCTGCCGCAATGTAATTCCGCCAATTTGCAGCAACCAGTCCACTTCAGCCTGTGCAAACCCGTGCGCCGCCTTGTAGGCGGCGATGCCGTATTCGTTCAGCCCGCCCGCTTTTTCGCGCTTGTCAAAGATGGTCACATCATGGCCGTGCATCGCCAGCCGGTGCGCACAGGCCAGTCCCGCTGGCCCCGCACCCACAACGGCGACATGTTTGCCAGTGGGCACCGCGCGGGTGTAGGGGTGGGAATTCTTCGCAATCAGGGTGTCAGTGGCGTAGCGTTGCAAACGGCCAATCTCGACGGGTTTGCCTTCGGCGGCTTCGCGCACGCAGGCCCCTTCGCACAATGTCTCGGTCGGGCAAACACGGGCGCACATGCCGCCAAGGATGTTTTGGTCAAAGATGGTGCGCGCCGCCGCCTGTGGTTGGCCCGCCTGAATTTGGCGGATGAACAGTGGAATGTCGATTTCCGTGGGGCAGGCCGTAATGCAAGGCGCGTCATGGCAGAAATAACACCTGTCGGCGGCAACCATGGCTTCATGCGCGTCAAGATCGGGGTAAAGGTCGTCGAAATGCTGCGCGTAATCTTCGGGATGCAACCTGCCGGCGACGATACCGGAAGTTGTGATGCTGTGTGACATTGGCTGGCCCCTTGTGGCTGGCAGAATGACGTTCTGGTGCATTGACAGGAAAGCACGGCTTAAAAAATTTATCAATTGGTAAAATTTTTGAACTGCGCTGAAATTTTCAGCCTACTGGTGTGCATCACGCGCAACAAAACATCATTTCGGAAATTGCCAGGACCGTCTGCGGGCCTGCGCCACTGCATCGTGCATTTCTACTGTGTTTGGTGGGCAGGCTGTGTCCCAATACGCATATGGCGCGGTGACATCCCACCGCGCCATCGACGCATTTTCAAATAGAAGCGGGGTCGCTTGCCCGATACGAAGCGTTACTTACGAAGCGCCGGACCAGCGCAGCGCATGTTCAATACCGCGAATCTCTGCCATGCCGCGCAGGCGGCCGACAGCGGAATACCCGGGCCGATAGTCGCTGCGCAGGTCGCTTTGCAGTGCATGCCCGTGGTCGGGCCGGAAGGGCAAGGGCGCGCCGCGCGCGGCTTCCAGACGCAGAACTTCGGCGACAAGGGCCACCATGTCGGTATCCCCCCCAAGATGGGCGGCTTCCTGAAAACTCTCGCCTTCCAGACCATCGCTAAGGTCCGATACAGGGTCGCGCAGGGTATTGCGCAGGTGCAGGAAATAGACCCGCGCACCGTGCTTGCGCAAAATGGCGGGCAAGTCATTGTCTGGACGCACACCCAGTGACCCGGCGCAGAAGGTGAACCCGTTGGCCGCATCCGGGTGCATCTGGGCAATGGCATCAAGATCATCGCATGTGGACACGACACGCGGCAGCCCGAACAAGGCGCGGGGCGGGTCGTCGGGGTGAATGGCCAGCCGGACGCCTGCGTCTGCAAGCTGGGGGATAACGCGGTTCAGGAACTGGTGCAAATGCTGACGCAACTGCGGGGCGCTGATGCGTTGATACTGGTTAATCTGGGCGCGGAATGCATCCAGTGTGTAGCTTTCCTCGGACCCTGGCAAACCGGCGATGATGGTGTCGGCCAGTGCGGTTTGCGCAGTGTCGTCCAATGCCGCAAACCGGCGGGCGGCTTCGGCGCGTGTTTGCGCATTATAGTCGCCTTCTGCCCCGTCGCGTTCCAGGATGAACATGTCGAACACAGCCAGATCAACACGGTCGAAACGCAGGCATTCGGCCCCGTCATCCATGACATGGCGCAAACGCGTGCGCGTCCAGTCCAGGACCGGCATGAAATTGTAACAGATCGTCGTGATCCCGCATTGCGCCAGATTCAGCGCAGATGCGGCCCAGATATCCGCGAGCTCCTGCCAGCCGTCAGTGCCAAGTTTGACGGCTTCGGGGACGGGTATGCTTTCGACAACCTGCCAGCGCAGGCCGGCGGCTTCTATCATGGACTTGCGGTCCATGATGGCACTGACAGGCCACAGCACACCATTGGGTATCTGATGAAGGGCGGTTACAATTCCGGTTGCACCGGCCTGCCGCACATCGGCAAGCGAAACAGGGTCGTCCGGGCCAAACCAACGCCAAGTATAGTCCATATTCAGGTATCCTCTGGGTCAAAACCAGTCAGCGAAACACTTTCGAAACTTCGCGAGAGTCGAACAAGTAACCGTCAAAGCCGGGGTCTTCGTCATCTGACAGGTCCATCAAGGTCACGCGCACGTTTTCCAGATGCTGCCACATGGCACTTCTGGCGGCTTCGGGGTCGCGGCGTTGCAGGGCGGCCAGAATGGCACTGTGGTCATCCAGCCAGCGCAGGCGGTAATCTGTGACAAAGATTCGCTCGTGCAGGCGCGCCCACATGCGACTTCCTTCGCGTTTTTCCCACAGCTCGTTCACAGTGTCGACCAGAACACTGTTCTGTGTCGCTTCGGCGATCAGGCGGTGGAACAATTCATCGCCGGAATAATCCTGTGCGCCACTTGCAATGCTGCTGCGTTCCAGTTCCAGCGCGTCGCGCATGCGCACAATATCGGCCTTGGTGACGGTGGAGGCCGCAAGCCCCGCCACAGCGCTTTCCAGCAGCTGCCGGGCCTGAATCAGTTCAAACGGGCCAATGTCGTTCGCATCGCCCTTGGGCGTGGTGCCCGCCATGGCCTTCAGGTAAATGCCCGAACCCTTGCGCACTTCCAGCATGCCTTCGATTTCCATCAGCAAAATTGCTTCACGCGCAGCGGATCGCCCGACCTGCAATTGCTCTGCAATCTGGCGTTCGGTCAGGATGCGGTCGCCGGGGGCGTAGCCGCCCTGCAAGATCAGCGCGCGCAATCCTTCGGCCACATCCTGATAGCGTTTTGTCGTGCGCGCCATCAGATATCCCCCTTGGCGCGCGCATGATAGAATGCTGCCAGCACCCCGAAGGCGGCTTTCTTGGTGCGTTTATCCGCCGCAATCAGGCCCTTCTTGTTAAACCCGTTCTGAAAAATATTCTGGCGCCGTTCAACGCGGAAATCATACAAAATCCAGGGGGACATGCCTTTGACATAGTCCAGATCGCGCAGAATCTCGATTTGCTGGCGGTAAACCTGTGTCATGTAAGCTTCACTGAACAGCCCCGTTTCAGGTGCCCCATTGCCGATAGCGCCATCTGCGCCTGTTTCCGAAATGACCACGGGCCTGTCAGGGGCCGAATTTCGGCCGATTTCGATCAGGTCTGTAATATTTTCGTCATACCACCCGTAATATTCATTGATGCCGATCACGTCCAGATGTTCCGCCAAGCGGTCTTCGATACGGTTACGAGTGTGGTTTATCAGGCAGGCGGCGGCAATCAGGCGGGTGTCATCGGCGCGGCGTGCGGCATCGGTCAATGCGCGCATGAAGGACAGGCGCGCATCCGTATCGGGGTTTTCATTGCCGATGGACCAGATGATCACGCTGGCGCGGTTGCGGTCACGCCGGATCAGTTCCAGAAGCTGGTTTTCCGCATCGGCATAGGTTGCAGGATTGTCAAAAGCTATGGCCCAATACACCGGAATTTCCTGCCACAGCATGAAGCCCAGTTCATCGGCCAGTTGGGCGGCGCGTTCATGGTGGGGGTAATGGGCCAGCCGCAGGAAATTGCAGCCCAGTTCCTTTGCGTGCTGGAAGCGGGCGCGCAAATCATCCTCGGTGGTGACCTTGCCAAGGGTCAGGTCATCTTCATGCACGGAAATACCGCGCAGCCAGACGGGTTCGCCATTCAGCAAGATATCCGTGCCGCGCCGTATGATGGTACGAAACCCCACGCGGTCAGCAACCAGGTCATCCCCGAAACGGGCCTGAACATCATACAGTTTCGGGGTGTCCGGTGACCATAATTCGGGCTGTGCGGCAATGACAGCACTGCCGCGACCGTTTACAATGGGGATGGTCTGATCCAAGCCCAGTTCGGGGATGGACAGTCGCACATCGCCACTATTTGCGCCGTCAATTTCCACATCAACCGCGATTGACGCGCCATCCGCGCCAAGGCGCAGGCCCAGATCGCTGATAAACGCGGCGGGCAGGTCGAACAGCTGCGTTTCGCGGTATATGCCGCCATAATTGAACCAGTCGGTGTTGCGCATGGGCACGCGGTCCAGCGTCCGGGTGTTGTTGACACACAACATCAGCCAGTTGCGCCCATCTTGCAAATCATCCGTCAGTTCCACACAAAACGGCGTGGACCCGCCCAGATGGTTGCCAAGAAACTTGCAGTTCAGGAACACCTTGCAGTCATATTGCGCAGCCCCGATGCGCAGGATCTGGCGCCGCCCGGTGCGGGGGCTGTGGTCCAGCGCGCGGGTATACCAGGCGCTGCCTTCATAGAAATACCACTTTTCCTTCAGCATCTGCCAGTTGGCGGGCACCGGGACCGTTTCGCCCATATAGGGGTCATAATCCCATGGTTCGGTGCGGGTTTCGGGGGCGGCGGGCTGCATGGCAAACCATTTCTGGCGCAGACCTGTATCCAGCAGGTCCACACAGAAATTCCAGTTCCCATCCAGCGACTGCGCGGCACGTCCACCCGTGAAAAGAAGCCCCTTATGGGTCAGCGTGCGCGTATCATAGGGCGCTGCATAATCTTCATCATGCAGGGCCTGAAGCGCATTCTCTCCTATGGATGAACGTTCCAGCATGCCGGCTCTCCCCCGAAACCTTTTTTGAGCCTTAGTTGGCCAGTGCCTTGATGCTGTCGATCAGGGCAGCCAGTTCAGGCGATTGTGCTGCCACTTCTTCATGCATGGGCAGCACGGCTTCAATGAAGGGGCCTTTTTCCACTGTGTTGATTGTCACGCCCATTTCGGCCTGTGCAGTTTCAAGCGATGCCTGCGCAATCGCATCCCAGCTTTCGCGGTGGAAAGCTTGCGATTCCAGCGCGGCGGTGCGCAATGCCTGCTGGTGTTCTTCGGACATCGCGTCCCATGCGCAGCTTGAAATCACCACAACCGACGGAATGATCGTGTGTTCATTCAACGAGAAGTAATCCGCAACTTCACCATGACGCGCGGTTGTCAGCGCGGTGGGGTTGTTTTCGGCCATGTTCACGACGCCCTGTTGCAAGGCGCTATACAATTCGCCCCAGTCGATGGGGGTGGGGTTGCCGCCCAGCAGTTCCACCATGCGAATGGCCGACGGGCTGGGTTGCACGCGCACATTCACACCAGCCAGATCGGCAGGGCTGTTGATGGGGCGGTCACCATAGAAGGACCGTGCGCCTTCGGTCAGGAAGGAAACCCCCAGGAAACCCTTGTCGGCAGAGGCGTTCAGAATGGTCTGGCCCACTTCGCCGTCGATAACTTCAAAGAAGTGGTCTTCGCTTTCGAAGATGAAGGGCAGGTTGATCGCGCTGTAAAGCGGCTCAAACGCTTCCAGTTCGGCCGCGTTGGAGCGTGCCATTTCCAGCGCGCAGTTCTGCACCAGTTCCATTGATTCGCGCTGCGTGCCAAGCTGGGCATTGGGGAAAACCTGAATGCGGTAGGCATTGTCGGTCAGTTCGGCAAAACGCTCGCCCATGAATTCCATGCTGATATGCGTGGGGTGGTCGGCGGGGTTATTGTGGTTCAGCCGCAGCAGCGTTTGTGCGTTTGCCGCTGCGCCAAGTGCCAGACTTGCGGTCGTGGCAAGCGCAATGGTGCGTGTAAATTGGGCCATGGTGTTTTCCTCCCGATGGTGTGGTGTGGTGGTCGTGCGAAGGGGACACATGGGTGCATGTGCCCTCTGGTCGCCAAGATGACGACCAAAACATACATTAGTCAACCCATTTCATAAATTGGTTGACCAATTTGCAGGATCTTGTCAGAAGGTCTGACATCGGTGGTATGGTCCGGCAACGGCACCCACGCGGTTGCGCGTAAATTTCGCCACAGGGAGGGACGGAAATGAAACGCCTTGTCGACAGATTGCTGGAAACCATCATTGTGGTGATATTCGCGATCATTGTTGCCAGCATCGTCTGGCAGGTCTTTTCCCGCTACGTCCTGCAGGCCCCCAGCACCGTTACGGGCGAATTTGCGCGGCTTTTGTTCATGTGGCTGGCGCTGATCGGCGGGGCCTATACCTTCGGGCAGGCCAAACATCTGGCCATCGACATTGTGCCCATGCTGTTGCCAAGCCGTATGCGCCAGATCGTGAACGTGGTGATTCTGGCCCTTGTGGCGGGTTTCGCGATTCTGGTCATGATCAAGGGCGGCTGGTCGCTGACAAGCCGCACATTGGCGTCAGGCCAGATCACCCCCACGCTGCGTTTGCCCATGGGCTATGTCTATGGCGCCATACCGTTTTCAGGGGGCGTGATCGTTTTTTACTGTGTGCATTTCCTGCACCGCCTGTGGCGCGACCCTGACGATGTGCTGGTCGGCCGAACCGAATCCCAGATCGAGGTGCAGCCATGACCACCGCCATTTTCGTCCTGTTCGGGTCTTTCGGGTTGATGATGCTGATTGGCGTGCCAATTGCATTCGCCATCGGGATTGCGGCGGCGCTGACATTCCTGTTGTTCATGGGGTTCGACCAATCCATGTTCATTGTGGCGCAGCAAATGGCGTCAGGGCTGGACAGTTTCACGCTGCTGGCCATTCCGCTGTTCATCCTTGCGGGCAATATCATGAACCGTGGTGGCATTGCGCGGCGGCTGATCGAACTGGCCAAGGTTCTGGGCGGGCGGCTGCCCGGCGCGCTGGTGCATGTGAACATCATTGCAAATATGCTGTTCGGGTCCATTTCGGGTTCGGCAGTGGCATCGGCCGCGGCGGTGGGGGGCGTTATGGCGCCCGTGCAAAAGCGCGAAGGCTATGACCCCGCCTTTACCACAGCCGCCAATGTGGCGTCCTGCCCGACAGGGTTGCTGATCCCGCCCAGCACAACGCTGATTGTCTATTCATTGATCACCGGCGGCACGTCGATTGCTGCGCTGTTTCTGGCAGGCTACCTGCCCGGCATCCTGATGGGGTTGTCACTGATGGTGGTGGCGGGGATCATTTCCAAGAAGCGCGGCTATCCGGTCGCACCCAAACCCACGGTGACCGAAGCACTGGTCGCCGCACGCGATGCGGTTCTGCCTTTGGGGCTGATTGTCATCATCATGGGGGGCATTGTGGGCGGTATCTTCACCGCGACCGAGGCTTCGGGCATAGCTGTGGCCTATGCGCTGCTGCTGGCCTTGGTGTGGTATCGCGAAATCAGCCTGCGCGACCTGCCCAAAATCCTGATCGAGTCTGCAGTCACCACGTCGATTGTTCTGCTGATGATCGGCTGTTCGATTGCCATGTCGCGGGTCATGGCCTTCGGGGGCATTCCGGGCGCGATCTCCAGCTTCATGCTGGGGCTGACCGACAACCCCTATATGATCTTGCTGGTGGTTGTGATTGTCTTGTTGGTCATCGGCACGTTCATGGACATGACACCCGCCTTGCTGATTTTCACACCGATCTTCATGCCGATCATGAATGATCTGGGCATCGATCCGGTGCATTTCGGGATCATCATGACCATCAACCTGTGTGTGGGGATTTGCACGCCACCTGTGGGGTCAGCGTTGTTTGTGGGCTGTTCCATCAGCGGCGTGTCCATCGCCAAGGTGCTGCGCCCGATGATGCCCTTCTATGGGGTGCTGATCGCAATTGTGCTGCTGGTCACGTTTGTGCCTGAAATCAGCCTGTTCCTGCCGCGCCTATTGTTGGGATACTAACTAAATGAAAACACTAGAAAACTGGTCCCTTCAGTCGCATGATGGCTGTTGCGTTACCCTGCTGGTCGAAGGCCAGCACACCCTGACCATAGAAGCGCTGGAACACGCGCAGTTTCGTGTTCGTCTGCGCAAGGACGGCCAGTGGCGGCTGGCACGCAGCTGGACCGTAGCCCCCGAAGGGCCGCTGCCGCGCGACGGGCGCGCACGCGATTCACGCGACGGGTTTTCCTGCCCGAACGTGGATGTGGTGCAACAGGATGGCGCTGTCACCATTGCAACCGACAGCCTGCGCGCCATCATCCGCACACCCTTGCAGATTTGCTGGCAAGCCAGGATTGACGGACAGTGGCGCGATGTGGCGCAGGACCGCCCCACAGGGGCCTATATGTTGGGACGGCGCGACCACCGCAACGCCCATTTCATGGCCCGTGACCGCCGCGAACATGTCTTTGGGCTGGGCGAGAAGGCAGGCCCGCTGGAGCGCAGCGGCCGTCGCTATGAGATGCGCAACCTTGATGCGATGGGATATGACGCGCACACGACAGACCCGCTTTACAAACACATTCCTTTCACCCTGACGCGCACGCCGGATGCAGGCAGTTTCAGCCTGTTTTATGATACTTTGGCAGGGTGCTGGTTCGACCTTGGCAATGAACTGGACAATTACCACACCCCCTATCGCAGTTTTCGCGCAGAAGATGGCGATCTGGACTATTACTTCACATGGGCGCCCGACATGCTGGCGCTGGTCAAGGCACAGCAACATCTGACGGGCGGAATGGCGTTTCCACCGCGCTGGTCGCTGGGGTATTCGGGGTCCACCATGGCCTATACCGACGCCCCTGATGCACAGGCGCAGATGCTGGGTTTTCTGGATGCCTTGCGCACCCATGACATACCTTGCGACAGCTTCCACCTGTCATCGGGCTACACCTCGATTGATGGCAAGCGCTATGTGTTCAACTGGAACACGGACAAATTCCCCGACATCGCGGGGTTTGCGCGCGCCTATGCGGATGCGGGCATTCATATTATCGCCAATATCAAACCCTGCCTGTTGCAAGACCACCCGCGTTATGCCGAGGCGGCAGGGCAGGGGTTGTTCATCCGCGACAGCGACACTGGCGCGCCGGAACTATCCATGTTCTGGGACGCAAAAGGGTCGCATCTGGATTTCACCAACCCCGACACGCTGGACTGGTGGCAGGGCAATGTCACAACCGCGCTGCTGGACAAGGGGCTTGACAGCACATGGAACGACAATAACGAATTCGAGGTCTGGGATCATCACGCCCGGTGCCACGGCTTTGGCGCGCCCATCGACATGGGGCTTATTCGGCCCCTTCATGCACTGCTGATGACCCAAGCCTCCGAGGCAGCGCAGAAGGCGCACGCGCCCGACAAACGCCCCTACCTGATTACGCGCGCGGGCTGTGCGGGGTTGCAACGCCATGCGCAGACATGGACAGGCGACAACCGCACCAGTTGGGACAGCCTGCGCTGGAATATCCGCATGGGGCTGGGGTTGGCGATGTCGGGCATTTCCAATATCGGGCATGATGTGGGCGGGTTTGCAGGTCCGCAGCCGGACGGGGAATTGCTGTTGCGCTGGGTGCAGAATGGCATTTTCCACCCGCGTTTCGTGATCCACAGCTGGAATGATGACGGGTCGGTGACCGAACCCTGGACGCATGCCGACATGTTGCCGTTGATCCGCGATGCAATGGCGCTGCGCTACCGGCTGCTGCCCTATCTGTATACCTGCCTTTGGCAGGCCGTCACAACAGGCGAGCCGATGTTGCGGCCCACCTTCCTTGACCATGAAAATGACCCCGAATGTCTGGCCGATACCGATGATTTCATGCTGGGGCGTGATCTTCTGGTGGCCAATGTGGTGGACCCGCGCGCGCGCATCCGCCGCGTATACCTGCCGCAAAACGCGACAGGCTGGTGGGATTTCCACGCAGGCACATGGCATAAGGGCGGGCAGTGGCTGGACATCGCGGTTTCGCTGGACAGCATACCGTTGTTTGTCCGCGCCGGCGCAGTTTTGCCACTGGCGCGACAAGGCGCGCGGTCGGACGAGGCCGCCAGCGTGGCGGCAGTGTTTCCTGCACCCGATCATGGCGTATATGTATCGCAAAGCTATGAGGATGGCGGCGACAATGCCGATGCCCTGTCGGGGAACCATTGCATAACACGGTTTGAACTGTCACGGAACGCAGCGGAACTGTCCCTTGCCGTGACGCTGTCAGGCCAGCGGGCTTTCGCAGCTGAAAAGCTGCGGCTGGCCCTGCCGGAAACCGCGCGTGGTCCTGTGCGGATCGGGGGCAAGGCTGTGGCGCACGGGCAATCCTTCAGCATTCGGGAGTGACAAGACATAGCGCGTGCGCGGATTGATTGGCGTTTTGCGGACATTTGGCAATGCCGTTGGTTGCGCAAACAAGCCCACAGGCCGCCCATGGTGCGCGCTAAGTCCATGCCTCAACCGCCGAGAAAGGCCACATCCGCCTTCGCGGTCAAGTCGCTATCAGCAGCACCTCTGCGGTGACGCAGATCGCATTTGCGTCGGGCATAAGCCCGCCCGCATAGGCACGCCCGTCAAACCCCACTGACGCCACATCCAGCGCCACATTGCCTGCCTGCACCCAGCCGTCACGCATCAGAATTTCGGTGGCGTAACTGTCCAGGATGATGCCCTCGCGAAAACTCGTGCCAACCAGACTGCCAATCCCGTGAATGCTGGCCGTCTGCAGGCCATGACGGGCCGCGATGCGTTCCAATGCCTGCCCGATATCCTGATTGGGGCGCAAGGTCGCCAATACGGCATTGGACGCGCGGGCCGTTGGTGGGGTTTCCTTTGGCTGGAACAGCGCAAATTCTGTTTCCGGATCATCCGCGACATGCAGCGCCGCACCTTCGATCGCCCAGCCGGTCACCTGACAATCGCCAGCAAGAACCGACTCCGCGCAAAGCACATGCCCCATCGCAGGGGTCGCCCCGTCCCAACGCCCATGACAATGCAAAAAACGCTTGCCATCGCGCCACCCCGCATGCACGCCCGCTTCCATAAGGCGCACAGGCTGCAAGGGCGCATGGGTCTGGCTATACCATGCAGCATGCCCGTCACCGGGGGCAGGGGCAGGAATAACGAAGCGCAGCGCGGACAGCATGGCCCCGTCCAGCCGCAAATAGGCCGCGTGAATGCCCGCCTGCGACAAGGCATCGTCAATCGCCTGCGTGATGTCTGCCCCCCCGCGCATTGTCAGCGACACAGGCCGCGCATGACATGCCAGCGCATGATCGCGCACAGGCGCAACAGGGCCGGGATGCGCGATATGGCGCAGCGCCCGCGTCATGACGGTGGCACAGGCAGTTGCCCGCGAATTTGCAATTCTTCATGGATCATTTTCTTGGTAATCTTGCCATATCCCGATTTCGGCAGGGCATCCCAGAACACCATGTGGCGCGGCATCTTGTAGCGCGGCAATTTTGGGCCCAACCATTCCAGTAGCGCTTCCGGGGATGGGGCGGCCCCTGTGCGCGGCACGCAAACCGCCATGCCCACCTCGCCCCAGACCTGATCCGGGATGCCCAGAACCGCCACTTCGGACAAATCAGGGTGCAACAGCAGTTTTTCCTCGATCTCGCGCGGGTAGATGTTGGAACCGCCGGAAATATACATGTCAGACGCGCGCCCTGTCAGATAGACAAACCCCTGCGCATCCATATGGCCCAGATCGCCGGTCAGAAACCAGCCGTTGCGAAAGGATTTCGCATTCGCATCGGGGTTGTTGAAATACCCCGCGAACACCGCAGGGCCGATCACGGCAATTTCGCCGGTTTGCCCAAAGGGCAGTTCGTTGCCGTGTTCATCCTGAATTTGCACCTGCATTCCGGTGCGGGCAAACCCGCATGTGCCAATGCGCATGGACGTATCATCTAGGTGGTGGTGGCAGGGTGGCAGGACAGTAATATTCCCCGTCACCTCGCCCAGTCCGAAATACTGCACCAGAACCGGCCCAAGCTTTTGCAACGCGCGCACCTGATCGGCGCGATACATCGGCGCACCTGCATAAATGACATGGCGCAGGCTGGAATGGTCATGCAGGTCCACCGCGTCATGTTCGACCAGCAGTTTGACAATGGTGGGCACAGTAAACATGTTGGTCACGCGCCACTGCGCGACAAGCGCCCAAATCTCGGCAGGGTCAAAACCGGCACCCGAAGGCAGGATCGTCTTGACCCCATGCGCGACCTGCGCAAGCTGGTGAATGCCCGCCCCGTGCGACAAGGGTGCGACGACAAGCGACGCATCATCAGGGCCAGTGTCGGGCATCAGGTCGCACAGGTGGTTTGTCACCACAAAGGCCAGTTGCCCATGTGTCAGCACTGCCGCCTTGGGTTTGCCGGTTGTGCCGGAGGTAAAGAAAAACCACGCCGGATCATCGCGTTGAACGGCAACGGGGACGGGGATCTGGCCGATATGGCGCGCGACCAGCGCATCATAATCCTGCGCAAAGGGCGCGGAACCGATTGCGATGGTGAATTCGACCAGACTGGTGCAGGCCGCCGCATGGTCGGGGAATTGCGCGCCGCAAATCAACCCGCGCGCGCCAGAAGACTGCGCAAGCCCTGCCAGATCATCGGGGGACAGGCGGTAATTGGCGGGCACCCAGATCGCGCCAATGCGCCAGCAAGCAAACATTGCTTCCAGCATCTGGTTGCAATTGGCAGATTGCACCAGAATTCGGTCGCCCTTGGTCACGCCGTAGTCATGGGCCAGCGCATGGGCAAAGGCACTGGCGCGCGCGTCCATTTCGGCCCATGTCCATGTGTCGCCCCCCCACACGAAGCCCACTGCAGCGCCCAGCCTGCGCGCGCTTTCGGTCAACAGATGCGACAGGTTCATCACGCGCGTGGAATAGGGCGTCATGCCTGAAGAAAGATCATCCCTCATTTCACGCGCTCCATGATGGACACATAATTTGCCACCGCCGCACCGCCCATGTTGAATACGCCCGCAAGGTTGGCACCCTTGATCTGCATGTCGCCCGCATCATCCATCAATTGCATTGCGGCCATGACATGCATGGACACACCCGTTGCACCAATCGGGTGGCCCTTGGACTTCAGGCCCCCCGACGGGTTGACAGGCAGCCGCCCGTCCTTGCGGGTAATCCCGTCGCGAATAACGCGGTGGCCTTGTCCGGCCTGGGCCAGGCCCATGGCTTCATATTCCAGCATTTCCGCGATGGTGAAACAATCATGGCTTTCAACAAGGCTCAGGTCATCAAGGGTGACGCCCGCTGCCGCCAGCGCCTTGGCCCATGCCATACGCGCGCCGCGAAATTCCAGCACATCACGGCGGGACAGGGCCATAATGTCATTGGCTTGTTCGCGGGCGCGAAAACCGATCGCGCGGGGCATTGTGGCCGCAAGTTCGGCACTGGCCAGCACCAGAACCGCCGCCCCGTCCGAGATAAGCGAACAGTCCGTGCGGCGCAGAGGACCGGCCACAACAGGGTTGCGGTCCGACACAGTGTTGCAAAATTCCACACCGAAATCCTTGCGCATATGGGCATAGGGGTTGGCCATGCCATTGGCGTGGTTCTTCGCGGCAATCATGGCCAGTTCTTCGGACCGGTCCCCATAGCGCTGGAAATACGAATTGGCGATGGTGCCGAACAGTCCCGCAAACCCGCCGTCAATATCAGCTTCTTCCGCGCGGTAGCTGGCGCCCAGCAGAATGTCGCCCACATCGGCGGTGGGGGTCGCCGTCATTTTCTCAGCACCCACCACCAAGGCGATATTCCCGCGGCCGGATTCGATAAAATCCATCGCGCCAAACAACGCCGCCGACCCCGTAGCGCAGGCGTTTTCGAACCGTGTCGCGGGCGTATGGGCAAAGCGCGCATCGCCCATGGCCACAAGCGCCGCCTGAAAATCCTGCTTGGCGAAGCCGTTGTTGTAAACGCCCGCGAAAATACCGTCCACATCGGCTGCATCAATGCCCGCATGCTCCAGCGCGGGGGCAATGGCGGCGGCCATAAGGGATTCGGTGTCGGGATGGTCTGATTTGCCAAAAGGGGTATGCCCCCAGCCAATGATCTGTGCGCGTGTCATATCATGGTTTCCTTGCTGTCATGCGTGGTCGGTGTGGCCTTGCGCCAACCGTTGTTCGATTTGGCGCGCCTGTGCGCGCAAGGCGTGCAACATTTCGCTGCGGCGCGGTTCGCGCATCCTGCTTTCGATGGCGGCCAGCGACAGTGCACCAACAAGCCGCGAATCCGGCCCATGCAGCGCCACGCCAAGCCCCCATGAATCTTCAAATATCAGGCCGGGATTAAGGGCATATCCTTGGGCGCGCGTGCGCGTCACATGGGCGCGCAAACCTTCGCCGCCCAGTCGCGGGTAGTTTTCGCGCAATTCGTCGGCTGTCGCGGCAATGACGGCATCCACCTCCGCGTCGGGCAGGGCGGCCAGCATGGCCAGCGACCCCGCACCCACGCCCAAGGGATGGTGCCCCCCCGGCATAAGGGCATATGTGCGTATGGGGTGGGTGCCATCCTCGCGGTGCAGGCAAACGGCATATACACCGCGCCGGACAGACAGAAACGCCGCGTCCCCCGTGCTGCGCGCAAGCTGCTGCAAGCTGTCCATGGCCAGTGACAAAAGCCCGTGCCGCCCCTGCGCCATCAACCCCAGCAGATACGCCTCGCTGCCCAGATGATAGGCGCGCGAATCGGGTGCCTGTTCAACCAGCCCCGCACGCATCAGCGCCAGAAGCAGGCGGCGCACTGTGGCCTTGTTCAGGCCCGACTGACCAACCAGCGCAGTCAAGGTCAGTCCCTGCGCAGAATGCCGCCCGATAAGGCCCAGCAACGACAGCGCCCTGTCGACGCTTTGCGCGCCGCCAATCACGGGTTCTGCCCTGTCGTGTTTCATATTATGGACCTAATAGTAGCGATTGCCGCAGCGAAAACCACAGTGATGATTTGCCTATTGTTGATTTATCTTTTCAAAGTTGCAAGTTTTTCTTGCATTCTGGAATTTGAACGGTCCACTATATGAACGCCATACAGGGTTCGGTTTGTGCAACGTCATGGCGCAGGCCGCTGAACACCACGAGGAGGAGGAAAACATGACATTTGCACGCGTAAGCGGGACAGCACTTGCTGCCGCATTGGCCGGCATGATCGGCCTTGGTGCAGCGGGCGCGGAGACACTGCGCCTGTCACATAACACAGGCGATACGACAACCTGGCATCAGGGCGCTGAGAAATTCGGTGAATTGCTGGCCGAACGCACCGACGGCGCGCTGGATGTGCGCGTGTTCCCCAATGCCCAGCTTTCGGGCGGGGACCAGATGCGTCAGGCCGAGATGGTCGGGCGCGGCGCGCTGGATCTGGTTGTCACCTCGGCTATCAACGTGACGCCGCTGGTGCCGGAAATGGCGGTCTTCTCACTGCCATATCTGTATTCCAGCTATGAACAGGTGGACGCCACAACCCAGGGCGCACCGGGCGAAATGCTGGCCGATATCCTGCTGGACAAGGGGATTGTCGTGTTGGCATGGGGCGAAAACGGATTTCGCGAAGTGACAAACAACGTACGGCCCATCCGCACGCCCGAAGATATGCGCGGGCTGAACATGCGCGTGGCCGGGCCAATGTATATTGACGTCATGAACGCATTGGGCGCCAACCCGCAGCAAATGCAGTGGGGCGAAACAATGTCGGCGCTGCAACAGGGCGTTGTCGATGGTCAGGAAAACCCCATTGGCGCGGTGATCATTCCCCAACAGGTATACGAGGTTCAAAAGCACCTGACCGCATGGCATTATTCCTATGACCCCATCTTCCTTGGCATTTCCAAGGCAAAATGGGACAGCTATGATGCCGATATGCAAACCATCCTGCGTGAAACCGCACAGGAAGCCATGGCCTATCAGCGCGAGATTACACGCGACGGCACCGCGCAAGGCATCGACTTCCTGTGCGAACAGGGCATGGAAGTTTATGAACCCACCGCGGAAGAACTGGAAGCATTCCGCACCGCCACACAACCCGCATTCGACCAATGGGCCGAACGTGTAGGGCCGGAAATCGTGGGCGCGTTTCAGGACGCTATCGGCGCAGTGAACTAAGGTCTGGCCATCCCATGGCCCCTGTTCGGGCCATGGGGTTTATTTGTGGGGGGCGCTGCAGATGATACGTTTCCTTTTGCGCGACGCTGAAAAGATCATCTGCGCAATCCTGTTTCTGGGCATGACCCTGTTGGGGTTTGCAAATGTCGTGGTGCGCTATGGCACGAACCTGTCCTTCGCATCCAGCGAGGAATTGCTGGTCAACGGGTTCCTGCTGCTGACGGTTTTCGGCGCGGCACTGGCCGCACGCCGGGGCGAGCATCTGGCCGTCACTTTGGTCCATGACATGTTGCCGCGCCTGCTGTGGGTGCCGGTGTTTTTGATGTCGGTCGCGCTGTCAGTGGGGTTGCTGGCACTGTCGGCATGGTTTTCGTGGGACGCGATGATGAACATCAAACGCGTCGGCATGAGGTCCTATGGGCTGGGAATCCCGGCTTGGTATTATCAGGCCGCACTTCCGTTCGGGTTTGGTCTGATCATCTTGCGGTATCTGCAGCACGCCTGGGAAGTTTTGCACGGCAAGGACAGCTGGGGCACGCCTGATGTTTGAATTTCTGGGCATATCATCAGCGGGAACGCAGATGATCATCATCTTTTTCCTGTTGATGGCCGTGCGCCTGCCAGTGGCGTTTGCGCTGGGGCTGTCAGCAATTTATGCGATGTGGGAAATCGGGTTCGGGCTGGAACTTGCGGGCGACCTGATTGCCACGGGCATCACCAAATTCTCGCTTCTGGCGATCCCGTTTTTCATTCTGGCGGGCACGCTGATGGGCAGCCTGGGCATTGCGGAACGCATGATCCGGTTTTTCCGCGTGGCCGTTGGGGGGCTGCCCGGCGGGATGGGGGTTGTGGGCACGGTGGTGTGCCTGTTCTGGGGCGCGGTCAGCGGGTCCGGCCCTGCATCGGTTGCCGCCATCGGCCCCATGATTATCAAAGGCATGGAAGAAGACGGATATGACCGCGCTTTTGCTGCCGGGCTGGTGTGCACGGGGGCCGCGTTTTCCATCGTGATCCCGCCCTCCATCGGGTTGGTGATTTACGGGGTCATTGCGGAAACATCCATTTCGCGGCTGTTTATTGCCGCCATTATTCCGGGCGTGTTCATGGCGCTGACAATGGCTGCCGTGCTGCCCTTCGCGCGCCGCCACACAGCGCGCGCCACATCGCCCAGTCTGGCAGCCCTGATGCCTGAACCCTATGCCGATGAAACACGCGCGCGGCGCTTATGGCTAAGTTTCCGGGACAGTTTCTGGGGCCTGATGACGCCGGTGGTCATTCTGGGCGGTATCTATTCCGGTATTTTCACCCCGACCGAGGCCGCACTGGTCGCCACGGTCTATGCGCTGGGTGTGGGCGCATTGGCCTATCGCACGCTGACACTGCGCAAACTGTATGATGCGTTGGGCACGGCGGCGGCGTCATCTGCGGTGGTTATGCTGATTGTGGCCTATGCCAGCCTGTTTGGCTGGGTGGTGACAGTCGATGATCTGGTGCGCAGCTATTCCGGCGCGCTTTTGGGACTAAGCCAGAATGAATGGATCATCTTGCTGGTGATCATGGTCATCTTGCTGGTTGCTGGCATGTTCATGGACCCTGTGACAGTCATGTTCATCGCGCTGCCCATTTTCCTGCCGGTGGTGCGGGAAATGGGGTGGGACCCGGTGTGGTTCGGGGTGCTGGTCATGGTCAATCTGGCCATCGGGCTGATCACGCCGCCAGTGGGCATAAACCTTTATGTGGCAGCCAATGTCACCCGCATGAGGATTGAACAGGTCGCGCGCGGCACAATGCCCTTCTTGCTGGCGTCCCTTGTTGGGATTGCGATTGTGGCGGCGGTTCCGTCCATGTCGCAAATCCTGCTGCACTGGTTGCGTTAGCGCGCGACGAGCCACAAATTCCAGAGACAGAAAGGCAAGTTGAATGACTGTGAAAACAGCAATCGTAACAGGTGCGGCGCGCGGCATAGGTCTGGCAACTACGCGCCTGTTTCTGGCGCAGGGCTGGCATGTGGCCATGATTGACCGCGACGCGCCGGCCCTGCACGATGCCGCACAGGGCCTGACGGGTGCGCAGCCGTTTGACTGCGATGTGTCGCTGCCAGATCAGGTTGAAGAAATGGTCGCGCAAGTGCTGGCGGAATTCGGGCGTATTGATGCCCTGGTCAATAATGCAGGCGTGGCCGATTTCCGGCCAATGGGCGACACCGACCTTGCCATCTGGCGGCAGGTGATGGCCACCAATCTGGACGGGGTTTTCCTGACATCGCAGGCGGTTGTCCCGCATCTGAAGGTGCAAGGCGGCGCGATTGTCAATATCGCGTCCATTTCCGGCCTGCGCGCCAGCACCTTGCGGGTGGCCTATGGCACATCCAAGGCGGCGGTTATTCACCTGACCGGGCAGCAGGCGGCGGAACTTGGGGAATGGGGCATTCGCGCCAATTGCGTGGCCCCCGGCCCTGTGGACACGAAACTGGCGCTGGCGGTGCATTCACCGGAAATCCGCGCCGCATATCATGATGCCATCCCCCTGAACCGCTATGGCAAGGAAACCGAGATTGCCGAGGTGATCACCTTCCTGTGTTCGGACAGGGCAAGCTATGTCACCGGCCAGACAGTGGCGGTTGATGGCGGGTTTGATGCTGTGGGCGTGGGGTTGCCCGCATTGCGCGCCGGGTCGCAAGACAGGTAGTTTTCTACCCTGTCCGGCCCCTGCGCCAACGTAACGCTGCGTCACCCTACTGGCGCAGGGGCGCGGGCGGCATTGGCCAGCCGCAACGCATATTCAATTGCGCAGATCATGTTCGCATGATTGGCCTTGCCGGTTCCCGCGATGTCAAACGCTGTGCCATGGTCAACCGAACTGCGGTCAATCGGCAAGCCCAGTGACACATTCACGGCAGTATCAAACGCCACCAGCTTGATGGGGATATGCCCCTGATCATGGTATTGCGCCACAACCAGATCAAATGCGCCATGATAGGCACGATGATAGACCGTATCGGCAGAAACGGGGCCTGATACGTCAATCCCCTCGGCGCGGGCAGCAGCTACAGCAGGAACAACCTGATCATCATCTTCGCGCCCGAACAGCCCCGCTTCGCCGCAATGGGGGTTGATGCCCGCAACTGCAATGCGCGGGTGTGTCAACCCCATGCGCTGCATATGCGCATGCCCCATGCGGATGGTTTGCAAAATGCGTTCGGGGCTCGCGCGGGTGATGGCCTCGCGTAGGGCGACATGTGTGGACACATGAATGACGTTCAGGCGTTCGGATGCAAGCAGCATCCATGCCCCTTTCTGGCCAGTCAGATGGGCCAGCAAGCCGGTATGCCCGTCATGATGATGCCCCGCCGCGTTCAGCGCTTCCTTGTTGATGGGCGCTGTGACCATGCCAGCGGCCTGACGGGATTGCACCATCTGCACTGCAGTCTTGATATAGCGATAGGCGGCCTCGCCGCAGGCGGGGGACAAAACACCAAAGCTGTCAGGCAGGCCCGGACAGGGCACATGGCGCAGCAAAAGCGCACCATCCGGTTTTTCTGCCGCGTCCCAGTCCACCAGTGGCAAATCCAGCTTGCAGGCAGTTTTGGCCCGTTCCAGAACAGCGCGGTCCCCCACAACCACCAGCCCGGCGCGCCGGTCGGCTGGCAGGTCGGCGGCGGCGCGCAGCGTCACTTCGGCACCAACGCCGGACGGGTCACCAATGGTTATGGCGATTGGGGTGGCTTTCATGCGTTTCTCCGTTTCAAGAAAGGGTGCACTTTCGGGGTATCCGATAGCGGCAACACTGCGACCGGCGCAATGGCGCGGCGTCAAACCTTAGCGCATGTCGCGTTCATTCGCATTCAGGCGACACGCGCTAACTTATTGATTTTGAACGTTCGAGAAGCTCTAATACGCGGCCTTATACAGCCCAAGAATGTCACTGACCGACAGATCGCGCGGGTTAAAATCCAGCAACCTGCGGATGGCATGCGCTTCGCTTGCCATTTCCGGCAGGTCCGATTCCGGCACATCATGCGTGCGCAGCCGCATATCCATGCCCAGCGATTCACACCATGCGATGGCCCCGTCGCGCACAGCCATTTCATCGGGTGCCGCGAACCCCAGCGCCTGACAAACAAGGGCCGTCTTGTCGCGGCACGCCCCCAGATTGGCCGCCAGTGTGTGCGGAAAAATCAGGGCATTGGCCAGACCATGCGGCATGTGGTGGCGTGTTCCCAGCGGATAGGCAACCGCATGACCAGCAGTGGTGTTCACCGGACCCAGACACACCCCCCCATAATAGGATGCAAGCAACATGGCCGCACGCGCGGACATATTGCTGCCATCATGCACGGCGTGATGCAAATTCTGGCCAATCAGGCGGATACCGTGCAGCGCGAATGCGTCTATCATGGGATGGGCGCGCAGGCTGGTAAACGCCTCAACACAATGGGCCAAGGCGTCAATGCCGGTCGCTGCCGTAATCGCGGGCGGCAGGGACAGCGTCAGTTCAGGGTCAAGCACAACCAGATCCGCCAGCATATGCGCGCTTTCCGTGGCAATTTTGCGCAGGGTTGCCGGGTCGGTCAGCAACGCGCGGGTGCCCGCCTCGCTGCCTGTTCCGGCGGTCGTGGGCACCTGAACCAGCATGACGCTGCGCGCAGGTGCGCGATGCGGGCCGCTGACATCGTCGAAATGAAGCGAATTCCCGACCAGAACAGAAACCAGTTTCGCCATGTCCATGGCACTGCCGCCCCCGAACCCGACAATAACATCAGGCTGCGCCGCACGGGCCGCCCGCAGTGCCGCGTCCAGTGCATCCGTATCAGGTTCGGGTGTCACCGGGTGGCACGGTGTGGCAGGATCAAGCCCCAGCACATCAAGCCGTGTTGCATTGAACGCATCGGCAATCACGACAGGGCGCGTATACCCGGCATCTTTCAGGCAAGCTGCGACGCTGGCCGCCGTTCCTGCCCCCAGTTGCATGCGCCGCGGCTGCAAAACCTCGATCGAGCGTTCCATCATGTTGACAAGCCTCAAACTGAAAAATCTTGCCTTGGACGCTAGGTTCAATATTACAACTTGTCAACATATGAATGCGACGTCTTTGCGTCAGAATTCTTGACGTCGGCATATTCGAAATAAATATGTTATTATTATTCATTATGTTGCGTGATAATTTCAAAAATAGCTCACTATCAGCACAAGGCATCATCGCCGGAAAGTCAGGAAAAGTGACCGAACAACCGCCACTAAAATTACCTATTGACAAATTTTCATCGAAGCAACAGGTTTGGCATGTTGCTGTTTGCAAGCAGCGTGACAGGAGGGGGGCGCGCAGCCACGCCACGGCTGTGACCCTGCGGCACCAGATGACAGACAACAAACCAGAGTGGAGGAAAGAATGACCATCAAAATAAACAAGCTTGGCGCGGCAGCAGCGCTTGCAATACTGGCACAGCCAGTGCTTGCAAATGACGTATCGCTTAGCCTGATAAGCCAGGCACCCGGCAGCAGCTGGTATTCCTACGGATCAACTTTCGGCGAGATCATCTCCGATTCGGAAGGCGAGTTCAGCATTTCCGTAGACGTTCTGCCCCGTGGGGGCGGCATGACCAACCCGGTTGCAGCAAGTCAGGGCGTGGCCGATCTGGCTTTCGCCACTGCCAATGCCGCTGTCTGGGCACGCGATGGAATCGGAGAGGATTTTGAGGGCCGCCAAAGCCAGGATATTCGCGCGGTCGTCGGCGGCCTGCAGATTGCGCATACCACAATCGCTGCACGCAAGGCGTATGTGGAAAGCACCGGACAAGACACGCTGGAAGCCATGATGGCCGGGCCGAATTACCCGCGCATCGTCATGAAACCGCAAGGGTCGCAAGTGCCGATCATGGCAGATTACATATTCCAGGCCATGGAGTCCGGCCTGGAGGACATGCGCGATAAAGGGGCCATCACGCAGATCAGCACCGCGCAGATTGCCCAGATGTTGCGCGACGGCACCGCAGATGTCTATATCGAAAACTCGCCCGTGGGCCAGGCAACCATGACCGAGGTGACATTGACAACCGACATGGTGTTCGTTCCGTTTCCGGAAAACGTGCTGGACCACATGACGACCCTTGGCGCGGCAGCAGGCAATATGCCTGCCGGCAGCTACCCCGGACAGGACGGGGACTATCTGAACCCCACATCAGCCACCATCCTGATTGCAAACAAGGATGTATCTGCCGATGTCATCTATCAGGTGACCAAGGCACTGGTCGAACAGCGCGACGCAATTGCAGAAGCCTATCCCGCGCTGGCGGACTGGGACCCGCAAGCGGGCGCACAACCAGATCAGGCAGTCATCGAACTGCATGAAGGTGCCGCACGCTATTACCGCGAACGTGGCTGGATCGAGTGATCACCCACACATGACAGGCCGCCGCCGCATCTGTTGCGGCGGCCATTTGCTACGCGCCAGTTCCGCAGGAGGGCCACATGACCGCCAGACGTTTTCTGACATTCGACATGATGCTACGGTTGTTTCAGGTCGTGCTGTCCTTCGTGTATGTTGGCTTCCTGCTGCGCCAGTTCTGGCAGCCGGTCGCCCCGTTAGCGGCCGCATCCTTTCATGTTTATATGGCGGTCGCGCTTGTTTTCGCGTTCAACCCTCTCGACTGGCAGGGCACCGCGAAACGCGCTTTGGGGCGTGTGATCGACCTGTCGGGGCTGTTGCTGTCACTGGGCATAGCGTGGCTGTATATGGGCGAAATCACCCGGCTTGAACGGCGGTTCGAAATGATAGACCCCGTTCTTGCGCTGGATATCTTTTTGCATGTTGCGGGGCTGGTGCTGATATTCGAGGCCGTGCGCCGGTCCGTCGGTTGGTCCTTGCTAAGCGTTGTGCTGGTGTTTCTGGCCTATGGGTATTTCGGCTACATGTTCCCCGGCTGGATGGCTTTCCCGGGCTTCAGCATGGCGACACAGGCAGAACTGATCACCATGCAAACCGAAGGCATTTTTGGCATAACGGCCAGTGCCGCGATAAATTTCGTGTTCTTTTTCGTGTTGTTCGGCGCGGTGTTCACCTTCACGGGTGGGGGTGCGCTGTTCATTGACCTGGCCATGCGCATGACCGCCAGGTTGAAGGGGGGCGCGGCGAAAATGTCGCTTGTGGGGTCGGCGCTGTTTGGCATGGTGTCCGGGTCGGCCATTGCCAACACCACATCGACCGGCGTTCTGACCATCCCCATCATGACACGCTCTGGTTATACCAAGGATCAGGCGGCGGCGACCGAAGCCATTGCCTCTACCGGCGGGCAGTTGATGCCGCCCATCATGGGGGTCGCAGCTTTTGTCATGGCCGACATGCTGGGCATTCCCTATGCGACAATCGCCGCAGCGGGGCTGATACCGGCGCTGGCGTTCTACTTCGCGCTGTTTGTCATTGTGGATTTGCGGGCGCGCAAATACGGCGTGGGCAATGTCGCACCGGAATTGCTGGATATTCCCCCGGTTCTGCCGCGCGTGCATCTGCTGATTGCCCCGCTGATGATGATTGGCACACTGATCGTAGGGTATTCCGCCGCTTATGCCGCACTTGTGGGCACAGTGGCCGCGCTGGTGGTTCCGATGCTGCGCAAATCAACACGCTACAGCCTGCGCGGCCTGTTTGATTGCGTGCTGGAAACCGCCAAGCAAATGGCGTGGATCTCGGCCCCGCTGGCGGCGGTGGGTGTTGTGATGGTGATCGCCACACAATCCAACCTTGCGCTGAAATTCGTGCGCCTGCTGTCCGATCTGGGGTCAGGCAATCTGTATCTGTCGCTGATACTGGTCATTTTCGGCTGCATCATCATGGGCATGGGGTTGCCGACTGTCGCGGCCTATATCATCGGATCGCTGGTTTTCGTGCCCGCGCTGATGGATCTGGGCATTGACCGTTTGGCGGCCAATCTGTTCGTTTTGTATTATTGCGTGCTGTCAATGGTGACCCCGCCGGTTGCGCTGTGTTCCTACGCGGCCTCGGCCATTGCCAGATCGGATGCCAGCAAGACCGGGCTTCTGGCCTTTGGGTATTCGCTGGTCATCTTTCTGGTGCCCTTCGGCTTCATCAATGACCCACATATCCTGTGGCAGGGCACAGCGTTTGAAATTGCAACCGGCGCGGCGGGCATGTTGCTGGCAACCTTTGCCTGGGCAGTGTTCCTGATGGGCTGGTTAAAGGGCGATCTGGGGCGCATTGAACGCGCGCTGTTTCTGGGGTGCAGCCTTGCATTGGTCCTGTTGCCGACATTGTCACCGGGTTGGGGACTGTCGCTGGCGGGGATTGCCGGCTTGCTGGTCTGGCGCTTTTGGGTGCGGGGGCGTCTGGCCCTTGCACGATCCTGACACTTATCTGGCGGAGAGAATATATGACACATCCTGAAACAGCCTTCGCTGTCACTGACCTGCCCACGTCGCGGGTCCAGAACCACGCATCCTTCTTGTGCGAATTGCCGGATGACACGCTTCTATGCACATGGTTTGGTGGCACAATGGAAGGGAAATCCGATATTTCGATTTTCCTGTCCCGGCTTGGCCCCGATGGCTGGTCGCCAGCGCAGCAAATGTCGGATGATGCAGACAGGTCCGAACAGAACCCCGTTCTGTTTGTGGACCCCGAACAACGCCTTTGGCTGCTATACACTGCGCAACCAGGGGGCCGCCAGAATGACGCGCAAGTGCGGTATCGTGTGTCAGATGACATGGGCAAAAGCTGGTCCGCACCCAAACAGCTTTTCCCGCAACTGGGGCGTTTCGTGCGCCAGACACCCATTGTGACGGCAGACGGGCGCTGGCTGTTGCCAGTGTTTCGCTGCCTGAAGCAGGGCGATCTTCCCTGGACAGGCGAAGCCGATGACGCCGCCATCATGGTGTCCACCGATCAGGGCGCAACATGGCACGAACACGTCCTGCCAGAATCTGGCGGGTGTGTGCATATGAACATTGTTCCGCTGGACGGCGCAGGGATGGTGGCGTTTTTCCGCAGCCGCTGGGCCGAACATGTCTATCGCTGCCGGTCCGATGATGCAGGGCGCAGCTGGAGTGTGCCGGAACCTGCGGGCCTGCCCAACAACAATTCCTCGGTTCAGGCGACGCGCCTTGCGGATGGGCGCGTGGCGCTGGTCTATAATCATGCCAGCCGCGCCGATGCCGAGGGGCGGCGGGTTTCGCTATATGACGAAATCGAAGATGACAGCGGCACCGACCAGCCCCAAGCCCCCGCCGGGCGCGCGTTCTGGGGCGCGCCACGCGCGCCGCTATCGCTGGCGCTGTCATCTGATGGCGGCGAAAGCTGGGAAAAACGGATCGATCTGGCCTTCAGCGACGGGTATTGCCTGTCCAACAATTCCGAGGCGCAAATCAACCGCGAATTGTCCTATCCGGCCATCTTGCAAACGCGCGATGGCCGTGTGCACGTCACCTACACGCATTTCCGCCAGACCATCCGGCACATGATTGTGCCCCAGACGGCGCTGCGCAACGGGTAGGGGGTGATTTACAAACGCAGAAGGAAGCACAGGCACCATTGGCATATCCTACTGGTGCCGCCTGCCTGAATGCTTGATAAGGTTATGCAACAAGGCGTAATGTAGCACGCCTGCATATAACCCAAGGTCGACGAATGCCCCAACAGAAACCACGCACAAATCTGGCCGAACGTGTTTATCATACGATCTACAGCCGGATAGCGAACGGGGATTACCTGCCAGAACAGAAGCTTCCACCGGAAACCGCCTTGTCCGAAGAACTGGGCATTTCGCGCCCTGTCTTGCGCGATGCGCTGGAACGGCTGCGCGAAGAAGGGCTGGTCAGTTCCCGTCAGGGGGCCGGGAATTTTGTAACCGCGCGGATGCAAGCGCCATTGGGCTATGGCCGGATTGAAACCATTGCCGATATTCAGCGATGCTATGAATTCCGCCTGACCATCGAACCGCAGGCGGCTTCACTGGCTGCGGAACGGCGCGACCCTGACGCAATGGCCGAACTGGCGCGCGCACTGGACCTGATGCGCGCCGCCACAGGGTCCATGACGCACCGCGAAGATGCAGATTTCGCCTTTCATCTGGCAGTCGCAAGGGCGTCCAACAATTTTTTCTTCGAAGCGACATTGCGCGCCTTGCATGAAAACATTGCCGTGGGGATGAAAATGCACGGCCAGTCATTGCTGCGCGACGGACAACAAAGCCTGCAACAGGTGCTGGACGAACATGGCCGCATCCATGACGCAATCGCGGGCGGAAATGCCGCCTTGGCGCGTCAGGAAATGTTCGATCATATCGAACAATCCCGCAGCCGGCTGTTTGGCGGTGTTCTGGTCGACCTGCGCAAAAAACCGGCCTGATCTGCCGCCTTATTTCCGGCGCCGGCTGCCATTGGCAGCAACGGCAGCCCCCGTCATAAGCAAGGGCACCGACAAAAAGAACGCAGGCCCGATCGGTGTGCCGAACAACAGCAAATCCGTCATCACCGCCCAGATCAGGGTCAGGTATTCAAAGGGCGCGATGGCCGATGCCTCGGCCAGTTTCAGCGACAGTGTGGTTGCAATATGCGCAAGCCCCCCGAACAGCCCCGCCGCAATCAACACCACCAGTTCCAACCCCTGCGGCATGACCCACCCCAAAGGCAGGGTTGCCAGACCGCCAATCGCGGCAATCAGCGCAAAATAGAAGGCAATCGCGCCGGGATGTTCTGTTCGTGTCAGATGGCGCACCTGCAGCATGGCCAACGCGGTCAGAATGCCCGCACACAGCCCCAGCGCGATACCTGTCAGGCGTTCGGCGTTCCAGTCCCCGGCAATTTCCGGCAAGGTCAGCACCAGCACCGCCGACAACCCCAGAACCAGCCCGGCCAGCCGCGCCGGGGTCAACCGTTCGCCCATCAGCAACACTGCCAGAAATGACATGAACAGCGGCGACATATAACTTAGCAATGTGGTTTCAGCGACCGTCAGGCGGGCCACGGCGGCAAAGGATGCGAACATGGACACACCGCCCAGCACCGACCGCAAGATATGTCCCATGGGCCTGCGGGTGCGCAAACCCGACGGAAATTCCCGCAACACCACCAGATACACGACCAGCGGCACCATCCCGAAAAAAGACCGGAAGAACACAATCTGCCCCAACGGAATACTGTCCGACAGGACCTTGACGCAGGCCATCATCGCCGCAAGCAGGAACCCCGCCAGAATTCGCAAGGCAATTCCCTGTCCAGTAGGGCCTGTCCGGTTCCATAATGTGGTCATGGTGGTTGGTCGCGCGTTGTGGCAGCATCTGCAGGTGAACGGAACGGGGCACCCGTTTTTCAAGCGCGTGCTGGTGGGCCGCCTTGCACCTGCTGTCAAGCACGTTACAGCGGAACCGGCGGGGGCGCGCTTGTGTTCTCAGCGGGGCCAAAGCTTGGTCTTGCGCCCTTCATCGCGCGCTGCGCCGTATTTGTAAACTTGAAAACCCAATATTTCTGTTTTGAACGTGGCTTTCTTTGGCCTTGTTCCCATGGCCGTCCGTATCGCCCTATAAAAAAGAAGAATATGCCCGCAGCCTTAGGGGCGCGACAATGAAGAAAATCGCTGACAAATTTGGACAGTTTTCAAACTGATGCCAGTTCTACCAGACACCCCGGCAGTGCTGAACAGCCTGTCCCCTCATGCCCCCGTCGGGCCAAGCGTGGTGCCATAGACGAAGCCCTTTTCCTTCAGCCAGCGCCGATAGGCGATGGATGACGCATCGGCGCGGGTGGGCGTTTCCAGACGCGGTTCCAGCGGCAATAACCGTGGGCGCTGGTTTTCCAGAATGATGCGGTCTTGCAAAAATATGACCTGCTGAAACCCGATCAGGTCGCGTTGGTGCGATGCATTGTCAATCAGGAACATCATTGCATGCGCACGGCATAGATCAGGCGCCATTGGTTGAACAAACAGACAGATCACATCCCAGCGGTCCGGGTCTGACGGGCAGGTTTTATACAGCATCACCACCAGCGGGCGCGCAACACGATACATATAGCGCGTGTCAATCGCATCCGTGGCCGAAAGCGCGGCTTTGGGTTGCACAAACTTGCAATCCGTGGCCCACACCTCGTCCACATCACGCCGAATTTCGCACGCGTAGTGCAACACTTCTGTATGGGGTTCCGACCCCAGAATATCAGTATGAACAAACGGAAAATGCGCCATATCCAGAAAATTCTCGACAATACGCAACCCGGATGCGCGCACTGTCACGCCGCCGCATGCCACATGCCGGCGGTCAGGTTCATCCGCTTCCGCAATCGCGGGCAGTCCGGTGTCTGGGCGGCCCAGCGTTGCCCAAAGATGGCCAAAGCCCAGCATATGCTGGACAGGCTGGCCATTGGCATGCACCGCGAAATTCTGCGAAGTGCGCTGAATATCAAGCGATTGTCCAAGAAGCATATTCTGGCTGGACCCTTGTGGAATTACATCAAGGGGGTCCAGACAATACCATTGGTTCAATGCGGCCTTGTCTGCCATCTGAGCCCGCCTTGTTGAAGATCACCACAGCCATCAACCTGCATGGGCGGGGCGCGCAAAGTCAACTGGCGCGACAGCAGGCTGGCCATTGCAAAGATGGCAGTGCGCGCGCCCATACGCCCGCTGCACATTATTGATGCGCTGGCGCGCAATTTTCATACATTTCATGCGCGGCAGCATTCGGGGGTTGTTGCGCAGAACACAACACTTGACGGTTTCCATCCGGCGCCAAAAGCTGCGGGTAAACCTGCCCCGCGCATTCGACGGAACCCGCAATGAACACCACTGTCACCCTTGAATTTCTGGGCGATCTTCCTCAGGCCAGCTTTGCTGAATTTGCGGCCCATCGGGCGGCGCGGCTGTCGCTAAGCCACCGGATGATTGCACAGGATGCGGGGCGCGCATTGGTGCAGCTGTCCGGCCCCGAAGCGCTGGTTGATGCGTTTGAAATGGCGCTTAGCCTTGGCCCGCAAAGCTGCATTGTGCGCGATGTGCGCCGACAAGAAAACCACCGCGAAATCCCGGAGTAGACGATGCCGCACCCGCCAACTGATCATGCAAAATGGACACCGCTTGCCCTTGCATCTGACATTCGGACCGCAACATCGGCCGGAACTGTCTGGAACGGCGCAGAAATTGTCATATGGCGCGACAGCGCAGGCACAGCGCACGCATGGGAAGATCGCTGCCCCCATCGCGGCATGAAGCTAAGCTTCGGGTTTGTGCGCGGGGACCGGATTGCCTGTCTGTATCATGGTTGGGAATATGACAGCACGGCAGCGTGCCGCTACATTCCCGCCCATCCTGAACTGGACGTGCCCGCGACTATTCGCGTGGCCCGATACAAGGCCGCTGAAGCGCTTGGCATGATCTGGGTTGCGCCGCTGGACCAATCTGCCCCGGCGCCTGTTGACGAAACAAAAGTGTCCGCCCTGCGAAGCCTGCAAGTTGACGCGCCCTTGCCGGTGCTGACACAGCTGCTTGCCACTGCCGGATTGCCCGGCGCGGGGGGCGTGCGCGATGTGGTGGTTGATGGTTCGGTCATTCGTCTGACACAAGGCGCGCTGAGGCTGATTGCGGGGTTACATCCTGTGGACGGGGCGACAAGCATTTTGCACCTTGGCGTGCAAGGGACCTGCGCGCCAGACACGCTGGCCACCCTGGTTCCCGCAACTGCCGCATTGCGGCGGCTGGCAGAAACCACCGCTGCGGGGGCTGCGCAATGACGAAACCCACCTTGTGGAATTACGATCTGGATGATGCCTGCTACCGCGTGCGTCTGATGGCGTCGCTGGCGGGGGTGCGCCTGGACCTGCGGTCGGTCGATGCCTTTCCGGGACACGAACATCTGGGCGATGACATGTTGGCCCTGAACCCGCTTGGCCGGTTGCCCGTGTTGGAAGACGGTCCACTTATCCTGCGCCAGACAGAAGCCATCTTGCTGCATCTGGCCCGCCTTGGCCCACGCGGAACGGCGTTTTTGCCGTCTGATGATGCGGGCGTGGCGCGTATGCAGGATTGGCTTTTCTTTGCGTCGCGTGACCTGGCGGCACCGTCTCAGGCGCGGGCGGTCGCCATGCTGGGCGCGGCAGGGGATGCGCTGGCGCTGAAGGACACTGCACGCCACGGGTTGCGTCTGCTGGAAGATCACATGACCGCGCAAGGGTTCAGGGGGCAGGGCTTTGTCGCGGGCGTGCATGCGACAGTTGCCGACATCGCGCTGTTTCCTGCCTTCGCGCTGTGCCGGGACTTCAACCTTGACCACGACGCTTTCCCTGCCTTGCGGCTATGGGCGCGCAGGGTGCGCCAGCTTGACGGCTTTATCACCATGCCGGGCATACCGGATTATCACTGAGGTATCATGGACCTGCACCGACTAGGCCTTATTTCTACCCGCGTGCAGCATTTCCAGCTGACCGCGCGGCTGGGGTCCATCCGGGCAGCGGCGCGGGCGCTGAACATGACGCCCTCTTCTGTCAGCCGGTCTATTCGCGCGCTGGAAGATGACCTGCGCGCGCCCCTGTTCGACCGTGGCGGGCAACAATTGCGCCTGTCTTCGGCTGGCGAAATGCTGCTGTATCATCTGGGCCAAAGCACTGTCGAGTTGGGCCGCGCGGTCACCGGCATTGCCGATTTGCGCGGGTTGCGGCGCGGGACGGTTACGCTTGTGTCAATCGAAAGTGCTGCGCGGGGCCTGTTGCCGCGGGTGCTGGCAGAGTTCTGGGCCCGCAATCCTGAAATTGCTGTCGATGTGCGCGTGACCAGTTCCGCCGAAGCGGCCTCCATGGTCGCATCAGGCGATGCGGATCTGGCGCTGAGTTTCGACCAGCAGTCATCGCGCAACCTGCGCCGGATCGCCATGGCCGGGCTGGCGCTGGGGGTTCTGGTGCCCCCCGGCAGCCGTTTGACAACCCTTTGCCCCGGCCCATCCTTGTCGGACCTGTCAGGCGAACGGGTAATCCTGTCGGATTCCAGCCTGACACTGGGACGTTCGGTCGAGGCTGCGATGGGGGATGCCTTTGTCGATTTCGCGCGCCGCGGGCGCACCAATTCCATTGCCCTGATGATTGAACTGGCCGAACGCGGACTTGGCACAGTGATGCAGACACGCCTTGGCGCCGAACGCGAAATTGCGGCGGGGTCGCTGGTGTTCTTGCCCTTGCATGAACGCCGTATCGGGTTGCGCCGCCTGATGCTGATGGCCCGCCCGAAGGCAGAACTGTCCGAAGCTGCCACTGCACTAAGCGCAGCGCTTGGCCAAGCTGTCGATGCGTTGGCCCCTGATGACTAGTGTTGCATCAGACGCAACAAGTAAGACGGAAATGATGGACTATTCGGCACAGAAACCACCTGCCAGACTGCACTGACCGGCCGGTAATTCTGGCCAAGAATCTATAGGCAAGAAAGGCGGTTACCCAATGAAGGAACAGTGGCGATGAAACAGACTGCAGTGGATGCGGTGTTGCGCGGGTTGCAGCGGGCAGGGGTATCGGTTGCCTGCTACCTGCCGGATTCGCTGTTTCGCCCGCTTTATCCCGCCATGGACGCCAGCACAGGGTTGCGCACCATCCCGGTGACGAACGAAGGCGAAGGCGCTGCAATATGCGGGGGCGTGTTCCTGTCGGGCAAACGCGCCGTGCTGGTGATGGAAAATTCCGGCCTGCGCGCCTCTGTTGAACCGCTGGCGCGGATGGGGCTGGGCGCGGGCATTCCCGTTGTCATGCTGATGAGCTATCGCGGCGAGATGGGCGAGAACAACTGGTGGGCCATTCCCCATGGCATTACCATGGAACCTGTCATGCAGGCGCTGCGCATGCCCTACCGCATTGTCCGCGAGGAAACGGGCATCGAACAGGCCATCGTTGATGCCTATGAATGGAGTTATTCCGCCTATTATCACAGTGCGGTCGTTCTGGGCGGCGAGGTGGTGCGATGACCATGACCCGTTACGCCTGCATGCAGGCCCTTGCGCCACGCCTGAAGGATGAACTTGTCATCCTGTCGCTGGGCGGCAGTGTGGATGAATGGTATAATGCCGCTTCGCATATGCGCAGTGCATCCCTGTTCCAGCAACAACTGGGCTGTGTGACGCCGCAGGCCTTCGGGCTGGCGACAGGGCTGCCGCACCGGCGCGTCATCTCGTTGGATACAGATGGGGGGTTGCTGTTCAATCTGGGCATTCTGGCCACATTGGGCAATGAACAACCTGCCAACCTGTTCATCGTCGTCTGGGACAATGAATGCTACCAATCCATTGGTGGCCCCCCCACCCACACCGCGGCCGGGCGTGTTGATCTGGCCGCAATTGCGCGGGGCGCAGGGCTGGAACAGGCCCATACCGCCCGCACACTGGACGAATTCGACGCCCATTGCGCCGCAGGTCTGGCCGCAGACGTGCCCTATCTGGTTGTCGCCAAGGTGGCCGCCGGTCTGCAACCCGGCATCAAGCGCAAACATTCCGACGGCCGAGAGGACAAATACATCTTTGTGCGCCATGTCGAAGCGACCGAAGGCATAACCATCATGGGCCCGTCAGAGCATAACTGATGCAGTTTGACCCGCCCCATATCCCTGATGCGTTTGACATCATCATCGTCGGGTCGGGGTCCGGCGGGGCGGTGGTGGCGCGGCGGCTGGTCGATGCGGGCCATGATGTTCTGGTGCTGGAAGCAGGCGGGGACGGGCGCGGCGATCCATTGCTGGAAGATCCCACCCGCTGGATGCAGATTGGCACCAGCCGCCATGACTGGGGCCATCACTATGCCGCCCACCCCGCCACGCTGAACCGGCGCATTCCCATCCCGCGGGGGCGCGTTCTGGGCGGCTGCGGCACCACCAACGCGATGATGTGGTATCGCGGCCACCGTGCTGATTATGACCGCTGGCGCGACCTTGGGTGCACCGGCTGGGGGTTTGCGGAATGTTTGCCCGCCTTTCGGGCCTGCGAAGACTGGGGCGGCGATGATTGCACGTTGCGCGGGCAGGGCGGCCCGCTGAAAGTGGCCCCTCCCGCCACCCCCCACCCGCTCGCGCTGGCGCTGATAGAAGCCGCTGATCAGGCAGGTTTACCTGTCCTATCTGATGCAAACGGCCCGTCAAACGAAGGCGCGGCGCTGTCGAATTTCAACATCCATGCGGGGCGGCGTTTTGGTCCTGTGGAAGGGTATCTTGCCCCCGTGTTTGATGCGCCCAACCTGACGATTGCGTTGAACACCCGCGCCTTGGCCATTCAGTGGCACGGCGACAGGGCCGCCGCCGTGCAGATTGCACGGGCGGGAGAAGTGCAGCTGATCAGCGCGCGGCACGCCATTGTGCTGGCCGCTGGCGCGTTCGAAACCCCGCGATTGTTGATGCTGTCTGGCGTGGGCAGCGCGCAGGATTTGCGCGCACTGGGGGTGGCACAGCTGATCGATGCGCCCGAACTGGGCCAGAACCTGCAAGATCATCCGTTGGTGCGCGCAGTCAATTTCAGGGCACGCCACACCCTGCCGCCCCCGCGCGACAATGGCGGCGGGGCAATCCTGAACTGGCGGTCCGATGCGGGACTTTCGCGGCCTGATCTGCATGCCTTTCCCATTGCGGGGCGCAGCGGTGGCCCTGATGTGGTGCAACGCTACGGCTTGCCCGAAACCGGCGTGTTTGCCATTGCCCCCGGCCTTATGGGGTCGAAAAGTCGCGGATATATGCGGCTGACATCTGCTGACCCTGACGCCCCCTTGCATCTGGCCCCCGGTTTTCTGACCCATCCTGATGATATGACCGCCCTACTGCGCGGCCTTGATTTTGTGCTGGATCTGGCATCACGCCCGGCCTTGCGGGCACTGACGGACGGCCCGCTGGCCCCGCTTGCACAATCTGACCAAGCCGCGCGCGCGGAATTTGTGCGCCTTGCGTGTTCAACATTCTTTCACCCCTGCGGCACGGCACGCATGGGCAGCGACACGGGCGCTGTCACCACGCCTGACCTGCGCCTGCGCGGGGCGCGCGGCCTGTGGGTGGCTGATGCCTCGGTCATTCCTGAAATTCCGTCCTGCAACACCCATGCGGTCGTCACCATGATTGGGGAACGCGCCGCAACATTCATCAAGGATGCGCTATGACACCCCCTGATCTGATCCTGTCTGCCGCCGCTATTGTGACCATGGACCCCGAAAACCGCGTTATTGCGGATGGGGCGGTTGCCATTTCCGGCACTACGCTGTGCGCCATCGGCACCAAGGCGGAATTGTGTAACGCATACCCCGCCGCACCCCTGCGCGATATGGGCGATTGCGTGATCATGCCGGGGCTGATCAATGCGCATGCCCATTCGGGTTTCCTGCGCGGGACGGCTGAACATTTGCCCGTGTGGGACTGGCTGGCGCAGCATATCAACCCCATGCACCGCATGTTGCGCCCCCACGAGGCAGAAGCGGCAAGCTGGCTATGCTACGCGGAATCGTTGCTGTCCGGGACCACCACAGTTGTGGATATGTGGCGTTTCATGGACGGCTCGGCGCGGGCGGCGCAGGCGCTTGGCAACCGTCTGGTGGCGGTTCCCTATGTGGGCGAACACCCCGATTACGACTATTTCGACCGGCTGGACCAGAACGAGGCGCTGATCGAAAACTGGCACGGGGGCGCGGACGGGCGCGTTCAGGTCTGGGTTGGGCTGGAGCATTTGTTCTACGCCACCGAGGCCGGACAGGCCCGCGCCATAGACATGGCAAAACGCCACAATACCGGCTTTCACACCCATTGCAGCGAAGCGGAAATTGAACTTGCCGAATTCCAGCGCCGCTATGGCAAGGCACCGATGCATGTATTGGCTGATCTGGGCTTTTTTGAATGCCCGCGCAGTTTGATTGCGCATGCGGTCTGGCTGGATGATGCTGAAATAGACCTGATTTCGCGCCACCCGGTCGCAGTGGCACATAACCCCGTTTCAAACATGAAGCTGGCGTCAGGCATTGCCCCCATTGCCGAAATGCTGGCCGCAGGTGTGCCCGTGGGCCTTGGCACGGATGGCGAAAAGGAAAACAACAATTTCGACATGTTCGAGGAAATGAAAACCGCATCACTTCTGGGCAAGCTGCGCCACAGGGATGCAGCCGCAATGGACAGCTGGGAATGCCTGCGCATGGCGACCATCGGTGGCGCGCGCGCTTTGGGCCTCGATCATATGATCGGGTCACTGGAACCCGGAAAACGCGCCGACCTGATTGCCCTGCGCAAGGACACCCCGCGCATGACCCCGTTTTTCCCCGATGGGCCGTGGTTCAACCTGCAGCATAACATTGTCCATGCCGTGCGCGGGTCGGATGTGGCGCTGACAATGGTGGATGGCACTATTCTGGTCGATGATGGCCAGCTGAAAACCGGCGACATGACCGCAATATTGGCCCGCATTCACGAAGTTGCCCCCGACCTGTTTGCCCGCCGCGCTGCATGGCTGGCGCAAAACCCGTCTGTGCAATGGACTGATACGCAGGGGGCGTGACATGCAGGTTCTGGCAAAACATACAGCGCATTGTCGCGCCGAAAGGGGGGCGTCATGGCACTAACAACGGACCCTGTGGCCCTGAACCAATGGTATGCGGTGGCAAGCCTGCCTGTGTCGCCCCATGTCACGCGGCTTCTGGGGCAGGAGATCGAAATTTCCGCTGGCGCAAACGGGCCAGTGGTGCGGCGCAGCGATACGGGCGCGGTTCTGGCGACACGGCAGAAATGGGGGCTGCTCTTTGCCACGTTCGGAACGCCCGCCACGGAATTGTTCGACATTGCCGAAGCGCATGAAAGCGACCGCCGCTTTGTGCCCTGCGGCTGGGTCACCATGCGCGCATCAGGCTTGCGCGTAGTCGAGAATTTTCTGGACATGGCGCATTTCCCCTTTGTGCATACTGACATTCTGGGATCGGAACCCCATACCGAAGTGCCCCGCTATGACAGCGAAATCCGCCGCGATGTAGACGAGGTATGGGCCACCAACTGCACCTTCTTCCAGACGCGGATTGCGGCCACCGAATCCGCTGGGGATTTCGTGCGCCTGACCTACCGTGTGCCCACGCCGTTTACAGTTATGCTGTATCGCGTTTGCCCGTCTGCGCCAGACCGGCTGGATGCGATTGCGCTGTTCATCCAGCCTATGGAAGAAACGCTGTGCCGCGCCATCCCGTTGATGTGGCTGGTGGATGACCGCACGGCGCAAACCGAATTGTTGCGCTTCGAACAGGTCATATTCCTGCAGGACCGGATCATCGTGGAAAACCAGCGCCCGTTATGCCTGCCGCTGGAACCCCGGCGCGAAACGCCCACGCGCGCGGACAGTTCGTCCATCGCCTACCGGCGCTGGCTGAAGGAAAAAGGCCTGCGCTTTGGCACAACGGCGGGGGCATAATCATGGATATTCTTCATCCCGCCACCTTGTCTGACGCATTGGCCGCGCTGCGCGAACCGGGCGCGCGTGCCGTAGCGGGCGGCACTGCGTTGCAGGTGGACTGGTCACAGGGCAAGGCGCGTCCGGATATATTGGTCACCCTTGGGGCGCTTGGGCTTGATACAGTTCAGATGACCGAAGGGCAGTGCCTGCGCATCGGGGCCACAGTGACACTTGACGTGCTGGACCAGAACGCCCTTGTTGCGGGGCATCTGCCCCTTCTGGCGTGCGCGTTGCGCGATGTGGCCGCGCCATCCGTGCGCAGGCTGGCAACCCTTGGCGGGCAGTTGGGCTGGGGCAACGGGTGTTTGCTGCCGGCGTTGCTGGCGCTTGGCGCGCGGGTCGGGCATACCACCGAACAAGGCCCGCGTGACACGCCGCTGGCGCAATGGCTGGCCGCGCCCGCGGGGCTGGTCCTGTGGCTGGATGTCCCTGTGCAGCCCGTTGGTGCCCGCTGGTGCTGGCGCAAGGTCGGGTTGCGCGCGGCCTTCACGCCGTCCATCATCGCGGTCGCGGGGGTTATGTGCCCTTCACATGGCGCCAGACTGGCAGCGGGCGGCGGTGCAGTGCGTCCTCAGGGGTTGCCAGCTTCGGCCACAGCGCTGGAAAGTGGCGCGGATATGCCCACGCTGCGAACCCTGCTTGCCAATGAGATTGACGCCCCCGATTGCCCGTTTCGGTCTAGGGCGTATCGCAAACGCGTGGGGGCGGCAGCACTGGTCGCGGGGCTGGGTCTTGGGCGGGGTCTTGGACAGGGCACGCAGGCCACAGCGGCGCAAGGCCCGTTGCCAAAGGACGCAAACCCCGCTGGCCTGCGCCCGCTTGCACGCAATCTTTCATCGCCTGGCTGGCATATGCGCCCCGACATGCCTGCGAAGGTGGCAGGGGATGCGGGCTATCTGACCGACCTGCGCACCCCTGACATGCTGGTGGGGCGCATTTTGCGCGCAGGCCGCCCCCATGCCCGCATCCTGTCCATTGACACACGCGCAGCGCAGGCAATGCCAGGGGTCCATGCTGTTGTCACCCATGCCGATATTGCGGGGCTGAACGCATTTGGCATCATGCGGCAGGACCAGCCCGCCCTATGTGCAGATGTTGTGCGCCACCAGGGTGATGCCGTGGCCGCTGTGGCCGCGATTGATGCGCAAACCGCCGATGCCGCATTGGCGGCCATCGTCGTGGACTATACCGACCTGCCACCTGTAACGGACCCTGCCACAGCACTGGTCCCCAGCAGCCCTGCCTTGCATGCGGGCGGCAATCTGGTCGCAGAATTCGGTCTGGACAGGGGCGAGCCGGCGACCGCATTCGCCACTGCCGCGCATGTGGTGGAAGATACCTATGTCACACCGCGCCAGATGCATGCCTTCATGGAAACCGAAGGGGGGTGGTGTGCACCAACCCCTGACGGTGGGGTAATTGTCGCGGTCGGCGGGCAGCACGGGGCGCGCGACCGCGAACAACTGGCGCGCATTCTGGCCCTGCCAGAAGACAAGATACGCGTCATCACCAGCCCCACAGGGGGCGGGTTCGGGGGCAAGGACGAACTGACCGTGCAACCCGCGCTGGCCCTGCTGGCGATCAAGGCAGGGCGGGCCGTGCGGCTGCATCTGTCGCGGGAAGAGTCAACACTGGCGGGCGTCAAGCGCAACCCGATGCGCATTTCCATGCGCACCGCCTGCGATGCAGTGGGCCATTTGCTGGCGCAGGAGGTGCATGTGCTGGCCGATTGCGGGGCCTATGCCTCGCTTTCGCCTGCGGTGGTGGAAACTGCAATGGAACACGCGGCTGGCCCTTACCGCATTGCCCATGTCACCAGCCACGGCCGGCTTGTTTACACCAATAACGGCACCGGGGGGGCCTTTCGCGGGTTTGGGGCCAACCAGATGACCTTTGCGATCGAATGCCAGATCGACCGGCTGGCCGCTGCCTGCGGGCTGGACCCTGCGGAAATGCGGCGGCGCAACCTGCGCGTGCCGGGCAGCCCTGGGTATCTGGGCCATAGGGTGGCAGGGTCTGAACGTCTGCACGAAATGGTGCAAGCGGCAGCGGCAAGTGCGCTGTGGCGCCCTGTCACGACAACCGACAATGACATCCACGCAACAGGCATGGCGCTGAATTATCAGGGGAACGGGCTGGGGTCCTTGCCCCATGACAGCGCCGAAGGGCGGCTGTCACTGGCAGCAGATGGCAAGATCGAGGTTGCCTGCGGACTGGATGAAATGGGGCAGGGGCTGTTGCCCGCGCTACAAGCGGCAGTTGCCACGCATCTGGGCTGTGCGCGGTCAGATGTGCGCGCCATTGTTGGCGACACCGCACACAGCCCGGATTCGGGGTCCACATCGGCATCGCGGGGGGGCTATGTCGCGTGGCAGATCGGCGCGCGCACCGGCCCTGCACTTGCGCAAAGACTGCTGGACGCCGCTGCCGGTATTCTGGACACCCCTGCCGATGACCTGCGCATTGTGGCAGGGGGTATCGCGCATAAGGGACAAAACAGCGCCACCCCGCCCATGCTGGATTTCGCGCGCCTTGCCGCGCATCTGGGCGGGGAGCGGCTGCCAGCTGAAACCACCGCGTTTGATTTTCCCAAAACGCACTATACAGCGGGCAATGCACGATTTGTCCATTGCTTTGGTGCGACGCTGGCGCGCGTGTCCATTGACCGCGTTACCGGCATGGTGCGGGTTATGGAACTGGAAATGCATACCGCCGCCGGTCCGGTGATCGACCTATCGGCCTATCTTGGCCAGATCGAAGGGGGGGTGGTCCAAGGGCTTGGCATGACGTTAAGCGAAGATACCCTGATCACCCGCGGGCATATGATAACCCGCAATCTGGACAGTTATATCCTGCCGGGCATCCGCGATGTGCCTGCGCAGTTTCATGTCACCGCGCTGGAAGGGCTGGACGCGGATGACACGCTTGGCCCGCGCGGGGTGGGCGAATTGGGCATTGGCGCAGTGACAGCCGCCATCGCCAATGCTGTGGGCGCGGGGCTGGGGCGCTGGCCCGCAACCACCCCAATCCCGCCCGAGGTAATTCTGAACATGCTGGAGGGGCGTTCATGACCCATATCGCATTCACGCTGAACGGGGCTGAAACCGCGCTGCATTGTGCCCCCGACCGGCCCCTTGTCACCATCCTGCGCGAAGATCTTGGGCTGACCGGCACCAAACTTGCCTGTGGCGTGGGGCGGTGCGGGGCCTGCATGGTCTTGCTGGACGGGGCGGCGGTGAATGCGTGCCTGCTGATGGCATGGCAAGTCGCCGGCCGGCGTGTCGACACCATTGAGGGGGTGCGCAAGGACCCCCGTTTCGCGCCGATGCTGGCAGCCCTGGCGCAGGCCAACAGCTTTCAATGCGGGTATTGCGCGGCAGGCGTGACCATCGCGTTGGCGGGCGCATTGGGGGGACCGGAGGACCCAGATGACGCCGCCCTTACCACCGCGCTTGAAGGGAACATATGCCGCTGCACGGGCTATCAGTCCATTTTGCACGGCGCGCAAGACGCGCGCGCAAGGCTGCGCGCGGAAAGGTCCACATGACAGTTTCGACCCCACCCCTGATAACAGACGCCGCGCGCGATTTTTTGGCACAGGCCCCCAAAAAATTGTGGATCGGGGGCGATTGGGTGACCCCGCAAGGCGGGTATTTCACCACATCCGACCCCGCGACCGGCACCCCCCTGGCCCAGGTGGCACGCGCAACCAAAGCAGATGCCGATGCTGCCGTGTCCGCCGCGCGCGCGGCCTTGTCGCGCCCCGATTGGGCAGGCATGACCCCTGCAGCGCGCGGCGCGTTGCTGTGGCGCATTGCCGATCTGATCGAACACAATGCCGATGCCCTGGCCGAAGTGGAAACACTGGACCAGGGCAAAACCCTGCGCACAGGCCGCATGGGGGAAATTCCCGGTGCAATCGCGCAGTTTCGCTACTATGCGGGGTTTGCCACCAAAATCATGGGGCAGACCATCACGCCGTCAATCACTTATCAGCCAGCGGGCAAGCGTGTCAGCGCGTTTACGCTGCGCGAACCTGTGGGGGTGGTCGCGGCCATTGTGCCGTGGAATTCGCCGCTGCTGATGGCGGCCATGAAACTTGCGCCTGCCTTGGCTGCGGGTTGCACGGTGGTTCTGAAACCCGCGGAGGAAACACCGTTAACCGCGCTGATGCTGGCAGATATCTTGCAGCGTGCGGGCCTGCCTGCAGGCGTGGTGAATGTGCTGACGGGGTTTGGCCATGACGTGGGCGCGGCCTTGGCCGAACATCCGGATGTGGCCAAGCTAAGTTTCACAGGGTCCACGGAAACGGGGCGTCTGCTGCTGGGCGCGGCGCGCGGAAACCTGAAGAAACTGACGCTGGAACTGGGCGGCAAATCCCCGGCTGTTGTGATGGCGGATGCCGATCTGGCGCTGGCGGTGCCCGGGGTGGCGCGCGGCATTTTCGGAAATTGCGGACAGGTTTGCGTGGCAGGGTCGCGCGTCTATGTGCATCGCAGCATCTATGACCGTTTCGCCAACGCGCTGGCGAATGAAGCGCGTGCCCTGCGACTGGGGCACGGGCTGGACCCGGCGTCGGACCTTGGGCCGCTTGTTCATGCCCGCCACGCGGCCCATGTCGCGGGGTTTGTCACCGATGCCTGTGCCGAGGGCGCACAGGTGCTGACGGGGGGCGGCATTGCCCCGCAGGGGGCGGCGTTTTTCCAACCCACAGTCGTGGCCGATGTGCGCCCCGACATGCGCCTGATGCGCGACGAGGTGTTCGGGCCAGTGGTGGCCATTACCCCATTTGATACAGTGCAAGACGCGCTGCACATGGCCAATGATACCCAATACGGGCTGGCCGCCAGTGTCTGGACTGAAAACCTGTCAACGGCGCATCGCATGGCGGCGGATATGCGCGCGGGCACTGTCTGGGTGAATTGCCACAGCTACTTTTCGCCGGAACTGCCCAAAGGCGGGCATGGCATATCCGGCTGGGGCACGGAAAACGGGCCACAAGGGCTGGAAAATTATCTGGAAACCAAAACCGTCTGCATGACGGTCTGACACGGCCAATGGCAGCGTGGCGCGGAATGACCGCGCCACCTGAAAACCGCGTGGATGCTACTTTTTGCTGAAATTCGCGCCCAGTCGCATCTGAATATAGTCATGCGCGGTCATGGGGACATATTTCCCTTCCGGGCCTTCCAGAACCGCATCAGTGTTGGCTTGGCAGAAAAACGCCATGGAATAGCGCGGCCCAAGGTATTCTTCTGGTTTTGGCATGCGCACGCGGTGCAGGTTCGACAGCAATTTGTCATCGGACCACCGCATCAGCATGTCACCGATATTGCAGGTGATCACACCGGGCAGGGGGGGCACATCTGTCCAGGCAATGGCGCGGCCGTTGGAATCCTTGCCAGGGCATAATTGCAACCCGCCCTGCCCTGGGCGTTGATGCAGCAATGTCAGACAGTCAAAATCCGTATGCGCACCCGCGCGCCAGAACTTGAAATCTTCGGGTTTGGCGTTTTCCATGCCCAGATAATGGATTAACCGCAAGGTGGACTGGTATTGCGCGCGCAAGGGATCATGGGCTTGGGTAAAGAAATCTGTCTGGAAGCCCAGCTTATCGGCAAAGCAGGACAGCACCTTCATGCCAAGTCCCCAGTTCGCACGTTCAAATTCCAGCATGGTGGCCTTGAACCCTGCCAGTTCTTCGCCCGTGGGCCAAAGCTGTGACATGCGCGGCAAGGTGATCTGATAGCTTTCCTTGTTGTCAGCCGTGCCGGTGGAAGGGCGGACCTGTTCCTTGAATTCCCAGCCCGCATTGGTGCCCGGTGCCAGCGGGTATTTCGCCTTCACATCTGCAGGCAGATCGAAGAACGCCTCGCTTAGGTCAAAGGCTTCATCGATAAGCTTTTGGGGGATGGCGTGATTGGTCAGCTGGAAAAACCCGATACCCGTTGCCGCATCCCACAGCGCATCTGCAATTTCGGCGCGGCGGTTGAAAAAGTCGCTCATGTCGATCTGGGGAATGTCGCGCTGCACTTCTATTCCGGTGCCGCCAATGCGGGTTTCCTTGTCCAGTTCGGCCAATCCATATCCGGTTGCTGTTGGGGTGTTCATGTCTTTTCTCCAGTTTCCGGCCCTGCACAAACCGGCAGGGCAGCAAGGGGGGTAGTGGAGCAATGACCTGCGCCACACGGGCGCTGACAGCTTCTACTCCGGGTTTGAAGCAGATCACGCGCGCGGGCAGACCTGCCCTGTGCGCGCGGGTGTATTACGACTGGGCGGCGCAGGCCCGGTGGGGCGCATCTCCTCCTTTTTGGCGGGTGATCAGGTTTTGTGTGACGGCGCGCGCATCATGCGACAAGGCCGCAAGGTCCAGCCACGCAATGCCGCCATCGCGCACAATTTCACGGCCAGCGACAAAACTGTGCCGGATATGCAGCCCCCCACCGGAAATAACGGGGCCAATGGTGGCATCATGCTGGCCCATGTAGCGCGGCGCGGAAATGTCGATGATGGCAATATCAGCGGCCATACCGGGGGCAAGCTGACCTATGGCCCCCAAACCCAGCACACGCGCCCCGCCCATGGTCGCCCAGTGCAGCACTGTTTCCGCCGCAAGCGCCGTGGCCCCTTTGGTCGCGCGGTGCAGGCAGAACGCGGCATAAAGCGCAGACCCCATGTCAGCGGCTTCATTCGCGCCCGCCCCGTCCACAGCCAGCGACACAACCCCGCCCGCGTCATGCAATGCATCCGCGGGGGCCACGCCGGACCCAAGCCGTGCATTGGCTTGCGGGCAATGCGCCATGCCGGTGCCGGTGCCTGCCAGAAGCGCAATTTCGTCCGCATCGATTTCCACCAGATGGGCAAACCACACATCCGGCCCCAGCATGTCCTGCCCTGCCAGCCATGGCACGGGCCGTTCGCCATATTGCGCCAGCGTATAATCGACATAGGCGTGGTTTTCGGACAAATGCGCGTGCAGGCGCAACCCCGCGGCGCGCGCGGTTTGGGCCAGTTCGCGCAATTCGCCAGCGGCAAAGTTGAAGATGGGCGTATTCGGCCCCATCACCACGCGGGTCATGGCGTCAGGGGCGGGGTCATGCCAACGGCTGGCGGCGGACAGCACCCCGTCCATGTATGTCGCCAAAGGTTCAACCGGCACTGGCGGCACGGATGGGTCTGAAAACACGCGCCCCTTCGTTCCGCCCCCGCGCGCCAGCACAAACCGCAGCCCAAAACGTGCCGCAACATCAAAAAGGACTTCATTGGGGTCGAACGCATAGCGGTCGGAATAGATGTAATGGTGGTCACACACCGTTGTGACGCCCGACAGGGCCAGTTCTGCCATGCCAATGGTGGCAGCGGTGCGAAATGCGCGCTCATCCAGATGCGGCCACCATGTGAAGGGCACCTGCATCAACCACGGGTCAAGGGGGGCATTCATTCCTTCTGGCACGGCTTTCAGCACGGATTGGAACAGGTGGTGATGGGTGTTTATCATGCCCGGGCAAACCACGGCGCCGCGGGCGTCTATCACACGTTCTGCGGGTTCGGGGGTCAGCGCACCCATGGCGGCAATGCGCCCCCCACGCACCCGCAACGCGCCCGAAAACCGCGCCAGCGGGCCGGCGTCCGCGCCCGTCAATCCATGCTCGATATTGATGATCAGGAAATCTGTCATAGCAGTTTCTTTGGCAGCGACCAGGGAAAGAACACACGCTGCACCAGTGACACGGCCTGAAACAGCGACAGTGACAGCAGAACAAGAATGCCCAAACCCGCCCACGCTTCCGGCAAGCGGAACATGGATGTGGAAAACTGGATGAAGAATCCAAGCCCCTTGTCGGCGGCCACGAATTCGGCAACGACCGCGCCCACAATCGCCAGCGTGATGGAAATTTTCAGCGCCGAAAACACATACGGAATGGCAAAGGGCAGGCGAATTTGCGTGATTTCCCGCCACACCGGCGCGCGCAGGGATTTTGACAATTCGATCAGCTCGCGCGGGGTGGCCAGCAATCCGGTTGCTGTGCTGACCACCAGCGGGAAAAACGCAATCAGGAAGGTGATGACCACGCGCGGCGCATCGCCTGCGCCCAGAACCACGATAATAATAGGCGCGATGGCCACAACCGGCGTGGACTGGATAACGACAAGAATAGGATACAGCGCCTTGTTCACCAGTTCTGACCGGGTCAGCGCAATGGCAAGCGGCAGGGCCACAATGATGGAAATGCCATACCCAATCAGGGCTACCCGCAATGTCGCCCAGATATGCTGGAACCAGCGATGGGTGGACACTGCATCAAACCCTGTCGCTATCCGTGACGGGGCGGGCAGCACATAGGACGGTATGGAAAACAGCACCACTGACACTTCCCACAGAGCCAGAATCAACAAGAAGGTCAGTGCGGGCAAAACCCCCGGCACGCGCAACAATATCCGGCTGATCTGGCGGCCCAACGGCTGTTTCATCTTACGCCGCCCGCTTGAGGAGGAGGCTGCGGAGATGTCCTGCAAAGTCATGCATCACCTTGTTTTTTGTGGTTTCTATTCCGCGCGGACGCGGCAGGGGAACAGGGCTGTCATCAACAATGGTGCCCGGACGCGCCCCCATCACCAGAACACGGTCGGCCAGCAATACGGCCTCGCTTATGGAATGGGTGATGAACAGCACGGTTTTGGGCCGCGCTTCCCAAAGGCGCAACAATTCAAACCCCATTTCTTCGCGGGTCAGCGCATCAAGCGCTGAAAAGGGTTCGTCCATCAGCAGGATGTCAGGGTCCATCAGCAACGCGCGCGCAATTCCCACGCGTTGTTGCATCCCGCCCGACAATTCGTCGGGCAGGCGCTTTTCAAAACCGGCAAGTCCCACTGTGGCCAGTATTTCGCGGGCTTTTTCACGGTCCGCGCGGCTGACCCGCCCGGTTTTGTGCCGGGCCGGAAACACCACATTGTCTTCCACATTGGCCCATGGCAGCAAGGTGGGTTTCTGGAACACAATGCCTATATCATCGCGCGGGCGGGTCACGGGCACGTCGAATACCGACACTGTGCCCGATGTGGGTGCAATCAACCCAGCGATGATGCGCAGCAATGTCGATTTCCCACACCCCGAGGGGCCAAGCACGGCAACAAATTCATGCCGCGCAACAGTGAAATCAACCCCACGCAAGGCTTCCAGCGGGCCAGAGTCGGTTTCGAAAACCTGTCCAACCCCAGAAAAGCGAATACTGGCCGGTTCTTGCCCTGTCATGCCTTAGTTTCCGGGCAGGAAGCGGCGGTCAACGATGGTTTCAGGGTCCAGCGCATCGGGTGCCAGTTCCTGCGCCTGAGAAACCCATTCCCATGTCTGGGCCAGCCGTTCGGGCGTCAATGCGCCTTGTCCGTCTGCTTCGGTCACTTCGTTGAACGCCAGAACCAGCATGTCCCGCACGGACCCCACGACATTTTCCATCTCCAGTTCGGGGACCATGGCCGCCACGGATTCTGCGGCCAGTTCGGGGTTTTCATAGGTAAACCGGACCGACTGACGATAGGCGTCAATGAACCGCTGTGCCACTTCGGGGCGTTCTTCCATGAATTTGTCTGCCGCAATCAGGACCAGCCCATACAGGTCCAGCCCGCCGGTTGACCATGGCATGATGTTCAGTTCATGGCCCGCCGCCGCTGCCTGATTGCTGTAGCGGGTAACATCGGTCATCCATGCGATCATGACATCGGCAGACCCTGTCATCAGCATCGGACCAAGTGCGCCGGGGTCTGCGCGGGTCAGTTCGATATCATCCTCGCTCAGGCCAAGTTCCTGCAAGACCAACGGCAGAAACACGTTGGACGATGTGAAAGGCGACGTAACAATATGTTTGCCTGCGACACCTTCCAATGTGTCGATGCCCGAAGATTTCAGCGTGTAAAATGCATGCGGCGCGCGCGTATAGACAGACGCAACCGCCTTCACCGGCACCTGATCATTGGCGATTGCCGCCATCAGCGCTTCAATCCCGCCGGTGCCAATATCGGCGCGGCCTGTCGCCAGAAAGGTAATCGCCTCGGAGGAGCCGCGCCCGCCATTGATGGTCACATCAAGCCCATGTTCGGCGCAAATGCCCTGATGGACGCACACATAAATCGGGGCTTTGTCGCCACCGGGCAGCCAGTCCAACTGGAAGGTCACGGGGTCGGCAGCACTTGCTGCGGATGTGCCAAGACCTATGGCAAGGCCAGCAACAGACAGGGCACGTTTGACAGGCGAATTGATAAAGTGAAGTTTCATGGGCTGGTCCTTGTTCTGGGCAGATGGCAGACGGATACGCTGCCGCCGTGTGCGACATGAAGAAAGCTTGGCAATATGACACTTGAGCATGAAGCGATCATGGGTGTGACCCCGGGTTGGTTTCCCGCCGCTGGCAATGTCCCGAACGCTGTTTTGTCCTGACCGCTTCTACCTAGCGACAAGTTCAAATTGCGGCAGGTTCCCGCGGCAGTGCAGAAAAAACCGACCGGCAGGCAGGGGCGCACGGCAAAACGGCGAAAATTCAGTCAGATTTGCGGGTTTGTGCACAGATTTCGGGCGCTGGCCGCAGAAGCGCTGCATCGCGCACAGGAACAGTGTTGCGTTTTTTGCACCGAATCTGACCCTGAACCCATAGGCCCGAGTCGCCCCGGAAAGGACCATTCCCATGTCAGCGCCCCACAGTCCCCCAACCGAAACCGACCTGCGACTTCTGCGCCGCACCATTGACCTTGCGCAGCAGTCACGCGCACGCGGTGACCACCCTTTTGGTGCGCTGCTGGCGGGGCCTGATGGGTCCATTCTGCTGGAAGCGATGAACACCTGCACAACAAAATCGGACCGCACCGGCCATGCTGAGCGCAACCTGATGACCGAAGCCTCAAAACTCTACAGTGCTGAATTCCTGTCGGGTTGCACGATGTATACCTCTGCGGAACCCTGCGCGATGTGTTCGGGATCGGTCTATTGGGCGGGGGTAGGGCGCGTGGTGCATGGCCTAAGCGAGAGCGCGCTGAAAGACCTTATCGGCCCGGACCCGGAAAACCTGACCATGGATTTGCCTTGTGTGCAGGTGTTCGCTTCAGGGCAACGCAAGGTTGAAGTTCTTGGCCCGCTGCTGTCCGAGGAAAGCGCGCTTGTCCATAACGGGTTCTGGAACGGGCTTTGACCCCGCACCTGCCACATTACTGCCAGAAAAGGGCCTGCCAACATGAGAATCTGGTTAAAGAACCCCCTTGCTGTTCTTGCCGCTGATGCGGGCGGCGGCATTGTGGTTGACGAAGGGCGCATTGCCGAACTGGTGCCCGCAGGGGGCACGCCGCAAACCCTGGTTGATCAGGTGGTGGATATGTCAGCGCATGTTGTCATTCCCGGACTGATCAACACACATCACCATTTCTACCAGACCTTGACCCGCGCGTTCCCACCCGCATTGAACCGGGAATTATTCCCATGGTTGCAGGCCTTGTATCCGGTCTGGGCGCGCATGACGCCGGAAGATCTGGCGCTGGGAATGCGCGTGGCACTGGCCGAACTTATGTTGTCAGGCTGCACCACCACCACAGACCATCACTATGTTTTCCCGAAAGGGTGCGAACACGGGATCGACATTGAAGTGAATGAGGCCCGCGCCCTTGGCATGCGCGGTGTGTTCACCCGCGGGTCCATGAACCTGTCGGCCAAAGATGGTGGACTGCCCCCTGACAGTGTGGTGCAGGACCGTGACGACATTCTGGCCGACAGCGAAAGGCTGCTGTCCACCTATCATGATGCGGGCCATGGCGCGCAGATCCAGATCGCGCTGGCGCCATGCTCGCCGTTTTCTGTCACGCGCGATCTGATGACGGCCTCGGCCGATCTGGCGCGCAGGCATGACGCCAGGTTGCACACCCATCTTGCCGAAACCCGCGACGAGGAAGCCTGGTGCCTTGAAACCTTCGGGATGCGCCCGCTTGATTATCTGGATGAAACCGGCTGGCTGGGTCCGGATGTGTGGCTGGCACATGGGGTGCATTTTTCGGACCCCGACATTGCGCGTCTGGCACGGGCGGGAACATGCGTCACGCATTGCCCCTGTTCCAACATGATCATTCATTCAGGGCATTGTCGGGTGTGCGAACTGGAAGCGGCGGGCGTGACCGTCGGCCTTGGGGTGGACGGGTCCGCAGCGCAAGACAGTTCCAACCTGATGCAGGAAGTGCGGCAGGCATTTCTGCTGCAGCGCCATCATTACGGGGTGTCGGCAGTCACCCATCTGGACGCCCTGCGTTGGGCCACCGAAGGGTCGGCGGCCTGCATCGGGCGCGAGGGTGATCTGGGGCGCATTGCGGTGGGAATGGCGGCTGATCTGGCCTGTTTCACATTGGATGAATTGCGGTTTTCCGGTCATGGCGACCCGATTGCGGCACTGGTCAATTGCGGGGCGCACCGTGCCGACAGGGTCATGATTGCGGGACGCTGGACTGTCTGGGATGGCCAGATACCGGGTTTCGACATTGCCGCATTGCGCCGTGACCACCAGCACGCCAGCGCGCGCGTTCAACACGCCTGACCCCCCATTGCGTCAAAGGATCACGTCATGAACGACAAAACGCTTTCACTTCCGATTGTTGATATCAGCGGGCTTGCCAGTGATGACCCGGCCATCCGCGAAACTGTTGGCCGGGCCATTCGCGCGGCCTGTCAGGACAAGGGCTTCATGTATCTGACCGGCCATGGAATTGACGCGGGCCTGCGCGCCAGCGTTCTTGAACAGGCGGCCGCGTTTTTTGACCAGCCGCTGGCGCGCAAAATGGCCATCAGCATGGCGGCCAGCACATGCAACCGTGGGTATGAACCCATGCGCGGCCAGACATTGGAAGCAGGCGCACCACCGGACCTGAAGGAAAGCTTCTATTCGGGCGAAGACCTGCCCCTTGATGACCCGCGGGTTGTCGCGGGCAAATTCAACCATGGCCCTAACCAATGGCCCGAAGGCATGGACCAGTTTCGCGCCATCATGGAACGCTATTATGACGAAATGCTGGTTCTGGGGGCGCGGTTGATGCAGGGCCTTGCGCTGTCACTGAACCTGCCACAGGGCCACTTTGCCCCGTTTTGCCATGCACCCATGGCCAATTTGCGCCTGATCCATTACCCGCCGCAACCTGCCAACCCCTTGCCGGGTGAAAAGGGGTGCGGGGCACATACGGATTGGGGGGCGCTGACCTTGCTGATGCAAGATAATGTCGGCGGCTTGCAGGTCTGGGATGAAACAGCGGGCTGGGTGGATGCACCGCCCGTGCCCGACAGCTACATTGTGAATTTGGGCGACATGATCGCGCGTTGGACGAATGACCGCTACCGCTCCACGTTGCACCGTGTGGTGAACCTGTCGGGGCGGGAACGCTATTCGGTGCCGTTCTTCTTTTCCGGCAACCCGGATGAACCTGTTATCTGCCTGCCCGGTTGCGCCAGCGAAACCGACCCGCCCCGCTATGCCCCCACCACAGTCGAAGGGCATTTGCGCGAAATGTATGCGCGCACCTATGCGTAAGCATTCCCAAACGCCGGTATTGCTGCTGCATGGCGCATGGCAGGGGGCGTGGGTCTGGGACAGCCAGCTTGCGCCGCTGCTGGCCGCAGGCCTGGACCCTGTTGCGCTTGATTTGCCCGGAAATGGCGCCGACGGGCGTGCGCCTGACGCAGTGGATTTCACGGACCATGTGGCGCATGCGCGCGCGGCATTGCTGGCCGCATCGGCCCCTGTTCATATTGTTGCCCATAGCGGCGCGGGTGTTCTGGCCACGCAACTGGCCGAAACCCACCCTGACAAGGTGGCACAGGTTATTTATGTTGCGGGCATGATGCTGCCATCGGGGGTGACATTTCCCGAAATGGTAGAACCCTTCGCCGCCTTGGACCCTACCGCCATTGGAATAGGGGCGTTCTTGCATATGGGGCCGGGCGGGTCATCGGTGCCGCAGGATGCGGCCATCAGCGTGTTCTATCATGACTGCCCCCCTGACGCTGCACGCACGGCCACCACGCGCCTGACAATTCAGGGCGAAGCGGTGCGCGCCCCGCGCGTGTTTCATACCGCCGCGAATGCAGGGCGTGTGGCGCGCGCGTATATCCGGTGCGGGGCCGACCGTTCGGTTGTGCCTGCGGTTCAGGATGCCATGTGCGCCGCATGGCCCGGTGCGCGCCTGCGGCGGCTGGAATGCGGACATGCGCCCATGCTGGCCGCCCCCGATACATTGGCACAAACGCTGGTCGGACTGTTGGCCCGCAACTAGAAAATGCCCGCTTTTCGCGCATTTGCGCCCTATCCCGCCCAAGCCGAAAGCAAAGAGTGCAGGCAAGACGACCGCAGTTGTCTTTGGCTGGACAGGTCCGCAAAACCCGTGATCCGGTGTTGTTATGAACGCATATATACCCCCTTCGTCCGATGAAGCAAAAGGCAACACCCCGCCCGCGCGCTTGCGCGTGTCGGGGGTGTCCAAACACTATCCGGGCTGTCTGGCGAATGATGATGTGTCGCTGGATGTGCAGGCGGGGGAAATACTGGCACTTCTGGGCGAAAACGGCGCAGGAAAATCAACACTGATCAAGGTGATTTACGGGTTGGTCGCGCCAGAATCCGGCAGGATAGAGATTGACGGCAAGGCGCGGGCCATATCGTCGCCCGCGGCAGCGCGCGCGGCGGGTATCGGCGTGGTGTTCCAGCATTTCAGCCTGTTCGACTCACTGACCGTGGCCGAGAATATTGCCCTTGGGCTGGATGACCCCGCGCGCCGGCGCGACCTGCGGCAGCGCATTCGTGACATTGGCGAACGCTACGGGCTGGTCATCGACCCCGACCGCGTGGTGGCCGATCTGTCTGTGGGCGAACAGCAGCGCGTCGAAATTGTGCGCGTCTTGCTGCAAGACCCTTCCATCCTGATCTTTGACGAACCGACATCGGTTCTGACGCCGCAAGCCATTCTTGGGCTGTTCGAAACCCTGAACCAGTTACGCCGCGAAGGGCGCGCGATCATTTTCATTTCGCACAAGCTGGAAGAAATCCGCACACTGTGCAACCGCGCGACGGTGTTGCGCGGCGGGCGTGTCGTGGGCACCGTGCCCGTTGCAGGGGCCAGCGTCAACGACCTGGCGCGCATGATGATCGGGCAGGAAATGCCGCCGCTTGGGGCAGGGGCAGCAGGACTGGGCGGCCCGGTGCAACTGGCCGCGCATGATTTAAGCTTGCAGCCCGCAAACCCCCATGGAACAGCGCTGGACGGGTTGAACATGCACGCGCGCGGCGGGGAAATTCTGGGCATCGCCGGTGTTGCAGGCAACGGTCAGGAAGAACTGCTGGCGGCGCTGTCGGGGGAACGGCTGGCCCGCGCGGCTGGTGCCATAACCCTGGGGGGGCAGGCGGTGGGGCGCATGGGGCCGGGGGCGCGGCGGAAACTGGGCCTGGGGTTTGTGCCGGGCGAACGGTTGGGGCGCGGCGCAGTGCCGCCCATGTCGCTTGCGGAAAACGGGTTTCTGACGGCGCATTGGCGCGTGCCGCTGACATGGCGTTGGGTCATTTCCACACGCAAGCGCAATGCCTTCGCCGCGCGTGTGATTGACGAGTTTCGCGTGGCCACCCGGTCGCAAGCCACGGCTGCACAGGCGCTTTCAGGCGGGAATTTGCAACGCTTTATTGTGGGGCGCGAAATTCTGTCAGACCCGCGCGCGCTGGTTGTGGCCTATCCGACATGGGGTGTGGATGTGGCGGCCGTCGCCGCCATCCATGCAGCGCTTGTTGCCCTGCGCGACAAAGGCGCGGCCGTTATTGTCATGTCCGAGGATCTGGATGAATTGCTGTCGTTATCGGACTGTGTTGCGGTTCTGTATCGTGGCAGGTTGTCCGCCCCCATCCCGCGGGACCAATGCACCCGCGAAAATCTGGGCCTGCTGATGAGTGGTGCCGCACCCCTGGACCCAGCTACCACCCAAGGAGATGTGGATGCCGCTTAGGCTTGTTGCGCGCCTGAAGCCGTCGCCGCTGGCACTGTATGGCGCGCCAGTTCTGGCCATCGCCTTGACAGTGGCCTTCGGCTTTTTGCTGTTTCTGGGCATTGGGCGCGACCCTTGGGCGGCGCTATATGCCTATTTCATTGCGCCCGTAAATTCCGCCTTCGGGTTAAGCGAATGGTTGCTGTCGGCGCTGCCGCTGGCCTTGATCGGGCTGGGGCTGGCGGTGGGGTTTCGCGCCAATATCTGGAATATCGGGGCCGAGGGGCAGCTGGTTCTTGGGGCAATCGGGGGTGGCACGGTGGCGCTTGCGCTGTGGCGCGAAGGGGTGCCAGGAACATTTGCGCTGGTTTGTGTGGCGGGGGCACTAACCGGCATGGCATGGGCGGCCATCCCGGCCTTGCTGCGCACAAAATTCAACGCCAATGAAATTCTGACCAGTTTGATGCTGATCTATGTGGCCGATCACTTGTTGGGGTGGCTGGTGCATGGGGCTTTGCGCAACCCGCAGGGCTTCGGGTTTCCTGAAAGCCGCTTGTTCAGCCCGGAAGCTGTCATGCCGCTGTTATGGCCGGGCACGCGGTTGCATATTGGCTGGCTGGTGCTGCCGCTGGCCGCCTTGGCCGTGTGGTTCCTGATGAACCATATGGTGGCAGGGTTCCGGCTGCGCGTCGGGGGCGATGCCGCAAATGCCGCCAGCTATGCAGGGTTTTCGCGCACACGCATGGTGTGGCTGTCGTTTCTGCTGACAGGCGGGCTGGCCGGTCTGGTTGGCGCGATGGAGGTTGCAGGCCCCGTCGGACAGTTGCTGCCCAAAATTAGCCCCGGCTATGGCTTTGCCGCCATCATTGTGGCGTTTCTGGGCCGGTTGCACCCAGTTGGCGTGGTGCTGGCCGCGCATTTGCTGGCGCTGATCCTGATTGGCGGGGAAAATGTGCAAATGCTGGGGGTGCCAGTCGCGGTCGCGCAGTTGTTCCAAGGGGTGCTGCTTGTCACCCTACTGGCCAGTGATGTTCTGGTGCGCTACCGCGTGGTGCGTGTGGGCCGCCTTGGCGAAAGGGCGCGCGGATGATCGATTCAGCCTTGATGGTTGCCATCCTTGTTTCGGCAATGCGCACAGCAACCCCGTTGATCCTGGCCGCCCTTGGCGAACTGGTCGTCGAGAAGGCAGGATGCGTCAATCTGGGCGTTGAAGGGATGATGCTGGTGGGCGCGGTAACAGGGTTTGCCGTGGGTCTGACGACTGGAAATTTCGCACTGGCCTTCATGGTTGGGGCCATTGCCGGGGCGGGGTTCAGCCTGATTTTCGGGGTGCTGGTTCTGGTTTTTCAGGTCAATCAGTATGCAGCGGGGCTGGCACTGACAATTCTGGGGGGCGGGGCGTCCGCGTTCTGGGGGCAGGCGTGGCAGGGGCGCAACATGCGCGGGTTGCAACCTGTCGAACTGCCGGTGCTGTCTGACCTGCCCGTGATTGGCGCCATGTTCACCCGCCTTGATGTGGTGGTGTACATGGCGCTGGCCGCGACGGTCATTGTTGCGCTGGTGCTGACACGCACCCGTGTTGGCCTGATCCTGCGCGCTGTGGGCGAAAACCACGACAGCGCGCATGCCCTGGGGTTTTCCGTCATCAAGGTGCGCTTTGCTGCCATTGCCTTCGGGGGGGCGTTTGCGGGAATGGGCGGGGCGTATCTGTCCTGTGTCATGACCCCGCTATGGATAGAGGGGATGACCGCAGGGCGCGGCTGGATCGCGGTTGCGCTGGTGGTTTTTGCAACATGGAAACCCGCGCGGGTGGTGCTGGGGGCGTGGCTGTTCGGCCTTGTGTCCGTGATGCAGATTCACGGGCAGGGGCTGGGGCTGGCGGTGCCGTCACATGTGCTGGCCATGCTGCCCTATCTGGTCACCATTCTGGTCCTTGTCCTGATCAGCCGCGATGCAACCCGCATACGCCTGAATGCGCCCGGATGTCTGGGCAAACCCTTCCGCCCGACCGCATGACAAACAAATTACAACAGGAGAGAGTGAACATGACACCAAAAAGAACGTCCATTTTTCTGGCCGCCGCGCTTGGCCTTGGGCTGGCAGGGCCGGTGGCCGCGGATGAACCGCTGAAAATCGGTTTTGTGTATTCATCCCTGATCGGGGATGCGGGCTGGACATTCCAGCATGATCTGGGCCGGCTGATGCTGGAAGAAGAATTCGGGGACCGCGTTGAAACCGCCTATGTCGAAAGCATTGATGGCGGGGCCGATGCGGAACGCGTGATCCGACAGTTTGCCAGTCAGGATTTCGGGCTGATTTTCGGCACATCCTTCAACCATATGAACCCGATGGCGCGCGTGGCCGCACAATTCCCTGATATCGCGTTCGAACATGCCACCGGCTATACCCAAGACACCAATCTGGCGATTTACCACACCCGCGCTTATGAAAGCCGTTATCTGGTTGGGATGGTGGCGGGGCTGATGGGCGACAGTCTGGGCGTGGTCGCGTCCTATCCCATTCCTGAAGTGTTGCGCGGCATCAACGCCATGACGCTGGGGGCGCGGTCGGTCAATCCTGATTTCACCACCCGCGTTGTGTGGATTTCATCATGGTTTGACCCCGGCCTTGAACGCACCGCCGCCGATGCGCTGCTCGATCAGGGCGTTGATGTGCTGGCGCATTTCACCGACAGCCCGGCCGTGGTGCAAGCCGCCGAGGACCGGGGTAAATATGTCGTGGCCCTGGGCGACATGGCACAATATGGCGAAAACTCGCATCTGACCGCGCTGGTCTATAACTGGGGGCCATATTACGTTGAACGCACGCGCATGGTGCTGGACGGAACATGGGAAACCGCCAACACATGGGAAGGGATCAGCGCCGATATGATGACCATCGCGCCCTATAATGACGCGGTGCCCCAAGATGTGCGGGACGTTGTCGATGCCAAGATGGAAGAAATCCGCAGTGGCGCGTTCCATCCGTTCCAAGGGCCACTTGTCGCACAAGATGGCAGCGAGAAGGTCGCTGATGGCGAATTGCCCGATGACGGACTGCTGCTGTCAATGGATTTCTATGTCGAAGGGATTGAGGGCAGCTTGCCTTGAACACCCAAGGCAATTTTAACATAACATTGCTTATGGGGTTAATGCCCTGAGCATATCTCCCGCCCCTGATGCATTCAGGGGCGGGTTTTTCAATAGCGCGCGGTCACATGAAACGGTTGACCAGATTTTCCAGCTTTTCTTGTTTGCCAGAACATGGCTGCGGATCAATGCCGCGGGACAGCACGTCAGCGGTGATTGTATCAAGGTCGCTGTTCAGCAACGCCTGTGCCTCTGGTTTGGTCCAACCGGCATAGCGCGCAGCGCGCGCAGATTCCAGCCTGCCATCTTCCAGCATGGCGGCGGCGGCTTTCAGCCCACGGGCGCACACATCCATCGCGCCAACATGCGACAGGATCAGGTCCTCGGCATCCAATGACTGGCGGCGCAGCTTGGCGTCGAAATTGGTGCCCCCTGTGGTAAACCCGCCAGCGCGCAGAACTTCATAATAGGCCAGCGCAATTTCAGGCACATTGTTGGGGAACTGGTCCGTGTCCCATCCCGACTGATAATCGTTGCGGTTCATGTCAATGGACCCGAAAATACCAAGGCTGGACGCCAGCGCCAGTTCATGTTCAAAACTGTGCCCAGCCAGAATGGCGTGACCCTGTTCGATATTGACCTTCACTTCCTTTTCCAGACCGAAACGCTGCAGGAACCCGAACACAGTTGCCACATCGTAATCATACTGGTGTTTGGTGGGTTCCTGGGGTTTGGGTTCAATCAGGATGGCCCCCTTGAAGCCGATCTTGTGCTTGTAATCGACCACCATCGACAAAAAGCGGCCCATCTGGTCCAGTTCCTTGGTCAGGTCGGTGTTCAGCAGGGTTTCATACCCTTCGCGTCCGCCCCAAAGCACATAGTTTTCACCCCCCAGACGCTGGGTCGCGTCCATGCAGGTTTTCACCGTGGCCGCGGAAAAGGCGAACACATCGGGGTCGGGGTTGGTGGCTGCGCCCGACATGAAACGACGGTGGCTGAACAGGTTGGCCGTGCCCCACAGCAGTTTCGGCCCGCCCGCTTCCATCTTGGCCGCGAAATAGTCTGTCATTTCTTCAAGGTTGCGCGTTGTCTCGGCGAAGCTGTCGCCCTCGGGGCGCATGTCGGCATCGTGGAAGCAATAATAGGGTGCATTCAAAATGCGGAACATCTCAAACGCGACATCTGCCTTCAGTTTTGCGTTTTGCATGCTGTCGCCAAACCATGGCCGCAGGAAAGTTTGCCCGCCAAACGGGTCACCCCCCTGCCATGCGAAGCTGTGCCAGTAGCAGATGGCAAAGCGCAGATGGTCCTCCATGCGGCGGCCCAGCACAATTTCATCGGGGTTATAGTGGCGGAACGCGAAATCATTGTCGCTGTCCGGTCCCTGATAGGTGATTTGCGGGATGCCTTTGAAAAAATCGCTCATGTCAGTTCCTTGATTGCAGATTGGGCCTTGCGGTAGCGGGCATACCCGTCCTGAAAAGCCTGTGTTTTATCGGATACGGGGTCAAAACTACGCGCGATGGGTGGCAGCGGCATGGCGTCCGCCCCTGCCCCGGTCGTGGCCATCAGGCCCAGCCGTGCCGCGCCAAGTGCGGCACCATAATCGCCCGCCTGCGGCACCTGAATTGGCACATTCAGCGCTGTCGCCAGTGCAGACAGCCAGTATTCAGACCGCGCGCCCCCGCCTGCGGCCAGAAGCGTGTCCAGCCGTGTGCCTGTTGCCGCAAGTGCCTGCTGGCAATCGACAAGTGCGTAAACCACGCCTTCCATTACGGCGCGGGTGGCGGCGGCGCGGTCGGTCGCATGCGCGAGCCCGATGAAAGCGCCGCGAATGCCCGCATCATTCAGGGGTGTGCGTTCACCGCCCAGATAGGGCAGAAACAGCGCCTGACCCGGGGCCTGCAAGGTGCCCAGATTGGCTGTCAGGTCAGCGGCAGTCGCGCCCGCGATCCCTGCAAACCAGTTCAGCGCATCCGTAGCCGCCAGAATGACCCCCATCTGGTGCCATGTGTCTGGCAGTGCGTGGCAAAACGTGTGGACCGCGGTTTCCGGCGCAGGTGCATAACCGTCGGTTGCGGCAAACAAAACGCCCGATGTGCCAAGGCTGACAAAACCCTGCCCGCCCCGTGCGATGCCCAGCCCGATGGCGGTTGCGGCATTGTCGCCCGCGCCACCTGCCACCGGAATTCCTGCGCGTAGCCCGAATTCCTGCGCAAGGTTTGCGCGCAATCCGCCTGATGGCGCAGACCCTTCGACAAGTGCGGGCATATGGTCGCGCGTCAGCCCGGTTGCGGCAAGCAAATCATCCGACCAGTCGCGCGCGCCCACATCCAGCCAGCTTGTGCCCGCCGCATCCGACATTTCCGCGACATGGGCACCTGTCAGCCACAGGCGCAGATAGTCTTTTGGCAACAAAACCTTGGCCACTTGCGCAAACAGGTCCGGTTCCTCGTCGGCCATCCAGACAAGTTTGGGCGCGGTAAAGCCCGGGAAAACGATATTGCCGCTAACCGCACGGAATTGCGGGTCGGCGTCCAACCGCGCGGCCTGCGCATGGGCGCGGGTGTCATTCCACAAGATGCAGGGCCGCAGCACCTTGTCGGCGGCGTCCAGAACGGTTGCGCCATGCATCTGCCCCGACAGGCCAATACCGCCAATGGCGGCCATGTCCACCTTGTCCGACAAGGCGTGCAAAACGGCCTGCGCCGCTGCAATCCAGTCGGCGGGGTCTTGCTCGGACCAGCCTGGGGCGGGGCGCGCGACATTCAGGGGCGCTGTGGCTTCGGCCTGCACCGCGCCACTGTCATCTATGACAAGCCCCTTCAGGCCGGATGTGCCAAGGTCCAGTCCCAGATACATCATGCCGCCTTCTCTGCTTTCTTGCCCATGATGATCATGGATAGAATGTCATCTTCGGTCACGTCCTCGACCCGTTCGGTGCCGATAAGCTGGCCATTCTTCATGACGCTCACACGGTCGCACAATTCCATCATTTCGCGGGTGTCATGACTGATCAGAAAAATGCCAAGGCCCTGGGCCTTCAATTCCATGATCAGGTCGGCCACCATCTTGGTTTCATGCACCCCAAGCGCTGCGGTCGGTTCGTCCATGATCAGGATACGGGCATTGAAATACACCGCGCGCGCAATCGCCACAGACTGGCGCTGACCCCCTGACAAGGCGCTGACAGGTTCCGCAATTTTCTTGAAGTTGGGGTTCAGCCGCGCCATGATCTTGGTGGTTTCGGCCTCCATGCGGCTGTCATCCAGAAACCCGAACATGGTGCGCAATTCACGCCCCAGAAACAGGTTTGCGGGCGCGGGCAGGTTATCGGCCAATGCCAGCGTCTGGTGGATTGTTTCGATATTATGCGCGCGTGCATCGCGGGGGCTGTTGATCGTGGCGCGTTTTCCGTCGATCCAGATTTCCCCACTATCGGCCTTATAGGCCCCTGACAGGATCTTGATCAGCGTGGATTTGCCTGCGCCGTTATGGCCCAGCAGCCCCACCACTTCGCCCGGGTAAAGGTCAATCGACACATTGTCGACCGCCTGAACCCCGCCAAAAGCGATAGAGATATTGCGGATATCTACAAGTGGCGTCATGGCTTAACCCTTCCCTGTGCGGCGGCGGTAGATGATGTCGATCAGCACGGCCAGAACCAGCACGCTGCCCACAACGATGTTTTGCAACGGCGCATCAACGCCCACCATCGCCATGCCCGATTGCAGTGATTGCATGATCAACGCGCCAAGGATGGCGCCGTAAATCGTGCCAATTCCGCCCGCCAGCGCAGTGCCGCCAATGACAGCCGCTGCAATGACACGCAATTCGTCCAGTGTGCCGATGTCGTTGGAATGGTTGGTCAGACGGGCAGACGCGACCACCGCCGAAATGGCGCAAAGCGCACCCATGATCGCAAACACCTTGACCGTCAGCAGCCGCGTATTGATGCCCGACAGTTCCGCCGCTTGCGGGTTGCCACCAGTGGCGAAAATGTATCGTCCCAATGCCGTGCGCCGTGCAATGACGGTCATGACAATGGCCACGATAATCAGCAACAGCACCGAAATGGGCAGGCCATAGGCAGCGGTGAACCCTTCGGGCATTATCTCGCCGCGGGCTTCGAATTCACGGCTTAGGCGTGCGGCAGGAACCTGATAGGAATTCAGTATCGCTATCAGCCCCAGAATGGCCCCCGCAATGATTGCGCCCAGTGCGACCTCGGCCCAAAGTGGTTTTACCGGAAAATCATGGCGCAGCTTGTCGCGCCGTTTTGCCCATAATGCCGCCAAGGCAGCCACCGTGGCAAGGATACCCACCACCCAGGACCAGAATTCGCCCATCGTTCCGTTGATGCCACCGAACATCTGGAATGTCTGGTCCAGCGGGCCAATGGTCTGACCGTTCGTCAAATACCACGCTGCGTTGCGCCACACCAACAGCCCGCCCAGGGTAACAATGAAGGCCGGGATCAGCAAATAGCCAGTCAACCAGCCCTGAAACGCACCAATCACCCCGCCCGTGACAATGCCCGCAGCAATTGCCAGCCAGGGAATCATCGGATGGCCCAGCGGCAGGCCCAGAAATTGCGGCAGCCATGCTGTTTGCATCATGGCCATGACGGCGGAACATGTGGCCAGCAGCGCCCCCACCGACAGGTCGATGTGGCGTGTGACAATCACGAAAACCATGCCCGTGGCCATAATTGCCACGCTGGCGGTCTGGATGGTCAGGTTGAATATGTTGCGCGGCGTCAGGAAACGCCCGTCTGTCAGCACATTGAACACGACAGCCACCAGAACAAAGGCGCCAATCATGCCCAGCAGGCGGGTATCCAGTTCCAATGCATCAAACAGCCGTGTCTTGTTGGCCTTCGTCCCGCCAGGCGATGTGCGGTTGGCAGTATCTGGGGTGCTCATGGGGAAATGTCCTGAATGTCGTGGCCGTGCAGCAATGGCACAGGCAAAGGACCAACAGATGTAGCGTCACATCTATCGAATGTGGGGCGGCACATATGCCGCCCCGTTTCTATGCCGTCAAACGGGCATCAATTGCAGGGCGCGGGGCCATCGCTGACGCCTTGGCACAGCGCTTCAAGGCTGATCCAGCCTGCATCAACCACCAACGACAGGTTGTCTGCGGTCACCGGCACTGGTTCCAGGAACATGGACACCATTTCCGTGCCGGCAGGGGAAGTCCACATGCCTGCGCCTTCGATATCGGCCATTTCCGTGCCTGCTGCCAGTTGCACCGCAATTTCAGCCGCTGCGCGACCCAGATCGCGCGCATCTTTCCAGACCGAAACTGTCTGCGTGCCAAGCGCGATACGGTTCAGCGCCGCATGGTCACCGTCCTGGCCGGACACTGGAATGCCGTCCATGCCCTGCGCGGTCAGCGCAGCAACTACGCCCCCGGCGGTGCCATCATTGGACGCCACAACCGCATCAACATTATTGTCCTGCGCAGTCAGAATCTGCTCCATGTTGCGCTGTGCGTTGGCGGGCAGCCATGCGTCGGTGTAAGCTTCGCCAACGATGGTAATGTCGCCTGCATCAATTGCCGCTTGCAGGATTTCCTGCTGGCCACCGCGCAGGAAGTCCGCGTTGGGGTCAGTGGGCGAGCCTTTGATCATGACGTAATTGCCGCTTGGCGCTTGTTCCAGAACAGCGCGTGCCTGCATGCGCCCGACTTCGACATTGTCAAAGGTCAGGTAGAAGGCGCGGTTGTCTTCGATCAGGCGGTCATAGGCGACAACGGGAATCCCCTCATCAGCGGCGGCCTGAACAGCCGGGCCAATGGCGGCCGCATCCTGTGCCAGAACGATCAGGGCATTCGCCCCTTGCGCCAGCAGGCTTTCGATATCGGACAGTTGCTTGGATGATGATGATTGCGCATCTGCCGAAATATAGGACGCGCCCGCAGCTTCAAGCGCGGCACGAATCGCTGCTTCATCTGTTTGCCAGCGTTCTTCCTGAAAGTTGGACCAGCTAACACCGACAGTCAGTGACTGCGCCAGCGCAGTTGTGCTGAAACCAAGGGTCGCGACAATGGCCGCGGTAAGAATTCTTTGCATACGTTCCTCCCTGAACAGATCTTGGCGCACAACATCGTCTTGCGGCCAGACAGCGGGATAATGTCATATATTTTTCGACTGTCAAATAAAATAAAGTCACTTACGTCAGGAAACCTGACTTTTATCTGCTTAAAACGCCCTGCATGGCGATTTTTCTTGATGTTTATGCCAGCTTCAGATGTTATTAATTTAGGACGTGAAGTTATTATCGTGCTGGGGAGGGCAGGAAAATGACGCCGCATCTTGTCGGGGCCATTACATCGGACACGGATGAACCGGCAGGTTGCGGGCCTGTTCTGGCCAATATTGCGCCCGTGCCACGCCCGCTGCGGCAAATGCTGTTCGACTACACCCGCGCCCATGGCAAAACCACCCGCGCGGATATGGTGCGCGCCCTTGGGGTCAGCGCAGCGTCCGTCAGTGCGGTGACGGCCGAACTTATTGCAGAAGGGTTCCTGCGCGAAACCGCCATCCCGCCCGCACTGGACACGGACCAACCCCGCACGGGGCGCGGTCGCCCGCCTGTGGAACTGGAAGTCGTGTCCGAAGCCTATCATGTGGTCGGCATGAAGCTGGGCGACCAGCGCCACACTGCCGTGTTAAGCGATTTCGCAGGCCGCAGGATTGCCGAAGCCAGCGTTCCCACCCGCCCCAACCGCAAAAGCCCCGCCATTCTGGTGGCCGAAGCCCGCGCGCTGATGGACAAATTGCTGGCGTCGCAGGGAATGCAATTGCGCGATATTCATTCCATCGGCGTCGGCATGGCGGGGATGGTGGACCATGCAACCGGCAATGTGCCCTGGTCGCCAATGCTGGATTCGCCTGGAACGGCGTTAAGCGCGCAATTTCAGGGTGCATTCGGCGTGCCCACCTATCTGGACAATGACGCGAACCTGCTGACGCTTGCGGAACTGTGGTTCGGCGGCGGGCGCCACAAATCGGATTTCGCGGTTGTCACCATTGAACATGGTGTCGGCATGGGGCTTGTTATTTTCAACCAGCTTTACAGGGGCGCGCGCGGTGTGGGCCTTGAACTGGGGCATACCAAGGTGCAACTGGACGGTGCCTTGTGCCGCTGCGGCAAACGCGGCTGTCTGGAAGCCTATGTTGCGGATTACGCACTTGCGCGCGAGGCCGCGACGGCACTTGACCAGCATGCCAGCCTGTCCGAAAGCCCGCTTGCCTTGCTGGAAGACCTGTTTTCCGAAGCCCGCCGCGGCAATGAAGCGGCGCTGTCCATTTTCCGGCGCGCAGGGCGGTATCTGGCGCTTGGCCTGTCGAATGTGGTGCAAATGTTCGACCCGGAAGTTGTCATCCTGTCCGGCGGGCGCATGCAATATGACTACTTGTATGCCCGCGAAGTGATGGCCGAAATGCAGGCCATGACCTTAATCGGGGCACGCCCCCCTGCCCGCGTCGAAATCCACGCATGGGGGGATCTGGTCTGGGCGCAAGGCGCGGTCGCCCTGGCACTTGGGGCCTTGACCGAAAACCTGCTGGGCGGCACCGTTACACGCGGCAGCGCCGCATGAGGGGCGCGTTGTTGTTGGCTTTGGTCGTCGCGGCCCCCCCTGCCCTGTCACAAACCCCCCAATTTGCGGATCTGAGCAATACCATGCCCGAACATCACTACAGTGGCGGCTGGGAATATTTCGTGGGCGGGGGTGTGGCGGCGTTCGATTGCAGCGATAACGGCCTGCCCGATCTGTTTCTGGCCGGCGGTGACGGACCGGCCTTGTTGCTGCGCAACCATGGCGACATGGTGTTCGCACCGCAGGACACTGGCCTGCAGGGTGTGACCGGCGCCTATCCGCTGGATATTGACGGCGACGGGGTTTTGGATCTGTTCGTGCTGCGCGTCGGGCCAAATGTGGTGTTGCGTGGTCTGGGGGAGTGCCAGTTCGAGGACGCGACCGAAGCGCTTGGCATTGATGCGGGCACAGGCTGGTCCACAGCGTTCAGCGCGTGGTGGGAAGCAGGCGCAGACCGGCCCAGTATGTTCGTTGGCAATTATGTCGACCGCGACGACCCCACTGGCCCGTTCTTTGCCTGCGATGACAACCAGTTGTTGCGCCCTGATGGCACGGGCTGGATATCGGCGGCATTTGGCCCCGGGTTTTGCCCACTTTCGGCCCTGGCCGCGCGCGATGCCCGCGGCCGCATGACGCTGCGCCTGTCCAATGACCGGCATTATTATGTGCGCGGCGGCTATGAACAGATGTGGGATATTGCCGATGCGCGTTTTCTGGGGGCCGAGGATGGCTGGCCGGACCTGATGCTATGGGGAATGGGCATTGCCAGCCGCGACATAACCGGCAACGGGCTGGCGGATGTTTACCTAACCTCCATGGCTGACCAGATGCTGCAACTGGCCCAGCCGGACGGCACTTACAGCACTGCCCCCTTCAGCATGGGCCACACCGCGCACCGCCCCTATATGGGCGACGATGGTCGCCCGTCCACAGGTTGGCATGCCCAATGGGGGGATGTGAACAACAACACACGCGCAGACCTGTTCATCGCCAAGGGCAATGTGGACCAGATGCCTGATCTGGCCATGGCCGACCCCAACAACCTGCTGCTGAACGGGGCGGATGGCACGTTTTCCGAAGCGGCGCATCTGGCCGGGCTGGCGGATTTCGCGCGTTCGCGCGGGGCAGCGCTTGTGGATCTGGACAGCGACGGGCGGCTTGATCTGGTTGTTATCAACCGCCGCGCCCCTGCCCGCGTGTATCGTAACGTCACCGATGGGGTTGGCAACTGGCTGGCGGTTGCCTTGCGCCAAAGCGGGCCAAACCGCTTTGGCATTGGCGCGCGGGTGACCGTGGGCACGCAAACCGCCACGCAATGGCAAGACATCACACTTGGCGGGGGGCATGCAGGCGGGCAGCTTGTGCCGCTGCATTTCGGTCTGGGAAACGCCACACAAGCAGATGTGCATGTCCGGTGGCCCGACGGGCGCGAAACCCGCCACCAGATAAGGGATGCCAACCAGACTGTTACACTGCGCCCTGATTAGGGCACATCACAAAGCCGCCGAAGCGCTGCGTTGCGGTATTCAGCACGCAGCGCGTCAGCCTTTGGGCCTGCACTGGTTCTTCTGTTCCCCGAACACAAGCCCGCGCTGGAGCATGTTCAAGAAACTAAATCCGGTTCCCACTTCTGAGCGACATGCCCTAGATGTCGAGCCCGGCGATCATGCGTTCCAGCCGTTCCATGGCGCGCACGCCATCGGAAATGTCAGGAAAATCCCGCTTCGCACCTTGAAGCACTGCGCCCACATCGGCCAACAAGGCCCCGTAGCCCTTGTGGTCCTCATTTGCGGCAGCGGTGAAATTCGGCGTCCAGCTTAATGTATCGCTGGCCGGGTCCAATGTGGCAGCGGAATCATCGGCCTTGAAGGGTGGGTCACGATACAAGGCCACGTTGATGATATTGTCCACATGCAGGCGCGCATGATCACCCATGATACGGATCTCTTCCATCGGGGTGCCGCGCGACTGGACAGTGCCCATCACCACATTGCCGATCACCCCGCCTGCAGTGGTGAAGTTCAGATGCAGCAGCAGTTTTCCGGGCTGGGGGGAAATGCTGCGCACCTGCATGTCCCCGAAATCTTCGCCAGCGAACCACGGGATCAGGTCCATGTAGTGGACGCAGTGGTGCAGGAAGAAGCCGGTGTAATCGGGTTCACCGGCGAAATAGGTGGGGGCCGTCATATACGCACCCGTAATCCCCAGAACCCGGCCAAACCCCCCATCTGCCAACACATTCTTGGCAATACGGTTGCCCGTGGAGTAGCGCTTCATGAACCCCACGATCACGGGTTTACCCGCCACGTCTGCGGCGCGCGCAATTTCGCGCGCGCCCCGGGCCGTGGCGGCGGGGGGTTTTTCCATGAATACCGGCAGCCCGCGCGCAAGCGCGGCCAGGGCCGCCGCATGATGCAGGTCCGGGCCAACAGCCATACCGATTGCGTCCAGCCCCGGTGTGGCAATCAGGTCGTGAAAATCCGAATGCAGCGCGGTAACACCGTATTCGGCCGCCACTTGTGCCATTGCGTCCCCGTCACGGTCGCACAGGGCCGCAATGCGCATGCCATTGCGCCCCATCTGTGGAAGCAGCATTTGCCGCGCGTGACGGCCACACCCGATCCATCCGATATTGATCATTGGTCCACCTCTGCCAGGGCAAGCGCGTTGCGAATGACGCCCAGACCCGCGCGCAACTTGTCAGTCTCGTCCTCTTGGGGGGCACGCCAATGGGCAATGGGCAGGGCCACCCTGTCATCGGCGCGGCGGAAGGGTTCCAGCGCGATTGGGCCGTCATACCCCGCCTGATGCAGCGCCCGCATGACAGCGGGCCAGTCAATATGTCCAGTGCCCGCATGACCGCGATGGTTTTCATTCGCCTGAAAATGCACGATCCGGTCCCCGGCAAGGCGGATTGCATCAGGGATGGAGCGTTCTTCCATATTCATATGGAAAGTATCAAGCATGATACCCAGCCCGCTATCCCCCACCGCATCCACCACTTCAATGGCCTGTCGGGTTGTCGACACAATGTCGGTTTCAAACCGGTTCAACGGCTCCAGCCCGAACACCACGCCCGCATCGCGGGCAATGGGGGCCACCTGCGCCAGTCCGTCAATGGTGCGCGCAGCACGCGCGGCAATGTCATCATCGCTGCGCGGCACCGGCGGACGGCCAGCGAAAACCATCGGTTCCCCGTAAAGCGGCCCGCCGATGATGGACGCGCCCAGTTGTGCGGCCACATCCACAGTGCGTTTCAGATACTCGATTCCCCCTTGCCGGTTCACCGCATCATCTGACGCGATGCTGCGCTGGGGGTTTACGCGCGCGGCCAGCACGACAAACAGCCCTGCATCTGCGGCGGCCGCCCTGACATCTGCCAGCGGCAGGTTGTCTTCGGGTTCGGGCACCAGTAGCTCGATGAAATCGAACCCGATATGGGCAGCCTTTGCAAAATAATGAAGATCCTGGCCGGTAAACGGTCGGGTGAACTGCATCGAAATGATGCCAACGGGGTTTTTCACTGTATTTCCTTTCCTTCTCAGCCTTTGACCGCGCCTTGCGTCAGCCCCGAGATCAGGCGTTTTTGCACCAACAGGAACAGGATTGTTGCTGGCAGGGCACCGACGATCCCCCCCGAAGTCAACAGGCCCCATTGCACTTCGTATTCGCCAATCAGGGTCTGAACGGCCACCGTGATGGGGCGCACGTTCCGGCCCCCAAGGGTCAGCGCATACAAATATTCGTTCCATGACGTGATGAAGATATAAATGCCGGTGGCAATGATACCGGGCAGGCATAGCGGCAGAATGACCCGGCGCAGCGCCTGCATTCTGGTGCAGCCATCGGTCATCGCGGCTTCGTCCAGCGATTTGGGAATGCCGTTCATGTAACTGACCATCATCCACACCGAAAACGGAATCGCCACAGTGGAATTGGCGATGATCAGCGCAAGATGCGTATCAAGCAGGCCCAGAACCCGCATCAGTATGAACAGCGGCAGGATGAGCAACACCAACGGAAACATGTTGATCAGCAGGAATTGCACCATCAAGATACGCTTGCCCCGGAAATTGAACCGTGAAAACGCATAGGCCGCTGTTACCGACAGCGACAACCCCACCGCCACTGTGCCAAGTGCCACAATCAGACTGTCCAGCATGTTGCCCGCAAACCCCACCGTGGCAAACAGCCGGGTGTAGTTTTCAATCGTTGCGTTCCAGATGGACGGGCCTTCGGTGAACAAGGTTGATTCCGGACTGATCGAGGTGATGAACATCCACAAATATGGCCCCAGCGTGAAAGTCAGGATCACCAGCATGGGCAGATCAACTGTCAGGATGCGGCGCAGGGTTGAGCGTTTGCCAAGTGCCATCACTGCACCGCCTTTGCGGTGCGCCGCAGATAAACCAACACAATAACCATCAGCATCAGCGTAAACAGCGTGGCAATGGCTGATCCATAGCCGAAATCCAGATTGGTGCGCGCCTTGATGAAGGCATATAGCGGCAAGGTATGGGTCGCATAGCCCGGCCCACCCCCTGTCATAACGAAAATCACGTCAAAACTGTTGGCAACCCAGATGGTGCGCAGTAGCACCGCCGTGACAACAACGCCGGAAATGCCCGGCAAGGTGATATGCCAGAACTGCCGCCAGGAACTTGCCCCGTCAATGCTTGCGGCCTCGTAATAGCTGCGCGGAATGGATTGCAGGCCAGCAAGGATCATGACAGCGAAGAACGGAAACCCCTGCCATGTCAGCGTCAGAATGATGGCGGCAAGTGCCGTGTCGGGGTTGGCCAGCCATGGGATGGCCCGCTGGATCAGCCCAACCCGCAACAAAAGCTCATTCGCGATGCCGTAGTTGCTGTCATAAATCCACACCCACATCAGCGCAATCACCACCGATGGCAGCGCCCATGGAATGATAACCAGCGCCCGCGCAACCGGACGCCACGGAAATTGCTGGTTCAGCAAAAGCGCCGTGACCAGCCCAAGCAAAAGCTGCGCGGGGATGGTGGCCGCCATCCAGATGATGGTGTGGCGCAGGGATATCCAGAACACTTCGTCATTCAGGGCGGCGCGAAAATTCTTCAGGCCCACAAACTCGAACACGTTGGGGCGAAACAGCACATAATCATGCAGACTCATCCACACAGTCTGGACCATGGGAAAGAAGACGATGGCCAGCGTAACCAGAACTGCGGGCGACAGCATCGCATAGGGCAACACAATCCGCGAAAGCGGGCGGCGGTGGGGCCTGTCGGGGGGGTCTGCAAGGGTCATTTGCACTCTCTCAGGAAAGCGGGCAGCAAGGGAAAGACAGGGCACCAAGGGGCGCCCTGTCAGCGCATCAGACGATCAGTTTGAAAACAGGTCGGAAATCTGTTTGTTCATCTGCTCGGCGCCAATGTCGCCAATCAAAACCCGCTGCATTGCTGTGGCCCAGACCGTGTTCACGAAATCAGACGTTTCGGGCACGTTTGGAAGCAATTCGGCATAAGGCAATGAATCCACCGTTGCCTGAACAAAGCGCGGCGGATGCAGCGACCAGGTTTCAGTGTCGGCCTTGACCACTGGCAATTGCCCCGTCGCTTCGTTGAACAGGGCGTTGTTGCCTGCGGATGACAGGAAGGAAATCCATTTCCACGCCGCTTCCTTGTCTTCGGCACTGGACAGGATCGCGGTGCTTTCATCGCCAAACGCCGTCCAGCGTCCGCCACCACATTCCGGCACAACAGTCGCCGAAACGTTGTCGCCCAATGCCTCGACCATGCCATTGGCCGACCCGATATGGTGGATGGTCATTGCCGTGCGCCCGGCCTTGAACGTGCCGATGATTTCCTGAAACCCGTCATTCGGGGTTGAAGGCGGGAACACACCGTCTTCGCGGAACAGATCCGCCACAAATTGCGTGCCGGCAATGCCCGCTTCCGATGTCAGCCCCTCTGTCAGGCTTACGCCGTCGCGGCCAAGGGTGAAACTGCCCCAATGATCATGCCCGCCGCTGGCACCCCGGAAGCCGAACCCGTAAACATCGGTCTGCCCGTCACCATTGGTGTCGCGGGTCAGCGCGCGCGCCGCATCGCGGAATTCATCGCAGGTTTGCGGGACAGACAGGCCCAGCTCCTCGAACATGTCGGGGCGATAATACAGATACAACACCACATATTGGACCGGCAGGTAATACGCCTGACCGTCTGAAGCGCGGGTCAGTTCCAGCAGATTGTCCTGAAGCCCGTCCTTGCCGTCCCATGCATCGATCCATTCGCCAATGGGTTCCAGTGCGCCCATTTCCACCAGTCGGGGCTGTGCAAACATTTTGACCATTGCCGCGTCAGGGGCGCTGCCGCCAATGATTGCGGTATAAAGCTGGTCATAATAGCTGTTCCAGGGAATATTCTCGGCTTCGATCTTGATGCCGGGATTGGCGGCTTCAAACGCGGCAACCAGTTCATTCATCGGATTGTCGGCATTGTCGAAATGATACCAGAACCGCACCGTGCTGTCGGCATGGGCCAGCCCTGCCGTCAGTGCCAGAACCGAAGCAAGCCCCAGTGTTTTCTTGAAAGTCATGTCGTTCCTCCCTTGTTGTCGCCTTTGTCAGGCGCTCCTCCCACGAAAAACCTTGCCTGCCCGCGCAAACGCGTCGCGCGCCTCTGGCAGGTCAAGGCCCATCTGCATGAACCCGTGCACCACCCCGTCCACCCGGTCGAACGGGTCATCCCGCCCAAGCGCGCGCAGCCGCGCCACCAGATTTTCGCTGTCAGAGAAAAGCGGGTCGCAGGTGGCGGCATTCAGAAATAGCGGCGGCAACGCGGCAAGCGCCCCGTCATCGGCCAGCAAGGGCACAATCTGGGCATTGGCGCGTATGTCATGCGGCGCATACCAATCCCAATAGCGCCGCATTTTCGCACGCGTCAGCCCCGGCCCTTCGGCATTGGCGGTATAGGACGGCGTTGTGAAATCAGCACCATACACACCATAAAACAGCAGCGCCTGGGCAGGCAGTTCGGTCCCTTCGGCAAGCAACCGCAGCATCGCGCATAACGCCAGATTGGCCCCTGCGCTGTCGCCTGCCATGGACCAGCGGCGCGCCGGGTCGCGCGCGTGCCAGGCGTCGGTCACGTCCTCCAACCCGGCGGGCCAGGGGTGTTCGGGCGATTTACGGTAGTCGAACGTCAGCACGGGACAGCCACATGCCAGCGCCAGCCGCCGCGCCGCACCTTCGTGGGTTGCGGGCGAACAAAAGGCCCAGCCCCCACCATGGACGTGCAAGATCGCATCGCGCCCGTTGTCATTATGGGGAACCACCCAGCGGGCTGGCATGCTGCCCGCAACCATGACAGTGCGCGCCTCGGCCATTTCGGGCAGGTTTTCATTCCAGCGCTGGTTTGCCAGCGCGGCCAGGGTTCGGCCCTGCTGCGGGTCCAGTGTTGTTGGGTCAACCAGCTCGGCATCTTCTTCGGCCAGCCGGGCCAACACGGCGCGCATGGTGTCGGTCAAGGCGTTCATTCCAGGGCCGTGCCTGTCAGGTCGGGGCCAAAATCCACAATGGTGGCAATATGATGGGCCAGCACATTGCGCAATTGTGCCACATCGCGCGCATCCAGTGCAGCAAGGATGGGAACATGCCGTTCAGCAGTTTCTTCCAGCGCGCGGTTGGGCCGGGAATTCAGGATCTTGAACCTGTGGTTGTGAATCAGGCACCGTGTCAGGATCGGCGCGACCAATGGCAGATCTGCCGTATCGAACAGGCGCGCATGGAAGGCCCGGTCATAGACTGACAGCAAATATTCATCACCATCGCGCGCCGCATTGCGCATGGCGTTCAAAAGGTCACCAAGATCCGCGCGCAAACGGTCATCGGCACGGGCAACCACGCGGTCCAGATGGTCACATTCCACTTCGCGGCGCAGGGACAAAAGCGCGCGGGCGTCATCTGCATGGCAGGGGGCAACATGGGTGCCGCGGTTGGGCATCCGCTTCACCAGCCCTTCTTCATGCAACTGCATCAGGGCCTCGCGCACTGTGCCCTGACTGCACTGGAAACGCTGCGCAAGGTCCAGTTCTGTCAGCGCCTGTTCCGGCGGCAACACACCCAGCACGATTTCCTTCTGAAGTGCGACGAACACAACATGACTGCGCCGGCTTGACTGACGCGCAACAAGTTCCGTCACCGAGGGTATGCTGAAACTTTCAACGGCCATATCTGCGCCGCTCCTTTTTATTTGGGTCTGCTTTCGGGCTTGCCATAAATTATCAATAACGATAATCATCACATTATCAATAATGCAAGCCCCTTTTTTCCGGGATCGCACAGGAGACGCACCATGGCCGACATCAGCCTTAGTAAGATTGTGAAAAATTATGGCGAGGTTCGTGCGATCCATGGCGTGGACCTTGCCGTGAATGACGGCGAATTTGTCGCCTTTGTCGGCCCTTCGGGATGTGGCAAATCCACCATGCTGCGCATGATTGCGGGGCTGGAGGAAATTTCAGGCGGCACGCTGTGTATCGGTGGTCGGGTGGTCAACGAAGTGGAACCGAGAGGGCGCGATGTCGCAATGGTGTTTCAGGATTACGCCCTATACCCCCATATGACGATCCGCGAAAATATCGGCTTCGGGCTGAAAATGCGTGGCTGGAAAGCGGCCGATATTGCGCCCAAGGTCGAAGATGCCGCGCGCATTTTGCAAATCGGTGATTACCTTGACCGCAAACCGGGCCAGTTATCGGGCGGTCAACGACAGCGTGTCGCCATGGGCCGCGCCATTGTGCGCGAACCATCGGTGTTTTTGTTCGATGAACCACTCAGCAACCTTGATGCCAAGCTGCGGGTCGAAATGCGCACACAGATCAAGCGGTTGCACGCCATGCTGGGCACAACGACAGTATATGTCACACATGACCAGACCGAAGCCATGACCCTGGCCGACCGCGTCGTGGTCCTGCGCGGCGGGCATATCGTGCAAGAAGGGCCGCCAATGGAACTGTATAGCCGACCGAACTGCCGGTTTGTGGGCGAATTCATCGGATCGCCCAAAATGAACATCCTGTCAGGGGTGCTTGACAAGGCCGGCGGTGCGCCGTGTTTGCGCGTGGGGGACGCTGTTCTTGCGATTGGCGATATCGATGCGCGGGACGGCGCGCAAATTGATATGGGAATTCGCCCTGAACACCTGATCTGGGCGACTGCTGAAACCAGCAAGATCAGGCCGGTTGTCGAAGTGTTCGAGCCGCTGGGGTCGGATACAATGGCCATCTGCCACTTTGCGGGACACGAAATTTCGGCCCGTCTGGCACCGGACATTGCGCTGCAACGTGACCAGCCCATCTTCCTTTCCTATGATCCGGCCAATCTGCATTACTTCGATGGCGAAAACGGGCAGCGGATCATGCCACAGCCCCATCCAGCGGCACAAACGCTTTCGGCAGGCGCATAAACGCGCGCCCCCCCTGCCCTGCTCGCGCGCGGCAGGTTTGATGCCACTGCAGGCGCCTGTGCGGTTCTGCGTCTTACAGGTGCAAACTGCGCAAGCGGTCCCTGCCCCTGCGTGTTTTCTTCTTCTAATCAGTATGTTGGTGACGGACTTAGAAACCCGGAAACTGGATTAAGCTTGCTGCATCGGCAGGGGGCGAAAACAGCTGAACGCAGCTCAGTATAATTGCTTCTTGCATACAACCCGAACAATGCCGCAATCATATGTGCATAATTCTGCGCTAATGCGCATTACTGCCGTAATTATGCCAAACTGCGTTGCACAAGCCCCCCTGCCCCGCCAAATGCACCGCGCCACATCAGCCGAATCCAGGCGTTTCTGGCGTTTCCAAGTCCCCCCTCAAACCAGAGTCGATTCGAACGCGAGTATCCCCCGACCTGTTGGGGGTGTGCGAACCCTCACGCACAACATGTTGCAGGCTGCCGCCATAAATGGCACACAGTTTTCTTTAATTTCAGTATGTTAAGTGAAAATTGCTATCACATCGCACCAATGCGACAGGCGCGCAGCACAACCACTGTTGAAAAAACTGTTGTCTGACAGGAAATTGCGTGTCATGAGTTCTGTTGTCGCAGTAACGCGAAAATCGCGCGGTTTGGCGACGAAACACAAACGACCCGCCAAGAGGTCACGAGGGCAGCATGAATTCGACGTTGGACACGACACTCTCTGGCTCCATCGCGGCATCGATCGCGGCGAATGCGGCACGCCTATCCGAAGCATTGAACAACCATATGCGCAACAGCTTTCAACCCGAAAGCAGAAAAACGCTGCGCAAGTTTCACCCTGCGGAAGTGTCGGAACTGACGGGCATCAGCATGTCCAACCTTAGAACGCGGCATCAGGAAGGTGACTTTCCGGATGTGGAAACCGATTCCCGCGGCAGGCGCCTGTATTCTGCAGAAGACATCGACCAGATTCGCCATGTGATGGCGCGCACTGGCCGGAATGGCGAAACCTATTTGCCGGGCCACCGCGCGGGCGATGCGCTTCAGGTCATCTCTATCGTGAATTTCAAGGGCGGGTCCAGCAAGACAACCTCGGCCATCCATCTGGCGCAGCGCTATGCATTGCGCGGCTATCGTGTGCTGGCTGTGGACATGGACCCGCAGGCCAGCTTGACAACCATGTTCGGCTACAGGCCCGAAATCGAATTTTCCGAAGGCGGAACTGTCTATGACGCACTGAAGTATCAAGAACCTGTCCCCCTTAGCCAGGTTATTCGTAAAACCTATTTCCACAATCTGGATCTGGCACCAGCCGGACTGTTGTTGTCGGAATATGAAACCGAAACAGCTTATGCGCTTCAGCACAAGATTGACCCCCCCTTCACGCAGCGGCTGGCCATCGCGCTGGACGAGGTAGAACAGAACTACGATCTGGTCATCATTGATTGCCCCCCGCAGCTTGGGTTCACCACCATGACTGCGCTGCTTGCCTCAACAGGGCTGCTGATTACCGTTGTTCCCAGCATGCTGGACGTGGCGTCCATGGCGCAATTCCTTGAAATGGCCGGGGAAACTGTTCAGACGCTGGAAGATGCAACAGGCCCGATCGACTGGTCGTTTCTGAAATTTCTGATCGCGCGGTATGAACCCACAGATGTTCCGCAATCCCAGATGGCAGGTTTTCTGCGGTCTATCCTGCTTGATCAGGTTCTCAATACGCCCATGCTGAAATCAACAGCCATTTCAGATGCAGGCATGACGCAGCAGACAATTTACGAACTTGACCCCGGACAGGTTGTCAAGAAGACCCTTGACCGCATTTTGGAAAGCGTCAACGGCGTCGCTGATGAGTTTGAAAAGACAATACAATTGGCTTGGGGCAGAGAGGTTGACTGATGGCTCGTAGAAACCTGTTTCAGCCCCCTGCCCCACCGGAACCGAATTCCGACGCGGCCAGCAAGGACCAAAAGCCCCGTTTCCCGAATACGGGCGCAATGAGTGGTGTCAGATCAACCCTCAAGGATCTCTCCAGCAACGCTGTGAGGGATCTTTCCGTCGATGTGATCGAAGAAGCGGGGCCAAAAGACAGGCTGAACTTCAGCGACGCCGATGTGGCCACCCTGGCCGAGAGCATACGCCAACATGGCCAGCAAGTGCCAATCATGGTGCGGCCCATCGCCAACAAGCCCGGGCATTACCAGATTGTCTATGGCCGCCGTCGGCTTCGGGCGCTGCAAACACTGGGCATCCCGGCAAAGGCGCTGGTGCGCAGCCTGTCTGATGAGGAGGCCATTCTTGCCCAAGGTCAGGAAAATTCCCAACGCCTTGACCCGAGTTTTGTCGAGAAAGCACTTTTTGCCGCCGAACTTATGGCCAATGGCTATGAACAGCCTGTCATCCTGGACGCGCTTGCCATCGATAAACCGATGCTGTCGCGCATGACAAAAGTTGCGCGCGCGATCCCAGAGTCGGTCATAAAAGCGATCGGTTCTGCGCATGGGGTCGGGCGCAGACGGTGGGAAGACTTGGCAGACAGGGCGCGGGACGCGAAAATCGACCTGGCGTCACTAATACAAGCGCTGCCGCTGGACGAGATATTGAATTCGGATGATCGATTTGCCCGCGTCAGCGATGCGGTTGCCCAGAAGGGAAAATCGTCCGCGGCGCCCCCCCCTGCCCTATCGGTGAAATTGCCTGACGGGACACCACTTGCCGAAATCAAGGACACACCGCGCGCAGTAACGCTGCGGTTATCAAAGTCTGACCTGCCAGAATTTGCCCAGTGGCTGCGCGACAACGCAGCAACTGAGCTGACGCGCCTTTATCAGGCGTGGAAGTCCGAGCGTCCATCGGGCTGACCAACCACCACCAAGAGCAACATAACACAGGAGCACGACCAGCAGCCCAAAAAAGAAAGAGCCCCCCAAGGTCACCCCCGGAGAGCCCTATCTGTTCTTTGCACTTTCAGATTTAACAGCTTCTTCGCGCTAGTCAACAACAACCCGTTTGGTTGAATGATGATTCGTGGCCTTTTCCATGATTTTTGTGAAAACAGGCCCTTTCCCAACCGGTTGTCGTGAAAAAAACATGGCATTCAGACAAGCAGCCGCCTCTGTTGGGGTGCGGGAACGCATGGCATTGTCCGCGGACAATTCTGTGCCGGAACGGCATATCATCATCAGCACCGTCCGCACCGCTGCGCCCTTGCTGGGGTTGAAAGCACCTGTGATCGCCACGCTTGATGCGATGCTGTCATGCCTGCCACCGAACAGGTCACACCATACGGTCTTTGCATCAAACGCCACGCTCGCGTTCCGGCGCAACGGCATATCGGACAGAACAATCCGTCGGCATGTCGCAATACTGCAAGACGCCGGGCTTCTTGTTCGTCGCGACAGCCCCAACAAAAAGCGTTTTACAAAGCACAGCAGGCAGGAAGGGAAAGCGCTTATGTTTGGCTTCGATCTGAGCTTGCTATTTGATCGTTTGCACGAAATTGCAACAATCGCTGCGCAAGCAACGCGGCAGGAAGAACACCTGAATTACCTGCGCACAAAAATCCGCGCAGCCGCGAATGAAGTTCTGCGGATATGGCCCGAAGATGAACGCGCGCGGGACACTTTGCGAAGCCTTCGCCGCAATCTCTCGCTCGCACAATGCGAGGAACTTTTGCAATCGCTTGTGGAGTCGGCAAGTTCAGACATTTTACCTATGGAACAAACACCGGCCAGCACCACAAATCCGTCCGGCAATGACGGTCAAAATGTCCGGCACCATCATAAGGCAAATAAAGAAAATATTGATAAGCCTGTAAATACGAAAGCCAGCCCTAGCACCGCAACACCAGAAACAAACCCAATGTCGGTAGCAGAACTGATGGACACCTGCACCGAAGCCGCCCAGTTTGCATTGAATAGGCCACGAACATTCGAAGATGTAATCACCCATGCCCGAACGATGGCCCCGATGATAGGCATAGATTCTGTGAATTACATCACTGCGGAAAAGCGTCTTGGCCCGGTGGCTACAGCAATTACAGTTATCGCATTGATGCAAATACAAACCAAGATCAGGAAATTGGGCGCTTATTTCAGGGCAATTACACATGGAAGTAGAAGCCAGGACTTTGACCCAATGCGCCTTGTTCATCGCCTCCGCCGGGAAACCATGGCACCGACGTAGCAAAACACTTATTGTCCGCGGACAAAACACGACTTATCTGAACAGCGGCGCTTGAATGCATGGCCAAAACAGGCAAATACAACCACGCAGCATTTCAAGCTTGTCTAACGAAGCACAGTAGAAAGGCGGATTTTGTGACGATCTACGTTGATGCCGATGCCTGCCCGGTCAAGGATGAAGTTGCCCGCGTGGGCACACGCCACAAGGTGCGGATCAAAATTGTTTCAAACGGCGGAATCCGGCCATCTGAAAATCCCTTGATCGACACTGTAATCGTGGACCATGGCCCTGACGAAGCGGATAGATGGATTGCCGAACATGCTGGCACGGGTGATGTAGTTGTTACCGCTGATATTCCCCTGGCAGCAAAATGTATCGCTGCAGGGGCACAAGTTCTGAAACACAATGGCGAAATCCTGAGCAATGCGAATATCGGCAATATCCTTGCCACGCGCGATCTTATGTCAGACCTGCGTGCCGCTGATCCGTTTTTGCAGGGCAGGGGGCGCAGCTTTTCGAAGGCTGATCGATCGCGTTTTCTTGATGCGCTTGACAAAGCCCTGATACGCGCGGCCCGCGAGCATAAGCTGTAGGGTGCAGGTTTTCCGCATCAGCCAACAGCAGCGTTATTGCGCGCGGGCGCGTTCGCGTGCAACCGCCCACCCATTCAACCATGCAAGCCCGGCAAGTGTCAGGCCCAGCCCTAGGAACGCCCCGGCGCGCAATAAGCCGTCAAGTTCTGCCGCGTCAATCAGGAACGCTTTGGCGACGGCCAGACCCGCTAGGGAAAGCCCGATCTTGCGCAGGTCGGAACGGCCCTTCAGCAAACCACCTGTCAGAACGACGACACCAGCCGCAAGTATAGCAAATGTATAGGCATATAACTCTGGTTGCGCGATTCCGCGGACAATGCGCAAGTCCTCGCCTTGCCACAACTGCCGCAACGCACTTCCACACCAGACGGCAGCCAATGCCCAGCCCGTCAGCTTAAGGGCCCGCCACACGGACAACCAGATAAGCAAACCAGCAGGCAAAAGATATGCCAGGATCAAATCATTAAAAACCGGCCAACCTGCGACTGGTCCAGAAAAAGGCCAATGGCCAAAGATAGGCGAAGTGGGATAAAGTGTGCTAAAACAAAGTGTTAACCCCCCCAATGCACCAGTAACCCATGCAATTCCACGCCGCAGACGCGGAAATACCGGCAAATGCGCGCGTTTGACCTGAATCCATGCCAGAACGATCATGACACTCGCATGCAGACCCAATTGCGCATGTGGCCCTATACTGTCGGGCAACGCGCGGGCAATGAATATAGCCCCCGCGATAGCAGCACCTGCCACAAGCCCTGTTTCAACCACCAGCCTGGCGTGGCTGCGCAGCGCTACGTCGCGCAAACCTGAGTGTATCATCAATGCCAATGCCGGTCCTGCAAGTGTTGCCACAAGTGACGCCAGCATTTCGGCAAATGCGGCCTCGGACAGGTGCCACCCAATGCCCGGGGCCAGAACCAGCCGCCACAGCAATGCCATAGACGCCAGTATCTGGAACACCCCAAGTGCAGGAATATCGAAGCGCCGGTCCAGTGTCGCGGCTGCCACCATCAGCACAGCCAGCGCAATAGTCAGTGCGGCCTGGCCCAGCACCATCATCAAGCCAAGCGCAACGAACGCAAAAGCCACTGCTGCCGACGCCCCCAATCGTGGCCCTTGTCCAGCATCTTGCGCCGCGTAGCGCAGCGCCAGAACTGTGGCCAAGCCAGCAAGCGCCATAGCGTGCAACGCCCAGACATAGGGGCCCAGTATGCCCGCCGGCAGCCATGTTGTTTCGAGCGCGACAATCGCAGCACCGGGAAGGGCAAGGCCCGCCAGCGTAAAGGGGGCATGCCGCCCGGGGCGCTGTGCCTCGCCTCGCCAGATCAAGGCCCAGCCCGCGATGACGCCAAGGCCAAGTATCTGACTGACGTGAAGTGGCATGTCCGCTTCAGGGGCTTGTATCGCATGAAATGCATTGAAAACCGGGCCTGATATTATGGCCTGCCAAACTAACCATAACGGCAGGGCCAGAACTGGTAACACCAACTGGTCGGCAAGCGCTGGCGCGCGCAAACACCAACGCGCAATCAGCACGGCCAACAGCGCTATTCCAACAGGTCCAGCCATGCCCGGAACCAGAAGCGCCAGCGAAAGGGCTGCAACTGTGCTGGCGGCAAAACTGGCACGCACGCCCCGAACCGGCCTTGTGCGGCCCAAGGCGCGCGGGCCGTCAACCACTGGCATTATATACCCGAAGGGCAGGGTCATCGCTGCGCCTGCCACAATCAGTAACGCAATCGAAAACGCCAGTTCATCCGCGCCCGCCAACCGCCAGATGACCATTGCCGTGACCGGAAAAACAAGGGCCAGCCAACTGACCCAGCCCCACCGCCGTCTTGCATCAATACCCAGCCCAGCAAGTGCCAATAAGGCAAAGTAGCCAAACAGCACAGCGGGCGGCGTCCCCCCGCCACCAAGTGCAAAAGGCACGCCCGCGCCCGCAACAATTCCAAGTGCTGCCAGAATTGGCCCGTGTATCCAGCCCAACGCGATGGCCCCAAGCGCCAGCAACGCCAACGCAGCAAATGCCGTGCCGGGGGCTATCATGGCATACAGATGCAGCGCCGCAAGCACCGCGGCCATTGCGATGACAAGCCCTGCGCCTGACAGGGTTGCAGGCAGCATATCGCCCGCGAAAGGACGGCGGCGCAACCATTCCCCGGCCGCGCCAAGCAAGGCCCCCAGAAACAGCGCCAGAACAACGCGCGCCTGCGGTGTCAGAAGGCCCGTTTCCACAGCATATTGCACCAGAAAAACGCCTGAAAGCACCAGCGTTACCCCTGCAGCGGGATAGACCCAGTTATCGCGCAACCAAAGCCCCAGTCGGGCAAACGCGCTGGTGGTGCGTTTGGGGCGTGTCGTTTTCGGCAGGCCCGGTACGGCGACAGCAGAAGGGGCGTCTTGCGTGGCGCTGGCAAGCGTTGCTGTGCCATCTGCGCTTGGGTCAGTGGGGCTGTCCGCCTGCTGAATCTGGACAGCCTTGCGCAGGGTCGCAACTTCGCGTTCCAGACGCGCTGCGCGCGTGCGTGTTGTCAACGCGACCCACAGCGCGACCGCGCCAATGACAAAACCGACAAGGTCCATGACGCCCACCCCCTGACGCAGCCAGGTCGTGTGGCCACGCAATTGTCTGCATGGCGCGCACCGTGGCCTATCTGCGGCCCGTGATCAAGCTTTGGCGCGGGTGAATGACGCGCGACCCCGCTTAGGTGTTGTGATACTTCGCATCAAGCGCGTCAATCGCCTCCACATTCCCAGCAGAACGCCCCGCGGGGTCAAATGTCTGCGCAAGATACGCATCGGCAATCGCTTTCGCCAGTTCCACGCCGACGACACGCGCCCCCATTGTGATGATCTGGGCGTTGTTTGACAGCGCCGCGCGTTCGGCGGAATAGGTATCATGACATTGTGCGGCGCGAATGCCCGGAACCTTGTTTGCAGATACGCAAACCCCGATTCCAGTGCCGCATACCAGAATGGCGCGGTCAAATTCGCCTGCCATCACCTTGGTTGCCACACGGTCCGACAGGTTTGCATAGAAGGGGTCTGCGCCTTGCGGTCCGTGGGACAGGTCAACAACGTCATGCTGGTCCTGTAGGTAGTCCGCCAGCATTTTGGCCAGCGTTTCGCCTGCACTGTCACCGGCAATTGCTATTTTCATGATCTGCTCCTTTCAGGAATGTTCAGGATGCGGGGGCCTGTCCAGCGCCACAGCGCACCGGGCAAGGATGTCCAGATACCCGTCCGCGTTCCACGCGGCGCGGCCTATGAACAACCCGTCGATATGCGGGCGGGTAATCAGTTCGGCGCAATTCTCGGACGTAACGGAACCACCATACAGACAGGCAACGCGCGCGCCACATAGGTCCGAGGCCAGTGCAGCAATCTCGGCCTGGCGGGCATCTGCATATTCTGCGCTTGCAGGGGTGCCACCTGCGCCAATTGCCCAGACAGGTTCATAGGCAAACAACATGGGGGCCTGTTTTTGTGTCTTGTTCAGTTTCGACAGGGCACCCCTGACTTGACGTGCCAGCACTTCGGTGGCGCGGTCTGCATCCCTGTCTTGTGCGGTTTCCCCTATGCAGATAAGCGGCACCAGGCCGTGGCGGATTGCTGCCTGTGCTTTCAGGCCGACAGTTTCATCTGTTTCGCCAAAATGGGTGCGACGCTCGGAATGGCCAAGCTCCACCATCTGTAGCCCGCAATCCACCAGCATGGGTGCCGAGATTTCGCCCGTCCATGCACCTGCGTCAGCCCAATGCATATTCTGCGCCCCGACCATGATATCGGTGTGTGCCAAGGCGTCGCGCACTTGTCGCACTGCCGTGAATGGCGGAATGATAAAACGCTGGATGTCACGCGTACCCGGGGCCTGTGCCAGCGTCCGCGCAAAAGCCATCGCATCGGGGAGGGTCTTGTTCATTTTCCAGCTTGTGCCGATCCATTTTCTTGCAGAACTCATGTGTCATACTCCGGGATGGGGGCAGGGCAGGGGGCCAGGGTTATGGCTATGCCCGCGCGGTCCAGTTCGGTCATGATGGCGGCATCGGGCAATTGGTCTGTGATGATCTCGTCAAATTCCGACAACCCTGCAAGGCGGTGCAATGCCGTGCGCCCGAACCGCGTGTGGTTGACCAGCAAACACCGGCGCTGTGCGGCATCCATCATCGCGCGTTTGGCACGAATGACGGTTTCATCCATATGGAACACATCCAGCCCTGCCACTGCAGGCGCTGAAATGAACGCAATATCCGCGCGCAGGCGCGACAATGCCCCTTCTGTGACCATTCCGAAATAGGCATGGTATTTCAGTGAATAGACCCCACCCAAAGCAATCAGTCCGAACCCCTGTTCAGCGCGGTGCTGGTCAATGATGGCCGCGTTATTGGTGATTACTGTCAACGGTCTGCACCCCAACAACCCCGCGCCCAGCACGGCGGCCATCGACCCGTCATTGACCATGACCGTCATGCCCGGTTCTACAAGGGCCAGCGCGGCGGCGGCCATGGCGGCCTTGGCCTGCTGGCCCTGCTGCGCGCGATAGTGAAAATCGCTTTCAAACTGGGTGCCCGCTTCAATGGTTGCGCCGCCCCTGATCTTGCGCAGCAACCCCTGCGATTCCAGATCGTCCAGATCGCGGTGAACGGTCATTTTGGACACTGCAAACCGTTCGGCAATAGTGTCCAGATCGACCGCGCCGTTGCGAACCAGAAGATCCATGATTGCTTGCCTGCGTTCGTCGCGTTTCATCACATACCCTTTTGCAGTTATCGCTCATCTAACATGAAACTGGACATAATCAACAATCATAATGTTATTTTGTGATTTTTATTGTGATAAACAACAAGGCTATGTATGTTCGCGGTAACATCAATCACAAACTTCACGCTGAACAAGGGAACCCCTGCATGAAATTCTTTGTCGATACTGCTGTCATCAGCGACATCCGGGAACTGAACGAGTATGGCTTGCTGGATGGTGTCACAACCAACCCGTCGCTGATTGCCAAATCGGGACGCGACTTCAAGGAAGTGATTGCCGAAATCTGCGGGCTTGTTGACGGGCCTGTTTCTGCCGAAGTGGCCGCAATAGATTATGACGGTATGGTGGCCGAAGGCGCGCATCTGGCGAAGATTGCTAAAAACGTGGTTATCAAACTGCCGCAGACGCTGGACGGGCTGAAGGCGTGCCGCCACTTCGCCGCGCAAGGCATCCGCACCAATGTGACCTTGTGTTTTTCCCCCAATCAGGCCCTGCTGGCCGCAAAAGCGGGCGCGACATATATTTCACCCTTCCTTGGCCGGTTGGATGATCTGGCGCTGGACGGGATGGAGCTGATCCGCGACATTCGCATAATTTACGACAATTACGGCTTTGAAACCCAGATATTGGCGGCATCGATCCGGTCCGCCAACCATGTGAAGGAAGCAGCCCTTGCCGGGGCCGATGTGGCGACCATTCCGCCTGCAGTCATCCGTAGCCTTGCAAACCATATGCTGACCGACAAGGGCCTGGAACAGTTCGCCAAGGATTGGGCAGCGACGGGCCAATCAATCCTGTAGGGGTGGGCCCGGGCTGCGTATAAAAGGGCTTTCAGGGGAATAGAATGTCAGATACGGCGCTGCAAACGCCTGATGTGGCGAACACCCTGAAATGGACCAATCGACCATGCGCATCACTATTGACGTCACGCTTGATTACCGGCTGTCTGGCGAGGATACGGTCCTTCTGACACTGGAAGCAGCCCAAACAGACGGACAGACCGTTCTGGACAGCGCCCTTGATATCGGGCCTGTCCCCCTGCACCGCCTGCCAGGTGAAGGGGGCGTGGGGGAACGGGTATGCGCCGTGGTCGATGGTGACAATCTGAAATTGCGCTATCACGCCAGTGTGCAGGTGTCGCGCCGTGACGTGGCGCTGGAACCGCTGGCGCAAATGCCGCTGGAGTCGCTGTCACCAGAGGTTCTGACTTATCTGCGCCCGTCGCGGTTTTGCCAGTCCGACCTGTTCACCCCCTTCGTGCAACGCCAGTTCGGCCATCTGGAAGGGGGGGCAAAAATTGCGGCAATGCGCGATTGGGTCGCGTCCGGGCTTGCCTATGTCATTGGCAGCTCAAACCCCGCAACCACAGCAATTGACACATTTGTGGCGCGAGAAGGCGTTTGTCGGGACTTCACGCACCTGATGTGCAGCTTCGCGCGCGCGGCTGGCATTCCGGCGCGCTACATTTCGGTCTATGGTGCCGATGTCCAGCCACCGGATTTTCACGCCGTCGCGCAGGTCTGGCTGGATGGGGATTGGCATATTGTGGACGCAACCGGCATGGGGCGGGCCGGGGCGTTGGTGGTCATTGCCTGCGGGCGCGATGCCGCAGACGTGGCGTTCATGGAAACCACCAAGAATGCAATGCCGGTTGTCCAGAATATCCGTGTGACCCAGGCCTGAAACCGGACTACAAGCGGGCCAGTGCGTGCGCGCGCCAGCGCCAGATGCTGTTGTTGTGCAGGATATTGACATGGTCGTGCAATCTATGCCTGTTAGGTTCTGCAAGGGTTGGCGCCGGTCTGCATGTCGCGGGCTGCAAGGCAAATAACCCTGACTGCAGGCACTGGTTTGGGGATAGACGCACGATCAAGGCTGGCGTTACACAAACGCCCCGCAACGTGGCCCATGAACCCCTACAAACAAAAGAAGGACGAAACCTTGACAACAACACCCACCCCGCCATTTCGCGCCGACCATGTCGGCAGTCTGCTGCGCCCCGCAGCCATAGCTGATGCCCGCAAGGCAGGCGTGACGGGTGCCGACCTGACCGCAATCGAAGATCGTGAAATTCCGGCACTTGTGCGCATGCAGGAAGATGTCGGCCTGAAAGTGGTCACCGATGGCGAGGCGCGCCGCGCCTTCTGGCATTATGACTTTATGGGCATGCTGGACGGGCTGGACATCATTGAAACCGGCAGCGACGCGCTGGGGTTCAAAGGTGCGACCGTCAGTCAGGTGCCGCAAATTACCGCCCCGCTGGATTTCCCGTCCGATCACCCCATGCTGGAGCATTTCAGCAAACTGGCACAGATGACCAAGGTTTGCCCGAAAATCTCCATTCCCGGCCCGTCAGCGGTGCATTTCCGCGTGACGCCGGAAAACAACAAGCACGCGCCCTATGCTGATCAGGACCTGTTCATGTCCGACATTGCCGCGACCTATAAAAAGGCCGTGCATGCGTTTTATGCGGCAGGGTGCCGGTATCTGCAACTGGATGACATTTTCTTCGCGTATCTGGGCGACGAAAAACAGCGGGCAATTCGCGCCGCCATGGGCCAGGACCCTGACTGGCTGATTGAACGCTATGCCGGGATGCTGGAAGACGCCATCAAGGACCGCCCTGCCGATATGATCATCGGCATGCATATGTGCCGTGGCAATTTCCAGTCCACCTTTGTGGCGACGGGCGGCTATGATGCGGCAGCGGATGCAATCTTCAACCGCACCAGTGTTGACGTCTATTTCATGGAATATGACACCGACCGCGCAGGCGGGCTGGAACCGCTGGCACTGCTGCCCAAAGGCAAGAAGCGCGTTCTGCCCGGTTTCATCACCACCAAAACCGCCGAACTGGAAAGCATGGATTCCCTGCGCCGCCAGTTCGAAGCTGCGTCAAAATTCGTGGATATGGACCAGTTGGGGATTGCGCCGCAATGCGGTTTCGCCTCGACCGAGCATGGCAACAAGATCACCGAAGATGACCAGAAGCGCAAACTGGAACTCGTGGTGAAGGTTGCGCATGATCTGTGGGGCGAAGCCTGAGGCACAGACAAAATGCGGCAGGCCAACCGGCCTGCCGCATTTTGTCTGTATTACTGCATCAAAAGCGGTGTGATGCGGCGTATTGCAACGCGACGGTTGCGTTCTTCGGATTGCAGGGTCTGAATGCGAAGGTAGCGTTTGCCATACCCTTGCACGACCAGATTTTCCGGCGGTATGTCGAAAAACTCAGTCAGCGCCAGCGCTACGGATTCCGCGCGCCGGTCAGACAGTGCCAAATTGAACGCGGCGGGGCCTGTGGCGTCTGTGTGACCTTCGATCAGGAAAATCTCGCGCGGGTTATCCGCCACCAGACGTTCCATCAACCGGCCCACTTGCAACAGTTTCGACGCTTCATCGGCGCGGACATTCGCGCGGTTGGTTTCAAACGTAATCGGGTCCGGGCTTAGCAGGGGCACAGTTTCGCGCAATTCGCGGATCTCGCGGATTTGGCGCAGGGAAAAGCTGCGATCCAGCGCGCGCGCTTCCGCTTCGGCCTCGCGCAGCATGGCAATGGCCAGTTCGGGGTCAGTGCGCTGGGTCATGCGGAATTCGCGTGTGCGCAGCGGGGGCAGGGTGGTCATGTCAATTGTCGCAACCGGGCGGGTATCATCAACCAGTTCAATGATGGTCCCGTCAGGCAGCACCCGATCGCGGCGCAGCACACGCCCCGTTGCATCGCGGATGGTCAGAATTTGCGTGCCATCCAGACGTTCCCAGCGGGTGCGCGTTGATCCGTCGCTGTAGCGTTCAATGCGGCGGGTGGACCCGTCTTGCAGCAAGATCGCATCATCATCGCGCCAAAGCTGCAAGTCACCATCGCCTTGATCGACGACAACACGTTCATCGGACCGCGCTACGACGCGGTTTTGGTTGATGACCATCCCGACAGCCAGCGCCCCAAGGGCCACCAGCCCGGCGCGTTCCAGATCGCGGCGGTTGCTGCTGCTGCGTTGGGTCTGGGCCTGCGCATCAGCGTCAAAATCCAGCGCCAGACGCGATTCAAAATCGTCGCGGCTGCTGCGTGTCTGGGCTGCGGTGATCTGCTCCTCGCTGATTTCGGGGGTGCTTTCGTCTGTGGTTTCGGCGGTTGCGTCGTCGTCACGGGCGGCCAGTGTGGTGGTAGGCTGTTCTGCGGTGTCGTCATCTGACGGGGTGTCATCTGTGCCCAGAACAGTGCCAAGAAGGCCAATTGCCGAAGAAACGCCGGGGTCTTCAAGCATACGGTCGATTGCGGCCTGTTGATTGGCGTCCAGTTCCCTTGGGGTATCGGCGGGAATGACCACCTCTTCTTCCGGCACGTCCTCGATCACCAGTTCGGGGGCATCTTGCGCCATGTCTTCGGCTTCGGACAGCTGGCGCGCGCGCTCTGCTTCCAGGTCCTGTTGTGCCAAATCGGCGGTGTCATCTGCTTGTGGCGGTGCGCTTTCCTCTGGGGCGGCGTCTGCTTCAGCCTCTCCTTCGGTCTGTGCCTCCAATTCGGCTGCAAGCTGTGCGGCTTCTTCTTCTTCCTCTAGTGCGCGCTGCAATGCTGCGGCTGTTTCTGCGGCATCATCCTGTTGCGGGTCTGCAGGCAGGTCTTCCGCCTCTGCTTGGTCTGGTTCTTCGGGGGGGGTGTCTTGTGGTGTGTCTTCCGGCAGGATGTCTTCTATCAGGTCGTCCACAATTTCGGGGGCGTCCTCAATCAGGCTGTCCAGCATTTCGGGGGCACTTATGTCTGGCTCGTCCAGCGCGGCCATCTCGTCATCAAGCTGTTGCAACAAGGCCTGTGCGCGCTCCGTATCTTCGGGCGTGGCGAAAACTGCATCAGGATCGTCAAACAATATGTCGCACTGCGCGGCAGTCATGTCTGCAGCGCAATCGCTGATGCTATCAAGAACCGGCCCGCAATCGTCGCCTTGCGGATTGGCCATGCACATTTGTGCAAGCGGGCTAAGCAGGGACAGATCTTCGTCTGTCACCATGCTGGATTGTGCCAAGGTCATGGTCGGCGGGGTCACCAGACACATGGTCAGGGCCGTGGTGGCGTAGAATTTTGCAAGGCGCATCTGAACTCTCTTTCAACAGGGACGGGAACTGGCACAAGCGTTGCGCCGACTTAGTGACGATCCAGTGCCTCAACAGCGCCCTTGCCGGGACTGTCGGTTGCCAACGAGGATTTTGGCACGTTGGGGTCGTGGCGGCGTTGTTCTACCTTTCGTTTGCTGATTGCGGCAAAAACCACAACGCAAATCAGTGTGAACAGGGCAAGAAGTGCAAGCAGGGTTGTCGTTTCCAAAATCTTTCTCCTTCTGGGGTCATTTCAGGAATGGGGCGGGCGATGGGGGTGCCCCATATCGGGGCGCCCCGTGGGCGTGCGCCATTGAGGTGGATAACCGTGACCATCGGCCCCTTGTTGGCCCGCCTTGCGGGGAGGAAAAGCGCAAGGCGGGCCAGTTGGTCTGAATGTATCGGGCGGGACAACCCGACTTCAGATCAGGGACGATATCATAACGCGCGCTTTCGGGATTGGTTCCCGCAGTGCGGCATATTTCCAGTGTGCGGCGTGGCTGCAGCATTGGCGCAGCCACGCAGGCGGCAGAATAATCACAACCTGTTCAGGTCATCAAACCTTCGGGGAACCTGTTTGCCTTCGGGCCATTGTAATTCCTGTAACGCAACAACCAAAGGAGGCGCGTGCACACACCAGCGCGTAAAACAGCCCATGACCCAACCCGATACAGTCCTGACGCGTTCGCCCGGCACGTTCCGGCAGATTGACGAGAATTTGAAACGCGCCTTTACCCCGGCAGACCCCGGCCCGCTGCCCGAAGACATTATGCGCCTGTTGTCGCAGCTTGATGGGCGTGAAGGGGGCGCTACAGATGTGGCTTCAACAGGCCCAGAACAACCGTCTGCGCGTGATGCAGCCAACCCATACGATCAAGATCCGCCAAGGTCACCTGGCGGGCATCTGCGCAATCTGCTTCAAAAATGCGCGTCTGTTCTGCGACAAAACTAGCGTCATAGACATTAAGATTGGCTTCGTCATTCAACCGGAATGACCGTTCGTCAAAATTCGCAGAGCCGACAGAAACCCAGCATTCATCAATGATAACCAGCTTGGCGTGCAGAAATGTCGGGGCGTATTCATGAATTCTCACGCCACCTTCAATCAGCGCGCGCCATGACAACCGCGACACGCGCCGTACCAGATAGGAATCGGTGTTCTTGCCCGCAATCAGCAAATCGATTTCGACGCCGCGCGCGCGCGCTTCCAGCAACTGGGATATCGCGATCTTGTCTGGCACAAAATAGGGTGTCGAAATGCGAATATGGCGCTGCGCAGCGGCAAGCGCTGTCATCAACATCAGATGAATTTCATTGCGGCTGCCGGTATTGCTTTTGACCATCTGAATGTTGATGTCGCCAGTGGGGTGCAGGGGCGGGTAGAATTGCGGCCCGCGCAGCACTTCGCCGCTGGCTTCGACCCAGTTATGTGCGAAGGCGTTTTGCATCAGCGCCACCACTGGCCCTGTCACGCGGTAATGCGTGTCGCGCCATTCATCGGGGGTGCGTGCGTTGCCCTGCCACATATCGGCAATTCCCACCCCCCCGATAAAGCCTGTTTTGCCATCAACAACCAGAACCTTGCGATGAGTGCGGTTGTTCAGCCGTGTCAGGGTGCGCGGGCGCATGGGCCGGAACATGCGCAGCTTTATCCCGCCTTCGTGCATGCGGTCGATCAGGTCATCATCCATTGGCAGGCCACCGGCCCAGTCAATCAGCACGTTGACGATAACACCGGCCTGTGCGCGCGCAATCAGCGCGTCACAAAAACGGGTGGCGACACGTCCAGACCAATAAATATAGGTTTCAAACGTGATTGAGACTTGCGCGCGGTCAATTTCGGCCAGCATCGCGTCAAAAATTGCATCGCCGTTCAGCAGCGTCTGAATACTGTTGCCGCCCAAAATGGGGCTTCCATACAGCCCCGCCATATCGCGCGCGAATTGCGGGTCACAGGCCGGGGTGGCCGCAGGAACGGCCCGACGCAGTTCGCGCCGGTAAGGCATAAGGGCAATCACGAAAAACCAGAACAGGACCATTGCCAGCACACCGGCAATGGCTGCGCGTATCTTTCGGCGGAAGCGATGCGGCAGGCGGGGCATGGGACTCTGTTTTCTGGAATCGTCACTGCGTAACGCCGGACTGGCGCTGTTGGTTCCCGTATTCTTGCCCTGTCAGCCAATACACTGTTCGGAAGCGGGGATAAGATCATAAGAAATTGCTATACTGCGTGGCGCAGCCCGGCGCGGTATGGCAGGATCATATCATCTGGAACCCAGGAACCGGGGGTGGGGATGGAACATACCAAGCAAGTGGCCTTTATTGGATTTGGCGAAGCGGCGCGGGCCTTTGTGTCGGGGTGGGGGGGCGCGCATTCGGCGGGCATGGCTGCTTTTGATATCAAGACACAGGCGGATGTATCGCGCGTCGACATGTTGGCGCAGTATCGCGCGCATGGCGTGACGGGTGCCGAAGATGCGAGGGGCGCGCTGCACGGGGCAGGGCTGGTGTTCAGTCTGGTCACGGCGGATCAGGCATTGGCAGCAGCGCAAGCCGCAGCCCCCCATCTGGATGGCGGGGTATTGTGGCTTGATTGTAATTCCTGTGCACCTGAAACCAAGGTCAAGGCCGCAAAAATCATCGAATCCGCGGGCGGGCGCTATGTGGATGTGGCCATCATGGCGCCGGTCCACCCCAAACGCCATCTGGTGCCAATGCTGGTTTCCGGTCCGCACGCCACCCCCGCCATGCACGCGCTGCACGCGCTGTCGATGCGTCCGCAGGTGGCGGGGGAACAGGTCGGGCAAGCGTCCTCTATCAAGATGCTGCGGTCTGTCATGATCAAGGGGTTGGAAGCGCTTAGCGCGGAGTGTTTCCTTGCCGCGCGGCGTGCCGGGGTGGAAGAACAGGTTCTGGCATCGCTTGAAGGGTCTGACCCGGATATCAACTGGCGGGCGCGGGCCAGTTATAACCTTGAACGGATGGTGGTGCACGGCGCAAGGCGCGCATCCGAAATGCAAGAGGTGGCGGCCACAGTCGCGGCACTCGGGCTGCCCTGCGCCATGAGTGCGGCCTCGGCGCAGTGGCAGGCATATCTTTCGGCCCCTGCGGTGGACCCCGGCAGCGATGAGCTGATTGCACGCATGGACCGTATTCTGGCAGCGCTATGAGTGCGCCAAACCTTCGGCATTTGCGGGTCTTTCTTGCTGTGGCCGAACTGCGTTCACCCACTGCGGCCGCGCAGCGGTGTCGTGTTTCGCAACCCGCTGTCACACAGTCCCTGAACAAGCTGGAACAGGACATGGGCGGCGGGTTGTTCCAGCGCAGCCGTCAGGGCTTTTTCCTGACCGATCGCGGCCAGATATTCGAAACACGCATTCGCCGCGCCATGGACAGGTTGGACACGGCCCTACAGGACGTGGCCCCAAGACTGACAGTCACCGCGACATTTTCGCAGCTTCAGGCCCTTATCACAATGAGCGAGGCGCAGAACTTCACACTTGCCGCGCATAATCTGGGCCTTGCACAGCCAACTGTGCACCGCGCCGTCACCCAGATAGAACAAGCCGCAGGCCGCACCCTGTTTGAACGCACGTCCTTCGGGATGGTCCCGACGCGGCCCTGTCGCAAAATCGCGCAGGCCGCGCGTCTGGCCTTTGCGGAATTCGATCAGGCACAGGCGGATATTGCCGAATTTGACGGCCGCGATATTGGCCATATCGTGGTGGGGGCCTTGCCATTGTCGCGCACAGTTGTTCTGCCGGAAGCCGTGGCGCGGTTTCGTGCGCAACGACCGGGGCATCGTATCAAGATATATGACGGGCCATATGGGGAAATGCTGGCGGGCCTGCGTCGCGGGGATATTGACATCATCATCGGTGCCTTGCGCGACCCGCTGCCGATTGATGATGTGGTGCAGGAACCGCTGTTTCTTGACCGTCTGGCGTTTCTATGCGGTCCGTCCCATCCGTTGGCAAATGCAACCGCGCCACCGCTGGAAGTGCTGGCGCGCTATGGCTGGGTTGTCCCGCGCGCGGGCGTTCCTGCGCGGGCGCAGTTTGACGCGCTGTTTGCAGCGAATGGCCTGCCTGTGCCCCACAGCCTTGTTGAATGCGGGTCCATCTTGCTGATGCGGGAGCTTTTGAACCGCAGCCCGCTTCTGGGCTGCATTTCCGCACAGCAGGCCGAAGCCGAACTGTCCCGTGGGCTTTTGGCCAGACTGCACACGGAAATTGAATTTCCCGGCCGGGCCATTGGCCTGACCTATCGTGCGGATTGGGTTCCGACAGCGGCACAGGGCCTGTTGCTGACCCTGTTACGGGACGCTGCACAGGCGACGGGCGCACCGCTGGCGATGTGACAAGTGGTGCCGCAGACGGGCTATCTGTAGCACTCGACCAGTTTGCGCAGGTTGACGCGCGCGCGCAATCTGGCCGCAAGCAGATACATGCCGCCAATCTTGCGGTGCAAGAATAGCGTGCTGGCAGGCGGCACATGCATCAGATCCCGATCTGTGCCCAAGGCCAGCCCCATATCGCGCAGCCGGTCCAGCAGGTCGGATGTGCCAAAGTCAAACGGGGTATCGTGCCGCAGTGGCGCGATAGCGGTTTCAAACATGCGCTGGATCAGGTCTTGATGATGGGGCGCTGTGGCGGCGCCAAAATACCCGATATCCAGCATCGCGCGCCTGATGCGGTCCTGCCCGCCATCAAGCCCCGCATTCAGAAGGGCGCGAAAATCCGCAGCAAGCTGCGGGGAAATGCCCTGAACCGCGCCAAAATCCAGCACCACAATGCGGCCAGTGGCCACCTGCACGCGAAAATTGGCGAAATTGGGGTCCGTCTGCATGGCCCCGAACACAAACAATTCGCGCAGCACCAGATCCACCAGATGCATCGCTGCCCTGTCGCGGATATGTTGTGGGGCGTCTGCCAATGCCTCGACTGGGGCGCTTTCGATATAGCTCATGGCCAGAACGCGGGCGGTGCTCAGGTCGGGCTGGACCTGCGGCAGGACAAATCCATCCGATTGCGCCAGCAAATCCCCAAAGCGGCGCAGATTAGCGGCTTCGGCGGTATAATCGGCTTCGGCATGCAATTGGCGTTTGGCGCTGTCCAGCAGGGGGGTAACGTCCATTCCCTTGGGCACCAGTCCCGTCATGCGCAGCAGCGCTGCAATATTGTTCACATCGCTGTCTATACTGGCCTGAATGCCGGGATACTGCACCTTGATGGCAATATCGCGCCCGTCCAGCGTGCGCGCGCGGTGAACCTGGCCTATGGACGCCGCCGCAAAGGGGCGCACGTCGAATTGCCCGAACCGCCCGCGCCAGCCTGTGCCCCATTCCGCATTCAGAACACCTTGCAGTTGCTTCGGGGGCATGTGGCGCGCATCATCGCGCAAGGTGGCAAGAATGTCTGTCAGTTGGGGCGACAGGACAGTGCCTGCGTCCATCGACAGCATTTGTCCCAGTTTCAGCGCGGCACCGCGCATATGCGACAAACCGGCGGTCAAACGTCCCATATTAGCGGGTGTCAGCACCAGGTCGGGCAGGGCAGGGCGCTTGCCGCGGGCCAATTGGCTGACGCCGCTTGCGACCACACCCCCTGCAATGCCAGCCGTTATGCCCCCCAGATGCAGAAATCTGGAAGCGCGCGATGTCGGAACCGAAGCGCCATGCGGTGTCACAGGTTTGTTTGTCACGTCAGTCCTGCCAAAGTTGCCCATCCCGCAAGATGGGGCTGCAACCCGCATCGTCCAGTGATCAGGCGTGCGGGTGTTCCACTGCGCCCTTTCGTGGCGCGCAGCGCGCTATTGCTTAACCTGCCCGGTCAGGGCTACACTATCCCTGAGCAGGGAAGGGGCTGCGCCAGCGCTTGACGCACATCTGACCCCGCATTTTGTTTATTGCCAGACAAGGTGATGCGGCACTTGGATAAAAGTTTGTATCAGGGTTGCGGGTCCTGGCTGCGGCACGGGCTTCAGGCGCTTGGCCACGACATTGGACTGCGCGCGAACAGTATGAACATTGCGGCAACTGCGCAGACCTCAGCCCTGCATGAGGTATCTGAAAAGAAAGCCGTGGTGCCGGTGGATGACTTGCATCTGGCCTTGCTGAAGGGGGAACTGGCGCGCGCGCTTGAAATTTGTCGTGCGTTCAGGGCAGCGCAACGCCATGACAGGGCGGGTGTGTATGGCCGGTTGTTGTTGCCTGTCATCGCGCAGCTTGGCCGTGACTGGAGCGAGGACCGCGCCGGTTTCGAGGATGTGGCCTTCGCCTACAGCCTTATGCACCGGATTATCGAAACCCTTGGCGAAAGCGACGCCCCCAAGTTGCGGGGGCAGGGGGGCTTGCACTTGGGGCGGGTCATCGTTGCTGTTGCGCCGGGGGATGCACATGATTTCGGCGCGCGCGTTCTGGTCAAGCATCTGCAGCTCCAGGGGTGGGATGCCCTGTTTGTCGACGGGTTCAGCACCAGGGAAATTATGCCCCTGCTTCAGGCTGGTCCGGTTGACGCGCTGGCTGTTTCTGTCAGCACCGATAGCGCTTTCATAGGTTTGGCAGATATGATAAATGAATGGCGTTGCGCCCAGGCGTCACAACACACGGAAGTGATTGTTGGCGGGGCGGCGATTGTGCCACCCTTCGGACATTACAATTTCTTGCAAGCAGATCAAGTTGGTCTGCGCATAAATGAAATGTCGGAGCATTTGCTAAGCCAAATGATGCATGGCCGATACGGCAGATGGAGTTTGTCATGACTACCCCCACGCGTGAAATCGTTGCGTTTGAAAAGAACTTTTCAGAATTTGCGCCGTCTGTGTTGGGTCAGGTCGTCTTGGCGGCAAGTGACCTGTGCCTGATTGTGTCGCCCGAGCGCGTGATAGAGGATATTTTCCGCGGCGGCGCGCTGGAAGATTTGCGTGGCGACGATTGGGTGGGCAAGGACCTTCGCGCAATTGTCGGATCGGAAGTCTGGCATAAACTGGACCTGCTGTGGACTGTGCAAGACGCAGAAGCGCCTGTCTGGCGCCATCTGAATTTTATTGACCCGAATGAGTCTGCGGGCGTGCCCCTGCTGGTGTGTCGGGTGGATGCCGGGGACGGGCGGTCGATTCTGGTGTGTCGTGACTTGCGGCCAGTGGTGCGCATGCAGCAGAAGTTCAATCGCGCCATGCTGGAGATGGAACAATCCTTCGAGGATATGCGCTGGAAGCAACAATTGGGGTCATCGGGTTTGCAAAGGCCCAAGGCAAAAGCGACAGCGCGCGGCCAGCAGGCAGGCGCGACTGTGGAAAAAGCGATGACCGAGATAGGACACCTGCCTTTGTCCGAAATCCTTGCCCAGACCGCGCGCGTTCTTGAAGACATGTGTATACGGCAGGCCTGTGAACAATGCGATTATGACCTGTCAAAAGCGGCTGAATTGTTGGGCGTAAGTTCCGATGACCTGGCCACGCGCATAACCTTTGAACCGAAGCGGGCCTGAAACGGGTGTTGGCGCGTGCCTGTTCCCTGACTGGCAGAACCCTTGTCGCCAATGCGTTTCACGCGCCTGAATGCGGCAGTGTCGAGTATTTGCCCGGTATTGCAATTACGGTTGATGCAGATGGTCTGATCGAACGTCTATCCCGTGACATTCCGGATGATGCTGTTCGCCTGCCTGAGGGGCAGTACCTGCTGCCCGGGCTTGTTGATTTGCATGTTCATGCGCCCCAGTTTCCCCAACTGGGGTCCGCGCTTGACGCGCCGCTGGAAGATTGGCTGCAAACCTACACATTTCCGCTGGAAGCAAAATATAGTGACACGGGTTTCGCCTGCGAAACCTATGATGCGCTGATTGATCACATGCTGCGCTGTGGCACCACGACCGCGTTGCACTTTGCCACAATTCACTTGCCCGCAACCCGGATTCTGGCCGATATCTGTATCGAGAAGGGCCAGCGCGCCCTGATCGGCAAGGTCGCGATGGACCATCCTGATACCTGCCCCGAGTATTACCGCGATCCCGATGCCGACACGGCAATCACCCAAACCCGCGCGTTGATTGATTACATCAATGCCCATCCACACAATGGGGCAGGGCGGGTGTTGCCGGTCATCACCCCGCGTTTTGTTCCTGCCTGCACAGATGCCTGCCTGCATGGTCTGGGCCAGCTTGCTGCCGAAACCGGCACCCGTGTCCAGACCCATGTTTCCGAAAGCGACTGGGAACATGCCCATGTCCGCGCGCGCACCGGCATGAGCGACACCGAGGCACTGGACCACTTTGGTTTGTTGCGTGAACACACGGTTCTTGCCCATGCGAATTTCTTGTCAGCCGCAGATATGGACCTGATTGCCCTGCGTGACAGTGGCGTTGCGCATTGTCCTTGGTCCAATATCTATTTCGCCAATGCCGTCTTTCCGTTGCGCGAAGCGCTGGCGCGGGGACTGCGCGTTGGTCTTGGCACCGATATTTCAGGTGGGCCGATCGGTACCATATGGGAAGCCGCGCGCATGAGTGTGGCGGCATCGCGCCTGCTGGAAAGCGGCACGGACCCCGACCGCGCGCCGCATTTGCGTGGCCGTGCAGGGGCGCGTGTCAGTATCGAAACAGCATTTCACCTTGCCACGCGCGGCGGGGCAAAGGCGCTGGGTCTGAATGTCGGGGCATTTGTTCCGGGAATGCGGTTTGACGCCATCGCCATTGATCCTGCGGCACCGGCGGGCCAGATCGTCAGCATTGGTGATACGCCACCGCTGCAAATGCTGGAAAAAATCATCTATGGCGCCACCAAGGCCAATGTGGCCAGTGTCTGGACCGATGGCGTTTTGCGGGTGTCACCCGCGCCCTGAACAGGTAGCGCAAGGCCGAAACAGCTTAACCGCTTTTTCGGCTTCAAGAGTGTGTCGTGTTCACTCTCATTCACCGGGGCATGCTCTGATTTAACAATGCCGCATGTTGCTCAAAACCGGCAGCCGGTTTCGAGCAACATGCGCGCGTTCTGGTGTCAGCTTTCGCCTTCGGCGTCTTCCTCAACCTCGGAAAACTGTGTCAGGAACGCGATGATATCGCGCGCCGTCGCTTCATCCCGAACGCGGAAGGACATCTGGCTGCGTGCGCGGCGCTCATCAAGGGTTTCGCGCAGGAACGTGGTCGGGTCCAGCAAATAGGGCACAAGATCGTCTTCGGCCCATACAAGCCCGGCTGTGCCTGCGTCTACCAGGGATGCCCCATACCGGAACCCGTCAAGGCTGCCCGCCTGACGTCCGATAACGCCATAAAGGTTCGGGCCTGTGCGCATGTTGGGACGTCCGGCCAACACCTCGCCTGCGTCGTTGGTCACGTTGTGGCAGTTCTGGCACTGGCTGGTAAACGCTGCCTCGCCCGCGGCAGGATCACCTGCGAAGGCAGGAAGCGCTGTCATGGCAAGGGCCATGGCGCCGAATGTCGCGTGAAGTAGCTTGGTCATAATGGGGTCCTCCCGGTTTGTCTGAATTTCTGCTGACGACCTGATACGTTTGGCCAACGCTGCTGGATCACTCAGGCAACAGCATGTGAAATGGCGCATTGTTTCCATAGCGCGGCAAGCGCCATAACCAGATGGTCGATATCCGCATCGGTGTGCATCGGGCCGGGGGTTATGCGCAACCTTTCGGTGCCTTTGGGCACTGTGGGGTAGTTGATGGGCTGCACATAGATACCCCAGTCATGCATCAAGATGTCCGAAATCATGCGGCATTTGACGGGATCGCCAATCATGACCGGGATGATATGACTGTCGTTTTGCATATGTGGAATACCTTGTGCATCCAGCCGTGCGCGCAATCGCGCGACGCGGTCGCGTTGTGCGGTGCGTTCTGTGTCGGACTGTTTGAGGTGCCGCACTGACGCAGTGGCGGCAGCGGCAACAGCTGGTGGCAGGGCAGTTGTGAAAATGAACCCGCTGGCAAAAGACCGGATGAAGTCGCACAGCGCGGTTGACCCGGTGATATACCCGCCCACGACGCCAAATGCCTTGCCCAATGTCCCTTCAATCAGGGAAATACGATGCGCCAGCCCTTCGCGTTCGGAAATGCCCCCGCCATGGGCACCATACATGCCCACGGCATGTACCTCGTCCAGATAGGTCAGGGCACCATGCGCTTCCGCGACTTCCACAATCTCGCGCATTGGGGCAATGTCGCCATCCATGGAATAGACCGATTCAAACGCCACAATCTTGGGTCTGTCACCCACGGCGTTCAGTTTGCGGTCCAGATCGCGCCAGTCATTGTGCTTCCAGATGACCTTGTCGGCGCGCGAATGGCGGATACCCTCAATCATGGATGCGTGGTTCTTTTCATCCGACAAGATGACGGCCCCCGGAATTTTGGCCCCCAATGTCGATAGCGCCGCCCAGTTCGACACATAGCCTGATGTAAACAGCAGCGCGGATTCCTTGCTGTGAAGCTGCGCAAGTTCTTCTTCCAGAATGCGGTGCAAATGGTTATTACCCGAAATATTGCGCGTGCCGCCCGCACCCGTGCCGCACCTGGCCACGGCGTCAACCATTGTCTGGATGACATCTGGATGCAGACCCATGCACAGATAGTCGTTCGAACACCAGACCGTGACCTCGTCTATGCTGGTGCCGTTGAAATGCCGGACTTTAGGGAAGGCGCCGCATTGACGTTCCACTTCGGCAAAGACGCGGTAGTTTCCTTCTGTGCGTAGCGCGTCAAGGGCGGTTTTGAAATGGGCGTCAAAATTCATGGGGTCCCCTCGGTCATATTTTGGGTTTTTGCGTGCCGGCAACCGGGATCATCCAGCGCCAGAGTTTGTCATCGCGCACACACCAGACCATGAACCAGTGTTCCAGAAGGGCAAGTGCAGCAAGCATGGAAAGAAGCGTAAAGCCGATGATCCGGCCGTCATCGTCCAGGGTGGTCGCGTGCCACAGGCGGGCCAGAAAATAGCCTGTGCCAATCGTCAGAAGCGTGACGGAAAGCGGGAAGAAACCGCTGACCGGACTTTCACGAAAGTAGCTGGACAAATGCGCCAGCGGGCTGGGCAGAAAATCCGTGTTGATGCGTGGAACGCCCAGAAACAGGTTCAGTTTGGCAGAAATACGCGCCGCAAACAGCACAAGAAATGTCCAGAATGCAAACGGGTTCACACTGTCATAGGCGGCAACGGCCAACGCAACAAAAATCACTGCCAGCGCGATTTCATGAAACGCCACTGTGCCAAATGCGGCGGAAAAGCGCGCCAGCGGGGCCAACCCCTGCGGGCAGGGGCGTGTATTTGGGCCAGTTATGATGCCCGACAAGAACGCCAGTTCCACCCAGCCCCACAGCGCCAGCGCCGACAGGAATGCAAACCACACGCCTTGCGGGCTGCCATCAGCAAGGGTGCCATTCACGCCCAGAACACCGCCCACCAGCAACGGCAGGGACAGGATGACCGACCATAAATGCTGGCCCCGCCCACCCCTGTCGGCGGCATGCACGCGCCACAGCAACAGCCCTGTGGTGGACCACCACAGGAACAGTGCGGCAAGTGCTGCAATCCAAGGGGTTTCGAACATCTGCGGCTCCCGCCGGTAGGGGGTGAAGGTGCCGGGTCAGGCCCGGCACCAAGGGGTCAATAAACAGGTTCCATCCGCACAGATGCGGGTGGTGTCGTTTTCTTCACTGGAATCAGATATAGCGACGCGAAGGCCCGCGCGGCCTGCGCGGTGCCCGCCAGTTTGTGCAACCGGCCAGCCAGTCCGCCTTGTTTGGTGCCAGCATCCATCTTGCGGAATGCCGCTTCCATGCGGCGCAGGTTGGGCAGCCAGCGCGGGTGGTCAATATCCAGTTCCACCGGAAACACCTGCCGCGCGATGGCCGATGTCTTGCGATAGACTTCCTGATCATACCATTCGATGTCGACGCCAAGCGCCTTGTGGAATTCCGGGCGCGCATGGTCGCGCACATACATTGTGGAATACACCGCGGTCAGAAAGAACCGTATCCACAGCTTGTTGGTGAAGCTTTCCGTCAGCTTGGGGTCTGTGCGCATCAGCAGGGCGAAAGCCTCGCCATGGCTGAATTCATCGTTGCACCATTCCTTGAACCATTTGAAAATCGGGTGGAAGCGCTGGTCGGGGTTTGCTTCAAGGTGCCGATAGATGGTGATGTAGCGCGCATACCCGATCTTTTCGGACAGATAGGTTGCATAATAAATGAATTTCGGCCGGAAATAGGTGTATTTCTTGGCCTTGGTCAAAAAGCCCAAATTCACCGCAACACCTGCTTCGCGCAGCGCATCATTGATGAACCCGGCATGGCGCGCTTCATCACGGGCCATGTAGTTGAACAGTTCGCAAATGTCCTTGTTGGTGCCGCGGCGTTTCATTTCCTTATACAGCACGCATCCCGAAAATTCTGCTGTGCAACTGGACACCAGAAAGTCGATGAATTCACGTTTCAGCGCGGGGTCCATTCCGTCCCAGTCGATCTGGTCCCAGTCTTCGTTTTTCTTGAAATGGCCCTTGTTGGGGTCCGATTTCATCTGGCTGATCAGCGTGTCCCATTCTTCGCGCACGGGGCTTACGTCGATACGGTCCATCTCGTCAAAGTCAGTGGTATAGAAACGCGGGTTCAGCAGGGTGGATTCCTGCGCCATGGCGTCGGTGTCGAACTTTTCCGCGATTTCCGCATGCAGTTCGTCATGTGTGGTGGCATGTGCGTTCATACGCTCATCTCCTCTGAGAAAGAGAATTCACAAAGTTCCATGAATTCGAAGTCACCTGTCAGGCGTGTCCAGGCACGTTCCAGCGCGTTGGCGCGGGTGATCGTCGCGATGCGGTCCTCGACGATCAACTCGCCCCAGGCGGCCAGAACGGGCGGGCCCTGGACCTGCACCTCGTCGCCGGGATGGACAACAGACCCATCGTTGAAGCGTACATGCGCGTGCAGGGCTTCAAAGCGGTGGCTGACTTCGACAGTGCAAGGCACCTTTTCGACTTTCCGAGAGAAGAGTGACATTTGATGTTCCCTTTTTTGGCGTTTTTTTAATTGTTCAGCAGTGTAAGCAGCCGTTCGAACGCGGCCTTGTTATCTGCGCCGAACACATCCAGTTCGACGCGGTAATTTGTGTGATCGTCAATCGCGCTCATGCGGCCATTTTCATAGGCGACAATGCGCAAGGGCAGCGTCGCATCAACGCCGTAACGGTGGCGCGCGGTCTGCAAGCCGTTTTGCACCACTGTGACGAAACCGCCGTGGTCCAGCCGGTCGATATGCGTGCCATCGGCGGCTTGCACCGTGACGGCCTGTGCCGTGCCAGCCACCAGACGAAGCTGCCATTCCTGCACAATGGCCCCGTTATCAGGAATCGCAGCCGGCGCCCGCCCTGACAATGTGGCAAAGCCCACCAGCGCGAGTGTCAGAAACGCCAGCGCAAACATGGCGCGCACCAGACCCACTGGGATCATGTCGTTATTGTCATCGCGCTTGAAGCCTGGGGTGAAAGGTTCGGGGGTATGTGTCATGGCGTCCTCGCTCATTCAGCCGCGACAAGATTGCCGGCGGGGGCGGGCGCGCGGCGTTCCACAACAGGTTGCGACACGCGCGCCTCTGCGGCATCGGCCAGCAGTTTGGCCACGCGCGCGGCATCTGGAATGCAGCGCAAGGCGGGTTTGGTCACGCGGACATGACCGGGGCGGCAATGGGGCCACAGCACAAGATAAGAAAACTTCGTCTCGCCCAGTGTTTCCATGGCGACTGTGCCACTGCCGGATTTGCGCAAATCCAGATTGGCTTGCGCGATCTGGCGGAAGGGCAGGTTCAGGGTGACCGTCAGCGCGGCACCAATACGCATGGCCACGCGCGCGGTTGTTATGGTGTAGACCGTGCTGCGCGCCTGCACCACGGCCAGTGCCAGCACCACCCCCACCGCAGCCGCCCATAGCAGCGCATAGGGCAGCCCGAAGGCAAACGCCCCTGCGGCCCCCGCATCGGCTGCGCCTACGCCAGCGCGCCACAGCACAATCAGCGCGAAATAGGCATTGATCCAGTTCAGCTTATAGGCTTCGCGCGCCAACGCGAATGTGTCGGGCCGGCCCTGCCACAGGATTTGTTCATGTGCCGGTGGCCGTTCTGGCAGGCCCTTCACGGGTTCAAAGGCGAAATCATCATGTGACATGGGACGGTTCCTTATTATTATAGATGTGTCTGTGCCGCGCCCTTATGCGGGCTGCGCCAGAATTTTCTTGACCGCCGACCATTGCGACACGCGCTTGTCATTGGTGTAAAGATAGCCGCCAGCAACAAAGCCAGAGATCTTGTCCTCTTCCAGTTTGGTGATCTGCGCGTCTGATGCGATGACGGGAATATCCTTGAAACTCTCGGAATCCAGCGCATTGACGACCACGCGGTTTTGCTTGATGCGCACCATTGGCATGGGCACCAGCCGCTTGCCGCCGTCGTGCAGCGTGACTTCCAGATAGCGCACCATTTGTTCGGGCACGTCCACCCACATGTCGCTGACATTGCCCGGCGATTGCATGTCATGGCACATGACCTTCAATCCGCGCGGGTCACGGCCTGCGGCAACTGCAAAATCGCCAACTTTGGCCATGGGCTGAATCTTGGCATGACCGTGGCCATCCAGTTCGGGTTCATCGCGGCGCATGGCGTATGCAGCCGGGCCAACCCCGTCATTCAATGCGTTGCCCGTGGGCGCAAACGGAAAGCCGCCCGAAACCGCCGTGGGTGCCAGCGCCAGTTCGCGCGCCTCGCGTTCCGCATTCGGGGCATCATAGGTGCCCCGCCCATGGGGCAGGGTGAATGTCTTGGGGTCTGGCACGGGCAGCAGCGAATTGGCATGGCTGCCGTCATCGTTTTCCAGCGGGTAACCTTCGCGCATATTCTCGCGCTGGATGTAGTAGATCAGCCCGGCAAAGAAGATCCAGAACATGTATAGCGCAACCAGCGCCAGATCGAAATTGCCGAAGAATATCCAGCCATAAGGGGTATCCATAATTTATCCTCCGATATGTCAGGTCGGGAAATCGGCAAGGCCGATCCGCGAGCTGCGGGTTTGGGATGTGTCAAGAATTCGGGTGCGCACCAACGGACCCAGAATGATAAGCGTCAGAAACAGAAGGCCGATTTCGACATGGTAGACCACTGAATAGCCAATATCGGGAGTCATCAGACCAGCGCCCAGATGGCCCGCATTTGCCAGGCCCTGAACACTGTCGCGAATGCCGCCACCAAGCGCCACGGCCAGCCCCGCCGCTGTGGCCTGCGCCGCGCCCCATGCGCCAAGCGCCAGCCCGCCGCCGACAACCCCGCGCTTGGGCATGTCCATCGCGGCGGTCAGGGTCGCAACGGCAAACAGCCCCATGCCAAGCCCGATGCCGAAAGCCCCGCCGTAAAACAGCCCGCCAGACCCAAGGGGGGCCGCGAAGATCACTGCTGAAAACGCGACGATCCCAATCAGAATACCGCGGGCGGCCATACGAAAATGGTCGGTGCCCTGTCCCAGCCAGCGCGCGGCCAGCCAGAACCCGACCAGCGCGCCGCAGGCCCACACGGCTGTCAGCGTTGTGGTGGCGGCCACCGACAGGCCCATGATTTCGCCACCATAAGGTTCCAGCAGCACATCTTGCATATTGAACGCCAGCCCGCCCACAAACACCACGGCCAGCAAACGCCCGGCCTGCCCGCCGCCCATGTAATCGGCCCATGCCTCGCGGAAGCTGGGGCGCGGGGCTGCGCGTTCTTCGCGCGTCATGGGGCGGACCTTTTCCTGTTTCCACAGCGCGACGATATTCAGCGCCAGCGTTGCAACAGCGCAGCCCTGCACCACGCGGATCAGCTGCAATTCGTTGAAATCGCGCAACAGCCAGCCCACGATCAGCGCAGAAATCGCCATACCCGCAAGAAATGTCACATACAAAAGCGCGACCACGCGCGGGCGGGTGTCGCAATCCGCACGGTCCGCCGCCAGCGCAATGCCAGCGGTCTGGGTCATATGCAGGCCCAGTCCTGTCATCAGGAATGCCAATGCGGCCAGAACTTCGCCTGCGAAGGGCACGTCATGGACATTGTCGCCAGACAGCACGATCAGCGCGAAAGGCATGACCGCCAGACCGCCGAACTGCCATAATGTTCCGAACCACAAGAACGGAATGCGCTTCCACCCTATGGCAGACCGGTAAGTGTCGGATTTGAACCCCAGCAGCGCCCGGAACGGTGCAATCAGCACCGGCAGCGCAATCATGATGGCCACAATACTGGCCGCCAGCGACATTTCCACGATCATCACGCGGTTCAACGTGCCCAGCAGCACGGTTGCCATACCAACCGACACCTGAAACAGACTTAGCCGCAGGATCTGGCGCAGCGGCAGCCCTTCGGACGCGGCATCGGCAAAGGGCAGCCAATTGGCGTTCAGCGTGCGGAACATGGATTTGGGAATGATCATGCCGTCACCTTCAAACACTCCGAGATATAAAACCCCCGCGACACCCGCCCGACCCGTGACAGGCCGGCCACGTTCATGCGCCGCCAGTCATGCGGTATCATGCTGGGGGATCTGTCGGCGCGCGGCATCATCTGGCCGGCATGCCACATGGCCATCAGCAAGGGCGTGCGCGGCGCGACAGTAAACACCACTGACCCCGCACGCGCCGATAAATTATCCAGCGCGGCTTCAAGATCTGGGCGCGTGTAATAGATCAGGCTGTCCATGGCGATGACATGGTCAAACCGCCCCAGATCTGGGGCCAGCATATCGCCCGCGCGAAAATCCAGCTGCGCGGCCAGCCCCTCAGGCAGGCGCGCGCGCGCTATCTCGACCAGCTTTGGCGAAATATCAATCGCGGTGACATGCGCCCCGCGCGCGGCCAGTTCGGCACTCGCTGCGCCCGTACCACAGCCTGCATCCAGCACCCGCGCCCCGCGCAGGTCCGCAGGCAGCTGCGCCAGCATCAGCGCGCGCATCGCATCGCGCCCCTCGCGCACGGTCTGGCGAATACGCGACACCGGCGCATCCGATGTCAGCCGTTCCCACACGCGGGTTGCCGTTGCGTCAAAATAATGCGCAACCCGTGTGCGGGTGTCGTCATAGCTGGAAGGGGGCGGGGTCAGGTCGCGCATCAGTCAAATCCCAGCAACTCGAATATATCACGGTCGGGCATGGGGTCGGGGCTAAGCGCATCGGTGCCGGTGTACAGCGCATGCGCCAGCCGCATATATTCGGCGCGGCAGGCCAGAACATCCTCGTCCGGGTCCATCTCGAACAGCGTTTTCTTCTTCAGGCGCGAGCGGCGAATAGCGTCGATATCGGGCATATGGCCAATGCGCTTGAACCCCACACGGTCGCAAAACCGGTCCACCTCATCGGTGTCGCGCGACCGGTTGGCAATGCAACCCGCCAGCCGCACTTTGTAATTGGCTGATTTGGCCTGCACGGCCGCAATGATGCGGTTCATCGCATAAATGCTGTCGAAATCATTGGCGGTCACAATCACGGCCTTGTCGGCATGTTGCAGGGGGGCTGCAAACCCGCCGCAGACAACATCGCCCAACACATCGAAAATCACGACATCGGTTTCTTCCAGCAAATGATGCTGCTTCAGCAATTTGACTGTCTGGCCCACAACATAGCCCCCGCAGCCCGTGCCAGCAGGTGGCCCGCCTGCTTCCACACACATCACGCCGCCCCACCCTTCGGTGACGAAATCCTCGGCGCGCAATTCCTCGGGGTGGAAATCCACTTCTTTCAAGATGTCGATGACTGTGGGCTGCAAGCGCCCTGTCAGGGTGAAGGTGCTGTCATGCTTGGGGTCGCAGCCAATTTGCAAAACCCGCTTGCCCATGGATGCGAATGCCGCGGACAGGTTGGAACTGGTGGTCGATTTGCCAATCCCCCCCTTGCCATAGACGGAAAACACCATCGCGCCTTCAATGCGGGCCGTTTCGTCCTGGTGCACCTGCACCGAACCTTCACCGTCCAGCCCTCTCAACTCGGGTATGTCATCTCTGGGGCTCATGGGGTTATTCCTTCATTCTGGTAAAAATATCCCGGGGGGTGGCGGCGCAGCCGCCGGGGGGCTGGCCCCCCATTGCCCTTTGCGGGAATGGCGATGCGGGCGGGGCTGCTCATTCTGCGGCAATCCCTTCCACGCGGTCTTCGATTTCGTCAGCGGCGTCATGCAAGGCCGCCAGTGTGGCGGCATCCGGCTGCCAGTAATCGCGTTCGCTGGCCTCTATCAGGCGACCGGCAAGGCGGGCGCTGGCTTGCGGGTTCATGGCGGCCAGACGCCTGCGCATCACTTCATCCAGAACGAATGTCTCGGACAGGCGCTGATAGACCCACGGCTCCACTGTGCCAGTGGTGGCCGACCAGCCCAAGGTGTTGGTCACATGCGCTTCGATCTGGCGCACGCCTTCGGATTTATGCACCAAAAGCGCTTCATAGAATTTGGGGTTCAGGCTGCGCGAACGTGTTTCCAGCGCGATCTGGTCGCGCAGGGTGCGCACCTTGCCGCTGCCTTTGGTCTGGTCCCCGATATAGACAGGCGTATCCGTGCCTCCGCGCGCGCGTTTGATGGCACGTGCAATGCCGCCCAGTGTGTCGAAATAATGGTCCACCGTGGTGACACCCAGTTCGACGGATTCAAGGTTCTGATAGGCCAGATCGACGGTTTTCAACGTGGCTTTCAGCAATTCCGGTTGCGCGGCTGCCTTGCCATTCACCCCATAGGCAAAACCCTTGCGCGCCTGATAGGCATCGGCCAATTCGTCTTCGTGGCCGAAGGCGGAACTGTCCACAAGCTGGTTGACGTTGGACCCATAGGCCCCTTCCGCATTGGAAAACACGCGCAGGGCGGCGGTTTCCATATCAATGCCCAGTTCTGCCGCTGTGGCGCGGGCATTGGCGCGAATGAAGTTCTGTGCGTCATGTTCATCGGCCATGGCCGCTTTCAGCGCGGCTTCGGCCAGCAGGCGGGTTTGCAGCGGCAGCAGGTCGCGGAAAATGCCCGACAGGGTCATCACCACGTCAATGCGCGGGCGTCCCAGTTCCGACAGCGGGATCAGGTCGGCGCCGGACAGGCGGCCATATGCGTCAAAACGCGGGCGTGCGCCCATCAGCGCAAGGGCCTGTGCGATTGGCCCGCCATCCGATTTTATGTTGTCCGACCCCCACAGCACCATCGCCACCGAACGCGGGATACGGCGATGGGCATCGATCAGCTTTTGCGCCTGAATGGCACCTTCGCGCAGGGCAAAAGCTGTGGGCATGCGGAACGGGTCAAAGGCGTGGATATTGCGCCCCGTTGGCACAATTTGGGGCGCGCGGATCAGGTCACCGCCCGGAACAGGGGCAATATACCCTGCGCCAAGCGCGTGCAGCAGTCCCCGCATTTCGTGATCGCCTGCAAGGTCGGCATCCATTTGGGCGCGGGTGGCGTCATCTGCATCCACCATGGCCAGCAGGCGGGCGCGGGCAGGGGCGTCCAGTGCGCGGCCCATGATGTGCAGACCTTCGGGGATCAAGGCGTCCTCGACTTCCAGCAGCTTCAGCCATAGTGCTTCGGGCGGCCCGCTCAGGTCCAGTGCTGCGGCCTGTTCGGCAATCAGCGCGTCCAGCTCGGTGCGTGTTCTATCGTCGGTGCTGCGCCAGCGGTGCAGGCTGTCTTTCAGGTCTTGCAACCCTTTATACAGGCCGGCTGCAGCAACCGGGGGCGTCAGATGGGTGACTGTCACGGCCCCCGAACGACGCTTGGCCAGACTGGCCTCGGACGGGTTGTTTGCGGCATACAGGTAGATATTGGGCAGGTTGCCAATCAGCCGGTCCGGCCAGCAGGCGCGCGCCACTCCGGCCTGTTTGCCGGGCATGAATTCCAGTGCGCCATGCATTCCGAAATGCAACACGGCATCGGCGTTGAACTGGTTGCGCAGCCACAGATAGAAGGTCGCAAAGGCATGTGTCGGTGCAAACCCCTTCTCGAACAGCAGGCGCATCGGGTCGCCTTCATAGCCGAAAACGGGTTGAATGCCGACAAAGACATTGCCGAATTGCGCGCCCAGCACAAAGACATTGCGCCCGTCCGTTTGCGCGCGCCCTGGCGCGGGTCCCCAGATGGCCTCGATCTCGTCCAGCCATGGGGTATTTGCGACAATCTGGTCCGCGCTGACATGGGCGCATACATTTGCGGGCTGGCCGTAGCGCTGTGCGTTGCCGTCCAGAACCATGGAACGCAGCGCGTCCACGCTGTCGGGCGGTGTCAGGTCATAGCCGTCGCGGGCCATGGCATGCAAGGTGTTGAACAGGCTTTCGAATACTGACAGATACGCCGCCGTGCCCACAGCGCCCGCATTGGGGGGGAAGCCATACAGAACAATCGCCACTTTGCGATTTGCAACGTCGCTGCGGCGCAGGCGGACCATGCGCGCGGTCTTGTCTGCAAGGGCCGCAATGCGTTCGGGGCAAGGGGCCATGGCCTTTGCGGTGGTGTCGGCACAGGGCATGCAACCGGGCGTGCAGCCGTTGCAGCCGTCAGGGCCATGGCGCCCGGCAAATACTGTGGGGCAGGTCGCGCCGTCAATTTCCGGCAGCGCAATCAGCATGGTGGTTTCCACTGGCCCCAGCCCCCCGCCAGAGGACGCCCATTGACCAAGTGTCTGGAATTCCAGCGGATGGGCGACCATATAGGGCACGTCCAGCTTCTTGAGCACAGACACGGCTGCGGGGCTGTCATTATAGGCAGGCCCGCCCACAAGGCTGAACCCGGTCAAGGACAAAAGTGTGTCAACGCGCCCTTGATGGAACGCCTCGATCGCGGGGCGCCCGTCCAGCCCGCCAGCAAAGGCGGCAATGACATTCAGCCCCTGCGCTTCCAGCGCGCGGATCACGGCGTCATAATGTGCCGTGTCGGACGCCAGAATATAGGACCGCATCAGCAGCAACCCGACAGTGCCGCGCGCGTCCGTGCGGTGGGGCAGTGCAGCGGGGTCGGTGGTCATGCGTGCAGGCAGATCGGGGTGATACAGGCCCAGTTCGGGGTAATCGATGGGCGCTTTTGCGGTAATGCCCGTCCATTCCGGCCGCGTGGCATAGCGCGAGATCAAAAAGCGCATCATGGATTCAACATTGTCGTCCGACCCGCCAAGCCAGTATTGCATGGACAAAAACCACGCGCGCAGATCCTGCGCCTTGCCGGGGATGAACCGCAGGATTTTCGGCAGGCGGCGCAGCAAGGTCATTTGCTTTTCGCCTGATGCGGGTTTGCCCTTGTCGCCGCCACCGCGCAGTTTTTTCATGATCTTGGCCAGGCCGGTGGCGGGCTTGGACATGTCCAGATCGCCCATTTTCGTCAGTTTCACGATCTGGGGGTCGGCGATGACGCCGACAAACGCATCGCAGCGCGCCCGCGCAGCCTGAAGTTCGGGCAGGCAGGCGGTGACATGTTCTTCGATGAACAGCAGGTTTGCCACGACAATATCGGCAGCGTTTATGGCAGCTTTTGCACGCGCCAGCGCGTCAGGGTCTTCGGCCCATTCGGCGGCGGCGTGAATGGACACTTCCAGCCCCGGAAAATCAGCGCGCAGGCGCGGCAGCACACGTTCGGCAGGACCAGCGGCATGCGCGTCCAGCGTAACAACAACGAAACGATAGGGCAGCGGTTGGATTTGTTGACTATCGAGCATAATGTGCCTTCGCCTCGTATAGGGTGTCTATAGAGATTTCGCGCAGGCCCTTTTCAAACGCGAAGCTTTCGGTGTTGCGCCGTGCCTTGCCGCGCACAAAGAAGGGAATTTTTTTCAGTTCGCGTTCTGCACAGGACAGCCAGACGATGTTTTCCAAGGACAGGGGGGCGGATGGCGGGGGCATCGAGCCCCCTTCATCCGCGGCCGCAGGGGCGGCGGGCGTGCTGTGGGGCAGGGGTTGCGCCTTTGCCCCGTGGTGGGACGGCCCTGCCGCATCGTGGAATTCGAAATCATCGCGGAACATGTGCAGCAGGTGTTCTTCCAGCCCCATGACCAAGGGGTGAACCCAGGTGTCAAACAGCACATTCGCGCCTTCAAACCCCATTTGCGGCGAGTAGCGCGCGGGGAAGTCCTGCACATGCACTGGTGCGGAAATGACCGCGCAGGGAATGCCAAGGCGTTTGCCTATATGGCGTTCCATCTGGGTGCCAAGGATCATTTCGGGGGAAGCGGCCTCGATTGCGGCCTCTACCTCCAGATAATCATCGGTGATCAGGGCTTCCAGGCCGAACTCACGGGCAAGCGTGCGCAGGGGGCGGGCCTGTTCGCGGTTGTAGCAGCCCATACCGCACACATCAAAACCCATTTCATCGCGCGCGACCCGTGCTGCGGCCATGACATGGGTGCCATCGCCAAACAAGAACACGCGCTTGCCGGTCAGGTAGGTTGAATCGACCGACGCCGCCCACCAGGGCTGGCGCAGGCGTGTCTCGTCCACGGGCAGGGTGCTGCCGGACAAGGCGCGCACTTCGTTGATGAAGGCGCGGGTGGCACGGGCGCCGATGGGAATGGTTTTGGTATAGGGCTGTCCCAGTTCCTTTTCACACCAACGCGCAGCGGATTCCGCAGTTTCAGGATATAGCAGCACGTTGAAATGCGCGGCCCCCATGCGTTGGATGTCGGCAGGGCTGGCCCCCATGGGGGCTGCGACATTCACCTGTATGCCCAGTTCCGACAGCAGGCCGGTGATTTCCGCCAGATCGTCGCGATGACGAAAGCCAAGCGCGGTCGGGCCGAGAATGTTGCAGGTGACGCGCGCGGTGCGGGCCATGGGCCGGGCCAGGGCGCGGCAGATTTGCAAGAAGGCCTCATCCGCGCCGAAATTTTCCTTGCGCTGATAGCTGGGCAGGTCCAGTGCGATAACGGGTACCGAAAGGCCCATGGTTTCGGCCAGACCGCCGGGGTCATCCTGGATAAGTTCGGCGGTGCAGGATGCGGCCACCATGATGGCCTGTGGCTGGAACCTGTCATGGGTGTCCTGACAGGCGGATTTGAACAGACCTGCCGTGTCCGCGCCCAGATCACGGGCCTGGAAGGTGGTGTAGCTGACGGGCGGGCGGTGGTTGCGCCGTTCGATCATGGTGAACAGCAAATCGGCATAGGTGTCGCCCTGCGGCGCATGCAACACCATATGCAATCCGGTCATGCCGGTGGCGACACGCATTGCACCAACATGGGGGGGACCTTCATATGTCCAGACGGCCAGTTTCATGTCTGGTGTCCTGATATGAGTATTTTTGGCAAGATGAAGATGGTGGTCATTCCGCGGCCTCCAGGTTGGGGGCTTCCAGAATGGCGCGGCGGCGCAAGGGGCGCGCAAACAGCGATGCCAGATCACCGGCCTGTTCAAAGAAATGCACTGGCGTGAAGACCAGTTCGATCGCCCATTTGGTGGCCAGCCCTTCGGCTTCCAGCGGGTTGGCAAGGCCAAGACCGCATACGGTCAGGTCAGGGCGCGCGGCGCGCACGCGGTCCAGCTGGCGGTCCACATCCTGCCCTTCGGACAGGGTGGGGCCAGCGGCAATCAGGTCCAGTTCGGGGCCGTGCAATTCGGCATGCAGATAGGGCGTGCCGATTTCCACAGCGATCATGCCACATTCGCGGGTCAGAAAGCGGGCCAGGGGCACTTCGAGCTGGCTGTCGGGCATGAAGAATATCCGCTTGCCGCGCAGTGTTTCGGCGGCGGCAGCGATGGATTTTTCGGCGCGCGCGCGCGGGGCTGCGGTGACACGGGCCACCACATCGGGGGAAATGCCGAATTCTGCGGCCACGGCCGTCAGCCACAGCAGGGTTCCTTCGGCGCCAAAAGGGAAGGGTGCGGGGATATGGCGCGCACCACGGCGCAGCAAGGCGGCATGGGTGTCGCCCAGAAACGGCTGCGTCAGGGCGAATACACTGTTCGGGCCGATTGCGGGCGTGTCATTGCTGCGTCGGGCGGGCAGACAGCGCACAGGGGCAATGCCCATTTGGGCCAACAGATCGAGCGCCTGATCTTCCACCACATCAGGCAGGGCACCTACCAGAAGCAGTTCTTTTTCCTGCGTTTGTGGCAGGGTGGGCACCATGGATGCCAGGCAGGCATCTTCCCCTTGGGTGAAGGTTGTTTCAATACCCGAACCAGAGAAGTTCAGCACCCGCACATGGGGGGCATGCTGCACGCTTAGGCGTTCGGCGGCGCGCGCCAGGTCCAGTTTGATAACCTCGGACGGGCAGGACCCCACCAGAAACAGCTGGCGGATATCGGGGCGGCGGGCCAGCAGGCGGCCCACCTCGCGGTCCAGTTCTTCATTCGCGTCGGCCATACCGGCCAGATCTTTTTCTTCCAGAATGGCGGTGCCGAAACGGGGTTCGGCAAAGATCATCACGCCCGCAGCCGATTGCAGCAAATGCGCGCAGGTGCGTGACCCGACGACCAGAAAGAATGCATCCTGCATCTTGCGGTGCAACCAGATGATGCCGGTCAGGCCGCAAAACACCTCTCTCTGGCCGCGTTCTTTCAGCACAGGGGCGGAGCTGCAGGTGGCTGGGTGTGCGCTCATCAGCAAGCCCCCAATCGTGCAACCCGTAATTTCCACAGGAATTGTGCAGCGTTCACGGCATAGGCCACATAGGCCACAAGCGCGAGGACCATAAGCTGGTCAGGGCGCATGCTCTCGGCGAGCAGCGCGACCAGATATAGAGTGTGAAGTGCAATGACCGCGAAACTGACCATATCTTCCCAGAAGAAGGCATCGGCCAGCAAATATTGCCCGAACACTTCCTTTTCCCAGATCGCGCCGGTTACCATGATGGCATAGAGCGCGCATGTCTTGGCGACGACAGACAGGGTTGCGGCAAGATATCCTTCGCCGGTGACCAGGTAGCGCACCACCAAAATGACCGAAATCAGGCAAATGACGAACTGCACCGGCGCAAGAACGCCCTGCACCATAGTCCAGCGGGACGCATCGCGCCGGGCGCGTTGTTCAGGCGTATAGAGTTGCCTGTCACCAGCTTCCCGCGTCATGATTGCATCCTTTGTTTGATTCCCATGTGAAATCTTAACGCGATAGCCAATTATGTGTCAATTAAAACTTACACATTGCTGCACATGTTAGGTGACACTCTGTATGTGGATGATCATATGGGGCGGTAATAAGTATAAGAAAAACAACAAAAATATAGGAAAGCGCTGCCTGCTGGCCTGCTGTGGCTGCATGTTGTAAGTTTAATTTGACAATCTGCGCGCAAGCTGTGACACTGGAGTTGCTTATTATCTACATTCAAGGCCATTGCTTTTTGTGCGTCGTCCGGGGGTCTGGCTTGCGCGCGTGGTTTTGGAATCTGCCGGGGGGGCAGAGATGGAAGGACTTCGTTTAGCGCATTTCGAGGATATGACTTCGGGACAGGCCGTGGTGCGCCAGTTCGCCCTTCGGGTGGTGTCAGAGCTAGTCCAGAAATCCGGCGTGGAATCCGGTGACCCGGATCGCGACCTGCTTAGTCTGATGGTCAGGCTGTCCAAAAGTGCCGATCCCGGCATGTTCGCAGCCGTCTATGACGAGATGAAACGCAGGCGCATTTCGGCAGAGCAGATCGTCGACATATACCTGCCCGCCGCCATATCCAAGCTGGGCAACAGCTGGCATGAAGGCGAGCTGGACATATTTCAGGCAACACTTGCCATGGCGCGTCTGCAATCATTGTTGCGTGAAATTGCGCTGGCGTGGTTTGCGGACCGTTCCGGGGATTGCCATGACGGGCGCGTGTTCCTGGTTCTGCCATCAGGCGAACAGCACAGTTTGGGCGCGATGGTCGCTGCCAACCAGATGCGCCGGCTGGGAATTTCCGTGCGGGTCAGTTTGCTGCCCACCGCGCGCTCGATCGAGGACGAGCTGTCAGAACACCGGTTTCATGCGGTTTTCATATCGGCATCAAACCGCTCATCCTTGACGCCCTGTGTTGAACTCGTGAGAACGATTCGGGCGCATTCCGGCAAAGATTTGCCGGTGGCGCTGGGGGGCGCATTGGTGACATTGTTACAAAAAGACATGAGCTTAAAGCATATCGCTGCAACGGTGGGCGCAAATATAGCCACCACACAGATATCAGAGGCTTTAACTTTCTGTGGTTTGGCCATAAATCACAATAATGTCGGGTAACTGATATAATATTAAGTCCGTGCTACTATGAATGGCCGGATATCAGGAAGGAGCAGGTTTACTGTGTCTAATGATGGCGCCAGATTCCTTGAAAGTGGCTCGGTGCCCGTGTTCGGTGGGGATTTCTTTTCTGCTGTTCTGACCAGTCTTGCCGATATTTCATTCCTCATCTCTGACGAAGCTATTGTGAAGGTGGTTCATGTCAAGGCTGATGCCGCAAGTTTTGACGGGGCGTCGCGCTGGGTGGGCGAGGACTTTGTTACGCTGCTGGAGTCTGAAAGCGTTCCAAAGTTTCAGGAACGACTGTCAGACCTGATTGGCCGCGCCCGCAAGGGTGAAGCAGTGCCATCGCGCTGGGTGGAGCTGGTGCATGTGGTCAAGCCCGGCCAGACTGTTCCTGTGCGCTATGTCATGCACTGGATTGAAGAAAGCGGCGAAATCCTGTTGCTGGGAACAGACCAGCGCCCGGTTCTGGAAATGCAACAGATGTTGTTGAACGCCCAGATCGCGCTGGAGCGTGATTACGAGGCCCAGCGGGAAATCGACACGCGATATCGCCTGTTGATGGATTTTACCACCGATGCGGTGGTTCTTGTTTCTGCCATGTCCGGGCAGATTGTGGATATAAACCACAATGCGGCGTCCTTGCTGGGGCGGGGGCGCGCAGATCTTATCAAGCGGCCCTTTTCCGACCAGTTTGTTGGGCGCGGCAAGGATGAATTGATGGCCGCGCTTGATATTCCCTCCTCCATGGATGCCTCTCCCGCCATAGAGGTAGAGGTCAAGGCAGAATCGCGCCGCCTGTTGCTGACCCCCAAGATTTTCCGCGCCGCCGGTGAGCAGCTGGCCATGGTGCGCCTGAGTGACGTTGCGCAAGGGTCGTCTGCGGATGGGCGGCTGTTGACCAACCTGCGCCAGCTGTTCCATCGCGGGGTGGATGCGATTGTATTCACCGACAAGGAAGGCTTGATTCTTGCGGCCAGCGAAACATTCCTGAACCTGACCGACGCGCCGGGCCTTACGGCAGTGCGCGGGCGGTCGATGGCGGATTTTTTAAGCCGGGGCATGGTCGACCTGAAGGTGTTGCTGGACAACGCCCGCCGCGCAGGCCAGCTGCGCATGTATTCGACCAAGCTGAAGACAGATTTTGACGCGCGCGTGACTGTCGAAATATCGGCAACATGGCTGGATGACCGCGTTGATCCGGTTCTGGCGCTGATTATCCGCAATGCGTCGAACGCGGCGGCGCTGCGCGCCGACAATGCAACCCCCGAAGCGAATATGCGCGGGGTGATGGAACTTGTCGGGTCTTCGACCCTGAAGGACATTGTGTCAGAAACCACCAATGTCATCGAGAAAATCTGTATCGAAACCGCCATTGAACTGACGCGCAACAATCGTGTTGCTGCTGCCGAAATGCTGGGTCTGTCGCGCCAGTCGCTTTATGTGAAGCTGCGGAAATATGGCATTCTTAGCCGTGACGAAGGTTAGGGCCGTTGCCGAAACACTTTGGGTTTTCTGAACGTCCCAACAAAGCCGCAGATTTTCCGGTATTTTTCGTCCTGATTGATCTGTGTCAATATAAATAGACGTAAACACTGTCAACCTAAGTTTACATAACTGGAGGTTGACATGCGAATCGTGTTCGTTCACCCGAACTATCATTCCGGCGGCGCAGAGATTGCTGGCAACTGGCCCCCCGCCTGGGTTGCGTATCTGACAGGGTCGCTACGGGCGGCGGGCTTTGATGATATTCATTTCATCGATGCCATGACAAATCATATCGACAATGACACGCTTCGTGCACGTCTGGCGGAACTGAAGCCTGATGTTGTGGGCACAACCGCCATCACACCCGCGATCTATATGGCCGAGGAGGTGTTGCGCATCGCGCAAGATGTGGCCCCGCAGGCCGTCAGGGTGCTGGGCGGGATTCACGCGACATTCATGTATCGTCAGGTCCTGAGCGAGGCGCCATGGATCGATGTGATTGTGCGCGGCGAGGGCGAGGAGATTGTCGTAAACCTGATGCAGGCCATTGAACAAGGGCGCTGGCCTGCCGACCGGCGCAAAATACACGGGCTGGCCTTCACGGAAGGCACGGAAATTGTGGCCACGCAGGCTGCATCGACAGTCAAAAATCTGGACGGAATCAAGCCGGACTGGTCAATTCTGGAATGGGACAAATATATCTATGTGCCGCTGAACCGGCGTGTGGCCATTCCAAATATGGCGCGTGGCTGCCCCTTTACCTGTTCATTCTGCAGCCAGTGGAAATTCTGGCGCGACTACCGTGTGCGCGACCCCATAAAGGTGGTGGACGAGATAGAGGATCTGGTCGAAAACCACGGTGTGGGCTTCTTTATTCTGGCCGATGAAGAACCCACCATAAACCGCCGCAAATTCGTGGAGTTTTGCGAGGAACTGATCCGCCGCGACCTGCCGGACCGTGTGCAATGGGGCATCAATACTCGCGTGACCGACATCATGCGCGACCGCGAATTGCTGGCGCTGTATCGCAAGGCGGGGCTGGTCCATGTCAGTCTTGGCACCGAAGCCGCCGCCCAGTTGAAGCTGGACCAGTTCAACAAGGAAACCACAGTCGCTGAAAACAAGGAAGCCATCCGCCTGCTGCGCGAAGCCGATATTTTTGTGGAAGCGCAGTTCATCGTCGGGCTGGATAATGAAACCCCCGAAACGCTGGAAGAAACCTATCAGATGGCGTGGGACTGGCAGCCCGATCTGGCCAACTGGGCCATGTATACGCCCTGGCCCTTCACGCCGCTGTTTCAGGAATTGCGCGACCAGGTCGAGGTGTTCGACTATTCCAAGTATAATTTCGTCACCCCCATCATGAAACCCGCCGCCATGACGCGCGGGGAATTGCTTGACGGGGTGATGAAGAATTACCGCCGCTTCTACATGAAGAAAGCCCTGTTTCATTACCCTTGGCGCGGAACAGGGTATCGGCGGCGCTATCTGCTGGGCTGCCTGAAGGCGTTCTTGAAGGCGGGTGTCGGGCGCACATTCTATGATCTGGGCAAGGCCGGGTATTGGGGGCCGCAGTCCAAGGACAAGGTTGATTTCCAGTTCGACATGACCCGCACCATTGCGGATGCGCAAGTCGCCGATTGGCAGGCCAGCGCAGACGTGAAGGCCAAGGCAGAGGAACGCCGCGCGGCCTTGCGCGCCCAAGGCAAGGACCGCGCTGCCGAACGCCTGGCCGTCAAGGCCTGTGGTGGCGGCACCGAGCAGATGGAAGATAGCGCCGGTCCGTCTGGGCGCGCCTTCAAAATGCCCAATGGGGCGACTGTTTCCCCGCAAGCGGTGGAGTAGTTGGTCATGACCGCGCACGCCCGTATTGGTCCGAATGCGGTTTTGCAGCACCTTCCGGTGCTGGATGCGGAACTTGGGGTGGCGTGGCGGGGGGCGTTGTTGCATCTGGCAGATGTCAGGGAACCCCCGGCCACCGCCGGAATGCTGGATGAAGTCGCCGTTGCCCGCCTGCACCATGCTGTGCGCCTGTTCGTGCCCGACCGGGCCGCCGCCATTCAGCGCGCGGCAGGGCTGGCAACAGGGGAATACATACTGGCCAACCGCATTCCGCGCGCGGCGCAAATGCTGATTCGGGCTTTGCCTGCGCCTTTGGGGGCGCGGGTGCTGTCTGCGGCCATTGCGCGCCATTCATGGACATTCGCGGGGTCAGGCCGGTTTCGCGTGCGCGGGCATGCGCCGTTGTGTTTTGAAATTGCAGATAACCCACTGGCGCAGCGCGCTTCTGATCATCCGGTATGTGACTGGCATTCGGCTGTGTTTGAACGGTTGTTTTCCGCATTGGTCTGGCCTGATGCCCGCGTGGCCGAGGTAAGCTGCTGCGCCACTGGCGCGCCAAGCTGTCGTTTCATCATTGCGCCGCACGGGTGCAAATAACACTTGATGCAAATGAATATGTCAGGCAAAGTTTACAGTATGAGCGAAACGAGTCTAGACACCCCCACAGCAGGCCCGTCAGGGCAGGGCGCCTTGCCCAAACCCGCCGCCATGCTGGAACTTATCAAACCCGTCACATGGTTCCCGCCGATGTGGGCCTATGTGTGTGGTATCATTTCTGTGGGGGTCTGGCCGGACAGTTGGGCGCTGGTGGTGCTGGGCGTGGCCTTGGCCGGTCCCATTGTCTGCGGCATGTCGCAGGCCGCCAATGACTGGTGCGACCGCCATGTGGATGCCATTAACGAACCTGACCGCCCCATCCCGTCGGGGCGTATTCCGGGCCGCTGGGGGTTGTATATCGCGTTGGCAATGACTGTGCTTGCGTTGGCTGTGGGCTGGCAGTTGGGGCCTTGGGGGTTCGGGGCAACAGTGGTCGGCGTGCTGGCGGCATGGGCCTATTCCGCCGAACCTGTGCGGGCGAAACGGTCAGGCTGGTGGGGGCCGGGGCTTGTGGGCCTAAGCTATGAAGCGCTGCCGTGGTTCACGGGCGCCGCCGTCATCGCGGCCGGTGCCCCACGGTTCGAGATTGTGGTGATTGCGGTTCTGTATGGTCTGGGCGCGCATGGCATCATGACAATCAATGATTTCAAAGCCATCGAAGGGGACCGCCAGATGGGCCTTCGGTCCCTGCCGGTGACATTGGGGCCAGTGGACGCCGCGACTGTTGCGGGCACGGTCATGGTGCTGGCGCAACTGGTCGTTGTGGTTTTGTTGCTGATCTGGGGCGCGCCGGTGCATGCAGGGGCAATCGCGCTTGGCATTGGTGTTCAGATATGGGCGTTGGGGCGTTGGCGGCAAGACCCCGCGCGCCTTGCGCCATGGTTCAACGGCACAGGGGTTGGCCCTTATGTGCTGGGCATGATGGTTGCGGCCTTTGCGCTGCGGGGGCTGGGCGCATGACATTAAGCTGGGTTCAGATCTTCCGCCTTGGGCTGGTCCAAGCCTGTCTGGGCGCGATTGTGGTGCTGATGACCTCCACCCTGAACCGCCTGATGGTGGTGGAACTGGCGCTGCCTGTTGTGCTGCCCGGCGCGCTGGTTGCCTTGCATTATGGTGTGCAGATCACGCGGCCCAATTGGGGCCATCTGGCCGACCAGGGGGGCAACCGCACACGCTGGATTATCGCGGGCATGGGTTTGCTGGCGCTTGGGGGCCTTGGCGCAACACTGGCCATTCCTGTGCTGGAAACCAGTTTCGCGCTGGGGCTGGCGCTTTCAGTGCTGGCCTATGCGGTTATCGGGCTGGGGGTGGGCGCATCGGGCACATCGCTGCTGGCGCTTCTGGCCACGGCCACGGCGGAACACAGACGCCCTGCCGCAGCAACAATCACATGGTTGATGATGATTGCGGGCATTGCGCTGACGGCCATAACCGCAGGCCGGTTTCTGGACCCCTACAGCCATGGGCGCCTGCTGATAGTTGTTGCGGTTATCTGTTCGGGGGCTGTTGCCCTGACGGTGCTGGCGGTCTGGGGCATTGAACGGCGGGTAATCGCCCGCGCGGCCCCCGCGCCGCAACGCTTCCGTGACGGTATGCGCGACATCTGGGCCGACCGCCGCGCGCGGCATTTCACATTCTTCGTGTTCCTGTCGATGACGGCGTATTTCATGCAGGAACTGATCCTTGAACCCTATGCCGGGCTGGTATTCGGGTTCACGCCCGGGCAGTCCACGCAAATGTCGGGCGCGCAGAATGGGGGCGTTTTTCTGGGCATGGTGCTGGTTGGCGTGGCCGCGTCCGGCTTGCGGGTGGGGTCACTGCGGCTGTGGGTGGTCAGCGGGTGCATGGGGTCCGCGCTGGTGCTTGTGGTCATTGCAGGCGCAAGCCTGTGGGCGCTGCCCTTGGTGCCGCTTGTCGTTGCGTTGGGGTTTTTCAACGGGATGTTCGCGGTCGCCGCAATCGGGTCGATGATGCAGCTTGCCGGCGAAGGGACAGACAAGCGCGAAGGCACCCGTGTTGGCCTTTGGGGCGCATCGCAGGCCATTGCGGCGGGGTTTGGTGGCTTGACCGGGGCCGCATTGGTGGACCTGGCGCGCGGCGTGCTGCCGGTTGCTGACGCGTTCGGGGCTGTTTTTCTGGTGCAGGCGGCAATTTTCACAGGCGCTGCGGGGTTGGCTGCGCGTATCATGGCCGCGCGGGACGCGGCGCAACTGGTTCCGGGGGAATAAGCTATGGAGTATGACGTGTTTGTTGTGGGCGGTGGCCCGTCCGGGGCCACAGCAGCCGATGATCTGGCGCGCGCCGGCCATAAGGTGGCGCTGCTGGACAGGGCCGGGCGCATCAAACCCTGTGGCGGGGCGATACCCCCGCGCGCAATCGCGGATTTTGACATTCCCATGTCACAGCTTGTTGCCCAGATCACCACGGCGCGCATGATCTCGCCCACAGGGCGGGCGGTGGATATTCCCATTGAAAACGGGTTTGTCGGCATGGTGGATAGGGAGGATTTTGACGAATTCCTACGCGCCCGCGCAGTGGAAAACGGCGCCACACGCCTGACAGGAACCTATCTGCGCATTGAACGCGACAAGGACGGCACGCATGTCGTCTGGCGCGAGAAGGACGGCGGTGCAGAGAGACGCAGCGCCACGCGGCTGGTCATCGGCGCGGATGGCGCGCGGTCCAACGTGGCGCGCGCCGAGGTGCCGGGCGGCGACAAAATTCCCTATGTGATTGCCTATCACGAAATCATAAAGGCCCCGCCCGCCAATGACCGCTATGACCCTGACCGCTGCGATGTCATCTATGACGGGCGCATCAGTTCGGATTTTTACGGCTGGGTGTTCCCGCACGGCAAACATGCCAGCGTGGGGATGGGCACTGAAATTAACGGCGCCGACCTGAAGAAAGCAACAGCCGATCTGCGCGCCATGGCGGGCCTGTCCGGGTGCGAAACCATCCGGCGCGAAGGCGCGCCCATCCCGCTGCGCCCGATGGACCGTTGGGACAATGGCCGTGATGTGGTGCTGGCAGGCGACGCCGCAGGGGTGGTTGCCCCCAGTTCGGGCGAGGGGATATATTACGCCATGGTCGGCGGGCGCGTGGCCGCAACTGCGGCACAGGCTGCGCTGGCCAGTGGCCGCCCGCGTGATCTGGCACTTGCGCGCAAGCTGTTCATGCGCGACCACAAGACTGTGTTCAAGGTCTTGCGGTCCATGCAGGATGCCTATTACAAATCCGACGACCGGCGCGAACGCTTTGTCAGCCTGTGCCATGACATTGATGTGCAGCGCCTGACATTCGAGGCATATATGAACAAGAAACTGGTGGCCGCGCGCCCGCTGGCGCATCTGAAGATCGGGGTGAAGAACCTGTTGCACCTGTCGGGCCTGGTGCGCCCCGGATTCACATGAGCGGCGCGCTGATCCCTGCATGGGAAAACGGGCAGCTTGTCCCTGTCGACAAACTGGAAGTTCATAAGCGCGGCCTGAAGCACAAGGCGATTTCGGTCTTTGTGACCGAAGGGGACCGTGTCTTGCTGCAGCGCCGTGCCATGGGGAAATACCACACCCCCGGCCTGTGGGCCAATACTTGCTGCACCCATCCGCATTGGGACGAGGATGACCTGACCTGCGCGATGCGCCGCCTGCAAGAGGAGTTGGGCATTACCGGACTGCCCCTGACGCATGCTGCGGAAATCGAATATTGCGCCGATGTTGGCGGGGGGCTTGTGGAACATGAACTTGTGCAGGTGTTCACCGCGCGCGCGATGGCTGACCTGAAAATTGTTCCTGATCCCGACGAAGTGTCCGCGACCGACTGGATAAGCCTGCCAGCCCTTGTTGCGGTTATGGACCGCGTCCCCGACAGGTTCACACCATGGCTGAAGATCTACTTGCGTGATCACGCGGACCGAATTTTCGCACCGATGCGAGAGGGGGCGGACACCCGCTAGCGGGTGTCGCAACAGACGAGTTCAGGCAAATTGCGGATTGCGCCGCAAGACTGATGCGTTCAACGCGCCCGCGATCGTCACCCAAAGCAGATAGGGCGCCATCAATGCGCCCGCAATTGTGTCGAACATCCAGAAACTTATCAGGGTGGCGGCCACTGACAGCCACAAAAAGCCCAAAATGACAAGCGCTGCGCGCATGCGTTTCAGGCCGAAAAAGACTGGCGACCACAATGTGTTGAATGCAATCTGAAGCGCCCAGAAAGCAAGCGCCTGCTGCGTGCCCGCGATAAGCCCGATGCGCATGGCGGCGTAGGACATGGCCAGATAAACACTGGTCCAGACCAGCGGAAACACAAACCCAGGCGGTGTCCAGCGCGGTTTATCCAGATCATCGTACCATTTCCCCGGCTCGAACATGGCGCCTGTTGTCGCTGCGGCAGCGGTCGCGGACAGAAATGTCAGAAAAAGTAGCCAGTCCATGATTGGGTTATCCTTTTGCCACAGCTGCGATTGTGGTTGCGCCGTTGGTTTGACCTAAAGGAGCATCCGTTCCGGATGCAAGCCTTTACTTGGGCGCCCTTGCGGGCGCGGCGGGGGCTGGTGGCAGGGTTGCACGCAAATTATGCGCTGCGCCGGGACATGTCCCTATAGGACTGGCGTGCAGAAATATCGCGGGCGCGCAGGCGGGCCATGGCGTCGATCAGGGTCTGGGACCGGTTGCTCAGGTCTGTGTCACGGCTGGCGGCATCGACCAGAAAGCGGGTTTCGGGCAGGGGGCGGGCGTGCAATGTGGCCGCTTGCGGTTGAACGACGCTAAGCGCTGCCTGTGCTGCGGACAATGACAGCCAGCCAAGTTTTTGACGGTTGTTTGTATAGGCGCGGCGCGTGATGCTGTCATGGCCCTGTGCGCGGATGGACCCCCCGATGCCGCAATAGATATGGCGCGCCGCAAATATGCCCGGACGGCAAGCCAGTGGCAGCGCCGAGATACCCGCACTGGCGCGCTGATACAGGCGGTCGGCTTCTTGCAGAAGCTGTGCGGTCATGGCGCGTATTTCTGGGCGCGGTGCGGGGGCGCGCAAAAAGCTTTCGGGGCAAAGGCGGGCGTCGTCAAACCATGCAAGCGGCAGATACAGCCGCCCGTTGCGCGCATCCTCGCCTATGTCGCGGGCAATATTGGTCAGTTGCATCGCCACACCCAGATCGCAGGCGCGCGCCAGCCTGTCGCGGTCGCGCACGCCCATCAGCACGCACATCATTGCCCCCACAACAGCGGCAACGCGGGCAGCATAATCCACCAGTTCCGAGAATGTGTTGAACCTTCGCCCTTCGGCGTCCCATGCCAGCCCTTCAAGCAGGGCATCGGGCAGGGCGCGCGGCAATTCATGCTGCACCACCATTGCGGCGAATGCGCGGTCTATGGGCGCGTCATGGGGCGTGCCCGCATAGGCGCGGTCCAGCCGGTCTTGCAACTGCAACACGGCGCGCACCGGATCAAGCCCTTCATCCACAGCATCATCCGCGACGCGGCAAAACGCATAGAGCACCAGCGCGGGGTCGCGCAGGCTGGTCGGCAACAAGCGCGAGGCCGCGTGAAAACTACGCGATCCGGTGCGAATGGCGGCGCGGCAGGCGTCCATATCGGGCGCGGTGATATAGGATGTGGCGGTCATTCGGCGGCCATCGGCAGGGCGGGGGTCAGGGTCGGGGCGGCATCTGGCACCACCTGCGCAAGCACTTCGGCGCTGCTGATCACCCCGGGCAGCCCCGCGCCAGGATGCGTGCCCGCCCCCGCGAGATACAGGCCCGGCAGTTCTTCGGACACATTATGCGGCCTGAACCACGCACTTTGCAAAATACGCGGTTCAATCGAAAACCCCGCCCCAAGCGGCGACAGGTAGCGGTTGCGGAAGGTTTCGGGCGTGAACACAAGGCTTTCGCTGACATGTTCCGCGAGGCCCGGCAAAAGGCGGTCTTCCAGCATGGCCAGCATTTTGAGGCGGTAGGGTTCACTTTCCTGCGCCCAGTCCACCCCGTTGTCATGTCCCAGATGGGGCACGGGGCTAAGCACATAAAAGGTGTCATCGCCATCGGGGGCAACTGACGGATCTGTGACTGACGGACGATGGACATACAGACTCATGTCGTCGCACAGATGGCCGCGAATGAAGATATCCTTGATATGGTGGCGGTAGCGCGGGCCGACGACGATAGTATGATGGCCCACATCGCGCCACATATCCCGTGTGCCGCGTGTGCCGAAATACCACACAAACAGGCCCATCGACCAGCGGCGGCTATCCAGTTTTGCATCTGTCCAGCGCTTGCGCGGACGGTTGCGCAACAGGCGCGAATAGGTATGTCCGGCATCGGCATTCGATACAACGATATCGGAACGAAGCGCCTTGCCCCCCACCAGGCGCACCCCTGCCGCGCGACCGTTTTCGACGATAATTTCGTCAATTTCGGTGTTCAGGTGAAGACTGCCGCCCTGTTGGCGCACAACATTCGCCATGGCGGTGGCAATCGCTTGCACACCCCCCATGGCGTAATGCACCCCAAAGGACTTTTCCAGATGGCTGACCAGGATATACATCGATGTCACGCGAAACGGATCGCCGCCAATGAACAGCGGATGGAATGACAGCGCAAAACGCAGCCGCGGATCGCGCACACGCATGGCGGCATGGGCATATACCGACCTGTCAGCGCGCAGCCACACAAAGCGGGGCAATGCCTTGATCAGGTCCCACAATTGATGCATGGGGCGGCGGCCCAGGTCCTCGTATCCGAACCAGTAGCGGTCATGCGCATCGTTCAGGAATTTGCGATAGCCCGGCAAGTCGTCGGGCGACAGGCGCGCGACCTCTGCCTCCATGGTGTCACTGTCCTGATAGGCCGCGAATTTCGACCCGTCCGGCCAGCGAATTTCATAGAACGGGGTCATCGGCTTCAGCGTCACGTCGCGGTCGAAATCGCGCCCGCAGGCGGCCCAAAGGTCGCGCAGCCCTTGCGGCACGGTCACAATGGTCGGCCCAAGGTCAAATCTGTGCCCGCCCTGCGTGATGGAGGACCCGCGCCCGCCGGGTTGGTCCAGCCGGTCAATCACGCTGACGCGATAACCCTTGGCCCCCAGCCGCATGGCCGAAGCCAACCCGCCCAATCCCGCGCCAATCACGATGGCATGATGCGGTGCGTCAGAATCAGACATGTGCGTTTCCCGTTCTTTGGTGTTGATGTCAGCTTACACAGATGCAATGTGTCAATCAAGGTTTACATTCTTATTCTTTACAGTCGGGCCGGAATGTGACAACCTAAGTTTACACTTGTGGACGGGAATCGCCATGCAGACCATCACGCTCAGCCTGTTCCGGTTCGACCGGCCAGCCGCACGGCTTTGGGTTCTGGGCCAGATGGTGGCGGCGCGGGTCGCGCTGGCCCGCCAGCCGGGGCTGGAATTCTGGAAGATTTGCGGTTCTGGCACCGGGCAGGGGTTCACCCCGCGCCCCAATTGGGGCGTCTGGGCCATTCTGGGGGTCTGGGGCACGCAACAGGCCGCCCAACAGGGCCATAGCCATGGGGCATGGGCGCGTTGGCGCGCGCGTGCTGATGAAACTTATACACTGTTTCTGGAACCTTATTCGGCGCGCGGGCGCTGGTCCGGTCAGGCGCCCTTCCGTCCCGAAGGGGGGGCGGATGGCCCTGTTGCCGCGCTGACGCGTGCGACCTTGCGCCCCGCGCGGGCGCTGCGGTTCTGGGGGCAGGTGCCTGATATTTCCGCCAAGGTCGGCACTGACCCCAATGTGATGTTCAAGATTGGCATCGGGGAAATGCCGCTGCTGCGTCAGGTCACGTTTTCGGTCTGGCCGGACGCTGACAGCATGGCCGAATTTGCCCGCCGTGGCCCCCATCAACAGGCCATCCGTGCCGTGCGGGCCGAGCGGTGGTTTTCCGAAGAACTTTATGCCCGTTTCCGCATTTCCGCGCGTCAGGGCACATGGCAGGGCCGCGACCCGCTGGACCCCGCCCCAACTATACAGGAGGCCGCATGACGCCTTTCCCCTTCTCTGCCATTGTCGGGCAGGACGAAATGAAAACCGCAATGATCCTGACCGCGATCGATCCACGGATCGGGGGCGTTCTGGTGTTTGGCGACCGTGGCACCGGCAAATCCACGGCAGTGCGCGCGCTGGCCGCGTTGCTGCCGCCCATCAACATGGTGGCTGGCTGCCCCTGCAATTCCGCCACGCTGGCTGATTGCCCCGACTGGGCAGGTATCACACAGGCACAGATTGTCACGCGCCCCACGCCAGTTGTCGATATGCCCCTTGGCGTTTCTGAGGATCGCGTAACAGGCGCATTGGACATTGAACGCGCCCTGACGCGTGGTGAAAAGGCGTTTCAGGCGGGGCTTTTGGCGCGGGCCAATCGGGGATACCTGTATATTGACGAAGTGAACCTGCTTGAAGATCACATCGTCGATTTGCTGCTGGATGTCGCGCAGTCGGGCGAAAATGTTGTCGAACGCGAAGGGTTGTCCATTCGTCACCCCGCGCGCTTCGTTCTGGTGGGGTCTGGCAACCCCGAAGAAGGCGAATTGCGCCCGCAATTGCTGGACCGTTTCGGCCTGTCGGTCGAGGTATGCAGCCCGCGCGACATTGACACCCGCGTAGAAGTGATGCGCCGCCGCGACGCTTATGAAAACGACCATGCGGCCTTCATGGCCCATTGGCAGGAACAGGATGCGCAATTGCGCGCGCAAATTCTGACAGCGCGCGCCGCACTTGCGGGCGTTCAGGTGTCGAATGTGGCCCTGCATGATTGCGCATCGGTGTGTCTGGCGCTTGGGTCGGACGGGTTGCGCGGGGAACTGACGTTGCTTGCCGCTGCGCGCGCAATTGCGGCCTTCTCAGGGGCAGACACTGTGACACGCGCGCATATCCGCGACGCTGCCCCCATGGCCTTGCGCCACCGTTTGCGCCGCGACCCATTGGACGAGGCCGGCACAGGTGCCCGCGTCGCCCGCCAACTGGCAGAGGTGCTGCCCTGACACCCTTTGACGACACCAGCGGTTCCCCCGACCGCCGCGGGCAGGCGCCTGATCCCATGTCGGACCCGTGGGCGCGTGTCACTGTCGCGCTGACCATGCTGGCGGTGGACCCTGCGGGCCTGCGCGGGCTGTGGTTGCGCGCGCGGGCAGGGCCGGTGCGGGCGCGTGTCCAGGACGCGCTGGCGGCATTCATGCCGCGTAAACTGCACCCCAATATCAGCGATGATGCGCTGTTCGGCGGGCTGGATCTGGCGGCCACGCTGGCCACCGGGGCCATGCAGCACCACGCTGGTATTTTGGGTGGCGGGGGCATGGTTGCCCTGACGATGGCCGAACGCTGCCCGCCGGCGCTTGCTGTCCGGCTGGGGCAAGCCCTTGATATGTCGCCGGACCTTTCGCTGATTGCGCTGGACGAGGCCGCGCAGGACGGCGAAGGGTTGGCCCCAGCCTTATGCGAACGCCTCGGGCTGTTTCTGGACCTGGATGGGCTTGCATGGTCGGATACCGCGCCCTTCCACCTTGATATGGACCAGATCGCACTGGCGCGCGCGCGCCTGCAGCAGGTGCATGTTTCTGATGACGCGCGCATTCAGGTGACGGGCGTTGCCGCCGCGCTTGGCATTGACACGTTGCGCGCGCCCTTGCTGACACTTGCTTGCGCGCGGGCGCATGCCGCGTGGCGGGGTGCCACATTGGTGGATGCGCAGGATCTGGCGCTTGCTGTCGGGTTGGTGCTGGCCCACCGGGCCAGGGCAGTGCCGGATGCGCCCGCCCCCGAAGACCAAGCCCCGCCCCCGCCGCCGCCATCAGATGATGCAGCGCAAACCCCGCCCGACACGGACAATGCGCAGGACATTCCCGACGATCTGCTGGTCGAGGCCGCGCGCGCCGCCCTGCCTGCGGGCGTGCTGGCGCAGCTGCACGCCGGGCGCGTTGCGCGGGCGGCACAGGGCCAGTCCAATGGTGGTGCGGTGCGCAAGTCCAAACGCCGC
>JAFWNM010000030.1 GCA_017510335.1 Paracoccaceae bacterium
CCGGTTCAAAGCGTTTGTTTTCTATCGGTATCGGTCATCAGTGTCTCGTTTGAAATCTTCGGGAGGCCTCAATTGGGGCAACCACATGTGATCGGAATAGGTGTCCGCCCGCTGTGATGCATTCATACAGGCCAGCTGGGGCAAGAAAGAGAAGTGGCGACCCCGGGACGACTCGAACGCCCAACATCCTGATTAGAAGTCAGGTGCTCTATCCAGTTGAGCTACGGGGCCGTGATCCTTTTGATAACGGTTCGGAAAACGGTTCGCAAGTCTTCCCCGTTTCCCTACCCGGTTCTTTCCGTTCGTCTTTTCTGCCCCAGACCCGCCGATCAGAAGTCAGACGCTCTATCCAGTTGAGCTACGGGACCACGGGGTGTTCTTGCTGCATCATGTGCAGAAATGCAACCGGCAGTTGGGCGTGTCATGCAAGAAGGCCTCCGGCTGCTGCCGGAGGCCTTCTTGCAAACACAGTAGCTTACGCTGCGGTCTGCGCCTTCGCGACATCGCGCTTGATTTTTTGTGCGTTTGACGACAGTTCGTCATCCTTGGCGCGGGCAAGATAGGCGTCGAGGCCACCGCGGTGGTCCACCGACCGCAACGCGGCAGAGGAGACACGCAATTTGAAGCTGCGACCCAGTACTTCGGACTGGAGCGACACATCCTGCAGGTTGGGCAGGAAGCGACGACGCGTCTTGTTGTTGGCGTGGCTTACATTGTTGCCCGACATTGGGCCTTTTCCGGTGAGTTCGCAGCGGCGCGACATGGCTTATCCTCGTCTGTTTATAAGGGCAGGACATGAATGCCCGGTTGCCACATAACAAAGGGCACTGCTGCGCAGCGCCGTGAATTTCGTTCCCGCGCTATTAGGGTGTATCGCGGGCGGCGTCAAGCGATTCCGGCGGTTTTGTCCCGCCCATTTCCGGCCAGATGCGGGAAAACAATTCATCAGCAGCCCGGCTGGCCGTGATGCGTCCGTCTGAAACCTGCGCGGAAAGCGCCTGCATCAGGGTGCGCGCGCGCGGCTCTGCAAGGCGTGCCAGAAGGGTCTGGCGCACTTCTTCTTCGAACCAATGGCGGGCCTGGGCTGCACGGCTGGCCTGCCAATGGCCCTGCGCGCGGCGCCAGTCGACCAGATGGCATATTTCGGCCCAGGTCTTGTCAAGGCCTGACACCTCCAGTGCGGATACTGTCATTGCCTTCGGGAACCCTTCCGGGTCCTGGGGTCTGCGGCGCAGCAAACGCAAGGCACCTGCGTAATCCGCGCAGGTCCGCTGTGCCGCGGGTTTCAGGTCGCCATCCGCCTTGTTCACCAGAATGATATCCGCCGCTTCCATGATGCCGCGCTTGACGCCTTGCAGTTCATCGCCGCCCGCTGGGGCCAGCAGCAGCAAGAACACATCCGACAGGTCCGCAACCACAGTTTCGGACTGGCCGACGCCGACAGTTTCTATCAATATGACATCAAATGCCGCCGCTTCACACAGGGCCACGGCTTCGCGCGTGCGCCGCGCCACCCCACCCAGATGCGACCGGCTGGGGCTGGGGCGGATGAAGGCCCGCGGATCGCGTGACAGCTGTTCCATGCGCGTCTTGTCGCCCAAGATGGACCCGCCGGTGCGTTTGCTGGACGGGTCAACTGCCAGCACTGCCACCTTCAGGCCCTGCGCGACCAGCATCAGACCAAAGCTTTCGATGAAGGTCGATTTGCCCACCCCGGGCGTGCCAGACAACCCGATGCGGATTGATTCCCGGCCAGTGCGCGCAAGCCTGTCCAACAGGTCGGCCGCCTGCGCGCGGTGTTCGGGGCGCGTGCTTTCCACCAGCGTGATTGCGCGCGCAAGTGCCCTGCGTTCGCCACGCTGCACCGCATCTGCCAAGATTGCGACATCCATCTGCGCCCCCCGTTTCCTTGTTGCCGCCCCAGATGGCCCGCATGCGCCCTGTTTGTCCAGCCCTGCCGCCGGTGGAACACGCGCGGGGCGTTGCATGACGGGCATGAATGGCGGCATAACGCGAAGTATGCGACTTCCGATAGATGACATCTTGCCCACCCTGACCACAACCCTTGCCAAAGCGGGGCGCGTCGTGCTGCAAGCTCCGCCCGGTGCGGGCAAGACAACACGCGTGCCCCTTGCGCTGCGCGATCAGGTGAAGGGGCGCATTGTCATGCTGGAGCCGCGCCGGCTGGCCGCGCGCACGGCTGCGGAACATATGGCCCAGTTGCTGGGCGAACGCGTGGGCCAGCAAGTGGGCTACCGCATTCGCGGCGAGTCTGTGGTCACCCGCGACACCCGCATAGAAGTGGTGACAGAAGGTATTCTGACCCGCATGTTGCAAAACGACCCGGAGCTTGGGGGCATCGGTGCGGTCATTTTTGACGAATTCCACGAACGCTCTGTCAATGCTGATCTGGGGCTGGCGCTGACATGGGAAATGCGCGAGGCGCTGCGCCCGGACCTGTCGGTGGTTGTCATGTCCGCCACGCTGGATGCGGCCCCCGTGGCGGCGCTGCTGGACGATGCGCCGGTGCTGACTGCGCAGGGGCGCGCCTATCCCGTTGAAACCCGCTGGCTGGACAGGCCCCTTGACAAAACAACGCGGTTCGAACGTGCCGCTGCTGATCTGATTACCCATGCCCTGCACACCGAAACGGGGTCGGTACTGGTGTTTCTGCCCGGTGAAGGGGAAATCAGGCGCGTGGCCGCCGCCCTTGCCCCCGATTTGCCCGCCGATACCAGCTTGCACCCGCTATACGGCGCGTTGCCGTTTTCCGAACAACGCGCGGCACTGATGCCCGCCAGAACGGGGCGCAAACTGGTGCTGGCCACAGCAATAGCCGAAACATCGCTGACCATCGAAGGGGTGCGCGTGGTCGTCGATTGCGGCTTGGCACGGCGGGCGCGGTTTGACCCCGGAAGCGGCATGTCGCGGCTGGTGACCGAACGCGTGACCCGCGCCGAAGCCGACCAGCGGCGCGGACGCGCGGGGCGCATGGAAGCGGGCGTTTGCTTTCGCATGTGGGCACGCGCCGAAGAAGGGGCGCTGCACGCATTTGCCCCGCCCGAAATTGAACGCGCGGATCTGGCGGGACTGGCGCTTGATCTGGCTCTTTGGGGCAGTGATACGGGCCTGCGGTTCCTGACACCGCCGCCAGCCGGCGCATTGGCCGAAGCGCGCGCGCTGCTGGGGGGGCTTGGCGCGCTGGACAATGCGCAACGCATTACGGCCCATGGGCGCGACATGGCCGCCCTGCCCCTGCATCCGCGGCTGGCGCATATGTTGCTGCGCGCCGGACATGAGGCCGCGCCACTGGCCGCGCTGATGTCGGAACGCGATGTTTTGCAATCCGCCCCCGCCGATCTGGGCCTGCGGCTGGAAGCGTTTCGGGACCCGCGCCGGTTTGCCGCAACGCGGCCCTATGCCATCCATCCTGCCACGCTGGCACGGGTGCGCGAAGAAGCGCGGCGTCTGGCGCGGTTGGTCCCCGACAGTGCGGGGGGGTATTCCAGCGCGGATATGACAGCGCTTGCCTATCCCGACCGGATCGGGTTGCGCCGCAAGGGCAGCGATCCGCGCTATGTGCTGGCCGGGGGCAAGGGCGCGGTGCTGGACGCCAGCGACGGACTGGCGCAATCGCGGGTGCTGGTGGTCACCGACACAGACGGCAACCCCCGCGAAGCCCGGATCAGGCAGGCCATTTCATGGACGGAAAGCGCGCTGCGCCAGCTTTTTGCCGACCGCCTGAACTGGCGACAGGTTTGCGAATGGTCCCGGCGCCATCAACGCATTGAGGCCCGCGAACAGGAATGTTTCGGCGCGCTGATACTGGCGGATCGTCGCTGGCAAAATGTCCCCCCTGAAGCTGTGGTATCTGCCGCCTGTGCGGGGATGCGCGATATCGGCTTGGCGCTGCCAGACGGGGCAAGGCGCTTCATCGCCCGCGTTGAACTGCTGCGCGCGCAGGGGCTGGACCTGCCCGACATGTCGGACGCCGCGCTGCTTGGGGGGCTGGAACACTGGCTTGGCCCGCACCTGACACAGTGCCGCACAGCCGACGATCTGCGCAGCCTGGACCCCCTGCCAGCGCTGCGCGCCATGCTGGACTGGGGGCAGATGCAACAACTGGACACCCTGGCGCCCGCGCATTTCACAACGCCTTTGGGCAACAAGGTTGCCATTGATTACAGCGGCGATGCCCCCGAAATTTCGGTTCGGTCGCAGGAAATGTTCGGGCTCGCTGACCATCCCGCGATTGGCCCCAAACGCGCGCCGCTGCGTGTGGTGCTGCTCTCGCCGGCGCGCAGGCCCGTGCAGGTAACCATGGATCTGCCCGGCTTCTGGGCCAACAGCTACGGGGATGTGCGCAAGGACATGCGGGGGCAATACCCCAGACACCCCTGGCCGGAAGACCCGTTGGCCGCCAGCCCCACCTTGCGCGCCAGCCCCCGCCGCCAAAGCTGACTGGGCAGGGACGCCCCCCGCCCCGGCCCCGCGCCAACATATGCACCTTGCGCAAGTCGGGCTTGCATGAACACCGGCTTGTTCTGCGCTGCAGCATGCCCCATCTTCGGATCAACAGACCCGTATGACCCACCGAAAGGAGCATATCATGCAAACGCTGCTCACCCGTATCCAGTCCCGCTTGCGCAAACGCGCGGCCTATGCCCGCACCGTAACCGAATTGCGCAACATGCCGCTGGATGTCGCAATCGATCTGGACATCTACAAACCCGACGCCCGCAAGATTGCCGCGCAGGCCGTTTACGGCCAATAATACCCCGTCAGCGCGGGTATTTGGCCCCCAGCGCGGCAGTAATGGCAGGGGACACGAAATTCGACACATCCCCCCCCAACCGCGCGATTTCCTTGACCAGTTTGGACGCAATGGCCTGATGGCGGGCCTCTGCCATCAGAAACACTGTTTCAATACTGGCATCCATCGCGCGGTTCATGCCAACCATCTGGAATTCATATTCAAAATCCGTCACTGCGCGCAAACCGCGAATGATGATCTGCGCACCAACATCGCGGGCGCAGTCAATCAGCAGGTTTTCAAACGGATGCGCGACAATCTCGACGCCGCTTTGGGCGCTAAGGGTCTGAACCTCCGCCTCGATCATGGCGACACGTTCATCCAGTGTAAATAACGGGCCTTTGTCACGGTTTATCGCAACACCTATCACCAGCCTGTCAACAAGCTGCGTGGCGCGTGTGATGATATCGATATGTCCCTTGGTCAAAGGGTCAAAAGTGCCAGGATAAAGACCGATCCGCATTGCGCGCCCCCTTCACATCTTCATGCGAACGCAACAATATTGCGCAGGAATATGCAACCCTCAGCGGCCCGAAAAAGGCGCTAGTATCCCATGATCATGCCGGTCAGGGCGTCTTTTTCCAGTTCCAGTTCCGACATACGCGCGGCAACCACATCGCCAATGGAAATCAGGCCCAGCATCTGGTCGCCTTCCATAACCGGAATGTGGCGAAAGCGCTTCGCGGTCATGGTTTGCAGCACCAGATCGGCGCTGTCATCGGCCTTGCACCCATAGACATTGCGGGTCATCACATCGTCAACCTTGTCCGACAGGCACCCTGCACCGCGCTTGCCCAACTCGCGCACGATGTCGTGTTCCGACACAATGCCCGCAACCGTCTTGCCATCGGGCGACACGACAAGCGCGCCAATGCGGTTTTCACTCAGCACGCGGGCAACCTCGGACAGGGACGCACCCAAGCCTATTGTCATAACCGATTGGCTTTCCTTGTTTCTAAGAATTTGGCTCACCAGCATGCGCACGCCCTCCCCTTGGCTGAAGCAGGGATGCCAGAACAAGTTTCGGCCCCCGGTTGAAGGGTCCGACATTGCAGGGCCATCTGTCAAGTCGCCTGATCACTGCGGCGCGGCAAAAACGCATGCGCACCCCGAACCGCCATCTGCGGCATTGTCCGGGCAGCCATCAGGCCTGCCCCGCCATGAGTGCCCCCTCGATGGGGGCCGAATGGCGCCCCCCCTCAAAGATACCGCACCGGACTGACATCCTCCCCGCGGACCAGCCGCGCATGTTCCTGAATCGCGAAACGGTCGGTCATTCCGGCAACGTAATCCGCAACAATCCGCGCCAGTTCGGTTTCTGACTGCGCCGCATCCACATCGCGGCGCCATTCGACCGGCAAGTGCCGGGGTTCGGTCATGAACAGCGGAAACAGGTCGCGCACAACGCCTGTAACCTGCGCGCGCATCGCCACAACAGACGGCGCGCGATACATGCGCGTGAACAGAAACTGCCGGATCACCTTCAATTCCCGAAACAGCCGGTCCGAAAAACGAATGATCGTCAGGTTCAGGTCGCGTATATCCTGCGCGGACTGCAAGTCTGCCGGCCCCAGCCGCGTGCCTGCCACCAGCAACACATCTTCCACCATCACGCCAAACACACGGCGCAAGGCTTCATGCCGGCGCCGCATCGGTTCCAGTCCGGGATACAGACTGTCCACCTGCCTGAACGCCGGGCCGGTTATCGGCAGGTCCATCAGGTCACGTTCCGTAAACAGGCCGGACCGCAACCCGTCATGCAAATCATGGTGGTTATAGGCAATATCATCAGCAATCGCCGCCACCTGCGCTTCGGCGCTGGCATAGCCGTGCAGTTCCAGATCAAACTGGGCGTTACATTCCACCAGCGCATAGGGCAGCGCATCGCCCTTCAAGGGGGCCCCCTGCGCATCGGCCACCGGGCCGTTATGCTTGGCAATGCCTTCCAGCGTTTCCCAGGTCAGGTTCAGCCCGTCAAAATCGGCATAATGCCGCTCCAGCCGCGTCACAATACGCAGCGCCTGCGCATTATGGTCAAACCCGCCATAAGGGGCCATCAGATCGCAAAGCGCATCCTCGCCGGTATGTCCGAACGGGGGGTGACCCAGATCATGGGCCAGCGCAATCGCTTCGGCCAGTTCGGTGTTCAACCCCAAAGCCCCTGCAAGGGTGCGCGCGACCTGAGCCACCTCAATGGAATGGGTCAGGCGGGTGCGGTAATAATCGCCCTCATGCTCGATGAACACCTGTGTCTTGTGCTTCAACCGCCGGAACGCGCTGGAATGGATGATCCTGTCGCGGTCGCGCTGGAACGGGGACCGGAAGGTGCTCATCGCTTCGTCGAAGCGCCGCCCGCGCGACTGGTCAGGATGTGTCGCATATGGTTTTAGCATCTGTTATCCTCGCCACCTTGTCGGGCCTGTTCCCAGTGGCTATATCTAACCAAAGTCATCGGAATTATGACATCACCAAAGGAAGCCCATGACCCTGACCCTGCCCCCCCGTGTAAGTGACCGCGCCTTTGCCCGCCTGGCCGAAATCGCGCAAGACACCGGCGAGGTCAAGGCCCTGCGTGTCGCTGTCGATGGTGGCGGCTGTTCGGGGTTTCAATATGACATCCGTTTTGATGACCCCGCCGACGATGACCTTGTGCTGGAAAAAAGCGGACATAAAGTTCTGATTGACCCTGTGTCGCTGCCCTTTCTGGAAAACGCTGTCATCGACTTTTCAGAGGAACTGATCGGGGCGCGGTTTGTCATCAACAACCCCAATGCCTCGTCAAGCTGCGGTTGCGGGATCAGTTTCTCCATGTAGCACGGCGCGTTCCGCCTTGCACAACAGCATAACACGAAGTTTAACGCCCCAAATGTCGGCCAACGGTTGACCATGTCCCCCCACTGCCCCAAAGCTTGGTTCAATAAGTTAATGCGTGGGAGGCATTTTTGAAACCTGAAGCCATTACAGCCAGCTATCGCCGCTGGGCGCCGATTTACGATATGACATTCGGGCGCATCACCAATACTGGTCGCAGACATGCCACCAGGGTTGCCAACAAAACCGGCGGCAAGGTTCTGGAGGTGGGCGTGGGAACCGGGCTTGCGCTGCCGTTCTATGATCCGTCGCTGGATGTCACGGGCATTGATTTTTCCGAAGACATGCTGACACGCGCCCGCGCCAAGGTTGCAGAAGAAAACCTTGGGCATGTCCGCGAACTGCGCCAGATGGACGCACGCAAACTGGATTTTCCCGATGCCAGCTTCGATATCATCGTCGCGATGCACCTGATTTCAGTGGTCCCCGACCCCGAAAAGGTCATGGCCGAAATGGCCCGCGTGTGCAAACCCGGTGGCCAGATCCTGCTGGTCAATCATTTTGCCCGCGATGACGGCTGGCTGGCATGGCTGGAACGCAAATTCGCCCCTTTTGCTGATTATATGGGCTGGCATTCGAACTTCCCCAAGGACCGCGTTCTGGGGGAACAAGCCCTGCAACTGGTCGAGGAAACCCCCCTGACACGGCTGGGTGTCTTTACCTTCCTGCGTATGGAAAAAACCGCCTGAACGCGGGCGCAATGGCACATCTCACCCGGCCCGGGCCGCCTCGCCCCCCCAAGGCCAGGGGCACAAACGGGGTGCGCCAATGGTCGCGTGGGCAGCTTGCGGGCTTGCCCCGCCCCCCTGTTGTGACCTAAACCCATGCCCAACACAAAGGGCCGGAACAGCATGAGCGACACAACACAGTCCAGCGACACACGCGCGAAGTCCAAGAACATCGGGGCATTGCAGGGTTTGTGGCCCTTCATGCGCCCCTATCGCGGCTTGCTTGCGGCCGCATTGCTGGCGCTGGTTGCAACTGCAACGATCATGCTGATGCTGCCGCTGGCCGTGCGGCGCGTTGTCGACGGGTTCGAAGCGCGCGAAATGGAATTGCTGAACCAGTATTTCGGCGCGGCGCTGGGGCTGGCGGTGCTGCTGGCCATCGGAACGGGCCTGCGCTACTATCTGGTCACACGGCTGGGCGAACGCATCGTCGCAGATATCCGCAAGGCGCTGTTCGCCCGCGTTATTGACCGCAGCCCCGCGTTTTACGAACGCATCATGACCGGCGAGGTGCTCTCGCGCCTGACCACGGACACCACGCTTATTCAATCGGTCATCGGCTCCTCCGTGTCAATCGCACTGCGCAATGCGCTGATGCTTTTGGGCGGGCTGGTTCTGCTGGGCCTGACATCCGCCAAATTGACGGGGTTCGTGTTGCTGATGGTGCCCGCCATCATCGTTCCCATTGTGATCATGGGGCGCAAACTGCGCCAACTCAGCCGCGAGAACCAGGACTGGATTGCCGCCAGTTCCGGCAATGCATCAGAAGCCTTGCTGTCTGTGCAAACAGTTCAGGCCAACACCCACGAAGCTGCCAGCCGCGCCGCGTTCGACCGCGTCACCGAAATCAGCTTCGATGTCGCGCGCAAACGCATCCTGACCCGCGCCGTGCTGACAGTCATCGTGATCTTTCTGGTCTTCGCGGGCATTCTGGGCACGCTCTGGATTGGCGCACGCGATGTATCGGCGGGCGTCATGACGCCGGGTGAACTGGCGCAATTCGTGATCTACGCAGTTATCGTCGCTGGCTCCGTGGGCGCATTGTCGGAAATCTGGTCGGAATTGCAGCGCGCCGCAGGGGCCACAGAACGCCTTGTTGAACTGATGACCGCAATCGACAGCGTCCAGGACCCCGCCGACCCTGCGCCCCTGCCCCGCCCCACCCGTGGCGAAGTGCGCTTTGAAAACGTGAATTTCCACTACCCCACCCGCCCGGGCCAACAGGCGCTGCAAAACATCTCGTTGACCATTCACGCCGGCGAGACTGTTGCGCTTGTCGGTCCCTCTGGCGCGGGCAAAACCACCATCCTGCAACTGCTGCTGCGGTTTTACGATCCCGTCAGCGGGCAAATCCGCATCGATGGCCAGGCGCTGTGCGACATGGCGCGCGCGGATTTCCGCCGCGCGCTGGCATTGGTGCCCCAGGACCCCGTGATCTTTGCAACCACCGCAATGGACAATATCCGCTTCGGCCGGCCCGGTGCCTCTGACAGCGAAGTGGTTGCCGCGGCCAAAGCCGCGAATGCCGACGAATTCCTTACCCGCCTGCCCGAAGGCTACATGACCGAACTTGGTGAACGCGGCGTCATGCTGTCGGGGGGGCAAAAACAGCGCGTCGCCATCGCCCGCGCAATTCTGCGCGACGCCCCCATATTGTTGCTCGACGAAGCCACCAGCGCCCTCGATGCGGAGTCTGAAGCCGCTGTGCAACGCGCCGTGGACCACCTGTCGCGCAACCGCACCACAATTGTCATCGCCCACCGGCTGGCCACCGTCAAACAGGCCGACCGGATCATCGTCTTTGACGAAGGGCGCATCACCGCAATCGGAACGCATGATGAACTCGTGGCGCAAGGCGGGCTTTATGCACGTCTGGCACGGCTGCAATTCACCGCCGAACGGGCCGCCTGAGCAGCCGCGCGGCCCTTGACCCGCCGCGCCTGCTCTGGCTTTTCATTCTGGTAAAAATATCCAAAAAAACCTGTGTTTCTGGCGCAATGTCCTATTCGAACTTGCGCCGTATCGTGCGCACCATCGCCCATACGCCCAGAACGACAACCGGCACCAGCGCGGCCATTGTCCAGGGTTTTGACAGGCCCAAAGGCTCGGTCACGGGCAAGGCCAGATATGCCACCAGATTGACCGCATAATAGCTGATGGCCACCACGGACAACCCCTCAACTGTGTGTTGCAAGCGCAATTGCATATCGGCGCGGCGGTCCATGCTTTCCAGCAACCGCTGGTTCTGTGCGGACCGCTCTACATCCACGCGCGAGCGCAGCAACTGCCCTGCGCGCATCGCGCGTTCGGCCAGCCGTGTCAGCCGCGCTTCGGTGGATTTGACAGTGCGCATGGCCGGGTCATAGCGGCGGGTCATGAATTCACGCAGCGACTGGCGCCCCTCAAAACGGTCTTCGCGCAGCACGTCGATGCGCTGATGCACCAGCGCTTCATAGGCCCCTGTGGCGGCAAAGCGAAACGCGCTTTCGACCATCATGTTTTCCAACTCGCTTGAAATGCGCAGCAGCGCTTCCAGCGTTTCATCAGACCGGGTTCCCGGCGTGTTCATTGCGCGCGAAAGCTGGGTCAATTCATCATCCAGCACCCCCATTTGTGGCGACAGGGTGCGCGCGCGCAGCAGCCCCAGCATGGATATGGTCTTATAGGTTTCAATCTCGCACAGGCGTTGCAAAATGCGCCCCACGCGCCGCCCGCCTGTGCCCGGCTTGACAAACACTGCCATGCGGATATGGCCTGCGCGGTCAATGCGGAAATCACTGGCAATCACGGCGGTCCCATCCAGCACCCGCGCCGCAGCCAGGCTTTCGGGCACAAACCAGTCCTGCAGCTTTGACGAAATTTCGGCGGGGTCTTCGGGCATCGGCTCGATCTGGAACAGGATCGAGGTCAGCCGCTTTCCCGGTGCCTGTTCCAGCCAGTCATCGGCAAACACATCGAAACTGTCCGGGTCAAAGGGGCGTTTTGGCACCCCCTGCTCAAACGCGGTGTAGGTCACGAATTCCGTATGGCTTTCCCATTTCAGATGGTGACGGCCAATATCGGCAGAATGGTGCGTGGCGTCCGGTGCGGGATGGCCCGCGCCGTGACGGTCCAGAAGTGCCAGAAGATGGGCGCGGTCCTTGCTGCGGTCGCGTTTGGCCGCACCGCTTTCGGGCTTGACCGCCACAAACACAGCCACCCCCGGTGCCATCACCTTGGTGGCGGGGCGGGCATGCAGTTCGTTGACAAGCGCGTATCGGTGCGGGTGATCTTCCAGTGGGGGCATATGCGGACCTTGGCACAACAGATTTTCACCAAGCATATGGTGCATTTACGCGAAAGAAAGCGCCGCTTCGGCACACTGTCGCACACTTGTATTTCCGCCACAGTGCGAACGCAAAAACCGCCCCTTTCGGGGCGGTTAATACAGGCGCTTTCCGCTTAAACTCAGTCAATCATCGGCAGCAGGCTGTCCACGGACGCTTTGGCATCGCCATAGAACATGCGCGTGTTGTCCTTGTAGAATAGCGGGTTTTCGATACCCGAATAGCCCGTGCCCTGCCCGCGCTTGGACACGAACACCTGTTTTGCCTTCCACACTTCCAGAACCGGCATGCCGGCTATGGGGCTGTTGGGGTCCTCTTGGGCAGCGGGGTTCACAATGTCATTGGACCCGATGACGATCACGACATCCGTATCAGGGAAGTCGTCATTGATTTCATCCATTTCCAGCACAATGTCATAAGGCACTTTCGCTTCGGCCAGCAGCACATTCATATGCCCCGGCAAACGCCCCGCAACAGGGTGAATGGCGAAACGGACGTTCTTGCCCTTGGCGCGCAGCTTGCGGGTCAGTTCCGACACGCTTTGCTGGGCCTGCGCCACGGCCATGCCGTAACCGGGAACGATAACCACGCTGTCAGCCTCGTTCAGGGCTGCGGCTACGCCACCGGCATCAATGGCCACCTGCTCGCCCTCGACTTCCATCTGCGGGCCGGACGCACCGCCGAACCCGCCAAGGATTACGCTGATGAAACTGCGGTTCATGGCCTTGCACATGATATAGGACAGGATCGCCCCCGAACTGCCCACCAGCGCGCCCACAACAATCAGCAATTCATTGCCAAGGCTGAAGCCGATGGCCGCTGCCGCCCAGCCAGAATAGCTGTTGAGCATCGACACCACCACCGGCATATCGGCGCCGCCGATGCCCATGATCAGATGGTAGCCAATGAACAACGCCAGCGCGGTCAGGACAATCAGCATCAGAATCGACGCGCCCGCACTTTCGGCGAAGGCCAGATACAACCCTGCAAACACCACAGACAGGATCGCCGCGCCTGCGTTCAGCATATGCCCGCCGGGCAATTGCTTGGCGCTGGTATCCACACGGCCCGCCAGCTTGCCATAAGCAATGATTGACCCGGTGAAGGTGACCGCCCCGATCAAGAGGCCGATCATAACCTCGACACGCAGAATCGTGATCTCGACTGCGGTTTTCTTGCCGATGATGGCCGCGAAATTGCTCAGACTTAGCCACAGGTCATATGCCGCGATTGACATCAGCCCTTCAGGCTGCGGGAAGGGCAGTGCGTTTTCAGCAAAAACCTGCGCCACGCGGCCGATTTCCAGGTGTGCATTCAACCCCACCAGAACCGCCGCCAGCCCGACCAGCGAGTGCATGAAGGCCACAAGTTCGGGCATCTGGGTCATCTTTACGCGCGTGGCCAGTTGCCAGCCAACCAGACCGCCAATCGCGATCAGCACAAGGGTCAGCCCCCACATGCCCGAACCGGGGCCGACCAGCATGGCCAGCACGGCCACTGTCATACCGGCAATGCCATACCAAATTGCGCGTTTTGCGCTTTCCTGCCCAGACAGACCGCCCAGCGACAGAACAAAGAGAACTGTCGCAACCGCATAGGCCGCAACTGTAAATCCGAAATCCATCTCTTATTCCTCCTGCCGTCAGGATTTCTGGAACATGGCGAGCATGCGCCGTGTTACCATGAAACCACCAAAGATATTCACCGCCGCCATCAGCAGCGCGAGTGCCGCCAGAAGCGTGATCAGCCCGGAGGTTGACCCGATCTGCAACAATGCCCCCACGATGATGATCGACGAAATGGCGTTGGTTACCGCCATCAGGGGGGTGTGCAAGGAATGCGACACCTTCCAGATAACCTGAAAGCCCACGAACACGGCCAGCACGAAGATGATGAAATTGCGCATGAAGGATTCCGGCGCGACCAGCCCCACCGCCAGCACGAATGCAGCGCCGCCTGCCAGAAGCGCGACCTGCGTTTTCGTCTGCGACTTGAAGGCCGCTATTTCATTTGCGCGCTTTTCCTCGGCGGTCAGTTCCTTGACCTTTTCCTTGGGCTTGGCGGCAATTGCCTTCACCTTGGGGGGCGGCGGCGGGAAAGTGATTTCACCGCCATGCGTGACCGTGGCCCCGCGAATGACATCATCTTCCATATTGTGGTTGATGACGCCGTCCTTGTCCGGTGTCAGGTCATGAAGCATGTGACGGATATTCGTCGCATACAGCGTGGATGATTGCGTGGCCATGCGCGACGGGAAGTCGGTGTAGCCAATGATGATAACACCGTTTTCGGTAACAAGGCGTTCATCCGGCACCGTCAGGTCACAATTGCCGCCCTTTTCGGCAGCAAGGTCAATGATAACCGAACCCGGTTTCATCATCTGGACCATGTCTTCGGTCCACAATTTCGGCGCAGGGCGGCCCGGAATCAGGGCCGTGGTGATGACGATGTCAACATTCGGCGCCAGTTCACGGAATTTTTCCAACTGCTTTTCACGGAATTCAGGGCTGGAGGGGGCCGCATAGCCGCCCGTTGCCGCGCCGTCCTGTGTGTCCTCGAAATCAAGGAACACGAATTCCGCGCCCATGGACTCGATCTGCTCGGCCACTTCGGGGCGCACGTCAAACGCCATGGTAATGGCGCCAAGGCTGGTCGATGTGCCAATCGCCGCAAGGCCCGCAACGCCGGCCCCCACGATCAGCACCCGCGCGGGCGGCACCTTGCCTGCCGCTGTCACCTGTCCGGTAAAGAAACGGCCAAAGTTGTTGCCTGCCTCGATCACCGCGCGGTAGCCTGCGATATTGGCCATGGACGACAGCGCGTCCATTTTCTGCGCACGCGAAATCCGGGGCACCATGTCCATGGCGATGGCTGTTGCGCCCTGATCCTTGGCTGCGGCCAGCAATTCCTCGTTCTGGGCGGGCCAGAAGAAGGAAATCAAGGTTTGGCCCTGTTTCAGCCGCGTGATTTCATCCAGTTCGGGTTCGCGCACCTTGATGACGATATCCACCGCATCTGTCAGGGCGGCTGCGTCCTTGACGACCGTGACACCGGCCTTTTCATAGGTTTCGTCATTAAAGCCCGCAGCGACACCGGCACCGGATTGCACGAAACATTCATGCCCCAGTTTCTGGATCTGTGTTGCACTGTCTGGTGTCAGCGCGACACGCGCCTCACCTGATTTGATTTCCTTTAAGGCCCCGACTTTCACGCGCCGTCCCCCTTTCTTCAGGTTAACCGAATTCCATGACCGCAAAATGCGTTCTTTTCGACATCGCGCTTGCATACCCTGCGCAAGATTGTTTCACAAGCGGGCAATAATATTTGCCTAATGCATACAAAGGCATACCAAGCAACAAGACCATAAAAGTCGAGTGCTTCGATATTTTTATACTATATTTCAGTTTGTTAAATACATATCTTCAGAAAATTCGATCAGGCGCGACCAGTTGCCGCGACTGGCCTGCAGCGTCAATGGCACAGGTTTGGGGACAAATCTGCCGTGCCGCCGGTCATTTTGCCGGCCCCACCAAAGCTGCACAGATGCTTGCGACATGAATCGCAGAACATGGCAACACCGCATCAAAGCAGCTTGTCAGGGACAAAACCGCCTTGACCTTGAAGGGCGCAAGCGGCACCCATACCCCACAAACCGGAGGGACAGATGACAGATTTCACCGCGACCCGCGCCATGTTCGACCTGCCCGAAGGGGTGATCTATCTAGATGGCAATTCGCTTGGCCCGCTGCCGCGCGCCGTGTCCGCACGCGTGGCGCGCACCATCACCGATGAATGGGGCCAGATGGTCATTACCGGCTGGAACCGCGCGGGCTGGATGGACCTGCCCACCCGCGTGGGCGACCGTGTAGGGCGGTTGATCGGTGCGCCTGCGGGCAGTGTCATCATGGGCGACACGCTGTCGATCAAGGTGTATCAGGCGCTGGCCTCGGCGCTGGAATTGCGCGCGGGTCGCAGTGTCATCCTGTCGGACACGGGAAATTTCCCGTCCGACCTGTATATGGCCGACGGGCTGTGCCGCACGCTTGGTCCTGACTATCAGCTTAAAACCATGGCACCGGAAGCTGTCGAGGATGCCATCGACGACACAATCGCCGTGCTGATGATTACCGAGGTGGACTACCGCACAGGCCGCAAGCATGACATGGCCCGCCTGATTGCCAAGGCGCATGCGCATGGCGCGCTGGTGGTCTGGGATCTGGCACATTCGGCAGGGGCCATTCCGGTTGATGTGACAGCGGCAGATGCCGATTTCGCTGTGGGCTGCAGCTACAAATACCTGAATTCCGGCCCCGGCGGCCCTGCCTTCATTTATGTCGCGCCGCGTCTGGCTGACAAGGTGCGCCCTGCCCTGTCAGGCTGGCTGGGCCATGAAGCGCCCTTTGCCTTCGATCTGGACTATCGCCCCGGGGCGGGCATTGAACGGATGCGGGTGGGCACGCCGCCCATTTTGCAACTGGTGGCCCTTGATGCGGCGCTGGATGTCTGGGACAGGGTCGATATGAACGATCTGCGCGCGCGGTCACTGGAGTTGCAGCAGATTTTCATCGACAGCGTTGCGCAGCGCTGCCCCGAACTGGTGCTTGCCTCACCCACGGAAGGGGCGGCGCGCGGCTCTCAAGTCAGTTTTCACCATGCCGAAGGTTATGCCATTATTCAGGCCCTGATTGCCGAAGGCGTTATCGGGGACTTCCGCGCCCCTGATATTTTGCGCTTCGGGTTCACGCCGCTGTATCTGACCCCCGAAGATGTGGCGCGCGCCGCAGATATCCTGTGTGCCATCATGCACAACCGGACATGGGACCGACCAGAATTCAAGACCCGCGCAAAAGTCACCTAAGCGCCAAGAACACGCGCGGGTTCCCATTCTTCTGCCGCATTTTGCCAGTAGGGTGCCCGAAGACAGACCCGACACCGCCAAGACAGCATTTCGCAAATGGACAGCAGATTGCACGCGCACCCTTCCCTTGTTTCCCGGCTGATGCGCGGTGCGGCCCTGACAGGTGGCAGCTTCGTGCTCGCGCAGGGGATGCGCTTTGCCTCAAACCTGATCCTTGCGCGGTTGCTGTTTCCCGACGCGTTCGGGTTGATGGCGCTGGTCACCATGATCCTGTTTGGCCTGACCATGCTGTCAGATGCAGGCGTCCAGCAATCCATTATGCAAAACGCGCGCGGGGATGACCGGGATTTTCTGGACACCGCCTTCACGTTGAATGCAGCACGCGGGGTTATCCTGTGGGTGCTGACCTTCGCGTTGGCATGGCCGGTGGCGTTGCTGTATGATGCGCCGGAACTGGCCTATGTGCTGCCTGTGTGCGGGGTTTCACTGCTGCTGGCGGGGCTTGCGCCGACACGGGTTTTCACATCCGAACGCCATATACGGCTGGGCCGTATCATGGTTGTTCAGCTTGCCTCTCAGGCGGCGGGTATTTTCGTCATGATCGCCTTTGCCTGGGCAACCGGCAGTTACTGGGCCATGGTCTGGGGGACTGTCAGCGCGGCGGTGGTGAAACTGGCACTGGAATGGACTGTCATCTCCGGCCAGCCCAACCGCCTGCGCTGGGAAAGCGACGCCGCAAGGGACTTGCTGCGCTTTGGTGGCTGGATCATGATGTCATCGGGCTTCGGGTTTCTGCTGGCACAGGGCGACCGCGCCATTCTGGGGTATTTCTTTTCGCTGGCGGAACTGGGGCTTTACAACATCGCGTGGTTTCTGGCGGCATTTCCAGTGCTATTGATGCAAGCCTTGACCGAGAAGATGATAATTCCGGCCTACCGGGAATCTTTTGCCGCATCGGATGAACATAACAGCGCGAAGCTGCGGCGCATACGCTACATGCTGACTGCGGGTGTGATGTCGATGCTGGCCGTGATGGCGCTGTTGGGGCCAAAGCTGATAAGCCTGCTGTATGATGACCGCTATCAGATGGCTGGCGCGATGATTGTGCTGATAAGCTGCGCGCAAATGCTGCCGCTGGTCAGTGCGACCTATCAGCATGCCGCCCTTGCGCGGGGGGAATCGCGGCGGTTCTTCATGCTGACCGCCTTTCGCGCGGTAACCCAAAGCGCGCTGTTTCTGGCGGGTTTTTTGTATTTCGGGCTTCCCGGCGCATTGGCCGGTCAGGCCCTTGCGGCGGTTCTGGTCTATCCGGCGGTGGTGCGGCTTGCCAGACACACAGGCGTCTGGGACCGGACCCATGATCTGGCCTTCATGGGGGGGGCGCTGTGCCTGATCACCCTGTCCTTATGGGTGCATCAGGATATTCTGGTTGCGCTGCAATAACCCGCCACAGCGCCCTTGATACGCCGGACAGGTTACGGAAAATAAACCTTCCTCGTGCTTTGTTGCCCCACAGATCAGCAAGAAGCGGTCGATTCGGAGCAGCGAAATGCGCAACCCCAGCAAGATTACGGTGGCCCCGTGGCTGCAACGGCTTTCTTTGGGGCTGGCCATCAGCATTTTCGGCACCATCCAGCCTGCCCAGACGCTGGCGCGCGGCACTGCGCCGGCGGACCCGTCGCAACTTTGCATTTCTGCGGCCCTGCAAGCTGCACGAAACCACAATGTCCCCTTTGATGTCCTGCACAAGATCAGCCTGGTGGAAACCGGGCGCCAGACCGCCGCAGGCATGACCCCGTGGCCATGGGCCGTGCATGCGACAGGGCGCGGCCATTGGCCCGCCACGCGCGACGGCGCGCGCGCGATCATTCGCGCAGCGCTGGATGCCGGTCACAGCAATATCGATATCGGGTGTTTCCAGATCAACTATCACTGGCATGGTCAGAACTTCGCTGCACTGGACATGATGCTGGACCCTGCACAGAACGCAAATTATGCAGCGCAGCTTTTGCAAGGCCATTTCCAGCGACTGGGTTCATGGGCGGACGCGGTTGGCGCCTACCATTCCACCACGCCAGAACTTGCACAGCGCTATATCGCACGCTTCAACAGCTTCTCGCCCGACAGCGCGGCCATTGCCAGCGCGTCCGGAACGCCCCAAAGGCCGCAAAGCCAGCAAACCACCTATGCGCTTTTGCAATCCGGTGATGGCGGCGCGATGGGGTCGCTTGTGTCCGGTTCCTTGCTGCAAAGCACACGCCCCTTCGTGGAAACAGGAAGACAACGCCCATGATCAAGTTTGATGCGAAGGCCCTGTTCAGCCCTACAGTGTTGCTGGCCCTGGCGCTGATGGCGGTTATCGTCATGATGATCCTGCCCGTGCCCGCCTGGCTGCTGGACCTTGGGCTGGCGACATCCTTCGCGCTGGCAATCCTGATGTTCACGGTCACGCTGTTCATCCAGCGCCCACTTGATTTCTCTATCTTTCCAACGGTTCTTCTGGCCTCGCTTATGCTGCGGCTCTCGCTGAACGTCTCATCCACGAAACTTATTATCGGCGAAGGGCATACTGGCACGGGGGCTGCGGGCGGGGTCATTCAGGGCTTTGCCAGTTTCGTGATGGGCGGGTCTGTGTTCCTTGGGGTTGTCATCTTCCTTGTGCTGCTGATCGTCAATTTCATCGTCATCACCAAGGGCGCGGGCCGCATGGCCGAAGTTGGCGCACGGTTTGCGCTGGACGGGATGCCGGGAAAACAGCTTGCCATCGACAGCGACATGTCCGCAGGCGCCATCGACCACCAGGAAGCGAAACGCCGGCGTGAAACCGAACAGGCCGAAACAAACTTCTACGGGTCGCTGGACGGGGCGTCAAAATTCGTCAAGGGGGATGCTGTCGCGGGCCTGTTGATCACGCTTCTGAATATCGTCATGGGGCTGATCAACGGCACCATGATGCACGGCATGAGCCTGGGGTCCGCATTTGAAACCTATGCCATTCTGACTGTGGGTGACGGGCTGGTGTCGCAAATCCCAGCTGTCATTATCTCGATCGCGGCCGCCCTTTTGCTGGCACGCGGCGGGGCGAATGGGGCCACCGATAGTGCACTTTTCGAACAATTGGGCCGTTACCCTTCAGCTTTGGCAACAGTGGGCATGCTGATGGCGCTGTTTGCCTTTGTTCCCGGCTTGCCCTTCGTGCCCTTTGTCATCGGGGCAACAGTCCTTCTTGGGCTTGCGTGGATGGCACAGCAGGCGCAGGCGCGCGCCCGCGACGAAGCGGCGCGCCCCACCACCCTGTCGGACCCCACGCCCGAACGCATGCTGGGCGATGATCTGGATGTCGATGAAATTCATGTCCAGTTCGCCCCCGATCTGGTCCCCATGGTGTTGGACCCCGGCATCGGGCTGGATGCGCGCATTTCGTCCATCCGGTCGCATATTGCCCGGAATTTCGGGCTGATCCTGCCTGAAATCCGCCTGACAGATGACGCCACCCTGCCTGCGGGCAGCTACGCTATCTTGATTCACGGTGTCGAACAGGCCCGCGACCGGCTGCGCCCCGGCAAAGTGCTGGCCCTTGTTCAGGACGGAACCACGTTCGACCTGCAGGGCGAGGATGTGCGCGAACCCGTCTACAAGGCCCCTGCCCGCTGGATCGATGCCAGCCACCAGGAAGATGTCGCCCTTGGCGGCACCACTGTCGTCAACCCCACCGAAGTGCTGGCCACCCATTTGCTGGAAGTCCTGAAGGCCAATTTCGGCCGTTTGCTGAATTTCAAAAGCCTGAATCGTATTCTGGATGAAATGACACGCCTGTCCGATGCATCGCGCGCGGACGCCAACAAGCGGCTGCTGAATGAACTGATCCCCGACAAGGTGCCAGTGGAATTGCTGCTGGCGGTGCTGCGCCTGCTGCTGGAAGAACGCGTTTCCATCCGCAACCTGCCCCTGATTCTGGAAGCCATAGCCGAAGTGCGCGGCGCCTTGCACGGGCCGGAATCAGTGTGCGAACATGTCCGCCAGCGCCTTGGGTTCCAGCTTGTCGCCCCCCTCAAGCGCGGGGATGGCACGCTGCCCCTGATCCAGCTTGCCCCGGATTGGGAAGACATTTTCACCACCTATCAACTGACCGGCGATCATGGCGCAGCCGATGTCGCCCTCCCCCCCGAGGATTTTGCCCGCCTGACCGACCGTGTGGCCGAAAAACTGGGCATTCTGGCCCAAAACGGCGAAAGCCCCGCGCTTGTCACATCTGCGCACAGGCGGCGTTTCCTGCGCACAGTGCTGACCGCAAAAGGGCTGGTCACACCAGTTCTGTCCTATGAGGAAATCGGACTGGAAGCGCGCCCCGCCCTTCTGGGAACAATCACCGCATGACACTTGAAATGTTCGACACGCTTTCGGCCACACTCGACACGCTGATGCCGCAACTGCTCATGGGGTTTGGCGTTTTCCTGCGCGTGGGGGCGATGATGGCGCTGATGCCCGCATTCGGGGAAACCGTCATTCCGGTGCGGGTGCGGCTGGTGGCCGCCATGGCCTTTACGCTGATCATCACGCCAACAGTGGGCACGGACCTGCCGCAGCTTCGTGGCGGCCCTGTTCCCCTGGTCACCCTCATCGCGGCAGAGGGGCTGGCAGGGCTTGTGCTCGGTGTCGGGCTGCGCATGTTTGTCATTGCGTTGCAGACTGCGGGCACAATTGCGGCGCAGGCCACATCACTTTCGCAATTTTTCGGGGGCGCGGGCGTGGACCCCCAGCCTGCCATGTCCCAGATACTCGTCATGGCAGGGCTGGCGCTGGCGGTCATCAACGGGCTGCATGTGCGGCTGGCGGAATTTCTGATCCTGTCCTACAGCTTCTTTCCGGCGGGCCGGTTTCCGGATGCGGGCAGTCTGGGTGATTGGGGCACCACGCAAGTGTCGCGCGCCTTCACGCTGGCCTTCACATTGGCGATGCCGTTTGTCATTCTTTCGGTGCTTTATAATGTGGCCCTTGGGGCAATCAACAAGGCGATGCCGCAATTGATGGTCGCGTTCGTGGGGGCGCCGGCAATCACCTTTGCGGGCCTTGCACTGCTGTTTCTATCGGCGCCCATGCTTTTGCCCGTGTGGCAGGCCGGGTTTGAAAGCTACCTCAACGATCCGACAGGCCCCGCCCCATGAGCGAAGAAGACCAAAGCGGCGAAAAGGAATTCGAGGCCACCGAACAGAAGCTGGCCGAGCAACGCCGCAAGGGCGAAGTGCCCCGATCAACCGATCTGAACACCGCTGCGGCGTTTTTCGGCCTGTTGCTTGGTGCCTTGGCGCTTGGTCAGGTTTCAATGACGCGCCTTGGTGAGATCGGGGCGGTCCTGCTGGAGCAGTCCGACCAGATTTCCGGACTTCTGGTGCAGCAATCGCGCGCATTGGTGGGCGGGTTGATCGGCCATGTGGCCCTTGCGGCGCTGCCCTTGGTGGCGGTCCCCTTTCTGATTGTCTGGGCCATGCTTTTTGCCCAGCGCGTCGTCATCTTCGCCCCCGAGAAACTGAAACCCAAAGCATCCCGCGTGTCCGTCATCGCGAATGCGAAAAACAAATTCGGCCGCAGCGGACTGTTCGAATTCGCCAAAAGCGCTGTGAAGCTGGCCGTGATTTCGACTGTCTTGTGGTTTTTCCTGATGCATAACCTGCCGCTGATCCTGGGCAGCGTGTATCTGACACCGGCATTGGCCACAGTTGAACTGCTGGGGCTTGTTGTCCGGTTTCTGATGCTTGTTTTCGTGGTCAAACTGCTTATCGGCGGGATCGATTTCTTCTGGCAACGCGCCGAACACCTGCGCCGCAACCGGATGTCGCACAAGGAAATGTTTGATGAGATGAAACAATCCGAAGGGGACCCCCATGCCAAGGGCGAACGGCGCAGGCGCGGGCGCGAAATTGCCAGCAACCATATGCTGGATGCCGTCCCTGACGCCAGTGTAGTGATTGTTAACCCCACGCATTACGCCGTTGCGCTGAAATGGTCGCCACAATCACCGGGGGCGCCGGTTTGTGTGGCAAAAGGGGTTGATGAGATCGCGCTGCGTATTCGTGAACGCGCAACCGAAGCGGGCGTTCCCATCCATTCGGACCCAGTGACCGCACGCGCCCTGTTTGCCAGTATCGAAATCGATCAGGAAGTGCAGGCCGAACACTATGCCGCCGTGGCCGCCGCCATCCGTTTTGCCGACACCATGCGCGCCAAGGCACGCAAAGGGCGGTGGTCATGACCCAGAACAGCCGTTTGACACGCCTTCAAGCCCTTGCACAAATGATCCGCGACAGGGATCTGGCGCGTTTGCAAAAGCTGGCAATGGCACGCAATGAAACCCGCGCCCGTGTGCAGAACCTGTCGAAACCCGTCCCCCTTGTCGAGGACCCGGCGCTTTTTACTGTCCGCCAGTTGCATGCCAAATGGGCATTGGACCAGCGCATGCAACTCAACCGCACACTGGCCCAACAAACCGCGCGCCTGATCGAGCAACGTGACAAAGCCGCCCGAAGTCTTGGCCGGGCAGATGCGCTTGCGCAATTGTGCAAGGGCAAATCGGGCACAGGCCCATCGCGGAAATACTGACTGCGGTTTACGCAAACAAGCGTCAGGGCGTAACCCATTCGCCAGCGCGCATCAGCGCGACAGCCTCGCCATCAGCCTTCAGGCCATCGACATCCATCTGGCCAGACCCGATCATCCAATCAACATGGATCAGGCTTTCATTGCCGCCACGGGCAGAAATTTCTTCCTTGCTCAGCCCGTCGCCCCCTTCAAGACAAGATGCATAGCATTGCCCCATCGCAATATGCGAGGCCGCGTTTTCATCGAACAAGGTATTGAAGAACAGGTGCCCGCTTTGGGATACGGGTGAACTGTGCGGAACAAGCGCCACTTCCCCCAGCCTGGCGGCACCGTCATCTGTGCCCAACATGTCGCGCAGCACATCGCCGCCGCGCGCGGCGCGGGCTTCAACCGCGCGCCCTGCCTCGAAACGCATTTCAATCCCGTCGATCAGGCTGCCGTGGTGTGACAAGGGTTTTGTGGCGCGCACATACCCGTCCACACGCGCCGCGTGGGGTGTTGTAAACACTTCTTCGGTGGGAATATTGGGGTTGCAGCGCACCCCATTGCGCGCCACCGAGGCCCCGCCTTGCCAGAAATGCCCCTGCGCAAGACCCACGCGCAGGTCAGTGCCCGGCCCCTTGAACTGCAGGCTGTCGAAACGGGCTGAATTCAGCATCTGGCAGCGCCGCGCAAGGGTTTCGTTATGTGCGGTCCAGGCCGCTACCGGATCAGGGTGGTCAAGCCGCGCGGTCAGCGCAATAGCCTGCGCAAGCAGGTTGAAGGCAGCTTCGGGCGGATGATCCGGGAACATGCGCTGCGCCCATTCCAGCGTTGGGCAAGGGATAATCGACCAGTTTATGTGAAACCCCGCAATCGGGGCCAGCGCGGGACGATAGGCCGCAGCATTCGCGCGGTTTGCGCGCCCCACTTTTGACGCATCTTCCTGCGCCAGCAAAAACGGATCTTCGCCCACCAGCGCCAGACGTGCCGCCCCGTTTTCATAGGCTGTGGCCATACCCTTATACAACCACTCGGGCGCCTTGTCGAAGCTGGCATCATGGCCGTGATGAAACCGCGCCAACATCATGTCGCGGTCACTTATCAGCGCCGTAACAAGGCCCGCACCCGCACGATAGGCTTCTGCCGTGATTGCGCGCGCCAATGGAAGCGCGCATGTTGGCGTTGTCATCACAAGGTCTTGCCCGGGCTGCAGGTTCAGCCCCACATGGACCGCCAATCGGGCAAGGCCGTTCAACAAGCCCGGGTCAACCCCGATATCCGGAATGGTCAAGGAATGGGGTGATGGGGCGTCGTTCATCATGATCTGGACCTTCGCTTGATGGCGGTTCACCGCCAAGCTGGGCCAGCCCCCCGCGAAGGTCAAGGGCGCAAGGCGAAATCACGCACCACTGCGTAAAATATCGGTAATCAACACGCCCATGACAGCCTCCCTGCCAAGCAGGCTTTGCGCCGTTTCCAGCAACGCCTGCCGCAACAGCGTCATGTTGTTGTTGGACGTGAACATCCCGTCAAACCCGCCGCTATTGGCGTGGTCGAACATGACCTGCAAAAAGCGGTCGCGCAGCCGTGGCTCGTTGTTGACAACCGCACTTTGTTCCGCACCGGCCACTTCCAGTGTCAGCGATATGACAATCACAGACACTATCCTGTCCCCGTCCAGCAAGGGCACCATGAACTGGTTTTGCATGTCATGCAGCGTGATATCCAGATGGGCCAGGTCAGGCATCGGCATGTCTTCTGTTTCTGTCTGCTCTGGTTCGGGCAGGGGGCGCAACCACAGCCCCGCGCCAATGCCGCCCCCAAGCCCCAGGACGATAAGTAGAATTGGTATCAGCTTTGCCATGGTGCCCCCTTGCGCCCGAACCTTCAGAACGGTGCCAGAATATCGATGATCTGTTCGCCATAGCGCGGTTGTTGCATTGTCGAAATCACACCGCGCCCCCCGTAGGAAATGCGCGCCCCGGCAATTTTGTCATAGGTGATTTCATTCTGGCGCGAAATATCGGTGGGACGGACATGGCCGGTCACCAGCAATTCGCGCAATTCGTGATTCACCCGCACTTCCTGACGCCCTTCGATGCGCAAAACGCCGTTGGGCAGCACCTCCACAACAGTTGAGGCCACGCGCAAGGTCAGCTTTTCGTTGCGCCGCACGGACCCGTTGCCGGAAAAACTGCTGCCGCTGTTGGTTTCAATCCCCGCACCAATGCTCAGCCCGCCTTCATTCTTGCGATCAAAGGCTTGTGGCAGGCCAAAAAGTTGTGGAATGGCCATGCTGCTGGACCCGGTGCGCCCGCGAGAGGTGTTGTTCGAAATTTCGGCGCTGTCATTTATCTCGATCACAACGGTCATGATATCGCCCTGACGACCCGCGCGCCGGTCCCCCAGAAGGGACCGTTGACTGACCGACCAAAGCGAGGACTGCGCCGCTGCGGGGCGCGGTTCATTGGTTTCAGGCAGCGGCACACGATACAGCGCCGCATGCTCGATGCTTTGATCAGGTGAACTGAAGGCCGGCGCGCGGCCCACCTCGTTCAGTGGCTGACAGGCGGCCAGCGCAACCCCGCACAACAACAGCGCAAGCCTGCGTCGGGAAGATGTCTTGTTCATGATACCCTCATGGTAATGTGTATTCTAACGTAAGGACATGCGCTGCGCGCTAACTTCAACAACACCGTCATACAGCACCGTTCCTTGCACGGACTGACGCGACGACAGGTTCATGACACTGACCTGGTCCCCGATGGCCCCGCGTGCCAGCGCGCGCCCTTCGGTCAGAATGGTCAGCGGCCCGCGACGATAGACAATCTGCACCACGTCGTTGCGCTCCACCACAGCGGCAGGACCAAGTTCGGACAGGCGCACCGGACGGCCCGGATAGATGGCGACGCGGGTTTCAAGCCCGATAACCTGATCTGCCGTGGTCGCCGCCCCGACGATTGTGCCGTCTTGCAAGATGACATCGCCCACGCCGATAACTTCGGCGGCGCGGATAAGACGGGTTGCAACCAGTGTCTGGCCCAACGCCATGTCGGGCAGGAAAAACAGAAGGATCAGGACAAACCGCATCAGCGCACCTGCGTCGTTGCGCCCATCATCTGGTCAACTGCCGTAATAACCTTGGAATTCAGCTCATAGCCGCGCTGCGCCTTGATAAGTTCCGTCATCTCGCGCACCGGATCAACGGAGCTTTCTTCCAGATACCCTTGCCGGAGAGTGCCAAGCCCGTCTGTGCCGGGCGCGGCCTCGAACCCGGGGCCAGAGGCCTCGGTTTCCAGAAACAGGTTCGAGCCCATGGCTTCCAGCCCTTTTTCATTGGCAAAACCCGTCAATGTCAGCTGGCCCAGAAGCTGGGGCTGCACCTGACCAATGAAATAACCATACACCTCGCCGTCGGCATTGATGGAAATCGACCGCGCATCATTGGGAATGACGATGCCCGGGGCCACCTCGAAGCCTTCGGAATTGACAATCAGCCCGTCGCCCGAGCGTTTGAGGGCACCATCGCGCGTATAGGCCGCCTGACCATCGGGCAAGGTGACCGAAAGAAAGCCCTTCCCCTCGATCGCGACATCCAGATCCCCGTTGGTCTGGGCCAGCGCGCCCTGTTGGATCTGCATGCTGACGGCAGCGGGGCGCACACCAAGACCAAGCTGGATCCCGGTGGGCAACACAGTTCCGTCTGCCGCATTGATGGACCCCGCGCGCGCGAATTGCTGATAATGCAAATCCGCAAATTCGGCGCGGCGCGCATTGTAGCCGGACGTGCTCATATTGGCGAGGTTGTTGGAAATCGTGTCAACGCGCATCTGTTGCGCGCTCATTCCTGTGGCGGCGATATGAAGCGCTTTCATTGATCATTCCTTTTCATAACTATCGGCCCAATGTCTGGATTACATTCTTGATGCGGTCATCTTCGCGTTCCAGCAGGCGCTGGCCCTGCTCATAGGCGCGCTGGACCTCGATCATGCGGGCCATTTCCGGCATCGGGTCCACGTTTGACCCTTCCAGAAAGCCCTGACGCACGCGCGCATCCAGAACAGGTTCCACATCGCCATCAACCTCGAACACGGTTCCGGCACCGCGCGTCATGGTAATGGGGTCAACCGGGCGCACCAGACCGACCTGAGCGAAGGGCTGGCCATCGGCGGAAAACGTGCCGTCATCTGACATGGCAATCGTGCGCGCGTCAGGGGGCACAAAAATTGGCGCCCCGCCCGCATCCAGCAAAAAATGCCCATCCATGTTGACCAGTTCCCCGGCTTCGTTCGGGGTGAACATGCCCGCGCGCGTCAGACGCGGCCCTTGCGGGGTTTCCAGTTGAAAGAACCCCTCTCCCTGGATGGCAAGGTCGAAATTGCCATTCGTCTGCACCAGCTCGCCCTGGGTCTGGAAGGTCTGGCGCGTATTGCCCAGCGCCATGGACATGGACGTATCCTGCCCCTGCCCGCCCACGACAAATTCGGAAAACACCATGCCTTCGCGGCGATATCCGGTTGTGGAAGCATTGGCGATATTATGCGCGATGACCTGCATTTCGCGCTTCAGCCCCGATAGGCGTGTCAGCGTCACATAGGCAGCATTATCCATTACACGCCCCCTGCAATTAGCGGGATGATCTCTTCGTGGAAAAAATCGACCAGAGTTGCGGTCATGAAGCTCATCGATACCCAAAACACCACGACAATTGCCGCCAGTTTCGGCACGAAAGTCAGGGTCATTTCCTGAATGGACGTCAACGCCTGGAACAACCCGACTGTAACGCCGGCGACAAGCGCAGCGGTCAGAATGGGAATTGAAATCAGCGTGGCGACCCACAGGCCCTGCCGCAACGTGTCGAAGAAGACCGTTTCATTCATGGCTCAGACCGGCATACGCAGGATTTCGAGATACGCCTCGACAACCTTGTTGCGCACTGCGACCGCAGTTTCGACAGCCAGTTCGGTGGCGGCCACTGCCTCGACCAGGGCGTGGGGGTTTGCGCCCGACACCATGGAACTGGTTGCCGCCGTGTCCGCCTGACGCAGCGTTTCGGTAAAGCTGGCCATCTGGGCGCCGAACACGGCCTCGGCGCGCGGTGTGGTCGCTTCCTTCGGGGCTGGCGCGGCAGCGTTGCGCGCCAGATCATAGCTTTGCATCGCAATACTTGCTGGAATGGTCATATCCTGAATCCTTTTTAACGGCGCAGCAGGTCAAGCAGGCTTTGCGACATTTGCCGCGCCTGGTCGAACATACGCAAATTGGCTTCATAGCTGCGCCCTGCTTCGCGTGCGTCAGCAATTTCGATCATCCGGTCAACGGATGACCCCTCGTAATATCCGGCCTCGTCCGCCAGGGCATGGTCGGGGTCATATACCTTTGGCAAATCGCCGCGATGCAGTTCGACAGGGCCGACTGCAACACGCGCAAGCCCCGTCGCACGGTCCAGTGTGGCGTGGAAATCAATGGTTTTGCGCCGGTAGCCGGGGGTATCGGCATTGGCAATATTCTCGGACACATGCCGGATGCGGCGCGACTGCGCCTCCATCCCCGAAGCGGCGACTGAGAAAACCCCGAACAGATCAGCCATTCCCCGCCCCCCTAGTTTCCAAGTGCCTTGCGCAGGATATTGCGCGCCGAGGCATAGACCGACAAAGCCATGTCATGGCTTTGCCGGGTTTCCGCGGCGCGCATCATCTGCTGTTCAAGGGATACAGTGTTGCCATTGGGGGAACGCGATGTCGCGGTGGTGTCGACCCGGGCCGAAGCTGCCGCACCGGCCGCATCAAACCCGAAATGGCCCGCCCGCGTTGCACGCATGGACAGGCCATTGCCGATAACATCGCCAAAGCTGGGCAAATCGCGCGCCTGATAGCCGGGCGTGTCGGCATGGGCGACATTCTCGGATATCACCACCTGCCGTGCTGCGGCGTGGCGTGCCATTTGCTGCGCCATGCGCATGACATCAGGTAATTCGAACATGAGGGCTTCTCCCGTCATTTGGATACACTCATCCTTAAGACTGATTCGCTTAAGGATCGGTAACCAGACCACGCAAAAGCGGCAGAAGCCGCGAAAGGAATGTCATGAATCACCTGGATTCACTTCGTGCAGAGGTCATGAATCTGCGCATTGTCCGCATTTCCGGTCGGATTACGCGGATTGACGGGCAATCGCTTGGCATAGCCGGGTTGGTGCGCGACGCGCGAATCGGCGATTGGCTGAAAGTGACCACCAAGGGGGGAACGCAGGTTTACGCGGAAATCCTGCGGATGACGGAAACAGACGTGATCGCCCTACCCGACGGGCCATGCGACGGATTGGCCATCGGGGACCGTGCGGAACTGGTCGGCCCGCGCGGGCTGGCGCCCGATGACAGCTGGCTGGGGCGCATCATTGACCCGTATGGCCGACCGCTGGACGGACGCCCCTTGTTGCAAGGCCCTGCCGCGCGGGCGCTGCGCCAGAACCCGCCAGACCCCGCCAGACGCGGCCGGTTGGGGGCGCGGCTGAACACCGGAATGGCCGTTTTCAACACGCTGCTGCCGCTGGTCGAAGGGCAGCGTATCGGCCTGTTTGCGGGGTCCGGGGTCGGGAAATCCATGTTGCTGGGCAATTTCGCACGCAACATGCAGGCAGATGTCGTGGTCATTGCGCTGATTGGCGAACGCGGGCGGGAATTGCGCGACTTCATCGAAGATGTGCTTGGCCCGGAAGGGCTGGCGCGTTCGGTCGTGGTGACCGCGACATCGGACCAACCCCCGCTGACGCGCCGGCGCTGTGCCGCCGCTGCCATGTGTGTGGCCGAACATTTCCGCGATCAGGGCAAGCAGGTGCTGTATCTGGCCGACAGCATTACGCGCCTGGCCGAAGCCCATCGCGAAGTCGCCTTGTCCGCCGGAGAGGATGCCAGCCTGCGCGGGTTCCCCCCGTCAACTGCACATCAGATCATGTCCCTGGCCGAACGCGCTGGCCCCGGTCTGGACGGGGTGGGCGCGATTACCGGAATATTCACTGTTCTGGTGGCAGGGTCCGATATGGAAGAACCTGTGGCCGACATTCTGCGCGGCGTGCTGGACGGGCATGTGATCATGGACCGCGCCATTGCCGAACGCGGGCGTTTCCCCGCGATTGATGTGCTGCGGTCGGTCAGCCGCGCCTTGCCAAAAGCCGCCACGCCCGAAGAAAACGCTCGCATATCCGAAGCGCGGCGCATCCTTGGCGCCTATGACCGGGCGGAAATGATGATTCAGGCCGGGCTTTATGAAGCTGGCTCTGACCCGCTGGTGGACCGCGCCATCAAGGTCTGGCCCGGACTGGATGCCTTTGTCGGCGAAGCCGCGCCCGGCGGGATACGCCAGGCCTTTGCCAGATTGGCGCTATGTCTGGATCAACCCGCGCAATCCCAGTCCGGTGCGAAGAAAGCCAAAAAATAAAACCCGTTTCCCCTTGGCGCGGAATTGCACTAAACGGGGGGCAAATCTGCATGAACGGGGACCATCATGGCGCGAATTCTGATCACCTCGGCCCTGCCATATATCAATGGCATCAAACATCTGGGCAATCTTGTCGGCAGCCAGCTTCCGGCGGACCTGTATGCGCGCTACTGCCGTGCGCGCGGGCATGAAGTTATGTTCATTTGCGCGACCGACGAACACGGCACCCCCGCTGAACTGGCCGCCGCCAAGGCAGGCAAACCCGTCGCGGACTATTGCGCGGAAATGCATGATGTGCAGGCCGAACTGGCGCGCGGGTTCCGGTTGTCTTTTGACCATTACGGGCGGTCCTCCAGCCAGCGCAACCATATGCTGACGCAGCATCTGGCAGGCAAACTGGCGGATGCAGGCCTTATTTCGGAAGTGTCGGAAAAACAGGTTTATTCCAATGCCGATGGCCGCTTCCTGCCCGACCGCTATATTGAGGGCACCTGCCCCAATTGCGGCTATGACCGCGCGCGTGGCGATCAATGTGAAAACTGCACCAAACAACTGGACCCGACCGACCTGATCAACCCGCGTTCCGCCATTTCAGGGTCCACCGATCTGGAAGTGCGCGAGACAAAACACCTGTTTTTGCGCCAATCCCACATGCGCGAGCAACTGGACAGCTGGATCGACAGTCAACGCGGCTGGCCTGTGCTGACGACCTCGATTGCGAAAAAATGGCTGCATGACGGCGACGGGTTGCAAGACCGCGGCATAACCCGCGATCTGGATTGGGGAATTCCAGTCAAGCGCGGCACGCAGGATTGGCCGGGTATGGAAGGCAAAGTGTTCTATGTGTGGTTTGACGCCCCCATCGAATATATTGCCGCAACTGCCGAATGGGCCGATGCACAGGGCCTTGATGATACCGCCTGGCAGCGCTGGTGGCGCACGGACCTTGGCGCAGATGATGTTCGATATGTGCAATTCATGGGCAAGGACAACGTGCCCTTCCACACACTCAGCTTCCCTGCAACGCTGATGGGTTCGGGCGAACCGTGGAAATTGGTGAATTACATCAAGTCGTTCAATTATCTGAATTATGATGGTGGACAATTTTCAACATCGCAGGGTCGTGGCGTGTTCATGGATCAGGCGCTGGGAATTCTGCCCGCTGATTACTGGCGCTGGTGGCTGTTGTCGCATGCCCCCGAAAGTTCGGATTCTGAATTCACATGGGAAAATTTCCAAGCCAGCGTGAACAAGGATCTGGCTGATGTGCTGGGCAATCTGGTCAGCCGCGTGACAAAATTCTGCCGGTCCAAATTTGGCGAAACAGTGCCTGCAGGCGGCAGTTTCGGCACACGCGAAACCGCGCTTATGGACGCGCTGACAACGCGCTTGCGCGCCTATGAAACGCATATGGAAGCGATGGAAATTCGGAAATCCGCAGCAGAATTGCGCGCGATTTGGGTTTTGGGGAATGAATATCTGCAAGATGCGGCGCCGTGGTCAACCTTCAAATCCGACCCTGAACAGGCAGCTGCGCAAATCCGTCTGGCGCTGAACCTGATCCGGTTCTATGCCATTCTGTCGCGCCCCTTCATCCCCGATGCGGCCGCCAGCATGATGGCGGGCATGAACTGCGAAAACTGGTCCTGGCCTGACAGCGTGCCCGATGCACTGGCCCATCTTGATGCGGGCCATGGCTTCAGCGTGCCCGAGGTCTTGTTTACCAAAATCACCGATGAAAACCGCGCCGACTGGGAAGCCCGGTTCGCCGGCCAGCGCTAGGCGCGGTTTTAATCTTTTCATGTGCCAAGCCCTGCATTAGGCTTGGCACATGTTTACGATTGAACACGATTTTGACGCCACAATAGTAACCCTTGTGGACGAAGGTGCCCCGCGCGAGGAAGAATTGCGCGAGGATATCATCATGACAGCCTTTGAAGATTGCGTGACCCTGCGCCAGTTCGACCCGCAGCGCGATGATGATGTGGTGATCACCCTGTCCATCACGCAGCTTCGGGACCTGGGCGCGGCGCTGGACCTGCCCGAAGGCAGCTACCGCCTGACGCCGAAGGGGCAGAAACGGTAAGGCACAGTCGCCCAACGCGGCATCGGCGTGGCGCGGTTCTGCGCTGCGGCGTCAACATTGTTTGACAATACCCTGCCCCCTCCGGCAGGTTGGGGTCAAGACGGGGACGAATCACCTTCCCGCACCCCCGACAGCGACACAGGAATGCGCCCCATGCGGGGCAGAGGAAAGGAAGTGCCATGCTTACCAATGATCAACTCAGCCAGTGGGACCGGGAGAATTTTCTGCACCCCTCAACGGCGTTTGGCCAGCATGCGCGCGGGGAAAGCGCGAACCGCATTGTCAAAACCGGCAGCGGCGTCTTCATCGAAGACCGCGACGGAAACCGCCTTCTGGACGCTTTCGCGGGGCTATATTGCGTCAATGTGGGGTACGGACGCACTGAAATTGCCGAAGCGATTTCCAAACAGGCGCATGAGCTGGCCTATTATCACGCCTATGTCGGCCACGGCACCGAAGCCTCGATCACGCTGGCCAAAATGGTTGCGGACCGCGCGCCCGCGCATATGAACAAGGTCTATTTCGGTCTTGGCGGGTCAGATGCCAATGAAACCAACGTGAAGCTTGTCTGGTATGTCCAGAATGTGCTGGGCCGCCCCGAAAAACGCAAGATCATCTCGCGCTGGCGGGGGTATCACGGGTCGGGCCTGATTACAGGGTCCCTGACGGGGCTGACGCCGTTTCACAACAAATTCGGGCTGCCCCTGGCCGAAGTCGTCCATACCGAAGCGCCCTATTACTTCCGCCGCCCGCGCAAGGACATGTCCGAAGCCGAATTCACCGCCCATTGCGCCGCCGAACTCGAAGCGCTGATAGACCGCGAAGGCGCCGAGACGATCGGGGCCTTTATCGGGGAACCGATCCTGGGCACAGGCGGCATTGTTCCCCCACCTGCAGGGTATTGGGACGCCATCCAGACCATCCTGAAAAAGCATGACATCTTGCTGATCGCGGATGAGGTGGTCACGGGCTTTGGCCGGTTGGGCACCATGATGGGGTCCACGCATTACGGCATCACGCCCGACATCATCACCATCGCCAAAGGGCTGACATCGGCCTATGCGCCTCTGTCGGGGTCTATCGTCAGTGATGATCTGTTCAAGGTGCTGGAAGACGGCACTGACAAATTCGGGCCATTCGGGCATGGCTGGACCTATTCGGCGCATCCCATCGGGGCGGCCGCAGGGGTTGCCAACCTGAAACTGGTTGATGATCTGGGGCTGGTGCAAAATGCCCGCGACACGGGTGCCTATTTCCAGCAGGCGCTGAAAACCGCGCTTGGGTCGCACCGCTTTGTGGGCGATGTGCGCGGAGAAGGGCTTATGGCCGCTGTGGAATTGCAACATGACCCCGCAACCGGCACCGATTTTGACGCCACAGACAAGGTGACCGCGCGCGTGGTGGGCGAAATGGCCAAGCGCAATGTGATTGCCCGCGCCATGCCACAAGGCGAAATTATCGGCTTCGCGCCGCCGCTATGCATCAGCCGCGCTGAAATTGATCAGGTGGTGGATGTCACGGTTGACGCCCTTAACGCTGTCACCGGGCCATTGTAACACGTTCCCCCCCCCCTTTTTCCGAAGGGTAACCCCCCGGAAAAGGGGCGTTTTCCGCCCTGTTCAAGGTTTGCGCGCCCATGACCACCACCAACCCGAATTTCACGGATGCCGAATACGAAGCCCGCGTTGCCCAGACGCGCGCTGAAATGTCCAAGCGCGGGATTGACCTGCTTGTTATCTCGGACCCGTCCAACATGAACTGGATATCCGGCTATGACGGGTGGTCCTTCTATGTGCATCAGGCTGTGCTTCTGCCAATGGATGGCGAACCTGTCTGGTGGGGGCGCGGAATTGATGAACCCGGCGCAAGGCGCACTGTGTTCATGAAAGATGGCGCAAATATCGTTCCCTATGATGACAGCTATGTTCAGAACCCCCAAAAACACACAATGGAAGCCCTGTCCGCGCTGATCATTGATCGGGGCTGGAATACCGGCTGGATCGGGGTCGAGATGGACAATTACTATTATTCCGCTGCGGCCCACCAGACATTGGTAAACCATCTGGGCGACGCGCGGTTTGTCGATGCCACAGGGCTGGTCAACTGGCAAAGACTGATCAAATCGGATTCGGAATTGCTGTATATGCGCCGTGCCGCGCGCATCGTGGAACGGATGCACCAGGTCATTCTGGACGTGGCCGAACCAGGCATGCCCAAGAATATGCTGGTGGCCGAAATCACCCGCGCGGGCATTCAGGGGGCAGACGGGCAATGGGGGGATTATCCCGCGATTGTGCCCATGGCCCCGTCAGGGCTGGATGCAACAGCGGCGCATCTGACATGGGATGACCGTCCCATGCGCGCGGGCGAGGCGACATTCTTCGAAATCGCAGGGGTTCACCGGCGCTACCATTGCCCGCAATCGCGCACCTTGTTTTTCGGCACTGTGCCAGACATGTATCGCCGCGCAGAAGACGCGGTCCTTGAAGCCACCGAAGCGGGGCTTGCCTATTGCCGGGCCGGTGCGCGCGCCGAAGATGTGGCCATCGCCTTTAATGTCACACTGAACAAGAAGGGCTTTGAAAAAGACAACCGCTGTGGGTATTCCATCGGGTTAAGCTATCCGCCCGATTGGGGCGAACGCACCCTGTCCTTGCGCAGCGGGGCCATGACCGAACTGAAGCCGGGCATGGTGTTGCATTTCATGCCCGCGCTTTGGCTGGATGATGGGGGGCTGGAAATTACCGAACCTGTCCTGATCACTGAAAACGGGCCGGAATTGCTGTGCAACACCCCAAGAGAGATTTTTGTGAAATAGCCCATGTTGCTCGAAACCGGGAACCGGATTTGCGATTCTCGAACATGCAAAATTGATAAGCCGGGGCCTGTCCCGTAAACGCGACAGGCTCCAGCCCTATCTCGTCATAGGCCTGCCGCACAACCTGCTTTTCATTCTGGTTCAAATATCCAAAAAAAACGACAGCGCGCGCATGGGGGGCTTTGCCCCCCATCGCCTTGCGCTTCAGTCGTTCATCAGCCGGCTGACAACAATGGTGACTTCGGGTTTTTTGCCGATTTCTTCCATCGTGACCTGACGCACCACGCGGCGCAAACCGTCATTGAGCTTGTCATCATCAGCCATCGTCTTGGCACCGGCGCGTTCCAGATACTGGGCCAGTTCTTCTTCAATGATTTCATTCAACGGTTGCCCGCCCTTGCCCGTCGGACGAAGCCCGACGATCTCGGCCCAAGGGTCGCCCAGCAAATCGTCTTCTTCATCCAGGATCAGCGTCACAAAAACATGCCCGCCAATCGCCATACGGATACGGTCGCGCACAACACCGTCCATCGCCCCGATCATGCGACTGCCATCCAGATAGACGCGGCCGGTTTCCACCTCGTCCACCAGAACAGGGGCGTCCCCGCTCAGGTCCACAACAGACCCGTTCGGCACCACCATGGATTGCATCCCCCGCGCGATGGCCAATTTCGCGTGTTCATGCAGCATGCGGTGTTCGCCATGGATGGGGATCAGGATCTGCGGTTGAATCAGGTCATGCATCGCTTCCAGATCCGGGCGGTTGGCATGGCCCGACACATGATACAGGCGTTCGGAATTATCCAGCACATCAACGCCCATCTGCGACAGCGCATTGACCACACGCCCCACTTCGCGTTCATTTCCCGGAATCGTCATGGACGAAAACAGAAACGTATCGCCTTCCTTCATGTTCAGGCCCATATATGTGCCGCGCGCCAGTTGTGCCGACGCCGCGCGCCGCTCGCCCTGACTGCCCGTGACAATCAGCAACAGGTTTTCGCGCGGCACATCTTTGGCCGCGTCGGGGCTTATGGTGGGCGGAAAATCCTTCAGGATACCCGCTTCGGTTGCCACTTGCGTCATGCGCAACATGGCCCGACCCATAAGGCACACAGATCGCCCTGCTTCATGCGCGGCAACGGCCAGCGTTTTCAACCGCGCGACATTCGATGCAAATGTCGTGGCCACAACCATACCGCGCGCATCGCGCATCAGCTGGGCAATGGGGTCGGTCAAGGTGGCCTCGGACCGGCCAGCGTGTTTGTTCATGACGTTCGTGCTGTCACATAGCAGCGCCTTCACACCGCTGCGCCCGATCTGCGCCAGCAATTCAGGATCATGCGGCTCGCCCACGCCGGGGGTGCGGTCGGCCTTGAAATCCCCTGAATGCACAACGCGCCCTGCGGGCGTGTCGATCACCACACCGGATGCTTCGGGCAGTGAATGTGCGACAGGGAAAAACTGCACCCGGAAGGGGCCAAGCTCCAGCGCTTCGGGGGCCTTGCCCACGGTAATCACCTGTTCGGGGTCCTGGCCTGCATCCTGCATTTTCAGCCGCGCAATGCGCGCGGTAAAATCGCGGGCATAGACAGGCACCTTCAGCTTGTGCCACAACTGCCCGACAGCGCCGACATGGTCTTCATGCGCGTGCGTGATGATGATCCCTTCCAGACGGTCGCGCCGGTCTTCCAGCCAGCGCACATCTGGCATGATCAGGTCCACACCGGGGCTGGACGCCATATCAGCGAAGGTCACACCAAGATCAACAAGGATCAGGCGTTCGCGCCCTTTTGGCCCATAGCCGAAGACATAGGCATTCATGCCCACCTCGCCTGCGCCACCAAGGGGAAGATAGATCAGCCTGTCTTTGCTCATGCCCGCTCCTGTATACTGCTATTGGCCCTGTTATAGTCGTAAATGACGCAAAGGCCATGTAATGTCAGATCATCCTCGACCGTGTCAAACAGCGTTTGCGCCTGCGCGAACAGCGGCGCAAGCCCACCTGTGCCGATAATTTTCATCGGTCGGCCATATTCCGCGCGGATACGGGCCGTTATCCCCTCGATCAGGCCGATATAGCCCCAGAACACACCAGACTGGATACAGGTCACCGTGTCGGTGCCGATCACCTTGTCGGGGCGTGAAATATCCACATGGGGCAACGCCGCCGCGCCCTGATGCAACGCTTCCAGCGACAGGTTCACCCCCGGAGAGATGACCCCCCCCACATAGGCCCCGTCATGCGCCACCACATCAAAATTCGTGGCCGTGCCAAAATCCACAACGACCACATCGCCGCCATGCCGGTCAAACGCGCCTGCGGCATTGGCCAGCCGGTCAGGGCCGGGGCGCACACCTTCGTCCACGCGCGGCGGCACCGGCAACAGGCAGTCGGGTTTGCCCACCACCAGCGGGCGACACCCGAAATAGCGGTCACATAAGACGCGCAGGTTAAACACGACACGGGGCACGGTCGATGAAATGATAACGCCGGTTATATCAAGCTTCACGCCCTTGATATTCATCAGGGTGGACAGCCAGACATAATACTGGTCTGCGGTGCGCGTGGCTTCGGTGGCTGTGCGCCATGTCGCAAGAAACGTCGTGCCATCGTAGACAGCGAACACGGTATTTGTATTGCCGCAATCAATTGTCAAAAGCATTGTGCCGCCCTTTCATGTTCAGAAAAACACATCTGCAGCGGGAATGATACGCCGGCCCTGCGCAGTGCGCAGCAAAAGGGCACCTGTCGCGTCGATCCCCTCGAATGTGCCTTCATGGCTGTCCTGGACAGTGCGCGCCACAATACGTTCCCCAAGCCGGGCGGCATTGTTCAGCCACGCCTGACGGACGGGCGCAAAGCCATAGGTGACAAGCTGCTGTTCCCATCGGGCATAGGCGGGGGCAAGCGCGTCCAGAAATTCCTCGGGGGTGATGGCAATACCGGTTTCGGACAGCAGGCTGACAGGGCGCAGCGCGCCGTCTTCACCATGCGGGGCATGCAGCAGGTTCACGCCGATACCAATCGCCAGATGGCTGACCTGCGCGCTATGTCCAATGCTTTCCAGCAAGATACCGACAAGCTTGCCGCCGTTCAGTAACACGTCATTGGGCCATTTCAACGCAAAACTTCCGGGTCGCCCCGTCACGCCCACAAGCGCGTCATGCACCGCAAGCGCCGCTACGAAGGACCGTTGTGCAACCTGTTCAACAGGCCCGCCGGGGCGGCTGATATAGGTGGCGGCAAAATTTCCTTCCGGGTCGTGCCAGTCACGCCCACGCCGCCCCCGCCCCCGGGTCTGGCGCAAGGCCATAATCCAGCACGGCCCCGAAAGGTCCTGCGCCATGCGGGCGGCCTGGGCGTTGGTGCTGTCTGTTTCGGGCAGGACAAGGCGCCCTACCCCACTTGGCCAGCTATTTGACAAGGGCTTCTGCCGCAAGCGCCGCCATGCCTTCGATCCCGAACAGGTTGATAACCCCCAGAACCATCAGCGCGGCAGACACGACCAGCAAGGTCGCCTGAACCGGCGCGCGCACGCTGTCCAGCGGTTCGGTCGTTTCACCGAAATACATGAAATAAACGATGCGCAAATAGTAGAACGCCCCGATTACCGACGCAACGACACCCGCGACCGCCAGCCATGTCAGACCAGCCTGAACCGCAGCCCACAGCACATAGAACTTGCCAAAAAACCCGACCAGCGGCGGAACCCCGGCCAGGCTGAACATCAGCACCAGCAGGGCCAGCGCGCGCAGCGGCTCGGATTTGGAATATTGGCGCAGGCTGTCAATATCCGTAACCGGCCGGCCGTCGCGCGACATGGTCAGGATAAACGCAAATACCCCGATATTCATGGTGACGTAAATCGCCATATAGACCAGCATCCCTTGGACGCCTTGCGCCGTGCCCGCCGCAAGCCCGACCAGCGCAAACCCCATATGCGTGATGGACGAATAGGCCATCAGGCGCTTGATATCGCGCTGCCCGATCGCGGCAATGGACCCCACGAACATGGACGCAACCGCCAGAAACGCAATGATCTGCGACCAGTCGCCGGGCACAACCCCGAATGCTTCGTGCACCACACGCGCCACCAGTGCCATTGCCGCCACTTTGGGCGCTGTCGCAAAAAACGCTGTCACAGGTGTGGGCGCGCCTTCATAGACATCGGGCGTCCACATATGGAAGGGCACCGCCGACACCTTGAACGCCAGCCCCGCCAGCATGAAGGCCATGCCCATCATCAACCCGACTGACATGCCGTCGGTCGAAATGGTGCTGATTATGCCCGCAAACAGCGTGGTGCCCGCATAGCCATAGGTCAGCGACGCGCCATACAGCAACAGCCCCGATGCCAACGACCCAAGGATGAAGTATTTCAAACCCGCCTCGGTCGAGCGCTTGGAGTCCCGGTTCATGGTTGCCACGACATAAAGCGCCAGCGACTGCAGCTCCAGCCCCATATACAGCGCGATCAGGTCACCCGCCGATACCATCAGCATCATGCCGACAACCGACAGGGCAATCAGGATCGGGTATTCAAACCGCAACAACCCGCGCGCCAGCATATAGGCTTGCCCCATAACCAGCACAACCGCCGCCGACAGCAACACCACCATCTTGGAGAATTGCGCGAAGGGGTCGGAAATATACATTCCGTTGAACGCGGTTTTCACATCCAGCCCCTGCGCGCCGGAATACAGCGCCAGCAAGACCATCAGCGCCGCCGTGGCCCATAAAATGGGTTCGGCCAGCTTGTCCTTGCCGCCATAGACGCCCACTATCAACGCCGCCATCGCAAACAGCGCAAGGACGATTTCGGGCAGGGCTGTGTAAAGATCAGCTCCGATCATTGCGGGACCTTTCAGTTCTGTGCCAGCTGGGATGCAGCTTCATAAGCCTGCAGCGCCAGCGAATGCCCTTCGACCAATGCCGAAACCGAAGGGCCAATAATATCAGTGATCAGCGCGGGATAGATGCCAAGGATCAGGGTCATAGCGATCAGCGGAACAATCAACGCCTTCTCGCGGCGGTCCATATCCTTGATGCCCTTAAGCGATTCCTTGATCAATTCCCCCATGACCACGCGGCGGAACAGCCAAAGCGCATAGCCCGCGGACAGGATAACCCCTGTTGCCGCAAACAGCGCGACCCAGGTGTTGACCTGAAACACCGCCATGAATGTCAGGAATTCGCCAACAAACCCGGACGTGCCCGGCAGCCCCACATTCGCCATGGTGAACAGCAGGAACACCGCCGCATAGACGGGCATGCGGTTCACAAGGCCACCATAGGCCGCAATTTCGCGCGTGTGCATCCGGTCATAGATCACCCCCACTGCAAGAAACAACGCACCGGAAATGAACCCGTGGCTGATCATCTGGAAGATGGCCCCGTCGACGCCCTGTTGGTTGGCCGCGAAAATACCCATCGTCACAAACCCCATATGCGCAACCGAGGAATAGGCGATCAGCTTCTTCATATCGGTCTGCATCAGCGCGACAAGGCTGGTATAGACAATCGCAATTGCAGACAGCCACAGCACCAACGGCGCGAAAATGTCACTGGCCACAGGGAACATGGGCAGCGAGAACCGCAAAAACCCGTAGCCGCCCATTTTCAGCAGCACCGCCGCCAGCACCACCGACCCCGCCGTGGGGGCCTGCACATGGGCGTCAGGCAGCCATGTATGCACAGGCCACATGGGCATTTTCACAGCAAAGGACGCAAAGAACGCCAGCCACAACGGCGTTTGCATACCGCCAATCACCTGCCAGCCCATCAGGCTGAAGGTTTCCGTGCTGAACTGGTGGCCCAACAGGGTAGGAATGTCAGTTGTGCCCGCATCGACATACATTGCGATCATCGCAACCAGCATCAACACCGACCCAAGGAACGTATACAGAAAGAACTTGAACGCTGCATAAATGCGTTCCTTCCCGCCCCAGATGCCGATGATCAGGAACATCGGTATCAGGCCCGCTTCGAAGAACAGGTAAAACAGCACCAGATCCAGCGCTGTGAACACGCCGATCATCAGCGTTTCCAGCAACAGGAACGCGATCATGTATTCCTTGACGCGGTGCGACACATTCCAGCACGCCCCGATTGTTATGGGCATCAGAAAGGTGGTCAGCATCACGAACAAGATCGAGATACCATCAACCCCCATCTTGTAGGTGAAACCCATGATCCAGTCATGTTCTTCAACAAACTGGAAGCCGGTATCTTGCGGGTCGAACCCCACCAGCAGGATCAACGACGCCGCGAAGGTGGCGAGGGTGGCAACCAGCGCCACCCATTTGGCATTGTTCTGGGACGCCTCATCCTCGCCGCGCAGGAAAATCGCAAGAATGGCGGCCGCAATGGCAGGGGTGAAGGTAATAATCGACAGCAGGTTCAGCATTACTGCGCCCCCCCGGCCAGTGTGACATAGGTAACGATCACGACAATCCCCAGAACCATTGCGAAGGCATAATGATACACATAGCCAGACTGGGCGCGGCCGGCGATGCGGGTGATGAAGGGTATAATGCCCATGGCCAGCCCGTTAATGCCGCCATCGATAACCTTGCCATCACCCTTTTTCCACAAGAACTGCCCCACCGCCTTGGCAGGCCGCACAAACAGGAAGTCATAGACTTCGTCGAAATACCATTTGTTCAGCAAAAACTGATAGGCAGCGGGGAAAGTGTCCGCCAGGCGCTTGGGCAGGGACGTGTCGCGGATATAGAACATCCAGGCCAGCCCCACGCCCAGCAACATTGCGATGAAGGGCGACACCTTGACCCAGGCGGGCACATAATGGGCTTCTGACACCAGATTATTGCCCTCGGAGATGAAGATGGCCGCGCCGAAATAGTCCCGCACCTGCCCTGTGGACCCGAAGAAAGGACCATAGAACACCATGCCCGCCAGCACTGACCCGATGGCCAGAACCGCCAGTGGCACCAGCATGACCATGGGACTTTCATGCGCGTGTTCATGCGTGTGTTTGTCGCCGCGCGGTGTGCCCCAGAACGTCAGGAACATAAGCCGCCAGCTGTAAAAACTGGTCATGAAGGCCGCGAATACCAGTATCCAGAAGGCATAGGTGGTCCCCGATGCGAACACGGATTCAATTATCGCGTCCTTGGACACAAAGCCCGCAAAGCCGATGGTGGTCAGCGGAATGCCCACGCCGGTAATCGCCAATGTGCCGATCAGCATGGCCCAGAAGGTCATGGGCAGTTTGTCTTTCAGCCCGCCATAATTGCGCATGTCCTGTTCGTGGTGCATGCCGTGAATAACCGACCCCGCGCCCAGAAACAGCATGGCCTTGAAAAACGCATGGGTCAGCAGGTGGAACATGGCCACCGAATAGACACCCACACCGGCCGCGACGAACATGAAACCCAGTTGCGAACAGGTCGAATAGGCGATGACGCGCTTGATGTCATTTTGCACCAGCCCGACAGTTGCCGCAAACAGCGCCGTCATGGCCCCGATCAGCACCACAAACGCCATGACCTGCGGTGTGTATTCCATCAGTGGCGACATGCGCGCGACAAGGAACACACCGGCGGTGACCATGGTTGCCGCGTGAATAAGCGCGGATACGGGCGTTGGCCCTTCCATGGCGTCGGGCAACCATGTGTGCAGGAACAATTGTGCCGATTTGCCCATCGCGCCCACAAACAGCAGGAAGGCAATCAGGTTGGCGGCATTCCAGTCTGTCCACAAGAAGCTGACTGTGGTTTCGGCCAGCATGGGGGCGGCGGCGAACAGGTCGTCATACTGGATGGAATCGACCAGCAGGTAGATCGCCATCAAGGCAAGGATCAGCCCCATATCGCCCACACGGTTGACGATAAACGCCTTCATCGCGGCGGCGCCTGCACTTTGCTTGCGGAAATAGAACCCGATCAGCAGATAAGACGCAAGCCCCACCCCTTCCCAGCCGAAGAACAGCTGCACAAGGTTGTCTGCTGTCACCAGCATCAGCATGGCAAAGGTAAACAGCGACAGATACGCGAAAAAGCGCGGGCGGTAGCTTTCGTTATCCTTGAAGTTGTCGTCATGCGCCATGTAGCCAAAGCTGTAAAGATGCACGAGCGCGGACACTGTGGTGATGACAATCAGCATCACAGCCGTCAGCCGGTCCAGCCGGATGGCCCAGTCGCCCACCAGCGACCCGCTGTCAATCCAGCGCATCAGCGTGATTTGCTGGACACCGCCATCATGGCCCAGAAAAATAACCCATGACAACAACGCCGACAGGAACAAAAGCGCTGTCGAAATGATCTGCGCAGGGCGTTCACCTATTGCGCGCCAGAACAGACCCGCGATGATGGCCCCCAGAAGTGGCGCAAAAAGAACCGTTACTGCCATCGGATCAGCCTTTCATCACATTGACGTCTTCGACATCGATCGTGCCGCGGGTGCGGAAGAAGCACACCAGAATGGCAAGCCCGATCGCGGCCTCGGCGGCGGCAACAGTCAGCACGAATAACGTGAACACCTGACCCACCAGGTCACCAAGGAAGCTGGAAAAGGCAACCAGATTGATATTCACCGACAACAGCATCAATTCGATCGACATCAGAATGATGATGATATTCTTGCGGTTCAGAAATATCCCGAAAATACCGATGACGAACAGCGCCGCCGCCACGGTCAGGTAATGTTCAAGTCCAACCATTCGGTTCCCTCGTTCCGTATGTGTCGGGGCCGCTTGCTGGCCCTCGTTATCGGTTGTCCCTTGCGGGCCTTACCCCAGCCCCTGGCCGGGTTTCACGTCTTTCAGTTCCAGCGCCTTGGCCGGATCACGATGCATTTGCGCGATCACGTTCTGGCGCTTCACGTCCTTGCGGTGGCGCAGTGTCAGAACGATTGCGCCAATCATGGCCACCAGCAATATCAACGCAGCAACCTGGAACAGCAGGAAATACTGATCATACACAATCATCCCAAGCGCCTTGGTGTTGTGCATGTCCGCTATGTCGGGGGTCGGGGCCTGCCGCAGGTCGCGCGCGGTTTCCGCTTCCTGCCATGACCCGAACAGCAACGCCATTTGCATCAGCAGCAAAATGCCCACGATGCTGGCAATCGGAAAATATCGCGCCATTTCCCCCTTCAGGGCCGCGAAATCAATGTCCAGCATCATCACGACAAACAAGAACAGCACCGCGACCGCGCCGACATAGACAATGATCAGCAGCATGGCCAGAAATTCGGCGCCCAACAGCACGAACATGCCCGCCGCCGAAAGGAATGTCAGAATAAGCCACAGCACCGAGTGCACGGGATTGCGCGCAATGGTGACCAGAAACCCGGCCCCCAGCAGGGTGACCGCGAATGCATAGAATGTGATATCGGCAATACCCATGTCCCTCGGGTTCCCTTTTTCCTTGTCACGCGCAGCCTTGCGCGCGCATTATCTTGTCCGTCGCGCAATGCCGGACGAATTCCGGCACCCACACCGCTAGCGGTAAGGCGCGTCAATTTCCAGATTGCGGGCAATCTGCGCTTCCCAGCGCGCGCCGTTGTCCAGCAGTTTGTCCTTGTCGTAAAACAGTTCTTCGCGCGTTTCGGTGGCGAATTCGAAATTCGGCCCCTCGACAATCGCATCCACAGGACAGGCTTCCTGGCAGTGAGTGAAAAACGGTCGCTTTTCACAAGCAGCCCGGGATTGACGATCTCCATCTTATTCCTTCCCGCAGACCGTATTCATGAGTTTCTCAGGTACTGTCCGATAAACGCGAAGTC
>JAFWNM010000031.1 GCA_017510335.1 Paracoccaceae bacterium
ACGGGGGGGGGGGGGGTAATGGGGGCGCTCGCGCCCCCTCTTGCGCGGATAGGCGCGCAATTCACCCCCCGAGGATATTTGGCCCAGACTGAAACAGGGACTTGAAAGCGCTAACATCCGTATTCCGTTTATTTACCCCCGGCGTTCAACTGGTTATGACGGAGTTAATCAGGAGGAGCCGCGCCCATGTCCCGCAAGTCGAAATTCACTGCCGAAGAGGCATTGGCGTATCATCACGCGCCCACACCCGGAAAATACGAGATCATGGCGTCCAAGCCCATGGCCACGCAGGCGGATTTGTCGCTGGCCTATAGCCCCGGGGTGGCGATTCCGGTTCAGGCCATCGCGGATGACCCGCAGGCGGCGTATGATTACACCACGAAGGGCAATATGGTCGCCGTGGTGTCGAACGGGACGGCCATTCTGGGTATGGGGAACCTTGGCGCGTTGGCATCCAAGCCCGTGATGGAAGGCAAGGCCGTGTTGTTCAAGCGGTTCGCGGATGTGAATGCGATTGATATCTTGCTGGACACGGAAGACCCGGATGAGATTATCAATGCCGTCAAGTTGATGGGGCCGACATTCGGCGGGGTGAATCTGGAGGATATCAAGGCACCGGAGTGTTTCATCATTGAAAGCCGGTTGAAAGAAATCATGGATATTCCGGTATTCCATGATGACCAGCATGGCACGGCGGTGATTTGTGCGGCGGGGTTGATCAATGCGCTGGAACTGTCGGGCAAGCGGATTGAGGACTGCAAGATCGTGCTGAACGGGGCAGGCGCTGCGGGCATTGCCTGTCTGGAATTGATCAAGTCGATGGGGGCGTTGCAGGATAATTGCATCATGTGCGACACTAAGGGCGTGATCTATCAGGGCCGGACCGAGGGGATGAACCAGTGGAAATCGGCGCATGCCGCGCGCACTGATGCGCGCACACTGGAGCAGGCGATGGTGGGCGCGGATGTGTTTCTGGGCGTGTCCGCCAAGGGTGCTGTTACGCCCGAAATGGTGGCGACCATGGCGGATAATCCGGTCATTTTTGCCATGGCAAACCCTGACCCCGAAATTACACCCGAAGAGGCCCATGCCGTGCGCGCCGATGCGATTGTGGCCACGGGGCGCAGTGATTACCCCAATCAGGTGAATAACGTTCTGGGCTTTCCCTATCTGTTTCGGGGTGCACTGGACATCAATGCGCGCGCCATCAATGACGAGATGAAGATCGCCTGCGCGCGGGCTTTGGCCGAATTGGCGCGCGAGGATGTGCCCGACGAGGTTGCCATGGCCTATGGGCGCAAGCTGAGTTTCGGGCGGGATTATATTATTCCCACACCGTTTGACCCGCGCTTGATTTACACCATCCCGCCTGCAGTGGCCAAGGCGGGGATGAAAACAGGCGTGGCGCGCCGCCCGATTGTGGATATGGACGGATATGTGCAATCGTTGAAAGCGCGGATGGACCCGACGGCGAGTGTGCTGCAATCCATCCATGCGCGCGCAAAACAGGCGCAATCGCGCATGATTTTTGCCGAAGGCGATGACGAGCGCGTGCTGCGGGCCGCTGTTGCCTATCAGCGTGGCGGCTATGGGCAGGCGTTGATTGTGGGGCACGAGGATGACGTGAAGGCCAAGCTGGAAGCCGAGGGCCTGGGCGACGCGGTGCGCGAGCTGACCGTCGTGAATGCGGGCAATACGCGTCATCTGGGCGTCTATAAGGAGTATTTGTATGAGCGCCTGCAGCGGCAGGGCCATGACCTGAAAGATGTTCACCGGCTGGCCGCGCGCAACCGGCATGTGTTTGCCGCGCTGATGCTGGCCCATGGCCATGGCGATGCATTGGTAACAGGGGCCACGCGCAAATCGGCGCATGTGCTGGGGCTTATCAACCATGTGTTTGACGCGCGCGCGCAAGATGGGGCGGTTGGTGTGACGGCGCTGTTGCACAAGGGCCGGATTGTGCTGATTGCGGACACGCTGGTGCATGAATGGCCGTCAGAGGTTGATCTGGCCGATATTGCCACGCGCGCAGCGTCAGTGGCACGGCATTTGGGGTTGGAGCCGCGCGTGGCTTTTGTCAGCTTCTCGACATTTGGGTATCCGGTGTCCGAACGCGCAGAGAAGATGCATCTTGCGCCGCGCATTCTGGACGCGCGCGGCGTGGATTTCGAGTATGAGGGCGAGATGACAGTGGATGTCGCGCTGAACCCGAAAGCTGCTGCGCATTACCCGTTTTCGCGCCTGACAGGGCCAGCCAACATTCTGGTGGTGCCCGCGCGGCATTCTGCATCGATCAGCGTCAAGCTGATGCAGGAAATGGCGGGGGCCACGGTTATCGGGCCAATTCTGGCAGGGGCGCCCAAACCCATCCAGATATGTTCGACAGGGTCCACGGTCAGCGACATTGTGAACATGGCCGTGATGGCCAGTTGCGAGATTGTCTGAAGAATGAAACAGGGCGCACGCATCTGGGGGTTCGGGTCGATTAATATTGACCATGTGCACAAGCTTGACCACCTGCCTGCAGCGGGCGAAACGCTGGCAAGCCATGACTACCGCGTGCAATTGGGCGGCAAGGGCGCAAACCAGTCAGTGGCGGCAGCACGCGCAGGCGCCAAAGTGTGCCATCTGGGCGCGGTTGGTGCGGACGGGTTGACCATGCGCGATGTGATGGAAGGCTACGGTGTGGATTGTGGCGGCGTTCAGGTGACGGATGCGGCGACAGGCCATGCCATCATCATGGTGGACCGCAGCGGCGAGAATGCCATTTTGCTGCATGGCGGGGCCAATCATGCGCTGGCGCTTGATCCCGCGCTGGAAGCGTTGAAATCCGCGCAGGCGGGCGAATATCTGCTGATGCAGAACGAAACTGCATGGCAGCCGGAAATTGCCGCGGCCGCGGCCGCGCGGGGGCTGAAGGTTGTGTATTCTGCAGCCCCCTTTTCGCCGGGTGCGGTTCAGGCAGTCATGCCGTTCATTTCCATGCTTATGATGAACGAAGTTGAATCGCAGCAATTGCAGGAAGCGTTGGGCACGGAAATTGCGGACCTGCCTGTTCAAACGATTGTGGTGACACGCGGGGCACAAGGCGCAAGCTGGCATGCAAAAGGGTCTGCCGATATATTTGTGCCAGCCCTGCCCGTGCAAGTTCTGGATACCACCGGCGCGGGAGATTGCTTTGCAGGGGCGCTGGTTGCTGCATTGTCGGAAGGGGTGGACGCGCCAGCCGCAATGCGGTTTGCAACATGCGCTGCTGCCCTGCAGGTGTCGCGCGCGGGTGCTGCTAGTGCGATGCCCACCCGCGCCGAAATTGAGGCCTTAGCCAGCGAAGGCGGCTGAATCGCCCCAGATTTCGCGCACGCGCTGGTCGCGTCCGCAGTCTTCACGGTAGCTTTTATAAGCATCGCGGCGTTCGATCCAGCCAAAGCGCGTTAGTGTCCTTTCGGCGGAATTGGCGTAGTTCTGATGAAAATCATCCGCTTCATAGAAGGTTGTTGCTTCGCGCACTGGGGTGACGACCTTCTGGCCAAGGTCACTTTGTGCCGCAGCTATTGCCGCATTTGCCTGTTCGGTCTGTTCGGGTGTTGCAAAAATGGCGGTGGAATAATGCGCGCCACGGTCACAGAATTGCCCGCCCGCATCCAGCGGATCGATGGAGCGCATGAACATGTGCAATATCTGGTCATAGCTGACGCGCGCGGGGTCAAAGCTGATGATGGCTGCTTCTATATGGTCGGTGCGCCCGCGCGCGACATCTTCATAGATGGGATCGGGCGTTGTGCCCCCGGTGAACCCCACACGCACATCCACCACGCCATCGACGCGCCGGAAATCTGATTCCACGCACCAGAAACACCCGCCTGCGACAATGGCGGTCTGAACCTGTTGCGCGGCTGCGGGCAGGGCTGGCGCGAACATTGCGATCAACCAGAATGCAAAAGCGTATGGCTTCATGTGCGGAATCCTTTGGTTTCTTTGGCAATTATACGTCACATGGGCCGAATTTGGTCAGTTTTTGTTATCACAAGGGGGTGAAAACCGCACAATGCCTGCGTGAAATTGCCGAGTTTCCGTGTGTCGCGCCAGATCCTATATCCTTTGGTAACCGAAAGGACAGAAGATGCGTATTGAAACCACACCCCGCGCCGGCCCCAGAATTGGCCATGTCCACCTGAAAGTGGCCAATCTGGACCGCGCTGTTGCATTCTACGGCCTGCTTGGGTTCGAGGTGACACAGCGATACGGCACGCAAGCCGTTTTCATGGGTGCGGATGGTTATCATCATCATATCGGGCTGAATACATGGGAAAGTGCGGGCGCGGCCCCTGCACCTGCCGGGTATGCGGGGCTGTATCATCTGGCAGTGTTGTATCCTGACAGGTCTGCATTGGCGCAGGCGTTGCGCAGGGTGCTTCAGGCCGGTGTTCAACTGGATGGCGCCGCTGATCACGGTGTTTCAGAAGCGCTGTATTTCCGCGACCCGGACGGGAACGGGGTTGAAATCTATGTGGACCGCCCCCGCCGGGACTGGCCCCGTGATGGGGCGGGACAGTTGAAAATGGACAATTCTCGGCTGGATGTCGCGGCGCTTCTGGCATTGGCTGACGATACGTGATGCATCTAGGGCATGTCGCCTGAACACGACATGCCCTAGATGGGTAGCCCACGCATCAGGCGGGGTAAATCGCCGGTAAGCCCCGCAGCTTCGCGGATGAACCGGCGGCGCAGCCCCGGCAGGGATTGAACAACCCCCATGCCGAAACCCCGAACACCGCGCATTAATGCGGAATCGTTGGAAAACAGGCGGTTCACACTGTCAGTGCCCACGGCCATCATCATAGTGTCAAACCGCCGCCATTGCTGGTAGCGTTCCAGCACGATGGGGCTGGAAATATCCTCGCCCCGGCGCTTGGCCAGAATCAGAACTTCTGCCAGAGCTGCCACATCGCGCAAACCGAAATTGAACCCCTGTCCCGCAATCGGGTGCATGCCATGGGCCGCATCGCCCACCAGTGCCAGACGCGGGGCAATGAAACTGTTGGCAATCGTCAGGCGCAGTGGATAGGCAAACCGCTTGCCCGCCAATGCAATATCGCCCAGAAAATCGCCAAAGCGCGGGCGCAGGGCGGTCAGGTAATCCGCGTCATTCATGGCGTGAATTTCTGCGGCGGTGCCGGTGCGTTCGCTCCACACAATGGAGGACCGGTTGCCCGGCAGCGGCAGAATGGCCAGCGGGCCTGCGGGCATGAAGAACTGATGCGCGCAGCCATGATGCGGATGATCATGCGCAATGGCGCATACCAACGCGGTCTGCCCATAATCCCAGCCAGTGCGCCGGATACCTGCGCGCCGGGCCACGGCACTGTCGCGCCCGTCGCAGCCCACCAGAATACGCGCGCGCACGGTCTGGCCGTCATCGGTGGTGACGCTGGCGCCATTGGCATCCACGTCTTGCGCCACCACGCGGCGCCCTTCCATTTGCGTTATATTTGGCGCGGCATCCATCGCGGCCAACAGTGCATGGCGCAGATAGCGGTCTTCCAGCATATGGCCCATGGGGCCTTCTTCAATTTCGGCATGGTCAAAATGCAGGAAAAACGGCGCCGCCCCTTCGCCTGCGCGCCCGTCACTGGCCTTGATTTGCAATATGGGCTGGGCCTCCGTGGCCACATTGTCCCAAACCCCGATCCCGTCCAGAACGCGCGTGGACGCCAGCGCCAGTGCATAGGCCCGGCCGTCAAATTCCGCCCCTACGCGTGTGTCGCGGGGCAGGGCGTCAATCACGATGACCCGTAAACCACCCTGTGCCAGCGCCAGCGCCAATGACGGGCCATTCAACCCGCCCCCTACGATCAAGATATCTGCGTCATATGTCATTGTTCAGTTATGGCACGGAACATGGGCTTGTCCATGCGGCAAAGCGGACAAATTTGCAGTTCCCATTTCATCTTGCGCAAAATACTCTCTGGGGGTCCGGGGGCAGACAGCCCCCGGCTGGACGCAGACATCAGGGAAACCGCATTATGAGTGAAGCTTGGCTGACCAGACCCGCCGCAGATCAGGGCCGCGCCATCGCCGCGGGCGATCTGTGCCCGCTTGCGCTGAGTGAAGCGTATCTGGCGGCCATTGCGGCGCATCCTTCGGGGTCGCGCATTTATGCGCGCCTGACCGAAAGCCGCGCCCTGGATGAAGCGATTGCCGCGCGCGACAGGGCGCGTGGGGGGTTGCGCCGCCATCCGCTGGACGGGGTGCCAGTGTCGTGGAAAGACCTGTTCGACACCGCAGGTGTCGCCACCGAAAGCGGATCAGCGGTGCTGAAGGGGCGTGTGCCTGACCATGACGCCGCGTTGTTGCAAGTCATGACGCGGGCAGGGACCATATGTCTGGGCAAGACACACCAAACGGAATTTGCTTATTCCGGACTGGGGCTTAACCCCGTGACAGCCACACCCCCTTGCGTGAATGACGCCAACGCCGTGCCTGGCGGCAGTTCGTCTGGGGCGGCGGCGTCGGTGGCGTTCGGGCTGGCGGCTGCGGCGATGGGGTCCGACACAGGCGGGTCGGTGCGTATCCCGGCGGCGTGGAATGATCTGGTCGGGTTGAAAACCACGCATGGGCGGCTGACCCTGCAAGGTGTGGTGCCGCTTGCGCCGAAATTCGACTCGGTCGGCCCGCTGGCCCGCAGTGTCGAGGATTGCGCGCTGATGCTGTCCGCGCTGGAAAACCGCCCCGCGCCGGATTTGCGCGGCGCCAGCCTGTCGGGCCGGCGGTTTCTGGTGCTGGACGGGGCGCCGTTTGTCGGCATCCGCGACACGCCCGCACAAGCGTTCGATGGCGCGGTTGATGCATTGGCCAAGGCGGGCGCGCAGATCACGCGCAAATCATTGTCCTGCGTCAGCGATGCGCTGGCGTTGTCAGCCATTATCTATACACCGGAATGCTACAGCACATGGCGAGAGCAGATTGAAGCAGCGCCCGAAATCATGTTCCCGCCGGTGCTGGAACGCTTCCGGTCGGGCCGGGACCATCTGGCCACGGATTACATTGCCGCATGGGATGCGCTGATGCGCCATCGCGCCAGCTATCTGGCGGAAACTGCCGGATATGATGCAGTGCTGCTGCCAACTGCGCCCAACATGCCGCCCAATGCACAGCGCCTGCTGGAGGATCACGCCTATTTCACCACAGAAAACCTGTTGACGCTGCGCAATACGCGTATTGGCAATATGTTGGGCCTGTGTGCGTTGACATTGCCCACTGGCGTGCCATCAGCGGGCCTAAGCCTGATGTGCCCGCCCATGTCAGAGGATCGCTTGTTGTGCCTTGGGGCGGCGGCAGAAACGGCGCTGTCCGTGCGATAGGGGATCGTCCCGCGTGCTGGACCCAACTGATAGCGGGTAGTGCGCTGGGCTACCGCCATATATGGTGGCACCCTGCAGAAACCTGCGAAAATGACACAATTTCGCGGGGTTATTGGCAAAACTTCAGTCGTTTTTCTGGACGGGGCGGCCCCTGCGCGTTATCCTGCATCCAATAATGGGGCAAAAGACCCCGAGCAGTCGAGGCAGTCCATGGCATACCCAGAGCGGTTTTCGAACCTGCCTGAATACGCATTCCCGCGCCTGCGCGCGCTTCTGGATCATCACCAGCCCGGTGGTGACCCTGTTTCCATGACCATTGGCGAACCGCGCCATGACATGCCGCCCTTTCTGGCGGATGTGTTGAAGGACAATATTGGCAGCTTTGCCAAATACCCCGCGAATGAGGGTATACCCGTATTGCTGAACGCAATTCAGAACTGGATTTCAAGGCGGTATGGCGTGACCCTGACGCCCGAAAACCTGATGGTGCTGAACGGCACCCGCGAAGGGTTGTTCAATGCGGCCCTTGCCCTGTGCCCTGAACGCAAGAACGGGCAAACCCCTGTTATTCTGACGCCAAACCCGTTTTATCAGGTTTACGCAGTTGCCGCCCTTGCTGTGGGCGCAGAGCCGCGTTTTGTTCCTGCAACCAGCGCCACCGGCCATTTGCCCGACTATGCCAGCCTGCCGGCTGATGTTCTGGACCGCGTGGCGATTGCCTATGTCTGCTCGCCGGCCAATCCACAGGGGGCAGTCGCCGATGCCGCCTATTGGCGCAGACTGATCGCACTGGCCGAAAAGCATGATTTCCGCATTTTCGCGGATGAATGCTATTCCGAAATTTACCGCGACACACCGCCCCCCGGTGCGCTGGAAATTGCCGCCCAGATGGGCGCGGACACGGAACGCGTGCTGTCCTTTCATTCGCTGTCAAAGCGGTCAAACCTGCCGGGGTTGCGGTCGGGGTTTGTCGCGGGGGGTGTGGAATGTATTCGCCGGATCCGGCAGTTGCGCGCCTATAGCGGGGCGCCGCTGCCCGAACCCTTGCAGCATGTCGCTGCCGCCGCATGGGCGGATGAAGCGCATGTGGACCGCTCGCGCGCGCTGTATCAGCAGAAATACGCGCTGGCAGATCGCATTCTTGGCAATGTGCCAGGTTATGCGGGGCCTGCGGGCGGGTTTTTCCTGTGGCTGCCTGTGGATGACGGCGAAGCGGCGGCACTGAAGCTGTGGACGGAAACGGGCATTCGCGTGTTGCCGGGGGCGTATCTGTCGCGCGACGTTGACGGGTTCAACCCCGGTCAGGCGTTTATTCGTGTGGCGATGGTGAATTTGATTGATGAAATGCAGGACGCGCTGATCCGGTTGCGCACCTGCCTGTATAGTTAAACCCAAAGGGCGCGTCAGATGGCATCTTACAATATTGACAAGCGCGATCCGCTTCTGGACAGCAAATTGCAGGCCGTGTTGCAAAAACGCGGGCGCGAGCTGGCGGGGCTTGGGTTGGGGGCGCTGGCGTTTGCCATTGCATTGATGTTGGGGTCTTATTCGCCCGCAGACCAGGGTTGGATGGCCGCCAGCGATGCGCCGGTCCAGAACTCCTTGGGGCGCATGGGCGCGTCGATCGCGCAACCCCTGATGGTAATTGCGGGAATGGCGTCCTGGGGTGTCGTGTTGTTTCTGGGGGGCTGGGGGCTTCGGCTTGTGTTGGGGCGCGGACATGATGCGTTGATGGCGCGCGGCGTTTTCCTGCCTTTGGCCGTTGCGGTGACGTCAATCTGGTGTGCCAGCTTTGTGCCCGCTGAAAGCTGGGACATGCTATATGGTATGGGCGGTGTGTTTGGCGACACTGTGCTGGGCGCGGTGGTCAACGCATTGCCCATGTCGCCTGCTGCGGGTGTCGGGTTCATGGCGCTGTTCATGCTGTTTGCCTGCCTTGCTGTGTGGGGTTTTGTCATGGGCGTCAGCCAGCGAGAGGCGCTGGCCTTCGCGCGGTTCCTTCTTACTGGCGTCATCTTGACCTATGCCGGCGTAATGGCCTTGTTGCGCGGTGGTGTGTCCGGCGGGCTGCGCGGGGCCAGGGTTGCAGGCGGCGCGGTGGCGCGCAAAGCGCAGGACTATCATCAGGCACGCGCCGCGCAGGGTGCTGTTCGTGCGCAGCATGCGCCACAATATGACACGCATCATGACCGCGAACCCGTGCTTGCGCGCGCCCACCCTGCAGCAGAGCCGGTTTTGACGCGCCGCAATGCGCCCGTGATCCGGGCGGCGGGATACGCACCAGATGACTGGCAAGGCGACGGGGATGAAAATGTGCTGATCGACCCGTTGGTTGCGGATATGCCGCCACCTGCGCGGGCACAGCACCCCATGCGCACCGGCGTCCAGCAGCCAGCGCCCATGCCCTATAGCGACCCATCAGAAAGCGATTCGCGGGGCGGCGGTCTGTTGTCCAAGCTGAAATCCCTAAGCATGCGCGGCGCTGAACCGGCCCCAATGCCGGAACCCGAACTGGTGGAACCCCAATTGCGCAGTGCGGCGATGTCCGCAACTGCCCCTGGGCCAGAGCAAATCAGCAACCGCATTGCAGATGCAGTGCGCCATCGCAGGCATGCAAAACCCGTGCAGGTGTTCAACCCGAACCTGCGCCCCGCCCCGGCAGGCACCCAACAGCGCGCCGTGCAGGAACCCCCGTTGAAGGCCCCAGTTCCGGCTGAAATGCGGGCTGACCATCATGCACAACTGCAGCCGGAACAAGGGCACCAACCCCTTGCGGCGGCAACATTCACGGCACAGATGAACGCACCGGTCACGGGTAATATTCACATGCCCGACTGGATGCTTGCTGCACATCCTGCAGCGCCTGTTGCCAGCCCCGAAAGCCATATCCCGCCTGTTGACTGGACGCCGCCCGCCCAGCCGGTGCCAATGCCACAAGATCCCGCCATGACCGTCCGGCCCGGGCAGGTGTTGCAGCGCCGCGTTGTGGCCACCCCGCCTGTAAAACCCCAAACCTCTCGTCAGGCCCGCGCCGAGGCAGAGCCGACATTTCCCTTCGATCATCACCAAGCGGCAAGCTATGAATTGCCGCCCCTGTCACTGCTGGAAAGCCCAGCCAATGTGCAACGCTATTCCCTGAGTGATGAGGCGTTGGAAGAAAATGCGCGGATGCTGGAATCGGTGCTGGATGATTACGGTGTGCGCGGTGAAATTGTCAGCGTGCGCCCCGGCCCGGTTGTCACGCAATATGAACTGGAACCCGCACCGGGCCTGAAGGCAAGCCGCGTCATTGGTCTGGCCGATGACATTGCGCGGTCCATGTCGGCGCTGTCGGCGCGGGTGTCCACGGTGCCGGGGCGGTCCATCATCGGGATTGAATTGCCCAATGCCCACCGTGAAAAGGTGGTTTTGCGCGAAATCCTGTCGGCGCGCGATTTTGGCGACACGCAAATGCGCCTGCCGCTGGCGCTGGGCAAGGCGATAGACGGCGAACCCGTTGTCGCCAACCTGGCCAAGATGCCGCATTTGCTGATTGCAGGGACCACGGGTTCGGGCAAATCGGTGGCCATCAACACCATGATCCTGTCGCTGCTGTATCGTCTGACGCCGGATGAATGCCGCATGATCATGATTGACCCCAAAATGCTGGAATTGTCGGTCTATGACGGTATTCCGCACCTGTTGTCGCCCGTTGTCACTGACCCGAAAAAGGCCGTTGTCGCGCTGAAATGGGTCGTGGGCGAGATGGAAGAACGCTATCGCAAGATGTCCAAAATGGGCGTGCGCAATATCGAAGGGTTCAACGGCCGCGTCCGCGAAGCCCTTGCGCGCGGCGAGATGTTCAAGCGCACCATCCAGACCGGGTTTGACGATGAAACCGGCGATCCGGTGTTTGAATCCGAAGAATTCGCGCCCGAATTGCTGCCTTATATCGTTGTTATTGTGGATGAGATGGCCGACCTGATGATGGTCGCAGGCAAGGAGATTGAAGCCTGCATCCAGCGCCTTGCGCAGATGGCGCGCGCGTCGGGCATTCACCTGATCATGGCCACGCAGCGCCCGTCTGTTGATGTGATCACCGGCACCATCAAAGCGAACTTCCCCACGCGGATTTCGTTTCAGGTGACCAGCAAGATCGACAGCCGCACCATTCTGGGCGAACAGGGGGCGGAACAGCTGCTGGGCATGGGGGACATGCTGTATATGGCGGGGGGCTCGCGCATTACCCGCGTGCACGGCCCCTTCGTCAGCGACGAGGAGGTGGAGGAGATCGTGAACCACCTGAAATCCTTTGGTCCGCCCGATTACAAATCCGGCGTGGTCGATGGCCCCGAATCCGATAAGGAAGCTGATATTGACGCCGTTCTTGGCCTTGGGGGCAACACCACGGGCGAAGATGCGCTGTATGATCAGGCGGTGCAGGTGGTTATCCAGGACCGCAAATGTTCGACCAGCTACATCCAGCGCAAGCTGGGCATCGGCTATAACAAGGCCGCGCGTCTGGTTGAACAGATGGAAGATGAAGGCCTTGTCACGCCTGCAAACCATGTCGGCAAGCGCGAAATCCTGATTCCCGAACAGGGGTAACATGTGCTGATCGGCAACTCTCTGCCTTGTCAGCGCGCGTGAGCAGATCGTGGCTTTGCGCGCGCAGCATCGTGCGGTATTCAAGCGGTCATGAGCATTACACGCCGTTCCCTTTTCCTGTCCCTGCCAGCGCTTGCGCTGGTCCGGCCAGCCATGGCCCAGGCAATTCCGCTTGCGGAAATCTCGGCCTATTTCAACAGCTTCACCACTGCGGAAGGGGAGTTTACACAGATAAACCCCGACGGGTCGCTGGTGACAGGGCGGTTATTCATCCGCCGCCCCGGGCGCATGCGGTTCGAATATGACCCGCCCGAAAATGCGCTGGTCATGGCCGGTGGCAGTCAGGTGTCGGTGTTTGACGGGCGGTCCAATCAGGGGCCGAGCCAATACCCGCTGCGCCACACGCCGCTGAACATCATTCTGGAACGGAATGTGGATTTCCAGCGCGCGCGTATGGTCGTGGGTCACAGCGTGGACGGGGATGTGACAACCGTGGTCGCCCAAGACCCCGAAAACCCGCAATACGGGTCCATCCGCCTGAACTTTTCCGCCAACCCCACGGAACTGCGCCAATGGGTCATCCGCGACGACACCGGCGCGGAAACAACCGTCATTCTAGGCAATATGCGCTTCGGCGGTCAGTTGTCGGCGCGGCTGTTCGATGTGGTGGCGGAAACGGAACAGCGGCGGCGGTGATTAGGGTTTGGTCAACGCCTGTTCCAGCGCTTCGCGGATGAGCCGCTGATAGGGAATTCCACGATCCTTGGCGCGCGCTTTCAGCGCCGCAATCAAGGGTTCTGGCAAGCGCATGGTGACGAGCGCGGATTTAGGCAGTGCCTCGAAGGGCATGGGTTTGAACTGTGCGAAGTCCAAATCAGACAGGTCTTGATCAAGAAAATCCTCGGCTTGCTTGTCAGTTGTCAGGACGGGGACGGATGTGGGCGAAGGCTTCGGCATAGCGTGTGACCTCTCGGACGTGTTCTTGTGCGTAAATATAAAATTTAGTACGCTGTAAACGAATATTAATTAAAAGTATCTGATAAGTATTTCATTATCTGGTTAAAGAAATAACCTAAAACAAGTGCAATTATTGTTAATATTATTTTGTCGGAGTTCCTTGACCAGAAACGCTCTCTTTCTTCAAAGTAGACGGGGAGCGGCTTATCAAAAAAATAACCAATAATCATATTAATTACGGGCCACATAAAAAAAATTGATCCAAGAAAAATGATATATGGTGATGTGTCATCAAAAACCGCCTGTAATTCCTCCCTTCCAAAAAATAAAAAAACTGCGGATGCAAATAAAAGTGATACCGTATTTTTCTTGAAACCGTAAGAAAAAAAGGTTTTGTAGGAAGAGACTCTTTCGTGTAGCCGTTCTGCCAAAGCCTCGGCGTTTTCCGGTTCTACTTTGTGGGAAAACCTATTTATGCGGATACCACGCATATAGTCATCAGATAGATTCAGCGTAACTGAACCAATCTCCACTTCAACGTTACCCTTAAAAAGCTCAATGTTCTGCCTTATATCTTCAAGGCTTTCGAATTTATGCCTTCGGGTTTCAGCGGTTACTAGTACATCGCAAGTCGCGTGAATTTCATTTAATATTGAAAGCAATTCTCTGCTTTCAATACTAATGCTTGGCAAGTCCCATCTTTCTCTGACGTGCTCTTTTTTCTGTACCATTTGAAGCCTCGCTCAAATAACTCGCCCTCTACCTCGTAAACTTCTTATACTTCACCCGCTTCGGCTCCAGCGCGTCCGGTCCCAGACGGCGTTTCTTGTCTTCTTCATAGGCCGCGAAGTTGCCCTCGAACCATTCGACATGCGCCTCGCCTTCAAACGCTAGTATGTGCGTACACAGCCGGTCAAGGAAGAAGCGGTCGTGGGAAATGACCACGGCGCAGCCTGCGAAATCTTCCAGCGCGGCTTCCAGCGCTTGCAGGGTTTCCACGTCCAGATCGTTGGTCGGTTCATCGAGCAGCAGCACATTGCCGCCTGCGCGCAGCAGTTTGGCCATATGCACGCGGTTGCGTTCGCCCCCTGACAGCAGGCCCACCTTTTTCTGTTGGTCGCCGCCCTTGAAGTTGAAGGCGCCGACATAGGCGCGGGAATTCACCTCTGCATCGCCAAGCTGGATGATGTCCAGCCCGTCGCTGATTTCTTCCCAGACGGTTTTCTTCGGGTCCAGCGCGTCGCGCGACTGGTCGACATAGGATAGTTGCACTGTGTCACCGAATTCAATTGTGCCCGCGTCGGGCTGTTCCTGTCCGGTCAGCATACGAAACAGCGTGGATTTGCCCGCGCCGTTGGGACCGATCACACCGACAATGCCGCCCGGTGGCAGCGCGAAGGACAGGTCTTCGATCAGCAGCCGGTCGCCATAGCCTTTTTGCAGGTTCTGGATATCGATGACCTTGCCGCCAAGGCGGGGACCATTGGGAATGATGATCTGCGCGCGGCCAATCTTTTCGCGCTCGGACTGGCCTGCCTTTTCCTCATAAGCCGCAATCCGCGCCTTGGATTTGGTCTGACGGGCTTTTGCGCCTGCGCGGATCCATTCCAGTTCACGCTCCAGCGACTTCTGGCGCGACTTGTCCTCGCGGGTTTCTTGCGCCAGGCGTTTGGCCTTTTGTTCCAGCCATGCGGAATAATTCCCCTCGTATGGAATGCCGCGCCCACGGTCGAGTTCCAGAATCCAGCTGGTGATGTCATCCAGAAAGTAGCGGTCATGGGTGACAATCAGGATGGTGCCCTTGTATTCGATCAGGTGTTTTTGCAGCCATGCGATGGTTTCGGCGTCAAGGTGGTTGGTCGGTTCGTCCAGAAGCAGCATGTCGGGCGCTTCCAGCAGCAGCTTGCACAGGGCCACGCGGCGTTTTTCGCCACCCGACAGCGTGTCGACTGATGCCGTGTCGGGCGGGCAACGCAGCGCTTCCATGGCGACATCGATCTGGCTGTCCAGATCCCACAGGTTTTCCGCGTCGATCTGGTCTTGCAGGGCGGCCATTTCATCGGCGGTTTCGTCCGAATAATTCATTGCCAGTTCGTTATAGCGGTCAAGCTTCGCCTGCTTTTCCGCGACACCCAACATGACATTGCCGCGCACGTCCAGATTGGAGTCAAGGTCGGGTTCCTGCGGCAGGTAGCCCACGCGCGCGCCCTTGGCGGCCCATGCCTCGCCGGTGAAGTCCTTGTCGGTGCCGGCCATGATGCGCAGAAGCGTGGATTTCCCCGCACCGTTGACACCCACAACCCCGATTTTCACACCCGGCAAAAAGGACAGGCGGATATTTTCAAAGCATTTCTTGCCGCCGGGATAGGTTTTGGACACACCATCCATGTGGTAGACATATTGATAGGACGCCATGTGCTTTCCTTCGTGTGAAATGGGGTTGGGTCTTCCCTAACGCATGGACGGGCCATGCTGCAAGCAAGACAGTCTTGAACGGAAAAAACCCCCGCGCCGTGCGCGGGGGTTGTGATGAACGGGCAAACGCAGCTTAGTTGGCGACGGGTGCTTCGCCTTGCTGGGCGCGCAATGCGGCCTGACGCTGGATTTCCTGCTTGTACAGCGCAAGAAAGTCCACAGTGTCCAGATTCAGCGGCGGGAAACCGCCATCGCGCGTAACATCGGAAATGATGCGACGTGCGAAGGGGAAGATCATGCGCGGGCATTCGATCAGCAAAAACGGATGCAGCTGCTCGGCGGGCACATTCTCAATCAGGAAAACGCCGACATAGTCAAGCTCGACAATGAACAGCGCCTGGCCGTCTTCTTTGTTCTTGGAGGTGATTTTGAACTTGGTTGCGACTTCATACTGGTTTTCTACGTCGCGCTTGTTCGCATCAAGGCTGACCTGAACCTGAATGTCGGGCTGGACATTGCTGCCCTGCAGCTTTTTTTGCGCGGCGACATTTTCAAATGACAGGTCGCGGACAAATTGCGCCAGAACGCGCATGTTGACTTTTGGTGCTTCGGCGGGCTGTGCGCCGTTGGTTTCTTCTGCCATGTTTCCCAGGCTCCTGTTGTGGGTCGGTTATTCTTGCGCGCGCTTGTAGCAGGGGGGGGCGGGTGGCTCAATCCCGCTTTTCCTGCCGGGGCAGGCGGGCAGTGTCATCGTGCATGTCGGGCTGACGGACGTAATCGCCATCGATGATGTCGTCACGCGGTCGCGCCGTGCGCACACGCAGGACCAGCCGCGCCAGAAGCAAACTGCGCACCGGCGGCAGCAACAGCATGACCCCCAGACCATCGGTAAAGAAACCGGGAAGCACCAGCAGCAACGCCCCGATCATGCGCAGCGCCGAATGCGCCATGGGGCTGGCGGGGCTTGAATCTTGCGCAAGCGCTGCGCGCACGCTTTCGGCATTTCTGTAGGGTTCCAGTCGCATCAGAAAAACACCGACAGCCCCGCTGGCAAAAACCCAAGCCAAGGTTCCAATCACGCCAATTTCGCTACCAAATTGAACGAAAAGCGCAATTTCAATGACCGGAACGGCCAGAATGGCTATCAGAATCCACATCTTTCGGCCTTTCGTCTGAAATGATGTTACTGCGGAAGGTAGACTTGCCCGCCATCGCGCCTTACATAAGCATTTGAACCGCCATACCAACCCCTGGCCGAGGTAACAATGGAACCCGCCGTGATCCAGCTTCTTATTCTTGCCGGCATTGCTGTCTTTCTTATTTTGCGCCTGCGCGCTGTTCTTGGAACGCGCGACGGGTTCGAGTCAAAACCAGTGCAACGCGGCGACGGCGCATCCGAACCGCTGTCAAAACCCCGATTCGAGGTGATTGATGGTGGTCCTGACACCGACATCACCGACCATGTGCCCGAAGGGTCCGAGATGGCCAAGGCGCTTGCACGGATGAAAGCGGTCGATCCCGACTTTAGCGTTGGGGATTTCCTGCAAGGGGCGCGGGGCGCGTATGAAATGATTCTTATGGCGTTTGAATCGTCAGATATGGATTCAATTCTGCCCTTCCTGTCGCGCGATGTGTTCAACAGTTTTGACGAAGTCGTGCAATTGCGTGAACAGCAGGGCGTGCGTGTGGATGCATCCTTTGTGGGGTTGCGTGAACTGGACCTAGTGGGTGCAACCTATGACGAAAACAGCCGCGAAGGCGAAATCACCATCAAGTTCCTTGGCGAATTGACATCCGTGGTGCGCAAGGTCGACAGTGGCGAAATCGTTGAAGGTGACCCCAACGAGATCAAGCGCCAGCGCGATGTCTGGACTTTCGCGCGTGACATGACGGCAGACAGCCCGAACTGGAAACTGGTCGCCACTGGCGAGTGACATTCGGAGGCAGGGGGATGACCCGCAAATCCCGCAGGTTGCATCCCGAAGACCTGGAATTATGGGGCCGCGTCGCAAAAAGCGCGCGGCCTTTGAAATCCGAGCTGATGAAAGCCTTTGATACACCTGACGTGATGGAGCAGGTCTTTACGCCTGAACCGACAACCGCGCGCCCCAAGGCAGCACGAAGCGGCAGTGCCATTCTGCGGCCCAGCCCCGCGACCCCGCCTGTGATGCATGACCTTGTGCGCCCGTTGTCAGACGCGCTGGCGGGTGCACCTGTCAGCATGGACAAACGAAAATTCCAACGGATGACGCGGGGCAAGTTGCAGCCCGATGCGCGTATTGACCTGCATGGTATGACACTGGCACAGGCACATGCAGCGCTGAACGGGTTTATCTTGCGGGCGCAGGCGCAAGGCTTGCGGTTGGTGCTGGTCATCACCGGCAAGGGAAAATCCGTCGAGGATGACGGCCCTATTCCACGCAGGCGCGGTGCCTTGAAGCATGATGTGCCGCAATGGTTGCGCATGGCGCCACTGGCCGGCGCGGTTCTGGAATTGCGCGAAGCGCATTTGCGCCATGGGGGCAGCGGTGCGTATTATGTATATTTGCGCAAGGCCCGATAAGGCCCTGCGCAGGCAAGCGCCGCC
>JAFWNM010000002.1 GCA_017510335.1 Paracoccaceae bacterium
CGAAATGTTCGCCGACCCGCAGGTGATCGCGCGCGGGCTGGAACTGGACATGGACGGCCTGAAAGGCGTGCGCCCACCTTTCAGGTTTTCAGGCCACACACTGGATTTCACACGACCCGCGCCCGCGCTGGGACAAGATGACTAGCGCATATTGCGCAAAAATGGGAACCGGGTTTGGGCTTCTGAAACATGCGAATTCAATACATCGAAGCATGTCCTGTGAATGCCAATGGCCGCGACATGCCGTGGCAGGTTCAAAAGCTGGTTGATGGTTTGCGCCGCTTCGAACTTCCGGCAAAGCGACGCCTTCCAGCGTTGACGGCGCATCGGGGAAACGGCTGAACAAAAGTGACCACCGCCTTGCTGGCGCATGACATGGGCCGTGCACCTGTGGCACCATCACGGACGCGGTTGCGTTTTTGGCGCGCGGATCGGCGTTTCCTCAAGCGGGAACCAGTGGCGCGTCCGGTTGGCGAACCACACAAGCGACAGCATCACAGGCACTTCGACCAGCACCCCCACTACAGTGACCAGCGCAGCAATGGAATTCAGGCCGAACAGTCCGATTGCCACAGCCACTGCCAGTTCAAAGAAGTTCGAGGTGCCGATCATCGCGCACGGCGCCGCCACCTTATGGGGGACGCGCCACGCTTTCGCGGCCCAATAGGCGACAGCGAACATCCCATAGGACTGGATCAACAGCGGGATGGCGATGATCACAATGATCAGCGGCCGGTCAAGGATCACTTCACCCTGAAAACCGAACAACAGCACGACCGTAGCCAGAAGCCCGATAACCGAGAAGGGTTTGACCCGCGCGGTAAACGCCCCCACTGCCGCCGCGCCTTTGGCAGGGTCACGCGTGCCGCGTGTCAGCGACAGCCGCGTAAACACACCCGCGCCCAGCGGCACCACAACATACAGCACCACCGACAAGACCAGCGTTTCCCAGGGAACGGCTATATCGGTCACGCCAAGCAAAAGCGCCACAATGGGCGCATAGGCAAAGATCATGATCACGTCATTGAGGGACACCTGCACCAGCGTATAATTCGGGTCCCCCTTGGTCAGCTGCGACCACACGAACACCATGGCCGTGCAAGGTGCCGCCCCCAAAAGGATCATGCCCGCGATATACTGGCCCGCTGTGCCCGGTTCGATGAAGGGCGCGAACACATACTCGAAAAACAGCACGCCCAGTGCCGCCATGGTGAAGGGTTTGATCAGCCAGTTGACCGCCAGCGTGATGATCAGCCCCTTGGGGCGTTCATGCACCCGCGCCAGGGACGTAAAATCCACCCCCACCATCATCGGATACACCATGAACCAGATCAGCACCGCGACCACGAAATTGATCGACCCGTATTCGAGGGCCGCAAGGGCGTTCACAAGCCCCGGGGCGATCTGGCCCAGCGTCAGCCCCGCAAGAATGGCAAGGGCAACCCAGACGGACAGGTAGCGCTCAAAAACAGGCATGTTGGTCTTCTTCTTTTCAGTCTTTTCAAGGGTGGGTTCAGTCCCGCCAGCGCAAAGCAGGTCACACATCCCCCCAGCGCCGGAGCATCCAATACCACTGGTCGGGGTTTGCCATGATCCGTGCGGACAGGCTGTCATTGAACGCGCGCGTCATGGTGACAGCGTCAGTATGGGGGATCGGGTTTTCAAATTCCACCCGAAAGCTGTTCCCGTCATCCGCACGAATGCCATACGCCGGGATCATGGGCAGACCGTATTTCAGCGACAAATGCGCGGCCGACAGGGATGTGAAGGCATCATGCCCCAAAAACGGCAACCTGATCCCTTCGGCGTATTTCTCATCCAGCAGAATCGACACAATGCCGCCAGTGCGCAAATGGCGCACAAGCGCCATGGTGCCCACGCGGCCGGTCGCCAGAATGGGCTTGCCGCCTGCTTCGATACCGGCGCGCAGTCTGCGCTCATAATGGCGGTTCTTGTTGGGGCGATACACCGCGCCACTTTCCATGCCGTTCATCTTGATAACAGCGCGCACCGCTTCCCATTGCCCGAAATGCCCGGACACGATGATCGCCCCCTTGCCAGTAGCATGCGCCTGTTTCAGGGCCTCCAGTCCGGGGCCAGAGGCGTGGAATTTATGGTGCTGGGTCTGGAATTCGGCATCGTGGTAAATCTCGAACAGGGTCCGGCCCATCTGGCGGCCCATCTCCTGCCCAAGCTTCGCACGTTCGGCGCGCGGCATGTCGGGGAAAACACGCCTGGCTTCGCGGTCAAACCGCCGTCTGGCGGGCGGAAACCACCGCATGATCACGCCCAATGTCGTGCCCAACCCGCGCGACCGCATGTCAAAGGCCCGCCACCGCAGAACGGTCAGCGCCGACCACAGCGGGAAGTATCTGGCGTGATGCAGGACTGATTTCAGGGTTGTCGAAAACATGGCTTTATATGATCGGGTTTTGCGACAAAACCAACCCCAAACGCCACATCGCGCGCAGGGGGGGCAAACTAGGGCAGTTCGTCCGATGCAATGACCGGAAAAAACACCCCGCCCGACCACACCCCGAACCAGCGCGCGCCTTCATGCGTCTTATGGGTGCACAACTCCACCATCCGGTAGAAGCTTTTGCGGTCGATCAGGGCCTCCAGCCCGTTGCGGACCATGATATAAGGGGCGGGTTCACCCGTTTCGGGGTCGCGTGTCATGCGCAAAGGATGCGCCGCGCCCGCGCGCGCGACATCCCCCACATTGGTGGTAAACACCAGATCCTGATCCTTGCCCGCCCCCGCAGCGCTGAAATCCACAGCAACAAAAGGGGCGTCATCAACGGTGATTCCCACTTTTTCAACCGGGGTGACAAGGAAATATTTGCCATCTTCCAGTTTCAAGATGGTCGAGAACAACCGCACCAGGGCAGGCCGGCCAATGGGTGTGCCCTGATAGAACCATGTCCCGTCCCGCGCGATGCGCATGTCCAGATCCCCGCAAAACGGCGGGTTCCACAAATGCACAGGGGGCAAACCCGCCCCGTTGCTGGCCGCTTGCGCGGCCCGCGCCAGCGCATCTGTTGACGGGGTCACGCTATTTTGTTCATCAGATGTTTTTGTCATTGGCCGCCTATGCGATATGTCACATTCTGATAGATAGTAGTTTCACACGAAAAATCACCCCGAAGGAGCGCCCCGATGAGCACTGAAACCGACCTGATCGCCGCGATCGAGGCTTTGGGTGACAAACTGGCGCAGGCGCGGTCCAGCATCAACACCCGTTTTATCGGCCAGAAAAACGTGGTCGATCTGACACTTACTGCCATGCTATGCGGCGGGCACGGGCTGTTGATCGGCCTGCCCGGTCTGGGCAAAACGCGGCTGGTGGATACATTGTCCACTGTCATGGGCCTGAAGGGCAACCGCATCCAGTTCACACCGGACCTGATGCCTGCCGACATTCTGGGGTCCGAGGTGCTGGACATCTCCGAGGATGGCAAACGCGCCTTCCGCTTCATCGAAGGGCCAATTTTCTGCCAGCTGCTGATGGCAGATGAGATCAACCGCGCCAGCCCCCGCACGCAAGCCGCCCTGTTGCAGGCCATGCAGGAAGGCGAAGTCACAGTGGCGGGCGCGCATCATAAGCTGGAACGCCCGTTCCATGTGCTGGCCACCCAGAACCCGATTGAACAAGAAGGCACCTACCCCCTGCCCGAAGCGCAGCTTGACAGGTTTCTGGTGCAGATCGACGTTGTCTATCCCGACCGCGACACCGAACGCGACATCCTGCTGGCCACCACGGGGCTGGAAGATGGCACTGCCCATCAGGTGTTCAGCGCGGCCGAACTGCTGAACGCACAGGCGCTGTTGCGCCGCATGCCCGTAGGTGCGGGGGTGGTGGACGCCATCCTTGACCTGGTGCGCGCCTGCCGCCCCGATGAACCCGAAGCCCATGACGCCGTGCGCGATTCTGTCAGCTGGGGGCCGGGGCCACGCGCGGCACAGGCCCTTATGCTGACCGTGCGCGCACGCGCCCTGCTGGACGGGCGGCTTGCCCCCGGTCTGGAAGATGTCGCAGCCATGGCGCGGCCTGTGCTGTCGCACCGCATGGCGCTGGGCTTTGCCGCAAGGGCGCGCGGGGAAAACCTGGGCGCCATTATCGACCGCGTTGCCGCAACCACCACCCGCCTGGAGGACGCTGCTTGACAGGTCCCCATGCCGAAAACCGCCAAGCGATATTACGCAGCCGCGCCGAAGGGCTGGCTGCCCCGTTGCCTGCCCTGCTGGCGCAAGCCGAACATCTGGCGCAATCGGTGCTGCCTGGCGCGCATGGGCGCAGGCGCGCGGGCGCAGGCGATGAATTCTGGCAATACCGGCCTGCAACAGCGTCAGATTGGGGCGCAAGAATTGACTGGCGGCGGTCCGCGCGGTCCGACATGCATTTTGTGCGCGAAACCGAATGGCAGGCCGCACAGGCGGTCACCCTATGGGTGGACCAGTCGCAAGCCATGGCGTTTTCAGGCGAGAAATCGCGCCCGCCCAAAGCGGAACGCGCAAGGCTACTGGCCCTTGCGCTGGCTGTGGTGCTGCTGAAAGGGGGCGAACGGGTCGGACTGATGCCCGACATGCCCCCGCGCGCAGGGCGTGCGCAGCTTGACCCCCTTGCCGCACGTCTGACAGGTGACGTCGCACCCCACGAATACGGCACCCCGCCCATGATGGTTCTGCCGGCACACAGCCAGACAGTGTTCCTGTCAGACTTTCTGGGCGATCCGTCAGGGGTGCAGGACGCAGTGGGCCGCGCGGCAGATCGGGGCGTGCGCGGCGCATTGGTGCAAATTCTGGACCCGGCCGAGGAAGCGTTTCCCTATCAGGGCAGGTCCATATTCACATCCATGGGCGGGGGGGTGCGCCATGAAACCCTGCGCGCTTCGGATTTGCGCGCGCGCTACCGCGACAGGCTGGCCGAACGCAAGGATATGCTGGCGGGCCTTGCGCGCGCAACCGGCTGGCATATGCTGACCCATCACACTGACCAGCCCGCAGGCCCGGCCCTGATGTGGCTGTGGCAACAGCTGGACGCAAGGCGGGGCATGTGATGATCACGTTTGGCCCTGTCGGGTTTGCCACCCCTGCCCTGTTGCTGGCCTTGATGGCACTGCCGCTGCTGTGGTGGCTATTGCGCGCGGTGCCGCCTGCGCCTGTGGTCCGGCGGTTTCCCGGCGTGGCGCTGCTGATCGGACTGAAGGACGAAACATCCGAAAGTGACCGCACACCGTGGTGGTTGCTTCTGTTGCGCGCCCTTGGCATTGCCGCGCTGATCCTTGCCTTCGCCGGGCCAGTCCTGAACCCGCAACCCGCGCGCGACGGCACCGGGCCTGTTCTGGTGCTGACAGATGCAAGCTGGGCCAGCGCGCGCGACTGGCCACAACGACAGGCCCGCATGCGTGACATTGTGACCGAAGCGGGCCGTGCCGGCCGCCCGGTTGCAGTTGTTGCGCTGACCGACCTGCCAGCGGGCACATTGACCTTTCGCGCTGCAGATCACTGGCTGGAACGCCTGCCCGCACTTGCACCCGCGCCCTACGTTGCTGATGCCGAAAACCTGCAGGCATGGCTGGGTGCACAGCCCGACATGTTCGACACATATTGGCTATCAGACGGGCTGAACCATCCCTACCGGCCCGCACTGCTGGACGCGCTGCAAGGGCGGGGCGATGTGACAGTGTTTGAAACATCGCGCCCCGTGCTGGCGCTGTCCCCGCCTGTGCTGCAAGACGGCGTGGTGCAGATTACCGCACATCGCCCCGCAGGGCTGGGCGGACAGGACATCCAGATCATCGCTGCGGGGCGCGACCCTGCAGGGGTGGAACGTGTGCTGGCCAGCGGCATGACCGGCTTTGCCGAAGGTGCGACAACAGCGCGTGTGGATCTGACCCTGCAACCGGAATTGCGCAACCGGATTTCCCGTTTCCAGATCGCGGGCGAACGCAGCGCGGGCGCTGTGGCATTGACCGATGACGCGCTGCAACGGCGCAAGGTTGCCTTGCTGACCGGCCGCGAAGGCCGCGAGGGGCTGGACCTGCTGTCGCCTTTTTTGTATCTGCGTCAGGCCCTTGGCCCCGTGTCGGAACTTGTCGAAAGCGCGTCTGTCGACGATTTGCTGCTGACAGCCCCCGATGCGCTGATCCTTGTCGATATTGCCCAAGTGTCGGAAGTGGAATCCGCACAAATTCTGGATTTCGTCAATGATGGCGGGTTGCTTTTGCGCTTTGCCGGGCCGCGACTGGCGGCAAGTGATGTCGCGCGCAGCGACGAAGACCCGCTTTTGCCGGTGCGCCTACGTATTGGCGGACGCACTGTGGGCGGCGCCATGAGTTGGGGCGAACCCCGACGATTGCGCGACTTCGCGGCGGAATCGCCTTTTGCGGGGCTGGCGATCCCCGATGATGTGACCATCAGCGCGCAGGTTCTGGCCCAGCCCGACCCCAGCCTGGGCGAGCGCACGATTGCATCACTGGCCGATGGCACACCGCTGGTCACCCGAAAATTCAGCGGCAGCGGGCAGGTGGTGCTGATCCATACCACCGCCAATGCAGACTGGTCCAACCTGCCCTTGTCGGGCTTGTTTGTTGACATGCTGGAACGGCTTGCCCTGTCCACCCGCCCCACAGCGCCCAGCGCGCAGGATCTGGCAGGCATGGACTGGCAACCCCAGCGCGCGCTGGACGGGTTCGGACAGGTGCACGACGCCAGCACCGCCCCCGTTGTGGCGGGCAACGCACTGGCGGCGCGTGCCTTCGGGCCGGACCTGCCCCCCGGGGTGTATTCCAGCGCGGCGGGCAGTTTCGCGCTGAATATCGGCGAGCAGGGCATGACCCTTTCGACCAGCACCTGGCCCGCCTCGGTCACGCTGGAACGCGACAGCGTGGCGCAGGAACGCGACCTGAAAGCCTGGTTTCTGCTGCTGGGGATCGGGGTTTTATGGCTGGATATTCTGGCCGCGCTTTGGCTGTCGGGGCGCTTGCGGCGCGGCAGCGGCGCAACAACGGCGCTGCTGGCGGGCGTTTTGCTGGTCTTGATTGCCCCGCACCCCGCCAGCGCGGATGATGACAGGCTGGCACTGGCGGCAACATCTGATGTGGTGCTGGCCCATGTCCTGACGGGCGATGCGCGCATTGACACTGTGGCCCAGGCGGGTTTGCGCGGGTTGGGGCGGGTTTTGTTCCAGCGCACATCTGTTGAACCGGCCAGCCCCATCGGGGTTGATCTGGAACGCGACGAATTGACGTTCTTTCCCTTCATTTACTGGCCCATCACCGAAGACACGCCCATCCCGTCAGACGCGGCCTATGCAAAACTGAACCGCTATTTGCGCGGCGGCGGGATGATCATGTTCGACACCCGCGATGCCGAACTGGCCGGGCTGACACGCACCACCCCCGAAGCGCGCCGCCTGCAGGCCATCGCCCGCCCGCTGGACATTCCACCGCTGGAACCTGTGCCCGAAGACCATGTGCTGACGCGCACCTTCTATCTGCTGCAGGATTTTCCGGGCCGCCATACCGGGCGCGACGTCTGGGTAGAAGCCGCCCCCCCCGATGCCGAACAGGCCGAGGGCATGCCCTTTCGCAACCTGAATGACGGGGTGACACCCGTTATCATTGGCGGGCATGACTGGGCGTCGGCCTGGGCCGTGGATGAAGCAGGCCAGCCGATGTTCCGCATTGGCATGGGTGTCAGTGGCGAACGGCAACGCGAAATTGCCTATCGCTTCGGGGTCAACCTGATTACCCATGTGCTGACCGGCAACTACAAATCCGATCAGGTGCATGTGCCCGCCCTGCTGGAAAGGCTGGGGCAATGACCGGCGTGCAGGATATTATCTTCGCCCCGCTGGTGCCGGTGCTGGCGCTGTGGGTTCTGGCCGGTCTGGCGGCGGCGCTGGTGGCGCTGGCGCTGTGGCAGGGGTTGCGCGGCTGGTGGTTGCGGGGGCTGGCGGCCCTGGCGGTGCTGGCGGCGCTGGCCAATCCGTCCTTGCAAGAGGAAACCCGCGACGCGCTGTCCGACATTGCATTGGTCATGGTCGATGATACGGCCTCCAACGGGATCGGGGACCGCGATGCCCAGACCGAAGCGGCGCTGGAGCATCTGGAAACTGAGCTGGCGCAACTGGCACTGGACACGCGCATTGTTCGGGTCACGGACAGTGCGGGCAATGCGGGCACGCAACTGAACGGCGCATTGGCCGAAGCACTGGCAGACCTGCCGCGCGACCGGCTGGCAGGGGTATTTATCGTGTCTGACGGGCAGGTGCATGATGCCGACCTGCCGCTGTCGGTGCCAGCGCCCGCACATTTGCTGCAAACCGGCCGCGCCAGCGATTGGGACCGCAGGTTGATCATTCGCAATGCACCTGCATTTGCAATAATCGGGGAACCTGTCACACTGACCCTGAAAATCGAGGATCAGGGCGCAGTTCCCGCCACCACATCGCGCTTTACAACCCTACGCTATGCCATTGACGGCGCACCTGCGCAGACCGCGACTGTGCCCATTGGCGAAGATCTGGAACTGACGGTCACGCTGGACCGCGGCGGCATGAATGTGCTTCAGTTCGAACTGGACGACGCACCGGGCGAACTGACGGACCGCAACAATGCAGCTATTGTCCAGATCAACGGCGTGCGCGACCGGCTCAGTGTGCTTCTGGTTTCGGGCGAACCCAATGCGGGCCAGCGCACCTGGCGCAACTTGCTGAAATCCGACCCTGCTGTGGATCTGGTGCATTTCACCATTCTGCGCCCGCCCGACCGTCAGGATGGGGTTCCTGTGGATGAATTGTCGCTGATCGCCTTTCCCACGCGCGAATTGTTTGTCGAGAAGATTGACGATTTCGACCTGATCATCTTTGATCGCTATCGTCGGCGGGGCATTCTGCCCAATGCCTATTTCAGCAATATCGCGCGCTATGTGGAAGAAGGTGGCGCGCTGCTGGTTGTGGGCGGGCCGGAACTGGCGGGCGCGGATTCGATCTGGCGTTCGCCTTTGGGTGATATTTTCCCCGGCCAGCCCACGTCGCGCGTGATAGAACAGGGGTTCCGCCCCGAAGTGACGGAACTGGGCCGGCGCCACCCTGTCACAGCCGGCCTTGATGATCTGGCCCCTGTATCCGAGGATGGCGGCCCGGCATGGGGGCGTTGGTTCCGCCAGATTGAGCTGGACGCGCAGCGTGGTCAGGTGGTCATGTCCGGTGTCGCAGAGCGCCCGCTTCTGATGCTGGACCGTGTGGGCGCAGGACGCATGGCGCTTCTGGCGTCTGACCAGACATGGCTTTGGGACCGGGGCTTTGAAGGGGGCGGGCCGCAACTGGAATTGCTGCGCAGGCTGGCCCACTGGATGATGGGCGAACCCGAACTTGAAGAAGAAACCCTGACAGCCACCACCGAGGGCAACCGCATCACTGTCCTGCGCCGAAGCCTGCGCGACGATGTGGGCGCTGTCACCGTCACTGCACCAGATGGCACGCAAACTGTTCTGGACTTGACCGAGGATGCGCCGGGGGAATACCGCGCGCAACTGGACGCGCCGGAAACCGGCCTGTACCGGCTGGATGACGGCGAACTGGATGCCGTGGTGGCCCTTGGTCCCAGCGCCCCAAGAGAGTTTGAACAAACCATCGCAACCGCCGATCCGTTGCGCCCGGTCATTGACGCACAGCGCGGGGGCGTTGTGCGGCTGGAAGATGGCGCGCCTGATCTGCGACTGGTGCGCGAAGGGCGACTGGCGGCAGGGCGCGGATGGCTGGGACTGACGCCGCGTGATGCCTATGTGACAACCGAATTGCGCAACACGGCCTTGTTGCCCGCATGGTTGTGGTTGATGCTGGCAGCAGGGTTTGCGCTTGGCGCGTGGCTGCGCGAAGGACGCAGTTAAGCGGCAATGGAACGACCTGCGCAACATATGAATTTGTGCTTAAACAGTCACAATTTCCGTGCTGCAGCATCTATTCCCTGCCCGCTGGCATGGCGGCGCGGCGATGCGCCAGCTATATGAAGGGGCAAGGGGCCGGTTTCAGGCAACCGGACAAATATCAGGGGGCGTTCATTTGGCCGAAGCACCAGCGATTGGCGAGCAAGCGCGCACAAGCAGCGCCGACCCCGCTTTCGGGCTGGAACAACAAGGCGATATCTGGGCGCTGCACGGGGAATTGACGGTGCGCACACTTGGCGCGGCCCTGCCCCGGCTTCTGGCACTGAAAGGGGACGCGCTGGCGCTGGACCTAAGCGGCCTGACACGGTTTGACACGTCGGGCGCATGGGCATTGCTGAAGCTGCGCGAACAGCAGCACGCGGCCGGCCATGATGTCACCCTGCACGCCCAAAGCGCCGAACAAAAGGCGCTTGTCGCGCGCGTGGAACAGGCCATTCCCGAAGTGCCCGCACCGGATGCCACACGGCACGGCATACAGCATTACCTTGCGGTGCTGGGCAAGGCTGTGGTCGGTGTGGGCCGGTTCCTGGCTGAAATTCTGGCCATGCTGGGGGTGTTTCTGGCACGTCTGGCCCATCTGGCGCGCCATCCGTCGCAGTTCCGGCTGACGGCGCTGGTCTATCATGCCGATCAGGTCGGCTGGCGCGCTGTGCCCATTGTGTCGCTGATGGCCTTTCTGATCGGGGTGGTTCTGGCGTTTCAGGGGGCCGTGCAGCTGCGCCAGTTCGGGACGGAAATTTTCGTGGTCGACCTGATTGCCATTTCGATCCTGCGCGAATTGGGCATATTGCTGACCGCCATCATTGTGGCGGGGCGCACGGCGTCCAGCTTCACCGCGGCCATCGGGTCCATGAAAATGCGCGAGGAAATCGACGCCATGAACACGCTGGCCATAGACCCGGCCACAGTGCTGTTTGTCCCGCGCATTCTGGCGCTGCTGATCACCCTGCCCATTTTGGGAATGATCGCCAATGTCATGGGACTGTTTGGCGGGGCGCTGATGTCATGGATAGAACTGGGCATATCCCCTGCCATGTTCCTGACACGCCTGATCGAAGATACCAGCATGGACCATGTGCTGGTGGGCTTTGTAAAAGCGCCGGTTTTTGCCCTTATCATCGGGGTGATCGGGTGCCATGCAGGCATGCAGGTGGGCGGCAATGCCGAAAGCCTGGGCCAGCAGACATCGGCTGCGGTGGTGCGCGCGATCTTTGCAGTCATCGTGGCCGATGCGCTGTTTTCCGTGTTTTTTGCGATGATGAATATCTGATGGAACGCGATGTTGTCATTCGCCTTCGGGGCATACGCACCCAGTTTGGCACGCAGGTCGTCCATGATGACCTGAACCTTGACGTCTATCGCGGCGAGGTTCTGGGCGTTGTGGGCGGGTCGGGGACCGGCAAATCCGTGTTGCTGCGCTGCATTGCAGGACTGCGCCCGCCCCAGGCAGGCGAGATCAGCATTTTCGGACAGGATGCGCTGCATTGCTCTGAATCCGAGCGCCGCGCCATTGACCAGCGCATGGGCGTCATGTTTCAGGATGGCGCCCTGTTTTCCAGCCTGACAGTGCGCGAGAATGTGGAAGTGCCCATGCGCACAGTGCCGGGGTTAAGTGCCGCCATGCGCCGCGAACTGGCGGATCTGAAAATCTCCATGGCGGGGTTGCCCTATATCGCAGGGGATAAATTCCCGTCCGAATTGTCCGGCGGCATGCGCAAACGCGCCGGTCTGGCACGCGCACTGGCGCTGGACCCCGAAATCGTGTTTCTGGATGAACCAACCGCCGGGCTGGACCCTATCGGGGCCTCCGCCTTCGACGAATTGATATACGGTCTGTCCCAAAGCATGGGGCTGACCGTGTTTCTGGTGACCCATGATCTGGACACGCTACATGCCACATGTGACCGGATTGCCGTTCTGGCCGAAAAGAGGGTGATGTATACCGGCACGATGTCCGATATGCTGGAAGTTGACCACCCTTGGGTGCACGAGTATTTCCACGGGCCGCGCGCACGCGCCGCGCTGGACACGAAAGAAAGGATCGCCTGACGCATGGAAACGCGGGCAAATTACGTTCTGATCGGGGCATTCGCGCTTGCGGGTTTTTTCGGAATCTTGGGGTTCTTTCTGGCGTTCAGCAAATACCAGTTCGACCGCCAGTTCGCCTATTACGAGGCGAATTTCGAAGCCGTGTCAGGCCTGACCCGGTCTGCGGATGTGCGCTTTGCGGGGCTGCCGGTCGGGCAGGTTCTGGATGTCAGCCTGGCCCCTGACGGGCGTGTGCGTGTCATGCTGGAAGTGGACCGCGCCACGCCCGTGCGCGCGGATTCAATCGCGGTGGTGGACAGTTCGGGCATTACCGGCGTGGCATTCGTGGCAATTTCCGCCGGTTCACCAACTGCCGAATTGATCAATGACCGCGACGATGTGCCCCAATTGCAGGTCGGACGCTCCACAATCCAGTCGCTGACCGAAACCGCCCCGCGCATTCTGGAAGAAGCGCTGACCGTTGTTGAACAGGTCAACCAACTGCTGGGCGAGGAAAACCAAAGCCGCGTTGCAGGCATTCTGGACAACATAGAACGATCTTCAAGCGATCTGTCTGCCGCGCTGGACAGCTTCGCAGGGTTTACCGACACAGTTGCGGCGGCCACGGAAACCTTTACGGAATTCAGCGACAATCTGGCCCCTATCCTGCGACAGGCTGAAAACACGCTGGAAAGCCTGGAATTCGCCATTGACGAGATTGCGCTTGTCGCCACCGAAGCCCGCTACACTTTTGAGGCGGGAACCCAGACCCTGAACACCACGGACACATTTGTGGCAGGTGAACTGACCGCCCTTGTGGCCGAACTAAGCGATGCCGCCGCGTCGGTGCGTGCCGAGCTGGAAGGCTTCAGTCAGGAAGCACAGGTTATGTTTGGTGAATTCACCCGCACCAGCAGCGCCGCAACCCAGCGCATCGAAGCCCTGGACCCCGCCCTGGCGCGACTGGACCCGCTGCTTGCACGCGCCGACAGCACCTTGCAAAGCGTCGAACGCATGTCCGACAATATTGATGGGCTTGTTACCGGCGACGGGGCCGCGCTGGTGGCGGAAGCGCGCGAAATGGTGGCCATTGCACGCGATGCCACAACCTCTATCGCACGCGCAGCAGAAACCGACCTGCCCCTGATCATGGCCGATATTCGCGCCGCCACCGAAGAAATCCGCGGGGTTGTCGCCAATGTGGGCGAAGACCTGTCCAGCGCGTCCGGGCAGATTGACGCATTGTCCGGCGCAGGGCTGCGCACACTGGATCAGGTGACAGACACATTTGCCAATGCCAATACCACGCTGGACGCGATCAACCGCGCCCTGATCACAGGCGAAAGCACCCTGCAAGCGGCAGAACGCGCCTTCGCGGGTGCAGACCGCGTGATCAACGAGGATATCGGCCAGATCACGGAAGACTTGCGCGATGTTCTGGGCAGATTGGGGCGCGCAGTGGATTCTGTGGCCGAAGACATTCCAGGCGTGACCGCCGATTTGCGCCGCACAGCCGAAAGCGCCGCGCGCGCCTTCGATGATCTGGGGGCGATCATTCGCGACAGTGGCGCGCCCGTGCGCGAATTCACCACGACAGGCCTGCCCAATATCAGCCAGCTGGCACGCGAGACACGCAGCCTGATTTCGAATCTGGACAGCCTGACACGCCAGATAGAACGCGACCCGACACGGTTTTTCCTGAACCGTCAGACACCGGAGTTCAGAAGATGATATTTTCCCGCAGACATATGCTGACCAGCACGCTTGCGCTTACATTCCTGTCGGGCTGCGGGGCAGTTTCAGCACTGAATCAGGCAACAACCCCGCTGGATGCCTATGATTTGCAAGCACCGCGCAACCTGCCGCAAGCGGGCCGGACCCTGGCGCGATCCCTGAGCATTGAACCGCCCACCACGTCGGGCGCACTGGACACAGACCGCATTCTGATCAGGCCCAACGCGGTGCAGTCGCTGTATCTGCCCGGCGTCCGCTGGTCCGAAGATACCCCGCAAATGGTGCAGACATTGCTGTTGCGCGCCTTCGAGGACACGGGCGCGCTGTCCTATGTCGGGCGCCGCCCGCTGGGGGCAACGGGTGATTTTGCCCTGATCAGCGAAATCACGGATTTTCAGGCCGAACTCGGCGCGGATGGCACCAGCGTGACAACGCGCCTGCGGGTGACCGCGCGCATGGTGCGCGAAACCGACGCGCGCGTTCTGGCGCGGCGCAGCTTCACCGCCACTGCGCCCGCGCGGTCCAATGACACAATGGACATTGTCGAAAGCTTCAATACCGCATCTGATGAATTAATCACCGATCTGGTGCGCTGGGGCCTGGAGGCTGTCGGCATAGGCTTGCCAGCAGGGCAATAATTTTGCATGCCTGCGTGGGGGCTTCCTGCCCCCACACCCCCGGGGATATTTTTCCCAGAATGAAAGAGCATCAGGCCTGTGTTGAAATCCCTGTATGACTGGACCCTGTCCCTTGCACGCCACCCGCATGCGCTATGGGCGCTGGCAGTTGTGGCGTTTATTGAAAGTTCGGTCTTTCCGATACCGCCGGATGTGTTGATGATTGCCATGATCGTGGCGCACCCGTCGCGGGCATTTGTCATTGCGGGGGTGGCCACTGTCGCGTCGGTGGCGGGCGGGATGGCCGGTTATTTCATAGGCTATGGCGCGTTCGAGACGCTGGGCCGGCCCGTGTTGGAGTTTTACGGCAAGGACGCCTATTTTGAAGAATTTCAGGCGCGCTATAACGAATGGGGTGCCTGGGCGGTGCTGATTGCTGGCGTGACGCCCTTTCCCTATAAGGTGATTACCATTCTGTCAGGGGCAACTGCATTGTCGCTGCCAGTGTTTATTCTGGCCTCGATTGTCGCGCGCGCGTTGCGGTTTTTCATCGTCGCGGCCCTGCTGTGGAAATTCGGCACACCGATCCGTGATTTCATTGAACGCCGTCTGGGGCTTATGTTCACGCTGTTTGTAGTGCTGCTTCTGGGTGGCTTTCTGGCGGTGAGGTATCTTTGATGCGAAGGCAGGTGCAGCTTCTGGCGCTGGCGGGGTCGGCGGGGTTGTTGCTGGGGGCGCTGGCGTTCCAGTATATCGGGGGCATGGCCCCTTGTGCGCTGTGCATCTGGCAGCGCTGGCCGCATGTTGTGGCGCTATTGGGCACCGGGGCGCTGGTCTGGCCCAACCCGGTGCTGGCACTGGTCGGGGCGGGGGGGGCTGCGGCATCCGGCGCGATTGGCCTATACCATACCGGGGTTGAACGCAGTTGGTGGGAAGGGCCGTCAAGCTGCACTGCGGGGGGGAACCTGTCGGGGATGAGCGCGCAGGATTTGCTGGCCCAGATCATGGCCGCGCCCGTCGTGCGGTGTGACGAGGTGCCATGGGAGATGCTTGGCCTGTCCATGGCAAGCTGGAACGCAGTCATATCTTTCGGCATTGCAGGGCTTTGGCTGGCCAGCTTGCGGCTGCGCGCTTGAAGCACGTTGGGTTACCTAGGCCCAATCGACGCAGTCAGGCGTTTTGGGCGTGCATGTTTCCGCGCCAAAAGCGGGATAAATCGGTTTTGGGCGACAGGCGCTAATGAGGCCGCAGGCGGCGTTGTGAAAGCTCGCCTATCTTGAATTCGCCCACGACATGGCGCCATTCGCCCGCGCGCAGCTGTTTGCGATGGGTGAAGCGCACGGAATGCAGCGGCCCGTCAATGCTGTTTTGCCAGAATTCGATGAAGTCGAACAAGCGCGGATAGTCCGGCGCAAGGTCATATTCCTGCCAGACAAAAGTGTTGAGGACATGGATATGGTCAGGCATGCGGTAGATCATTTCCGCAGTGGTCAGACCGTAGCCTTTGAGCATGAGTTCGACGGGGGATATGTCCATTTCAGGTCTCTTGGTGTTGTTGATACCGGAATCATGCCAAGAGAATAATAATAATCAATGAAAACATGCTGTTGTCACTTATGACGGGCGGCTGCCAAGGGGGGCGGCTTTGCGGCATTGCACCCTACATCATGGTTCTGGTAAGGTGGCGTCACCGAGATATAGTGATGACCCAAACCGCGCGAGGATCAGGTGAGCGATACCCCCGAAACCCCTGAAAATATTGACGAAACCCCACCTTCCGGCCATAGCGGGCCAAGTGTTTCGATCACGCAGGAAATGCGGGCGTCCTATCTTGATTATGCGATGAGCGTGATTGTCAGCCGGGCCATCCCGGATTTGCGTGACGGATTAAAACCTGTGCACCGGCGCATTCTGTATGCGATGCATGACACTGGCAACACGCATGACAAGCCATATCGGAAATCGGCCCGCGCCGTGGGCGAGGTGATGGGCACCTATCACCCGCATGGCGACAGTGCGATTTATGACGCGCTGGTGCGCATGGCGCAGCCGTTTTCCATGTCGCTGCCGCTGCTGGACGGACAGGGCAATTTCGGGTCCATGGATGGCGATAATGCTGCCGCAATGCGCTATACTGAAGTGCGCATGGACAAGGCTGCGGGCGCGCTGCTGGCCGATATCGACAAGGATACAGTCGATTTCCAGTTGAACTATGACGGGCGTGACAAGGAACCGACCGTGTTGCCCGCGCGCTTTCCCAATATGCTGGTCAACGGGGCGGGCGGTATTGCCGTGGGGATGGCCACCAATATTCCGCCCCATAACCTGGGTGAGGTTGTGGATGCCACGCTTGCGCTGATTGACGACCCTGACCTGTCGTCAGAGGCGTTGATGCAATTTATTCCAGCGCCGGATTTTCCCACAGGCGGGCTTATTCTGGGGCGCGCAGGCGCGCGCAAGGCTTATCTGGAAGGGCGCGGGTCTGTTGTCATCCGCGCCAAGACCCATATCGAGGAAGTGCGCAAGGACCGTTTCGCCATTATTGTGGACGAGATCCCCTATCAGGTGAACAAATCGACCATGGTCGAGAAAATCGCCGATGCTGTGCGCGAAAAGAAGATCGAGGGCATTTCATCTGTCGCGGATGAATCCGACCGCATCGGTGTGCGGGTTGTTGTGGAACTGAAGCGCGATGCAACGCCTGATGTGGTGCTGAACCAGTTGTTCCGCTTTACGCCCATGCAAACCAGTTTCGGCTGCAACATGCTGGCGCTGAATGGGGGGCGGCCAGAACAGCTGATGTTGCGCGACTTCCTGACCGCCTTCATCGGGTTTCGCGAAGAAGTGGTTACGCGCCGCACGGCCTATGAACTGAACAAGGCCCGCGAACGCAGCCATGTGCTGTGTGGTCTGGCCGTGGCCGTGTCCAATGTCGACGAGGTTGTGGCCACCATCCGGTCCTCTGCCGACCCGGCCGAGGCCCGCGAGAAGCTGATGACACGGCGCTGGCCCGCGATAGACATCGCGCCCTATATCCGGCTGATTGACGACCCCAGCCACACGATGAACGAGGACGGCACCTATAACCTGTCGGAAATTCAGGCCCGCGCCATTTTGGAATTGCGCCTGCAACGCCTGACCGCCATGGGCGTCAAGGAAGTTACGGATGAATTGGAAAGCCTTGCTGCCAAGATCAAGGATTATCTGGATATTCTGCGATCGCGCGCGCGGGTGATGGAAATCATCGGGACCGAATTGCGCGAAGTCCGCGATGCGTTTGCGGTGCCGCGCCGCACCGAAATCGTCGATTGGGCCGGCGATATGGACGACGAAGACCTGATCGAACGTGAAGACATGGTCGTGACCATCACCAGCGGCGGGTATATCAAGCGCACACCTTTGGCCGATTTCCGCGCGCAGCGCCGTGGCGGCAAGGGGCTGTCGGGCATGGCCACCAAGGATGATGACGTGGTGACCCAGTTGTTTGTGGCCAATACCCACACGCAGCTTCTGTTCTTCACCACCGACGGGATGGCCTATACGCTGAAGACGTGGCGCCTGCCGCTGGGCGGGCGCACGACGCGTGGCAAGGCGATGGTCAACATCCTGCCGATTGCCACAGGCGTCAGCATTGCCGCCATCATGCCGGTGGAACGCCCCGAGGATGAATGGGATAACCTGCAAATCATTTTTGCCACCTCGGACGGGTCCGTGCGGCGCAATGCGCTGTCGGATTTCGTGAATGTCATGCGCAACGGCAAGATCGCGATGAAACTGCCTGATGGTGTCAGTCTGGTGAATGCGCGTATCTGCGATGAAGATGACGACGTCATGCTGGTGACCGCATCTGGCCGGGCCATCCGGTTCCGCACCACGGAAGTGCGCGTGTTCAAAGGGCGCGATTCAACCGGCGTGCGCGGTGTCCGGCTGGGCGAAGGCGACAGCGTTGTGTCCATGGCCGTGATCCGGCATTTCGAGGCCAGCCCCGAAGAACGCGCCACCTACTTGAAAATGCGGCGCGCCATGGCCGGTGTGACCGAGGATGAAGGCGAAGATGAGGAAGACGCCGCCGAAGGGGCGCTGTCACCCGAACGCTATGCAGAAATGTCCGCCTGCGAGGATTTGATTCTGACCATTTCCGAAAAAGGCACCGGCAAACTGTCGTCCAGCCACAATTACCCGGTGCGTGGACGCGGGGGCATGGGTGTTGCGGCCATGGACCGCGCCATGCGCGGCGGGGCGCTTGTGGCGTGTTTCCCTGTCGATGCGCATGACCAGATCATGCTGGCCACATCCAAGGGCCAGTCCATCCGCGTGCCGGTGCAGGGCATTTCCTTCAGGTCACGCTCGGCCGGGGGGGTCAAGGTGTTCAATACTTCGAACGGCGAACTGGTGGTGTCGGTGGCACGCGTGGCCGAGACAGGGGACGAGTCCGAAGAAACCGGCATCGCGCAAGGCCCAGAGGATGCTTCGGAAACTTGAAGCCGCGCTGGACGACTGCGCAAGGCACGGCATAACCCGGACCTATGGGCAGATGGCCGATCAGTTGCAGATTGAAGGCCCGCGCCGTATTGGCCAGCTGACGGCGGCGTTGGAAACCCTGATGGAACAGGATGCAAAAGCCCTGCAACCGTTGCGCGCGGCGCTGGTTGTGGGGCGCACCACAGGGGGGCTTCCAGCGCGGGGGTTTTTCCAGAAGGCGCACGCGCTTGGCCTGTGTGAAGACCCGCAATCCCCCACCGGCACGCAGGACTTCCACGCCCGCCAACTGCAGGATCTGTTTGCGATGGCGGCGGGCGGGCCGTCAAAAGCATAAGATTTCAATAAAATTCGATGAAACCAGCATTGCGTTGACGTGGGCCTGCCGCAAAGGTGACATGATGCGCAGGCTTGCTTCTGTGCATCTCATGTCCAAAGGCAGGCAGGGCAAGAAGCAAAAAGGTTTCCGCGGAATGCGTTCCAAGTATCTGAATAAATTTATCTTATCCGACTCCGGCACCGCGACACTGGATTGGGTGCTGTTGACGGCAACCCTTGTCGGGCTGGGGGTTTCCGTGATTGCCTATGTGTCAACCGGCACCCTTGATCTGGCGGAAAAGATTGAACAGGGTACGACCGCGCCTGAATAACGACGCGGCCCAGACGACGGGCGCACGACCTGTGCAAAGCTTTGTTAGGGATTTCATGCCATTTTACGCGCATGTATTGGAGGGGTGGGCATGAACCATTATATTTGCATGATAGACCTGAAGCCGAACGCGCATCCTTTGGCCTTCGCGCGTGCGGCAGAACAATGGTTCGAACGGTTGAAAGAGGCCGGAAAAATTGCCGGATGGTCCCTGATGCGCCGCAAATTGCGCCTTGCTGGTCCGGGATATGGGGACTTCATCCTGATGGTGGAACTGGCTGATCTGGCGCAGCTTGATCTTGCCTTCGGCCATCTTGCCGAAGGGGACCATGACGCCGCGCGCGATTATGAACAAATTCACGGGATGATTGACAGGGTCGAAGTGGGCTTGTTCCGCCCCTATCCCGATGATGCGCAGGTGGAACGTCTGGCGATTATTTGAACCCGCGCAGCGGTGGTCCCATCAGGGCTGCACAGCAACGCGCCCAAGGGCAAGTGGACATCGCACTGCACGCAGCATCATGGGATGCAAGACCTGACGCAGCTTCTGGGGCAAACGTCTACCTGCGAGCAATTACCGAACTGGCCTTACGCCTGACCCGGCATTCAAGCGCACCCGGCGCAAACAGTCACACCTGCCGGGGATCAACAAGGCGGCGGGCAACAAGCCAGCTTATCCCCGCCATTGCGCCCGCTGTGGCCAAACATAAAGGCAGGCCCCCGACCTGATAGCTGATCCCTGACAAAAGCGTGCCAACCAGCCGGCCCGCCGCATTGGCCATGTAATAGAACCCCACATCGCGCGTGATCCGTTCTGCCGCGCCGAACGCCAGGATCAGGTAGGAATGCACCGCCGAATTCAATGCAAACACAAACCCGAAGACCAGCAGTCCCACCACCAGCAGAATGGTCAGCCATGGTGACGGTCCATCGGCCAGCGCGGCCGCAAGCGCAAGCAGGACAGGTATCGGCACCAAAAGCCCCGCCCAAAAGCTTGCCTTTTGCGCAATCGCAGTTTCCGATTGGGCCTTGCCGCCCAACAGGCGCGGCGCAAAAGCCTGAACTGCACCATAGCCAATGATCCATAGCGCCATGAACCCGCCCACCAGAAAGAACGCCTCGCGTCGCCCCTCGGCGGTGCCATCGGACAGCACGGCCTGAAAATAGATCGGAATTCCCACCACGAACCACACATCGCGCGCCCCGAACAGGAACAGGCGCGCAAGGCTTAGCCGGTTGACGCGCGCATCATGCGACCGCCAGCCCGCCCATCTGTCCGCCCCTTTCATGCGCCCCGGCAAGCCATCGGGCAAGAAGACAAGCACCGCCAGCAAGATGACGGCCAGCACCCCCGCCATGCCCCAGACAGCCGCCTGAAACCCCGCAAGTGCCAGCAACGCCGCCCCCAGCAAAAACCCCGCGCCCTTGACCGCGTTTTTCGACCCTGTCAGCACGGCGACCCACTGGAACAACGCGCCCGCACGCGCTGGTGCCAACAGCTTGACCGCGGATTTCGACGACATTTTGGCCAGATCCTTGGCCACGCCCGACATTCCTTGAACGGCCATGACGAACACCACTGAAGCGGGAATTGTCCAGGCCGGGTCAAGCTGCGCCAGCGCCACAAGCGCCGCGATCTGCAGACCAAGCCCCGCATATAGCGTTGCCGCCAGCCCGAACCGCGCCGCCAGCCACCCCGCTGCAAGGTTGGTGACGATCCCTGCCACTTCATACAGCACGAACAACCAGGCCAACTGCACCGGAGAAAACCCAAGTGCGTTGAAATGCAGCAACACCAGCATCCGCAACGCGCCATCAGAGAGCATGAAGGCCCAATAGGCGGCCGTGACCGCCATATAGGCGCGCATGGGGTTGGCAGCAGTCATCACACAGGCACCTTTTGTTGGACAAGGTGGGGGGCTGTCTGCCCCCCACACCCCCCGAGGATATTTGGACCAGACTGAAAGGGACAGGATAGGCACCTGTCAGAGGGTTGCAGCCACCATACGGGTGACATCGCCAAGGCGGCAGGCATAGCCCCATTCATTGTCATACCAGGCGTAAAGCTTCAGCTGGGTTGCGTTGATGACCATGGTTGAAGGGCCATCAATAATGCAGGACCGGGGGTCATTAGTGTAATCACATGACACAAGCGGGCGGGATTCAAAGCCCAGAATACCCTTGAGCGGGCCATTTGCGGCGTCCCTGAACAAGGTGTTGACCTGTTCGACTGTCGTGGGACGGTCCAGTTCAAAGACGCAATCGGTCAGCGAGGCATTCAGCAATGGAACGCGCACAGCATGGCCGTTGAGCCTGCCCTTGAGTTCGGGATAGATCAGTGTGATCGCTGTGGCGCTGCCGGTTGTTGTGGGGATCAGGTTCGTCAGGGCAGACCGCGCGCGGCGCATATCCTTGGCGGGGCGGTCCACAATGGTCTGGGTATTGGTGACATCATGTATGGTGGTGATGGAGCCGTGACGGATGCCCAGCGCTTCGTGAACGACCTTGACAACAGGGGCCAGACAATTGGTGGTGCAACTGGCCGCAGTGATGATGTCGTGTTGCGCGGGATCATAGAGATGGTGATTGACGCCGTAGACCAGATTTAGGGCGCCTGCGTCCTTGATTGGGGCGCTGACAACGACCTTGCGCACACCCGCGCTGGTATAGGGGGCAAGTTTTGAGACAGTTTTGAACACGCCTGTGCAGTCCACCACCAGATCTATGCCCATTTCGGCCAAGGGCAGATCTTCGATGCGGCGCGCATGGGTCAGGCGGATGCGCTGGCCATCAAGCACCAGCGCGTCGTTGTCATGATGCACCGGGGTGCGCCAGCGGCCATGGACACTGTCAAATTCCATTAAAAGCGCATGTTGTTCCGCGTCACCGGCCGGGTCGTTGAGCAGCACGATGCTGCCCCCTGCGCCCGTGTCGATCAGGTCGCGCAGAACCAGTTTTCCAATGCGCCCAAGGCCATTGAGGGCTATTTTCGGGCGGGCGGGATGTGCAGGCATGTGTCAGGCTTCCTGTTGGATCAAGGCAATCGCGTCGATACGGGTTTGCAGGGCAGCCCGGTCCGGCATGGTGACGGGCAGGGCTACGAAGGCCGCGATTTTGCGGCGAAGGGCAGTGTAGGTGCGCACGAAGACAGGCAAGGCCGCGTCCTGTTCGGTTTGCGCCAGAACGGGATCGGGCACGCCCCAATGGCCGGTCATCGGGTAACCCTGCCAAGGGGCGCAGTCATCAGCGGCGGACATGTCACAAACAGTAAAGACAAAATCCATTTGCGGGGCGTCTGCTGTCTGGAATTCGCGGATATGCTGGGATTGCAGGTTGCGCAGGTCATGCCCGTTTTGTTGAAGAACCTGCAATGCGGCGCGGTTGGGCGCATTGGCAGGACAGGTGCCTGCAGAAAAGGCGTTGAACCGGCCCGCGCCAAGATCGCGAAGCAAGGCTTCTGCCATGATGGATCTGGCGGAATTGCCAGAGCAGACGAACAGCACATTCACAGCGTTTTGCCCATCTGCGCCGCCGAGTGGGGATGGTCTGCCGGCTGTCAAGGGCGCAAGCAGGTCGGGGCGTGCGCGCCCGACATCCAGCGCCAGATACCCGATCAGCGTTTCCGCCATATCCAGATTTGCGCAATAATACAGCGACCTGCCCTGCCGCGTCACCCGAACCATACCGCAGGCGACAAGATCCCGCAGGTGATGGGAAAGTGTGTTCTGCTTGAGCCCCAGCGCCTGCGCGATTTCGGTCGGACGTTGCCCGCGCGGGGCAAAGCGCATCAACAACCTGAAGACCGACAGCCGGTCAGGATGGCCCAGTATTGAAAAGATATCTGCGGCGGTTATTATTTCCATAATTCATGAATAATGGAAATAATGGAAGCTGACAAGGGGTTTCCGGGCAGCACTGCCAAGGAAACGCCGCCCCCCCCCCAGACGAGGAGTTGGCCGCGAAGCGCAATGCAGACAGCCCCATCCTTCCCCTGCGGAAGGGGGGCAGCAAAAACGCTGTCAGCAAAGGTCAGTCCAGCGATGTGACCCAGAGGATTTCCGCATCTTCGCGCGACAGGGAAATGACATTATGGCCCATGGTCGCGTCATAATAGGCGCTATCGCCGCGCTTCATGTCGACAGGGGCATAGAATTCGGTGAACAGGCGAATCTCGCCCGTCAGCACATACAAGAATTCCTCGCCTCCATGGCGCACCCAACCGTCAAAATCCTGCATGTCGCGCGCGCGCACACGGGCCTGATAGGGCAGCATCTTTTTGGCGGTCAGTTGTGCAGCCAGCAATCGGTGGTCATAGGTGGGCGTCGGATGTGCAGTGCCTTCGTTGCGCAGGGTCAACGCCATGCGCCCGCTGGCGCGCGTGGTTTCGGGGGGCGTAAACAATTGCGGAACAGTTATTTCCAAGCCCCCCGCCAGTTTTTTCAGCGCGTCATAGGTGGGCGACATCTGGGCGTTTTCGATTTTGGACAAGGTTGACCGCGCCAGCCCTGCGGCCTTGGCGGCCTGTTCCAGCGTCCAGCCCCGTGCACGACGCAACGCGCGAACCCGTTCAGCCAGATCGATGGGCTGGGCGGGTTCGACATCACCGCCCGCGCGGGCAATGCGAATAACACTGGCGTTTTCAGGATCACTCATGGCGCTTCTCTTTACGCAAGCGCGGTTACACTTGCAACTGTCACAACGCGGGCATAAATCCATGCACATGTTATCAATCACCAGCCCAGATATTGCGTCCCCCTGCGCCGCCCCTGCGTCATTCAATATGGCGCGCTATGTGTTGGATGCGGGGGCGAGAACGCCTGACAAGATCGCGTTGCAGATTGTGCGCGCCTCAGGGGCAGAACGCTGGTCTTATGCGCGCCTGATATCCGCAGTGCGGGGCACGGGGCAGGGTTTGCTGCGCGCTGGCCTGTGCCCCGGAGACCGTGTGTTGTTGCGGCTGGGCAATAGCGTGGATTTTCCAGTGGCCTATCTGGGGGCCTTGGCTGTGGGGCTGGTGCCGGTGCCGACATCCACACAACTGACCGCGCCGGAAATCACGCGCATTGCGGCGCAAGTGGGGCCTGCGCTGGTGCTTGCGGCGGCGGGTGTGGCCTTGCCTGACCATCCTGCACCTGTTCTGGACAGCGCGCACTTGCACGCCATGCGGGATTTGCCCCCCTGTGACTGGCATATGGGGGCGCCCGACAGGGCGGGGTATATCATCTATACATCTGGCAGTGGCGGAACCCCGCGCGCGGTGGTGCATGCCCATCGCGCGATATGGGCGCGGCGCATGATGTGGGAGGGTTGGTATGGCCTGCGCGCGGATGACCGCGTTTTGCATGCGGGCGCGTTCAACTGGACCTATACGCTGGGCACCGGGCTGATGGACCCGTGGGCCATTGGTGCAACTGCACTGATCCCCGAAGCGGGCGCGCCATTGGCGCTGATGCTGAAGCGGTTTGATGCGACCATATTCGCGGCTGTGCCCGGGGTATATCGCCAGATCCTAAAGGACGGCGCCAAGCTGGATTTGCCGCGCCTGCGCCATGGGTTGTCCGCGGGCGAAAAATTGCCCGACGCGACGCGCGCGGCATGGTCCGACGCGACAGGCACCGCGATTTATGAAGCGCTGGGAATGTCGGAATGTTCAACCTATGTGTCGTCCAGCCCTGCGCGGCCAGCGCCAGCGGGCGCGGCAGGCTATGCGCAGCCGGGCAGGCATGTGGCAGTGCTGGGCGCAGATGGCCTGCCCCTGCCGCGCGGCCATGACGGCATGCTGGCCATCCATCGCAGCGACCCAGGCCTGATGCTGGGCTATCTGGGCGCAGGCGACCGCCTTGAACTGCCACTAAGCGGGGAATGGTTTGTCACCGGGGACCGCGCCTGCATGGCCGATGATGGTGCCGTTACCTATGTCGGGCGCGATGATGACATGATGAATGCAGGCGGGTTCCGCGTTTCCCCGCTGGAGGTGGAGCGCGCGCTGGCACTGCACCCCGGCATCACCGACATTGCCTGCACCGAGATCGAGGTGAAAGCAGGGGTCACTGTGATTGCCGCCTTCTATACTGGCCCCGAAGACCTGCCTGCAGCGCAGTTGGAACAGTTCGCGGCCACCCATCTGGCACGCTACAAACAACCGCGGCTGTATCACCATTGTGACAGCCTTCCGCGCGGTGCCAATGGCAAATTGTCGCGCCGTGCCTTGCGCACGCTTCATAAGGCCCCGTCATCATGATTTCATTGGACATCTATTCCGACCCCATCTGCCCATGGTGCTTTATTGGCAAGGCCCGGCTGGACCGCGCGCTGGAAAACCGCCCCGACCACCCGTTCGACATCCGGTGGCACCCGTTCCAGCTGAACCCCGACATGCCCCCCCAAGGCATGGCGCGCGACACCTATATGGCCATGAAATTCGGCACCGAACAGGGGATCATGCAAGCCTATGGTCCCGTAATCGAAGCGGCGCAAAACACTGGCCTGACGCTGGACCTGCCCGCCATCACCCACACGCCCAATACGCTCGATGCCCATCGCCTGATCCACTGGGCGGGCCTTGAAGGGCGGCAAACAGCCATGGTCAGCACCCTGTTTCGCGCCTATTTCCAGCAAGGCCAAGATATCGGGGACAGTGCCACCTTGCTGGAGCTGGCAAAAACCGTGGGGCTGGACACCACACTGGTTGCGCGCCTGCTGGACAGTGACGCCGACCGCGACCTGATTGCGCAGGCCGACAGCGATGCCCGCGCGCGCGGAATTTCCGGCGTGCCGTTTTTTATTGTCGCAAAACAATATGCCATTTCCGGTGCGCAATCCGTCGAAACCTGGCGCGGCGTGATCGATGAACTGGACCCGCGCGCATGATGCCCTTTACCCCCACCAAGCCCCTGCGTTTCGGGGAATTCGTCGCATTGATGGCGCTGATGTCGGCCATGGTTGCGTTTTCCATTGATGCAATGCTGCCCGCCCTGCCCGTAATCGGCGTGGAACTGTCCCCGGGCATGCCCACACGGGGGCAGTTGGTGATACCAGCCTTCATGCTGGGGTTGGGATTGGGGATTTTGGTCTGCGGGCCGGTATCGGACGCCTATGGGCGCAAATCGGTGCTGTTGGTGGGGCTGGTATTGTATATCGGCGGGGCATTGCTGGCGTCCAAGGCCGCCACCATCGAGGGGCTTTTGGGCGCGCGCGTGCTGCAGGGGCTGGGCGCGGCCGCGCCCCGCGTGGTGGCAACCGCCATGGTGCGCGACCTGTATCAGGGCCGCGCCATGGCGCGCGTCACCTCCATCATCATGACGCTGTTTGTGCTGTTTCCCGCTGTTGCCCCGTCCATCGGGGCGGGAATTATCCTGCTGGCGGACTGGCGCGCGATTTTCTATGCCTTTGTGGTGTTGGGACTGGTCAGCGGTGTATGGCTTATGCTGCGCCAGCCTGAATCACTGCCACCCGCGCGCCGCAGGGAACTAAGCCTGCGCGCCATTGGCAGCGCCATCGCCGAAATTACGACACATCGCGCGGTTATGGTCTATGTTTTCGCACTGATCTTTTCTTTCGCGCCACTGTTCACATGGCTGTCGAACCTGCCGGTCATTTTCGATGATGTCTATGACCGTGCAGCCAGCTTTCCGCTGTGGTTTGCCGCCACAGCACTGATTGCCGGCAGTGCCAGCATGGTGAATGCACAGCTTGTCATGCGCATGGGCATGCGCAAACTGGCGACATTCGCCTTTAGCTGGCAAGTTGCGGTTTCCGCGCTGTTTGTGGTGCTGCTGCAAATAGACCTGCCTGATCCGTGGAATTTCGGTCTGTTCTTTGCCTTCATGTGTTCCACATTTTTCACCATCGGGCTGACCTTTGGCAACCTGAATGCACTGGCGCTGCAACCGCTTGGCCATATTGCGGGAATTGGCGCGTCAGTGGTGATGTCGATATCAACCATCGGCGCGGTGGCCGTGTCGGTGCCGGTGGCGCTGGCCTATAATGGCACGCCGCTGACACTGGTTGCGGGAAACCTGGGCTTTGCGGGCTGCGCACTGGGGCTGCTGCTGTATTCGCGCCGGTTTGCCGCTGCCGATATGGCTTGAACACCGCGCCGTTTCGCGCGACGATGCACCAGCAGCGTAACCGGAACAAAGGCGTGTATCATGGAACTTCTTCTGGCGCTTGTCGTCCTGTTGGTGCTGATTGTCATCATGGGGCTGAAAATTGTGCCCCAATCGCGCAATCTGGTCATCACACGGCTTGGCGCCTATCACCGGACACTGGATGCCGGCGTTAATATCATTGTGCCGTTTCTGGACCGCGTGCATGCGAATGTGCCGGTGAATGATCAGGTGCTCAATGATATCGAACTGGAAGTGGTGTCTGCCGATAACGTGGTTTTCGGTGCGCAATTGCTCGTGGTCTACCGGATCGAAAACCCCGAAGCGGCAGTGTTCCGCGTCAACAAGATTGATGATCTGGTCATCGGGCTTGTGCAATCGCTGGTGCGGTCCGAACTGGGCAAGGTGGAACTGGACGCAGTGCAATCTGATCGCGGGTCACTGAATCTGGCCTTGTTGGAAGCGCTGGAAGATGCCGGTAAAACCTATGGCATCCGCATCAGCCGGTCTGAAATTACCGATGTGCGCCTGAATGAAACCACCCAAAAGGCCATGGCCGAGGTTCTGGCCGCCGAACGCGAACGCCGCGCGGCCATTACCCGCGCCGAGGGGCAGCGCCGCGCCGCTGAACTGAATGCCGATGGCGAATTGTATGAAGCACAGCGCCGCGCTGATGGCATTCGCGCCATCGCCCACGCCAATGCCGAAGCCAACCGCGAAATTGCCGCATCGCTGGAAGGGGCCAATGCGCAAGAAGCGCTGGTATTCCAGACCGCGCGCATGCAGATCGAAGCGCTGGAAGGGTTGGCGAAGTCCAACAATGCCAAGCTGATCATGCTGCCGGGCGGCCCGTCCAATGCCTTCCGAGAGGCGGCGGCCATTCTGAAAGACATCTAGACCATGGGAAGCCTTGGCCTGCCGGACTGGATGATATGGGGCATCATCGCCGTGGTTTTGCTGATCGCGGAAATGGTGACGACTGTTTATGTGGCGCTGGGGTTTGCACTGGCGGCAGTGGCGGTTGCCGCGCTGGTCTGGCTGCTGCCGGGGCTGCCGGTGCTGGTGCAGGCGCTGATCTGGGCTGCGCTGGGGCTTGTGGTCTGGCTGGGCGTGTCGCGCTGGAACCGCGCGCGGCACGAAGCCCGCCCTGATATCAATGATTTCGATTCCCTTGATTCCCTGCCCCCATCGGACCGCAGGAAAAACACCCCCCCTACCCCACCGCAGGACTAAGCGACAGAAAAAGGGGCGCGCGGACAGGTTTCCGCGCGCCCCTTTTTCCCTGCAAACGCAGGTGTCATATCTCGCCGTAAAGCCCTTCATAAATCGGGGTCAGCGTTTCGGTGTCAAACAGCGACGACACGGATGTGCCCTTCCAGGTGTTCAATATCCCTTGGGCAAACATTGGGGCGGTGGGCACAATGCGAATGTTATGCGCGGATTTCACAGCTTCCGTGGGCGCGATGGAATCCGTGATGACCAGTGATTTCATGACCGAATTGGTAATACGTTCGACAGCGGGGCCAGACAACACGCCATGCGTGATATAGCTGTGCACTTCTGTTGCGCCGGCTTCCACCAGCACTTCGGCGGCCTTGCACAGGGTTCCTGCAGTGTCGCAAATATCATCCACGATGATGCAGCTTTTTCCGCTGACATCCCCGATAACGGTCATTTCCGCAATCTCGCCGGGTTTTTCGCGGCGTTTGTCCACGATGGCCAGCGCGCAGCCGATGCGCTTTGCCAGTTCGCGCGCGCGCGCCACGCCGCCCACGTCCGGGGACACCACAGTGACATCGTTCAAACGGCCCTTGAAATGGTGCAGCACATCCAGCGCGAAAACCGGCGCGGCATACAGGTTATCCACCGGAATATCGAAGAAACCCTGAATCTGGGCTGCATGCAAATCCAGCGTCAGAATACGCTCAATACCCGATTGGGCAATCATATTGGCCACCAGTTTGGCCGAAATGGGCGTGCGGGCCTTCGTGCGACGGTCCTGACGGGCATAGCCGAAATATGGAATGACCGCAGTGATGCGCGATGCCGACGACCGCTTCAGCGCATCAGCAATAATAAGCAATTCCATCAGGTTGTCATTGGCGGGATTTGACGTGGACTGGATGATGAACATATCCTCTCCGCGGACATTTTCATAGACTTCGACGAACACTTCCTGATCGTTGAACCGTTCCACCCGTGCATCGACAAGGCCCACATTCATCCCGCGGTGCAACGACATTCGGCGCGCTATGGCCTTGGCAAGCGGTATATTCGCGTTGCCGGAAATCAGCTTGGGTTCAGTGCGGTCGATCATGGGACAATCCTTGACGAAATGGGGCCGGATGGGATTCGGACAAGATTGACACCGCTTACCACCCCGCTACGATCTTGCAAACCGCCCAAGGCAAGGAGCAGCCCCGAATGCCACATATTGATTACTACTTCACGCCCCTGTCGCCCTGGACATATCTGGCAGGCACACGTCCTGCGCAGATCGCGGCCAAGGCGGGGGCCAGTCTTCGCTACAAACCGCTTGACCCCACTGCCCTGTTTGCACGCACAGGCGGGCAGGCGCTGGCGGACCGCCACGACAATCGCAAGGCGTATCGGTTACAGGAACTGCGCCGCTGGTCCGAACGGCTGGACATGCCGCTGACGCTGCGGCCCGCGTTTTTTCCGACCAACCCCGCGCCCGCATCCTATGCCATCATCGCGGCACAGGAAGCGGGCGGCGGCGATGTGGCAGACCTGCTGCACAGGCTGACGCGCGCCTGCTGGGCAGAGGATCGCAACATTGCTGATGATGATGTCATCCGTGACTGCCTGTCGGCAGCGGGCTTTGATCCGGCGCTGGCCTTCAGCGGCATGTTACAAGGCGCCGAGATGTATCCGCGAAATCTGGAAGAGGCTGTGGCCGATGGCGTTTTCGGCGTGCCGTTTTTTGTTGTCGGCCAAGAACGCTTCTGGGGGCAAGACCGGCTTGATTTTCTGGCGCAGCATCTTGGGGTCAGCACCTGATTGCAGGGCAAGAACGCATGAAAAAACCCTGAACCTGTTCGCAGGTTCAGGGTTTTTTTGTGTTTAACACAAGGGCTGGTCAGGCAGCTTCCGCTTCTGCGGCAGCGGCGGCATTGCGCCGTTCGCTTTCTTCGCGCGACAGGGCAACCGATGTGCGCACGCCCTTGGCCACGAATTCCATCAGGCCCGACACCACACGTTCATTCGGGTCGATTCCCGCGCAACTCAGCACTTCACGACCGTCACGCGACCGCGCCCAACGCGCAATCTGTTCCGGGCCGTTGCCATATTTCTTGTCATCCGCAATCGCATCATCCAGCGCAGCCAACACAACGGCTGCGAAAAGTTTGCGGGCACGGGCCCCTTGCTCATGCGTAAAGGCCGTTCCATCCGCTGCATCGAACATATTTCGTTCCTTATTCTTGCTCTTGCATTTACCGCTCGGGCCTGCATACGCGGTTTGTGCTGTGATTCGCTACGCTGTTGATGCATACCAGCCATGCATTTTTCGCATGGATGCAAATTTTGCGGCCCAGGATCAAGTTCTTGCCTAAGCCCTGTATGCGCGATATAGGGGCGCAGACCAATTATTCAAGGCAAAGCAAGGTAATCCTATGCCCAAAATCAACGGTAACGAGATTCGTCCCGGCAATGTTCTGGAACATGATGGCGGGCTTTGGGCTGCCGTCAAGGTCAACCATGTGAAACCTGGAAAAGGTGGCGCATTTGCACAGGTGGAGATGAAAAACCTGCGCGACGGGCGCAAACTGAACGAACGCTTCCGTTCCGAAGACAAGGTAGAACGCGTGCGGCTGGAACAGAAGGACCAGCAATTCCTGTATGAAACTGATGGCCGTCTGGTCGTGATGGATATGGAAACCTTCGAACAGGTCGAACTGGACGTGGAAATCCTGGGCGAGCGTCGCCCCTTCTTGCAGGACGGCATGACAGTGACAGTTGAATATTATGGCGAAGAAGCCCTGAATATTTCACTGCCGCAAAAAGTGGTCTGCAAGATCATCGAAACCGAACCTGTGGTCAAAGGGCAGACCGCCGCAAACAGCTTCAAGCCCGCTGTTCTGGACAATGGCCTGCGTATTCTGGTGCCGCCTTTTGTGGGACAGGACGAAGATATCGTCGTGAACACCGAAACATTCGAATATTCCGAACGCGCCTGAACGGCGTGACGGATAACCATCAGGTTAGCGCGCAGCAATACGGGTTGTCGCGCGGGGTATGTATGCGGTAAGCCCTAATATGGGGGCCAATACTGCAGGAGCATGCCATGCGCCTTTATTTTGCTGCGATGGCCGTGCTTGTCACGGTTGTGCCCGCCGCCGCGCGTGATGTGACAGCAACCTTGCACTGGGAAACGCCGTCGCAGCCGGGGTCCGAAACTGTCACGGTTGTTCTGGACGCTGCGGGCCAGGTGTTGGCGCAACAGCGGCAGGATACCGTTTCAGGCGACAGCACAGCCGCCCACAGCTTCACGGCATTGCCACGGCAGGCCGGCAGCTTGCAGGCCGGGCTGGTGCTGGGCGGGCAGCTTCTGGCGCAAAGCGCGCAGCTACATCTGGACGGGCGCAGCATTACGCCGGATCTGGACCTGCACCCCATTCTTGCGCTTGGGTTCCGGTCCTCCTGGGCCTGCGAGGATGGCAATGTGCTGACGCTGGCCCCGGTAGACGACGGGCTGCGCGCCACGTCCCCGCGACCTGCGCGGCGGTTCCTGGATCAGGGGGATGGCAGTTTTCTGGCCGCAGATGGAACGCGGCTGACTGATGAAGGGCCGGATGTCACGCTACTGCCGCCCAATGGCACGCCCGTGACATGCGCGCGCATTCCCGCGCAGCCAATTCTGCCCATCACGGCCTTTGCTGCGGATGAAAGCTGGCAAATCCAGCTGGGGCTGGAACAGGCCGTCATCACCCTGCCCCGCCCGGACGGGGATCAGGAAACGCTGGACCAGATGACAGCGCGCCGCACCGAGGACGGTGCGCTTGTGTTCGAGTCCGACGCCATGTCCCTGCGCCTGAGCGATGAGTATTGCCGCCTGCGCGATGGGCACATCCCTTATCCGGTGTCTGCGACACTGACACGCCGCAACGCCCCCGACAGCAGTGCAGGCTGCGCAGGCGCCCCGTTGCGCTTGCTGCAGGGCGGCACCTGGTATGTGCAATCGCTGTTCGGGGTCCGGCATGACGCGCGCAATCCGGACCTGACGCTGGCCCTGTCCAACGGGCAAATCACTGGCCGGCTGGCCTGCAACCTGTATGTGGGACAAGCCGCCATCAAGGAACGCCGCTTGTCCCTGACGGAGCTTGGCACAACGCGACTGGCCTGCCCGACGGCGCTGCGCAATCTGGAATTGCGTTTCCTAGATGCGCTGGAACATGCCGACGGGTTCGACATTGGCAATCAAGGCGAGTTGATCCTGCGCAGCGGGCCAATCACCACGCTGACCGCAACGCGCCGGTAGCGTGGTCAGAATACCGGCTGTTCACCTGTTTCCTTGACCGCTTCCATCACCACATGTGTTGATGTGGATGTAATATAGGGCAAGCCCGAAATATGTTCGGCCAGAACACGCCTGTAGGACGCGATATCCCGACTGCGCACTTTCAGCAAATAGTCAAACGCCCCCGCAATAAGATGGCATTCCTCAATTTCGGGGACATTGCGCACCGCATCATTGAACGCCTGCAGCGCTGTTTCGCGCGTGTCCGACATTTTCACTTCGACAAATGCGATATGCGCTGCGTCAATCTGATGGGGGTCGATCATGGCGCGATAGCCGTGAATGACGCCCTGTTCTTCCAGCCTGCGCAACCGCGCCTGCGTGGGGGATTTGGTCAAACCAATGCGCGATGCAAGATCGGTCACGCTAAGGCGGCCATCCACGGCCAGAATCCGCAAGATGGCGTGGTCAAAACTGTCTAACTTGATACGGGTCATTGTTTCGCTACACTTGTATTTTTAAGATATTTTCACCGCCATTATCGCCAAATAAGGCGGAATTCAACCGCAATATATGCAATCATCGGTTCAAATTCCTGAAAATGGTGACCCCGATGCAAACCCGACTGCGCCCGTCCTTCCAGCTTACCGACATGATCTTGCGCAATGAAGCGGAAACTGTGGCGGGCGCGCGCGACCTGGCGGCGCTGGACCTGCCCGCGCGCGCCAAAATCAGCGCGGACGCAGCGCGCCTTGTTACTGATATTCGCACGAAGGCGGCACCGGGGTTGATGGAAGTGTTTCTGGCGGAATACGGGCTGTCCACAGATGAAGGGATCGCGTTGATGTGTCTGGCAGAAGCCTTGTTGCGCGTGCCCGATGCCGCCACGATTGACGACCTGATTGAAGACAAGATCGCGCCATCGGACTGGGGCAAACATCTGGGGCGGTCCTCATCCAGTCTGGTTAATGCCTCCACATGGGCGCTTATGCTGACAGGGCGCGTTCTGGATGATCGCAGCAAAAGCGCGGCGCAGGTTCTGCGTGGCGCTGTCAAACGCTTGGGCGAGCCGGTCATTCGCACCGCTGTGGGCCGCGCGATGAAGGAAATGGGGCGCCAGTTCGTGCTGGGCGAAACCATTGCCACCGCCATGGCCCGCGCCGCCAATCTGGAAGCGCGCGGGTATAGCTATTCCTATGACATGCTGGGCGAAGCGGCGCGCACCATGGAAGATGCGCAGCGCTATCACATGGCCTATCGCAGTGCCATTCGCGCCATTGGCGCGGCGGCAACGGGCGCGGATATTCGCGCCAACCCCGGCATTTCCGTCAAACTGTCGGCACTGCACCCGCGCTACGAACTGGCACAGGCCGACAGGGTCATGGCGGAACTGGTGCCGCGTTTGCGCGAACTGGCACGGCTTGCGGCGGCGCTGGGAATCGGGTTCAACATTGACGCCGAGGAACAGGACCGTCTGGCGCTGTCGCTGGATGTCATTGCCGAAGTGCTGCGCGACCCCGCCCTTGAAGGATGGGACGGGTTTGGCGTGGTGGTGCAGGCATACGGCCCGCGCGCAAGCGATGTGATCGACTGGTTGCATGAACTGGCACAACGCCATGACCGCAAATTGATGGTGCGGCTGGTCAAAGGGGCCTATTGGGACACTGAAATCAAGCGCGCGCAGGTCATGGGGCTGGACGGGTTTCCAGTGCTGACGCAAAAACCTGCGGCAGACGTCAATTTCATCGCCTGCGCGCGCAAATTGCTGGGCATGACCGCGCGTATCTATCCGCAATTTGCCACGCATAACGCGCATACGGTTGCGGCCGTGTTGCATATGGCAAAGGACATGCAGACCCGCCCGCAGGAATATGAATTCCAACGCCTGCATGGCATGGGCGAAGCGCTGCATGATCTGGTGCTGACCCGCAACCAGACGCGCTGCCGCATCTATGCCCCAGTGGGTGCCCATAAGGATTTGCTGGCCTATCTGGTGCGACGGCTGTTGGAAAATGGGGCGAATTCGTCCTTTGTGAACCAGATCGTCGATGAAGATGTGACGCCTGAAACAGTGGCCGCCTGCCCTTTTGCGGCGCTGGACGCACTACCTGCAGGGCGCAATCCGAAACTGGCGGTGGGGCCGGGGCTGTTTGGCAAGGACCGGCGCAATTCGCGCGGCTGGGATCTGGCGTGCCACGCCGATCTGGCCGAGATTGAGGGCGCGCGCACCCCCCATCATACGGCCCAACTGCGCGCGGGTCCGTTACTGGCAACACCGCCCGCACCAGACACCGCCCGGGATATGCGCAACCCCGCTGAACTGGCAGACCATCTGGGCCAGGTCGCGCCCGCCAGCGCACAGGACGTCAACACCGCACTGGGGGCCGCGCGCGCATGGGACGTGGACAGCGCAACGCGCGCGCGGGTGCTCAACCGCGCCGCCGACCTGTATGAAGACCATTTTGGCGCAATCTTCGCCATTCTGGCCCGCGAGGCTGGCAAAACGCAACTGGACGCCGTGGGCGAGCTGCGCGAAGCAGTGGATTTCCTGCGCTATTACGCGCGGCAGGCCATGGGCCTTGTTGCGCCCGCACGCGGTGTGTTTGCCTGCATCAGCCCATGGAATTTCCCGCTTGCCATTTTCACTGGCCAGATTGCCGGGGCCTTGGCGGCGGGGAATGGCGTTCTGGCCAAACCCGCTGAACAAACGCCGCTGATAGCCCATTTCGCCACCACATTGCTGCATGACGCCGGTGTGCCGCGCGATGTGCTGCAATTGCTGCCGGGGGATGGCGGCACAGTCGGGGCGGCGCTGACATCGGATGCGCGCATAAGCGGCGTGGCGTTCACCGGGTCCACGGACACTGCTTTGCGCATACGGCGCGCGATGGCCGACAACCTGTCGCCGGACGCGCCCCTGATCGCGGAAACAGGCGGGTTGAACGCCATGATCGTGGACAGCACCGCCTTGCCCGAACAGGCCGTGCGCGACATTCTGGCGTCTGCGTTCCAGTCAGCGGGTCAACGCTGTTCTGCGCTGCGGTGTCTGTATCTGCAGGAAGATATCGCGGATAGTTTGGAAAAAATGCTGTTTGGCGCCATGGACGAACTGCGCCTTGGCAACCCTTGGCACCTGACAACCGACATTGGCCCCGTAATCGACCGCGACGCCCGCGACCAGATTGCGGCATATATCGCGCAAGCCCGCACCCAAGGGCGTGTTCTGCACCAGATAATAGCGCCCGAAGACGGGCATTTCGTTGGGCCGGTTGCCCTGCGCGTTTCAGGCATAGAAGACCTAGCGCGCGAAGTGTTCGGGCCGGTTTTGCATATTGCGCGGTTCCGTGCCTGTGACCTGGACCGCGTGATTGATGACATCAACGCGCGTGGCTATGGCCTGACCTTCGGGTTGCACACGCGCATTGACGCGCGCGTGCAGCACGTGGTCGAACGGGTGCGCGTGGGCAATACCTATGTCAACCGCAACCAGATTGGCGCGGTCGTGGGCAGCCAGCCTTTTGGTGGCGAAGGGTTGTCAGGCACCGGCCCCAAAGCCGGGGGGCCGCAGTATCTTCATCGTTTCACGCAGCAGCATGCGGACCATTCCCAGCAACTTGCCCCGCGCCTGTCACGGTCCGCGCTGGAACAGGCGCTGGCAGACCCCGCGCGCACCACTGCCGCCCCGCCCCTGCACGAACAGGACCTGCCCGGCCCAACGGGCGAGACGAACCGCTTGCGCCATGTCCCGCGCGCGCCCGTCCTGTGCCTTGGGCCGCAGCCCGCGCAGGCGTCGAAACAAGCCGACATCGTGCGCGCCCTTGGCGGGCAGGCCATACCGCTGGCCGGCATTCCCGAAGGCCTGGATGAAATGGACGGGTTTTCGGCCGTGGTTTTCTGGGGGCCAAAGGACCAGGCGCAACACATCGCCCGCACACTTGCCGCGCGTGATGGCCCCATTGTGCCACTGATCACCGGCATGCCGGATGCGGGCTATGTTCTGCTGGAACGCCATCTATGCGTGGACACCACCGCATCGGGGGGCAATGCGCAATTGCTGGCGGATGTGGGCACATGACACTTGTTTGAAACAGGCCGCTGCGCGCAGGTTCCAGACGGCCGCGTTTATTTCTGTGCGCGCTATGACCTGTCACGCCTTGCTTTCGCGCGCGTGGACGCACAAAGCAGGTTCCCGGTTTTCCGCCAGAGCATGTTGTTCAAAACTGGGACCCGGTTTTGAGCTTCTCGAACATGCAAAATAAATAAGTTTAAGCATGTCGCGTGCATACAAATGAACGCGACATGCTTAAACTACAGCTATTGCGCCGCCTGTTCGCTGGCCTTCACGGCCTCAATCTCGGCGGCGCGGCGTTCGACCTGTTCGACAATATGTTCGACCATTTCCGCATTTGACAGCTTGTGGCTTTGCTTGCCCGCCAGATACACCATGCCGGACCCCGCCCCCCCGCCGGTAAAGCCGATATCGGTCATCAGCGCCTCGCCCGGGCCATTGACAACACAGCCGATGATAGACAGGCTCATGGGGGTTTTGATATGGGCCAGCCTGTCTTCCAGCGCGGCAACAGTCTTGATCACGTCAAAGCCCTGTCTGGCGCAGGACGGGCAGAAAATGATGCTGACGCCACGATGACGCAGCCCCAGCGATTTCAGAATTTCATAGCCGATTTTCACTTCTTCCACCGGGTCCGCAGACAGGGAAACGCGAATTGTATCGCCGATCCCCATCCAAAGCAGGTTGCCCAGCCCGATGGCGGATTTCACAGTGCCGGAAATCATGCCGCCCGCTTCGGTAATGCCCAGATGGATGGGGGCGTCCGTTGCCTCTGCCAGCCCCATATAGGCAGCAGACGCCATGAACACATCAGACGCCTTCACGCTGATCTTGAAGTTATGGAAATCATTGTCTTGCAGGATGCGAATATGCTCCAACCCGCTTTCGATCATGGCATCAGGGCATGGTTCGCCGTATTTTTCCAGCAAATGCCGTTCCAGTGACCCGGCGTTCACGCCAATGCGGATGGAACAGCCATGGTCGCGCGCGGCCTTGATCACTTCGCGCACGCGGGCAGCGTCGCCAATATTGCCCGGGTTGATGCGCAGACAGGCCGCGCCCGCTTCTGCAGCTTCGATCCCGCGTTTGTAGTGAAAATGGATATCGGCCACGATGGGCACAGGGCTTTCGCGCACCACCTCGCGCAGGGCGCGGCTGGCGTCAGTGTCGGGAACGGACACGCGCACAATATCAGCGCCCGCTTCGGCGCAAGCCAGAACCTGCTTGATTGTCGCAGAGGCATCGCCCGAATCAGTGTTGGTCATGGTTTGAACACTGATGGGGGCGCCGCCGCCCACGGGCACATTGCCAACCATGATCTGGCGCGACTTGCGCCGTTCGATGTTGCGCCATGGGCGAATATGGTTGTGATCCATGCGAAGACCGCCCTTTGTCAGGAATACACTAAGGGATAGATAAACCACATGACTGCGCGCGGCAACCAGCCGTTGCCGCGCGCAGCCGAATTACAAAACCGCAAGGTCAGTCAGCGATTTGCGCAAAATCAATAAAATTCATCAGATCGCTGTCGCCAGTCAGATCCGCCACATCAAAGCGTTCCGACACGGCATCAGGTGACAGCCTGACCTGATCCACCACCTGTGCACCCGGCGCAGTGGGGCCAAAAGGCTGCCCATCTACCAGCATATACACAGACCCGGAATTGCCTGCGCGCAGAATCGGGGGTTCCTCGGATTGGGGCACAGTGTAGCGTTCGCCCGCATCCAGAATACGCTCGAACAGAACAGTGCCATCCGCCGCCCGCACACGCACCCAGCTTGGCCGGACGGCAAGAATTTCGACTTGCGGCGGGCCGTCACTTGTTACGCGCACCCCGGCCGTTTCCAACGTGTCCGGCTGCGCAATAATACCGCCCGAAGCGTCTGCCAAAGCGCGTTCGATCGCGCTGCGCGTCTGGTCGGCCCTGTCCGCGTCTGGCACGGCTTCACGCGGGTTGATGGCCGCAATCGGCCCGTCACGCGACACCATCACCGGCGCGTCCAGCGCTTCGGGGCGATAGGCGCGCACAACACCCTGCGCATTTGCGGTGATTGTGTCCTGATTGCCGATGCGCAAATCATCAGCGCCGATATCGGCCACACGCGGCGCGGCACCTGACATGACGGGGTCAAGATCGGCCATCACCTCTGGGGGTTGGTCGGCGGGCACCAGGTTCACGCGCTGCACTTCTTTCAGCACTGTCCAACCGCCATACCCAAGCCCCACGATCAAGGCCAGCAAAACAGTAATCGACCCCAATGCCGCCATATCCAGCCTGCGCCAGAATGGTTCTGGTTCAGCGGCCAGTCGGGTGCGTGACAACAGCCCCGGCTGGAAATCGCGGTTCACAGGCACATTCGTCCGCTTGGGCGCCAGTGCTTTTTGCAAGTCGGGGCTGATGGAAAAATTTGTCTCGGCGCAGAATTTCGCGTAGCACCAATCCGAGTCCATGCCCAGATAACGCGCATAGGATCGCACATATCCCGCCACAAAGCTTGTGGCTTCAAAAGCGGACAGATCGCCCGCTTCGATTGCCGATATATATGTCGCCCTGATGTGCAACTCACGTTGAACATCCAGCAACGATTTGCCCATGGTGGCGCGTTCGCCACGCATCAGGTCACCAAGTCGAACCTCGAAATCATCAAAGCCCACAGCACCAGTCTGTGTTTCAGCCTCTGCCTCGGGTTTGCTGCCAAACCACTTCATTCCCGCCCCTTAACACAGATATTGTTGCTCAAATGTCACTTTTCCGACATGGATTTCTTTCGATCCATTGACGAACAGTTGCAGTATACGGATTTTCACGTCGAATTGAAGCGATAAGATTAATCAGGCAGAGATTTCGGCACGATTCAGCGCACAATGCGCCCAAAGCCCGTCCATCGCGCGCACAAGGTCATCAATCATGCGTGGTTTGTGCACTGGCGACGGCGTGAAGCGCAGGCGTTCGGTTCCGCGTGGCACAGTCGGAAAGTTGATGGGCTGGACGTAAATTCCGTTTTGTTCCAGCAACATATCCGAAATTGCCTTGCAATGCACGGGGTGCCCCACATGCACGGGCACAATATGGCTGCCATGATCAATAATCGGCAAGCCAAGCCCGCGAAGACGCATTTTCAGAATACGCGCGTTTTCTTGCTGCTTATCGCGCAAATATTGGGCGGTTTTCAGATATTCGACCGAAGCGACAGCGCCAGCCGCCACAGCGGGCGGAATGGATGTTGTAAAAATGAACCCCGGCGCATAGGACCGCACCGCGTCACACATTTTGGCTGACGCCGCGATATAGCCGCCCATTACGCCATATGCCTTGGCCAATGTGCCGTTGATAATATCAATCCGGTCCATCAACCCGTCACGTTCGCACACACCCGCGCCGCGCGGGCCATACATGCCCACGGCATGCACTTCGTCAATATAGGTCAGCGCCCCAAATTCATCAGCAAGATCGCAGATTTCCTTGATCGGGCCGAAATCCCCATCCATCGAGTAGATGGATTCAAACGCAATCAGCTTGGGCGCGGCAGGGTCATCAGCTTCCAGCAATTCGCGCAGATGCGCGACATCGTTATGCCGGAAAATACGCTTCGCACCGCCATTGCGGCGCACCCCTTCAATCATGGAAGCATGGTTCAGCGCATCAGAATAGATGATCAGGCCGGGAAACAGTTTCGGCAATGTCGACAGCGTGGCGTCATTGGCGATATAGGCAGAGGTGAAGACAAGCGCCGCTTCCTTGCCGTGCAGATCAGCAAGCGAAGCTTCCAGCCGTTTGTGATACACTGTGGTGCCGGAAATATTGCGCGTGCCCCCCGACCCCGCGCCGGTCGCGTCAAGCGCTTCGTGCATGGCCTGCAAAACAACCGGATTCTGGCCCATGCCCAGATAGTCATTGCCGCACCAGACAACAATTTCCTGTTGTTCGCCGTCCGGCCTTGTCCACATGGCATGCGGAAACTGGCCCTGACGGCGTTCGATATCTATGAAGGTGCGGTAGCGGCCTTCATCATGAAGCCTTTGAATGGCGGTATCGAGCGCGGCGTTATAATTCAAGACCCTCTCCCTCGCGGCTGCTGGGTACATATTCATCTATATCGATCCGTCGTCCATGTCCAACAGTGTCCAACAGTCCGATCCGACCCCTTGATAAAACAGGGGTGCTGCGTTGCCTTTGACCTAAATCAAACATGCGATTAGAACAAATCAAAATTGAAGCGACCTATTGTCGCGAACAGGTCGCTGATGCCCGCCTGTCAGCGCGGCGCGATTTCCAGCACAACCTCGCAGGCGCGTCCGCCGCTGCGCAGCGTATTGCATTGCGCCACCGCCGCCGCTTTTGCGCCGTCCATGTCGGGCAATTCCGACAGCGCCACGGCAGACTCGGCCGGCATACCGTCACGAATGAACCCGTCAGCAGGCGCAACCGCCAAGGCCCCGAAGCCCCCCGCACCTTCAGGCAGGAACAGCGCCAGCGCTTCCTCGTTCTGTCCGACAAGGCGCAGGACGGCCAGTTCCTCGTCTGTCAGGAAATCATGCAGATGAAGGGTAATGCGGGACTCGCCCAGGTCAAAATGCTCTGACGTGGCAGGGTCGGCCACAGCAATTGACCCCGAAATAGCGATGGCCGCTGCTGCAAATATACCAAGGGTGTTGTGAAGTGTCATATCGTCTTCCATCCGAATCAATCATGGTGTCCGAGACAGTTATAAACACTGATACGGGGCTGGACAGCCCGACCTGCTTTGATACGCTGCCCCAGACCTGAAACCCGGAGAAGCAAGATGACACCCGACCTGAACAGCGTTCTGGACCATATTGACCAGGATCTGCCCAATGCACTTGACCGGCTGCAGGATTTGCTGCGCATCCCGTCCATTTCCACTGATCCCGCCTTCGCGCCAGATGTGGACCGTGCTGCGCAATGGCTGGTTAACGACCTGAATGCGCTTGGGTTTTCCGCCCGCAAGGATGACACGCCGGGCCACCCTATGGTTGTGGCGACAGGGGGCGCGCAGGACGCCCCGCATTTGTTGTTTTACGGGCATTATGACGTGCAGCCTGTGGACCCGCTGGACCTGTGGGAACACGACCCTTTCGCGCCTGTCATTCAGGACACGGCCAACGGAAAAGTGATCCGCGCAAGGGGCGCATCGGATGACAAGGGCCAGTTGATGACCTTCGTGGAAGCCTGCCGGGCATGGCTGGCGGTGCATGGAACCCTTCCGGTGAAACTGACCTTCTGCATGGAAGGGGAAGAAGAAAGCGGCTCCCCGTCGCTTGTGCCCTATCTGCAGGCCAACCGCGACGCGCTGCGCGCCGATCTGGCGTTGATATGCGACACAGGGCTTTTTGATGCGCAAACGCCCGCGGTTACCACCATGCTGCGCGGCCTGCTGGGCGAGGAGATCATCATTCACGGACCGTCGCGCGACTTGCATTCCGGTTCCTTCGGGGGGGCGGCCATGAACCCCGCGCGCGTTCTGGCGCGTGTTCTGGCCGATCTGCACGATGATCAGGGCCGCGTGACAGTGCCCGGATTCTACGATGATGTGCCCGAACTGCCTGATGATTTGCGCGCGCAATGGGACGGGCTGGGGTTCGACCCTGACGCATTTCTGGGGTCGGTCGGGCTGAAACACCCCGCGGGCGAAGCCGGGCGCAGCGTGCTGGAAATGATCTGGTCGCGTCCGACCTGCGAAATCAACGGGATGACATCTGGCTATACGGGCGCGGGGTTCAAGACGGTCCTGCCCGCACAGGCTTCTGCCAAGGTCAGCTTCCGGCTGGTGGGCCAGCAAGACCCCCACAAACTGCGCGCCGCGTTCCGCGATTTCGTGCGCGCCCGCATTCCCGCCGATTGCCGCGTGGAGTTTTTGGACCATGGCGCATCGCCCGCATCCGTCATGGCCACGGACCACCCCGCATTCGAAGCGGCGCGCGCCGCACTTAGCGACGAATGGCCCAGACCGGCGGCATTTGTGGGCGCGGGCGGGTCGATTCCCATCGCGGGGTATTTCAAATCCATCCTTGGCATGGATTCCATGCTGATCGGATTTGCCAAGAATGATGACCAGATTCATTCCCCAAATGAAAAATATGATCTGGACAGCTTTCACCGCGGAATCAGATCATGGGCGCGTATTCTGGACGCGGTGTCCAAGGTCTGACGCGGGAAACGGCGCGCTGTTTCATTTTGCAAAACCAAAGCCCGCGCAGCCGTTGCGCGGGCAAAGGCCTGAAAAGGCGCATCAACAGAAGTGGCCAAGGCCCCCTTCCCCTTGCACCTGCGCGGGATATGTTCCACAGACTAGGCAATCGCGCGCCCCTTGCGCATCAGACGACACTTTCAGGCGGGAAATGACACTATGACGGCACCAATGAAACCGACCGAAGAAATCCATGTGCGCGATGTGTTCGGCATTGACAGCGACATGACGGTCAAGGGCTTTGCCGAAGCGACAGACCGCGTTCCCGCACTGGACCCCACCTACAAGTTCGACCCCGACACGACATTGGCCATCCTTGCCGGTTTTGCCTATAACCGGCGCGTGATGGTGCAGGGCTATCACGGCACCGGCAAATCCACCCATATCGAACAAATCGCGGCGCGGTTGAACTGGCCGTCCGTGCGGGTGAACCTTGACAGCCATATCAGCCGGATCGACCTGATCGGCAAGGACGCCATCAAACTGAAGGACGGCGTGCAGGTCACCGAATTTCAGGAAGGTATTTTGCCCTGGGCGCTGCGCAATCCGGTTGCGATTGTGTTTGACGAATATGATGCAGGCCGCCCCGATGTGATGTTCGTGATCCAGCGTGTTCTGGAACATGATGGCAAGCTGACGCTGCTGGACCAGAATGAAATCATCACCCCGCACCCCAGTTTCCGGCTGTTTGCCACGGCCAACACTGTGGGTCTGGGCGACACGACAGGCCTGTATCACGGGGTGCAGCAGATCAACCAGGCCCAGATGGACCGCTGGTCCCTGGTGGCCACACTGAACTATCTGTCCCATGATGCGGAAGCGGCCATCGTTCTGGCCAAGAACCCTGCCTATAACACCGCCAAGGGGCGGCAGGAAATCAGCCAGATGGTGACAGTGGCCGACCTGACGCGCACAGCGTTCATGAATGGCGACCTGTCCACGGTCATGTCGCCGCGCACCGTCATCAACTGGGCGGAAAACGCGCGTATTTTCCGGTCCATCGGCTATGCGTTCCGCCTGTCCTTCCTGAACAAATGCGACGAGCTGGAACGCCAGACAGTGGCCGAATTCTTCCAGCGCTGTTTTGACGAGGAACTGCCGGAATCCGCAGTCAGCATGGCCCTTGGCTAGGCGTGTTGCACAAAACCGGGGCCCGACTTTATGCTTCTCGAAACAGCGAAATCAATAAGTTAACGCATATGGGGTGAATAAGAATGAACCTCGCATGCGCTAACGCGTAAGCGCATCACGATACGCGCCCCCGAACAAAATGCCCTGCACCCCGAAAATGAAGGTGCAGGGCATTTTGTTCGGTTGATGCAATAAAAATTTACCTTTCGCCCCTAGGGTGCTTCGTGGCGCCCGAATTCAGGCCCCCACCGCAAGGGACGACAGGTGAAAGACATTGCAACGACACAAACGCCCGTGGGCCAGCGTATCACGCTGGAGTCGATCTCCGCACAAAGTAACGAAGCGACGCGCTACGCCAGCAAAAGTGTGGCGGCCATAAGCAAGATTACCGTCCAGATGAAAATGCTGGCAATCAATGCCAAGATCGAAGCCGCACGGGCCGGTCAGATTGGCCGTGGCTTTGGTGTTGTTGCCGACGAAGTGGGCGCTGTGGGCGCGGAAATCAACGCCATCGCAAAAGATATGCAAGCCCAGTTGCACCGCCGGCTGTCCGACCTGAACGCGATGGTCGTCGCAATGGAACGTGAAAGCACCGGCGAAAGGCTGGTCGATCTGGCCTTTACTGCCGTCGACACCATTGACCGCAATCTGTATGAACGCACCTGTGACGTCCGCTGGTGGGCAACAGATGCGGCCTTTGTGTCGGCATTGGCCAATGCTGACCAGCGCAGTCTGGACCGGACGACAAAACGCCTGGGCGTCATTCTGGACGCGTATAACATTTATCTGGATCTGTGGATTGCCGACCGCGACGGGCGCATTCTGGCCAACGCGCGGCCAAAGGAATTCAACGTTGTTCAAAAATCGATCGGTGATTTGCCTTGGTTCGGCGCAACACTTGCACAACGCTCAGGCGATGAATTCGCCGTGGGCGAAGTTGTACGCTCTGCCTATCTCAACGACCGGCAGACCATTTCCTATGCCTGCACCATTCGGGAAAACGGCGACAAACACAGCCGGGTTCTGGGTGTCATGTCGACCAGTTTCGACTGGGAAGCGCAAGCGCGGTCCATTGTCGGGGCCTTGCGGATGGATGACAGCATGGCCAAACGCAACACCCGCGCGTTGCTGGTTGATCGTCACGCAAGGGTAATCGCATCTTCGGACGGAACGGGCTTTCTGTCCGAGAAAGTCGTCATCCCTGACGGGATGGACCCGAAATCAGGGTATTTCGTCTCGGGCAACAAGCTGGTTTGCTATCATTCCACCGAAGGCTTTGAAACATATCGCGGACTGGGCTGGAAAGGTGTGATCATTCAAGACATTGTGTGACACAACAACACCCTGCAGTGTCGCGGACAGGAAACTGCAACTGCAATATGCCCGCGAAAACACCGCTATCGCGTCGGGGTCTGTCGCACGCGCAACGCCTGACCGGCCAACAGGTGGCGCATTGGGTTGTCATGCGCCACCACCGAAGTGTCGGTTATATTCAGCTAATCAGGGGGCAGACACCGTAAATCCCGTTCCTGCCCCCTGACAGGGCTTAGCCGCGTGCCGCCATGGTTGCGCGGGTCCACCAATCCAGTTCATCCAGCATCGCATCAGCGGACCCACCGATAGAGCCTTCGATCTCCGAAATCGGCTTGGACTGGCCGCCCAGCGGGTGCACCGCAAAGAAGTCGCTGCCGCCGATATGCACAGCAGAACGGGTTGATGCCATCTGCAGTTCAATCCCGATGGTGCGCAGATGCTCGGCCGCGCGGGTGCCGCCCACGGACCCATAGCTGACAATCCCGAACGCCTTGCGGTTCCATTCGACATAGGCCTGGTCCAGCGCGTTTTTCAGTGCCCCGGTGATGGACCGGTTGTATTCCGGCGTCACAAAAATGAAGCCGTCGAACTGGCCAATTTTTTCCTGCCATGCTTTGGCTTTGGTGTCTTCCGATGGCACCCATGCATTCGAGGCCACTTCGTTAAACAGCGGCAGGTCAAAATCTTTCAGATCCAGATATTCGACATCCCACCCGTCACGCGCTTGCGCGCGCTCAAGGATCCATTTTGCTGGTGTTTCGCCGAAACGGGAATCACGGGTGCTGCCCAGGATCACGGCAATGCGAGGAGTTGCGGACATAATACGCCTTTTCAAGTTGGTTATCGGTTGCACGCCTGACATAAGCATTCGCCCCGCGTTGCAAACACCGACTTTTGCACATGGTCTGTGCGATAATGTTCAACGCGGGTTGGCCGGTCAAAACACCTGCCTGCGCAAAGAATGACAGCGCCGACTGTTTCCAAAATCGCACCACTGCGCCAACTTGACCCTTATTTGCCCCAATTTCGGACATATTCTTCCGGCATTTCAGCATTAAGAATATGTTAATCACAGGGGCAAAAGCCATGTCGCGCGCAGTCATTGTTTCTTGTTTTGCACTAACGCTAATCTCTGCCTGCAGCGACGAAGGGGCTGCCGGATTTGGCAATCCGCCCACGCATGCCACCAGCGCGCAGCCAAGCGGAGCCCCCGCCAACACATTGCCCCAATCAGGCCAGGGCAATTCGGGCGGTGTGCTGGCCCGGGACGGCCAAGACCCCGCTGCGGGGCTGGAAGCAACGATGGCCTATAACACCTCGGACATCGGCGCACGGGTGGATTTTCACAATGGCCCCTTGGTGGGCGTCAGCATTCAATGCGACCGCGCCGGCGGCGGCGCGGTGGTCCCCGAATGCGCTGCGGCCAACGCCAAAAGCGCGTATCTGGTCAATGAATTGCGGGGGGTGCATTCCTATGCGGGGGCGTTCGCTGTGAACGGCTATGGCCCGGACCAGAACCAGAACGGGTTTGCGACAGTGCATTCCGGGCCAGCCGCGACAGAGCGCGTGAACCTGCCCGGATCATCCGTCACCTATACCGGGCAGTTTCAGTCAGGGGCCAGCATCACCACCGGCGGCACCAGATACGCGGGGCGTGCATCGGGCACCACACAGCTGGATGTGGATTTTGCAGCGGGCCAGTTGTCCGGGCAGTTCAACGGCACCTTGCGCGATGACGCAACCGGCCAGTCAACAGCGCTGACTGCAGGGTTCCAGAATGCCGCAGTCGACCCCAATGCGCGGTTCTTCAACACCGCCGACACCGGCTTCGAGTATGGTGGACAACAAGCCTGGGGCGAATTGGACGGCGCATTCTACGGGCCAAATGCCGAAGAAGCCGCCGGAACATTCGGCTTTGGCAATGCCCTTGGCGGCATGAGCGGCGTGATGATCGGCTGTTCAGAATACACAGGGACAAATTGCATCGCCCCCACGCCCAGATTTTGACAGCGGCGGCGCTTTCTTTTCCGCATGCACTGGTCTATCTCTGGGCGGGTAACCCAAAAAACCAAGAGCACGCCGCCGCATGACCCGCACCGACAACCCTGCCGACCCGTTCAAGAAGGCGCTGTCAGACGCGACACGCACCATGGCCGATGCCCGCGATATGACCGTGACCTATTCGGTGGACCCGCCCGGCGTCAGTGGGGACACCATGCGCCTGCCGCAGGTCACGCGCCGCATGACCCGCGACGAAGTGTTGCTGGCGCGCGGCACGGCCGACAGCTTGGCCCTGCGCCTGCGGTTTCACGATGACACGACCTATACGCGCTATCTGCCACAAGGCCAGATGGCGCGCGATCTGTATCAGGCCATGGAAGATGCCCGCTGCGAAGCAGTGGGCGCGCGCCATATGCCCGGCACCGCGAAGAATATTGACGCGCGCATTTCCCATGATGCAACCCGCAAAGGGTATTCCCAGATCCGCGACCGTCAGGATGCGCCGCTGCCGGTTGCGGCCAGCTACATGATCCGCGAACTGGCCACAGGCCGCACCCTGCCCCAAGGGGCCGATAATGTGCTGAACCTGTGGCGCGATTTCATTTCCGACCGCGCGGGCGGCACGCTGGACGGGCTGGAGAATGTGCTGGCCGATCAGGCCGCCTTCGCCCGGTTTGCCCGCAAGATGATCGAGGATCTGGGCTATGGCGACCAATTGGGCGATGATCCTGATGATACAGGCGACCAGGACGACAGCACCGACACCGACGCCGAGGACCAGCCCGAAGAACAAGACACCCCCGACAGCACCGGACAGGACGAACAATCCGACGAGGACAGCGAAGACGACAGCCCTGCCCAGGACAGTGCGCAGGCCGATGCCGCCCTTGATCAGGACGCCAACGACGAAATGTCGGATGAGGCCGACATGCCCGAAGGCGAAGCGCCGCTTGACCCCCCGCCACCGCCCCCCCATTCGGAAGCAAACGCCGAATACAAGGTTTTCAGCACAGCATTCGACGAAGAAATCCGCGCCGAGGATCTGGCCGACCCTGCGGAACTGGAACGCCTGCGCGCCTATCTGGACCAGCAGCTTGACCCGCTGAAAGGGGCTGTGTCACGGCTGGCCAACAAATTGCAGCGCCGCCTTCAGGCGCAACAGAACCGGTCCTGGCTGTTCGATCTGGAAGAAGGCATCCTTGATGCAGGCCGCCTGGCGCGGGTTGTGGCCAACCCCACCACGCCGCTGTCCTTCAAGCAGGAAAAAGACACCGAATTCCGCGACACAGTGGTTACGCTGTTGCTGGACAATTCCGGGTCCATGCGCGGGCGTCCCATTTCCATTGCCGCCATCTGCGCCGATGTTCTGGCGCGCACGCTGGAGCGGTGCAATGTGGAGGTGGAAATTCTGGGCTTCACCACCCGCGCATGGAAGGGCGGGCAGTCGCGCGAACGCTGGCTGGGCGAAGGGCGCAGCGCGCAACCCGGCCGCCTGAACGACCTGCGCCACATCATCTATAAACAGGCCGATGCCCCCTGGCGGCGCGTGCGCCCCAATCTGGGCCTGATGATGAAAGAAGGCTTGTTGAAGGAAAATATCGACGGCGAAGCGCTGGAATGGGCGCACCGGCGCATGCTGGCGCGGCCCGAAGCACGCAAAATCCTGATGGTTATTTCGGACGGCGCACCTGTGGACGATTCCACGCTGTCGGTGAATGCCGCCAACTATCTGGAACGGCACCTGCGCGATGTCATCGCGCTGGTCGAACGTCGCCGCGCAGTGGAATTGCTGGCAATCGGAATCGGCCATGATGTGACACGCTATTATCAGCGTGCTGTGACAATCACCGATGTCGAACAACTGGCGGGCGCGATGACAGAACAACTGGCCGCCCTTTTTGACAAGGATCCGCGCGCAAGGGCCAGATTTGGCGGGATAAAGCGCGCCATGTAGCGCGCCCACAGTCCAAAGGGGCGCCTACCCGCCGATGGCATATCCTGCGCCGCGGACGGTTCGGATGGGGTCGGGGCCGTTGGTGGTGGTGCATAGGGTCTTGCGCAGGCGGCCGACATGCACATCCACAGTGCGCGTGTCGATATAGATGTCGCGCCCCCAGAC
>JAFWNM010000032.1 GCA_017510335.1 Paracoccaceae bacterium
CTAGCGCCCCGTGCGCTGATCAGGCACTTTTTCCTGAAAACAGGCCAAAAGGTATCAAACCCCGTGAAATGGCCCCTTCGCAAACCATTGAAAACCAAGCACAAAAAAATCAGCCGGTATCAAACCTGTTGAAAGCCGTCAGGTGCTGCCGGGGGGCGGCCGCCCCCCGTCCCCCTTCCCGGTCACATCTACCGCGCCATGGCATGATAATCGGGATTGGGCTCCATACCTGTGGCCGACGCCACCCTGTTGGACATCGAAAAGAACCCCACCACTGCGATAATGTCAAAAATATCGCGGTCGGAAAACCCGTGCGCGCGCAGGGCGTGGCGGTCGCCCTCGCTCACCTTGGCGCTGGCCTCGGTGACCAAGGCCGCGAAATCCAGCATGGCACGCGTGCGCGCGTCCAGTGGCGCGGCGCGGTAATTCATGACCATCGCTTCGCCCAGCGCGGGGTCGCCGGACAACTCGCGCACCGCCGCGCCATGGGCGACCTGACAATACCAGCAGCGGTTGATGGAAGACACCACCACGGCAATCATCTCGCGCTCCAGCTTGCTCAGCGCACTATCGCCCAGCATCAGGTCATTATACATGCCCACAAATGCGTCGAATTTCGTCACATCGAACAGATAGGCCCGCAAAACATTCGGCACCATGCCCAGCTTCTGCTCCGCAAGGTCCAGATATTTTTGCGTGCGTTCGGGCAGCGGGTCTACAGCGGGCAGGTTCAGCTTTGTCACTTGCGTGGTCATGTCAGTCCTCCTTCTGACGATAGGAATACTGCACCATTACCTGCATGCCCAGTGCGTCATACAGCGCGCGCGCCGGTGCGTTTGCTTCGGTCACGGCCAGTGCCAGCCATTGTGCGCCCTGCCCCTGCGCCCAGAACGCGGCCCCTTGCAAAATCATGCGTGCCACCCCCTTGCGGCGCAGCGCGGGGGCCACTTCGACAGCGTGCACCATCGCGATGCCGTCATGGACCGCGCAAAATGCCGCACCCGCGGCACGGTCATGGCTGCGTGCAATCAAGCCCGCTTTTGGCCCGCGCGCCCGCGCCATGACCTGCACCCGTGCAGGTCCAATACCCCCGTCAGCCCATATCCTTCGCATGATCGCCAGGGGCGGCCAGACCGGATACAGGCTTATGGCAGGGGGGTCTTTTGCAATGGCGGCGACCGGGGCTGCATAAATCACGCTGGGATCAACCCGGCCATAGCCACACGCAGCCAGCCGGTCTTGCAAAACTGTCTGCGTGTCGCGCAGCATGAACAGCGGCTTTTGGGACAGCGCGTGCATGGCCGCTTCTGCAACAGCGATATCTGCGCCTTCATCCTTTGTGGTGGCCGCGCTGACGCGCTTGCCACCGCCTGCACCGTCGCGGATGGTCCACTGCGCCGCACTGAAAACAGACTGCGCCGGCCATGTCCCTTCCAGCGCCGCGAACAGCGCGTCAGGGGCAGGCAGTGTCACGCAACGGCCTCCGGGAACAGTTCTGACAGGCGCACCATGGCCGCATCGACCTGCGCGCGCGCCTGCCCGCGCACAACGACATTCGCCCCATACGCCCCGTCGCGCTGGAACGGGTAACACCCGATGGACAAATCCGGGTATGCATCGGCCAGCGCGGACAGATCGGCGGCAATCTCGCCCTCGCCACGGTTGACGCACAAGGTCTGGCTGTATAGCGCCTGCCCCGATGTCAGCAGCGGCAGCACCGACGCGACCATCGCCTGAAACACCGCCGGAACGCCCGCCATCACATGCACATTTTCCAGGGTAAACCCCGGGGCCGAAGATACGGGGTTGTCAATCAGGGTGGCCCCGTCGGGAATGCGCGCCATGCGCAGCCGTGCAGCGTTCAGTTCCAGCCCGGTGCGCTGGTAATGCGCGGCCAGAATGGCGCGCGCGTCGTCGCGGATGTCAACATTCACCCCGAACGCGGCCGCCACGGCATCGGCGGTAATGTCATCATGCGTGGGACCAATGCCCCCTGACGTGAACACATGGTCATAGTCCACCCGCAGCGCATTCAGTGCCGCCACGATCTTGTCGTGCTTGTCCGACACAATCCGCACTTCAGCCAGATCAATGCCGCGCGTGCACAACTGACCGGCCAGATAATGCATATTCGCATCACGGGTGCGCCCCGACAGGATTTCATCACCGATGACCAGCATCGCGGCGGTGGGGTTCGACATTGGCAACTCCGATATATACAGGCGTGCATCTGGTATAGAAGCGCCGCGCGCGGGTTTCAAACCCTTGTCGCACAAACGCGCGGGCCTTTTGTCAGGCGCGGGTCAGTTTTGCCTCGTTGCGCAGCGCGCCCATCAGGTCGGACAGCAGGTTGACATAGCTTTCGGTCGTCAATGTGCCGTCTTCGCCGAAATGGTCCTTGGGGCTGGCCACCAGAACTTCCGGCCCCTGCAACAGGCGCGGGCGAAACGGCACCATCATCAGGCGCAGCGCGAATTGCGCCCGCTCCCCGCCCGCGCGACCTGCCGCTGCCGACACAATCGCCACAGGCTTGCCTGCCCAGGGCGCGCCGCCACGGCTAATCCAGTCCAGCGCGTTTTTCAGCACACCGGACGGGGCTTTGTTATATTCGGGGCAGGCAATCACAATTGCATCGGCGGCCTTGATCTGGTCCTTCAGCCGGGTCACTTCGGGCGGAAGGCCCTGCGCCTCCAGGTCCTCATCGAACAGGGGCAGGCGCAAATCCCCTTCGGTAAAGTCCGCGCCATCAAACAGGCGCGCAGCTTCCAGCAACAATTTGCGGTTAAAGGATTGCGCGCGCAGCGACCCGCACAGACCGACAAGTTTCAAATCCGACATGGAACCTCCTTCAAGGGTATGGGTTCATAGCTAGCGACAAACCGGCAAATGGCAATCATCGCGGTTGAACCTGGGGGAGCAATCTTCCAGACTGGCGCGGATTACAAGCAAAACGAGGCATTTATGACCATGCGACATGGCGGGCAAATACTGGTGGACCAACTGAAGGCGCAGGGCGTGCGCCGCGTATTTTCCGTTCCGGGGGAGAGTTTTCTGGCCGCGCTGGACGGTCTGCACGAATCGGGCATTGAAAATATCGTTTGCCGCCACGAAGGGGGCGCGGCCATGATGGCCGAAGCGCATGCCAAACTGACCGGCCAGCCCGGCGTTGTTTTTGTCACGCGCGGGCCGGGGGCCACGAATGCATCCAGCGGGATTCATGTCGCCATGCAGGATTCCACGCCGCTGATCATGTTTGTGGGCCAGATCGACAACCGCCACCGCGACCGGGAGGCGTTTCAGGAAGTCAATTACCGCGAATTCTTCAAACCCATCGCCAAATGGGCCGCCGAGGTGGACCACACCGACCGCCTGCCCGAATATGTCAGCCGCGCCTTTCATCAGGCCAGTTCTGGCCGCCCCGGCCCTGTGGTGCTGGCATTGCCCGAAAACATCCTGTCGGCGCGCGCCGATGTGCCCGACCTGCCTGCCGCGGCACCCACGCCACCTTCGGTGTGTTCCGAACAGATTGATGCCGTGCTGGACATGCTATGCACCGCCAAGCGCCCGCTGGTGATTGCAGGCGGGTCGGTCTGGTCCAGCGACACAGCGCATGCCCTTGCGCAATTTGCCGAGAATTTCGAGCTGCCGGTGTGCGCAACATTCCGGCGCATGGACCGGATCGACAACCGCCACCCCAATTACGCAGGCGATCTGGCGGTGGGTATGAACCCGAAACTGGCGCAGCGCCTGCGCGATGCCGATTGCCTGCTGGTTCTGGGGTCTCGGCTGGGCGATATTGTGACAGGGGGGTATGACCTTGTCGACCCTGCCTGCCCGAACAAGACCATCATCCACATTCACCCCGATCCAAATGAACTGGGCCGCGTCTATCGCCCCGATCTGGCGCTGGCGGCCCCTGCGGTGGATTTCATTGCCAAACTGGCAAAGCGCGATGCGCCCGCGCATGCGGACTGGGCCGACTGGACGCGCGCGGCGCATGCCGATTATCTGGATTGGGTCACCCCTGTTGAAACGCCGGGTGCGGTGAAACTGGAACAAATCATCCACACCCTGTCAGACCACCTGCCCGAAGATGCGATTGTGACCAATGGCGCAGGCAATTACGCGGCCTTCTTGCACCGCTATTTGCGTGCGCGCGCCTTTCCGGGCCATCTGGCACCCACATCAGGGTCCATGGGCTACGGATTTCCCGCTGCAATTGCCGCGAAACTGGAACACCCTGAACGAACCGTGGTGTGTTTCGCAGGCGATGGCTGTTTTCAGATGACCCTGAACGAGATGTCCACCGCCCGCCAGCATGGCGCGAATATCATCGTGATCCTGTGCAATAACGGTCAATACGGCACCATCCGCATGCATCAGGAAAAAACCTATCCCGGACGGGTCAGCGGCACGGCGCTGTTCAACCCCGATTATGCGGCGCTGGCGGCAGCCTATGGCGGGCATGGCGCGCGGGTGGAACGCACGGAAGATTTCCTGCCCGCTTTTGACCGCGCGGTGGCGGCGGGGCGGCCTGCGATTGTGGAACTGGTGCTGGACCCCGACGCGTTGTCGCCATCACTGACTGTCGCGAAGGCGCAGGCACTTGCAGAGGTGTGAGCCTTGGCGAAGGGTGCGAGGGCGCTGCCCTCGCGCTCCCGGGATATTTTTGCCAGAATGAAATCAGATGCGCAGCAGGGCGGGCAGATCGGCCATGTTGTGAAAGACTGTCGCGCCATGGGCGGCAAGTCCCGCGCCGGTGTCATGGGGGGCATAGCCCATGCAAGCCATGCCCGCGCGCTGCGCCGCCAATGCGCCGGTCGGGCTGTCCTCAATGACGATGCAGCGCGCGGGCGCGATGTCAAAGGCGCGCGCAGCATGCAAAAACAGGTCCGGCGCAGGTTTTGGGGCGGGCACATCTTCGGCAGCATAGAGCCGCCCCGAAAGCCGGTTCCACAGTGCCTGATGCTGGCCGATGGTGATGGCCATTTTTGCATGCCGCCCGTTCGAGCCGACACAATAGGGGATTGCAGCGCTATCCAGCCGGTCAAGCACTGTTTCGATGCCTGCGATAAGGGGTGTACCCTGTTTGAGCCGCGCATACAGGCGGTCATAGAACCCTTCGACCCAGTCGGGGGGCAGATCCGCGCCATGGCTGCGGGCCTTGGCGGCCACGCCTGACATGGTGGCACCGATGAACATATCCATTGCACGATCGAGCGGCAGGTCCAGCCCGCGCGCAGCCAGATCATCGCGCAGCATGTGCAATGTCGGCCCTTCGCTGTCAACAATGACGCCGTCGCAATCGAAAATTACCAGATCCGGTGTCATGCCGTCCCCTGACGTGTTAGAAGTGTTACATGGGTGTCCCCATAGCGGCGCTGGTCCAGAAGGTGCAAGCCGGGGGGCGCGGGTTGGGGGGCGTTTTCTTCCCAGACGATCATGGCATCATCCGCCAGCCAGCCGCCAGCCAATGCCGAGGCCAGCGCCCGCGCGCCCAAGCCCTGACCATAGGGCGGGTCCAGAAACACCAGCGAAAAGGCCGGGCCGCGATTTTCGCCCAAGGCAGTGGCGTCGCGGCGAAACACCTTGGTGCAGCCCATGGCGCGCAGTTTTTCGATATTCTGGCGCAGCAACCCGCGCGCCATTGCGCCATCATCAATGAATGTGACATGCGCGGCCCCGCGCGACAACGCTTCCAGCCCCAGCGCGCCGGTGCCTGCAAACAGGTCCAGCACACGCGCATCTTGCAGCACATCGCCATAGCCGCCATTGACCAGCAGGTTGAAAATGGATTCGCGCACGCGGTCTGATGTGGGGCGCAAATGCGCCTGCGCGTCGCCGCTGCCCAGTTCGGCCAGTCTGGTGCCGCGGAAGCGCCCGCCAATCACCCTCATTGCTGCAACAGGGATTTCAGGTCGGTGGCGGGGTCTGTCACCTGTGCGGGGTCGGGGCTGCGCCCTGCCGCAATTAGGCGTTTGGCCAGCATGAAGGCGCGCGGGTCGTTCAGGGCATCCACCGCCAGCAGCTTGTCGCCCGCGTAATACCAGTGGCTGCGCACCCCTGCTGCATCGCGCACCGCCACATGGTCATAGCCCAGATTCAGCCCTGCGATTTGCAGCTTCAGATCATACTGGTCCGACCAGAACCACGGCATGGGGTCATACGCCAACCCGGCACCCAGCATGTTCTGGGCCACAAGTTCAGCCTGATCTATGGCGTTTTGCACCGATTCCAGCCGCAACCGCTGGCCGCGCCACGGAAAGGACGCGCAATCGCCTGCGGCCCATATGGTATGGTCGGACGTGCGGCCCTGTGCATCAACCGCGATCCCGTTTTCCAGATACAGACCAGCCGCTTCGGCAAGGGCGGTGTCGGGCAGCACGCCAATTCCTGCGATCACGAAATCGGCGGGTAACACCTCATCTGTGGTCAGGCGCACGGCGGTCACGCGGTCCGCGCCTTCCAGTGCTGCCAGCCCGGTATTTTCCAGTATCCGCACGCCGTGCGACAGGTGCAACGCGCGAATCGCATCTGATGTTTGGGGCGCTGCCACACGTTGCAAAATACGCGGGGCCATTTCCACAACGGTCACGTCCAGCCCGCGCTTGGCCGCCACGGCCGCCGCTTCCAGCCCGATATACCCGCCCCCGATGATGACAAGCTGGCGGCCCGCAACGAATTCCGGTGCCATCGCGTCGACATCTGCCAGGGTGCGCACAGTATGCACGCCCGCCAACGCCCCCCCCATTGCCGCAGGCAGGGTGCGCGGCACTGTGCCGGTTGTCAGCGCCAGCTGGTCATAGGCAAGAACCTGCCCCCCCACAGCAATGGTGCGCGCGGCGCGGTCAATCGCAGTCACCGGCGCACCCAGATGCAGGTCGATGTCATGCTCCGCATAAAAACTGGCCGGGCGCAGGAACAGGCGTTCCAGCGCCATTTCACCCAGCAGATAGGCCTTGGACAAGGGCGGGCGTTGATAGGGCGGCACGGTTTCCTGCCCGATCAGGGAAATTTTGCCCGCGAACCCCGATGCGCGCAATTTTGCCACCAGTGATGCGCCCGCCTGTCCGGCACCTATGACCACTATTCTTTCCATCTGCTGCCCCGCTGCCTCTGGCCTAATCTGTGTGTGACCCTATATCTTGGATAGTGGCAAACACAACAGAACGAGGAGCATATACAATGGCAATCACCACAGGCGATACCCTGCCCGACGCAACATTCAGCCGTATCGGCGCAGAAGGGCCGGAACAGATTGACCTGTCCAGCCTGACCAAAGGGCGCAAGGTCGCAATTTTCGCGGTGCCGGGCGCATTTACGCCCACCTGCCATTCTGCGCATGTGCCCAGCTTCATCCGCACCAAGGACGATTTTGCCGCCAAAGGCGTGGATGAGATCATTTGCATTGCGGTCAATGACCCCTTCGTGATGAAGGCGTGGGGCGAAGCCACGGGCGCAACAGAAGCGGGCCTGACCTTGCTGGCAGATGGCACAGGGGCCTTTACAAAAACCATCGGCATGGATTTCGACGCGCCACCTGTCGGGCTGATGGGCCGGTCCAAGCGCTATGCCATGCTGGTCGAGGATGGCAAGGTCAGCGTGCTGCATACCGAAGAAAGCCCCGGCACCTGCGACGTGTCCGGCGGCGAGGCGCTGTTGGCCGCGATCTGATCCATGGACGGGGGCGCGCTTTCGGTCACGCTGGTTCCTGATCTGGGGCATGTCAGCCCGCAGGATTGGGATGCCTGCGCCTGTCCGGAAGCGGCCCTTGGCCGTGCAACTGACCCGTTTACGACATATCGTTTCCTGCGCGCGCTGGAAACATCGGGGTCTGTTGGGGCGGCAGCGGGGTGGGAACCCCGGCACCTGATTGTGCAAAACGGGGGACAACTGGTTGCAGCCGCGCCCATGTATGTCAAATCGCATTCCCAAGGCGAATATATCTTCGACCATGCCTTTGCGCAGGCCTATGGCCGCGCGGGTGGCGACTATTACCCCAAGCTGCAAATCGCGGTGCCCTTCACGCCCGCAACGGGGCGGCGCTTGTTATGCGCGCCGGATATGAATGACCCAGGGCGCGCGGCCCTGCTTCAGGCGCTTGCACAGATTGCCCGCGACAATGCCCTGTCATCGGCGCATGTCACCTTCTGCACCGAGGGCGAGGCCGCAGCAGGCGCGGAATTCGGGTTCCTTCCGCGCGTCACAGAACAGTTCCACTGGGAAAATCGGAACTATACCAGTTTTGACGATTTTCTGGCCGATCTGTCGTCGCGCAAGCGCAAGACCATCCGCAAGGAACGCGCGCAGGCGCAAGGCTTTGGCGGGGACATCCGGCACTATACGGGCGCGGACATCCAGCCCGCGCATTGGGACGCCTTCTGGACCTTCTATCAGGACACGGGCGCGCGGAAATGGGGAACGCCTTATCTGACGCGCGCGTTCTTCGATCATATCCATGATACGATGCGCGATGACATTTTGCTGGTGCTGGCAGAACAGGGTGGCCGGCCCGTCGCGGGGGCGCTGAATTTCATTGGCCGTGACTGCCTGTTCGGGCGCTACTGGGGCTGCATCGAGGACCATCCCTGCCTGCATTTCGAACTGTGCTACTATCAGGCCATGGACTTTGCCATTGCCAACGGAATGCAACGGGTGGAAGCGGGCGCGCAGGGTATCCACAAACTGGCGCGCGGGTATATGCCCTCGCGCGTGCATTCATTGCATTACTTCCCGCAACCGGGGTTTCAAAAGGCTGTGGCACGCTACCTGACCGACGAAACGCAGGCCATCACGCAAGAAATGGACATCCTGCGCGACCATGCGCCGTTTCGCAAACACACCTGACACACCGGAGCAAATGATATGGCTGTAAAACTGACCGATACCACAAAACTGGACGCGCTGCTGGCCAATGGCTGGCAAAGAACGGACGGGCGCGATGCGATTGAAAAGAAATTCGCCTTTGCCAATTTCGTCGAAGCCTTCGGATGGATGACGCGCTGCGCAATCCTTGCCGAGAAGATGGACCACCATCCCGAATGGTCCAATGTCTACAAACACGTGAATGTGGTGCTGACAACACATGACGCGGGCGGGGTTACCGATCTGGACGTGAAACTTGCCCGCAAGATGGACCGGTTCGCCGCCAAGTGACGGGGCGATCCACCACAGACCAGCCCTGCGCCCGGCCAGCGTGGCAAGTGCACCGCGCCACGCGGTGCACGGGGGCGGGTGGGTGGGCCACGTTGGTCGGGCGCATTCCTTTTTCTTCTGGCACAGGGCCGTAATTCCCCCTATGCGACTGCCATGAACCAGTCATCCTTTCCCGTATTCCTTGCCTGCCTGCCGGGGCTTGAACCTGTCGTCGTGCACGAAGCGCAGGCATTGGGCCTGCCTGCCCCCGTCGCTGTTCCCGGCGGGGTGGAAACAACCGGCACATGGCCCGACATCTGGCGTGCAAATTTGTGGCTGCGCAGCGCCAGCCGCGTTCTGGTCCGCCTGGGTGCATTCCGCGCCCTGCATCTGGCACAGCTGGACAAACGCGCCCGAAAATTCCCCTGGGCTGATGTGCTGCGCCCTGATCTTCCGGTCAGAATTGACGTCACCTGCACCCGTTCGCGCATCTACCACCAGAAAGCCGCTGCGCAGCGCATTGCAACCGCGATCACCGAAACCCTTGGCGCGCCAGTCACCGCGGATGCCGAGTTGCGCCTGATGATCCGCATTGACGATGACATGGTCACCATCTCACTGGACACATCTGGCGACGGGCTGCACAAACGCGGCCACAAACTGGCCACGGGCAAGGCCCCCTTGCGCGAAACCATGGCGGCGGCGTTCCTGCACCAGATGGGGTTTGACGGCACGCAACCCGTGATTGACCCGATGTGCGGGTCGGGAACCTTTGTTGTGGAAGCGGCGGACCGCGCCGCGGGCCTGCCACCGGGCAGAACCCGCACCTTTGCCTTTGAAAACCTGTCCAGCTTCGACGCGCCCGCCTGGGCACGCCTGCGGGCGCACAGCGCCAAATCGCCCCCCTTGCAGTTTTTCGGCTTCGACCGCGATCAGGGCGCGATCCAGAACGCGCGCGACAATGCCGCGCGAGCTGGTCTGACGGCCTGCACCGCGTTTGCCTGCCAGCCCATCAGCGCGCTGACCCGTCCCGACAGCCCCCCCGGCCTGATCATGGTCAACCCGCCCTATGGCGCGCGCATCGGCAACCCTGCCAAACTGTTCGGACTATATGCCACGCTGGGGCAGGTGCTGCGTGAACACTTCAAGGGCTGGCGGCTGGGGCTTGTCACATCGGACCGCAAACTGGCGCATGCCACCGGCCTGACCCTGCAGCCCGGCCCCCCCATTCCCCATGGCGGGTTGAAAGTGCAGCTGTTCCAAAGCGGCCCGCTATAGCGCAGGCTGGACATGGCTTGTCGTCGCGCGCACAATCTGAAACAAACCCGTCACTGCCCCGCATACGGCACGTCTGAACCCGAAAGGCCACAAGATGGCACATATTTCAACATCGCCCCCTGACCCGGAAGCGGCGCCTGACATCATCCGCAAGGCTGCGGCTGACACCGTCACCATTGAAGCGCGCGCGCTGGACTATCTGGCCCACAACCTGCCCGCCGATCTGGAACCTGCCATCCACCACATACTGAACATCAAGGGCCGTGTCATTGTGTCGGGCATTGGCAAATCCGGCCATATCGGGCGCAAGATTGCGGCCACACTGGCATCGACAGGCACGCCCGCCTTCTTCGTGCATTGCGCCGAGGCCAGCCATGGCGATCTGGGTATGGTCACCAATGACGATATCTGCCTGCTGATCTCCAACTCAGGCGAAACCACCGAATTGCGCGACATGCTGTTTCATATCAAGCGCTTTTCGATTCCCATGATGGGCATTTCGTCCCATCCTGACAGCACATTGATGCGGGCCGCAACCTACCGGCTGACCCTGCCGCTCCTGCCCGAAGCCTGCCCCATCGGCATGGCACCCACCACATCGACCACCCTGACGCTGGCGCTAGGCGATGCGCTGGCAGTGGCGTTGATGCAGGTGCGCGGTTTCATGCCCGAGGATTTTCGCCTGTATCATCCCGGCGGCAAACTTGGCGCGCAGCTTAAAACCGTGGCGGATTTCATGCATGAAGGCGACGCATTGCCGCTGCTGGACCATCGCGCAGACATGCAAACTGCCCTGCTAACCATGACATCCAAAGGATTCGGCGTTGCAGTATTGATGGATGACACGCGCGTTACGGGCGTCATGACTGATGGCGATTTACGCCGCAACATGGACAGCCTGATGAGTGTGCGCCCCGCCGATATCGCAAATCCAAGCCCCGTGACCGTGCAACCCGACATGCTTGCCGCTGAAGCGCTGGCGCTGATGAATGCACGCAAGATCAGCGTGTTGCTGGTGGTCACGCCGCAGAATACACCCATAGGCATTGTTCATATCCACGATTTTTTACGCGCGGGGGTCATGTGAAAACCGTTTTGTTCATTCCGGCACGCTATGCGTCCACCCGCTATCCCGGCAAGCCGCTGGTGTCACTGCGCCAGCGCGACGGGACCACAAAATCCCTCATCCAGATGAGTTGGGAAGCCGCCCTTCAGGTGCGCGGTGTGGACGCGGTGTTTGTCGCCACCGATGATGACCGCATCGCAGACGCTGCGCGCGGTTTCGGGGCCGATGTGGTCATGACATCCGAAAGCTGCGAAAATGGCACAGCGCGCTGCGCCGACGCGTTGGCACGGCTGGCCATGGCGCCCGATCTGGTCATCAACCTGCAAGGTGACGCGCCGCTGACCCCGCCGTGGTTTGTCGAGGCCCTGATCGACGCCATGAAAGCTGACCCGTCAGTGGGCATGGCGACACCTGTGTTGCGCTGTGACCGCCAGACCTATGAAAATTTCATCGACGACCGGCGCAACGGGCGGGTTGGCGGCACAACGGCCGTGTTCGACCAGAATATGAACGCACTTTATTTTTCCAAGGAAGTTCTGCCCTTCATCGATGCGGGCAAACTGCCAGACCCTATTCCCGTGTTCCATCATGTGGGTGTCTATGCCTACCGCCCGGCAGCCTTGGCAAAATACGCCGCCACGCCCCCGTGTGCGCTGGAAAACCTGGAAGGGCTGGAACAGCTGCGCTTCCTGTATGGGGGAATTCCGGTTCGCTGCGTGGAAGTGGACGCACGCGGGCGGGTGTTTTGGGAATTGAACAACCCCATGGACGTCGGGCGCATCGAATCCGCATTGCAGGAGGCACCATGATCGAAACAACCCCCATCCAGATTGGCGACATCACCATTGGCGGCACGCATCCATTCGCGTTGATCACCGGCCCGTGCCAGTTGGAAAGTCTGGATCATGCGCGCATGATGTGCGAACGCATTGCTGCAGCCTGCGCACCCACGGCGACGCGCTTCATCTTCAAGGCCAGCTATGACAAGGCAAACCGGTCATCCATCGGCACGCAACGCGGGCTGGGCATGGACGAAGGTTTGCGCATTCTGGACCAGATCAAGCGCGAATTCGGTGTGCCGGTGCTGACCGATGTGCATGACGCGCGCCAATGTGCACCTGCCGCACAAGTGTGCGATGTGCTGCAAATCCCGGCCTTTTTGTGCCGGCAGACCGACCTTCTGCTGGCCGCAGGGGAAACCGGCAGCGCCATCAATATCAAGAAAGGGCAGTTTCTGGCCCCTTGGGACATGGGCAATGTTGCCGCCAAAATCGCGTCTACCGGCAACACGCGCATCATGCTGTGCGACCGTGGCACGTCTTTTGGCTACAACACGCTTGTCAGTGACTTTCGCGGTCTGCCCACAATGGCGCAAACCGGCTACCCGGTGGTGTTTGACGCCACGCATTCGGTGCAGCAACCCGGCGGCCAAGGCACCACATCAGGCGGGCAACGCGAATTCGCGCCCGTTCTGGCACGGGCTGCAGTGGCAGTGGGCGTGTCGGCGCTGTTCATCGAAACCCATCAGGACCCCGACACCGCACCATCTGACGGGCCGAACATGATACCAGTGGACAAGATGGAAGCCATTATCGGCCAGCTGCGCGCACTGGATGACCTGACGAAATCCCAGCCGCATATCGCGCTGTAACTGGCCGCGAACATGTGGCGCTATCGCAGGGGGCAAAGGGCCTGAAGGGGTCATTGGGCGAAATACCCGAGTGCGGACTTCATCCAACTGTCAACGTCCGCAAAAGGCATTACCCACCCAACGCACAACCTCGCGCCTAACTGTCGTCCCCGTCACGCGGGCGCGCCAGCCATGCAGCCCACAAGTCTGGCCTGCGCGCCTGTGTCAACTGCTCGGACTGGCTCTGGCGCCAGCGTGCAATCTCGGCGTGGTTACCTGATTGCAGCACTGGCGGAATGCCAAGCCCCTGCCATTCTGCGGGCCGGGTATAGTGCGGGTGTTCCAGCAAACCGCGCGCGAAACTTTCTTCCTCAACCGAGGCCGCATTGCCCAGAACATCCGGCAACAGACGCACTGTGGCATCAATCATGGCCTGCGCGGCAATCTCGCCGCCAGTCAGGACAAAATCCCCAAGGCTGACTTCCTCAATCCCGAAATGGTCGATCACGCGCTGGTCAATCCCTTCAAACCGCCCGCAAATCAATGTGACACCAGCGCCGCCCGCCCAACGCCGCGCTGTGGCCTGCGTGAAGGGGGCGCCGCGCGGGGATAAATAGACCAACGGGCAATCACTACGCCCCCGCTGCACCATGTTGATAGCACGCCCCAGAACATCAGCGCGCAGCACCATGCCCGCACCGCCACCCGCTGGCGTGTCATCAACATTGCGGTGCTTGCCATCGCCAAACAGCCGCAGATCAAGCGTATCAAGCCCCCAAAGCCCCGCGTTCAGCGCCTTGCCAGTCAGGGACAGGCCCAGCACACCGGGGAACGCTTCGGGAAACAGCGTGATGATGCGCGCCTGCCATGCCTGCACCAAAGGGCGCGGCGCATCCAGATCACGCGGGCTAAGCGAGGGCGTTACCGCAATGCGGCCTGCCGCGCGCCTGGGCCTGTCGGTCATTCAATCAAACCTTCGGGCGGGTCGGCAATGATCCGGCGGCTGGCCAGATCCACGGTCGGCACAGCCGCTTGTGTAAAGGGCAACAAAATCGCGCCTTTGCGCCCCGGTGCCACAATTTCCAACAGGTCCGACGCGCCGTGGTTCAAAACGGCCTTCACGCGGCCCAGTTCCGCACCGCCTGTGTCAAACACCTGCAGGCCAATCAGGTCGGCGTGGTAGAATTCATCATCGGGCAGGTTCGCCAGACGGTCACGGTCCACAAACAACCGCACCCCGCGCAGCGCGTCAGCCGCATCGCGGCTGTTCACCCCCCCCAGACGCCCGGCGAACCCTTGGGCCACCTGCGCACCAAGGGTCAGCGTGAACTGTCGCGCCCCATCTTCGGACCACAGCGGGCCATACTCACCAATCGCACGGGGGTCGGCGCAAAAGCTTTTCAGGCGCACTTCGCCGCGCACCCCATAGGCGCCCATAATCGCCCCGACACAGATTCGCGCTTTGCTCATGTTGCTTTCATCTTGCCCAAAATACTCGCGGGGGGGGTATTGCCCGCAAAGTGCGGGCAATATGGGGGGCAGCAAGCCCCCCTGCTTTCGCCAGATTATTCGGCAGCAGCTTCTTCGGATTTGGCAGCTTTCTCGGCTGCGCGCTCCAGCGCTTTCTTGCCGGGCTGGGCCTTTTTCATGTTGGCGCGGGTTGTTTTTTCACGCACGCCCGCAGCTTCCAGAAAACGTGCAACCCGGTCAGTGGGTTGTGCGCCCAGGTCCAGCCAATGCTTGACGCGGTCAAGGTCCATCTTGATGCGGTCTTCGCTGTCTTTGGCCAGAAGCGGGTTATAGGTGCCCAGTTTTTCCAAGAAGCGGCCATCGCGCGGCATGCGCGAATCAGATGCGACGATCGCATAATGGGGGCGCTTCTTGGACCCACCACGGGCCAGACGGATTTTCGTTGCCATGTCAGTTTCTCCTTTAAGTGGCAGTCGCGGGACGACCCCGCAAATTCAGTGTCAGCGTTGCATTCCCTCGTGGTGACGGATCACTTCCGAGATGATGAAATTCAGGAATTTCTTGGCGAATTCCGGGTCGAGATCGGCCTCTTTGGCCAACCATTCCAGCCGTTCTATCTGGCGTTCTTCGCGCGCAGGGTCGGACGGGGGAAGATCATGCTGCGCCTTCAGGCGGCCTACAGCCTGCGTGTGCTTGAAACGCTCGCCCAGCGTATAGACAAGGATCGCGTCCAGCCGGTCGATGCTGTCACGGTGGTTTGCCAGTAGTTCGGCGGCGCGGCTGATATTGTCATTCATGCATAGGCCTCTGGGTTGCCGTCATTATCTGCGCGCGCAATCGGGTGGCGCCAGACCTGCACTGTCGAAAACCCGCCCGGCGTTGCGGCAGATGTGTCTTGCACACATCCAAGCCTTTGCGCCAGGGCCAGACTGCGCAGGTTGTCGGGCGCGATATAGCTGACTGCCGTATCCCAACCCAGATGATCCTGGACATGGTCGCGCACGGCACTGACCGCTTCAAAGGCGTAGCCCTTGCCCTCGGCCAGCGGGTTCCACAAAAGCCAGCCAAGTTCCTGTTCCGGCCAGCCTAGTGGAAACCACGGCCCCGCCGACCCAAGCACCGCACCGGAATAACGGTCTGTTATGACGAACTGGCCAAACCCGTGCAGCACCCAATGCCCGATAAAATGACCAAATGCGCGCCATGCCGCGTTGTCATCACGCGCCAGCGCGTTCACGAATTGCGCCCGATCGGTTGCCATGAATTCGCGCCACGCGGGCCAATCGGAGGCGACGGGCGCGCGCAACACCAGTCGCGCGGTTTCCAGAACAGGGGTGTGGGCCAGTGCAGGGGTCATTTCTTCTTGAACATCCCTGACAACCCGCCGGGCAACCCACCGCTGCCGCCCAGTCCGGGCATGCCGCCCAATTGGCGCGCGGCCTGCTGCATCAGCTTGGGGTCCATCTGGGCCGGGTCTGGCATGGCGTCCGCGCCTTTGCCCTTGCCCATCATGCCGGCCATCGCCTGTTTCAGCATGCCTTTTTTGCCCAAGGTTTTCATCATGTCGGCCATCTGGCGGTGCTGCTTCAGCAGTTTGTTCAGGTCGGACACATCCAGCCCCGCGCCCGCTGCAATGCGTTTCTTGCGACTGGCTTGCAGAATGGCGGGGTTGGCGCGTTCTTTCTTGGTCATGGAATTGACCAGCGCAATCTGGCGTTTCAGCATGGAATCGTCAAAACCGGCGGCTTCGGCGGCCTTGGACATTTTGCCCATGCCCGGCATCATGCCCATGACGCCCTGCATGCCGCCCATTTTCAGCATCTGTTCCAGCTGCAGTTTCAGGTCGTTCATGTTGAACATACCCTTCTGAAACCGCTTCATCATGCGTTCGGCCTGCTCAACCTCCAGCACTTCCTGGGCTTTCTCCACTAGGGCGACAATATCGCCCATGCCCAGAATGCGGCCTGCCACGCGTTTGGGGTCGAACACTTCCAGCGCGTCGGTCTTTTCGCCCAGGCCCACAAAACGGATGGGCTTGCCGGTGACAGCGCGCATCGACAGCGCCGCACCGCCGCGCCCGTCGCCGTCCATGCGTGTCAGCACAACGCCGGTGACACCCAGTTTGCCGTCGAACTCGGCGGCCACATTGACCGCATCCTGCCCCGTCAGGCCATTGACAACCAGCAGCGTTTCGCGCGGGTTGGCGACATCGCGCACGGCCTGCACTTCGTCCATCAGCACATCGTCAATATGCAGCCGCCCTGCCGTGTCCAGCAAGAACACGTCATACCCGCCCAGCGTGGCCTGCTGTTTGGCGCGTTTGGCAATTTCAACCGCCGTTTGCCCCTTGACGATGGGCAGCGTATCAACCCCGATCTGGGTGCCCAGAATGGCCAACTGTTCCATCGCGGCAGGGCGGTTGGTGTCAAGGCTGGCCATCAACACGCGCTTGCCCTCGCGCTCTTTCAGGCGGCGGGCCAGTTTCGCAGTGGTCGTCGTTTTGCCCGACCCCTGCAAACCGACCATCAAAACAGGCGCGGGCGGGTTGTCGATTTTCAGCGCGCCGGTTTCTTCGTCGCCTTCCAGCATGGCAATCAGTTCGTCATGAACGATCTTGACGACCTGCTGGCCCGGCGTGACGGATTTGGTAACCGATGCGCCAGTGGCCTTTTTCTGCACGCGCTTGATGAAATCGCGGGTCACGGACAGGGAAACATCAGCTTCCAGCAGGGCCACGCGCACTTCGCGCAGGGCGGCGCGCACATCATCTTCGGACAGCGCGCCCTGTTTTGTCAGGCGATCAAAGACACCAGACAGGCGTTCGGACAGATTCTCGAACATGCGCGTCATCTCCTTGCCCCGGGGGGCACATCTTTTGCCCCGACGGGCGACAAACCATAATCGCACCCACGGGCGCAACGCGCTGGTGGATGGCGATCTTTGCACATAGGCAAAGACCGGAAGCGTTCAAACTTCCGGAATCAACGGTTCGTTTATGCACAGACAGGCCGGAAGTCAAGCCTTTCGGCGGCGCACGCTTTAGGCTGTCATCGAAGGGTTCGGGTCAAGCCCCTGGGACATATCGGCGGCAATGGCCGAAAGCGGCCAGCGAATTTCCACCAATGCCCCGCGCAGGTCTGGCGCATGAGGCAGGGTTTTGACCAATCCATCGCAATTCATGAAATCCAGTCTGGCGCCAGTGCGTTCCAGCAGTGTTTTCGCAATGAACGTGCCCAGTCCCATTCCGTCATAGCCCGGCCGCCGCTTGCTGCGCGCAGGGTCGCGGCGCCGGCCCAGAAACGGCTCGCCTATGCTGGCCAGCACCTGCGGCGGGAACCCTGCGCCGTCGTCAATGATGCGCACTATCAGGGTTTGCGGGGTCCAGCGCGCGTCAACCCACACTTCGGATTGCGCAAAATCAACTGCGTTCTGGACCAGGTTGCGCAGCCCGTGAATAATTTCGGGGCGGCGCAGGATCAGGGGCTGGCTGTCAGGCGCGCCCCCTTCCGGTGTCAGCAGGAAATGCACCTGCTTGCCACGGTTGCGATGGGGGTCTGCGGCCTCGTGCAGCACTGCTTCAAGGGGGGCGCGGTGCATATGCGTGTCGTCCTTGCCGCTGCGCCCCATGGCGCGCAGAATGTCGCGGCAGCGGTCCACCTCGCTGGCCAGCAGGCGCACATCTTCCAGCAGGTCGGGGCGGTCGGTCAGTTCGTCGGCCAGTTCGGAACTGACCAGTTTGATAGTGGCCAGCGGCGTGCCAAGTTCATGCGCCGTGGCCGCCACCACCCCGCCCAGATCGGTCAGCTTCTGTTCGCGCGACAATGCCATTTGCGCCGCCAGCAACGCATCGGCCATCGAGTCCGATTCGGCGGCAACCCGGTGGGCATAAAATGCCTGAAACACGACCCCGATCACGATTGCCGCCCAGAAACCGAAACTCAGGATCGGGGGCACAACCAGAATGGTGCCATCCATGAACCGAAGCGGCTGATAGGCCACACTGACCAGTGTAATCAACCCGGTGGCCACCAGCGCAAGCATCATGGTGGAACGCGGCTGCAATGCCATGGCGGAAATGGCGACAGGGGCCATGATCAGCAGTGCAAAGGGGTTTGTTATTCCCCCCGTCAGATACAGCAGGCACCCCAATTGCGCGATGTCGAACAAGAATGTCAGCGACGCTTCCACGTCCGACAGCCGCTTGGTGGGCGGGAACAGGAACAAGGCCAGCAAAATGGACACCGCCGCCGCACCGATGACCAGCGCCACCAACCCCAGATCAAAGCGCAGGTCAAACACCACCACGGCCAGCAAGAACGCCCCCACCTGCCCCACAAGCGCCACAGCACGCACATAGGTCAATGTGCGCAGCCGCACCCATTCGCCGCGGTTTTCCTGACTGATTTCGCCAAAAGTGGGCGCTTTCATGGGGTGTTCCTTCTGGCCGGCGGGGCTTGATGTCACAGTTGCGGGATAAGGGATTGTTAGGCCGCGCGCATTCCGTCATCAAGACGCCATTATCCCGAAGTTGGAGAGGGTGCGATGATTCGCCTGTATTCACTTATTGCCGCCGGACTGATTGCCGCCCTTTTGGGGGGGCTTGGCTACATGGTCATGACAGGGTCCAATCAGGCTGGTCTGGGGCAATGCCGCGAAACGTCAATTGCGGGGGGGGCGGGGTCCATTGGCGGGCCGTTCGAACTGGTGGACCACACAGGGCGCACCGTCACGGATGCCGATTTCGCGGATCGTCCGGTTCTGCTGTATTTCGGCTATACCTTCTGCCCCGATGTGTGCCCGCTGGACACTGCACGCAATGCGCAAGCGGTCGATCTGCTGACGGAACGCGGTTATGATGTGACGCCGGTGTTCGTATCTGTGGACCACCAGCGCGACACACAGGACTTGCTGGCGGAATTTGTGCGTTTCATGCACCCCGACATGGTCGGCCTGACAGGCACGGAAGAACAGATCCGCGCTGCCGCGCGGGCGTATCGCGTGTATTACGCCGCACAGGAAAGTGATGATGATTTCTTCCTGATCGACCATTCCACATTCAGCTATTTCATGCTGCCCGAACATGGTTTTGTCGACATTATCCGCCGCGACCAGTCCCCCGAACAGGTTGCCGACACGCTGGCCTGTTTCATTGACAATGCATAACGGCACCCGATGAAATTGACCTTTCGTATATCCCGCCCTAAATGTGGCAAACAGGAAAGCGGGTGTGAATATGGAAGATAGCGCAAAGATTGACCTTGGGCCTGATCCGTCACTGCTATTGGTCGATGATGACGAGGTGTTCTTGAAGCGCTTGTCACGGGCGATGGAAAAGCGCGGCTTTCAGGTGGAAACCGCGACATCTGTTGTCGCTGGCAAAGTGATCGCCAAGGCCCGCCCGCCCGCCTATGCGGTGGTTGACCTGCGGCTGGAAGACGGGAACGGACTGGATGTCGTGGAGGCGCTGCGCGCTGCGCGCGACGATGTGCGCGTGGTTGTTCTGACAGGCTATGGCGCAATTGCAACGGCGGTTGCAGCCGTCAAGATTGGCGCAACAGACTATCTGTCGAAACCCGCTGATGCGAATGACGTTCTGCGCGCCCTTCTGGCACTGCCGGATGATGAATTGCCCGACATTCCCGACAATCCCATGTCCGCCGACCGCGTGCGATGGGAACATATCCAGCGCGTGTATGAGCAATGCGACCGCAACGTGTCAGAAACGGCGCGCAGGCTAAGCATGCACCGCCGGACATTGCAGCGCATCCTTGCCAAACGCTCTCCACGGTGACAGGCTGGACTGGCGCGTTGATGCGCGCGCCTTGCTGACCGGGGGCACCGAAACATGCGCCATCTGCTTTTGATCGCGGCCATCCCTGCGCTGCTTACCGCCTGCAGCACACCGCAGGACCGCTGCATCCGTGCCGCGCAGTCGGATTTGCGTGATGTCGACGCACAGATCATGGACGTGGAAACCGCGCTGGCCCAAGGCTACAGGGTTATTCCCGCGCAAGAAGGCCTGACGCGCATAAGCCTGTGCGCATGGCCGCGCGAACCCGTGCTGTTTTGCACCCAGTCCATTCAACGCCCACAATCTGAATCGCGCGAAACAATTGACCGGCAGGCCGAACAAACGCGCCTGCAGGACTTGCGCCAAAGGCGTGCGGAACTGGTCATTGCGTCAACAGATCGCGTGTCGGCGTGTCGGCTGCCGTAACCTAGCCCAAACGGCCTGAACATATCATGTCAGGATGCAAGCGCAGGACAGGACGCAGCCTGAAGGGGACGTTTGGGGGGCTGAACCAGCGCGGAATCAAGGCCGCAGGCCGCCGCACTATCGGCGGGCCGTTCCGCGGCCTGCCGATAGTGCGGCCTATATCCAAGCGCGAACGCCCCCTTGGACATAGGCATGATATGTTCGTCAATGCGCGGGAACCGACACCGGGTCCATCAGCGTGCGCCCGCCGTCGATTGTAATAATCTGGCCTGTCATGAAGGCCGCTGCATCGGATGCAAGGAATTGCACGGCCTCGGCCGCTTCAGAGGCGGCACTGATACGGCGCATCGGGGTTTGCTGCACAATCAGGTCGCGGTAATCTTCATTCGCGCCGATCTTCTCTTTCAGGTTCGCACTCATGACACTGCCAAGGGCCACCCCATTTACGCGAATGCGCCGCCCTGCCAGCGCCACTGCCATCGCGCGCGTCATCTGGTCCAGTGCCGCGCTGGCGATGGAATAGGCCATCAGTTCAGGCTGGGACCGGCGCGCGGCAATCGATGACAGGTTGATGATGGACCCAATCGCATGACGCCCGCTTGCGCCTGCGCCGCCATCCCCTTCGGCCTGCCCCAGCATGCGCTTTGCGACCAACTGGCTAAGTTTCAGACTGGCAAGCAGGTTTTGCTGCAGCGATTGTTCCACCGCATCGCTTTGGTCATCCAGCGGGTCGGACGGCGCGCATTGGCGCGTGGCATTCACCAGAATATCGACCTTGTCGAACGCATCGACTGTGGCCGAAATCAGGTTCGCCAAGGTCAGACGCTCGCGCAGATCGCCTGCAAAGAAGATCGCATGTTCATCAGACCCAGACATTTTGGCGACTTCGGCCTTCAGCTTGGCCTCATCCCGGTCCGCAAGCACGACGCGCGCGCCCTGCCCCACGAAATGATGCGCAATGGCCAGCCCCACGCCATTGGCGGCGCCGGTGATGATTGCTGTCTTGCCTGCTATGGAATAGCTCATCTTATGTGCCTTTTTACCGCTTGCGGCGGGTCACAGTGCCCGTGCCCTTGCCGATGCGCTTGGGGGCGGTTGCCTGCCAGACACGGAATGCGCCGTTTTCCACCAGAATTTCTACCTGCGTAAACGCAGCCGCCAAGGCCCCTTCATAGGGCAAGTGCCGATTCGCAACCATCCACAACCGCCCACGGGGGGCCAGAATACGCGCGGCTGCCGCAATAAACGCCAATCCAAGTTCCGGCTGCGCCTTGCGCCCTGTGTGGAATGGGGGGTTCATGACAACCCCATCCAAGCGCGCGGGCAGGGTAAGCTGCGTCGCATCCGCCCAGTGAAATTGCGCGCGCGCGTCCCTGATGTTGCCCCGCGCCAGGTCAAGGGCAATGGCATCGGCTTCAACCAGATGCAGGGTTTTTACAGTGTCGCGCGCCAGAACAGCAGCGGACAAATACCCCCAGCCCGCGCCCAGATCAGCCATTGTGGCAGGCAGGTCATCCGGCAGGGCCTGCGCCAGCATCTGCGATGCAAGGTCGACGCCGTCAGCGGAAAACACCCCCGCCACTGTCTGGAACTGCCCCAGATCAGGGTCGGAAACAGGGGTCCGGCGAAACGCCAGATCTGTCAGGTCTACGCCGCGCGGGTCAAACCAGAACAGCTTTCCATGCGCTTTGGACACCACGCCAGCCACATCAACGCGGGCGCGCAGCGCCTTGAACATAGAATCAATCCCGTCGGTTTTCTGCCCGTCCACCAGAACCAGTTCAGCCCCCAGTGCGCCTGCTGCCTGTGCGATCAGGCCGAAAGCTTCGGCCTTGGAGCGTGGCAGACATACCAGCACACTCGGCGCAGGGCGCGCGGCAACCGCCACGTCATAACCGGCGGCCAGCAATGCGTCATGGTCCGGGCGAAAACCCTGCGCCACCTGCAGGCGGGACATATCCAGCGGGTCAAACCGTTCGGCCGCACGCGGGCGCAGCACATTAACCGGCCCGTCAGGCAGCACCAGCCCTTCGGCCATGGCAAGGGTCAGGCGTGCATCGCGCGGGGCCGGATCAGCGGCAAGGACAGGGGGGATGTATGTCATGGGCGCGCGGCGCCTATTCCTTTTCCAGCGTGCATTGCAGCGGGTGTTGATGACGGCGCGCAAAATCCATTACTTGCGCCACCTTGGTTTCCGCCACCTCATAGGAGAAGACGCCGACAACAGCCACCCCTTTCTTGTGAACGGTCAGCATGATGTCAAAGGCCATGGCGTGCGACATGCCAAAGAAGCGTTCCAGCACATGCACGACGAATTCCATGGGCGTGAAGTCATCATTCAGAAGCATGACCTTATACATGGGCGGGCGCTGGGTGCGGGTGCGGGTTTTGGTGACAACTGCACTGTCGTTGTCTGGTCCGTTCTTGTCGTCACGGTCTGTCATGATGGGAACATGGCGCATGCGGGATTTTGGCCTTTTCAGTGCTGGATGGCGCGATTACTGGGCAATATAACGCAACTGAAGCTACAGAAAAGCCCCGAAGCCGAAGACAGGACCAGATGACACGGATCACCACGCTTGGTTTCGACGCCGATGACACATTGTGGCACAATGAACGCTTCTTCCGGCTGACGCAGGAAAACTTCGCCACCCTGCTGGCCGAATATACGGATAAGGACACCTTGATGGCCCGCCTGCTGGACGCGGAACGCCGCAACCTTGGGCATTACGGGTTCGGGATCAAGGGGTTTGTCTTGTCGATGATCGAAACCGCGATCGAGGTGACAGAAGAACGCGTGCCTGCCTCGGTAATTTCGCAGCTTCTGGCGGCAGGGCAGGACATGCTGCGCTATCCCATCGAATTGCTGCCTGATGTGGAAACCACGATTGCCACATTGGCCCCGTCGCACAGGCTGGTGCTGATCACCAAAGGGGACTTGCTGGACCAGGAACGCAAGCTGGCCCAGTCGGGGTTGGGCGACATGTTCGACGCGGTCGAAATTGTATCGCACAAGACCCCCCAGACCTATGCCCGGATTTTCGAGCGCCACGGGCACGGTGCCGAAGCGGCCCTTATGGTCGGAAATTCCATGCGATCGGATGTCATTCCGCCCATTCTGGCCGGTGGCTGGGGGGTATATGTGCCCCATGGGCCGGTTTGGGAAATTGAATACGCGGAACCGCCCGTCACACATCCGCGATACCGCACGCTGACCAGTCTGGGCGCGCTGCCGGAATTGATTGGCTGGATTGACGGTAGCTGACCACCGCGAAAACGCAAAATGGCCATGCCCCCTCGAAATGTGGTGCACGCAGTTGCCAAAAGCACAACACCTTCCCTGCAAACACATGAAGTTTACCCAAAAACCTGTTGAAATTTCAGACTTTTCGGAATGGCCTCATTATGCTACCATCCTATCAGAGCAGTCAGACCGCATATAAAAAAAGCGGCGTAAAGTGAAGGCAGTAGGATGCAAGCGCGATTCGGGCGGATGATCCGTCACGCATTGGTATGTTCCATTCTGATGATCGGCTATCTGGCTGCAGTGCCCGCACTTGCAGCCCCTTACGCCGCCATGGTGATGGATGCACGCAATGGCGAAGTCATCTTTGCGCGCAACCACGACACCAAGTTGCACCCCGCATCGCTGACCAAAATGATGACGCTTTATGTCGCGTTCGAGGCGGTGAAACATGGCGAAGTGACACTGGACACAATGTTCACCACCAGCCGCCGCGCCACACAACAGGCCTGTGTGTGTCTGGGCCTGCGCGAAGGTCAGAAGATTTCCTTGCGCCATCTGATCCGCGCCGCTGCGCTTCGGTCAGCCAATGATGCGGCGGTTGTCATCGCAGAAGGGATCTCTGGCTCGGTTGAAGGGTTCGCCGACCGCATGACAGCCACCGCGCGCGCCATGGGCATGTCCAACACCACCTTTCGCAACCCGCATGGCCTGACCGAAGCGGGCCATTTGTCCACAGCGCGCGACATGACCATTCTGGGCCGTCAGCTGTATTTCGACTATCCGCAATATTTCAACATCTTCTCTCGGCGCAGTGACCATGCAGGCGTGGCCACCGTGCCCAACACCAACCGCCGTTTTCTGGATGCCTATTCCGGCGCGAACGGAATCAAGACCGGCTATACGCGTGCTGCGGGGTTCAACCTGACGGCTTCGGCCGAACGCGGCGGCAAGCACATCATTGCAACCATGTTTGGCGGGTCATCAACTGCGGCACGCAACGCCCATGTGGCCGAATTGCTGGATATCGGGTTCAACCGCGCAGGCGCGCGTGTTGCCACCCGCGCACCCGCAACCCCCGCCTACAGGGGGCGCGGCGCAGTTGCCGTTGCCCAAGCCCCCGAAAACAGCGGCGACAGGCCCGCATCCGCGCGCACGATCCGGCTGCAAACAGCAGTGCGCACCAGCCCGCGCCCGCAGCCCCGCCCCGAACGCGCCCCATCGCCAGATATGCTGATCGCGCTGCGCGACGGGGTGGAAGCCGCCGTATCCCAGATTGCAGCCGTCACCCCGGCACAAGCCGAACAGCCCGCGGCCCCTGCTGTCGAAGAAGACTCCACCACCATGGCACTGGCGGCACTGGCACCCGACACCCCGACAGTCACGCCGCCCGCCCGCCCGGAAGATTTTGGCGCCGCAGAGGCCCTGACGAACACCCCTGACACAGCCACAGACACACAAACGCCCGATCTTGCGGCAGCCCAAGCCGCCGGCTTTAGCATTGCGCATATCGATGATCTGGCCGCGCTGGATGACGCAGTGACGGCCCCCGCGCCGGACACAGACGACGCAGACATGGAATTTGTGGATGCCCCGCCAGCGCGCCCTGAAACAGTCCTGAACACGCAAACAGCGGCGCTTGATCAGGAAAATGCCCCAGAAATTGAATCCGACACCATCTGGATCGGGGCGTCGGAAACAGTTTTGCTAACGGGGTTTGCGACCGACACCGCGCAAACCACACTTGACGATCTGTATACCCCAACCCAGGATGGCGCGGCCCAGATCATGGCACAGGATGCCCTGGCACCGCCCCCCCAAATGGCCGACGCGCCCGAACCGGCGCAACCGCGCCCGACCATCATTCTGACCAGCGCCGCGCAGCCGGACAGCGACACCAACGCCTTTGCCACAGCCACAGTCAGCGAAGCCAGCGCCGCCGCCGCCGACCCCGAGATTGTAAGCCGCGTGTCCACGTCCGATGGCGGGCGGTTGTGGGGTGTGTCGCTTGGCGAATTCACATCGCGCAATGCCGCCGAACGCGGCATTATAACGGTGAAAATGGCCGAAGCGGCGGCACTGGGCAATGGAATAAGCCGAATTCGTCAAACCAGCGGGCGGTTCGAGGCCAGTTTCGCAGGCTTGACTTCCGCCGAGGCAGAACGCGCCTGTCTGCGTCTGTCTGCGCGCGGGATGGATTGCACCATCGCGCACCCATGAAGGTAGTGGCCTTGGCGATATGACCCGCGCTATACTGCGGTCATGCCCGCGTTATGCCGTGACTGTCTGACCAGCTTTGATGCAGGCCCGCGTTGCCCGGCCTGCCATTCGCCGCGCATTGTGGCGGACCCTGAATTGCTGGACCTGAACATCGCGCATATGGATTGCGATGCCTTTTACGCCAGTGTCGAAAAACGCGACAATCCTGCCTTGCGGGATAAGCCTGTCATCGTGGGCGGCGGGCAGCGCGGTGTCGTCACAACCGCCTGCTATATCGCGCGCATTCATGGGGTGCGTTCTGCCATGCCCATGTTCAAGGCGCTGCAGCTTTGCCCCGAAGCCGTTGTTGTGAAACCCAGATTCGACGCCTACGCCACTGCATCGCGTGAAATTCGCGCAATGATGGAAGACCTGACCCCGGCCATCGAACCGCTGTCGCTGGACGAGGCCTTTCTGGACCTGTCGGGCACAACGCGGCTGCATGGAATGGCCCCGGCCGTGTCCGTTGCGCGCCTGATTCGCCGTATGGAAGCAGAACTGCGCCTGTCTGCATCCATCGGGTTGTCGCATAACAAGTTTCTGGCCAAGATCGCGTCAGACTTGGACAAACCGCGCGGCTTCGCGGTTATTTCGCGCGCGGGCACAGAAAGCTTCTTGCGGGGCAAACCCGTGGGCATGATCTGGGGTGTGGGGGCCGCGACGCGCGGTCAACTGGCGCAGGCAGGGATCGCAACAATTGACGATCTGCTGCGCTGGGAACAATCTGATCTGGTGGCCCGGTTCGGTGCAATGGGGTTGCGGCTGTGGCATCTGGCACGGGGGCAGGATACACGCCCCGTCAGCCGTGACCCGAATGTGAAATCCATATCCAAGGAAACCACCTTCGACAGGGATCTACACGACCTGCACATGCTGGAAGGGCATTTGTGGCGCCTGTCCGACCAGGTGGCCAGCCGCGCCAAGGCCAAAGGGTTGGCCGGACTGGTGGTGACACTGAAACTGAAACGCGCCGACCACCGCATATTGACCCGGCGCATCAGTTTGCACAGCCCGACCTGTCTGGCCGATGTGATCTATCGCACAGCCGCGCCACTGCTGGTGCAGGTCTTCGACAAGGGGCCATTCCGGCTGTTGGGCGTGGGAATTTCGGAGCTTGGCAAAGACAGCGGCGCCGGTTTCAACCCCGACCTGCTGGACCCCGGCGCCGAGGGGCGCGCGCGCGCCGAACGTGCCATAGATGCGCTGCGCGCACGGTTTGGCCCTGACGCCGTGATCAAGGGCCGCAGCCTGCGCTGATCTGCATAGGCAAAACCCGGCTGACATACCTGACCGAAGGGTTCTTTGGGAAAGCTGCTAGCGGCATCCGGTTTGAAATTGCGACAAGGCAATACCAGAAAGCCTGTCGCCTTCAAATCATGGGTTGCTCGCGCAACCGCTGGCGCAGCATCAAGGCAAGCTCGGTAACGCGCCCGCTGTCACGCGCATTGACCACAGCGGACATCAGGGCCGTATCGCCCAGACTGCGCCCCAATGCGTCAATGAACTGCAGCGCATAGGCGCGTTGTTCGCCCGCGCCGCCGCCCTGCAACAGATCGCACGCCATATAGACATCATCGCGCAGCGCGGCCGAATCATGGGCAGGGACGGGCATCGCGCCCATGTGGTGACGCAGATTGAAGAATACCGGCGCCAGAATGCCCCGGAAATCCGCCACGCTGGAAATGGGTTTTGGCAGAAAGTGATCAGCGCCCGCATCCAGCGCCGAATCAGCAAGGTCCGCCTGCCCTGACGTCGCAACAATCAGCCCGACACGCGGCCTGCGCCGGTCCAGTTCGGCAATCAGGTCCAGCCCGCACCCGTCCGGCAGACCGATATCGACAATAACCGCATCAGGTGTGTAAAGGTCCAGATGTTGCTGCGCCGCGCGCAAACTGTCGACACGCCGCAATCTTGCGCCCGCGCCGCGGAACATAAGGCGTATGGAATCGCTGGCAACATGGCTGTCTTCCACCAGAAGCAGGGTTCCGCCCTGCGCATGCTGACGGGGGGGCACCATTGCAGACACCGTTTTCCACCGTGCTGTTGCTGTTCGGTCAGACGTGTTCATCGCTCCCTCCATCTTCTGCTGAAGACCCGCAGTTCACCGCAAATTGCCTAATTTCGCGTAAAGACGCCGGCCCATGCGGCAGGGCCTGCGGCATGGCACCCCCTTGCATCAACTGCAATTCGCACGCATAAGCCTGCGCAACATTGTTACGTTGGGGGATTTCCATGATCGGACGCTTGAACCATGTTGCCATCGCTGTGCCGGATCTGGAAGCGGCGGCAGCGCAGTATCGCGCCACACTGGGCGCGACTGTCGGCGCACCACAGGATGAACCTGATCACGGTGTCACGGTCGTGTTCATCACCTTGCCCAATACCAAGATCGAACTACTTTACCCATTGGGTGACAACAGCCCCATTCAAGGGTTTCTGGACAAGAATCCCGCAGGGGGCATTCACCATATCTGTTACGAGGTCGAGGATATTCTTGCCGCGCGCGACAAGCTGAAAGCCAGCGGGGCGCGCGTTCTGGGCACGGGGGAACCGAAAATCGGCGCGCATGGCAAACCGGTCCTGTTCCTGCACCCCAAGGATTTCAACGGCTGTCTGGTTGAACTGGAGCAAGTCTGATGTCGATCATGTCCGCAATCGCGCTGTATGGCGTCATATGGTTCATGACCATGTTTCTGGTCCTGCCCTTTCGTATGAAAACCCAGGGCGAAGCAGGCCAGGTTGTGCCGGGCACGCCATCTTCTGCCCCTGATGACGCCCAGATGCTGCGCAAGGTCAAGATTGTGACCGCCATTGCAACAGGGGCGTTTGTGGTGATTTCAGCAGTGATCCTGTCAGAAATCATTACCTTTGACATGATCGAACGGGTCACGCGCGGGGTGTGACCCGCCTGTATGCCCGTTCACGATACCTTGCGCAGCGCGCGCTTGCGGTATCCGGCCCCCTGCGCGGGCAACGTGACGGTGGCACACCGTCCAGAGCATGTTGCTCAAAATTGGGAACCGGTTTTGAGCTTCTCGAACATGGAAAATCAATAAGTTAAAGCATGTCGTGTGAATACGACTGAACCCGACATGGTCTAATCCAGAAATCGCGTTATTGCCGCAACATCTGGGCGGGGGCGTTCCGGCGGGGTGGATGATGCGGTTCCGATGTGAATAAACCCCGCAACCCATTCATCTTGCGTAATGTCCAGCGCATGCGCGACGAATTCGGCGTCATGCGCCACCCATCCTGTCAGCCAGTTCGCGCCAAACCCGCTTGCAAGCGCGGCATTCACCACCCCAAGGCACACTGCGCCTGCGGTCAATGTCTGTTCAATCGCCGGAACCTTGTCAGACGGTTTTGGGCTGGCCACCACAGTGACAACCAGATGCGCCTGCCCGAAGGTCATGCTGGCTTTGGTGATCTTTTCATCCTCGATCGCCTTGTCCTTGCCATGGGCGACAATCATCTGCGCCATCCGCGCACATGCTGCCCCGTCCAGCACAACAAAACGCCACGGTTCCAGCTTGCCATGATCAGGCACCCGTGAGGCCGCTGTCAGCACGCCCATCAGGGTGTCGCGGTCAGGAACCGGCAGCCCCAACAGCTTGGCCGGGCGCGAACGGCGTGTTTGCAAGAATGCCATCACGGCGGGATCTGTGTTCATCATGTCACCTTGCCAATTGCGAAGGGTGACATAACCCCTTCTGCCCCAAGAGGAAAGCGCCCCTACGCCACTTTCATATGCAGATGCAGATGCAGATGCAGGTCAGGACTGCTGCTTTGCGTGGGACTTGTCAGGTGCTGAACGCAAATTTCAGGCAAACGCAGATAAAAACACCCCATCCCCTTTCATTAGGGCAAATTTTGCACCAGAACCGAAACCGGAATCCCTCCGCATTTCGGAAAGGTTTTTTTATGAACGGCACGAAGAACATCCCCAATGTGCTGGTAACAGGTGGTGCGGGCTATATCGGCTCTCATGCGTGTAAATTGCTGACAAGGGCCGGCTACAGGCCGGTGACCTTCGACAATTTGTCCACCGGATGGGCCGCGGCGGTCAAGTTCGGGCCGCTTGTGACCGCCGATTTGCTGGACCGTGCCGCCCTTGACGCGGCGTTTGCGCACTACCAGCCCGTGGCCGTAATGCATTTTGCCGCCCTCAGCCAGGTGGGCGAGGCATCGCGCGATCCTGGCCTGTATTGGCGCAACAACGTAGGCGGGTCGCTGAACCTGATCGAAGCCATGGTTGCAGCAGGTTGCCGTAACATGGTGTTTTCATCAACCTGCGCAACCTACGGGGACCATGACGGGGTGGTTCTGGACGAAAACACGCCCCAACTGCCCCTGAACGCCTATGGTGCATCCAAGCGCGCGGTCGAGGATATCTTGCGCAATTTCGGGGCCAGCCATGCGTTGAATTCCGTGATTTTTCGCTATTTCAACGTAGCGGGCGCTGACCCGGACGCCGAAGTGGGCGAATGGCACCAACCAGAAACACATCTGATTCCCGTCATGATCGAAGCAGCGGCAGGCGCGCGCGATGCGCTGGTCATCAATGGCGATGATTATCCCACACATGACGGCACCTGTATCCGCGATTATGTGCATGTCATGGATCTGGTGCAGGCCCATGTTCTGGGGCTGGAATGGCTGCTTGCGCAAAAAGGGTCGCAGGTGTTCAATCTGGGAACGGGGGTCGGTTTTTCCGTGGCCGAGGTTATTCGCCAGTGTCGCGCAGGCACCGGCCACAAGGTGCCCCATAGCTTCGGTCCGCGCCGCGCAGGGGATGCGGCGGCGCTGGTGTCAGGCAGTCGCCGCGCGATCGAAGACCTGGGTTGGGTGCCGCAGCGGTCTTCCCTTAAACAAATGATCGAAGACGCCTGGCGCTGGTATCAGACGGGTGGCTATTCGCGCTGATCATGGGAATGCCAACTGCCGTCTGCCTGTTCGCGCGCCCGCATGGCGGCCTTGCATTCGCTGACCATGAAATCGGCAAATAGCCTTATTTTCGGATCTTGCTGGCGCCGGTGCGGATAGACACAGGCGAAAATGGCAGGTTCTGGCGGGGTTTGGGTCAGTAGTTCGACCAACTCGCCCGAACGCAGGTATCGCGCCAGTTCATGACGCGGGCGGTTGACAACACCCGCCCCTTGCAGCGCCCAATCGACCAGAACACCGGCATCATCGCAATCAAGCTGGCCTTGCAGGTCCAGCCGCACTGGCCCGTCAGGTGTTTGCAATGTCCAGAAATATTCCGGGGATCGCGGATAGCGCAACAACAGGCAATCATGGCTGCGCAAATCATCGGGGGTCAGCGGCGTGCCGCGCGCTGAAACATAGGCCGGGCTTGCGGCCAAAACGCGCGGCGCGTCCATGATCTTGCGCTGCTTCATGCTGGAATCCGGCAAAATACCCAGAACGAACGCCATATCGATCTGATCCTCGACAATATCAACGCGTCGGTCGGACAGGCGCAAATTCAGGTGTATTTCAGGGTAGTCGCGGGCAAAACGCCGGGCGCGCGGGGCAATCAACGCCCGCCCCAACCCAAGGGGCGCGGTCACCCGGATGGTCCCGCGCGGCTGGCCGGACAGGCCCGCTATGGCGGCTTCTGCTTCTTCCAGCGCGGCAATGACCTTGCGCGCATGGTCATAGAAATCGCGGCCTATTTCCGTGGGCACCAGTTTGCGGGTCGTGCGGTTGAACAACCGCACCCCAAGGCGCGCTTCCAGTTCCTTGATACGTTTGCTGGCAACAGCTGGTGTCAGCCGCAAATCCCGCCCGCCAGAGGTGATGGACCCCAGTTCACTGACCCGCACAAAAACGCGCAGCGCTTCCAGATAGGACATGTGCGCCCCCGATTGCCCTGATTTGCAGCAGATTTGCCAACAAACCGTTGAAACAGTCTAACCGTTTTACCTGTTTTGTTGAAAGTGGGAATAAGCGAATATCTAAGCAAATTATGTCCCCGCCAATAGCCGAAGGTTCAATATGCCCCATCGTCAGGAGATCCGCTTCTTGCTGAACGACCGCCCCGTAACCCTAACCACGGTCGGGGCCAGCGACATGTTGCTGGACCACCTGCGGCTTGACCAGCGCCTGCGCGGCACCAAGGAAGGCTGCGCCGAAGGGGATTGCGGGGCCTGCACTGTTCTGGTGGGGCGCATCGGGGGGGACGGGCTGGCCTATGACCCCGTGAATGCCTGCATTCGTCCGCTGGCGTCATGTGACGGGTGCCATGTCGTGACCATCGAACACCTGCGCGGGCATGATGGCGCGCTGCATCCGGTGCAACAGGCCATTATTGACCATCACGGCAGTCAATGCGGGTTTTGCACGCCAGGGTTTGTGATGGCGCTTTATGCCCTGTGGATGCACAACCCGCACCCGTCCGAAGATGAACTGGACCGCGCGCTTCAGGGCAATCTGTGCCGCTGCACAGGCTATGCGCCCATCATCCGCGCGGGGTTGGCAATGGGCAGCTATGGCACATCTGACCCGCTTATCGGGGAACGCGCGCAGGTGGAACGCACCCTGCGCAACTGGCACGACGGCGCGCGCGTGGATGTCGCAAAGGGGGGCAGCCGCGCCATTCTGCCCGCCAATACCGATGATCTGGCCCATATTCTGGCGCAACACCCCGACGCCCGTATCATCGCCGGCGCCACAGATGTGGGCCTGTGGGTCACAAAATTCCTGCGCGATGTGCCGCTTGCGGTCCTTATCGGTCATCTGGATGAATTGCGCGACATTCAAGATACCGGCGATGCCCTGCATCTGGGGGCCATGGTCAGCTATGCGCAGGCGCATGCCCCGCTGTGCCAGCATTTCCCGCATATGGGGCGCTACTGGGACCGGATCGCGGGCTGGCAGGTGCGCGCCATGGGCACGCTGGGGGGGAATATCGCCAATGGGTCGCCCATCGGGGACACGCCGCCCGCCTTCATCGCGCTGGGGGCGCGGCTGGTGCTGCGCTGCGCGGCAGGCCGACGCGAAATCCCGCTGGAAGCGTATTTTCTGGACTATGGCAAGCAAGACCTGCGCGCGGGCGAGTTTGTCGAAAAGATCATCCTGCCCAAAGCTGCGCCAAACACCCTGCACGCCGCCTACAAGATTTCCAAGCGCAGGGATGAAGATATTTCAGCCGTGGCGGCAGGGTTTTCCGTGACGGTTGAAGGGGGCATGATCACCAGCGCGCGCGCGGCCTTCGGCGGGATGGCGGCAACACCAAAACGCGCAAGCCATGCCGAAGCCGCGCTGACAAACCAGCCCTTCACCATGGCAAGTTTCCAGCGCGCAGCAAGCACCCTGCCACAGGATTTCACGCCCTTGTCGGACATGCGCGCCAGTGCGGAATACCGCATGCGCGCCGCGCAAAACCTGTTCACCCGTTTCTGGCTGGAAGCAAACGGCACCCCTGCCACGCTGGAGGATGCAGTATGAAGGACACCCCCCGCATAGACGGTGCGGCGCATCACGACACCCCTCATGACAGCGCCATCAAGCATGTGACGGGCCGCGCTGAATATACCGATGACATTGCCGAACCCGCCGATTGCCTGCATGCCTATATCGGCACTGCGGGCATTGCGCATGGCCATATCACCACCCTTGATCTGGACGCCGTGCGCCGCGCGCCGGGCGTGGTGGCCGTGCTGACAGCACATGACATTCCCGGCCGCAACGACATTTCGCCCAGCGGGCTGAAGGACGAACCGATATTCACCACCGATCTGGTCCAGTTTCACGGCCAGCCCGTGTTTGCCGTGGTGGCGACAACCCGCGATCTGGCGCGGCGCGCGTGCCAGTTGGCGCGCATTGAATATGCCCCCCTGCCCCATGCCTGCGATATTGATGCCGCCGAACACGCCGCCTATCCTGATGTAACAGCCCCCCTGACACTGGAACGCGGGCAGGTTGGCCCGGCGCTGGACAGCGCCCCGCACCGCATTCAGGGGCGCATGCGCGTGGGCGGGCAGGATCATATGTATCTGGAAGGGCAAATCGCGCTGGCCATTCCCGGCGAAGATGACGAAGTGTCACTGTTCGCATCCACCCAACACCCAAGCGAGGCGCAGCACATGGTCGCCCATGCGCTGGGTGTGCCTGCCAATGCCGTGGTGGTGAATGTGCGGCGCATGGGCGGCGGCTTTGGCGGCAAGGAAACGCAGATGAACCTGTTTTGCGCCATTGCCGCGCTGGCCGCGAAACAACTGGGCCGTGCCGTGAAATTACGCCCTGACCGTGATCAGGATATGGAAATCACTGGCAAACGGCATGATTTCCGCATTGATTACGATGTGGGGTTCGACGATCACGGGCGTATTCTGGCCGTGGACGGCGTGTTTGCCGCGCGCTGTGGCTGGTCGTCCGACCTGTCCGGCCCCGTGACGGACCGCGCGCTGTTTCACGCCGACAACGCCTATTTCTACCCAGATGTGCGCCTGAAATCCCGCCCGATTAAAACCAACACTGTCAGCAACACGGCCTTTCGCGGCTTTGGCGGCCCGCAGGGTGTGATTGCCGCCGAACGCATGATCGAAGAAATCGCCTATGCGTTGGGCCGTGACCCGCTGGAGGTGCGCCGCGCCAATTTCTACCGCGATGGCGCGGATGTGACCCCCTATCACCAGACAGTCGAGGATAACATCCTGCTGCGGCTGGTGGGCGACCTGGAACAGTCCTGCGACTATCAGGCCCGGCGTCGCGCGGTGCTGGACTGGAATGCCAAGGGCGGCATCATCCGCAAGGGTATCGCGTTGACCCCTGTGAAATTCGGCATCAGCTTCACGGCCACATGGTATAATCAGGCTGGTGCCTTGGTGCATGTCTATAATGACGGGTCGATCCAACTGAACCATGGCGGCACCGAAATGGGACAGGGGCTGTATACCAAGGTCGCGCAAGTGGTGGCCGAAGCGTTCGGCGTCGATATAGCCCGTATCAAGATTACCAAGACCACCACCGAAAAAGTGCCCAACACATCGGCTACGGCTGCCAGCAGCGGGTCGGACCTGAACGGCATGGCCGCCCTTGATGCCTGCACCCAGATCAAGACGCGGCTGGTGGACTTTGCGGCAACCCATTGGGGCGTTGCCCCCGATACTGTGCACTTCCTGCCCGGTCGCGTCGCGGTGGGCGCGCAGGTCATGACATTCGCGGAATTGGTCCATGCGGCCTATATGGCGCGCATCCAGCTTTCGGCGGCGGGGTATTATAAAACGCCGGAAATTCACTGGGACCGTGCCAAGGGGCGAGGCCAGCCCTTCTATTATTATGCCTATGGCGCGGCCTGTGCAGAAGTCAGCATTGACACATTGACCGGCGAAACCCGCGTGGACCGCGCAGATGTGCTGCATGATGTGGGCCGGTCGCTGAACCCCGCGCTGGACATCGGGCAGGTCGAAGGCGCGTTCGTGCAGGGCATGGGCTGGCTGACATCGGAAGAACTGGTCTGGGATGACAAGGGCCGGTTGCGCACGCATGCGCCATCCACCTACAAAATCCCGCTGGCGTCTGACCGGCCACGCATTTTCAATGTCCGGCTGGCAGAATGGTCCGAAAACGTCAAACCCACGATCAAGCGGTCAAAAGCGGTGGGGGAACCCCCCTTCATGCTGCCGATTTCCGTGTTCGAGGCCATCGGCATGGCTGTGGCGTCGGTTGCGGATTACCGTATCTGCCCCCGACTTGATGCGCCCGCCACACCCGAACGCGTGCTGATGGCAGTGGACAGGTTGCGGGCGCTGTCATGAATGGCGCGCGCGACATGCTAAGCGGCCCCGCCGCCGTGATCCATGCACGCATTTCGCGCGTGCGCGGGTCCAGCCCCCGAGAGGTCGGCGCAGAAATGTTCATCACCGCGCAGGGTATGGCAGGCACCATCGGCGGCGGACAGGCCGAATGGCTGGCACTGGGCCGCGCGCGCGAGATGCTGGCACAAGGTGAAATGCGCGCGACACTGGATATCGCCCTGGGGCCGGAAATAGGCCAGTGCTGCGGCGGGCGGATCGCGATAGACCTTGTGCGCCTTGGCGACAGCGCGCGCGCGACACATCTTGCGCGCCTGCAAGGGGCGGTGCGCCCGCATGTGCTGATCCTTGGCGCGGGCCATGTGGGCCGCGCCCTGGCGCGCATCATGGCAACCCTGCCCTGCGACACATTCCTGATCGACACGCGCGCGACCGAACTGGCACAAGCCCCCAAGGGCGTGCAAACCCGCCTGACCCCCTTGCCCGAAGCGGAAATTGCACAGGCCCCGCCAGCAAGCGCGTTCATTGTCGCCACGCATGACCACGGGCTGGATTTTCTGCTGGCGCTGGCCGCGCTGCGCCGCAAGGATGCGGCCTATGTCGGGTTAATCGGGTCTGCCACAAAGCGCGCGCGGTTTGACCGTTTCGCGCGTGACCACGGCGCAGGCACAGACAGCCATGCGCTGGTTTGCCCCATCGGTGCGGCGGGCCTTGGCGACAAGCGCCCCGAAGTGATTGCGCTGATGACAGCGCAGGAAATCCTTACGGCCTTGCGCGCGGCCACCCCGGCACAGGCCGGGGCCGCTGCCGCGCTATGAAGAAAGCCCGGTTATGACCCGAACCCTGATCCGTGCGCGGTTGCTGACCTTCCTGCGCGAACCCCAAGGCGCCGATGACAAGACCAGTTTTCGTTATATTGAAGATGGCGCCCTGCTGATTGAGGGCGGAATGATCCGCGCCATGGGTGAATTCGCCCAGATGACCGCACCTGATGCGGCAGTGATCGACCACCGCCCGCATCTGGTCCTGCCCGGTTTTATCGACACGCATCTGCATTTCCCGCAAACGCAGGTGATCGCAAGTTGGGCGGCAGAATTGCTGGACTGGCTGAACGACTACACCTTTCCGGAAGAAACCCGTTATGGCGACCCCGCGCTGTGTGCTGCCATGGCCAGCGCCTTTCTGGACCGGCTGGCGGATCACGGCACCACCACTGCAGTGGCCTATGCCTCGGTTCACGCAGCATCTGCTGACGCGCTGTTTGCCGAGGCATTGAAACGTGACATGCGGCTGATTACCGGCAAGGTGTTGATGGACCGCAACGCGCCGGACGGCCTGCGCGACACGGCGCAATCAGGCTACGATGACACCAAGGCGCTGATCGCGCGCTGGCATGGCACGGGGCGGCTGGCCTATGCAATCACGCCGCGTTTTGCCATCACATCCACCCCCGACCAGATGGCGGCGGCGCAAGCCTTGGTGGCTGAACACCCCGATTGCTACATTCAGACCCATCTTAGCGAAAACCACGCCGAAATCGCGCTGTCATGCCAGCTATACCCCGATGCAGTGGATTATACCGACATTTACGCCCGCTACGGGTTGCTGGGGCCAAAATCATTGCTGGGGCACGCGATTCACTTGTCTGACCGTGAAATAGGCGTCCTTGCAGATGCAGGGGCAAAGCCCGTATTTTGCCCGACATCCAACCTGTTTCTGGGCAGCGGCCTGTTTGATGATGCGAAATTGCGTGCGGCGGGGCTGGTCAATGCGATCGCCACAGATATTGGCGGCGGCACCAGTTATTCCATGCTGCAAACCCTGGCCGAGGGCTACAAGGTGCTGCAACTGCAACGCCAGCGCCTGCACCCGCTGCGCGCCTTTCACTGGATCACGCGCGGCAATGCGGTAGCCCTTGGGCTGGAGCATTGCATCGGCACGCTGGACACGGGCACAGAAGCTGATTTTGTCGTCCTGAATGCCCGCGCAACCCCTGCCATGGCCCAGCGCATGGACCGCGCGCAAACCCTGACCGAAGAATTGTTCACCTTGCAGGTCATGGGCGATGACCGCGCCATCGTGCAGACCTATATCGCCGGAAAGCCACAAAAAGGCGCGCGCAACACCCCCTGAAACGCGGAACAGACAGGGGTTTCAGCGCGGCTACAGGCGCAGCCAATAGCTGTAGTCGCCCGTTTGGGGCGGGGTGTCGCCGTCCATATCGGCGGGCTGTCGCAAACTGGACACCTGCTGCAGCACACGTTTCAGCCGCCGCAACGCCACAGGCTTGGTCATCACCATCATGCCTGCGCCCTGCGCGCGCTGCGCAAGGTCCCGGCTGTGGTTTGCGGTGATCAGAATCGCAGGAATTGCGCCGTATTGGCGGCGCAGCTGGGCAACAATGTCGATACCGTTTTCCCCGTCATCCAACAGGAAATCAGCCAAAATCACGTCAGGGGCAACCCCAAGTTCAGCCACTTGCTGGTCAGCTTGCGCCAGATTGGCAGCTTCCAGCGGGCTTGCGCCCCAATGTTCAAGCACTTCCATCATGGCGGCACGCACACCGGCGTCATTTTCCACCACAAGCACAAGCAAATCATCCAGTGGGCTGCGCACGACATCCGCCGTGGCCGGTTCGGTCGGGTTTGGCTGGGACATGGCAGACCGTGGCACAGTCAGCGAAAAAACAGTCCCCTTGCCCAGTTCGGACCGCAATTCCAGCGGGTGGCCCAACAGCGCGCTTGCCTGTTCCACAATCGCCAGCCCCAACCCCATGCCCGATTCCGCATTGGGGGCAAGGCGGGTGAATTCCTGAAATATCTCGGACTGCTTGTCTGGCGGGATTCCCGTCCCTGTGTCCCACACGTCCAGCCGCAACCGCGCGCCCTGATTGCGCGCGCCCACAACAACACGCCCCTGCGCAGTGTAGCGGATGGCATTCGACAGAAGGTTTTGCAATATCCGCTTCAGATAGACAGCATCACTTTGCACAACCGCTGTGCTGGGCACCACGACCAGACGCAAACCCTTTGCCTGCGCGACGGGGGTGAACTCCTCTCTCAGGCGGTCCAGAAGCGGGCCAAGGGCAATGGGTTCAATCTTGGCGCGCGCCGCACCAATGTCGAACTTTGAAATATCCAGCAACGCCCCAAGTATCTGTTCAACACTGCCAAAGGCACTGCGGATACGTTCGGTCAGGCGCTGCTGGCCCGGGTCCAGCGCAGTTGTGGACAATGACCCAAGAAACAGCTTGGCCGCATTGAGGGGTTGCAAAAGATCATGACTGGCCGATGCCACAAAACGCGACTTGGTGGTATTTGCGCGTTCGGCCAGGTCGCGGGCGGATTCCAATTCCAGCGTGCGGTTGCGCACCCGCGCTTCCAGCGTGTCATTCAAGCGGTGCAGTTCGGAAATGGCCCCGCGTTCCTTGGTCATGTCGGTCAGCGACATCACAAAACCACTGTCGGGCATGGCCTGTGCGGACAAGTGCAGAATGGTTCCGTCATCTTGGATGATTTCAAGCGACAGCGGCGGGCGGTTGGGTGGCCCCTGCACCCATTGAAGCAATACTTGCGTGACATGGCCCTGCCCCAACTGGCGGCGGCGGGCCAGATCGTCCACAATCGCATCAAACGATGTGCCGATCGCCAGCAATTCCACCGGCGGCAGGAACATTTCACGCAAACGCCGGTTCCACCCCGCCAGCCGGGCCTTCGCATCGAAGATGACCACCGCCTGATCAATGTGATCAAGGGTCGCGCGCACCATCCGGGCCTGTTCATCCAGCAGTTTGGCGCGTTCTTCGCGTTCATTGCGCACCATTGCGGTAACATCGGTCTGGGTCACCGCTGTCCCCCCCGAGGGCATGCGCTGTTCGCTGACCTGCAGCCATTGATCATCGCGCAGCGGCACAATGAAGTTCACATTCTTGCGACGGTGGCTTTCCAGACGCTGTTCCACCCAGCCCGCGCGAGTCTGCCCGTCGGGCAGATGCAGATAGGGGCTTTCGGACACCAGCCGCACATAATCCCGAAATGCAAGGCCCGTACCGATACGGCGGCGCAAATCCGGCAGACCAGCACAAAAGCGCGAATTCCACATGACAAGCATATCCTGCGCATCAAACAGCGCGAACCCTTCGCGCATGGCTTCCAGTGCGTCAGTCAGGCTGTTGCGGGCGCGCACGGCCATGCGTTCGGCCTGCGACAGCCGCGAATTGGCAATGCGCAACTTGTCCAGTGTTCCCGCCAGATCGCGCGTGCGGCTGCGCACCTGCTGTTCCAGTGCAACGACATGCTGCAACTGCCCCGCCGGGCGGCTGGGCGACTGCCCACGTTCGGAACGGTCCATCAACGCGGCGACAATCGCGCGCAGACGTTGATTTTCATCTTCTGGGGACAGGCCCGGCGGCAGGAAATCCTTGTGCATCAGTCCGCCCCGCCCGTCAGGGAAAAGAGGGTTTCTGGTTCGGGCTGGGGCGGATAGAAGGCAAGCCCCGTAAACGTCTGGTTCACATGCATCATGTTGAACTGTTCGCCATAAGTGTTGAACCCCGCCACCTGATAGCGTTCCAGAACAGTGCTGATGCGGCTGCGGTTCTGTGTGTGCTCTGCCTCCAGCCGGCGCAGAATGCAGTCACAGGCCAGGATCGCGGGCAGCGGCCCGTTGCCTGCCAACCCCGCAAGCTGGCTGTCCAGATGCGCGACCAGATCAACACTTGTCGCCAGGCGCAGCACCAGCCCCGGTTCTACTGCGGAAAAAAAGCGCAGCGTGCCATCAGGTTCAACCCGTTGAATGGCAAGGACGTGGTGATCCTTGCCAATCTTGGACACCACGGGATTGGCCGCAAAAATGAACGGGCTCAGGTGTTGCGGGTCCTTACCCAGAAGCCGCGCATATTCCGGCCCGGCGGGCATACCGTTGATCTGGCGCACCAGTCGTTGGTCGGGGTCGGCATCAGTAACCACCATGCGCATATCGGTGGGGTTCAGATGGTCAAAGCGAAAGGCGGTTACCGTGCAGGGCGTGCGCAGCACCGCCAGAACCGCCGCATCGGTCATGAACCGGCCCTGATGCAGAACATGGGTCTGGCCAAAGCGCAACCCGTCACCTGCCGACCCGCCGACAAGCGGTGACTGGCTCAGGGCTTCGGATAAGGCCCAGACAAGCTGATCTTCCATCAGCGACAACCCGTCTGTCAGCAAAAATGCAACTTCGTTGGACCAGTCCGCCGTCGAGAATGTCAGTTCCGCACGCAATTCAAACGCAAGATCGCGCGCCTGTTCGGGGCTGAAGTCGCGCAACCCTTCGATATGGCCCACAGCCACACGAAACAGCTCGCGCGGCAGGCCGATCGCTACGATATGCCCTTCCAGATACCCGCCGCGCCCGATTTCGCCAGCAGTGGTGCACCCGATGACCGGCAATCTGGACGGCAGGCCCTGCAGCGCAGCTTCAATGCGGTGCAAATCATGCCCCTCGCCCACGAACAGGATAACCAGCGCCAGATCGGCGGGGGACAGATCTGCCAGTATCCGGGCCATGGCCTGTGCGGTGTCACTTGCCCCTGATTGCGCATGTCTGAATAGTGCAGCATTGTTTTGCATACCGGCCCCCGTTTGACTGCAAGGTTGCCACCCCGCGCCCCAGCCCCGAACATGGCGCGACGCGCAGGCCGGACAAGGCCGCCCGCCCCGGCATCAGGACACCCCGCCATCCCGCAAGATCGATGCAAATGACGCTGAATTGGCGATCCGCACAGCCTGTGTCCGGCTTTGCGCACCCATTTTGCGCAAAATCGCAGTGACATGGGCCTTGACGGTGGTTTCACTGATCGACAGTTCGAACGCGATTTGCTTATTCAGATACCCTTCGCAAACAAGGGCCAGAATCCTGCCTTGTTGCGGGGTCAAGGTGGCCAGCTTATCCACCACACCATGATCGCCCCCCCCGGCGCCACCCGTTGGCGGTGTATAATTTTCCGGCAGATAGGTGCCCCCGCCCATGACCTTGCGGATGGCGGCAATGAACCCTTCGCGGGGGCTGTGTTTGGGCACGAATCCGGCAGCGCCCGCCTGCAGCACCGCCGCCACGATCCTGTCATCGGCCATGGAGGACACCACCACCACCGGCACCCCCGGAACTGCGTTGCGCAACCGCGTCAACCCGTCCAGCCCGGCCACATCGGGCAGGTTCAGGTCCAGCAAAATGGCATCTGGTTCGGGGCCTGTGCGCAAATCCTCCAACGCTTGGCCAAGGGAATTGGACGCATGAATCCGTGTCACCGCCAGCGTTTCGGTCAGTGTCATTTGCAGCGCTTCGCAAAAAAGCGGGTGATCATCGATAATCATGATCATGTCGGTCTCATTGCCTGTCGCCGCCCCGATGGTGATCATTCTGGTTCTCATTATGTGCCTGTCACTGCGCGCGTGGCCTGCGCCATAATTTGCAGTCTAGCCCAGTCTGGCAAGAAAATGTGCCCCTTCTTAAGTCTTACGCGCGCCCCACGCCACATTGCGCGGCGGGCAGCAACCTAGACCGCCAGCAGTGCCGCGACCCGCCGTAGCGCCAGTTGATAGCCAAGCGTCCCGCACCCCGCGATGACCCCGTCGGCGCGCGCGCTGACATAGGAATGATGGCGGAAGGCTTCGCGCTTGTGGATATTGGAAATATGCACTTCCAGCACCGGACCGTCAAACGTGTTCAGCGCGTCCAGAATCGCCACGGATGTATGGGAATATGCACCGGGGTTGATGATGATCGCGCGGGCTGCATCGCGGGCTGTGTGAATCATGTCCACGATTGCGCCTTCGTGGTTGGATTGCATCAGCGCGGTTTCCACGCCCAATTCCTGCGCCAGTGCCGCACAATCGCGCGCCACATCGTCCAGGGTTTCATGGCCATAAATCTCTGGCTGTCGGCGCCCCAGAAGGTTCAGGTTCGGGCCGTTCAGAATATGGATCATCGGAAGTGACATCGGACATCCTTTTGCAACTGGCCCCCTTAGTGCCATAGCCCTGCCGGTGCGGAAAGTGCCAAGATGGGCAGTTTGGCGCAGAAAAACCCGCGCGGGCATTTCATTCGGACAAGGTTCGGCTTACATCAGACCGAAGATTCATCAACCGACCAAAGGCCAGATATGTCCAGCACCCCCCTGACCGACGCCCTGTCCCCTGTGACACAGGCCCTTCTGGCCGCAGCACGCGCGGCTGGCGCGGATGCGGCCGACGCCATCGCCATCGAGGGGCGCTCGGTGTCTATTGATGTGCGCAAGGGCGGGCTGGAACAGGCCGAACGCGCCGAAGGGCTGGATATCGGGTTGCGGGTCTTCATAGGGCAGCGTCAGGCCTGCATCTCATCGTCTGACACGCGCCCCGAAACCTTGCAGGCCATGGCCAGCCGCGCAGTGGCCATGGCCCGCGAAGCCCCGCAAGACCCCTATGCCGGACTGGCCGACCCGGACCAGCTGGCGCAGTTACGCAGCGCGGCGGGGCTGGAATTGTTCGACCCCAGCCCCGAACCCGACCCCGCGACACTGGAAGATGACGCGCGCCGCGCCGAAGCGGCGGCGCTTGCTGTCAAGGGCGTAACGCAAGTGCAATCGGCATCTGCCGCCTATGGACAGCAGGCCGTCTGGATGGCCGCCAGCAACGGGTTTGAAGGGGGCTATGCCCGCAGTTCGCGCCATATTTCCTGCGTGGCAATCAGTGGCGAAGGCACCGGCATGGAACGCGACTGGTGCGGCGAAGGGCGCATATTCCAGGCAGACCTGCCCAGTGCCGAATATGTGGGCCGGCTGGCGGCAGAACGCACCATTGCACGGGCAGGCGCGCGCCGGCCAAAAACCGGCACCTATCCGGTGATGTATGACGAACGCATCGCGTCCAGTCTGATCGGGCATTTGCTGGGGGCCATCAATGGCAGCGCCATTTCGCGCGGGTCCAGTTGGTTGCGGGATGCGATGGGCACGCCCGTGTTGCCCGATGGGGTGTCCCTGCATGAAGACCCGCTGCGCATTCGCCGGTCCGGTAGCCGCCCCTTCGACGCAGAAGGGCTGGCCAGCCGCGCAAAGGTGCTTGTGCAAGACGGCGTGCTGCAAACATGGGTGCTGGATCTGGCGAATGCGCGCAAACTGGGCCTTGCCAGCACGGCCAATGCCGTGCGCGGCACATCCGCGCCCCCCAGCCCGTCAACGTCCAATGTGATCCTGACCCAAGGGGATAAAACGCGCGCAGCGCTGTTGCAGGACATGGGAACCGGGCTTCTTGTCACCTCGCTGATCGGGTCCACGATCAACCCCAACACCGGCGATTATTCGCGCGGGGCCAGCGGGTTCTGGGTGGAAAACGGTGAAATCGCCTATCCGGTGAATGAATGCACCATCGCGGGCAACCTGCGCGACATGCTGCGCCGGATCATCCCGGCCAATGATGCACAGGACCATTTGTCCAGTGTCGTGCCCTCGCTTCTGGTGGAAGGGATGATGCTTGCTGGCGACTGATGATCTGGATTTGCTGACCCGCGCCGCGCAGGATGCCGGTCAAATCGCGCTGCGCCACCTGACGGCAGGCCCGAAGGTCTGGCAAAAGTCCGATGGCCAGGGGCCTGTCACGGATGCGGACCTTGAGATAGACCGGATGCTGCGCAACACCCTGTGCGCCGCGCGCCCCGAGTATGGGTGGCTGTCCGAAGAAAGCCGCGACACGCCCGAACGGCTGGGCCGCGCGCGGGTGTTCATTGTTGACCCGATCGACGGCACACGCGCCTTCGCGCAGGGACAGCACGGGTTTGCCCATGCCCTTGCGGTGGTCGAACACGGCCAGCCCATTGCCGCGGTCGTGCATCTGCCGGTGCCCGGGCTGACCTATCATGCCCTGCGCGGGCAGGGGGCATTCCTGAATGGCCAGCGCATTATGGCCACGGACCGCACTGCAGTGACCGGCGCGCGCGTTCTGGCCCCGCAATCGCAATTCGCGCCGGAATTCTGGCAAGGGGGCGTGCCCTTGATCGCGCCCCATTTCCGCCCGTCACTGGCGTGGCGCATGGCGCTTGTGGCCGAAGGACAGTTCGATGCCATGCTGTCCCTGCGCCAGACCTGGCATTGGGACATTGTCGCAGGCGCGCTGTTGATCGCAGAAGCGGGCGGCAAGGCCAGCGATGGACAGGGACAGGCCCTGCATTTCAACACGAAATCCGCCTTTTCGGACGGCATTATTGCAGCCGGGGCCAAGGTGCATTCTGGCCTGCTTGACCTGCGCATTCCGCCCGTCTGACGAAAAAGATGCCCCGTAAGGGGCGCCACCCCCTGAAATGGCTGTGCACGCCGCAGATAAGGTGGACAAATTATTGCTTTTTTCATGTCTGCGTGGTGAAAAGCGCCTGCCCAAGCATGCGACATCTGTGAAAACGGCACCTATGCCCCCAAATGAAAGGCCCCCCATGAAAAAACGCCTGCACCTTGTTTTCGGCGGAGAGTTGAAAGACCCGCGCGGAACTGAATTTGTCGATACGGACGCGATCGACATTGTCGGCCTGTTCCCGGATTACGCGTCTGCACATGCGGCCTGGAAGAATGCCGCCCAGCGCACCGTTGACAGTGCGGAAACACGCTATTTCATCGCACATTTGCATCGCTTGATCGAAGAAAGCGACGAAACCAGCGCAACCCGCACCCTGGAAGGCTGACATACAGCACCACAATGCAGCATTCCGCCCCCGAGCAGTTGTATCTGATGTGGACGCGCCGCGCGGGCCAGACTTCGCAGCCCGCGCCCGTGCCCCATCTGGATGGTCCGGTTATCTGGCTGCATGCTGACACCCAGCACGCCGTGGGGCAGCTTGATGCATTGTCAGGGGCCATGATGTTGCAGCAGGCGCAACAGGGAAAACATGTGTCCGTGTTGCTAAGCCATGCGGCAGGGTTGCACCCCCCCGCGGAAATACCAGGCCGCGCCACCTTGCCCATAGCGGCGGATTGCGCGGACATCATGACGGGCATCATGGCGCGTCTGGCCCCTGTGGCGGTGCTGGTGGCCACAAGGCGCTTGCCCGTCGCGCTGATCAGCATTGCCGCAGCCGCAGGCGCGAAGGTCATGATCGCCGATATGGACAGCCCCCGCTTGCCCGGGTTCTGGGGCAGCGTTCCGGGGTTGTCACGCAACCTTCTGGGGCGTGTTCACCGCCTTTTCCTGTCGAACGCTGCGCATCGCACAGGCTGGGCAAAAGCCGGGGTTTCCACGGAACAGATGCTTTTGTCCGGCCCCCTGAATGATGCGCCCCTGGCCCTTGGCTGCAACGAAAACGAACGCGACCTGCTGGCCCAAAGTTTTCGCCAGCGCACTGTCTGGCTGGCCATCGGGGTGCCGGAAGTCGAAGAAGCCATGATCGTGGCGGCCCACCGCGCGGCATTGCGCGATTCCCACCGCGTGGCCCTGATCCTGCATCCTGCCGACCCTATGCGCGGTCCCGCCCTGAAGGCCGAACTGACACCGAAATTCAACACGGCCCTGCGGTCTGACGATGACATGATCACACCAGAAACCCAGGTCTATATTGTTGATACCGAAGGGGAACGCGGGCTGTGGTACAGGCTTGCGGTTGCGTGTTATATTGGCGGCACCCTTGAGCAGACCGGCGCGACAGTCAGCCCGATGGAAGCGGCAGGGCTGGGTTGCGCAATTGTGCACGGGCGTGAAACCGGACAATTTGGCCAGGCGTTCCATCGTCTGACCGCCGCCAAGGCCACCAGCCGCATTCAGCGCCCCGAAGCATTGGGGCAGGCCATTTGCGCCGCACTTCGCCCCGATCAGGCCGCGCAAATGGCGCATCAGGGCTGGCAGGTCGTGTCCGAGGGGGCGGAAACCGCCGATATGATCATTGCCGCGCTTCTTGAAACGCTTGGCACTGCGGGGGCCAGCTGATGCGCCCGCCCGCGTTCTGGCACACCCCCCCCGACAAGCCCGCCGCGCTGGCGCGCGTGCTGGCACCCCTAGGGGCCTTGTATGCCGCCGCAACTGCGCGCCGCGTGGCCCGCCCCCCGCATTGGCGCCCGCCTGTGCCGGTCATCTGCGTGGGGAACCTGAATATAGGGGGCACGGGCAAAACACCGACCGTCATTGCAATTGTCCAGAAGCTGCAGGCGCTGGGGGTCACTGCGCATGTCATATCGCGCGGCTATGGCGGCAGTCTGGAAGGGCCGGTTCAGGTGCGCGAAGGTCAGCATACTGCCGCGCAGGTGGGGGATGAGCCGCTGTTGCTGGCGGCATTTACCCCTGTATGGGTCGCGCGCGACCGTGCGGCGGGTGCGCGTGCCGCAGTCGATGCGGGTGCGCGGATGCTGGTTATGGATGACGGGTTTCAAAACCCGTCCTTGCGCAAGGATCTGTCGATTGTTGTTGTGGATGCGGCAACAGGGTTCGGCAATGGCCGTGTCATTCCGGCGGGTCCCTTGCGCGAACCTGTGGCGGCGGGACTGGCGCGCGCCGATATGGTGCTAAGCATCGGGGCGGACGCGGCGCAGCGCCAGTTCACCACCCTATGGGGCGGGCAGATCAAACAACCACATCTGTGCGCACGTCTGGACCCGCTGCAAATGGGCATGAACTGGCAGGGTTTGCGCGTTCTGGCCTTCGCGGGGATCGGGCACCCCGAAAAATTCTTTGCCACGCTGCGCAATGAAGGGGCGGAACTGCTGCGCGCCGAAGCACTAAGCGACCACCAACCCCTGTCCGACGGGCTGATGAAACGCCTGGAGCTGGAGGCAACCGCGTTGGGGGCGCAAATGGTGACCACCGAAAAGGACGCTGTGCGACTGCCCTACAGTTTCCGGCGCAAGGTTCTGACCTTGCCTGTGCGATTGCAGTTCGATGATGCAACAGCGCTGGACGCCGCTTTGCACACGCTGGCCACTGCAGGGCCTGATTCCCATTAATCCGCCGGAACCCACCGGATTTTCTTGCGTTTGTTACATGGATTTCCTATGCGGGCGGCTCATGTCACTGCACAAGAAGGGTGGGACAGTTCATGCCGGATAAGGTGTTTCAGACTTACGGAATTCACCGCTGGGGCGCAGGTATGTTCGCCCGGCTGGAGAATGGGGATCTGGGCATCGTAAACCCCGCGCGCCCTGACGCACCGGCGGCCAGCCTGACCGAACTGCTAAACAACCTTGATGCGCGCGGGGTGCAAACGCCCGTTCTGGTGCGCGTCGGGGCATTTTTGCGCCGTCAGCTTGAATCATTGAACAATGCCTTCGCGCATGCCATCGCCGCGAACGGATATCAGGCCCCCTATCGCGGGGTTTTCCCCATCAAGGTGAACCAGCAAGCCGAAGTGATTGACCGTATCGTGGATTACGGACGTCCCTACACATTCGGGCTGGAAGCTGGGTCCAAGCCCGAATTGATTCTGGCGCTGTCACGGGATTTGCCCAAAGATGCGCTGCTGATCTGTAACGGGATCAAGGATGCCGAATTCATCCGGCTTGGCATTCTGGCGCGCAAGGCAGGGATCAACTGTGTTCTGGTTATCGAAAGCCCCGCCGAAGCAGACACGGTTATTGCGGAAGCCAAACGCCTTGGCGAAAAACCCGCGCTTGGCGTGCGCATCAAGCTGACGCGGCGGGTTAGCGGCAACTGGGCCGACAGTTCGGGGGACCGCTCCACTTTCGGGCTGACCACCAAGGAAGTGGTGGACCTGATCGACAAGCTGCGCGCCGAAAACATGCTGGATTGTCTGGTGCTGCAGCATTCACATCTGGGGTCACAAGTCCCGCAGATGCTGGATATTCGTCAGGCCGTGGACGAAGCGTGCCGCTTCTACACCGAACTGCGCCGCCTTGGCGTGCCGCTGACCTATCTGGATCTGGGCGGCGGGCTTGGCATTGACTACACCGGCGAAGCGCGCGCGACTGATAATTCGGTGAATTACACGCTGGAAGAATACTGCGCCAATATTGTGGAAACTGTCAAATACCAGATGGATGAAGCCGAAGTGCCGCACCCCACATTGGTCACAGAATCCGGCCGCGCGATTGTGGCGTATTCGTCCATGCTGCTGTCGGATATTCTGGAAGCCAGCTATTTCGACCGGTCCGCACCCATTACGCCGGAAGAAGACGATCATCACATGTTGTCGGACATGGCGGCTATTGTGGGGTATCTGTCGCCCCGCCGCCTTCAGGAATGCCTCAATGATGCCGAATATTACCGCGAGGAATTGCGCGCCCTGTTCCGCCGTGGCGTGATCGGCATCGAAGAAGTCGCGCGCGCCGAGCAGATATTCCTGTATGTCGTGGGTCGCATCAAGGATCTGGTGGCCCAAACGCCGGATGTGCCGCAAGAAGTGCTTGAAGAACTGTCCGCGCACCGTGACATTTACCGCGCGAATTTCAGCCTGTTCCAGTCCCTGCCGGATGTATGGGCGATTGACCAGCTTGTGCCCATCGCGCCCCTGCAGCGCCTGAACGAGGTGCCCACCCGCCGCGCGGTGTTGTCAGACATCACCTGTGACAGTGACGGCAAGATTGACCAGTTTGTTCTGGGCGATGGCATTGGAAACGCGCTGCCGGTCCATGAACTGCGCCCGAACGAGCGGTATTTCATCGGCATTTTCCTTGTGGGCGCCTATCAGGAAACGCTGGGCGACCTGCATAACCTGTTTGGCGACACCAATGTTGTGACAGTGGATTTCAATGAAGATGGCGTGCTGGAACTGCAGCACGAAGTAGAAGGCGACACCGTGGCCGAAGTGATGGCCTATGTCGAATATGAACCCAAACAATGCCTTGATGCGTTCAAACGCATCGTGGAACGCGGCGTGCGCAACGGCACGCTGAACCCGTCACAGCGGCGCATGCTGATGGAAACCTATCGCCATGCCATCAATGGCTACACCTATTACGAACATGAGGAGCACACCCATGGCTGAAAACAAGGACGTTCTGGTTATCGGCGCGGGCGGCGTCGCATCTGTAACCCTGCACAAGATGGCAATGAACCGCGACCTGTTTCCGGGCCGCATTGCAGTGGCCAGTCGCACGCTGTGCAAATGCGACGCTATTGCCGCATCCATCAAGGACCGCACCGGGCAGGTGATTGAAACCTATCAGGTGGATGCCGATGATGTGGCGCAGACAGTTGCGCTGATCGAAACCGTGAAACCCGCGCTTCTGGTCAATCTGGCGCTGCCCTATCAGGATCTGGCGCTGATGGACGCGTGCCTGAAAACCGGCGTGCATTATCTGGACACCGCGAATTATGAACCGCCAGAAGAAGCGAAGTTCGAGTATTCGCACCAGTGGAAACTGCATGACCAGTTCAAACAAGCGGGGCTGATGGCCACGCTGGGTGTGGGGTTTGACCCGGGCGTGACCAGCATTTTTGCCGCCTATGTGCGCAAGCACCATCTGGCAGGCATTCGCCAGATTGATATTCTGGACTGCAACGGCGGCGATCACGGCCACCCTTTTGCGACCAACTTCAACCCCGAAATCAACATCCGCGAAGTGACCGCAGACGTGAAGCATTGGGAAAATGGCGGCTGGGTCACCAGCCCTGCCATGTCCACCAAAGTGCCGTTCGATTTTAAAGCGGTTGGCGAAAAGAACATGTATCTGATGTATCACGAGGAATTGGAGTCGCTTGTGACCCATTTCCCCGAGATCGAGCGTGCGCGCTTCTGGATGACCTTTGGCGATGCCTATATAAACCATGTCACCGTGTTGCAAAATGTCGGCATGACAGGGATCGAGCCTGTGGACTATAACGGGCAGCAGATCATCCCGCTGCAGTTCCTGAAGGCGGTGTTGCCCAACCCGGGCGATCTGGGCGAACGCACCAAAGGCAAGACCAATATCGGCGACATCATCACTGGCCCTGCCAGGGACGGGTCGGGCGAAAAGACTGTCTATATTTACAACATATGCGATCATGAGGAATGCTTCCGCGAAGTGGGGTCGCAGGCGGTCAGCTATACCACCGGCGTGCCTGCCATGATTGGCGCGGCCCTTATGCTGAATGGCACATGGTCCGGCGCGGGGGTGTTCAACACCGAACAGCTGGACCCCGACCCGTTCATGGAAATGCTGAACCAGCACGGCCTGCCATGGCAGGTTGTGGAACTGTCAGGGCCGGTTGATTTCTGATGGCAATGCAAACGCATGCAGGCGATCCGGGCGCGTTTCGGGGGTTTGACCTGACGCGCGTTCCGTCCCCCTGTTTTGTGGTGGACGAAGCGCGGCTTGAACAAAACCTGCAGGTGCTTGCCGATATTCAGGCGCGTTCGTGCGCAACTGTTCTATGCGCGCTCAAGGCGTTTTCCATGTGGTCGCTGGCCCCCTTGGTCAGCCGCCACTTGTCAGGGGTGTGCGCATCCGGCCTGTGGGAAGCGCGGCTTGGGCGGGAACATTACGGCGGGATCGTGGAAACCTATTCGGCAGGCTACAAGCCCGATGAAATGGGCGAAATCATCGCGCTGTCAGACCACATCATCTTCAACACCCCCGCCGCAAAAGACCGTTTTCTGCCCATGATCAAGGCAGCGGGCAAGGAAGTGCATGTGGGCCTGCGTTTCAACCCCGGCCTGCCTATGGGGGATGACGCGAAATATGATCCCGCCGCCCCCGGTTCCCGCCTAGGCACCCCGATGGACAGGCTTGACGCCACCGCACTGGACGGCGTGGACGGGTTGCATATGCACACGCTGTGCGAACAGGACCTTGAACCGCTGCTGGCCATCTGGGACCATATCGCGCCGCGCATCCGCGACCTTGCCCCGCACCTGAAATGGATCAATTTCGGGGGCGGCCACCACATTACCCGCGCCGATTATGACCGCGAAGGGTTGATTGCGTTCCTGCAGCGCGTAAGCGCAGAGACGGGTTTGCACTGCTATCTTGAACCCGGCGAAGCGGTCGCGCTGGATTGCGGCATTCTGGTGGGCGAAGTGCTGGATCTGGTCGAAAATGACGGCGCGAATGCCATTCTGGACATTTCCGCCACCTGCCATATGCCCGATGTGATCGAGGCCCCCTACCGCCCCGCCCTGCTGGGTGAAGGGGGGGACACGCAAGTGCGCCTTGGCGGGCCGTCATGCCTGGCGGGCGATGTGATCGGGCGCTATGCATTTGAAAAGCTGCCCGAAATTGGCACGCGCATCGCGTTTCTGGATCAGGCGCATTATTCGATGGTCAAGACCACCACCTTCAACGGGGTGCGCCTGCCGTCCCTTGCCATCTGGAACAGCACCACCGACGCGCTGCGCGTGGTGCGCCAGTTCGATTACACTGACTTCAAAGGCCGCCTGTCATGATTTTCCTGAATTCCGAACTGTCCGTCACTGAACGCAGCCCGAAGGCCCGGTTTCATGTCGTGCCGATGCCGCTGGAAAAAACCGTGTCCTACGGGTCCGGCACCGCGGACGGGCCTGCCGCGCTGATTGCGGCGTCAGATCAGTTGGAACGGTTGTGGCGCGGGTTTGAACCCTGCGCGGCAGGCATTTGCACCACCCCGCCCATCGACTGCTCTGGTGCGCTGGACGTGGCATTGTCGGCGCTTGCCACCCGCACCGAAGGAATTGCCCGCGCGGGACAAATTCCCGTCACGCTGGGCGGTGAACACAGCCTGACATGGGCCGCGGTCATGGGCGTGAAGCGCGCATTGGACCGGCCCATCGGCATTATCCAGATCGACGCACATGCAGACCTGCGCCGCGCCTATCAGGGGTTTCGCCATTCCCATGCGTCGGTCATGCAGCTTCTGACCGAAGAAGAAGGCCTGCCGCTTGCGCAATATGGCGTGCGCGCCCTATGCGCTGAAGAAGTGGACTGCCGCGCGCGCAACAATGTCATTTTCATTGATGCCGAAGACCTGGTTACCGGCAACATCCATGATGTGACCCTGCCTGATGATTTCCCCGAAGATGTCTATGTCAGCTTCGATGTGGACGGGCTGGATGCGGCCATCATGCCCGCCACCGGCACACCTGTTCCCGGCGGTCTGGGCTATTACCAGTCGCTTGCGCTGGTGCGCTCGGCCCTGAAGGGGCGGCGCTGCGTGGGCCTTGATGTGGTCGAACTGGCCCCTATTGATGGCGCCGATGTCTGGGACTTTACGGCGGCGCAATTGACCTATGCGCTGATCGGTATTGTGCAGCAAAACGAACACGCCTGAAAACAGCACCCGCCACCAGTGCGGCACCACTTGGCAGACAACGGCGTAAACGCTAAATCTTGTGTCTTGGGCGTGACAATCCCGCGCGAACTGCCTATAACTGCGGCAGTCTAAGAAGGATTTTCCTGCATGTCTGCTGAAGCCGCGAAGCGCGAAGAATATGGCGCCGATTCGATCAAGGTTCTCAAGGGGTTGGATGCTGTGCGCAAACGCCCCGGCATGTATATCGGGGACACGGATGACGGGTCTGGCCTGCATCATATGGTTTACGAAGTCGTCGATAACGGCATTGACGAGGCGCTGGCCGGTCATGCCGATTTCGTGACCGTGACCATCCACGCCGACAATTCAGTTTCGGTCATGGATAATGGCCGTGGCATTCCCACCGACATTCACACCGAAGAAGGGGTTTCCGCCGCAGAGGTCATCATGACCCAGCTGCACGCCGGCGGTAAATTCGACAGCAATTCCTACAAGGTGTCGGGCGGGTTGCATGGTGTGGGGGTGTCGGTTGTCAACGCCCTGTCAGACTGGCTGGAACTGCGTGTCTGGCGCGCGGGCAAGGAACACATTGCGCGGTTTGAACGCGGCGACACAGTGCGCCATCTGGAAGTTGTGGGCGACGCAGGAAATAAAACCGGAACCGAAGTGCGGTTTCTGGCGTCAACCGACACATTTTCAAACCTTGAATACAGCTTCAAGACGCTTGAAAACCGACTGCGCGAACTGGCCTTTCTGAATTCGGGTGTCCGCATCATTCTGGAAGACCACCGCCCTGCAGAAATGCTGCGGTCTGAATTGTTCTATGAAGGGGGCGTGCGCGAATTTGTCCGCCATCTGGACCGGTCCAAGTCGCCGGTCATGCCCGAACCCATCTATATCACGGGCGAACGCGACGATATTGGTGTGGAAGTGGCGATGTGGTGGAATGACAGCTACCATGAAACGGTGCTGCCCTTCACCAACAACATTCCGCAACGTGATGGCGGCAGCCATCTGGCGGGGTTTCGTGGCGCGCTGACACGCACCATCAACGCCTATGCCCAATCCAGCGGTATTGCCAAGAAGGAAAAGATCAGCTTCACCGGCGATGATGCGCGCGAAGGGTTGACCTGCGTGTTGTCGGTAAAAGTGCCGGACCCGAAGTTTTCCAGCCAGACCAAGGACAAGCTGGTGTCCAGCGAAGTGCGCCCCGCCGTTGAATCGCTGGTCAACGAAAAGCTGTCTGAATGGTTCGAAGAAAACCCCGCGCATGCAAGATCCATCGTGGGCAAGATCATCGAAGCCGCTGTTGCCCGCGAAGCCGCGCGCAAGGCGCGTGACCTGACGCGACGCAAGACCGCGCTGGACGTGGCCAGCCTGCCCGGCAAACTGGCCGATTGTCAGGAACGCGACCCCGCCAAGTCCGAGTTGTTTCTGGTCGAGGGGGACTCGGCCGGGGGGTCCGCCAAACAGGGCAGAAGCCGCCAGAATCAGGCTGTTCTGCCGCTGCGCGGGAAAATCCTGAATGTGGAACGCGCGCGGTTTGACCGGATGCTGGGATCACAGGAAATCGGCACGCTGATTACCGCCCTTGGCACCGGCATCGGGCGGGATGAATTCGACATTGCGAAACTGCGCTACCACAAGATCATCATCATGACCGATGCTGATGTGGATGGCGCGCATATCCGCACACTGTTGCTGACCTTCTTCTTCCGGCAAATGCCGCAACTGATTGAAGGCGGGTATCTGTATATTGCCGAACCGCCATTGTTCAAAGTGGCGCGCGGCAAGTCAGAAGTGTATCTGAAGGACAAACCCGCGCTGGAAGATTACCTGATCGAACAGGGCGTTGACGGGGTCATATTGCGGCTGGCCACCGGCGAGGAGATTACCGGCCAGGACCTGGCGCGCGTGGTCACCGAAGCCCGCGTCGTGCGCCGGTCGCTGGCGGCGTTCCCTACGCATTACCCCCAGCATATTCTGGAACAGGCCACGATTGCCGGTGCCCTGCTGCCCGAAGCGCTGGCCAGCCACCCGCAGGAACTGGCCGATAGCGTGGCCAGCCGTCTGGACCTGATTGCCGCCGAATATGAACGCGGCTGGCAGGGCAGGCCCACGCAGGACGGCGGTTTGCGGCTGGCGCGCGTGCTGCGCGGCGTTGAAGAAGTGCGCAGGCTGGATGGCGGTGTGCTGCGTTCGGGCGAAGCACGCAGGCTTAGCACCCATACACAAACGCTTCAGGACATTTACAGCCAGCCTGCAGAACTTGTGCGTCGTGACCGAAAGCAGAAGATTTACGGCCCCGTGGACCTGCTGGACGCCATTCTGACCGAAGGTGAAAAGGGCCTGTCACTGCAGCGCTACAAGGGCTTGGGGGAAATGAACCCTGACCAGTTGTGGGAAACCACACTGGACCCGGAAGCGCGCACGCTGTTGCAGGTCAAAATCGATGATCTGGCCGAAGCGGATGACATTTTCACCAAGCTTATGGGCGATGTGGTGGAACCAAGGCGCGACTTCATCCAGCGTAATGCACTGAACGTGGAAAACCTTGACGCGTGACGCGCTGTGCAATTGCGAAAACTGAAACAGGGGGCAGCAATGCCCCCTGTTTCATGCGACCGGCTGAATGATGATCAGGACCGCATCGCTTGCAGCGCATCTTTCAAGGTGACAGCACCAATCAGCCGTCCCTCTTTGTTGGCAACAGCAAGCCGCTGGTCCGGTGCATCCACAAGCTGCGTCAGCGCATCTTCCAGCAAGGTATCACCGGACAGGGGCGCGCCCTGTTCCGGAGGCTGGCCAGTTGCCAGACTGCCCAGACGAATGACCCGCCCGCGATTGATATCCTTGATGAAATCGCGGATGTAATCGTCGGCGGGCTTCAAAACGATTTGTTGCGCATCGCCTTGTTGCACCATCGCACCATCGCGCAGAATGGCAATATTGTCGCCAAGGCGCAGCGCTTCATCCAGATCATGGGTGATGAAAATGATCGTCTTGTGCAGTTCGTTCTGCAATTCCAGCAGGATTGATTGCATGTCATAGCGGATAAGCGGGTCCAGCGCGGAAAACGCTTCGTCCATCAGCAGGATTTCCGCATCGGTGGCCAGCGCGCGGGCCAGCCCGACACGTTGCTGCATGCCGCCGGACAATTGCGCAGGATAATGGTCTTCATAGCCGCTCAGGCCCACACGGTCGATCCAGTGGCGTGCCTGCTTGTCGCATTGCGCGGCACTTTTGCCCTGCACAACCAGACCATAGGCCACATTTTCGATGATCCTGCGATGGGGCAGAAGCCCGAATTTCTGGAACACCATCGACGCCTTGAAGCGGCGCAAATCCTGTAGCTGGCTGTCGGACATGGACAGGACATCTTCGCCATCAATCAGGATTTCGCCTGCGGTCGGTTCGATCAGGCGGTTGATATGGCGTATCAGGGTGGATTTGCCCGAACCCGAAAGGCCCATAACCACCTGAATGCGCTTTTCCGGGATATCAAGCGACACATTCTGGATGCCCAGAACATGGTTGTGTTGTTCCAGCAGGTCAGTTTTTGACAAACCATCCCTGACCAGCGGCAACACCTTCTGCGGGGCCTTGCCAAATATCTTATACAGGTTTGAAATGCGGACCTTGGCATCAGTCATGGCCATGCCCCTTACGATGGGCCTGCAACCGCTTGCCATAGGTTTGCGACACGCGGTCAAAGATAATGGCGAGTGCAACAATCGCCAGCCCGTTCATGACGCCCAGCGCCAGATACTGGTTGGAAATGGCGCGCAACACTGGCACGCCCAACCCCTGCACCCCGATCATGGACGCAATCACCACCATTGCCAGCGCCATCATGATGGTCTGGTTCACACCTGCGAAGATATTGGGCAACGCTAGGGGCACCTGCACCCCCCACAATTTCTGCCGCGGCGAGGCCCCGAACGCATCTGCGGCTTCCAGAATGTCCTTGTCCACCAGCCGAATGCCCAGATTGGTCAAGCGCACAATGGGCGGAATAGCATAGATGCACACAGCAATCAGCCCCGGCACCTTGCCAATGCCCAGCAACATGACAACAGGAATAAGATACACAAAGGACGGGATGGTTTGCATCACATCCAGAACCGGCGTGATGGCCGCCTGCATCCGGTCGGACCGCGCCATCACAATGCCCAATGGAATACCGATTGCGATGCACAGGAATGTCGCAACTGAAATGATTGCCAACGTCGACATGGTGTCTTCCCACATGCCGAAATACCCGATCGTCACAAATGCCAGCACAGACGCCGCCGTAATTTTCCAGCTGCGCGCGCCTGCAAAGCATAACCCGCCAATCACAATCAGGATGACGGGCCAGGGCGTGGCCAGCAACAGGTTTTCGAACCAGACCAGAAAGCGCAACAAAGGGTTGAAAAAGCTTTCCAGCGTTTCCGCCCAGCTGCGCGTGAAGTCACGAAACGCCCCGTCGATGGACCGGCGCAACGACGCCAGTTCCGCACGCGACAATGACGGGAATTCCATGAAAAAATCCATTTATCTGTCCTTTGAATCTGATGTGCCAGCCCAATGCATCAAAGGCCCGCAGGTTTGCGGGCCTTTGGTCGTTTGGGTTTTGCAGCGCGTTACAGTGCGCCCCGGATGCGGTCGGCCACGTCGTCACTGACCCATTGGGTCCAGACATCTTCATGCGTCAGCAGGAATTCGAACGCGGCATCTTCGCCCAGCGCCTGATTTTCGTTCATGAACACCAGCATTTCGTTCATCACATCACCGGGGAAAACGCGGTTTTCGAAATAGGAGGCCGCTGGACCTGCCTTGTCCATGAACCCCGATGTGACAACGGTTTCCACCTCGGACACAGTCCAGGAAGTGGGTTGGGGGTCCAGACAATCCTGTTCGGCCAGCGCGATGCAGCTGTCCCAGTTTTCAGTGCCGGCCCATTCGGCCTCGAATGGCAGCAAGACCATTTCATATTTGCCAATCATGGATGTGGGCGCCCAGTAATAGCCGAACCATGGCACACCACGTTCGGCCGCGCGGGCCATCGACCCATCCAGCCCGGCCGCCGACCCCGGGTCAACCAGACGCCAGCCCTTGTCTTCCATTTCAAACGCGCGGAACAGGTTTGCATTGACCAACTGACAGCCCCAACCGGCAGGACACCCGATAAAGGCCCCTTTGGACGGGTCTTCGGGATGGGGGAACAGGTCGGGGCGTTCCAGCAGTTTTTCAACTGTGTCCAGTTCGGGGTATTCGGCATGGAATGCGGGCGTCACCCACCACCCTTCACCAAGGTCGGTGATGGGCGCGGGGTTCAGGGCCTGCAAGCTGCCTTCTTCCTTGGCGGTTTCCAAGGCGATGCGCACCGCATTGATCCACAATTCCGGGGCCACATCAGGCTGGCCGCGTTCACTCATGGAAGCGAAGGTGGTTTCAGTGGCACCTGGAACAAGCGTCACATCGCATCCGAACCCTTCTTCCAGAATGATCGCGTCGACATTCGCCATCAGTTCCGCCGAGGCCCAGTTCATTTCTGCAATCGACACTGCGCCGCACTCATCTGCGGCGGCGGCCTGCGTCATGCCGATGGTCAATGCAAGCGCGCCGGCGGCGCCCAGAATTCCAGTTTTCATGATGATCTCCCTGTTTCATTCGCATTTTTGTGCTTCATTGGACCGGATCCTCCAGAACACTGGTGGCTTTGCCGTAGGGATTTGGCAAAAAGCGACACATCCGGCCCGCTAATGTCGCAAAAAGACCATAAGCAACCTGTGTTGTAAAGCTGCATTCACCAAATCCCGGTTTCGGGCAGGCGACATGCCCCAAGTCACGGCACTACGCACAACATCTGCAGCACAATCCGCTTGCCAGCCAGCATGCAGCCTGCGTTAATTGGGTGGGACAATCCAAAGGGGCAGCATGGACAGCGCGCGCAAACGTATCTGGGGGTGGTGGGCCTTTGACTGGGCGAACCAACCCTATAACACCTTGCTACTGACGTTCATTTTCGCACCCTATTTTGCCGCATCGGTCGCGCCGGACCCGGGCAGCGGGCAGGCCATGTGGGGCTGGATGCTGGCCATTTCGGGGGTGCTGACCGCGTTCTTTGCGCCCATTCTTGGCGCAGTTGCGGACAATACGGGCCATAAACGCGCATGGATATCACTGTGGTCGCTGTTGTATGTTGTGGGCGCATTTGCGCTGTGGTGGGCCACGCCGGATGCGGATCAGATGACGATTGTGCTGGTCTTGCTGGCATTCGCCATAGGGCTGGTGGGGCTGGAATACGGCATCGTTTTCACCAATTCGATTTTGCCAAGCCTTGGCCCGCGCACAGAACTGGGGCGCATTTCGGGCACGGGATGGGCCTTGGGGTATGTGGGGGGCCTGATGTCCCTGGCGGTCATGCTGGCAGTGCTGGCGGAAAATGACGCGGGCGTGACCATGCTGGGGATCGCGCCGCTGTTCGGTCTGGACCCGGAGTTGCGCGAAGGCACGCGCGCCGTCGGTCCTTTCACGGCGCTTTGGTATATCGTCTTCGTCATCCCGTTCTTTCTGTGGGTCAGGGAACCGGGCGCCCCGCCAAAAGCGCCGGGTGCTGTGGCGCGGGGCCTGACCGAACTGAAGGCAACGCTGCGCGCCCTGCCCACTCGGCGCAGCCTGTTTGCCTATCTGGGGTCGTCAATGCTGTATCGGGATGCGCTGAACGGCATCTATGCCTTTGGGGGTATTTACGCGGCAGGTGTGCTGGAATGGACCATCATCCAGATTGGCGTTTTCGGCATTCTGGCGGCGGCGGTGGGCGCTGTGGCGTGCTGGTTCGGCGGCAAGCCGGATTCCCGCTTTGGGCCGAAACCCGTCATCATTGGCTGTATCCTGCTGTTGATTGTCGTGTGCATCATCATTGTGGGGACAGATCGCACCATGGTCGTGTTTGTTGGCGTTGAGCCATCCTCGAACCTGCCCGATATCGTGTTCTACATTTGCGGCGGGCTGATCGGCGCGGGCGGGGGCACACTTCAGGCAGCGTCGCGCACCATGCTGGTGCGGCAGGCCAACCCCGAACGCATGACCGAAGGGTTCGGGCTATATGCGCTGTCGGGCAAGGTGCTGTCCTTCATCGCACCCGCGCTGATTGCGTTGGCCACCACCGTGACAGGCAACCAGCGGCTGGGGATCACACCGTTGATCGGGCTGTTCGTAGTAGGGCTTGTGCTGTTACTGTGGGTCAACCCCAAAGGAGAGCCGGAATTCGAATGCGCGCCATCATCCTAGCCCTGTTCATTGCCGCCACCCCTATGGCGGTCACCGCACAATCGCTTGCCAACCAGATGTTTGGCGCACATTCCATGCCATCCTTGCAAACGCCCGAAGCCATCGGGTCCTATGCGAATGGCTGCGCGGCGGGCTTGGTGCGGCTGCCGGAAACAGGACCGACATGGCAGGCCATGCGCCTGTCGCGCAACCGCAACTGGGGCCACCCGGACGCGATTGCCTATGTGCAGGACCTGTCACGCAAGGCCGTGCAGATTGGCTGGAACGGGCTGTATATCGGGGATATCAGCCAGCCGCGCGGCGGGCCAATGACATCCGGTCATGCCAGCCACCAGATTGGCCTTGATATCGACATATGGATGTTGCCGCCCGCGCGCCTGAACCTGTCACATAACGAACGCGAAACCCTAAGTTCGATTTCCGTGCGCACCGACGACCAGCGCAGAATCAATTCCAACTGGACACCCGCACATCATGCCTTGATGAAACACGCAGCACTTGACCCGCGCGTAGACCGCATTTTTGTGGCGGCGGCGGTCAAGCTGGAAATGTGCAGAACCGCAACCCGCGCCGATACAGCCTGGTTACAGAAAATCCGGCCTGCGGTCGGGCATAACTATCATTTCCATGTGCGCCTGTCCTGCCCGCGTGGAAACCGCCATTGCGTGACGCAATCGCCCACTGTCGCGGACCTGTCCAATGGCGGGAATGGCTGCGATGAAACACTGGACTGGTGGGTGACCGATTTCCTGAACCCGCCACGGCGCGAACGCACTGAACCCCCGGCACCGCGCGCACGCCACCCGCGCGAATTCACCATGGCCGATTTGCCCGCGCAGTGCCAGCAGGTGCTGGCCACACAATAAGCGCGCCAGACTTGCCTTTTGGTGCCAGTCTGGCTATCTGGCGCCATGCCGCTTGCGGCACAAGTCTCCGCAACCTTGAAAAAACGGAATACATATCATGACCCGCGCCCACCTGCCCGGCATCATTGCCATGGCGGCGATTGTCGTCGCATCCAATATCCTTGTTCAATTCCTGTTCGGAAACTGGCTGACTTGGGGGGCTTTCACCTACCCGCTGGCGTTTCTGGTCAATGACGTGATGAACCGCGTCTATGGCCCGCAGGCCGCGCGCCGCGTGGTCTGGGTCGGTTTCGCTGTGGGCGTTGCCTGTTCGCTGATCGGCACGCAGATTGTCGGGGAATATGGCCCGCTTGTAACACTGCGTATCGCGCTGGGGTCGGGCATCGCGTTCCTGACCGCGCAACTGGTCGATGTGGCCATATTCGACCGCCTGCGCGAAGACAAACACGGCGGCCCATGGTGGCGCGCGCCGCTGGCATCCACACTTGTGGGGTCCACATTGGACACTGCCTTATTTTTCAGCATCGCCTTCTCGGCATCATTGGCGTTTGTCGAACCCGGCAATGATGTGTCATGGGCCGGTGAAATTCTGCCTATGCTGGGGTTTGGGCCTGAAGTGCCGCTATGGGTCAGCCTGGCTGTCGCGGATTGGGGCGTGAAACTGGGGCTGGCGTTGCTGGCTTTGGTGCCATTCAGGGTCATTGTCAGGAAAATATCGCAACCTGTCGCATAATTTCTTTTGACAAACACAAAATATGTGCCACCATCCCCTTAACCGCAACGCAATGAAAGGAGGTGATCCAGTGTCTAGAGTGATGTTGGAGAGAGGTGCAAAGACAGTCAAAGGGGGCAAAACCTGACGGCAGCCCCGATGGGGACACCCTTTTGATTGGGCCAATGCTCTAACTTGGCTCCATCTCCTGAAGCTCGTTTAGGGCCGCCTTGTTTCAGGCGGCCCTTTCGATTCACCATCCGGTTCCGAACAGTTACGCCCATGCGCATCAATGACGACATCACCTTGCAGGATTGGGAACTGACCGAATCCTTCACCCGCGCATCAGGGCCGGGGGGGCAGAATGTGAACAAGGTTTCCACTGCCGTAGAGCTGCGGTTCGAGGCCGAACGCAGCCCGAACCTGCCCGCACCCGTAAAAGCACGCCTGAAACGGCTTGCAGGGCGGCGCTGGACACAGGATGGCGCCCTTGTTCTGCGCGTGGAAGACACGCGGTCACAGGCGCGCAACCGCGAAATCGCCCGCACAAGACTGGCAGAACTGATCTGTCAGGCGGCAACCCGCCCCAAACCCCGCATCGGCACACGGCCGACACTGGCCAGCAAACGCCGCCGCCTTGAAAGCAAAGCCCATCGCGCCGATATCAAGGCGCTGCGCAGCACGCCCAGACCGGACTGACGACCACATTGGGCATTCCTTCATGTTTGCGTCATACTATCCAGCCATCTACTGACTACAGGAGTCGACATTTGTGAACGCCGTGGCCATGTCCAGAACGCTGTTGAACCTGATTGCAGATCAGGTGCGCCCCGCTTTTGTGCAGGCGGCGGCCTTGTGCCTGCGCGACCGTCCCACCGGGCCAGAGGTGTTGCTGGTCCGCACATTGCGTTTGCGCCAATGGGTCATTCCAAAGGGCTGGCCAATGAAAGGCAAATCACTGGCCCAAGCCGCCGCAATCGAAGCATGGGAAGAAGCCGGGGTGCGCGGCACTGTGTCCGAAACCCCGATCGGGGCGTTCACATACACAAAAATCAAGAAAAGCGGCCTTCCCGTGACCTGCCGCGCGCAGGTCTACCGGCTGGACGTGCTTGAAACTGCAAACACCTATCCCGAAGCCCGCAAACGCCACCGCCAATGGTTTCCAGTCGCCGAAGCTGCCGAAATTGTGCGCGACCCCGAAGTGCAGGCCCTGTTGCAAAAACTATAGCGCCCGCGCCCGTTCCATCATCTGGGCGCAACACGCTTCACGCATTTATAGCGCATGTTCGCAAAGCAAAATGCCGGTCCCGCCTTTTTGCAACATGCCCCGAACAACCGCCTTAGCGACCGCGATGCATGTTGTCGTGCACTGCGAATCCTGATACCGCGCCGCATGTCATAAATTCGTTACAAACGGGTGTTCACGGTGTCCAATCTTTCGGAAAAATCCTGGAAGACGCTCAACAAGGATCTGGCGCGGCTTTCGGCGATGGAACGCGCGATGGCCTATTCCGCGCGCCCGCTGGTGGCACCGGGCCTTGCGCTGGCCTTTATGGTGGTGACCGGGCTTGCAGTGGCGGCGTTCATCGGGTTTGAACCGCTGGGCCTGATCGTCATCGCCGCCGCGATCATCGGGGCGTATATGGCCATCAATATCGGCGCGAATGACGTTGCCAACAATATGGGGCCATCGGTTGGCGCCCGCGCGCTGACAATCGGAACCGCGCTTATTGTTGCGGCAATCTGCGAAACCGCAGGCGCGCTTATTGCCGGCGGGGATGTCGTCAACACAGTATCACGCGGCATTATCGCACCCGAATCCGTTGCTGAAACGCAAGTGTTCATCTGGGCCATGATGGCGGCGCTTCTGGCAGGCGCATTGTGGATCAACCTTGCAACATGGATTGGCGCGCCAGTTTCGACCACGCATTCCATCGTGGGCGGGGTCATGGGGGCAGGCATTGCAGCTGCGGGGTTTGCGGCTGTCAACTGGCCCATGATGGCGCGCATCGCGGCAAGCTGGGTTATCTCGCCCGTGCTTGGCGGGGTATTCGCCGCGGTCTTTCTGGCGATCATCAAGTCGCGCATCATCTATCGCCCTGACATGATCCAGGCGGCACGCTACTGGGTGCCCATACTGATTGGCATCATGGGCGGGTGTTTCACCACCTATCTGGCGCTGAAGGGTGTGAACAAGATCGTCAAGATTGACTTCGGAACCGCCCTGGCCATCGGGCTGGTCTTTGGCACCGCGCTGACCTTCGCCATGCGCCCGGTCATTCGCCGGCAAAGCGAAGGTATGGAAAACCGCAAGAAGTCGCTGAAGGTGCTGTTCAATATTCCGCTGATCTTCTCGGCCGCGCTGTTGTCATTTGCGCATGGGGCAAATGATGTGGCCAATGCAATCGGGCCTGTCGCCGCAATTGTGCACGCCGTGCAGGATGGTGGCGCATCTGACAATGTGGGCATTCCCCTTTGGGTTATGCTGATTGGCGGGATTGGCCTGTCGGTGGGGCTGTTGTTGTTCGGACCAAAACTTATCAACCTTGTCGGGAATGAAATCACGCGCCTGAACGCGATGCGGGCCTATTGCGTATCCCTTTCTGCGGCCATTACGGTCATCTTCGCGTCCTGGCTGGGCTTGCCGGTCAGTTCTACCCATATTGCGATCGGCGCGATATTCGGGGTGGGCTTCTTTCGGGAATGGTATCACGAACGTGTATTGAACGAACGCCGTGTGGACATAACGACCCCGCCAGAAGTGCGCAAACGCAAGAAGGTTGTGCGCCGCGCGCATTTCCTGACCATTCTGGCCGCATGGATTGTGACAGTCCCTTCCGCTGCATTGCTGTCAGCAGGGCTGTTCTATCTGATGAACCTGATCACCTATTAAGCGCTGATACCGAAGCTAAAGTATGTCGATTTCGGGCAGAAACCGTTGGGTCAATTCGGCTTCTTGCAAGCACATCAATCGGTGTGCGCCGCGCATGTGTTCGCGCAAAATCTGCCGTGCGGCCGCAGAATCGCCGCAGCGCAGCGCAGCAACAAGGCGTGACTGATACGCGATACCAGACGCCCAAAGTTCGCGGTTGGGCTGCGCATATAGCCTGCGCGACACTGTCACATCCGCAAGCATATTTGCAGTAAACTTGATCAGGAAACGCAACAGGCGGTTGTCCGACATTTCAGCCAGAAGCGCATGAAACCGCAAGGACGCTATGTGTTGCTCGCGTTCTTCTTCGGCATCGCGCGCCGGTTCGGCATAAGACGCCATCACCGCTTCCAGTGCGGCCAGCTGGTGGTCGTCCAGTTTCCCCGCAAGCGAGGCCGCAAGCTCTGGTTCCAGCGCCTCCCGTATCTGGTAAAGGTCATCAATCGAAAGCTGCGCAAAGTAAAAATAATTGCCCAGCAGGGCAGTTGCACGTTCTTCCGACACCTGATGCACGAAAACGCCCCCCCCCGGACCTGTGCGCGATTTAACCAATCCCTGCGCTTCCAATATGCGCACAGCTTCGCGGATTGTGCCCTTCGCCATGCCGAAACGGGCAATCATTTCCGTTTCCGATGGCAGGCGGTCACCGGGTTGCCAGCCGTTTTCCATGACCCATTGCTTGATCGCGTCTGCAACCTGTTGCGGCCGAGACAGTCGTTCAGTGCGGGACGGGGTGGTGGCAGGCGGCAAACTGATCTCCTTCGACGACCCGCAACCGGGGTATGTCGCGATGGCACAAATCGGACGCGCGGGGACAGCGCCCTGCAAAAGCACAGCCCGCAGGCGGGTTCAGCGGATCAGGCAATTCGCCCGACTGCGCGCCCCCCAGCGGACGACCCACCACAGGCGCCGAGTCCGCCAGAAGCTTCGTATAGGGATGGCGCGGCGCTGCAAAGACCTTTTCGGCGGGGCCAGTTTCAACCACCGACCCGAAATAGAGAACAGCAATCCGGTCGCTGACGGCCTCGACCACGGCCAGATCATGGCTTATGAACAGATAGGTCAGGTTGAATTCGGCCTTCAGCTCGGCCAGCAGGTTCAAAACTTGCGCCTGCACCGACACATCCAACGCCGACACAGGTTCATCCAGAATCAGGATGCGCGGGCTTGCTGCCAATGCGCGCGCAATCCCGATGCGCTGCGCCTGCCCGCCGGAAAATTCATGCGGGTACCGGTTCAGGAACTCCGGGCGCAGGTTCACTGCGTCAAACAATTCCGCAATCCGCGCCTCCAGCGCGCGCCCCTTCATTGCGTGCAATTGGCGCAAGGGCGCTTCCATGATCTGCCGGATGGTCTTGCGCGGGTTCAGGCTGGAAACAGGGTCCTGAAACACATACTGGATCAACCGCCCAAAGGCAGCCGGATCGGCCCGGTCCAGCGCGCGGCCCTCTATCTCTATGGTGCCCGATGTCGCGGGGGTTAACCCGACCAGCATGCGCGCAAGCGTTGATTTTCCGCACCCTGATTCACCCACAATGCCCAGCGTCTCCCCCTGGCGCACCTCCAGCGATACAGGATGCACGGCCCGCACCTGTGCGCGCGGCGGGCCAATCAGGCGCTTGCCAATGTCAAATGTCTTGGCAAGGTCGGTGGTCTTCAGCGCAAGCGTCATACTGCCCCCTCCGGGAACAGGCACCGCACCTGCCGCCCGTCCCCTGTCAGATCAATCTCGCCCTTGCTGCAAGCCTCTTGCGCCTTGTCGCACCGCGGCGCAAAGGCGCATCCCGCAGGCAGGTCATCCACAGCAGGCGGCAATCCCGGAATGGCCGCCAGAATTCGCTGCCCGCCGCCCAGTTCGGGCACGCAGGCAATCAACCGGCGGGTATAGGGGTGGGCGGGCGCGGCCAGCACTGCGGCTGTGGGGCCAGTCTCGACAATGCGCCCGCCATACATGACCGCCACACGGTCACATAGCTGGCCGACCACACCGAAATCATGCGTAATGAACAATATCGCCAGCCCACGGTCGCGGCGCAAATCCGACAGCAGCGCCAGAATTTGCGCCTGCACTGTCACATCCAATGCCGTGGTCGGTTCATCCGCAATGATGATGTCAGGGTCATTGGCCAGCGCCATGGCAATGCCCACGCGCTGGCGCATCCCGCCCGACAGCTCATGCGGATAGGCGCGCGCCCGCGCCGCAGCGTTCGGAATGCGCACATCCTCCAGCAACTTGACCGCGCGCCTGTGGGCCTGTGCACGGCTGACAGGTTCATGGACACGGATCGCTTCGATCAATTGGTCGCCAATGCGATACAGCGGGTGCAGCGTCGAAAGCGGGTCCTGGAAAATATACGCCACCTTGCGCCCGCGCAGACTGCGCAACAAGTCATACGGTGCCCCGATCAGGTCTTGCCCCTCCAGCCGCACCGCGCCCCCCGTGATCACACCGGGCGGGGAGGCCACAAGCCCCATAACCGATAGCGCCGTGACCGATTTTCCCGAACCACTCTCACCAATAAGCCCCAGACATTCACCCGGCTGCAGGTCCAGCGAAACCTTGTTCACCGCCTTGTAGACACGCGCGCCAACATGAAACTGGGTTTCCAGATCGTCGATGCGCAACAACCCCTCGCCCTTTGGCGCGGGCGCATGCCCGCGCTCCACCCGCGTTGTGGCCATAGGCCGCGCCAATGCACCAGACCGCAAGCGCGGGTCCAGCGCATCGCGAATACCGTCACCCAACAGATTGACCGACATGACAATCAACAAGATCATCACGCCCGGCACAATCGATGTATGGGGCGCCGTAATCAGCGCCGAGCGCGCCTCGCCCAGCATGGACCCCAGATCAGCTTGTGGCGGCTGGCTGCCAAGCCCCAGAAACGACAGGCCCGCCGTTTCCAGAATCATCCAGCCAATGGTGGTGGACATGGCAATCACGACCACCGGGACAATATTCGGCACCACCTCGGTCAGGATAATGCGTGCATGCCCCATCCCCGCCAGCCGTGCGGCATCAATAAATTCCCGATGCGCGATGCCCACTGTCACGCCCCGGATATTGCGCGCGAAAAACGGGATATTCACCACCGCAACAGCAATCAACGCATTCAGCAAGCCCGGCCCCAGCACCGCGACAATCGCCAGCGCCACCAGGATATAGGGAAACGCCATCAACATATCGACACCGCGCATCGTCACATTATCCGTGCGCCCGCCGAAATAACCCGCCATCACCCCGATGGCCGCCCCCACCAGCCCCGCAGCCAAGGCCGCAGCAAACCCCACGGCCAGTGACAGCCGCGTGCCCCACATCAGCCGCGACAGCAAATCGCGGCCCAGATGGTCCGTTCCCAGCAAATGCCCCTCAGACAAGGGGCGCAAAAACCGGCTGGCCGTGTTGGTTTCATTGGGCGCAGGCAGTGGCAAAACAGGCGTCAGAACCGCAAGCACCACGATAATGCCCAGCACAACCGCCCCAAACCCCGCCAGTTTGTTGCGAAACAGCAGTCGCAAAAACACGGTCATGTCCGTATCCTCGGGTCCAGAAGGCTTTGCGCGACATCCACCACAATGTTGAACCCCACATAACAGGCCGCCACAAAAACCACGCCGCCCTGCACCAGCAGAATATCACGCTTCAAAATCGCATCGACCAGCATCCGCCCCACGCCGGGCCATTGAAACACCATTTCGATATACACTGCCCCCGACAGCACAAACCCCGCCTGAATGCCCAGCACCGGAATAATGCTAACCATCGCCGCGCGCAAACCATGGCCCCAGATCACGCGGCGCTCATGCACGCCCTTGGCGCGCGCGGTTCGGATGAAATCCTGCCGCAGCACTTCCAGCATCGCGCCGCGCGACAGCCGCGCAATCACACCAGTGGCCACGACCGACAACGCCAGCGCAGGCATTGTCAAATGCCGGATCAGGTCAGGCAAATCCCCCCCGCCCCAGATCGAATACATCCCCGATACAGGCAACCAGCGCAATTGCACCGCAAACAACAAGATCATCATCATTCCCAGAAAAAACGATGGGACAGAAATGCCAAGGATCACCACAAAGGTAATCGCCTTGTCCGCAAAACCGTATTGCCGCGCCGCCGACACCACACCCGCCAGAATGCCCAAAGCCGAACACAGCACAAACGCCGTGCCTGCCAGAATCAGGGTGGCGGAAAACCGGTCCAGAATTTCATCCAGAACTGGACGGTTCAGCGCAAAGGACCGCCCGAAATCACCCTGCAGCAGGTTTCCCAGCCAGATGAAATACTGCCGCCATAGCGGCTCATCCAACCCCAGATGCCGGTTCAGCCGCTCCACATTCTCGGGCGTCGCATAAGACCCAAGGATCGCTGTCGCCGGATCACCCGGTATCATCGCCATGATCAGAAACACGATAATGGTAATGCCCAACAACACCGGAATCGCCGATAACAGCCGTGTCAGGATGTATCCCCCCATGGCGCTGTTCCCTTCACACTTTCATTCTGGTTCAAATATCCTCAGGGGGGTGAATTGGGCCATATGGCCCAAGAGGGGGGCGCGAGCGCCCCCCTGCCGTCCTCTGCCTCAGTTCTTGATCACATCTTTCAGCAACAAGAAGAAGGACGGTTCCAGCTGGAAGTTCTGCACCGCGTCCGACGTTACGGCGTTCTGCTTCCAGTTAGCCACGAAAACCCACGGTGCATCCTCCTGGACAATGACCTGCATCTCACGATACAGGCGCGCGCGTTCTTCGGCATCGGTTTCCACGCGGGCCGCTTCCAGCAGGGCATCGACCTCCGGGTTGGAATAATACCCCGAATTGAACCCGCCCGCATCGGGCCAGGCATCCGTGCGCAGGGCCAGAAATGGCAGCGTGTCGGGGTCATTTGTCATCCAGGCCATCTGCGCCATGTCGGCCTTGCCTTCCAGACCGGGGTTCACACGGCCAAGGAATGTGTTCCATTCATAGGTTTCAATCGTCACATCGAACCCCACTGCCGCCAGATCTGCCTGAATGGCGGTGCCCATGGGAATGGGGTCCAGCATACCAGACCCGCCTTCGGTCACATAGAAGGTCACGCTTGCCCCTTCCGCACCAGCGTCTGCCAGCAATTCGCGCGCGCGTTCGGGGTCATAGGGGTAGGGTTCCAGCGCGTCATTATACGCCCATGCAAAGGCGGGCGGTGTGGGGCCTGCAGCAATATCTGCGGTGCCTTCCAGAACGTCATTCACCAAGGCTTCCTTGTTGATGGCGTAATTCGCAGCCTGGCGCACGCGCTTGTCAGCGAATGGTCCTTCCTTGGCGTTCAGAATCAGGAACCAGACATGCGGGCCGGCCTGTTCGACCAACTCATAGGCATCGCCCTGAAACTGCGACAGCGCCACAGGCGGCACTTCGACCATCATATCGATCCCGCCTGACAGCATTTCGGCAACGCGCGTATTGGCATCGGTAATGGGCCGGAAGATGACGGCTTCGGGTGCTGCGACCCCGTCCCAGTAATCATCATTGCGGGTGACGACCACACGTTCGTTCGATCGCCATTCGGCAAAGCGGAACGGTCCTGTGCCCGACGGGTTGCGCCCGAACTCATCGCCATGTTCCATCACGGCAGCGGGCGAAACAATCAGCCCGGTCGGATAGGCCAGGTTCGACAGAAACGGCGCATAGGGTTCGTTCAGGGTGAAGCGCACAGTGCTGGCGTCCAGCGCCTCGACGGTTTCCACGGCACTGAAGAAGAACGACAGCGGGAACGGACCCGTGCCATGATAGGGGTGATCTTCATTCAGCATGCGCTCAAAATTCCAGACCACGGCATCGGCATCGAATGCACTGCCATCGTGGAAGGTGACACCATCGCGCAGGGTGAAGGTATAGACAGTGCCATCCTCGGAAATTTCCCAGGCTTCGGCCAGGGCAGGTTCAACTTCCAGCGTGCCGGACGCATAGCGCACCAACCCGTCATAGACATTCATCAGAATGCGAAAATCATTCACAGCCGTCACGGCATGCGGGTCCAGCGCCTGCGGTTCGGCAATCTGGCCCACGACCAGAACGCCGGGGGGTGTTTGCGCGGCGGCTGGCGCCACAAGCGCGGATGACGCCAAAAGGGCCGCTGTCAACACGCCGAAACCCCGGCGGGTGAAGGATGAATTTGCCATGATCGGCACTCCCTGTTTGATGATTATGCGTTCTATTTATCATGATAATTTGCCTTCGTCAAAATTTTCATGATAAATAGGCGCAACGAAAGGAACCCAGCTATGACATTCTCGATTCTTGCGCAGGATTTAAGCACTGGCATGATGGGTGGCGCAGCAGCGACAGGCGCGCTTTGCGTTGGTGGGTGGGTTTTGCGCGGGGATACGCGCGCCGGTATGTCCGCATCCCAGGGCGCAGCACCGTCCACCATGTGGGGCGAGGATGTGCTGGAATTGATGCGCGCGGGAACATCAGCCGCAACGGCGGTGACGAAAGTGACGCAGCCCGATGGCGGGCGGCACTGGCGGCAACTGGCCGCGCTGGACCGCAAGGGCGGCACTGGCTGGCACACGGGCGCGCGTAACACACCATGGTGTGGCGCAATCGGGGAAACCGGCCTAGTGGTATCAGGCAACCTGTTGGCTGGACCGCAGGTTCTGGACGCATTGCGCAGCGTCTTTATCGGCACCAAGGGGACATTCGCAGCCCGCATGCTGGCCGCACTGCGCGCCGCCGAAACCGCTGGGGGGGATACGCGCGGCCTGCAATCGGCGGCGCTTCTGGTGCTGTCGGACGATGCGCCCCCGCTGAACCTGCGCATTGACTGGGCCGACGATCCCGTAACGGCCTTGCATGACCTTTACGACCGCAGCCAAAGCGGGCCCTATGCGCAATGGCTGCCCTTCGTGCCCACGCGCAACAACCCGGAGCGCGGCCATGACTGACACGGATTGGGGCCCCCTTGCCCAAGACTGGCTGGACCGGCTGGCCGCCTGTTCGGAACCCGGCCGCGGTGTCACGCGGTTGCCCTTTACGCCGGAACACCGCGCCGCGCTGGATATATTGCGCAAATTGATGGAAGATGCCGGGCTGTCGGTGCATCTGGATGCAGCGGGCACCCTGATTGGCCGGTGCAACGGACCGGATGGCGCGCCTGCCCTGCTGCTGGGGTCACATCAGGATTCGGTGCGCGAAGGTGGCCGTTATGACGGCATCATGGGTGTCGTGCTGCCTGTGCTTGCGCTGATGAAGCTGCGCCAGAATGGCGTTGCCCTGCCCTTTGCTATCGAAGTGCTGGCCTTCGCAGATGAAGAAGGTGTGCGTTTCCCCACGGCATTGATGGGGCCACGCGCGCTAGCGGGCACATTCGACATGGCCGCGCTGGACATGTGCGACCGGGACGGCATCAGCCTGCGCCGTGCCATGCAGGATTTCGGCTTGTCCCCGGATGGAATTGCGGCCCTGAAACGTGACCCGTCGGACTGCCTGGGCTGGATCGAGTGCCATCTGGAACAGGGGCCGGTTCTGGAACAGGCAGGGCAGCCGCTGGGCATTGTGTCGGGCATTTGCGGGATTGAGCGCCACAGCGTCACACTGGCGGGCAGGGCCGCACATGCTGGCACTGTGCCAATGACGCTGCGGCGCGATGCGCTGGCCGGTGCCGCCGAACTGGTCCTTGCTGTTGAAGATACCGCGCACCGGTCAGATGGCTTGCTGGCCACTGTGGGCCATATTCAAACGCGCCCCAATGTCGTCAATGCCGTGCCGGGCGATGTGGCGTTGACCGTGGAAATTCGCGCCCCCCATGACGACGCCCGCGCAACTGCGCGCAGGCGCATCGAACGCGCGGCACAGCACATAGCCGCACGGCGCGGGCTGGAACTGGACATGCGGCGCAGCTACGCGCAAGCTGCCACGCCTTGCGCGCAAGCAATGACCGGCATGTTACGCAAGGCGGTTCAACACCATGGGCATGATGGGTTGGTGCTGGCATCAGGGGCCACGCATGACACATCGGCCATGGCCGACCTGTGCCCTGTGGGGATGATTTTCACGGCCTGTCGCGGCGGGGTCAGTCACCACCCCGACGAATTTGTGTCCGCGCAGGACATGGGCCATGCCGTCACGGCACTGGCCACAATGCTGGCGCAACTGGACATTGGCCAACTGCGCCAGTCGCAGGCGCTTACGCCACCAACCCCGCGCGCCTGAAGGCGGCACGCAGATCGGTTTTCGGGCGCGCGCCGATATGCCCGATCACTTCTGCGGCGGCAATGCAGCCCATGCGGCCTGCAGTTTCCATGTCGCAGCCCGTGGCCAGCCCATACAGGAACCCCGCTGCGAACTGGTCGCCCGCGCCAGTTGCATCAACCGGGGTGACAGTATTCACCGGAATTTCGACCCGTGTGCCATTTTGGAGAATCACCACCGGGTCACCAGACCGCGTGCACACCAATAGCGGGCAGTCGCGCCCTGCTTGGGCCAGCGCATCATCCAGATCATTGGCCTGATACAGCGACACCCATTCCTGTTCATTGCCCAGAACGAAATCCATCTCGCCTGCGACAAGGGCGCGGAAATCATCGCGGTGGCGGTCCACACAAAACGGGTCCGACAGGGCAATGCCCGCCTGGCCGCCCGCTGCGCGACAGGCACGGGCCGCTTTCAGGAACGCTTCCTTGCCTTTGTCCTTGTCGAACAGATACCCTTCCAGAAAGACGATATCACTGTCGGCAATGACCGATTCATCGACATCATCGGGGCCGAATTCGGACGAAATACCCAAATAGGTGTTCATCGAGCGTTCACCGTCTGGCGTCACAAAGATCATGCAGCGCGATGTCGGCAATTCCCCGCCCGCGACCGGCGCATTGACAAAGCGCGTGCCCATCGCCGCAGTGTCCTGCGCATAGAAATGGCCCAGATCATCGGCATTCACACGCCCCAGAAACGCGGATTTCAGCCCCAGCTTGCCCGCGCCCGCCAATGTGTTGGCAACAGACCCGCCAGATGCCTGCGCGCGGTCCTTCATGGTATCAAACAAGGCTTCGGCGCGGTCGCGGTCCACAAGCTGCATGATGCCCTTGTGAATATCCATCCGGTCCAGATACCGGTCATCCACTGTGGAAATAACGTCAACAATCGCATTGCCAATACCGGCAATCTGGTAGGTTTTCATAGGGTCTTTTCCTCAAATTGGCACAGATCGCGGATCAGGCAGGTGGCACAAGCGGGCTTGCGGGCCTTGCAGATGTAGCGCCCGTGCAGAATTAGCCAGTGATGGGCATGCAGTTGGTAGGGGGCGGGAATGTGGTCCTCGATCGCGCGTTCAACGGCAGTCACATCGCGCCCGGGACAAATGCCGGTGCGGTTGCCCACACGAAAGATATGCGTGTCCACCGCCTGCGCGGGCATGCGCCACCACATGTTCAGCACGACATTTGCTGTCTTGCGCCCCACACCGGGCAGGGATTGCAGCGCCGCGCGGCTGGACGGCACTTCACCGCTATAGTCATCAACCAGAATGCGGCTAAGTTTGATGACATTCTTGGCCTTGTTGCGAAACAGGCCGATGGTCTTGATATGCGCGATCAGCCCGTCTTCGCCAAGGGCCAGCATCTTTTCAGGCGTATCGGCAATCTGGAACAGGGCGCGTGTGGCCTTGTTGACGCCCACATCCGTGGCCTGTGCCGAAAGTGCCACGGCCACCAGCAAGGTAAAGACGTTGACATGTTCCAGTTCCCCCTTCGGTTCGGGGTCGGCGGCATAGAAGCGCCCGAATATCTCGTTTATAGTGATGTAATCAAGCTGGCGTGTCATAAGCTTTTCTATGCAATGCGAAAGCAACCGGGGCAAGCAGTTAGAGAATGTCCCGTTAACGCGACATGTTCTGGCCCTGCGCCATCGCGGCCATATCCAAAGCGCGGGCATCGCGCATCAGCGCGCGCACGGCATCCGTGAAATGGTCGCCATCACCGGGATGGGCATCGCCTTGATGAATGACCAGCGGCGGCAGCAATACAAACGGCGCCCGCCCGCCCTTGCGGGCCTGCACGATAACGCGGCGCGCAGGCCGTTTTGCCCGCGCGGCCAATGGCAGCACACTGACCGAAGCGCGCGTCATGAACCCCGATAGCAGCTCTGGCAGGCGTTCGGTCAGCTGGATGAAGCTGACATGGCCGCCATCGCGGACCCTGCGCAGGGCCACATCCACCCATGCTGCCAGCGGCGTTTCCTCGCGCAAGGCGCGGTCGCGGCCAGCGTCATGCGCAGACGGGCCATCTGCGGCATAATAGGGCGGGTTTGCAATAACATGGTCAAACCGCTGGTTGCGCAACTGCGGGGGCAAGGCTGTCAAATCCGCGTCCCAAACTGTCAAATCAATGCCGTTTTCCAACGCATTGCGGCGCGCCAGCGCGGCATAGGGCGCTTGCACTTCAACCCCTGTCAGCTGCAGCCCCTGCACACGCGCCGCCAGACACAGGGACGCGACACCCGCCCCGCAGCCCAGTTCCAGAACCGATTGCCCCGCGCGTGCCGGAACACTGGCAGCAAGAAACACAGGGTCGGTCGCGGCGCGATAGCCATTACGCGGCTGGCGCACCAAAACACGCCCGTTCAGGAACGCGTCCTGCGTCAACCCGTCATCCGCGAAATGGTCAGTCATGCAGCGGCACGCCGTTTTCGCGCAGGACAGACACAGCCATGAAGTGGTCCTCTCGGCGGACCATCAGGCGCCGCGGCATCATGCCCAGCGTTGATTCTAATGTGTGCATATGGACGTCGATATCGAACACCTCTATACCTTCGCCCTGAAGCAGGGCCGTGGCAAAGGGAATGATCGTCGGGTCAGTCGTTCGCAATAGCTCTTTCATGAAACCACTCTATTTGCCAAAAGGCAAACTTGTCGAGACAGGACACAGCAATATCAATGGATACGCAGCACCTCAGCCGGGCCCCACATGATCTTCTGGCGGAGTATCTACGCGATGATCTGCTTGAGGTGAACCGGATTATCCGCGAACGCATGGCGTCGGAACATGCCCCGCGCATTCCCGAAGTGACCGCCCATCTGATCGAAGCGGGCGGCAAGCGCATTCGTCCCATGCTGGTTCTGGCGGCAAGCCATCTGTGCGGGTATCAAGGCCCGTATCACCACCATCTGGCCGCAACGGTTGAATTCATTCACACTGCAACCTTGCTGCATGACGATGTGGTGGATGAAAGTGCGCAACGCCGCGGGCGGGCCACGGCAAACCTGTTATGGGACAATAAATCATCTGTTCTGGTGGGCGATTACCTGTTTGCACGGGCGTTCCAGTTGATGGTTGAATGCGGCTCGATGCGGGTTCTGGACATTCTGGCCAATGCATCCGCCACGATTGCCGAAGGCGAAGTGCTGCAACTGACCACCGCGCAGAACATAGACACGACCGAAGACCAGTATCTGCGTGTCATTCGCGGCAAAACCGCCGCGCTGTTTTGTGCCGCAACCGAAGCGGGGGCCGTTATTGCCACCGCCCCCGAACCACAGGTGCAGGCATTGGTCACTTATGGCGATGCGCTTGGCGTCTGCTTCCAGATTGTCGATGATTATCTGGATTATGGCGGCGCGGGGACTGGCATTGGTAAAAACATCGGGGATGATTTCCGCGAAGGCAAGGTCACGCTGCCAGTCATCCGCGCCATTGCCGCGGCTGATGATGCAGAACGCGCTTTCTGGGCGCGCACCATCGGCAAGCGTGACCAGCAGGACGGGGATCTTGATCATGCCCTGGAATTGCTGGGCAAACATGGCGCGATGCACGATACCCGCACCCAAGCGCTGGCATGGTCGCAGCGCGCCAAGAATGCCTTGGCGCCGCTGCCCGACCACCCGTTGCGGCAAATGCTGAATGATCTGGCCGATTACGTTGTGGCGCGCGTCAACTGACTTGGGTTGCGGGGCGAATGCCCGTTGCAGTGACCCACCATTCGGGGTGCAGGGATTGAACGCGCGTTGCGGCAGCCTGTGCCGCCGCTTCAGTGGCAAACATACCAAAACAGGTCGCCCCAGACCCTGACATACGCGCCAGCGCGCAATCGTGCTGCGCATCCAGCACCCGCAGCACCTGCGATATTACCGGGGCCAGCGCACGCGCGGGCGCTTCCAGATCGTTGCGTTGCGCACGCAACCATGTGATCAGGGACGCAGTATCGGGCCACGCAGGCAGGGTGTCGGCCATGGGGCTGCCATTGGCACAGGCCAAAGCGCGGAACACCTGCGGGGTTGAAACATGAACCCGCGGATTGACCAACACCAACCAGAAGGGCGGCAAGGGCGGCAGCGGCGTCAACCCTTCGCCAATGCCGCGCATGCGACAAGGGGATCCCGCCAGACAAACCGGCACATCCGCGCCCAGCGCAAGGATATCTGCCATGGGCGGCAGCGGTCGTTCCGTGATCCGTGCCAGCAGCCGCAGCGCGGCGGCGGCATCTGCGGACCCCCCGCCAATACCGGATGCGACGGGAAGGCCCTTGTGCAGATGCAGGCCAATATCTTGCGCGTCCATCACCTGCGCGGCACGGGTTACCAGATTGTCCGGCCCCGCGGACAAGCCCCCCCCTTCCGGGCCGGAAATGCGCAGGCCCGCCTGTGCAACCCTGTCCAGACGGTCGCCGGCATCCGTAAACACCACAACTGAATCCAGCAGGTGATACCCGTCCTTGCGCCTGCCTGTGACATGCAAGGACAGATTCACCTTGGCGGGGGCGTGTTCGCACGCAGTCATTCCGCGCTGGCACCCAGCGCTGGCGCGCCTTCCTCAGTCAGGACAACGTCCAGGCCAACCTCCAGTTTGCGGCGCACACGATCCAGATCAAGATCGGGGTGCGGCGCAAAGGAAATGGCGCGACTCCATTGAAAGCGCGCTTCTCGGTGGCGGCCGACAGCCCAATATACATCCCCAAGGTGGTCATTAAGGATGGCGTCATTTGGCGTCAGTTCAACTGCGCGTTCCATCACTGGCACGGCATCTTCATAGCGGCCCAACCGAAACAAGGCCCAGCCCAGACTATCTACAATATACCCGCTGTCGGGTTCCCCTTCGACGGCGCGTTCTATCATGTCCAGCGCTTCATCAAGGTTGCGCTGCTGTTCGACCAGCGAATAGCCAAGGTAATTCAACACTTGCGGTTCATCCGGCACGAATTCCAGAACGCGGCGGAATTCGGTTTCCGCCCTGTCCCAATCCCCCATGCGTTCCAGCGAGATTGCGCGCGTGTACAGCAAAACCCAATGGCGTTCCTCAACCTCGTCGATCAGGTCGATGGCGCGGGTATATGCGTCGGCGGCATCCTCGAACCGTTCTTGGCGGCGCAGCATGTCGCCCAAGGTGCTATAGGCCATGACGGAGTCGGGCGCCCCCTCCACAAGCCCTTCCAGCCAGGCGATTGCAGCATCGGTGTCGCCTGCACGGAACAGGGCATTGGCCTTGCCAAGCTGCGCATTCAGGAATTGCGGGTCATCTTCGGGCATCTGGTCGTAAACCTGCTGCGCCAGTTCATACTGCCCCACCTGTTCCAACAACTCGCCCGCCAGCAATATGGCATCAGGGTGGTCCGGGCGCAGGGCCAGCGCCAGACGCGTATACACCAGTGGCAGCCAGTCGCCCTGTTCCCCCAGCAACGCAGAAGCAAGCAGCAAATACGTTTCCGCCATGCCATCACGCGCCGAACGCACTGTGGTAAAGGGCACGGGCTGGCCTTCGGACAGGGACGCAACAACGCGGGCTACATCCCCTTCCGGGGTCAAGCCGAACATGCTGTCGGCCAGTTCCCGCGCATCATCGAACCGGCCAAGCTGGGACAGAATGGTGATATGCGCGACAATGCCCCGCCGTGTCAGGCTAACTGGCCCGTCAACTTCGCCTGTCAGCAGGTCGCTTGCGCCTTCCATGTCGCCCACATACGCAAGGGCCAATGCCTTATGATAGACGGCAAAAGGGGCCAGGTCCGGGGTATCGCTGATAATGGCATCAAACGCAGCGCGCGCTTCTGACATACTGCCCTTGCCAAGATAGGCCCATGCCCTGCCCAATGCATCCGTTAGCGGGCCTGTCTGGCGGCCCTGTTGCGCTGCAGCCAGCGCGGCATCATAGGCTTCGCGCAGGAATTCATCGGCCTGCAGGATGATTTCGGCAATCTGGCTGTCTGCGCCCTGGGCATTGGCCTGCGCGGCCAACGCGGCTGCGCGTTCAAAATAACCGCTTAGCAAATACCCCTGCATTGCAAGTTCGCGGAACATTTCATTGCCAGGGTCCAACTGCAAGGCGCGGTCATAATTCAGCGCCATTTGCATGAAACTGTCAGATGATACCGCCACGCGCCCCGACAGATACGCCCCCGCCAACCCATAGGGCAGATCTTGCACATCCATGCTTGAAAATGCAGCCGGTTGCGCCACCACAGGCGGGGCCGCCAGAAGGGCAATAACTTTGATGGTGGTCGCCAGATGGCGGAAACTGAACACGAGGCGCACACTCCGTCTGTATTGCGGTTAGGCCAAGACTAGTGTTCCGCCCCGCCCGTGGCAATCACCCATGCGGGAAAAAGCCCCGGATGCACAGAATCGTCAGACACTTACCCGTCACATGTTGGGATAGTTCGGCCCATCCCCGCCCTGCGGTGTCACCCAATGGATATTCTGGCTGGGGTCCTTGATGTCACATGTCTTGCAATGCACGCAGTTCTGGAAATTGATGACAAAGCGCGGGTCCTTGCCCTCTTCCTCGACCACCTCATAAACACCGGCGGGGCAATAGCGCTGCGCGGACTCGGCATATTTGGGCAGGTTGACACTGATGGGGATGGACGCATCCTTCAGTGTCAGGTGCGCAGGCTGGCTTTCTTCGTGATTGGTGAAGCTGAAGGCCACATTGGTCAGCCGGTCAAAGCTGATCTTGCCATCGGGTTTGGGGTAGTCAATGGGGCTGTGATCCTTGGCCAGTCCGGTGGCGGCCGCGTCGGTCTTGCCATGCGCCATTGTGCCAAACAACGAAAAGCCCAGTGTGTTGGTCCACATATCCAGACCCCCCAGTTTCAATGATGGCAGCAAGCCCCAGCGCGACCACATGGGTTTGACATTGCGCACCTTCCACAGGTCACGGCCCACAGGCCCTGTGCGCAGGTCGGTTTCATAAGCGGCCAGTTCATCGCCTTCGCGGCCCGCCTTGATGGCGTCGAACGCGGCTTCTGCTGCGGCCTTGCCCGACAGCATGGCATTGTGGTTGCCCTTGATGCGCGGCACGTTGACCAGCCCCGCAGAACAGCCCAGCAACGCACCGCCCGGAAACACGACTTTTGGGATGGACTGATAGCCGCCTTCCGAAATGGCACGCGCCCCGTACGCCACACGTTTACCGCCTTTCAACAACTCCGCCACCATGGGGTGATGCTTGAAACGCTGGAATTCCTGATAGGGCGACAAATAGGGGTTGGCGTAGTTCAGATGAACCACAAAGCCCACATAGACCTGATTATTGTCCAGATGATAGATGAAGCTGCCGCCGCCCGCATTGCCGCCCAGCGGCCAGCCCATGGTATGGGTCACTGTGCCTTCGCGGTGCTTTTCGGGATCAATTTCCCAGATTTCCTTCATGCCAAGGCCAAATTTCTGCGGCTCATGGCCCTTGGACAGGTCGTATTTCGCCATCACTTCCTTGGACAGCGACCCGCGCACCCCTTCGGACAGGAAGACATATTTGCCGTGCAATTCCATGCCCGGTTCATAACCGTCACCGGGCGTGCCGTCCGGGTTCTTGCCAAACTCGCCCGCGACCACGCCCTTGACGCGCTCGCCCTCATACACCAATTCCGAACAGGCCATCCCGGGGAATATTTCAACGCCCAACCCCTCGGCCTGTTCGGCCATCCAGCGGCAGACATTGGCCATGGACACGATGTAATTGCCATGGTTGTTCATCAAGGGCGGCATGGGCCAGTTGGGCACGCGAATTTGCCCCGCTTCGCCCAGCATGTAGAAATTATCCTGCCGCACCGGCACCGTGACAGGGGCACCGCGGTCCTTCCAGTCAGGGATCAGCGCATCAAGCCCACATGGGTCCAGCACCGCGCCCGACAGGATATGCGCCCCAACTTCGGACCCTTTTTCCAGAACCACCACATTCAGGTCCGCATCAAGCTGCTTCAACCGGATCGCAGCGGACAAGCCGGCAGGCCCCGCGCCGACGATGACGACATCATATTCCATGGTTTCGCGTATCATCCCGGTCATGGTAGCTCCTGTTATTGCGCGTGGCGTGGCATGTGGGACACAATCTGTCGCAGTTGACCTAGCGCAGGTGCAGGCATGGGGTCAATGCAAACGCGGCGTCGAATTCGCGGGAAACGGCCTGTTCGCGCAACCGAAAGCAGACGGCACCATGTCATTGTGCTTGCAATCTGCCCAAGCCTGCGTTCTGATGGTGCGACTTCTCTGGACGGCCCCGGCCTTTGCCGCGGGCGGTCTTTTACATTATAATGGTGACGTGACATGGAAAAACTGCCCCTCACCCGCGCTGGTCAGAAACTGCTGGACACAGAACTGCGTCAACTCAAGTCGCAAGACCGGCCGGCCATCATCAAGGCCATCGCAGAGGCACGCGAACACGGCGATTTGTCCGAGAATGCAGAATACCACGCGGCCCGCGAAAAACAAAGCTTCGTTGAAGGCCGCATCAAGGAACTGGAAGCGATTCTGTCGCGTGCGGATGTGATCGACACATCGAAATTGTCGGGGTCCGTCAAGTTCGGCGCACATGTGAAATTGCTGGACGAAGACACCGATGAAGAACGCAGCTACCAGATCGTCGGCGAAGCCGAAGCCGATCTGGAAAAGGGATTGCTGAACATAAAATCCCCCCTTGCCCGCGCCCTGATCGGCAAGGACGAAGGCGACAGCGTCGATGTCCGCACCCCCGGCGGCACAAAAAGCTATGAAATCCTGGAAATAAAGTTCCGCTAGCACCATGGCCCGCGCGCCCATCCCCACAAACAGCCCCGCGACGCCACGCCATGCAGTGATGGCCCCGCGCGGCTTTCTGGTGGGGACGATAGGCGCGATCTGGCTTCTGGCCGCGCTGGGGTTTGTTCTGCTAGCGGATTTTGGCAGCATGGACCGCACAACCCTTGGCCTGATCGCCGCGGCGTTTATTATGGCTGCGACGCTAGTTTCCGGCGCGTTGTATCTGGCAGCGGTCGCTGCGGACCTGCGCCGCGAAACAGTGCAATTGCAGCATCTTTCCGATGAAATGCAGCGCGTTATTTCGGAACACAAGCGCGACACCCTGCCGCTGTCGCCTGTCGCGCAAAGCCGTATCGACGCACTGTCCAGCGCACAGGAACAAACCGATTCCCGCCTGACGCTGTTTTTTTCCCACCGCGCGCGCGACCGGGCAGCCACCACAGGGGCAGCGCCGGCTGCAGATGACGCGCAGCCCGCCCTTGCCTTGGGGGACATGTCCCAATCTGCGCCAGACACACCCACCCCCACCGACCTGATACGCGCGCTGCACTTCCCCGAAGATGAAAACGATACCGAAGGGTTCAATGCCTTGCGCAAGGCCCTAAACGACACACGCTGCGCGCCGCTGATCCGGTGCGCACAGGATGTTCTGACACGCCTTGCGCAAGACGGAATTTATATGGACGACTTGCGCCCTGATCGCGCCCGCCCCGAATTCTGGCGCGCCTTCGCCACGGGCACGCGCGGGGCGCTGATTGCGCCGCTGGGGGGTATCCGGGACCGGTCCTGCCTGGCACTGACATCTGGCCGCATGCGCAATGATGTCGAATTCCGACAGGCGGCACATCTGTTCCTGCGCGAATTCGACAAGGTATTTGCCGAATTCGAAAAACAGGCCGATGACGCCCAGATTGCCGCAATGGCAGATACGCGCACAGCACGGGCATTCATGCTGCTGGGGCGCGTCAGCGGGGTCTTTTCTCGCTAGGGTGCCTTGCAACACCCTGTGCCGCAGTTTAACAATCATGAACAGATGAACTAAATACCGGTTTCATCTTGCCTTAAATACTCATCTTGCAGTCAGTTCGTGTTGCCTGACCAGAATGCCGACACACTGACAGGACAGCGGCGCCGCCATGACCTTTTCGCGCGATTACTGGCACGGCTTCAGGGACGGAACGCCCTTCATCCTTCTGATCGTGCCGTTTGGTGCGGTGTTCGGCATTGTCGCCACCGAAGCGGGCCTGAACATTGCCCAGACCATGGGCTTTTCGGTGCTGGTGATCGCGGGTGCCGCACAGTTTGTTGCCCTGCAGATGATGCTGGAAAACGCCCCGGTGTTGATCGTCCTTGCGGCATCACTGGCGGTGAATCTGCGCATGGCAATGTATTCCGCATCGCTTGCGCCCCATTTGGGACCAATCAGCTGGTGGCGGCGCAGTATCGTCGCGTATTTCATGATTGATCAATCCTATGCCGCTTCCATCCTGAAATACGAACAGACCCCCGACATGTCGCATGCGCAGAAATTTGCGTATTACATGGGCGTTGCAACACCCATCTGTCCGGCATGGTATGTCGCAACATGGGCAGGGGCCACATTGGGCACGGCAGTGCCCGCTGGTTTGCCTATCGATTTTGTTGTGCCCATCACGTTTCTGGCGCTGATTGTGCCCATGTTGCGCACGCTGGCCCATGTGGTCGCCGCGCTGGTGTCGATTGTGGGCGTGCTGGTGTTCAGCTTTCTGCCGTTCAACCTTGGGCTTCTGGTGGCAGCGGTGCTGGCCATGATGGCAGGGGCCGAAGTGGAACGCCGCATGTCGCGCGCACGGGCCCCGTCATGAGTTTTACGACCACACAGATATGGACCGTCATTGTCGGTCTGGGGCTTGGGTCTTATCTTCTACGCCTGTCATTTCTGGGCATTATCGGCAATCGGGACCTGCCGGAATGGCTGTTGCGGCACCTGCGCTATACGGCTGTCGCCATCATGCCCGGCATGATCACACCGCTGATCCTGTTCCCGCAAGCGGCGGGCGGCACATTGGACCCGGTGCGCATGATCGCCGCGCTTGCCACAATTGCCATAAGCTTCTGGACGAAAAGCGCGGTGTTGACCATATTCGGCGGGGCGGCGGTTTTATTCGCCCTGCATTTCGGTATGGGCTAGCACAGCACCGGGGTTCATGATGCCCTTCGGGTCCAGTGCCTGTTTTATGGCGCGCATCGCCGCCAGCTTGACCGGATCGCCATATTTTTCCAGATCGCCGGTTTTCAGCCGCCCGATTCCGTGTTCGGCACTGACCGACCCGCCCATCGCATGCACCAGATCATGGACACAGGCCTTGATCCTGTCGCGCTGGTGTTCATGGTCGGCACGGGTATGGCCATCCGCAGGAAAGACATTGTAATGCAGGTTCCCGTCCCCCAGATGGCCAAAGCAATTCACCCTGTATGTGTCGATGCCGGCCAGTGCAGGACCAGCGCGGTCAATGAATTCGGGCACAGCCGACAAGGGCAGCGAAATATCATGGCTGGATACCGCGCCAATATGTCGGTTCGCTTCTGGAATGGATTCGCGCAAGTTCCAGAATTCGGCGCGCTGCCCCATGTTTTGGGCAATCACCCCGTCACTGACCAGACCTGCCTCCAGCGCGTCGGCGAACAGGTCTTCCAGCGCCGCTGCAGGGTCAATCCCGTCCGGCAGGCCAAGATCGATCAACACCATCCATTCCGGCGGGGTCGCGAAGGGCTGGCGCACCTGTGGCATGGTGCGGGCCAGAAAATCCAGCCCCATACCGCCAATCAACTCGAAGGCGGATATCCCTTCGGCCAGGCGCGCCTGCGCCATCGCCAGCAGCGACAGCGCGGCTTCTGGGTCCGGCACCACCATGAACGCCGCCCCCTGACGTGCAGGGCGCGCAAACAGCCGCAAACTGGCCGCAGTGATAACGCCAAGCGTGCCTTCAGACCCGATCATCAGATTGCGCAGGTCATAGCCGGTATTGTCCTTGCGCAAACGCTTCAGCCCGTTCCAGATACGGCCATCGGGCATCACAACTTCCAGCCCCAGCACCAGATCGCGCGCATTCCCGTAGCGCAACACATTCACGCCGCCTGCATTCGTGGCCAGCAGCCCCCCCACCTGCGCAGACCCTTCCGAGGCAAGTGAAAGCGGAAACAACCGCCCGATATCTTCCGCCGCCTTATGCACATCCGTCAATATCGCGCCAGCTTCGGCAATCACCACATTCTCGCTGCGGTGAATGGACCGGATGCTGTTCATCCGCTCCAGCGACAGAACCAGCGGCACAACACCACCCGATGCGACCTGCCCCCCCACCAATCCGGTGCCCCCGCCATAGGGCACCACTGCGACCCCTGCGTGATTGGCCGTGGCCAGAATGACAGCAACCTCCTGCACGCTGCGCGGACACGCCACCGCGCCCGCCTGCCCTTGCCAGCGACCGCGCGGTTCTTCAAGAAAGCGCGGTTCGGTGCTGCGCAATGTGCCTTGCGGCAGGTCTGCCGCCAGCCGGTCCAGGAATGTTCCGTCACAGGGAAACAGGGTCATCAGCGTCCTTCCTTACGTCGCAGTGCCAACTTCGCGGCCACATCAGGCCCGCGCGCGCAGTGCCAAGGGGCTGCGCGGACCCGCGCGGCCCCGGGGGTGGGTGGGTGGGGCGCTGCGGGCGCTGGCCTTTTACCCTAACCAACATCTGTGCGCCCGCGCCTGTCATGGCGCAAATTGGCATACAGAACATGATTGCGCCATCTGCCATTGATCTGCAAATAGCTTTGCGCAACCCCTTCATACTTGAAGCCCGAGCGCTCCAACACCCCGCGGGACGCCGCGTTTTCCGGCAGACAGGCGGCTTCAATCCGCGACAGGTCCATCGCAGTGAACGCGTAATGCACCACAGCGGCAATGCTTTCACGCATGAACCCCTGACGGGCAAAGGGCGCGCCCACCCAATACCCCAGCGTTCCCGCTTGTGCGGGGCCACGCCGGATGTTGTCCAGGGTGATGGCCCCCAGAAGGCAGCTGTCATCGCGCCGGAAAATGAACAGCGGTAGCGCAGTGTCCAACTTCTCGCAGCGCGCGGCCCAGCTGACACGGTTGGTAAACGCCCGCCGCGTCAGATGGTCATCCGACCAAGTAGGTTCCCAAGGTGTCAGAAAGCCCGAAGACTGCCTGCGAAGTTCCGCCCATTGGCGGAAATCAGAATGCTGCGGCAAACGCAACGACAGCCTGTCAGTTTCCAGCCGCAGCTTGCCGCGCAGCCCCAGCATCAGGCAACCAGCCTCTGGCCAAGATCCGCAAGTCGCGGCGCGCGTTCGATAGGCCCATACAGCGCCAGCGCTGTGCGGCTGTTTTGCAGTAGTTCTTGCGCATGCGCGCGTGTGCCTTGTGCAGTAACTGCATCAATCCGCGCAATGGCTTCCGACAGGTCCGGCACACGCCCCCAGATGGACAGCAGCTTGGCCAACCGTTCGGCCCGCGCAGACGGGCTTTCCAACCCCATCAGCAACCCCGCTTTCATCTGCGCGCGCGCGCGCGCGACTTCGGCCTCCGACAGGTCATCTGCGGCGCGCTTCAATTCATCCATCGTCAGGCCGGCCAGATCGGCAATTTCATCTGCGCCGGTCCCTGCATAGATGGTAATCATCCCTGTATCGAAATACGCGCCCGATTGTGCAAAAACCGTATAGCACAATCCGCGATCTTCACGCAGGCGCTGGAACAGCCGCGAGGACATGCCGCCGCCCAATGCGCCGGAAAATATCTGCGATGTGTAGAAATCATCGGCCCGGTAACTGGGCGCTTCCAGTGCGAAGGCGAAATGCGCCTGTTCCAGCTGGCGGGTTTCACGCCGCTCGCCGTTATGAAACCGCGCGGGTTCCGCCGTCTGGAACGGCTTGGCCGCCAGATGCCCGAACAAGGGTTCTGCCAGACGCACCAGCGTGTCATGATCCACTGCACCAGCCGCCGACAGGATCATCTGGCCCGGCCCGTAATGCGTGCCGACAAACGCGCGCAGATCGTCCTTGGAAAACGCCGAGACTGCCGCACTTGGGCCAAGGATTGACCGCCCCAGCGCTTGCGACGGATAGGCCGCTTCTTGCAGCCAGTCAAAAATCACATCGTCGGGCGTGTCCAGCGCCTGCCCGATTTCTTGCAAGATGACGCCGCGCTCCACCTCAATCTCGCGCGACTCAAAAGCGGGGTTCAGCACGATATCGGCCAGAACATCCAGCGCCAGCGCCACATCGGCGCGCAGCACCCGCGCATAATAGGCCGTCATCTCGCGCGAGGTGTAGGCGTTGATATAGCCACCCACATCTTCGATTTCTTCGGCAATCTGCAAGGCACTGCGCCGCGCCGTGCCCTTGAACGCCATGTGTTCCAGAAAATGCGCAACACCGTTTTGATGGGTGCCTTCATGGCGCGCGCCTGCTTCGATCCACAGCCCGATCGCTGCGGATTCAAGCCCGGCCATGGGTTCTGTCACAATGCGGACCCCGTTGGGCAATGTGGTAACCTGAACACTCATGCGCGCAGATTTCCACGAATATGCGCCTGCAGTTCCGCCAGATCGCCGCTTAGCCGGGTCACGCGTTCCGGGCGGTCAAACAGGTCAGCCATGCGTTCGGGCAGCGCGGGGCGGGTGCCCATTGCGGACTGAACCGCATCGGGGAATTTTGCGGGATGCGCAGTTGCCAATGTGACCATCGGTGTGGCGGACATATACTGGTGCGCCACATGCACACCGACTGCGGAATGCGGGCACAGGATTTCAGCCGTCTGGGCGTAGATTTGCGAAATGGTTTGCGATGTCTGCCCCTCAGAGGCGCAGCCGGACGCAAACACTTCACGCAGGAATTCCAGCGCCCCTTGACTGATGTGGAACCCGCCACTGGTTTTCAGTTCATCCATAAGCTGCGCAACAGCTGCCCCGTCGCGCCCATATGCGTCAAACAATGCGCGTTCGAAATTGGAACTGACCTGAATATCCATCGACGGGCTGATCGAGGGTTTGACCCCGTTGGTCACATACCCGCCCGACGTGATGGCGCGGTGCAAAATGTCATTGTGGTTTGTGGCCACGACCAGCTTTTCAATCGGCAGGCCCATTTGCCGCGCAATATAGCCTGCGAACACGTCCCCGAAATTACCTGTGGGCACTGTGAAACTGACAGGGCGGTACGGCGCCCCAAGGCTGACAGCCGACGAAAAGTAATAGACAACCTGCGCCAGAACGCGCGCCCAATTGATGCTGTTGACCCCCGCGAGTTTCACAGTGTCGCGAAATGCGAAGTCGTTGAACATATCCTTGACCAGCGCCTGGCATGTATCGAAATCGCCATCGATTGCCAGCGCATGGACGTTCGCTTCTGTCGGGGTGGTCATCTGGCGGCGCTGGACCTCGGACACACGGCCATGCGGGAACAGGATGAACACATCAACATTGTCCAGTCCCTTGAACGCCTCGATGGCGGCAGACCCGGTGTCGCCCGAGGTTGCGCCCACAATCGTTACCCTGTCGCCCGACCGCGCCAGCGCAGCCTGAAACAGTTGGCCAATCAGCTGCATGGCGAAATCCTTGAACGCCAATGTCGGCCCGTGGAACAGTTCCAGCAGAAAATGATTTGGCCCAAGCTGCTTCAGCGGCGCGCGGGCGGGATGGCCAAACCCCTGATAGGCCCGTGCAATCAGGCTACGGAATTCATCATCTGCGAAGGTATCGCCAATATACGGGCGCATGATGACATAGGCCTGTTCCTCATAGGTCAGCCCGGCCAGTGACGCGATTTCCGCCTGCGTCATGGGGGGCACATGATCGGGCAAATACAGGCCGCCATCACGGGCAAGCCCTGTCAACATCGTTGCTTCGAAATCCAGCGCGGGGGCTGCACCACGGGTTGAAATATATTTCATGTCCGGCCTGATCCTTGATCGCGTTGGCGCGTGATACGCCACAGAAAGAAGACTGTCATCCCCAGCCATGCAATCGCCATCAAAAACCACTGCACGGCATAGCCTAAATGGTTGTCGGGCAAGCGCACCTCATACACTGGGACGGGGGTGGCGGGGGGCATGGGTTCAGATGTGCGACGCAGGACAACAAGCACTTCCTCGGTATTCAGCAACGCGGCCATCTGGCCTACATCGCGGGCGAATAACAGGTTTCGCCCTGCATCATAGTCCGGTGTATAGGCATTCGCATCGCGCGGCCAGTGCAGGTTTCCGGCCAGTTCCACGTTGCCTGATTCGACGACAAGCCCCGCGCGGGCCGCTTCTGGCAGAAACCCGCGGTCCACCATGACACGACGCCCGCCATTGGTTTCCAGCACCGAAATAAGGTGAAAGCCCGGCCCCTGCGACCGCTGTGCCGCCAGTGCGAAGCTGTGATCCTGCACAAAACGCCCGGCCAGCTCGACCGGCAGATAACGGTCCTGTTCGGGGTCCGGCGCATCAGGCAGGGGCACAGGCGGCAGGAAAATGCGCGTTTCCATTTCGGCAATCAAGGCGGCCTTTTCCTCGGCGCGGGATAATTGCCACAAGCCAAGGTTCACCAGAATCGCGGTGCCGATCAGCCCGAAAATGGCCGGAATAAGGATCTGCTTCAGCATTTGTTCCATTTCCCATAGGGAAAAGCGCGCGCCTTTCGGCCCGCGCTTTCTGGTTCCGGTGGTCAGCACTGTCAAGTGACGTGCCTATGCGCCCCACACATATATGGAGGCGAACAAAAACAACCAGACCACATCAACAAAGTGCCAATACCATGCGGCCGCTTCGAAACCGACATGGCGTTCCACCGTGAAGTGCCCGGCATAGACGCGCATCAGGCAAATCGCCAGAAAGATGGTTCCAACGACAACGTGAAAGCCGTGAAAGCCTGTCGCCATGAAGAAATTTGCGCCATAAATATTTCCGGCAAAACCGAATGCGGCATGGGTATATTCATAAGCCTGCAGGAAAGTGAAAATCACGCCCAGACCAACAGCGATCCACAGGCCCAGTTTCACATCATCGCGCTTGCCACCATGCACAAGCGCATGGTGCGCCCATGTTGCAGCACAACCTGACAACAGCAGGATCAGGGTGTTAATCAAAGGCAGGTGCCAAGGGTCGAATGTTTCAATACCAGCGGGGGGCCAGGCACCATCAACGGCAGGGCTAAGCCCTTCGGGGTGCATGGGATACAGCGCATGTTTGAAGAAACTCCAGAACCATGCCGCAAAGAACATGACTTCCGAAATGATGAACAGAATGAACCCGTAGCGCAGCCCGATCACAACAACCGGCGTATGGTCGCCAGAATGGCTTTCGATGACGACGTTCTTCCACCACTCGAACATAACATACAACACGCCCACAAGGCCGATCAGGAACATCCATGGGCCGTTGTCATGCATCCACATAACTGCGCCAAACAGCATCACGAAGCCTGCAACAGCCCCCACAAATGGCCAGATAGACGGCGGCAGAACGTGATAATCGTGGTTTTTTTCATGCGCCATTGCGAAAGTTCCCTCGTATTGCTCGGTCTTATGCGCGAGTTCAGTTTGTCATTGCGGGTTCCGGGGCGACATAATCGGCCGGGATATCCGTTGCGTGGAAGGTGTAAGACAGCGTTATCGTATGTGTGCCGCGCGCATCGCGATCGTCCAGAATATCTGGATCGACGAAATAGGTGACCGGCATCAGCACTGTTTCGCCCGGCTGCAGAACCTGCAACTCGAAACAAAAGCAGTCAATCTTGGTGAAATAGCGGCCAGCCTCATAGGGGCTGACATTATAACTGGCAGTGCCGGCGATGGGGGTATCCGTGGGGTTGTGGGCCTCATAGAAGGCAAGGCCGACTTCCCCGATGCGGATTTCGGACACACGGTCTACAGGTTTGAAACTCCATGGAAAATCACGGGCCACGGATGCATCGAAACGCACGCGCATGGTCTGGTCCAGCACAACACCTGTTGACGTGGCTGCCGTATTGGTGGTGCCGCCATAGCCGGTCACGCGGCAGAACAGGTCATAAAGCGGCACAGCCGCCCAGCCCATTGCCCCCATGAACAGAACGACACTGACTGTCTGAACTGTGGTTTTCTGTATGCCGGTCAGTCGGTTCCAGAATGTAATCATCGTTGCGGATACCTTACATTATCAGGATCAATGGCGGGCCTGTAGCTATGGTCATAGGCTTGCAGGCTTGCGCCGCTTTGCACCTTGGCGATGGTCAGCCCGAACACCAGCGCAATGAAGGCGACCAATACCATGGCCAGCCCGATATTCCGACCGGACCGGCGTTTGTGCAATTCATGTTCGCGCGCTATGGCCATCAGAACAGTTCCAGTATTTTCAAGGATGCTGCAAATTCTGCATAGGCAGGCAGATTTGACAGGGCCGCTTCGGCAAGAAATGCCCCGAAATGCAGGAACAAATACGCCAGCGAAAAGCGGAAAACCCGTTTTTCGACTGCGTAACCATCAGCTTCGGCCTGATCCTCGGTGCGCCGCCAGATGGCCCATGCGCCTTGCAGGAACATGGCGTTCAAAACCACTGCAAAAGCCAGATAGACAGGTCCGCCAATGGATGTGAACCCGGCGGCCAACGCGAAGGGGATCAGCGCAACCGTATAGACCAGAATATGCGTCCGTGTGGCCTTGCGCCCATGGGTGACTGTCAGCATCGGCACCTTGGCCTTGTGATAGTCGCTTTTCATGAATAGCGCCAACGCCCAGAAATGCGGCGGCGTCCACATGAAAATCAGCATGAACATAAGACAGGCTTCAAGGCTGATGCTTCCGGTCACAGCAACCCAGCCAATCATCGGAGGGAACGCCCCGGCAGCCCCGCCAATGACAATATTCTGCGGCGTCGCACGCTTCAGCCACATCGTGTAGATCACGGCATAAAAGAAGATAGTGAACGCCAGCAACGCGCCCGCCAAGGCATTGGTTGCCAGCCAAAGCATGATTACCGAAATGCCCGACAGCGCAAGGCCCAGCGCCATAGCTTCGGGGGCCGCAATACGCCCGGCAGGAACAGGCCGTTTCGCAGTGCGCTTCATCACCGCGTCAATATCGGCATCCCACCACATATTCAGCGCGCCAGACGCCCCACCCCCCAGCGCAATGAAGATGATTGCTGCCAAAGCCTCGATCGGGTGCAGGCCGCCCGGTGCCACAATAAGGCCCACCAGCGCTGTAAACACCACAAGCGACATCACACGCGGTTTCAGCAGGGCGATGTAATCGCCGAACCCTGCGTCCTTGTCGTCACTGTAGCTGATATCGGCGCGGATATCGGTCATTTGCTTCACCTGTTCGGGCGTGGCTGTCCGGCAGCACTGCCGGACTTTGCTGACTTAGTTCGAGGATGCAACCTGAACCGGCTGTTCCGCCTGTGGCGCATCTGCGAACTGCGCGCCCTGACGTTCCAGCCAGGCCAGATACTCTTCTTCGCTGACCACTTTTACAGTTATCGGCATGTAGGCATGCGCAATCCCGCAAAGTTCCGAACACTGCCCGAAATAGATGCCTTCTTCTTCGGCGTTGAACCACAGCTCTGCCAGACGGCCGGGAACGCCATCTTGCTTGACCCCGAATGCGGGAATTGTCCAGGAATGGATCACGTCTGCTGCGGTCACCTGCAACACGATATTCTTGTTGACGGGCACCACCATCGCTGTGTCGGTGGCCAGCAGATACAGATCATCGGTATACCCGTAATCCGCCAGTTCATCGCGCTCCAGCATGAATTGTGAAAATTCCACGCCATGGTCCACATATTCATAGCCCCAATACCACTGGAAGCCTGTCACCTTGATGGTCACATCCGCTTCTGGCATGATTTGCTGATGGCGCAGCGCGGGGAAGGTGAACAGCGCGATGAACAGCAAGATCAGCGCAGGCACAACAGTCCACGCGATTTCGATCGGTGTGTTATGTGTAAAACGCGCTGGTTCGGGGTTGGCGCGGCGGTTGTGAAACACAATCACCCAGATCAGCAGCGCAGTCACGAAGATGGTGATCGGAACAATGATCCACAACAGCAGATCGTCCAGAAACCGGACTTCACGCGCCAAGGCGGTGAAAGGGGTCTGAAGCGCCGTGGCATCCGGCACGGGCGCACCCAGAACCGGCAACTGCGGCAACAAGTCGTCAGCTACGGCTTTTGTTGCAGCAGCAACCGACACGAACGCTGCGGTCATTGGCGTTATGACTTTGAAAAGGCGCATATTTCTGTTCCCGTTCTTCTACGCGGCGATTCTGCCGCTTGCCTTGGCACACGCTTAATTCCTGCATGCCATGGAATCCCGTTGAGGTTTGTCTTTGTAAAATCATATTCCTGAACATAGAACAAGCAAAACGATGCGACAGAATGTCGTTTTTGATCCAGATCAACGACACCCTGTCAAGCTGTAGCGCAACGCGGCATCCCTCTGACCCGGAAGGCTAAATATACATGAGTGATACAGATTTTCGCCCCTTCGACACCATGCTTGACGAAGCCCAGGCCCTGCGGGTGCTACAAGATGCCACAGCCGGCGCGGATGATGGCGAACTGTTCCTTGAACGCCGCATATCGGAATCAATCGTTCTTGATGACCAGCGCATAAAGTCAGCCAGCTACAACGCTGCAGAAGGGTTCGGCCTGCGTGCGGTTCATGGCGAGGTGACCGGCTACGCCCATTCCACGCACATGACCATGGACGCGCTGCGCCGCGCTGCGCAAACAGCGCGTCTGGCTGTCAGCGATGGGGGCGGGGTTATGGCAGATGCGCCCAGTCCCACCAACCAGCGCCTGTATACTGATGCGGACCCGATTGCGGGTGCAACTTTCGCCGTCAAGCTGGACCTGCTGCGCGAGATCGACGACTTTTTGCGCGCCTTGGATGCGCGGGTTGTCCAGGTGTCAGTGTCCATGGCCGCATCATTGCAACAGGTGGAAATCCTGCGCCCTGAAGGGATGCGCCTGCGCGACACCCGCCCCATGAGCAGGCTGAACATATCCGTCATCGTGGAACAGGATGGGCGGCGGGAATCAGGCAGTGCTGGCGGTGGCGGTCGCGCAGGGCTGGACGGCGTAATGGCGCGCGATGTCTGGCAGGCCATGGCGCGCGAAGCGCTGCGTATTGCGGTGGTGAACCTGCGCGCCGAACCAGCCCCCGCCGGTATCATGGATGTGGTGCTTGGCCCTGGCTGGCCGGGTATCTTGTTGCATGAAGCCATCGGCCACGGGCTGGAGGGGGATTTCAACCGCAAGGGCAGTTCGGCCTTCGCGGGCCTGATGGGCCAGCAGATTGCGGCCAAAGGTGTGACCGTGCTGGATGATGGCACCCTGCCTGACCGGCGCGGGTCCATCACCATGGATGATGAAGGCACGCCCGGTGCGCGCAATGTCCTTATAGATGACGGCGTGCTGGTGGGTTACATGCAGGACCGCCAGAATGCCCGCCTGATGGGGGTGGCCCCCACAGGCAACGGGCGGCGCGAATCTTATGCCCATGCGCCCATGCCGCGCATGACCAACACCTATATGCAGGGCGGCAATGCAACGCCCGCCGAGATTTTGGCCGATCTGAAGGACGGAATTTACGCTGTTGGTTTCGGTGGCGGGCAGGTGGACATCACAAACGGTAAATTCGTCTTCTCCTGCACAGAAGCCTATCGTGTGAAGGATGGCAAGGTCGGTGCCCCTGTCACGGGGGCCACCCTGATAGGGGACGGCGCCACCGCGCTGACCAAAATACGCGCCATCGGCAACGATATGGCACTTGACCCCGGCATGGGCACCTGCGGCAAGGCCGGGCAATGGGTGCCTGTGGGTGTTGGCCAGCCGACACTTATGATTGGCGGGCTGACAGTCGGCGGCAGCGCGGCCTGAGACAGAAAAAACCGAAAAAACCGAAAAAAATTCTCGAAATGGTGCGAATCTTTACAGTATTTTAACTAACTTCAGTGCAGATTGAGGCAAGAATGAGGCGAGGTTGACTGGATGGCGAAAGATTTGTTTTCTTCTCACCCACCCTTCACCCCACCCACGAAGGAAGAAGACAGGCTGTCCTGGCTTCGCCTCATTCGATCTTCCCGCGTCGGGCCTTCTACGTTTTTCCGCCTTTTGTCGGAATACGGCACCGCAGAAGCGGCGCTGGAGGCCCTGCCAAAAATCGCGCAGGCCGCCGGGGTCGATACTTATTCCCCGTTCCCTGCAGACAAGGCGCGGGCTGAAATCGACCTTGCGCGCGCCAAGGGCGCGCGCATGCTTTGCTTTGGAACCGACGCGTATCCCGCAACGCTGGCCAGCATCAACGCCCCGCCACCTGTGCTGTGGTGTATGGGCAAACGTGCGCCCATCCTGCGCCCCATGGTGGCCATTGTCGGCGCGCGCAATGCGTCCAGTCTGGGCACGCGCATGGCCCGCACCCTGGCCGAAGGGCTGGGGCATGAAGGATATACCATCGTGTCGGGCCTTGCCCGCGGGGTGGATGCCGCGGCCCACCATGCCAGCCTCAAAACCGGCACGATTGCCGTGATGGGCGGTGGGGTCGACGTGATCTACCCCACCGAAAACACAGTTCTTGCCGCGGCGATTGCCGATCAGGGATTGCGCTTGTCCGAAGCGCCCATGGGCCTGCATCCGCAGGCGCGGCATTTTCCTCCGCGCAATCGCATCATTTCCGGTCTGGCGCTTGCAGTGGTGGTTGTGGAAGCCGCCGAAAAATCCGGCACGCTGATCACGGCGCGCGACGCATTGGACCAGGGGCGCGAAATTATGGCCGTGCCGGGCCATCCCGTTGACGGGCGCGCAGGCGGGTGCAACGGGCTGATACGCGACGGTGCCACCCTTGTGCGTCATGTCGATGACATTTTGGAAGTATTGCAGCGCTTGCAGGATCATCCGCCCGAACCCGTATCCTCGATTCCTGCCCAAACCCGCATTGTGCAACCGGGCCAAAGCGCACGTCATGAAACCGGACCTGCCAGCGGTGCATCGCCGCGCACCAACCCGCCACCACCCCGTCAAACCGGCAATGCCCCAGCGCTGGACGCGCGCATCCTTGCCCTGCTGGGACCGACCCCGACTGCCGAAGACCAGCTTATCCGTGATCTGCAGATGTCAGCGTCGCAAATCTCGCCAGTGTTGGTAACACTGGAACTGCAAGGCGCAGTGCAACGTCACCCCGGCGGACTGGTCAGCAAACCACAGGCACGGCACTGACGAAAACACACGCCCAAGCAGTATTCCCGGCGCGACACTCCCGACGCAGTTTAGCGCAAACTTCTGCACGGGATTACCCCTGCATTGACATTCCTGCCCCCGCCCTCACATTAAGGCCAACCCGCGCAACCCCGCCGGGGCAAGGATAAACCGAGGAATTTTATGGCAGTCGTCGTCGTCGAATCGCCCGCCAAGGCCAAGACAATCAACAAATATCTGGGGCCGGGCTATACGGTTCTTGCGTCTTTCGGCCATGTTCGCGACCTGCCACCAAAGGATGGGTCCGTCGACCCCGAACATGATTTTGAGATGAAATGGGAAGTCGCCAGCGATTCCCGCAAGCATGTCAAAGCGATTGCCGATGCCTTGAAAATCGACAACGAACTGATCCTTGCAACCGACCCCGACCGCGAAGGCGAAGCCATCAGCTGGCACCTGACCGAAGCGCTGGAGAAAGCGCGCGCCATCAAGAAAACCACGCCCGTTAAGCGCGTGGTGTTCAACGCCATTACCAAAGCCGCCGTGACCGAGGCCATGAAAAACCCGCGCGAAGTGGATATGCCGCTGGTGCGCGCCTATCTGGCGCGGCGCGCACTGGATTATCTGGTGGGGTTCAACCTGTCGCCGGTGTTGTGGCGCAAACTGCCGGGCGCAAAATCCGCTGGGCGCGTGCAATCGGTCTGCCTGCGCCTGATTGTCGAACGCGAGATGGAGATCGAGGCCTTTCGCGCGCAGGAATACTGGAGTGTGACAGCCGGCCTGACCACGCCACGCGGTCAGGAATTCAGCGCAAGGCTGGTCAGTTTTGCAGGCAAGCGTCTGGACAAGTTCGATCTGGCCACATCAGAAGCGGCGGAAATCGCGGTGCAGGCCGTTCAATCGCGCGATTTGACGGTCACTTCGGTCGAGGCCAAGCCCGCAAGCCGCAACCCGTCGGCGCCGTTCATGACATCGACCTTGCAGCAAGAAGCCAGCCGCAAATTCGGCATGGGGGCCAAGCACTGCATGTCGACGGCCCAGCGCCTGTATGAAGCAGGCCACATCACCTATATGCGGACCGATGGCATTGACATGGCGCCCGAAGCCGTAATGGCCACGCGCGATGTCATCAAGGACCGCTACGGCGCGGATTATGTGCCCAAATCGCCGCGCATGTATAAAAACAAGGCCAAGAACGCGCAGGAAGCGCATGAATGTATCCGCCCCACGGAAATGGCCACCAGCCCCGACCGCCTGAAGATCACTGATAACGACCAGCGCAAACTGTATGACCTGATCTGGAAACGGACCATCGCCTGCCAGATGGAGGCTGCGCGTCTGGAACGCACCACAGTTGATATCGGCAGCCGCGACGGGCAAGTGGGCCTGCGCGCCACAGGCCAGGTGGTGCTGTTTGACGGGTTCCTGAAAGTGTATGAAGAAGGGCGCGATGATGTTGTCGATGACGACGACAAGCGCCTGCCGCAAATGGCCCAAGGCGATGCGCTGGCCAAGCGCTCGGTCACGCCAGAGCAGCACTTCACCCAGCCCCCGCCCCGTTATACCGAAGCCACGCTGGTCAAGCGCATGGAAGAACTGGGCATCGGCCGGCCGTCCACCTATGCCAGCATTGTCACCACAATTCAGGATCGTGGCTATGTCCTGAAGGACAAGAACCGCCTGATAGCGCAGGACAAGGGCCGCTTGGTCACCATATTCCTTGTGAATTATTTCAAACGCTATCTGGAATATGATTTCACCGCCGCGCTGGAAGAACAGCTTGACGATGTGTCGGCCGGGGAACGCGACTACAAGGAAGTGCTGGAACGCTTCTGGCGCGATTTTTCTGCCGCTATCGCGGAAACATCGGACCTGCGCATAACCGAAGTTCTTGAAAAGATTGACGAGGTTCTGGCCCCGCATCTGTATCCGCCGCGCGAAGATGGCAGTGACCCGCGGTCCTGCCCCAAATGCGGGGCCGGGCGGCTGAACCTGAAAACCGCGCGTTCCGGTGGGGCCTTCATCGGCTGCAACAACTACCCCGAATGTCGCTATACCCGCCCCCTTGCAGGCGAGGACGAGGGCAATGCCGAACTTGCAGGTGACGGCAAGCTGCTGGGCCATGATGCGGGCGATCCGATTTCGCTGCGCACTGGCCGTTTCGGCCCCTATGTGCAGCGCGGCGAAGCCACGACCGAAGACCCCAAGCCGCCGCGCGCGTCGCTGCCCAAAGGCTGGGAGGTAGACAGTATCGATCTGGACCGCGCGCTTATGCTGTTGTCGCTGCCGCGTCCTGTCGGCCCCCACCCCGAAGATGGCGAATTGATCGAAGCCGGGATCGGGCGCTATGGCCCGTTTGTCAAACACGGCAAGAAATACGCCAACCTGCCAGACGTGGACGAAGTGTTCATCATTGGCATGAACCGCGCAGTCGAAGTGCTGGCCGCCAAACAGACACGCGGGCGCACAGCGGCAGAACCCCTGAAAACGCTGGGCATGCACCCCGATGGCGGGGAGCTGGCCGTGATGAAAGGGCGCTATGGACCCTATGTGAAATGGGAAAAGGTTAATGCGACATTGCCCAAGGATATGGAACCGGACGCAATAACGCTGGATCAGGCTGTCGAGCTGGTCAATGCAAAGGCCGCAACCAAGCCCAAGGCCAAGGCCAAAAAGGCCGCAGCCGCCAAGAAACCGGCGGCCAAGAAACCCGCTGCCAAAAAGCCTGCCGCAAAAAAATCCAGCCCAAAAGCGAAAGCCGCAAAATCAGGCGGCACAGAGTGAGCGCGCAGCGCGCAAGGCTTGCGCCAAAGGTTGACTTCACGCCAAGGCCGCGCCATCAGTTTGGCCAGATTATGAACGAGGGAGTGACGCAATGAAAAAGGTTTACGGCTCTGCCGCGGAGGCCCTGGACGGGCTTTTATTTGACGGGATGACCATTGCCGCAGGCGGTTTTGGCCTATGCGGCATCCCCGAATTGCTGATCGATGCCATTCGCGATGCGGGCACCAAAGATCTGACCATTGCCTCCAACAACGCGGGCGTTGATGATTTCGGGCTGGGCGTGCTGCTGAAAACCCGGCAGGTTCGCAAGATGATGTCATCCTATGTCGGTGAAAACGCAGAATTCATGCGCCAGTATCTGTCCGGCGAACTGGAACTGGAATTCAACCCGCAAGGCACATTGGCCGAACGCATGCGCGCAGGCGGGGCTGGCATTCCCGGGTTTTACACACGCACCGGCGTTGGAACCCAAATTGCCGAAGGCAAGGAACACAAGGAATTCGGCGGCGAAACCTTTATTCTGGAACGCGGCATTGTCGCTGATCTTTCCATCGTGAAGGCCTGGAAAGCCGACACCACAGGCAACGCAATTTTCCGCAAGACGGCGCGCAATTTCAACCCGCCAGCGGCAAAATGCGGCAAGGTCTGCATTCTGGAGGTTGAGGAAATCGTGGAACCCGGAACCCTTGACCCGGATCATGTGCACCTGCCCGGCATTTATGTTCACAAAATGATCCAGGGCGAGCACGAAAAACGCATCGAGCAGCGCACCACGCGCGCCGCCTGAGAGTGGTGCAGGTGACGCGCCCAGTCTGTCACGCGCTGCGGGCAACACTGTTGGCCCGCTGCCTTGCTGCGTTCGCTGCACAGGTGTCGGATATGGCCAAGGCACAACGCCTGAACACAATTTCTGCGGAGCCATGAGGGACATGGCCCCGCAGAATTATCTTTTCATCATCGGAACCGCCAAGGCTGGCACATCTGCGCTGGCAAACTGGTTGGGCGCACGCGATGATATGGTCCTTGGAAAAATCAAGGAACCCCGCACCCATTCAGACCTGGACCAGACACCGTGGGATGGCCCCGCTTCTGCGGAATTCAGGCAAACAATTCTGGCGGACACGCACAGTTATGACCAGAATTTTGCCCATAAACCCGAAGCGGAATGGGTGATTGACGCCTCCACGGATTATTTATGGTGTCCCGCATCACCCGGCAGGCTGGCAGATTTTGCCAAAACACGGCGCTGCAAATTCGTTTGTCTGACACGCGATCCTGTTGCGCGCACTATTTCCCAGTATCGCCATACCCTGCGCCTTGGCACCGCCGAGACATTGCGCCAGGCCCTGGACCGCGAAGCGGCGCGCATCAAGATGCATTGGCAGCCACTGTATTGGCATATCCGGCGCAGCCACATAGAACGCGACATTCAAACTTATGCCGATCTGTTCGGGAATGACCTTCTGATCCTGGATTATGACGACCTGCAGGACCCCAACAAGGTGCTTGCCCGCGTTGCCAGATTCCTGGAAGTGCCTGTCCAGCCGTTGCTGGGCCAGTCAGAATATAATACAACATTGTTGCCCCGGAACCGCCTTGTGGCAGCGCTTTACAGGAACGCGGGCTTGCGCGACACGCTGCGCAATCTGGTTCCCGTACCCTTGCGCAGCCGTTTGCGCGCGCTTGGTCACACAACGCGCCCTGTTCAGGTCAGCGAGAAGGAAAAACACCTTGTGCTGACATTGCTGAAGGACGAAATTGCCGCTTGCATTACCAACCCGCTTATACCAACCCAAAACTGGCGCAGCGCGCAGGCGCTTGATACATGCACCGCGACACACACTCATAGCCTGCTGAAAAAATGGAGGAAAAATGCCCTGGGATCGTAATCAGATGGCCGCGCGTGCGGCGCAGGAACTGCAAGACGGAATGTATGTGAACCTTGGTATCGGAATTCCGACCTTGGTTGCAAACTACATCCCCGAAGGCGTAAGCGTCACGCTGCAATCCGAAAACGGAATGCTGGGCATCGGCCCGTTCCCCACCGAAGATGATGTTGACGCAGACCTGATCAATGCCGGCAAACAGACTGTAACAGCCCTGCCGCATACTGCTTATTTTGACAGTGCGGAATCCTTCGCCATGATCCGCGGTGGCAAGATCAACATGGCAATTCTGGGCGCGATGGAAGTTGCCGAAAACGGCGACATCGCAAACTGGATGATCCCGGGAAAGCTGGTCAAGGGTATGGGCGGTGCGATGGACCTTGTCGCGGGGGTGGAACGAATTGTGGTTGTGATGGATCACACCAACAAGACGGGCGACTCCAAATTGCTGAAAGCCTGCACGCTACCGCTGACGGCGCAGGGCGTGGTCAAGCGCATCATCACCAATCTGGGCGTTCTGGATGTGGTCGAGGGTGGCTTGAAAATTGTTGAATGCGCGGAAGGTGTCAGCGAGGACGAAATCCGCGCTGCAACCGAAGCAAAAATCGTGAACTGACAGGAAACGACGGGACGGCCCTGCATTGTGTCAGGGCCGTCCCGTCACCGGCGCATGATTACGCCCAATCGGGCTTGCGTTTTTCCAGGAAGGCAGAAATCCCTTCATCTGTGTCGCGCCACAGCATGTTTTCCACCATCACCTGTCCGGCATGTGCATACGCATCTGCTAGCGTCATTTCCGCTTGCGCATAGAACGCCTGTTTGCCGATTCTGACAGCGGGGCCCAGCTTTTCAGCAACTTTATGCGCAAGCGCCATGGTCTGGGCATCCAATTGCCCGGCAGCAACAACATGATTGACCAGCCCCAGTTCAGCGGCGCGCGCCGCATCAATGAACTGTCCTGTGGTCAGCATTTCGAATGCCATCTTACGGGGAATATTGCGTGTCAGCGCAACCATGGGGGTGGAACAGAACAAACCGATATTCACGCCGTTCACGCCGAATCGTGTTCCTTCTGCCGCCACAGCCATGTCGCAACTGGCAACCAGCTGACAGCCGGCGGCAGTGGCAATGCCATGCACTTGCGCAATGACAGGCTGCGGCAAGGCGGGGATCATTTGCATCAAGCTTGAACAGCGCGCGAAAAGATCCGCGAAATAGGCCGCGCCCTTGTCCGGCGCTGCGCGGCCCGCTTGCATTTCCTTCAGGTCATGACCTGCGCAAAACGCCTTGCCCGCGCCCCGCAAAACAATCACCCTGACGCTGGCCTGCTGTGACACCGCGTCAAGCTGCGCCGCCAATGCAGCCAGCATCGCATCTGACAACGCATTCAGGTTGGCAGGGGAATTCAGCGTTATCCGCGCAATCCCTGCCGTCACGTCACATTGGACAATCGCATCGCTCATCTTGTCATTCCTCCCCTGCTGCGTTGACTATAGCGACAACAGGGACGCAAATAAAAGTCAAACAGAACAGGGGACAGGCATGGAAATGAATCGCGAAACACTTACCGAATTTCTGAAATCCGAATTCCGTCAGGTCGCTGACATGTTTGCAATCGAAGATGTCCGCCCCCGCGCCGTGACGGTCCGCCTGCACCAGGACGACCGCCATCTGCGGCCCGGCGGCACAGTTTCGGGGCCAGCCATGTTTGCCTTGGCCGATGTGTCTGTTTATCTGGCCATCCTGTCCATGATCGGGCCGAAAGCGCTCAGTGTCACCACGAATTGCTCCATCGACTTCATGCGCAAACCCGCTGCGGGGGTGGACCTGATCTGTCAGGCCCGCATCCTGAAACTGGGGCGCATTCTGGCGGTCGGGGACTGCCTGCTGTTTTCCGAAGGGCTGGAAGACCCTGTTGCGCGCGCATCGCTGACCTATTCCATCCCACCAGCCCCCCGTTAGAACATGTCGCGTTCATTCGTATTCACGCGACATGTTCTAACCCCCGCCACAGCCCAATAGGGTCCTTGCTGCACCATCCGGGCAGAACGGTCCCCGCGCGCGCCAGGCGCAAGGCCCCTGACGAATGTCAGGGGCCGGTTGGGCGGGTGGGTGGGCGACTGGCGCGCGCGGGGACCGTTCTGGTCAAGAACGCGCGCGCTTGCTATGGCAATCAGACGCAAACCCCGAGGAACAGATGACCCCCGCCGCACGCCTGCAAGCCGCCACTGACATTCTGGACCGGATTCTGTCCGGCACCCCTGCCGAGCAAGCCCTGACAGGTTGGGCACGCAGCAGCCGCTTCGCGGGCGCCAAAGACCGCGCCGCTATCCGCGACCATGTCTTTGACTGTTTGCGCTGCAGGCGTTCGTTCGCCCATCTGGGCGGGTCCGAAAGCGGTCGGGGGCTTGTGCTGGGCTTGCTGCGCGCACAGGGAATTGACCCAGAACCGCTGTTCACCGGACAGGGCTATGCGCCGCCCCCCTTGACGGCCAAAGACATGCACCAACCCGCAAACACCATGTCCGACACCACCGCGCTTGATTGCCCCGACTGGATAGCCGATGACTTGCGCGCCAGTCTGGGGGCAAATTTTCGCGCTGTCCTGCAGGCGCTGCAAAAACGCGCACCTGTCTATCTGCGCGTCAATCTGGCACGCACCACCCGCGCGCAGGCCGCCCGCCTGCTTGAACATGACGCGATCCTGACAAAACCCCATGCACTGGCCGACACTGCGCTGGAGGTTGTGGAAAACGCCCGCCGCGTGCGCCAGTCAGATGCGTATATCAATGGTCTGGTCGAATTGCAGGACGCCGCATCGCAGGCAGTTGTGAACGCTGTTCCCCTGACGGCCGGTGCCCGTGTTCTGGATTACTGCGCCGGGGGCGGGGGCAAATCACTGGCATTTGCGGCGCGCGGGGCGCGTGTAACCGCCCATGACGCCAATCCCGCACGCATGAAGGATATTCCAGAACGCGCGCAACGTGCTGGTGCCCGTATAGACATGACACAAACGCCAGAAGGACTGTTCGACATTGTGGTAACAGATGTGCCCTGTTCAGGGTCCGGCAGTTGGCGGCGCGCACCTGCCGGCAAATGGTCGCTTGACCGCACCGCGCTTGAGTCCCTTCTGCAAGTGCAGGCAAAAATTCTGAAGCAGGCTGCCGGCCATCTCAAACCCGGCGGCGTCCTTTGCTACATGACATGCTCCCTGCTGGACGCGGAAAATGCGGATCAGGTGACCCGGTTTTTGACCCATGCGCCCCAGTTTTCGCTTCTGGCGCAAAAACAGTTCACGCCATTGGACGGCGGCGACGGCTTTTTTCTGGCAGTGCTGCAACACTCGTCCTGAAATCCATTGCAGGCGCGCAACCAAAAGTTGAATCGGCATTCAAGGCTTTGTTAACCAATTCTAAAGTCTCTTATTCCTAAAGTAGTTTTCAACGCCGCGTTTCATGACATGCGATAGGCATGGCCCCATTTGGCAGAACAAAATGCATCTTGTAGCCGAGTTTCGTCCGCGCCATCTGCTTTTGCTCGCTATGGCGGGGCTGGTGGTCAGCGCCAGCGCCGTGTCAGGGCTGCGCGGGACATTCTGGTTCACACCGGCGCTTGCCATCGGGGCTTCATTGGGCATTGCGGCCATCCTGCTTTGGGCAAGTGGGGGTTTGTCAAAACTACTGCAGGCCCATGAACGCAAGGCCATCCGGGCCCTTCTGGATAATTCCGAAACATCTTGCTTTCTGGTGTCGGGCGGGGACCAGACCACCACTTGGCAAAACCGCGCAGCAACCAGGAATTTCGGGTCACTGCCCGACCTTGGGGCGCTGCTGGGCAATTACTGCGCAGCGCCCGCCAATGTCATGACGCAACTGCATGACCAAGCCAGCGCACGCGGACATGCCACCAAATACCTAAGCATCGGGGCGCAACCCAGCCGGGTAGAAGTCATATTGACCGATGGGGGCAATTATCTTTGGCGTATCCCCCCTGACGCTGTCAGTCAGGGCCAGTCTGATCTGCCCGTGGAATGGGCACGGTGCGACCTAAGCGGGCGCATTTTGTATCTCTCGCCACTGCTTGCGGCCCATTTCGACACTGCGCCAACACATGTGGGCGACCTTGTGAAGCCCCCCCTACCCGACGGGAACCACGCGTCTCAGGTTCAACTGGCCAACACATCTATCGACCGCCTTGCCTGCCGGGTGCCTTATGGCCCCGGCCAGCAGGCCGTTATCTTTCTGCCTGCGCCCCCTGCACCCGCTACGCCCGCTGACGCGGACACCGCCATGAACCAATTGCCGGTGGCCATTGCCCATATCGCCCCCGACGGGCATATCGCCTATGCCAACCGCGAGGCACGCCGACTTTTGCACCTGAACCCACAGCAGGAAATTTTGTTCAGCGACCGCCTTGAGGGCCTTGGCAGGCCCATCTGCGAATGGATGGAAGATGTGCGATCCGGGCGGCTGAAACGCAGCACGGAGGTCATGCGCCTGGTCCGCCACGGGGAGGAAACTTATATCCAGGTATCACTTCGGGCGCTTCCCTCTGGCCCGGCGGGGTATACTTTGGCGGTGATGAATGATGCGACGGAACTGAAATCGCTGGAAGCAAAATTCACGCAAAGCCAGAAAATGCAGGCAATCGGGCAACTTGCCGGTGGGGTCGCGCATGATTTCAACAACCTGTTGACCGCAATATCGGGACATTGCGAACTTATCCTGATGCGCCACGACAGCAGCGATGTCGACTACCCTGACCTGATGCAAATCCAGCAAAACAGCAACCGTGCGGCAGCACTGGTGCGCCAGTTGCTGGCGTTTTCGCGCAAACAGACGCTTCAGTTTGAAACTGTGGACCTTCAGGTGGCGCTGGCCGAACTGGTGCATCTGCTCAACAGGCTGGTGGGGGCCAAGATCACACTGTCACTGCGCTTTGCCGAACAGACCATCAACATCCGTTCGGACAGGCGCCAGTTCGAACAGATTCTTGTCAATCTGGTGGTGAACGCGCGCGACGCCATGCCGCTGGGCGGTGAAGTGGTGATCGAAACCGCCATACAGAAACTGCCCAAAGGGCTTTGCCGCGATCAGGCGACATTGCCGCCTGGCGACTATGCCGTAATTGAAGTGCGCGACAAGGGACAAGGCATTCCCAAAGCGAACCTGTCCAAACTGTTTGAACCGTTCTTCACAACCAAACGCCAAGGCGAAGGGACAGGGCTGGGCCTGTCCACGGTCTATGGTCTGGTCAAGCAAATGGGCGGTTTCATCTTTATCGACAGCGAAGAAGGCACGGGAACGACTGTCAGCCTGTATTTCAAGCCGCAACCTGCCGCCGCATTGCCGCAAAAGGCCCGCCCGTCCAAAACAGCGGTGGCCGCGCAACCCCTGCGCCCCCGCAGCCTTGTGCTGCTGGTCGAAGATGAAGCGCCGGTCCGGTCCTTCGCGGCACGCGCGCTGCAGTTACAAGGCCATCGCGTGCTGGAAGCAGAATCGGGCGAGGCCGCCTTGAAAATTCTTGCCGATGACGAAATTTGCCCTGACCTGTTCGTTACTGATGTCATCATGCCCGGCATTGACGGGCCGGGCTGGGTCAGCAAAATCAGGTCCAGGTATCCGCGAACCCCGGTCGTTTTCATGTCCGGCTATGCCGAAGACAGCCGGTCTGCCGCGCAGGCCCGGATAGAAAATTCAGTGTTTCTGGCAAAACCGTTTTCACTTAGCGACTTCACCTCGACGGTGAATGCACAGCTTTTGCAGCATGCCAGTAGCGAGACATAACCACCTGGCGCGCGACCTGCTGAACCTGCCGCGTGCTTTCAGATTGCATGATGCTTGGTGGCCCTTTACGATATTTGAACACCAGCCATGACCCGGTTACGTCAGGACTGTGGCGTGATTACATGCTTTCTTCTTCAGGATGACCATGACCGACCAGACCCACCGCCTTAGCCCTGCTGAAATCCAGCATGCCATCGACACCAAGACCAAGCCCGTGGGCGCATTGGGGCGCATTGAAACGCTGGCGGCGCAGATTGCGGCGTTCCGCAACAACCTGGCACCACGCGTGGACAGTTGCGTGTTAACCATTTTTGCGGCGGATCATGGCATCGCGCATGAAGGTGTGTCCGCCTATCCGCAGGAAGTCACCGCGCAAATGATGCTGAATTTCTTGGCCGGCGGGGCCGCGGCGAATGTGTTTGCCGCAACCCTGAACATTCCGGTGCAGGTTGTCGATGCAGGTGTGGCAGGCGATGCCATTGCCCACCCTAAACTGATATCGCGCCGCATTGCCGCAGGCAGTGCCAGTTCCCTGACTGGCCCGGCCATGACCGCTGCGCAACTTGCGCAGGCCCTTGCGCATGGCGCAGACATCGCCCGCACCACCACTGCGGATGCGCTGGCTTTTGGGGAAATGGGCATCGCAAACACCGCGACCGCCAGCATTTTGCTGCATAAACTGTCGGGTTTGTCGTTGCATCATCTGGTCGGACGGGGCACCGGATTGACGGACACAGCCCTGGATCACAAGCGCCGCATTCTGGAACGTGCCGCCGCGCGCTGCCCCGATAAAATGGACCCGGACACTATTCTGGCCGAATATGGCGGTTTTGAAATTGCCATGATGGCGGGCGCGATGCAGGAAGCTGCAGAAATCGGGCGGCTTGTGCTGGTGGACGGGTTTATCGCCACAGCCGCAGCGGCTGCGGCGCTTGCGCGGGCACCGCATATTCGCCCTGCCATGATATTTTGCCACCGTTCACAAGAAGCGGGCCATCGCGCCGCACTGGACTGGCTGGGTGCCGACCCGCTGCTGGATCTGGACATGCGGCTGGGCGAAGGGACAGGTGCGCTTCTGGCATGGCCGCTGGTCCGGGCGGCGGCGGCCATGCTGTGTGACATGGCCAGTTTCGAAAGTGCTGGCATAAGCACAGGCTGATATCATGGCCCCGTTGCGCGACATTGCTGCAGAATTCGCTTTGGCCCTTCAGTTCCTAAGCCGCGTTCCGATTGGGGGTGGCGATATCTACAGCCCGGAACGCTGGGCGCGCATTCCATGCTGGTTTGGCATGGTGGGGCTGGTTCTGGGGCTGCTGGCAGCGGGGTTCTTGTGGATTGGCGCAGCGGTTTTGCCGCACTCCGTGGCGGTCGTGCTGACGCTTGGGGTGATGGCGCTGGTAACCGGCGGCCTGCATGAAGACGGCCTGGCCGATTCTGTTGATGGCATGGGCGGAGGCCGCACGCCGGACCGCACCCTGGAGATTATGCGCGACAGCCATATCGGCAGCTATGGGGTGCTTGCGCTGGTCATGGCGCTGTTGCTGCAAGCGGCCTGTCTGGTGCATATGCCACTGGCCTGGGCCATGGGGGCATTGGTTCTGGCGCATGTGTTCAGCAGGTCGGTCATGGCCCTGGCCCTGGGCCAGGGGCGGTATCTGCGCCCCCGCGGGGCCGGGACAGGACTGGACCGCCCCCTTGGGGCAAAGGGAATGGCTTTGACACTGACCGCAATACTATGTGCGACGGGGTTTGGTTTTATGCTGGCCATACCTGCTGTGGCCATGGTTCTGGCAATGCTTATCAGCGCGGGCGCGGCCGGGCTGTGGCTGCACCTGACAAGGCGGAAAATACAGGGTGATACAGGCGACACGCTGGGTGCTGCACAAATGATTGCAGCCACCGCCTGCATGATCGGGCTTGTGGCATGGGTATGATATTGCTGCGCCACACCAAGCCCGATGTGGCGCCCGGTATTTGCTACGGGCGCAGCGACCTGGCACTTGCGCCCTGTTTTGAGGAAACTGCGCAAACTGTCAGTCGAACCCTTCCTGATGTGGCGCGCATCGTTTCGTCGCCGCTGGCACGGTGCCTGCAGCTGGCCAGACATGTGGCGCAGGCGCGTGCACTTCCCCTGACCATTGACCCCCGCCTGAGCGAAATGGATTTCGGCACATGGGAAGGACAGCCCTGGGATGACATTCCACGCGCGCAACTGGACGCATGGGCCAGCGACATTTTGCACGCCCGCCCCCATGGTGGCGAAACCGTGGCTGCACTGCGCAACCGTGCGCTGGCCGCGCTGCGCGACCACGCGGCCCCTGCCACACTGGTTGTCACGCATCATGGCGTTATCAAATGTGCACGCAGCCTGATCATGGGCAATGACGCTTGGCAATCGTCCCTTGCGTTCGGTCAGTGGATAACGATTGCCCCGCAGGTATTCACCGATGCAACATGACCTGACGCTAATTCTGGGTGGCGCGCGGTCGGGCAAAAGCGCATTGGCCGAACGCGAAGTCACGGCCCTGCCCGCGCCGTGGCACTACATCGCCACAGCGCAAGCGTTTGACGACGAAATGCGCGACCGAATCCGCCATCATCAGGCCCGACGCGCGGATGGCTGGCACATATATGAAGACCCGTTTGATCTGGCCCAGCGCCTGTGCGGCCTGCCCGACGGCGCGCCCGTACTGGTGGATTGCCTGACCCTGTGGCTGACAAACCACCTGCTGGCCGATCATGACCTGCAAGGACAAAGTGACGCGCTGGAACTTGCCCTTCTGGCGCGCAAAGGCCCGGTCTGGCTGGTGTCCAACGAAGTGGGCCTTGGCATTGTCCCCGATAACGCCCTTGCGCGCAGGTTCCGTGACGAAGCAGGCCGGTTGAACCAACGCATGGCCGTCCTTGCCAGCCGCGTCATTTTCGTGGCCGCTGGCCTGCCGTTGCAATTGAAGGGACCTGCGCGCGCCCCTATGATGGACCCATGACACACACACCCCGCTTCATTCACTTGCGCACGCATACCGAATATTCCCTGCTGGAAGGGGCCTTGCCGCTGAAAAAGCTGGTCAAGGACTGCGCCGCGCAGGGCATTCCCGCCATCGCCGTCACCGACACCGACAACATGTTTGCCGCGCTGGAATTTTCGGTGCTGGCGTCGGGGGCGGGCGTGCAACCCATTATCGGGTGCCAGATTTCCGTGGCTTATGACCCGCCCGCGCCGGGTGAAAAACTGCGTATGCCCGCACCTGTTGTGCTGCTGGCGCAGTCCGAAGCCGGATATATGAGCCTGATGAAGCTGAATTCCTGCCTGTATCTGCCCAAGGACAGGCCCGTGCCACAGGTCACGCTGGAAGAACTGGAACAGCATTCAGAAGGGCTGATCTGCCTGTCCGGCGGGGCCGAAGGGGCTGTGGGCAAGCTGGTCCAGACCAACCAGATGCCCAAGGCCCGCGCCCTGATGGAACGGCTGGCGGCAACCTACCCCAACAGGCTATATATCGAATTGCAGCGCCACGCAGGCGAAGACGGCCAGATGATGGACGCCCAGCGCGTGACCGAACGCCCCTTCGTCGAAATGGCCTATGACATGGGCCTGCCGCTGGTGGCGACCAATGATGTCTATTTTCCGAAATCCAAGATGTATGAAGCCCATGATGCGCTTTTGTGCATCAAGGAAGGGTCCTATGTCGACCAATCCGCGCCGCGCCGCCGTTTGACGCCGCAGCATTACCTGAAATCCCCCGAAGAAATGGCAGCCCTGTTTGCCGACCTGCCCGAAGCGCTGGAAAACACTGTCGAAATTGCGCGGCGCTGTGCCTACAAGGCCGAACGTCGCGCGCCCATCCTGCCGCGCTTTGCCGATGACGAGGTGCAGGAACTGCGCCGTCAGGCCAAGGAGGGACTGGCCGCGCGGCTGGCCGTTATTCCCCATGCAGCCCCCGTGGCGGAATATGAAGAACGGCTGGAGTTTGAGCTGGGCATCATCGAAGGCATGGGCTTTCCCGGCTATTTCCTGATTGTTGCGGATTTCATCAAATGGGCCAAGGATAACGGCATTCCTGTTGGCCCCGGCCGGGGGTCGGGGGCGGGTAGTCTTGTGGCCTATGCGCTGACGATCACGGACCTTGACCCGCTGCGCTATGCACTGCTGTTTGAACGGTTTTTGAACCCCGAACGCGTGTCCATGCCGGATTTCGACATCGATTTCTGCATGGACCGCCGCGAAGAAGTCATCCGCTATACCCAGAACAAATATGGCGATGACAAGGTCGGCCAGATCATCACCTTCGGTGCGTTGCTGTCCAAGGCTGCGGTGCGCGATGTGGGGCGCGTGCTGCAATTGCCCTTCGGTCAGGTCGACAAATTGTCGAAAATGATTCCCGTAGAAGGGGTAAAACCCGTCAGCATTGAAAAAGCGCTGGCCGATGAACCGCGCCTGCGCGAAGCCGCCAAATCCGAAGAAGTGGTTGACCGCCTGCTGACCTATGCCCAACAGGTCGAAGGGTTGTTGCGCAATGCCTCAACCCATGCGGCGGGGGTCGTGATTGGCGACCGCCCGCTGGATGAACTGGTGCCGCTATACCGCGACCCGAAATCGAACATGCCCGCCACGCAATTCAATATGAAATGGGTGGAACAGGCCGGCTTGGTCAAGTTCGACTTTCTGGGTCTGAAAACCCTGACGGTCATTCAGAACGCGGTTGATCTGCTCAAACGGCGCGGGGTGGACCTGGACATTTCCGCCATCCCGCTGGACGATAAACCCACATATGACCTGTATGCCAGCGCGCGCACAGTGGCCGTGTTTCAGGTGGAAAGTTCGGGCATGATGGACGCGCTGCGCCGCATGAAACCCACCTGTATCGAAGATATCGTGGCGCTTGTGGCGTTGTATCGCCCCGGCCCGATGGAGAATATTCCGACATATTGCGAGGTGAAGAACGGCCTTAAGCCGCTGGAATCCATTCACCCGTCGATTGATTTCATTCTGGAAGAAACCCAAGGCATCATCGTTTATCAGGAACAGGTGATGCAGATTGCGCAGGTCATGGCAGGCTACAGCCTTGGCGGTGCGGACCTGCTGCGCCGCGCCATGGGCAAGAAAATCGCCGAGGAAATGGCCAAGGAACGCCCCAAATTCGTGAAAGGGGCCATTGCCAATGGCGTGGATGAGAAGAAAGCAGGCGAGGTGTTCGACCTGCTGGAGAAATTCGCCAATTACGGCTTCAACAAATCCCACGCAGCCGCCTATGCGGTGGTCAGCTACCAGACCGGCTATCTGAAGGCCAATTACCCCGTCGAGTTCATGGCCGGGGTGATGAATTGCGATATCCACCTGACCGAAAAGCTGGCGGTGTATAAGCGCGAAGTGGACAGGATGGACATTGCCGTTGTGCCCCCTTGCGTCAACCGGTCGCGCGCACGGTTCGATGTAAAAGACGGGGCATTGGTCTATGCACTTGGCGCCCTGAAGAATGTCGGTCTGGACGCCATGCGCCTGATCGTGGACGGGCGCGGCGACAAACCCTTTGTCACGCTGTTTGACCTTGCGCGCCGTGTGGACCTGAAACGTGTGGGCAAACGTGCGCTGGAAATGCTCGCGCGGGCGGGCGCGTTTGACCAGCTGGACCGCAACCGCAGGCGCGTATTCGACAGCCTTGACGGGCTTGTAAGTTATTCCGCCGCCATCCATGACGCGCGCGCGTCCAACCAGGTGTCGCTTTTTGGCGAGGCAGGCGCAGACATTCCCGAACCGCGCCTGTCGCAATGCGACGACTGGCTGCCCACCGAACGGCTGGGCCATGAACATCAGGCCATCGGCTTCTATCTGTCCGGCCATCCGCTGGATGATTACGCAGCCGCATTGAAACGCAAACAGGTCATGACACTGGCCGAACTTGAAAAGAAAGCAGCCGGCGGGGCCATGGTGGCCAAAATTGCGGGCGCGGTTTCAGGCAAGCAAGAACGCAAATCCGCACGCGGAAACCGCTTTGCTTTCGTGCAACTGTCCGACACCACGGGCCTGTTTGAAGTGACCGTGTTTTCCGACACATTGGAAGCAGGACGCCAATATCTTGAAACCGGCCAGAATGTGGTTCTGACTGTAGAAGCCACCATGGAAGCCGAAACCCTCAAGCTGCTGGCGCGCGGCATCCAGCCCATTGACTCCGTGGTGGCTGATGCAGGTGCCGCAGGGCTGCGTATTCATGTGGACAATATCACGGCCATCCAGTCGGTGGCAAAACTTCTGGGATCAGGGCAGGCGCAGGCGCTGCGCGGTCAAGGCCCGGTGCGGTTTTGCGTGGCAGATTTGGGACATGGCCGTGAAATCGATATCGATACAGGGCTGAACTTTGCAATAACACCACAGATCAAAGGTGCTGTGAAATCCCTTGGGGGCGTTATAATGATCGAGGATCTTTAGACGCAGATGCAGCAAAAAAGACGCAGCTTTCTTGTAGCATGCACCTTTCAACCGAAATGGCACCAGCCATAAGGTTGCGCCTTGTGGCCTGCCTTCGGCAGACACAAGGCACCCCAGTGGGGGCGGGCGTAGGCCCCCCCCCCCCGCCCCCCCCCCC
>JAFWNM010000033.1 GCA_017510335.1 Paracoccaceae bacterium
CCTGCCTTCGGCAGACACATGGCACCCCAGTGGGGGTGGGCGTAGCCCGCCCCCGCCTGCCCCCACACCCCCCTTGCCGAAAGAAGACGTCAACCCGCAATCATCTCGGACTGCCGGACAATCACTTCGGCTTGCTTGATAGATGCAATATCGACCAAACGTCCCTTATAGACTGTCGCCCCTTCGCCACGGGCTTTGGCCGCCGCCATGGCGTCCAGGATTTCGCGCGCCTCCGCGACTGCTGCTTCAGACGGGGTAAACACTTCGTTCGCCAGCGCGACCTGTTTGGGGTGGATGGCCCATTTGCCCACCATGCCCAGCGTGGCCGACCTGCGCGCCTGCGCACGAAATCCTTCATCGTCGCTGAAATCCCCGAACGGGCCGTCAACGGGCAAAACCCCATGCGTCCGGCAGGCCGCAACGATGGCGGATTGCGCCCAATGCCACGGGTCCGACCAATGGCGCGCGCCCTCATGCAGCATGTAGTAATTCTCCTGCGTGCCGCCGATCCCTGTTGTTGCCATGCCCATGGACGCGGCAAAATCGGCCGCACCCAGACTCATCGCCTGCAAGCGCGGGCTGGAAGCGGCAATTTCGTCAACATGTGCGATGCCCGCCGCAGATTCAATGATCACTTCAAAACTGATGCGCCGCGCGCGCCCCTTGGCCGCCTCGATGGCTGTGACCAGCGCATCAACTGCATAGACATCTGCGGCACAGCCGACTTTCGGAATCATGATCTGGTCCAGCCTGTCGCTGGCCTGTTCCAGCAGATCAACGACATCCCGATACCAGAACGGCGTATCCAGACCATTGATGCGCACCGACAGGTATTTATTGCCCCAATCCACATTATGGGTCGCCGCGATGATATTCGCGCGCGCGGCGTCCTTGTCGGACGGGGCGACAGAATCTTCCAGATCAAGGTTGATGACATCCGCACCTGATGCAGCCATCTTTTCGAACAATGCCACCCGCGATCCCGGGCCAAAAAGCTGGCAACGATTGGGGCGTGCAGCGGGGGCAGGTTGGATACGGAAACTCATTCATCACCTCGCTAGATAGTAAATTTCGAATTTATCTGATTTTTGGTTATAATGTTGCGCATAACTTCGCAAGGCAGTTTCTGCGCTTGCATTCTTCGGGTGCCCGACCCCTGCAGTAACGCAACAATTTTGCACATTCTTGTCGTTCTTGACGATATTCTTGTTCAAGTTTCCCCATATAGGTAAGAATTCACGATAAGCTTGCCTGTGTTCCGCGCAAAACTGCATCAAAGCAAATCGATCCTTCAGGAGCATATCATGATCAAGACACCCTATCTTCTGTTCCTCGGCGATGCGCCTGACCCATTGGCAGCCAAGGTCGCACAGGGGATCAAGGACTGGCGGCCTGAATTCGCGCTGGGCCAGTTGCGCATGGACGGATGCAGGGCCGATATGGGCCTGCCGGACATGACCCTTGCCGCCGCAAAAGCCGCAGGAGCGAAAACCCTTGTCATCGGCGTGGCCAATCGCGGCGGCGTGATTTCGGCTGCCTGGAAAAAGGTTCTGGTGACCGCCCTTGAGGAAGGGTTCGATCTGGCATCCGGCCTGCACAATCTGCTGCGCGACGAACCCGACTTGAAAGCCGTGGCCGAGGCAACCGGGCGTCAGTTGCATGATGTGCGGGTTCCGTCTGTGAAATACCCCATTGCCAATGGTGAAAAGCGCAGCGGCAAGCGGTGCCTGGCGGTTGGCACGGATTGCTCGGTCGGGAAAATGTATACATCGCTGTGCATGGAACGCGAAATGGTTGCACGCGGCATGAAAGCCACGTTTCGCGCGACAGGCCAGACCGGCATTCTGATTACCGGCGGGGGCGTGCCGCTGGATGCTGTGATCGCAGATTTCATGGCCGGGTCCATCGAATGGCTGACCCCTGACAACGACCCTGATCATTGGGACCTGATCGAGGGGCAGGGCAGTTTGTTTCACGTCTCGTATTCTGGTGTCACCATGGCGTTGATTCATGGCGGGCAGCCAGATGCGTTGATCCTGTCGCATGAACCGACGCGCACCCATATGCGTGGCCTGCCCGGATATGCACTGCCAGAATTGTCGGATTTGCGCGATACGGCGCTGCATCTGGCGCGGGTGGCGAACCCTGCCGCGCAGGTCATCGGGGTTTCCGTAAATACCGCCGCCATGGCCGAGCAAGAAGCGCTGGACTATTGCGCTGGCGTTGAAGCCGATCTGGGCCTGCCGACTGTAGATCCGTATCGCCATGGGGCGGCAAGATTGGTGGATGCCTTGGCAGCGCTGTGACAGGTGCAAGATAGGGGCTTTGCCCCTTTGGGGCCTGCGGCCCCATTCACCCCAGGATATTTTTACCAGAATGAAAAGGGCAGGACATGCTGACAGTTTCCCAAGACAGGTTTCGACTGGCAGAAGTGTTTACAATCGCGCGTGGGTCGCGGAGCCATGCCGATGTTGTCACTGCAACGCTGGCGCGTGACGGGGTGACGGGGCGCGGCGAATGCGTCCCATATGCACGATACGGCGAAAGTCTGGACTCGGTCAGGGACCAGATTCTGGCACTGGATGCTGGCGTCGGACGGGAGCAGTTGCAAACGCTTCTGCCTGCGGGGGCGGCGCGGAATGCCGTTGATTGTGCGTTATGGGACTGGGACGCGAAGCGGGCGGGGAAGCGGGTGTGGGATCTGGCAGGGCTTGCTGCGCCCGCACCATTGGTCACGGCATTTACCTTGTCGCTGGATACGCCCGACAGGATGGAAGCCGCAGCCCGCAAGCATGCCGCGCGGCCCTTGCTGAAGATCAAGCTGGGCACCCCGGATGACATGCCACGGCTGGAAGCCGTGCGGCGCGGGGCACCCGACACGCGGATTATCATCGACGCCAATGAGGGATGGAGTGCGGAGGTCTATGCCGAGCTTGCGCCCCATCTGATAGGGTTGGGGGTTGCGATGGTGGAACAGCCCCTGCCGGCAGCGGATGACGACATGCTGGGGGAAATTGCGCGCCCGCTGCCCGTTTGCGCGGATGAGAGTTGCCATGACCGCGCCAGCCTGCCCGCGCTGACGGGCAAATATGACATGATCAACATCAAGCTGGACAAGACCGGCGGCCTGACCGAAGCGCTGGCGCTGCGTGACGCCGCGCGCGCGGCCGGGTTCGGTGTGATGGTGGGGTGTATGGTGGGCAGTTCGCTGGCCATGGCCCCTGCAGTATTGGTGGGGCAAGGGGCGGATATTGTCGATCTTGACGGCCCGCTTTTGCTGGCCGAGGACCGCGAGCCGCCCTTGATGTATAATGCGCGCGGTGTTCATCCTTCTACCCCCGCGCTTTGGGGTTGATCACCCTTTTCCAACGGCGGAACATGCGCTATGGATCATTCCAAACCGGAGGACAGCCAGATGCCAAGATACCGCTCTCGCACGACGACACATGGACGCAACATGGCAGGCGCACGGGGCCTGTGGCGCGCCACGGGGATGAAAGAAGGCGATTTCGGCAAGCCAATCATTGCCATTGTCAACAGCTTTACCCAATTCGTGCCCGGCCATGTGCATCTGAAAGATTTGGGCCAGATGGTCGCGCGCGAGGTCGAGAAGGCTGGCGGGGTGGCCAAGGAGTTCAACACCATCGCGGTGGATGACGGCATTGCCATGGGCCATGACGGAATGCTGTATTCCCTGCCGTCGCGCGAAATCATTGCCGATTCGGTCGAGTATATGGTCAATGCCCATTGCGCTGACGCGATGGTGTGCATTTCCAATTGCGACAAGATCACGCCGGGCATGCTGATGGCGGCGATGCGGCTGAATATTCCGGTGGTGTTTGTGTCTGGCGGTCCGATGGAAGCGGGCAAGATCAACGTGGATGGCGTGGACAAGGCGCTGGACCTGGTTGATGCGATGGTTGCCGCCGCTGACGAGAAATACACCGACGCACAGGTTCAGGCGATAGAGGAAGCCGCCTGCCCCACATGCGGGTCCTGTTCGGGCATGTTCACCGCCAATTCGATGAACTGCCTGACCGAGGCGCTGGGCCTGTCGCTGCCCGGGAACGGGTCTACATTGGCGACACATGCTGACCGCAAGCAGTTGTTCCTGCGCGCAGGCCATGTGATTGTCGACCTGGCCAAGCGGTATTACGAGCAAGATGACGACAGCGTTTTGCCGCGCAATATTGCCAGTTTCAAGGCGTTCGAGAACGCCATGTCGCTGGATATTGCCATGGGCGGGTCAACCAACACAGTGTTGCATTTGCTGGCTGCCGCCCATGAGGGCGAGATTGATTTCACCATGCAAGATATTGACCGGCTGTCGCGGCGCGTACCCTGCCTGTGCAAGGTGGCGCCCGCGAAAGATGATGTGCATATGGAAGATGTGCACCGTGCGGGCGGTATCATGTCAATTCTGGGCGAATTGGACCGTGCCGGATTGCTGCACACGGATTTGCCCACGGTGCACAGCCCGACAATGGGTGACGCATTGAATGCGTGGGACGTGCGGCGCACCAACAACCCTGATGTGCACAAGTTCTTTGCTGCTGCGCCCGGTGGCGTGCCCACGCAGACGGCGTTTTCGCAGGACCGCCGGTATGAGTCGGTCGATATGGACCGCCAGACCGGTGTGATCCGCGACAAGGAACATGCCTTCAGTCAGGATGGCGGGCTGGCGGTTTTGTTCGGCAATCTGGCCGAGCAGGGGTGCATTGTGAAAACTGCAGGCGTGGACGAATCCATTCTGACATTCAGCGGCCCCGCGCGGGTATATGAGTCGCAAGATGACGCGGTCAGCGGGATTCTGACAGGCAAGGTTCAGGCGGGCGAGGTTGTGATCATCCGCTATGAAGGGCCGCGCGGCGGGCCTGGCATGCAGGAAATGCTGTATCCCACCAGTTATCTGAAATCCAAGGGGCTGGGCGCGGCCTGTGCGCTGGTCACGGACGGGCGGTTTTCGGGCGGCACATCGGGCCTGTCTATTGGCCATGTCAGCCCCGAAGCGGAAGAAGGCGGGCTGATTGGCGTGGTGGAAACCGGTGACATGATCGAAATCGACATTCCCAACCGCACCATCCATCTGGCGGTGGATGATGCCGTGCTTGCTGCGCGCCGCGCCGCGCAGGATGAAAAGGGCTGGGCCCCTGAACATCCGCGCCCGCGCAAGGTGACAACCGCTTTGCGCGCCTATGCCGCACTGACCACATCGGCGGCCATGGGGGCCGTGCGCAAATTGCCCGAAGGGTTTTAGAACATGAGCCGCATCGTCTATGTGAATGGCGACTACCTGCCCGAAGGGGAGGCAAAGATATCCATTTTCGACCGCGGTTTCCTGATGGCCGATGGTGTGTATGAAGTTACAACCGTGGTCGACGGCAAGCTGATTGATTTTGACGGGCATTTTGCCCGCTTGGGGCGGTCCTTGAAAGAACTGGACATCGACAACCCCATGGACCGCGATGCCTGGCTGGAGGTGCACCGCCAGCTGGTGGCGCAGAACGGCGTCGATCAGGGGATGATCTATTTGCAGGTGACCCGCGGTGCGCCGGGGGACAGGGATTTTATTTTCCCCGACCCTGAAACCACAAAGCCCACTGTCGTGCTGTTCAGCCAGTCAAACCCCGCGCTGGTAAACAGCCCCAAAGCTGCCAAGGGTATCAAGGTCGTCACGATTGATGATATCCGCTGGGGCCGGCGCGATATCAAGACTGTCCAATTGCTGTATCCGTCCATGGGCAAGATGACGGCCATCAAGGCCGGTGCGGATGATGCATGGATGGTGCAGGATGGCGCTGTGACCGAAGGCACGTCGAACAACGCCTATATCATCAAGGACGGGCGCATCATTACGCGGGCGCTGTCCAATGACATCCTGCACGGGATTACCCGCGCCGCTGTCCTGCGGTTTGCAAAAGAAGCGCAGATGCAGGTCGAGGAGCGCAATTTCACTGTCGATGAAGCGAAGGCCGCAGATGAGGCATTTGTGACCTCTGCCAGCACATTCGTCATGCCGGTTGTCGAAATTGACGGCGAGACCCTGGGCACAGGCAAACCCGGGCCGCTGGCGCTGCGCTTGCGCGAAATCTACATTGAAGAAAGCCGCAAGGCCGCGATCTGACGCCATCGTGTGTCGCGCCCATTCAGATGCGCGCGACACGCTACCCTTTCCCATGTCATATGCCGGGTTGCACCAGGTATGTTGTAATCCGCGTCGCCAAAGCGTTTAGACCTGACATACCGAAAGCACACGTTCCCTGCGCATGAAACGACAGCCCGTTTTCGCGCGCAATGCGTAGATTATCAGATTGTTACCCGCACATCAGCAGCGGTGATGCCATTCCCGACGGGCATATCATCAGAGTAAATAATATGCGCAAGCGGGATCCCCCCGAAGCGGATTTCGGCCGAATTTCCGAAATCAATAACCTCGACAGTGCCAGCGGGGTCCAGCAATGACGCGCCCAGCAGGTGACTGCCCTGCACCCCTTCGGGAACAAGGCTGGCATAGGCGTCGCCCAAATGGATTTCCAGCCTGTCAACCAGCGGATCAAAATTGGAGATCATTGGCGCAGGGTAGCGCTGCGCCGTATCATCAAGCTGCCAATCCCCTTCTGGAAAGACATCATAGGGCCACAAAACAAACGTGTCGGCCCCGGTGCCCGCATGGGCCACGGCCCATGACCGGATGATGATCAGGTTATCGCCCGCAACCCCGCCCAGCACTTGCGGGCCGAACATCTGTTCGTCCCCTTTCAGTGCGATCAGCGTGTCATCGCCATCCATACCATAGGCACGCCCGCCGCCGATCGGATTATCGACCCCCAAGGCCGGGTTGCTGTCGACCACAATCAGAACATCCTGACCGTCCGTGCCACCATATTCCAGCCGGATGTCGCGGTTGTCATGCGCATCATGATCGTCGGGTTCCAAAACAGGATCGTTCTGCGGCGGGAAGGTATAGTCCGCGCCGATGACATCAATACTTAACCATTCAAGCGCGGCTTGCATGTCCCCACCGCCATAGGTGGACAGTTGCACCACGGCCACCCCGTCAGCGCGCACCAAAAGCCCCTCGCCATCCGGGGCGAGTTCGCCGGTAAGGGTGACGGGCGGAGACTCCGCAGGGTCAAATCCGAATTCTTGCAGGTCAATAACCAGCGTATCTTCATCCGGGTTGAAATTTTCAATAACAGGGTAGTCTGGCTGGGCAACGCTACCCTGTTCCTGCGCAACCGGCGCATCAGACGAAAACACCCCTTCAAGTGTGTCGGGCGCTTCTGTCGGCTGCGGCACCGCATCTTCGGCGGCATTCATGTCATCTTGGTTGTCGTCATCCGATTGCGAGGCGTTTTCGGTGAACATACTTGACGCAGCCATAGCCGCCCCGGCCCCCAGCAATAAGAACAGGAAACTGAAACCCATCGAGCGAATCCAATTTAAATAAAATATGCCATTAACTGGCTACAATGCGATGGATTTGTCAATATTGTATATCAAGGCCGCAATCTGCAGCAACGGGCGGAACGCGCGCTATTCTGGCGCTGATTTTCCGACATTCTCGGCAAATGCCTTGCTGAAGGCGGCTTGCTTGTCCGCGCTGGCATCTGTCTGGTATCTGTCGCGCCAGTCTGCATAGGGCATGCCATAGATTGCTTCGCGCGCGGTGTCCTTGTCCATTTCCAGCCCGCGCGCAGCGGCGGCTTCCTGATACCAGCGTGACAGGCAATTGCGGCAGAACCCGGCAAGGTTCATCATGTCGATATTCTGCACATCGCTGCGCTTGTCCAGATGCGCGAGAAGCGTGCGAAAGGCAGCGGCTTGCAGTTCTGTGCGTGTTTGATCGTCCATCAGATCCTCCGGCAGGTTTGGGTGGGAAAGCTGTTCTTTCTTTCGCCCTTCGTCAAGGTGACAGTATCACGGGGCTTGATATCCGCTGCTAAAAATCATAGTTGTTTGCGCTAACAACTTCTGCTGGTTGCACAGGGCTGCAATAACACCCCTGCACCCCCTGGCCGAACGCATTTCGGGGTCACACCCGCCTGAAAGGACCTTGCATGACCGTGATACGCCGCCACCGCATGATCAAGATTGTCGCAACGCTGGGGCCGTCTTCTTCCAGCTACGAGATGATCCGCGCGCTTTTTGAAGCGGGCGCAGACGTGTTTCGCCTGAACATGAGCCATGGAACCCATGAAGAAACGGCGCAACGCCATGCAATCATCCGTCAGGTAGAAGCGGATGTTGGCCGCCCCATCGGCATTCTGGCCGACCTGCAAGGCCCGAAACTGCGCATCGGCGCGTTTGCAGACGGTCCGGTGGACCTGGAGGTTGGCCAGAACTACCGGCTGGACCTGGACAAGGCACCGGGCGATGCGCAGCGCGTGAACCTGCCCCACCCTGAAATCTTCGCAGTGCTGGAACCGGGCGCAAACCTGCTGGTCAATGATGGCAAGGTGCGGCTGAAAGTGAACGCATGCGGTCCAGACTTTGCCGATTGCACCGTCACCGTGGGTGGTGTCATTTCCGACCGCAAAGGTGTGAACGTGCCTGACGCGGTGCTGCCGGTTGCTGCCTTGTCCGAAAAGGACCGCAAGGATCTGGAATTTGCCTGCCGTCTGGGCGTGGACTGGCTGGCACTGTCCTTTGTGCAGCGCGCATCCGATGTGCTGGAAGCGCGCGAACTGGCCCAGGGGCGCGCGGCAATTCTGTCCAAAATTGAAAAACCCGCTGCGGTGCAGGCATTTGATGAAATTCTTGCTGTATCAGACGGGATCATGGTCGCGCGGGGCGATCTGGGCGTTGAACTGCCTGTTCAGAACGTGCCGCCCATTCAGAAACGCCTTGTGCGCAAGTCCCGCGCCGCTGCCAAACCCGTGATCGTGGCAACCCAGATGCTGGAATCCATGATCGAAAGCCCCATGCCCACCCGCGCTGAAGTGTCGGACGTGGCCACCGCCATTTATGAAGGCGCTGACGCTGTCATGCTGTCGGCAGAATCAGCGGCGGGGCAGTTCCCCATCGAAGCGGTCACCACCATGAACAACGTCGCGATCGAGGTTGAAAGCGACCCGAATTACGTCGACGTCATCGACGCATCGCGTAAGCATGTGAACCACCATTCCATTGCCGACGGAATTGTAGCTGCCGCCCGCGAACTGGCCGAAAAGACCGACATCGCCGCTATCTGCTGCTTCACTGAATCCGGCACCACAGCCAGCCTTGTTGCACGCGAACGCCCGCATGTGCCGATTCTGGCGCTGACGCCGTTTCTGGGCGTTGCGCGGCGCTATGCGCTGACATGGGGCGTGCATTGCGAACAGGTCAACGAAGTGGAGCGTTTCAAGAAAGCGGTGATCAACGCGGTTCGCGTTACCCGAAAATACGGGTTCGCCACCGAAAAGGACCAGATCCTTGTTACCGCGGGCATTCCATTCAACCAGCCCGGCACCACGAATATTTTGCGCGTCGCCCCCTGCGCGGAACACTTGATTGTTCAGGGGGAGCCCGAGTAACCTGTTCCTGCCTTGACGCGTGTGGTGGGTATGGAACTGGAAAATGTGTTTCTGCTGGGTGTGTATCTGCTGCCCTTGGCAATGGTCAGCGCCATGGCCGCGTGGACGGACAACCGCAAACCTGTTTTGGGCCTGGTGCTGCTGATATGCAGTGCCGGGCTTCTTGCTGGGGTGTGGGTTCAACGCCCAGAAGGGCTGTATCCCTTGCGCGACATCCCCGAACTGACAGTGGCATTGGCCGCGCGTTTGATGGCACTTTTCTAACCAATCGCGCTTGCGCGCCAGAAACTTCTGGTGTAGCGAGCACCCTCTAGTTGATGCGTCCGGCCATGTGGCATGCCGAGTCGCATCTTAAACCGGTTTTCGAACTAAGGAGTCGGAAATGCCCAAGATGAAGACCAAATCAGGCGCAAAAAAGCGCTTCTCCATGACCGCTAGCGGCAAGGTCAAGGCGGGTCAGGCTGGCAAACGCCACGGCATGATCAAGCGGACCAAGAAATTCATTCGCGACGCGCGCGGAAACACCATCCTGTCTGATCAGGATGCGCGTATCGTCAAGAAATACATGCCCTACGACCGCTAAGGAGGCGCTGTCATGTCCCGAGTTACTTCCGGCAAAGTCACCCATGCCCGTCACCGCAAGGTCGTTAAAGCCGCAAAAGGCTATTACGGCGCGCGGTCGCGCAATTTCCGCACTGCAACGCAGGCGGTTGACAAGGCCAACCAATACGCAACACGCGACCGCAAGGTGCGCAAGCGCAATTTTCGCGCGCTGTGGATTCAGCGTATCAACGCTGCTGTGCGCGAAATCGACCCCAGCCTGACATATTCGCGTTTCATCAACGCGCTGGGTCTGGCCGGTATCGAAGTCGACCGCAAGGTTCTGGCCGATCTGGCCGTGCATGAACCCGAAGCCTTTGGCCAGATTGTTGCCAAAGCACAGGCTGCAATGGCCTAAGGGTTTTGCGACACCCGATCTGAATGAACCGCATGCGCCCCGCGCATGCGGTTTTTTCTTTGCCCGACAGGATGAACCGCGATATGGCAGACGAAAACAGGCCAGCCCCTTGGCCTTCACCCATCGACTGCCCATATAGGGCCAAAGAGCAATACAGAGGGCGAACATGCTGGAATTGAACACAGGCACGAATACAGCCGACGACACCCTTATCATTGACGGTTCCGACCGCGATTTCATGGCGCAAGTCATCGAAGTCAGCAAGGACGTTCCTGTTATCGTTGATTTCTGGGCACCATGGTGTGGACCGTGCAAAACCCTTGGCCCCGCGCTGGAAGCAGAAGTGCGCGCCGCACGCGGCAAGGTGCGCATGGTCAAGATCAATGTCGATGAAAATCAGGCCATCGCAGGTCAGCTGCGCGTTCAGTCCATCCCGACAGTCTATGCCTTTCATCAGGGCCAGCCGGTTGACGGGTTTCAAGGCGCGCAACCGCCCGCAGCGCTGAAGGAATTTGTGGCCAAGCTGGCCGCCTTGGCATCGGGCGATGACGGGCTGGACGCGGCGCTGGATGAAGCTGAAACCATGCTGGAACAGGGTGCCGCCGCAGATGCCGCGCAGGTTTTCGCGGCGGTACTGGCCGAAGAACCCGAAAACGCGCGCGCCTTTGGCGGACTGGCCCGCGCCCATATCGCGGCGGGCAATCTGGACCAATCCGAAGCGCTGATCGCCAATGTCCCCGCTGCCATCGCCACCACCACCGAACTGGAAGCGGCGCGCGCGAAACTGGCGCTTGCCCGTCAGGCCGAAAGCGCCGGCCCGGTGGATGACCTGCGCGCACAGGTTCAGGCGGACCCTGACGACCATCAGGCGCGGTTTGATCTGGCGCAAGCACTATATGCTACCAACCAGATTGAAGCCGCCATTGATGAATTGCTGGAATTGTTCCGCCGTGACCGTGACTGGCAAGAAGGCGCGGCCAAGGCGCAATTGTTCACGATATTCGGCGCGTTAAAGCCAAATGATCCTTTGGCCACAAAGGGACGGCGCAAACTTAGTTCAATGATATTTGCCTAAGCCGCTTCTCGGGTTAGGTTCCCTTTCATGGCGCGTATAAAAGACTTCCCTGACCTTATTCCTGTGTTTCCGCTGCCGGGCGCGTTGCTGCTACCGCGCGCCCGGTTGCCGTTGCATATATTTGAACCCAGATATCTGGCAATGCTGGATGACTGCATGAAAACGCCGCATCGGCTGATCGGAATGATCCAGCCGCGAAGCATTCCGCAAAGCGACGAAAAAGCGCTGCACAGCATTGGTTGCGCGGGGCGCCTGACCGCATTTTCCGAAACCGAGGATGGGCGTTATATGATTACGCTGACCGGAATTTCGCGGTTTCGGCTGCGGCAGGAAGTGTCCGGTTTTACCCCGTATCGCCGTGCAGATATTGCATGGGACGGGTTCGAACGCGACCGTGGCGGCGACGAACAGGATGCTGAATTTGACCGTCGGCAGTTTTTCGATGTGCTCAAACGGTTCTTTTCCGTGCATGGCTTGTCGACGGATTGGGGCAGCCTGACCGAAGCAGATGACGAATTGCTTATCAACTCTCTGTCCATGCTTTGCCCGTTCGATGCGGATGACAAGCAAGCCCTGCTTGAAGCGCCGTCCTTGACGACGCGGCGCGAAACACTGGTGACGCTGATGGAATTCGCCCTGCGCGGCGGCACGGACGAGGCCATGCAATGACCGAACAGCGGCAATTCGACAGGCATATGCTGGAAGCGTTGGTATGCCCCCTGACCAAGGGAAGGCTAAGCTATGATGCACAGCGACAGGAACTGGTGTCCAAGGCAGCGCATCTGGCCTTCCCTATTCGCAACGGGATTCCCATCATGCTGGTTGATGAAGCCAGAGAGATTGATTGACCCCTGGCGCTGATGGGCTGAAGCGCGGCAGGTCCGCAAAAAGATACGCCCTGACCTTTCGATCAGGGCGATCCGAGCGCAAAACGTGTCGTTGGTCAGGCGACACGGGCGGAGATCGGGCGGCCAGACAGCAAACGCTCCCCTGCCCGAATAACAATGTGACCATTCCCGAGTGCGCGCACGAATGTTCCCTGAGCGGTGATGTAACGTCCGATCTTGATCGTGCGGATCATGGTTTGGCCCCTTTTCCAAGCTGCGTTCAGTGCTGTGCTACACTGTCTGCTGTTGAATTAACTGTGCCATAATCTGACGCCAAAACAACGCCCGGACCTTTCCAATACCTTAATTCTGACAAATTTTCCGCGCTGACAGACTCTTATTGTTTCCAATCCCGCGCCAATCATCACCAGCCAAGAAATTGTTGCCAATTCCCGTGCAGGCGCAGGGGCAGCTACAACCAGTCCCGCAGAATCGGTATCAGGGGCAGGTCAGCCGCTGGCATGGGGTAATCCCGCAAATTTGCGGCATGCACCCATTTCAGCGCCTGACCTTCACGCGATTGCACCTGACCTTCCCATTTGCGGCAGGCAAATAGCGGCATCAGCAAATGGAAATCATCATAGGCATGGCTGGCGAATGTCAGCGGCGCAAGGCAACTGGACCATGTGTCTATGCCCAGTTCTTCGTGCAGTTCGCGTATCAACGCCGCTTCGGGGGTTTCGCCCGCTTCCACCTTGCCGCCGGGAAATTCCCACAGGCCCGCCATGGACTTGCCTTCGGGGCGCTGTGCCAGAAGCACGCGCCCGTCAGCGTCAATCAGCGCAACTGCTGACACCAGAACCAGCTTCACGAACGGTAATCCGTGTTGATGTCAATGTAGCGATGCGTCAGGTCACAGGTCCAGACTGTTGCCGCCCCCACACCAAGGCGCAGGTCAACGCCGATAACCAGGTCCTGCTGGCGCATATATTCTGCGCCCACCTGTTCGGCATAGCTGGGGGCAACCTGACCCTGAAACGCGACCAGATGCGGGCCGAACCGGATGGACAGGCGGTCGCGGTCAGCCTCGGCCCCGGATTTGCCGACGGCCATGACAATACGGCCCCAGTTCGGGTCTTCGCCCGCGATTGCCGTTTTGACCAAGGGCGAATTCGCAATCGCCATGGCGACCTTGCGCGCATCTGCATCGGACCGCGCGCCGGACACGGCCACTTCCACGAATTTGGTGGCCCCTTCGCCATCGCGCACGACCTGATGCGCCAGATCCAGCATGACCTTGCCCAGCGCATCGGAAAACACGCGGGCCACGTCACTGGTTGCATCATCAATCACTGGCATGTCGGCCTGCCCAGTTGCCGCGACCAGCACCATGTCTGATGTGGACGTGTCGCTGTCCACAGTGATGCAGTTGAAACTGCGGTCTGTCTGGCGCGACACCATGGATTGCAGCACAGGGCGCGTGATTTTCGCATCAGTGAAGATATAGACCAGCATCGTCGCCATATCCGGCGCAATCATGCCCGACCCTTTGGCAATGCCCGCAATGGTTACAGGCTGGTCGTCAATTTCGACTGTTGCGCTGGCCCCTTTGGGGAACGTGTCTGTTGTCATGATGGCGCGCGCTGCGTCTGGCAGCCCCGCATCCGACAGACCGGCTGTCAATTCATCCAGAACCGCCACAATGCGGTCATGTGGCAGGGGTTCCCCGATCACCCCGGTAGAGGAGGTGAATATCCGCGCTGCAGGTAACCCCGCCTTCTGCGCCAGCGCGGCACAAAGGGCATTGACCGACGCAACCCCGATCGCGCCCGTAAAAGCGTTGGCATTGCCGGAATTCACCAAAATGGCCGCGCCTTCCGGCCCGTCGCCGGAAATTTTGTACTGTGCGTCCAGCACCGATGCAGCGCGCGTGGCAGACCGGGTAAAGGTTCCCGCAACCACAGACCCCTTGTCCAGAACCGCCAGCATCACATCTGTGCGCCCCTTGTAGCGAACACCTGCGGCAGCAGTGGACAGGCGCAAGCCGCGAATCGGCGGCAAATCGGGGAAATCCACAGGGGCCAAGGGCGACACCAAGGGCACGTCATCAACAGCCCCCTGCGCCGACTGCTTTACCAGAGCCTTCAGCGACTTGATTTTCTTCTTCAGTTTCTTTTTCGCGCCCATAATATTTCCCCAAAGAAAAGCCGACCCGCAAGCGGGTCGGCGCTGCGCGGTCAGGTTACACCCAGTCCGCTTAGTCGTCCAGAAGCTCTGAACGGTTCATGACGTCCGGCCCCAGCCCTTCATAGGCGCGTTCGATCGTGGCGGATTGTGTGGCGCGGTCCAGTTCGGCCTGTGCGGCTTCGCGCTGGATATTCTGCACCAACGCGTCGCGCACTTCTTCCAGATCAGGGGCTTGCGACATGCGCATGTCGTTTAGCAGCACCAGATGCCAGCCGAACTGGGTTTCCAGTGGTCCCATATACTCACCCACGTCCAGCGCTTCGACAGCCTGTTCAAATTCCGGGATCATGGCACCTGGCCCGAACCACCCCAACGACCCGCCATTCGCGGCAGCACCATCAAAGGAATGCGCGCGCGCCAGTTCGGCAAAATCCGCGCCATCATCAAGCTGCGCGCGCAGGGCGGCGGCTTCTTCTTCGGTTTCGACAATGATATGCGATGCGTTATATTCCGGTGTCGGGTCTTGCCCGTCAAATTCGGTGACAAATGCGCCGTAAGCTTCGTCAATCACTTCGTCGGTCACGGCAGCGTCCGCAACGCGCGACAGGGCCGCATTGGCAACAAACGCGCGCTGTTCATTTTCCAGCGTAATCTGTTCACGCGGCGACAGCGTGCCTTCCGCCTGCTGCATGATGGCGGTTTGTTCGATCAGTTGTTCAACCAGCGGTTCAAACAGCGCATCCGCCGGCAGGGCGCGGAATTGCTCTGGCAGGGCATCGCGCGCGGCCAGAACATGGCCCAATGTGATGTTTGTGCCGTTCACCGTTGCCAGAACTGTGTCGCGCGTCACGTCATCTTGCGCGATGGCGGGGGCGGAAAATGCCAGCCCCGCCGCAAGAACAACACTCAATCGTGTAAATCTGCCCATATTTCTGTTCCTTTCCCTGTGCGACAAGCGCACATCGTTGACACTTTTGGGGTCGACCATTACATCGCAGACTGGTTCTGCATTGCTTGGGGCCGTGCGGTTCACATGCCCTTCTATGGAAGCCCGCGCGTTCCGACAACCCCGGCAGCATTAATGCAACATGACGATTTCTTTAGCGGCCACAAAACAATGGTCGCATCAGATGAAACGAGGCGGAGACAGAATGCTGGGTTTGGGCACGATTTCGAAAAAGGTATTCGGCACGGCAAATGATCGCAAGGTCAAGGCAGCCCGCCCGATTGTTGCAAAGATCAACGCATTGGAGCCAGAGTTTCAGGCCCTGTCCGATGAAGGGCTTATTGCCAAGACCGAAGACCTGAAAACCCGCGTCGCAAACGGGGAATCCCTTGACGACATCCTGCCCGAAGCCTTCGCCAATTGCCGCGAAGGCGCGCGTCGTGCGCTGGGACTGCGCGCCTTTGACGTGCAGCTGATCGGCGGGATGTTCCTGCATCAGGGCAACATTGCCGAAATGAAAACCGGCGAGGGCAAGACCCTTGTGGCCACATTTCCCGCCTATCTGAACGCACTGACAGGCAAGGGCGTGCATGTTGTGACCGTCAACGACTATCTGGCGCGGCGCGATTCCGAATGGATGGGCAAGGTTTTTGCCAAGCTGGGCATGCGCTGCGGCGTTGTGTATTCACAACAGCCCGATTTCGAGAAGAAAGACGCCTATGCCGCCGATGTGACCTATGCCACGAATAACGAACTGGGCTTCGATTACCTGCGCGACAACATGCGCATGCGGCTGGACGACATGAACCAGCGCGACCATTTCTTCGCCATCGTTGATGAAGTGGACAGTATCCTGATTGATGAAGCGCGCACGCCGCTTATCATTTCCGGCCCGGCTGAAGATAAAAGCGATCTTTATGTCAAGGTCGACAAGCTGATCCCCCACCTGACCGCCGAGCATTTCACCATCGACGAGAAAATTCGTAACGCCACCCTGACCGAGGATGGAAACGAGTTCATTGAACAAAAGCTGCGCGAAGCGGGCTTGTTGTCGGATGACCAGTCCCTTTATGACCCTGAATCAACATCGCTGGTGCATCATGTCAATCAGGGCCTGCGCGCGCATAAACTGTTCCACAAGGACCAGAATTACATTGTCCGCGACGGGCAGGTGGTGCTGATCGACGAATTCACAGGCCGCATGATGGCAGGACGCCGCCTGTCCGAAGGGTTGCATCAGGCCATCGAAGCAAAAGAAGGCGCGGCCATCCAGCCGGAAAACGTGACCTATGCTTCTGTGACGTTCCAGAACTATTTCCGCATGTATAAGAAACTGGCGGGCATGACCGGCACGGCCTCTACCGAAGCGTCGGAATTCCGCGAGATTTATAACCTTGGCGTGGTCGAAATTCCCACCAACCTGCCAATCGCGCGTCTGGACGAACATGATCAGGTCTACCGCACATCGCGCGAAAAGCTGGACGGTGTTCTGTCAGAAATCCGCGAAGGCCATGAAAAGGGCCAGCCCATACTTGTGGGCACCACCTCCATTGAAAAATCCGAAGAACTGTCTGCCTTGCTGACACAGGCAGGAATTACGCATAACGTCCTGAACGCGCGCCAGCACGAACAGGAAGCGCAGATCGTGGCCGATGCCGGGCGCTTCGGGGCAGTTACCATCGCCACCAATATGGCAGGTCGCGGCACCGACATTCAGCTTGGCGGCAATGTTGACATGCAGGTGATGCAGGCATTGGATGCCGATCCAGATGCCGACCCCGCCGAACTGCGCGCGCGTATCGAATCAGAGGTTGCGGAAGAAAAGCAAAAGGTGATCAAGGCCGGCGGGTTGTTCGTTTTGGCAACCGAACGCCACGAAAGCCGCCGCATCGACAACCAGCTGCGCGGCCGTTCGGGGCGGCAGGGCGATCCGGGGCGTTCGGTATTCTTCCTGTCGCTGGAGGATGACCTGATGCGCATTTTCGGGTCTGAACGGCTGGAAAAAGTGCTGTCCACCCTTGGCATGAAAGAAGGCGAGGCGATTGTTCACCCATGGGTCAACAAATCGCTGGAAAAGGCCCAGGCCAAGGTCGAGGCCCGCAATTTCGACATTCGCAAGGAATTGCTGAAATACGACAACGTGATGAATGAACAGCGCCGCGTCGTTTTCGAACAGCGCCGCGACATCATGGAAGCGGATGATCTGTCCGAAATCATCGAGGATATGCGCCATCAGGTGGTTGATGACCTGATCGACACCCATATGCCGCCCAATTCCTATGCTGAACAATGGGATATGGACGGGCTGAACACGGCAGTGCGCGAGAAGCTGGGTCTGGACCTGCCGGTTCAGAACTGGGGCGAGGAAGACGGGGTTGATCAGGACGTGGTGCGCGAACGGCTGTGCGAAGCGTCTGATGCGCTGATGGCGCAAAAACAGGACCAGTTCGGGTCCGATACGCTGCGCAATCTGGAAAAACAGATCCTGCTGGAAACCATTGATCGCAAGTGGCGCGAACATTTGCTGACGCTGGATCATCTGCGCTCTGCGGTGCGGTTCCGGGGTTACGCCCAGAAAGACCCGCTGAACGAATACAAGGCCGAAGGGTTCTTGCTGTTCGAAGCCATGCTGAATTCCCTGCGCGAAGATGTGTCCACCTATCTGGCGCGCATCCGCCCGCTGTCGGAAGAAGAACAGAAATCCATGCTGCAGCAAATGGCACTGCAACAGCATAATGCACAGATTGCGGCAGAAAACGCAGGCGAAGCGCCCCAGCCGCTGGTTGACGGGTTTGACGAAGCGAACCCTGAAACATGGGGCAATCCCGGCCGCAATGATCTGTGCCCCTGCGGATCAGGCAAGAAGTTCAAGCATTGCCACGGACGGCTGGCCTGATGCGCCCATAGGGCACAGCGCGCGCGATGCGCCCTGTCAAAATGGCCAGTCCCGGCCCGACCAGCCCCGTTAATACGGGGCTGTTTGCATCGAGCCCGCCCGTATAAGTGCCAAAGGCGGGCAAGATCAGGTGTTGCCGCCCCACCAGAAACGCCGCGTGCCCGCGTCCGGCCAGTTTGAATTTCGGGTGGAAATGGCCTGATATATCGGGCGGGCACCCCGGCGCGGCCTGATGGCGCAGGGTTATCCCTGCAAGCGTCAGGTCCACAGCACCATGGGCAGGATCATGATTGCCGCAAATGGACACCAGTTGCGTCATTGTTTGCAGCTTTTGCCATTGCGGGGTGCAGGTTACGTCGCCTGCGGCAGTATCATCGTCAAATGTATCGCCCAGCAAGATGGTTTGCGCGGCCCCTGTCGCGCCGACATCTTGTGCCAGCCGGTGCAGGGTATCTTCAGCGTCAAACGGTGGCAACAAACCGCCCCCCCGCCGCGCCATGCGCGCGGATTTGCCCAGATGCAGATCAGCGACAACCAAGGCCCCCTGTTCGGGCCACCACAACGCGCCGGTGGGCAGAGCCGTGAAACTGGCCCCTGCGAAGCTGAAGTCATACCCCATCATGCCAGCCCGCATCTGCCAGCATGCGCGCGGCTTCTTCATCCAGCAGGCGTTCATGGCCCAGCCCGCGAATGGGCACGCGCCCCGCTTCCAGCATCAACGGCGCGGCAAGGGGCGTGACGCGCGCGCATATGGTGTGCACAATTCGCGGCCGGTCGCGCAGCATTTGTTCAATGCGCCCGAAATCCACCAACCCATGCGCCGCCTGATCGCGGGTTATGCGCAACAGCAGGTGGTCAGGGTCATATTTGCGCAAGGTGTCATACAGGATATCGCTGGAAAATGTGGCCTGCTTGCCGGTTTTCCGTTTGCCGGGCAAGTTGCGCTGGATTAGCCCTGCAATTGTGGCCACGGCGCGGAAACTGCGCTTCATCACGGCATTATCTGCCAGCCACGCGTCCAGCCCGTCGCGCAACCCGTGCGGGTCCAGCAGGGGGGCGGGGTCCGTCACCGCGTCCAGCGACCAGACCAGAACCGCGTAATCGGTGGCCACAAACCCCAACGGGCCAAGGCCCGCCCCCTCCATCCGGCGGGTCAACAACAGGCCCAGCGTTTGATGGGCGTTATACCCCGCAAACCCATATAGGCAGAAATAGGCCCGACCCCCGCGCGAATAGGTTTCGCAGGTCAGCGTCCCGGGTTGGGGCAGGTGCGATATGTCCGCCTGAAGCTGCAGCCATTGCGCGGTTGCCGCTGGCAATGCACCCCATTGCGCAGGGTTGCCAATCAAGGCCAGCACACGGTCGCTTAGCAAGGTGGATGTGGACATTTTCAACCCACCGAATACGGCAATCTTGGGCTGGCGGGCCGGTTGCGGGGTCACTTCGACCACCATCTCGCGCAGGGCGTCATAGCGCACGGTTTGCCCACCAATCAGGAATGTGTCACCCGGTGTCAGGGTGGTGGCAAAACTCTCGTCCACCTCGCCCAGTGGGGCGCCGCCGCGCCCTTTGCGGCGCACCTTCAGGGTTTCGGGCGCGGTGATGGTGCCAATATTCATGCGAATGTCGCGCGCCGCGCGCGGGTCGCGCAACTGCCACAGCCCGTCCCGCAGAACCAGCCTTTGCCAGCGGTCATAGGCGCGCAAGGCATAACCGCCTGTGGCGCAAAATTCCAAACAAGCCTCGAACTCAGCGCGCGGAACACCCGCATAGGGACCGGCGCGCGTAATTTCGCCAAACAGGGCGTCTGCGCAAAACGGTCCCGCACAGGCGATCAGCAAAATATGCTGGCACAGCACATCTAGGCCCCCTGCAGGGCGCGGGTCACCATCCAGCTTGCCCTCTTGCACAGCCTGCAGGGCGGCCACGCATTCCAGCACTTCGAACCTGTTGGTGGGCACGATCCGCGCGCGGGACGGGGTGTTATACTGGTGGTTTGCCCGTCCAATACGCTGGACCAGCCGTTTGACATTCTTGGGCGCGCCCACCTGCAGCACCAGATCCACATCACCCCAGTCAATACCCAGATCCAGACTGCCGGTGCAGACCATGGCGCGCAATTGCCCTGTGGCCATGGCCGCTTCGGCACGCGCGCGTACATCACGCGACAGGCTGGAATGGTGCAACCCGATGGGCAGGTTCCGGTCATTCACGTCCCACAGCGCCTGATAGAACAATTCCGCCTGCGCGCGCGTATTGATGAACACCAGGGTCATGCGCGCGTCTTCTATCGCGCGCATCACGTCGCGCGCGGCATACTGCCCGCCTGCCCCCGACCATGGCGGAGGGGCCGTGACCGGCAACATGGCAATATCCGGTGCGGGGCCAGGGTCCGCGTGCAGCACCTGCGCGCCCCCCATGAACGTGGCCAAAGCGGCCGGGTTTTCCACAGTGGCCGACAGGCCCGTGACCGTCAGCGCGGGCGCAAGGCTGCGCAACCGCGACAGACCCAGCATAAGCTGGTCACCGCGTTTAGACTCGGCCAGTGCGTGGATTTCGTCAATCACCACCCGGCGCAGCGTGCCGAAAATGCGCGGCGCTTCCGCGTAGGACAGCATCAGCGCCAGTGATTCCGGCGTGGTCAGCAAAATATGGGGCGGGTCCACGCGCTGGCGCGCGCGGGTGGTGGCGGTGGTGTCGCCGGTGCGGTCCTCAATGCGGATGTCAAGCCCCAGTCCTGCCACAGGCCGCGCCAGATTGCGCGCAATGTCATGCGTCAGCGCCTTCAGGGGCGACACATACAGCGTGTGCAGCCCTGCAAACGGCTGTTGCAAATCGCATAGCGTGCGCAAGAACCCCGCCAATGTCTTGCCCCCGCCCGTGGGCGCAATCAGCAATGTCTCGCAATCCGCGCCCGCCAGCGCGATCTGGTGGGGGTGGGGCTGCCAGCCTTGCGCGGCAAACCAGTCAAGAACAGGGGGCGGCAATGTCATTTCGGCAGAAATTCCTGCAGGGTTTCAAGCGTGTCTGCCTGTGCTGCGGGTTTGTCATCGCGAATGCGGCTGATCCTTGGAAAGCGCATGGCCACACCGGATTTGTGGCGCGGTGACCGGTTCAACCCCTCAAAGGCAACCTCGACCACCTTCAGCGGTTTGACCGCGCGCACAGGGCCGAAACGGTCGGTTGTGTTGTCGCGCACAAAACGGTCCAGCGCCTTCAGTTCCGCATCGGTAAACCCGAAATACGCCTTGCCGACTGGGACCAGCACATCCCCGTCCCACACCCCGAAGGTAAAATCCGAATAATAGCCGGACCGCTTGCCATGCCCGCGTTGGGCATAAAGCAGAACAGCGTCAACCACGAACGGGTCGCGTTTCCATTTGAACCAATTTCCCTTCGCGCGCCCTGCAATATAGGGGCTGTCGCGGCGTTTGATCATCACCCCTTCGATCACGGCATCGGGCGGGTTTGCGCGCAGGGCGGCCAGATCGTCCCATGTTGTGAAATCCAGCCTTGGCGACAAGTCAATCTGTGCGGGCAAGGCTGGGGTGGCCGCATCCAGCACGGCGCGGCGCGCGTCATACGGCTGGTGGCGCATGTCCTGCCCCTGCCAGACCAGCACATCATAGACGCGCAAACCGGCGGGGTGGCTGCGCAGCATGGCGGCGCTGACGGTCTTGCGGTTCAGGCGTTGCTGCAATTCCCCGAACGGGGCAACCGTGTTTCCCCGCCGCACCAGCAATTCCCCGTCAAGCACCCCGTCAAAGTCCAGCAGGGCCAGCACATCAGGAAAGGCGCTCGATATATCCTCGCCGGTGCGGGAATACAGGCGCTGCGTGCCACGGTCGCTGACTGCCTGCACGCGAATGCCGTCCCATTTCCATTCTGCCGCAAAATCCGCAGGGGATTGGGCCGCCATGGCATCTGCGTCCCACGCAGTGGACAGCATGACAGGGCGAAAGGGCGCGTAGGCGGCAGATTCAGGCTTCGTACCGCCCTGCGCCCATGCGAACAGGTCCAGATAGGGGGGCGTCAGGCCGTGCCATATCTCCTCAACCTCGGGAAGGGGCAGGGCGGCCCATTTCGCAAAGGCCGTGCGCGCCAGCCGCGCCGACACGCCCACCCGCAAGCCCCCTGTCGCCAGTTTCAGGCAGGCATAGCGTTCCGAGGGGCCAAGATTGTCCAGCAGCGCCACAATCACACCCTCAAGTCGCGCTTTGGGCGTGTCGCGCAACTGCGCAACCACACCGGCCAGCGCGGGGTTTTCGGGGCCGTCCACTGGCCAGATCAGCGCAATGGTTTCCGCCAGATCGCCCACAAAATCATAGCTATGGGCAAACAGTTCGGCATCAACCTTGTCCGCCACCAACCCGCGCAGCAGGGAGGGGCGCACCTGCCGCAAATCCAGATCACCCGTCAGGGCGGCCAGCGCAAGCCCGCGGTCCGGGTCTGGCTGGGTGGCGAACCAGTCGGCCAGCACCCGTTCCTTGCCCGACCGCTGCGGGGTGAAGGCCAGCTGTTCCAGCAACCGCGCGAATGCCGCAATACCGCCTGTCATTCAGCCTCGTCCTCATAGCCGATCAGGCGCAAGGGGTGGGCCGCGCGCCCGTTCAGGCTGCACCAGCGCATGACAGCATCTTCGCGCCCATGGGTGACCCAGACCTGCGCGGGGTCCAGTTCGGTGATGGTGCGGGTCAGGTCCGGCCAGTCCACATGGTCGGAAATGACCAGCGGCAGTTCAACACCACGCTGGCGGGCGCGCGCGCGCACCTGCATCCACCCCGATGCAAAGCAGATTACCGGATCGGGGAAACGCTGCGCCCATGTAGCCACAAATGCCGACGGCGGCGCAAGCACGATCGCGCCCGCGAAATCCGGCTTGCGCCCGCGTTCAAGGTTGGCGGGGCGCAAATCGCCCAGCGCGATACCTTGGGAAATGTGATACTCGCACAGCTTTTGCAACGCGCCATGAACATGGATTGGCCCGTCATAGCCTGCCTGCCGCAACAGCATGATGACGCGCTGCGCCTTGCCCAGCGCATACGCCCCGATCAGATGCGCGCGGTCCGGCTGCGCGCGCACAGATGCCAGCAGTTTGGCGATTTCGCCCAATGGGTCAGGGTGGCGGAAGACCGGCAGGCCGAATGTGGCCTCGGTCACGAAAATATCGCAAGGCACGGGTTCAAACGGGGCACAGGCCGCGTTTGGCACGCGGCTGTAATCACCAGACACCACAATGCGCCCCTGCGCGCCCGTGACCGCAATTTGCGCCGAACCCAGCACATGGCCAGCAGGGTGGAAACTGACTGTTACATCGCCAATGCGCACCGGCCCCCCATAGGGTTGGCGGTTTTTGGTGAATTCCGCGCCATAGCGCAGCGCCATGATGTCCAGCGTCTGCGCGGTGGCCAGCACAGCGCCATGCCCTGCACGGGCGTGGTCGGCATGACCATGGGTGACAAGCGCACGCGCCACTGGCCGGACAGGGTCAATGAAGAACCCGCCCGCCGGACAGAACAACCCTTCAGGTCTGGGGACCAGAATAGGGTCCATTCACCCCCCTGCACCGCGCGGCAAGGACACCCCCTGCCCCATGGCAAGTTGTGGCGGGGGCGTCAGAAATCAAGTGGTTTCAACGCTATTGCACAACCTTGGCCGCATCGCGCGCCAGGGCCTCGCGCGTGGCATTGCGCCGATACCACAGCATGACTGCGGTGGAACTAAGCACAATGAACAACGAATACAGCACCGGAATAAGCAACACGGCCTGCTGTTGCGCCGCAGTGAAGCTAAGGGTGATGACCAGCACCGCCAACGGCCCGTTCTGAATGCCGGTTTCCAGACTGATGGTGCGCGCGCGGTTGGTGTCCTGCCCCAACCCCCGCGCGACCCAATAGCCAAACAACATGCCAATCAGGCCAATGCCGATAGTTGCTGCATAAATCGGCGCGGGCGTGTCCAGCAACAACTGGTAATTGCGCGGCACCCAACTGATGATCAGGAACAGGATGACCACCACCCCCATGAACGACCCAATCAGTTCCACTGTCGCGCCCACATTCGGGTTCATCCGTCGCAGCACCATCCCCAGCATTGTGGGCACCAGCAGCACAGCCAGAATCTGCGCCACATTGCCCGGCGGGATGACATAATCCGCCCCCACCCCCGCCAGCCCGCCGTAAAAGGACAGCAGCAGCGGCACCATAACCACCGCCGCAAGCGTGGATACAGTGGTCATCATGATGGACAGCGCCAGAACGCCCTTGCTGAAATAGGCAAAAATATTGGATGTGGTCCCGCCGGGCATGCAGGCAATCAGCAACAGCCCCACAACCAGCGCAGGCGGAAGGCCCAGCAACACCGCCAGCAGGAACCCCAGAAACGGCATGACCGCGAACTGGCTTACCAGCCCGACCAGAATGCCCTTGGGTTTGCGAAAGGCGATCAGGAAATCACGCGGTGTCATGCTGGCCCCCATGCCCAGCATGATGACCATCATCATGATCCCCAGTAATGTGGTTTCCAGTTCTGTCAGCATGGCATCAGACCTTTCCCGCGAATTCGGCGCGCACTTCTGCCTTCAAGTCCTTGCGCAGGATTTTCCCGATAGGGGATTTCGGCAGTTCATCGCGGATGATCACGCTTTTGGGCACCTTGTAGGCGGCCAGATATTTGCGGCAATGCGCGATCACGTCCTGCTTGGTCAGTTCATCAGGCTGGTCAGGGTTGCGCACAACATAGGCGCGCACCGCTTCGCCCGATTTTGCATCTGGCACGCCCACTACGGCCGCTTCCAGCACTGTGGGCAGTTTGGCCAGACAATCCTCGACCTCATTGGGGTAGACATTGAAGCCGGACACCAGAACCATGTCCTTCTTGCGGTCTACAATGCGCAAATACCCGTCTGCATCGATCGTGGCCACATCGCCGGTGAACAGCCAGCCATTTTGTAGGGTTTTGGCCGTATCTTCGGGGCGGTTCCAGTAGCCCAGCATGACTTGCGGTCCCTTGACCAGCAATTCGCCGGGTTGCCCGTCATCCACCGGGTCGGCGTTGTCATCGACCAGCGCAATGTCTGTTCCCGGCACCGGCACCCCGATGGACCCTGCGCGCATGGGCTGTTCCAGCGGGTTGAATGTCACCAAGGGCGCGGATTCGGTCAGCCCGTACCCTTCGGCCACGCGGGTGCCGGTGATCCGTTCCCAACGCTCGGCCACCGCGCCATGCAGCGCCGTGCCCCCCGCAATGGCCGCTGTCAGGGTTTTGGGGGGATAGGCCGCGAACCATTCTTCATTCATCAGCCCGTTGAACAGCGTGTTCACGCCGGTAATCCAAGTCACAGGATAATTTTCCAGCGCCCGCTGGATGTTTTGAACAGGGCGCGGGGACGGCACCAGAATATTGCGCGCGCCGATCGCAAAGAAGGTCATCAGATTGGCCGTGAAGGCAAAGATATGGTAAACGGGCAGCGCCGTCAGCACACAATCCTTGCCCGTCATATGATGCGACCCCATGGCGCGCACCTGTTCCAGATTGGCCAGAATATTGCCATGGCTTAGCATCGCGCCCTTGGCCACACCTGTTGTGCCGCCGGTATATTGCAACAAGGCCAGATCATGGGGTTTCAACTGGTCCCAATCCGTGACCTTGGGGTGCTTGCGCCCCCGTCGCAGCGCATCGCGAATACGCAAAACCGGCACTGCCAGCTTGGGCACCGGCGGCAAGCTGCGTGTCCAGACCTTCTGGACCCCGCGGATAATCAGTTCCGGAATGCGCGGAAAAAATTCGGGCACGCCAGCCACAACGACATGGCGAATGCCGGTCTGCGGGATGACTTCGGCCAGTTTGTCGGCGAACAGATCGCTGATGACCAACACCTCTACCCCGGCGTCGTTGAACTGATGGGCCATTTCAGATGCAGTATATAGCGGGTTTGTGTTCACCAGCACACAGCCCGCCTTGAACGCGCCGAATGCCGCCACCGGATAGGCCAGCCCGTTGGGCAGTTGCACGGCCACCCGCGCCCCCCGTTTCAATCCGCACTCATGGCGCAGGAAACTGGCAAAATCATCCGACAGGTTGCCAACCTGTTCGAATGTGTGGGTGCCACTCATGCCGTTGGGCACCACACAGGTAAAGGCCTTCTTGCCACTGAAATTTGTGCAGGCATCCTGCACCAGTTCAGCAAGACTGGCATAGGGCGACGGGGCAAGCGTGGGCGATATGTCATTGCCATACGCCGCCAGCCACGGACGGTCAGGTGCGGTTTTGTTCAAGGTATCCTCCCTCACCTGTGAAGTGGTAACAGGCGTTGCGGACAGCATTCCCCACTATCAGACAGCAAACAAGCCCTGATGTTCGTTCGACGCAGGGGCAGTTTTGAAATAACCTTGCGTCACTTTCTGCAGGGCATGACATAAATGGTGTTATTGCAGTGCCGCTTCTGCCATCAGCCGGTCGGAATGCTGTTCTATGACAGATTCCATCTGCACCAGAAATTCGCGCGGCGGCAATCCTGCGGGAATGGGCGGCAGGAATTCCACCACCGCCACGCCGGGCTTGCGATACAGGCTGTGCTTTGGCCAGAACAGACCCACATTCGTTGCAACCGGCACACATTCCTCGCGCATCTGGTCATACAGCACGGCAGTTCCCACCTTGTAGGGCAGTTTCGCCCCCGGCGCGACACGGGTGCCTTGCGGATATATGATCAACTGCCCCGCTTCTTCCTGCCCTGCCGCAACGCGCTTCATCATGTCCTTGATGGCGGACCCGCGTTTGCCGCGATCAACAGGCACGCAGCCTATGCGCATCGCATACCAGCCCAGCAATGGGGCCCATTTCAATTGTTTCTTCATCACAAAACGCGGGCGCGGCAAGGCCCCGAATATAAGGATAATATCAAAGAAAGACTGATGCTTGGCCGCGACCAGCACCGGACCGTCAGGCACAGTGCCCCGTATTTCCGAGCGCAGTCCCGCAATCCATGCCGCAGACCAGCGCACATAATGGCAAAAGCTGTGACACGCCCGCAGCGCCATGTCCCGCCGCACCAGCGCAAGCGGCGCGAAGGCCACTGCCAGCACCAGCATTGCGACATACATTTGCGCAATAAACACAACAGACCGGACCCATTGGACCCCATAGCGCATCAGGTAACCCCCTTCAGAACGCCCAAGGCCGTTGCCTTGGCCGCAATCCATGCCAAAGCGGCGGTAACAACGGGCAGCGACAGTGGCAAGAGCCACGCTGAACCTTGGAACCCCAACCCCGAAAAAACACTGCTGCCGCTGGCAGGATCAGGCAACGCCAGCATGGCAATAGCCCCAGCCCCGGCCCCTGCGGCAGCGCCCAGCGTGGCGCGCAGTGTCATACGCCGGACAAAGGCCCGCGCAATGAAGCGGTCCTGCGCCCCGACCAGACGCAGCACGCGGATGACCTGCGCATTGGACGCCAGCGACGCACTTGACGCCAGCATGACAATCGCGGCCATCACGGACCCGATCAACACCAGCGACAGGTTGGCTAACTGGCGCAACCGCGCCGCACCTTCGGCAAGCGGTCTGCGCCAGCGTGTATGATCATCATACACAGCCCCCGGCGCTTCGGCAGACAAGCGCAGCCGCAGCCCCTGCCGGTCCGGGCCGTCAGGCGTTTCGGTAACATCTATCAAACGCGGCAAGGGCAGCGCGTCCAGCGGCAGATCAGGGCCAAGCCAGGCTTCCAGCAAACCTGCCTGTTCATCGTCGGTCATTTCGCGCGCGGCCGTTATGCCCGGCGTGGTGCGCAACACTTCCAGCACGATGGCAGTTTGTTCTGCCATTTCTTCAGGCGGGGCGGAAATACGCACTGTGGCCGTCTGTGACAAGGCCGCCGCCCAGTTCTGCGCCAGCCGCGCCGCCGAGACGGACAACGCCAACGCAAATACCGCCAGAAAGGCCATGGCCGCCGCACTTAGCCCGACCAGCCAGACGCCGCGCCCGCTGCGCGGCACAACAACGCGGGTCACGTCATTGCGGGTCATAAATCTGCACCTGCGGTCTGAACCTCGCCACGGGCAATGCGCAAGACCCTTGTGGATACCTGTGTTTTCGCAAACCGGATCAGGTTCAGGTCATGCGTTGCAATCAAAACTGCCGTGCCCATCCGGTTAAGTTCGATCATCAGCGACATCAGCCGCTGGGACATGTCCCAATCCAGATTGCCGGTTGGTTCATCCGCCAGCAACACTTCCGGCGAGGCGATGATGGCGCGCGCAAGGGCCGTGCGCTGGCGCTCACCGCCCGACAGGGTTGGCGGCAGGGCGCGGGCCTGCCCCCCCAACCCCACCCACGCCAGAAGGTCGGAAAGATTCTCGGCAGAAACCGCGCGTCCTGTCACGCTTAGCGGCAGCGCGACATTTTGTTCGACGGTCAGATGATCCAGAAACTGGCAATCCTGATGCACAATCCCGATGCGCTGGCGGGTGCGCGCCAGATCATCGCGCGACATGGTTTTCATATCCTGCCCCAGCAGGCTGACACTGCCAGCGCTTGGCAGAAGTTCCCCATAGCACAGCTTCAGGAACGTGCTTTTGCCTGCACCAGAGGGGCCGGTCAAAAAATGGAAGCTGCCTTTTTCCAGGGTCATGGACGCATTCCTGAACAACGGCCCGCCGCCATAATCATGGGCAACATCGTGAAACGCAATCATATTGCAGCCACCTTCGTTCTGCGCGCGGCATTGTGCCAACGGATTGTGGCCTTTGGCATCAGGATCATTTCTTCTACCTTGTCAGATCAGCAATACCTTGGAACACGCTTGATCGCTTGCTACAATAGTTGATGAACAGCGCCAATCCTGCATTTCGCAAGGCGAAGGATCTAATAATGCGTATCACCTGTCCAAGTTGCCTTGCGCAATACGAAATCGACGCCGCCTTGCTTTCCAAAGATGGCCGAGAGGTGCAATGCTCGGCATGCAGTCATATCTGGTTCCAGCAGGCCGACAGCGCGGCGATAAAACCGCAAACGCGCGATGTGCCACGCCCCGCACCACCCTCACCCGTCACCCAGGAAGCAGACGAGAATAAAGGCGCCGAAGCCGCCGCCCCCGAGGAAGAAGACAAAGCAGGGCTTTTCGATACGACATTGAAGCCAAGGTCGCGTCGGCTGGACCCGTCCGTTGCGGATGTGCTGCGCGAAGAAGCCCAGTTCGAAGCCAGCCAGCGCCAGCGAGAGGCAGAGGGGCTGCATTCCCAGCCGGACCTGGGGTTATTGGGTGCTGCACCCTGGCCTGCTGCGCATACTGACCCCACCCCAGATGCCGACACCACGCCCGCACCGCACACACCGACCGGACCACAAGCCGCATTTCCTGATATTGACGACATCAGCGCCACGCTGGAACCCATAGGCGAGGCGCGCAAACGCAGCGATTTCGAATTGCCCCAGACGGCCCGCGCGCGGCAACGCAGCTTCTTGCGCGGGTTTGCTGTGCCGCCCCTTCTGGCGGTGCTGATGGTCGGGTTTTATATCGTGGCCCCGACGTTGGTAGAGGTGGCACCGTTTTCAGCACCCGTCGTTTCAGGCTATGTCGGCATGGTCGATTCTGCGCGTGAAGGGCTGCAAAACATGCTGGCCGGGTTGTGACCTGGCGCATGGCCTGAATGAGCAGGGCGGGCCATGGCAGCCCTGCCTTGGTCAGTTCCCGCCAAAGATTGACCCCAAAATCCCGCGAATGGTATCATCCAATGTGGATGTCGGCCCGCGCGAAGGTTCCGGGGCCGCGCGGAAGTTGCGGTCATCCATGACAGGGCGTTGTGGTTCCAGCATGGGCAGGTCGCGCGCGGGCAGGCCCTGATGCACGCGCGTCATAACTTCATTCCATATCTCGGCGGGCAGGCCCCCGCCTGTAACCCCGGTCAGCGGCGAATTATCGTCATATCCCATCCAGACGCCTGCCACATAATCCGCGGTAAACCCAATGAACCACGCATCGCGCGCCGCCTGGGTTGTGCCGGTTTTACCTGCTGCGGGCCGGTCGGGAAGGCGCGCGCGCCCGCCGGTGCCGTCTTGCAAAACGCGGGTCATCATCCATGTCAGCATCTGCGCCGACTGTTCAGAGATCACGCGATCCCCCATGCCATTGGTTGCGGCAAAAAGCGGGGATTGTTCGCCCAGAAGGGTCAGATCCTCTATGCCATAGGGCCGCACGGCATTGCCGCCATTCAAAATGCCCGCATAGGCCGCCGTCATTTCCAGAAGCGTTGATTCCGACGCCCCCAACGCAAGCGCCGGGCCTTCGGCCAATTCGCTGCGCAATCCGAACTGGTTTGCCACAGCGCGCACCTGGTCACGCCCCATCGCTTCGGAAATGCGCACTGCGGGCGTGTTCAGCGATTTGGCCAGCGCTTCTGTCAAGGTCACAAATCCGTGGAATTCCCCGTCATAGTTGCGTGGTGTCCAGGGACCAGAGCCGGGAATGTTGATGGTCAGCGGTGCATCCTCAACGATGTCAAAAGGCTCGAACCCGTTTTCCAACGCAGCCGCAAACAAGAATGGTTTGAACGCCGATCCGGTCTGGCGCATGGCTTGTGTGGCGCGGTTGAACCCGCCAACAGATGGATTGCGTCCCCCCACCATGGCACGCACGGCCCCGTCCGCAGACATGACAACCACGGCCACTTCAGCTTCGGACCCGTCCCGAACGCGGTTTTCAAAAACATCGCGCACGGCATCTTCCGCCGCGGCCTGCAAGCGTGGATCGAATGTCGTGCGCATCAGCACGTCTTCGGTGGTATCGCGCGTAAGATAGGCGGGACCGCTTTGCATCAGCCAGTCAGCGAAATGAATTCCGCGCCGCGATTCCGCAGAGTCGGACAGCGTGGCCGGATAGGCGCGCGCCTCGGCCAGTTCGTAATCAGTCAATAGCCCCTGTTCATGCATCAGCCCGATGACAACATTTGCCCGCGCCTGCGCGCGCGCAAGGTTACGGGTGGGCGCATAATAAGACGGCGCAACCAGAAGACCGGCCAGCATTGCGGCCTCTGACGGGCCAACTTCATTCGCGGAACGCCCGAAATACCGCTGCGCGGCAGCTTCAAAACCGCGCGACCCGGCCCCAAGAAAGGCGCGGTTCATGTAGATCGTCAGAATATCATCCTTGGACAGCTTCGCTTCCAATGCGAAAGCATAGGGCAATTCCTTGATCTTGCGCCACACGGTGCCACGCCGGCAATCGGCTTCATAAGCGGCCTCTGACTCCCACGCGTCGGGGTCGAAGGGCACGCCAAGGCAAAGAAGCTTGGCCACCTGCTGGGTGATGGTGGACCCGCCCGCACCCGAAAACGCGCTGCGCCCTGATGACATGTTGGTTCTGATCGCCCCGGCAATACCGCGCGGCGACACCCCCAGATGCCAATAAAAACGCCGATCCTCGGTCGCGATAATCGCATTTTTCAAATACGGCGACACAGTATCTGCCGTTATGGCCCCACCAAATGTTTCCCCGCGCCACGCAAACACGGTTCCGTCCCGGTCCATCATGGTAACGGACCCGCGCGCGCGCGCATCAAGCAAATCGGCCAAGGGGGGCATGTTGGCATAAAAGTAGAAGGTGGCACCGGCAAGGATAAGGGCCACCACAGCAGTGGTGCGCCACATCACCCCCCAGATGATGCGCCAGACAAACCGCACCAACCCCCGGACGAAGCGCGTGAAGGCGTTTCCCGCTGGCGGCTTGGCGCGCTGCGGTCTGGATTTGCGCGATACCTTGGCCTTGGTCGCAGCCGCGTTTGACTGCGCTGCGGGCTTCGCCCCGCGCTTATCCGCGACCAGATTTTTGCGTTTGTTTCCCGCACCGCCCATTCAATTAACCTGCTTACCCGAAACACATGAAAATGATCTGTCGGCATTTTGCCCGTCCGGGTGCCCTTTTGCCAGTGCGCGCGCCGTCTGACCAGCACCTTCGCAACAAAGTGTTGCGGTGTTTGCGTCATGTCACGATTCAGTTTTGATTATTTTTTGTGCAGCGATGCTATTTTGTGCATTTTTTTTCGGTTTTTGCAATCTTCGCGAAGTCGCAGCGCGGCAAAGCATTGAGGCGTCGCCCAGTTTTTGTGCTGACTGGCCAAGAGGCCCGAGGGGGTCCCTGCAGTAGTGAAAAGGGGAAGGCACCGTGAAATACATCATAGCGGCGATAAAACCGTTCAAGCTGGAAGAGGTGCGCGAAGCGCTGACCTCGATTGGCGTGCGCGGAATGATGGTCACTGAAATCAAGGGCTTCGGCGCGCAGTCGGGACATACCGAAATATATCGTGGCGCTGAATATGCCGTGAATTTCGTGCCCAAGCTGAAGCTTGAAATTGCTGTTTCCGACGGCATGGCCGACCAGGTCGTTGATACGCTGCAAAAGACAGCGCGCACCGACAAAATCGGCGATGGCAAGATTTTCGTGCTTGATCTGGCGGCAGCAACGCGCGTGCGGACCGGCGAAACCGGCGACGATGCGCTGTGACCCGCGGAAACCTTGGTAAAAGATCAAAAGGACAAATGCAGATGCAACTTAAAAAACTTATACCCTTGGTAGCCGCTGCCGCGCTGGTGCCCAGTCTGGGCTTCGCGCAGGAAGCCGCAGAGGTGGCCGAAACCGGCATTGACGCGGTTGAACGCCTGAATATGGAAATGGTGTTCATCATGAACTCGCTGCTGTTTCTGGTCGGCGGGTTTCTGGTGTTCTTCATGGCTGCGGGCTTTTGTATGCTGGAAACCGGCCTTGTCCGGTCCAAAAACGCGACCATGCAGCTGATCAAGAACGTGGCGCTGTTTTCATTGGCGACGGTTGCCTATTTCATCATCGGATTCAACTTGATGTATCCGGGCGACGGCTGGGTCGTTACCGGCTGGCTGGGTGGCATAGCGCCCACTGTTCTGGAACCTGTCGGGGTCGCATTCGAAGATCTGGGCGATGTGGAATACGCTTCGGTCGGATCGGACTTCATCTTCCAGCTGATGTTCTGTGCTGCAACCGCGTCGATCGTTTCGGGCGCTGTGGCCGAACGTATTAAGCTGTGGCCCTTCCTTGTGTTCGTTGTGCTGCTGACGGGCGTCATTTACCCGATTCAGGCCAGCTGGAGCTGGGGCGGTGGCTTCCTGTCGGAACTCGGCTTCTCTGACTTCGCAGGGTCTTCCATCGTGCACAGCGCCGGTGGCTGGGCGGCGTTGGCCGGGGTTATCGTTCTGGGTGCACGCACAGGCAAATACGGCAAGGACGGTCGCGTGACGGTTATGGCCGGTTCGAACCTGCCGCTGGCCACTCTGGGCATGTTCATCCTGTGGCTGGGTTGGTTCGGCTTCAATGGCGGGTCACAACTGGCAATGGGCACTGTCAGCGATGTCGCAGATATCAGCCGCATCTTCGCCAACACGAACACGGCTGCTGCCGGTGGGGCAATTGCAGCGCTGATCCTGACCAAAGTGCTGTATAGCAAACCTGACTTGACCATGGTTCTGAACGGCGCGCTGGCTGGTCTGGTATCCATTACTGCCGAACCCCTGGCGCCGGGTCTTGGCATGGCAACGCTGATCGGCGCTGTTGGTGGTGTGATCGTCGTTCTGACTGTTCCGCTGCTGGACAAGCTGAAGCTGGATGACGTCGTCGGCGCAATTCCGGTCCACCTGTTCGCGGGTATCTGGGGCACGCTGGCCGTGGTTCTGACCAACCCAGACGCAACGCTTTCCGCGCAAATCATCGGGATTGTCGCAATCGGGGCGTTCATGTTCATCGCATCACTGGTGGTGTGGCTGATCCTGAAGGCCGTGATGGGCATCCGCGTCAGCGACGAAGATCAGGTAACCGGTCTGGACACAACCGAACTGGGCATGGAAGCCTATCCTGAATTCAGCAAAGGCTAAGGCAAGCTGTCATTAGACGTGAAAGGCCCGGTCACTGGATCGGGCCTTTTGCATTTTGTCCGGTAGATGACCGAAAATGTATCGCGCCTGACACCTGCGCAATCGACATCGCTGACGAACGCATCGCGCGTTCGGTTTCACACGCCCGCAGCTTGACAAGCCATGGTTGACCTGAAACCTTAACGGCGCCACCAGCAGACATTAGGAGAAAATCATGCGTTTTGCCGTTTACACTCTCGCAGCGTTAGGGTTGGCACAAGCCGCATCTGCCCAAGGCAGCTATGTCGTGCAACCAGGTGATACTTTGCGCACAATCGCCCAACGCGAATTGGGCGACGTGCGCGCCTGGCGCACCTTGTGTGATATAAACAGCCTGTCAGATTGCGACCGCATTCTGACAGGTATGATGCTGCAATTGCCAACAACGCCAGACAGTGCCGCGCCTGAAGCCACCCAAACCGCGACACAGCCCGAAGCAACCCCGGACGTGGATGACATGGTTCCAACCGGCACTGATGAAACCGGACCAGATGCAGCGGACACCACCGAGCCAGCCGCCGAAACACCGCCAGAGCAGGTGACAGAAACATATGCCCTTGGCACTGGCCTTGGCCTGCCCTTCGACACGTCCCGCGGATACGAACTTGTCGAAACGGACGCTGGCGTAACCCTGTCCGGCTACGTTGAAAATGCCGGGGCGGGTGGCCAGACCGGGGGCGCATTCATTCGCGTGTCCGACGCATTCGAAGAAGCCGCAAGCGGCAACCGGATCCGCATCGAAATCACAGCTACAGGGCCGGAAGATGGCAATATCGCTGTGGCCTATTCCACGGCCGAAGTCGGAAATTCCGGCTGGCAGACACTGCCTGTCGGACCAGAACCGACGGTTACCTCCTTTGAATATGATGTCCGCCCGATGGTGAACGGCAACGGGGATTTTCTTGGTATTCAGCCCGACCCGGAAAACACCGGCGCGAGCATCACAGTGCTGTCAATCCGTCTGGACGTGCTTTCGGATTGACCGCCCCCGCCAAAGTTAGGGGAGTCCATGTCATGAATGCTTGTTTTCGCGGCAGTATCATACATTCACAACCGCTTGACATGGATTCCCGCTTTCTTTCAGCCAGTCTTTTATCTAAACCCAAAATCGACGGGCAGAACGCTTTTCGGCGCCCCCCGGAACACGCGCAATCGAGGGCTTTTTGAATGACGCATCCTTCTGCAAAAATGGTGTTTGTTGTAGGCAACAGCCGCAGTGGCACCACGATGATGTCGCGCGTTCTCGGGCGCAACAGCGCAATCCATGGCTTTCCGGAATTGCACTACATCGAACAGATGGTCACAGCGGAACAGTTTGCCTCTGATAATCCTGTCCAGGATGCGCGGGCAATAGACCTGGTCGCGCGTCTCATCTCGATCTTCAGATTGGGTTACTTCAAGCGCCGCGAACCCGAAAGGTTCCTTTCCGAAGCGCAGGACATTATAAACGGGGTAAAGCCACGGACGCATGCAGCATTGCTGCGCGCTGCCATGTTAGCCGAGGCGCGCCGCCATGACGCAGTGATCGCCTGCGAGCAGACCCCGCGAAACGTGTTCCATATCGACGCCATACTTGCAGCCTATCCTGATGCCGTGGTTATAAACATGGTCCGCGATCCCCGCGATGTGCTGCTTTCGCAGAAGAACAAATGGCGTCGGCGGTCCATGGGCGCACCAATTCCACGGTTCGAGGCACTGCGCGCCTGGATGAATTACCATCCGCTGACAATGTCGCTATTGTGGAAATCCGCTGTGACCGCAGGTTGCAGACCTCGTAATAGGGTTCTGACCGTCCGGTTCGAAGATTTGCTGGCCCAACCACAAGACGCGCTACGCGAAATTTGTACGCATATCGGTATTGAATATGACGCGAACATGCTGAATGTGCCACAAGTCGGATCATCGGCACGTCAGGACCAGTCAGCGCAAAGCGGGATTGACAAGAACCGCAGTGAAGCTTGGCGCAATGGCGGATTGTCGGCGACAGAAATAGCCATCTGTGAGCGAACCAATTCGAAGCTCATGAACGATCTGGGTTATGCGCCAAGCGGGTCGAATGCCAGTGTGTTGGCCATAACCCTTCAAAAGCTCCTGATGCCGGTTAAGCTGATTGGCGCACTCGCACTGAATTTGGGACGCGTGCGCAATATCTTTGGCTGGCTTCGTAAGCGCATCCTTACATGAAGCGCTTCGAGGCCTCGGGTGTTCTACTTATCAAGGTGACAGCCGCCGCTGTCAGCTATATTTTTGTGTTGCTCCTCGCGCGAATGATGGCCCCGGCGGATTTCGGCATTGTGGGCGCCTTGCTAACGGGGTCATTGCTACTTTCGGTTACCGGTATTCTGGGGCAACGCACGGCGCTGCTGCGCTTCATCCCGCCCATGCGCAAACTGCGGGGCGACGACGCCGCGCAGACACGCAACATGATCAACCGCGCCTTCACCCTCGGGCTGATTGGCATGATGGCCCTGACTGTGGTGCTTGCGGGCGCGCTGCTGCTGGCCGACAGCATTGGGCTGCGCGCGGTGCCCTGGCCGGTCATGGCGGGGCTTGCCCTTATTCCCCTGGTCGGCTGGATCGACATGCAAGCCCACCTGGCGCGCGCGTGGCGGTCCGTTGTGCTGGCGCTGGTGCCAAAGGAAATACTGTGGCGCGCCTTCGTTCTGGCGGGCGCGGGTGCAGTCTATTGGTGGGGTGGAGGCGCAGATCTGGCGCTGGGAACAGTCGTGGCGCTGATGATCGGCGTTCTTGTTGTCCTGATCATGGGGCAAGGCGCGCTGATGGGACGAACCATGCCCCGCCCGAAACTGGACCCCGCCACCCTGCGCGACACACCCGAGGATTGGCGGCGCACAGTTGTTCCCTTCTGGATCAACGGCGTGGCGTCCATGTTCCTGACCAACGCCGATGTGGTGATCGTGGCACTGGTGCTGGGCGGGGAGCCTGCGGCCTATTACTTCGCGGCCAACCGCGTGGCGATGCTGTGCCATTTTTTCATGATGAGTCATAATATCGTCGTTGGCCCCCAAGTTGCCGCCGCTTGGCATGCGGGCGAACGCGACAAGGTTCAGACTATGGTGCGGCGCGCTACCGTGCAGGCGTTTGTGCCAACCGTGATTCTTGCAGTCTTGCTTGCCGCCTTCGCGCCGCAAGTATTGGCGCTATTCGGTTCAGGGTTTGAAGACGCTACGGATATACTCTATTTACTAGTCCTTTCAGCTTCTGTTAATGCCGCCCTTGGGCCAGCAATGCTTGTGTTGGATATGTGTGGGCATGAAAAGTTGAGTATGTTGATAAATAGTGTTAGCGTAATTCTTGGGATACCTGCTTTAGTAGTCGGAGCATTCTATTTTGGGAGCAATGGCGCTGCTATAATGGTTCTTACGCTTGGCATTGGAATAAAATTTGCGAGCTTCAGAAGCTTAAGAAGAATAACTGGCATCAAGTCAACAATTTTCTGAGGGCTATGATGGCTTATACGAACGAACTGGTCGCTAGAAAAAGAATAGCTTTTAATGGCGCTGTTACATCGTTATTGCTATTGTGCTTGCTTCTGGTGAGCATTTTCTTCTATTTAGTTGCAAAGGATTACAATCCAGCACAAAAATATCAAGTCCTTCTATACACAAAGATTGCGATTGTTTTTATAATCTTAATAAGTCCTACTTTCAAATATGGCGGACTGCTGGCACCAGTAAAGGTGTTCGCAGTTCTGTATCTATTCGTGTATGGGTTTGGCGGGTGGATCTGGGTCGATCGCGGGCTAGATTTATCCGAAAAAACAGTCTTTTATTCTACGCTAGCGATTATTTCTTTCGCATTTGGCTTTGTCACAACTAGGCCGTTTTATTCGCCAGAGCACAACCCAAGCGTTATTTACGCAAAGCCGTATTTTCGCAAGTCTTTGATTTTTTTTATAATTGTTCCACTAATTTGTTTTTTATTGTTCTTGGCAGTTGCAGGTATTCCAGCACTTCGGCCTGATGCTCTTACATATAGATTTGAAGCTAGGCAGCGCATTTCAAGCTATGTAATCTTCACTATGAGGTCAATCCAGCTTCCCTTGTACTTCGCTATTTGTGCCAGTTTACTTGGGCTATACTTTACTTCAAGAAAAGTAAGGATTTTTCTCGTGTTGGCGATTTTTGCGGTTTATTTTATAAATTTTGTTCCTGGATGGCGAAATCCATTATTTTTTATAACTTTGAATTTGGCATTAATTTTTGGCTACTCAACGAGCGCCAAGAAAGCAACAGCAGCTGCACTTTTTGTATTCATTGGTGCGCTGACCATACTTACATTTGGCTTCATGAGACTCTATAATCTATCTAGTGTTCAAGAAGTTGGGGCAATCACTTACTTTAGATCAAGATCATCAAGTGATATTGAAATGTTTTTGCTGTGGGCATCAAATGCTCTGTCAGTCTATTCATACGGCTTTATTCAATCTCTCTACGCATTTCCTGACGTCTTGGGGCATCTACATGGGCGCGTAATCTTGATTACCCTCTCAACGATGCTCCCTGGCCAAGGACAACTACTAGACCAAATCCTGAAAGAAGCTCTTGGAATGGACTTTGACGGCGGGGGGTTGAATCTATCACTTTTGGGAGAGAGTTATGCAGATTTTGGCATGATTGGCGTCATACTATATCCATTTATCTATGGTGGAATCATGGGAGTCCTTATGAAAGCAGTAGAACGAAATAAAACTCCCGCTCGAATTGTGCCCGCCGCGTTTGTGATGTCATGCATAATTCAAGGAACTATGACTGGGCTTTTATCCATCTCAATTTACCATATTCTAGGAGCATTTTTAGTGTTTATTCTTTATATGGAGCGCAAATCACGCGGCAGAAAAGGTGCTCTAAATGCCCGCCCAACTCGATAAAACCTTCCTGCGCGCGCATCCCGGCAAGGCGGTGGGGCGCCTTTTGGCTTGGGCGCTTCTGGAAGGGCGGCCGTTGACGACGCGGGGGCGCTGGATCAACCCCGTTGTCTTTGCGCTCTACCGGCTGGCTGGGCGGGTGCGCTTTGGCGTGCCGGTAGCTGACCCTATCCTGATTATTGGCACCGGGCGGTCCGGCACCACGTTTCTGGGCACTGTTCTGGGCGCACATCCGCAAGCGCTGTTTCTGAACGAACCCAAGGCCATGTGGCACCATGCCCATGGTGGCGAAGATGTGATCGGGTCCTATACCACAGCCCCCGCGCGCTTCAGGTTGGACGCGTCCGACGCCACGCCGGATATTGCGCGCAGCCTCGGGCGTATTTATGCGTGGGCCTTGTGGGTCACGCGGGCACAGCGCATCGTCGACAAATACCCGGAACTTGTGTTCCGGATGCCGTTTGTCCGGACGCTTTTTCCAGGCGCACGGTTTGTCTGCATTCAGCGTGACGGGGTCGACACCGTCCTGTCGGTTACAAGCTGGTCGCGCCGCAAGGGCATGGAACGTGGCGGCCATGTCGAGGACTGGTGGGGGCTGGACGACCGGAAGTGGCAGTTGATGGTGGCCGAACTGGTGGCACAAGACCCGGACCTTGCACCATTGCGCGAGATGCTGGCAGCCTGTCACGACCACCGCGACCGCGCGGCGGTTGAGTGGATTTTGGCAACGCGCGCAGCCGCGCTGACGGCCCCTGATCTGCTGACAATCCGGTACGAGGATTTATGCGCAGCCCCGCAGCAGGTCTTGGGCAGTATCCAGCATTTTGCGGGGCTAAGCCCCTCTGACGCGCCGGCAAGTTATGCGGTGCATGTGATGGAACAGGCGCCGCCGCGCGGCACGTTGGAATTGATGCCTGAACTGGTCGACGCATTCTGCGCAACGCTTGATCAGGCAGGATACCCGGAAAGCGCGGAGCGCGTACGACCACGCGACGATGAGAGGCGTCCCTGAATCTGGGCGCAAATCAGCCCTTCGTGCCCTGTCCGCGGGCGTATCTGTCTTCATAGCGCACGATGTCATCTTCGCCAACATATGATCCGGTCTGCACCTCGATCAGAACCATCGGCACTTTGCCGGGGTTTTCCATCCGGTGCACTGCGCCAAGCGGTATATAGATGGACTCGTTTTCCGTAACCAGGCGGGTATCATCGCCCACGGTTACCTTTGCGGTGCCTTCGACCACGATCCAGTGTTCTGAACGGTGGAAATGGCTTTGCAGCGACAGTGCGGCGCCCGGGTGGACATGTATACGCTTGACCTGAAAGCGCGCGCCTACGGCAAGGCTTTCGAACCACCCCCAGGGGCGGTGGTCTTTCGGCAGATCGGTGGCCTGCTTCGCACCTTTTGCCTTCAACGCCGCGACCGCCAGTTTCACGTCTTGGGTGCGCGCCTTGTCCACGACCAGAACTGCATCATTCATGGCCACGACCACGATGCCTTTCAGCCCTAGCCCCACTACGGTCAGATCATCGCTATCGGCGCGCAACAGGCTATCTTCACACTCGATTGCTGTGGCGTCGCCGGACAGTTGCACGCCGTTTTCATCGCGCGATCCTTCGCCCCAGACCGCATCCCAACTGCCAAGATCAGACCACCCCGCACTGAAAGGCACAACCGACAGGTTGCTGGCCTTTTCCATCACGGCGTGGTCGATGGAAATATCCTCAAGCGGGGACCAGGGTTCGGGTGCCAGCCGCAGAAAGCCGATATCTTCCTGCGCCTGTTCCAGCGCCTGTGTGACCTGCGCCAGCATCTCGGGCATATACTGCTGGAACGCGGCAACTATATCGGAAGCGCGAAACAGGAAAATGCCGGAGTTCCACAGATACCGCCCGCTTTCCAGCATGTCTTTGGCACGGGCCAATTCGGGTTTTTCAACAAACCGCGACAGCGCAACGGTTGCCCCGTCGCTGTTCTGGTCCTCACTCAGTTCAAGATAGCCATATCCGGTTTCAGGATAGGTGGGTTGAATCCCGAAAGTGACCAAGCGGCCTTGATTCACCGCGCTTAGTCCCGCTTCCACAGATGCGACGAAGGCGGCGGTATCAGGCACAACATGGTCCGACGGGGTGACCAGCAAAACGGCATCAGGTTCGTTGCGCTGTGCATGCAAAGCAGCCGCAAGCACAGCCGGCGCCGTATTGCGCGCTTCCGGTTCGATCAGAATGGTCTGCGCCGAAAGCCCGATATCGGCCATTTGGTCCTGAACGATAAAGCGGAAGTCGGAATTGGTGATAACAATCGCCGCCGCGAAACCCGGACCGCTGACGCGACGCGCAGAGGCTTGAAACAGCGTTTCGTGGCCAATCAGGGGCACAAACTGCTTAGGGTAACTTTTCCGGGACAAAGGCCATAACCGCGTCCCCGAACCACCGCTAAGGATAACTGGCGTAATCATTTCAAGCCACCTATGTCAAAAACAAGACCAGTTGAAACCAATTCGAAATCCTGTAACGCACAAAGATGTCTTTTGGCCGTTGTCACATTTTGTTCTACCGCACAGATGCAGACTGATCAAAGTGTTTACACATTCGGAAAACATATTTGATTTCAAATCACTTCATCATCTGTTTCATGCCTCGTCATGCGGTCACGCAAGGCATTGCGCAGCTTTTGCAGATGGGCTGCCAGAAGCCTTTGTGCCTCGGCAGCGGTGGGGGCTTCTGTATAGCAACGGCATTCGGGCGCGTTTCCTGAAGCTCGCAAATGCACAACCTGCCCCCCCCCAAACAGCACCCGCAGCCCGTCAGTCAGATCAAGCCCTGCTTCGGGCGCGCCAGCGTCGAAAAACGCGGCGCGGGCGCGGGCATCAACAGACAGCAGGTTTATCAGCCCGGTCGATGCGTCGGTCGGGATATCCTGCAAGCGGTCGGCAGCCGTAAACCGGCCAGGCAGGTCGTGCAGTAGCCCGGCGACCCCTTGCCCCCTGGCATGGGCCAACGCCAGCGGCGCAATGACAGGCAACATGCTGTCTCGGGTCATCAAGGGCGGAAGCGGGCCTGTCGGGCCTGCAGCGGCAAAGCCCAACAGGAAGCCGCCGTTAGCCTCATATCCCACAACGCGCGTTGCCGGATCCGCCGCAAGAACCCCTTCCATTGCGGCAAGAACATAGGGCGACCCGATGCGCGTGCGGTGCACAGCGGCAAATTCCGGCACCATATCCACCATGGAATTGGACGACACCGGCGTGCAAACCACATCAGCGCCCAGGGCACGCGCGGTCAGCACGCCCAACACATCGCCCGCGACCACGTTGCCCTGTGCATCGCACAGAAGGGGGCGGTCGGCATCGCCATCCGTCGACACAAGCGCGTCAAGCCTGTGTTCAGCACACCATGCGGCAAGCTGCGCGCGGGTTTCAGCGGCAACCGCTTCCGTATCAACAGGAATGAAGTGATCGGCGCGGGCCAATGCAACCGGAGTAGCACCAAGGCCCGTGAAGATATCCATCATCAGATCACGCGCAACCGAACTGTGCTGATAAACGCCAATGCGCAAGTCTGTCAGCGCAAGCGGCCCATAGGCAGAAACAAAGCGCGCAACATAAGCGGCAGCAACCCCGGGGGCTTCTTCAGCTTCCGGGGATGTGCGGGCCAGTGGCCAATCCTGACCAGAGGCCGCAAGAATGGCCTGCTCATCCTGTTTCGTAAGCTCACCCGCGGTGGTGTAGAATTTCAGCCCGTTCCTGTCTGCTGGAATATGACTTCCTGTAACCATGACCGCCCCGCAGCCCCGCGCCGCAGCCGCCAGCGCGGGTGTTGGCACCGCACCGGCACGAACGGGATGAACCCCTGCTGCGCGTATCGCAGCCAACACAGTTTCGGCAATCGCTGGCGAGGAGGCGCGCAAGTCCCAGCCCACAATGACCGAACCGCCATGCTGGCAAGTGGCCAAATAGGCGCGCACAATATCAGTGATAACGTCATCTGTCAGCTCAGAGACAAGCCCTCGCAGGCCACTGGTTCCGAAAGCTGGGGGCAAGATCAGATCCTCTCAAGCGATGCGCTGCAGCAAAACGGGGCATTCTTTTGGCAGCAATGACACAACAACCTTCAGTATCTTCGCCCTGACCAACGCCTTCAAGACACTTCTGCCCACCCTGCGCCGCGCAGTGGCCAAATCGTCTGGGCACAGCCCCGTCGGTTTGCTGTCATCGCGCCCCTGAAATTGCAGCGTTTTCACCGGACGGACGTTAAGTTTTTGCTTTCAACTCAGACTGTCCATGTCTTCTCAGGAACGGGTGACAAGCTCTGCCACACCTTGCGCCAGCGTTATATTTGGCGACCAGTCCAGATCGCGCTTCGCCTTCGAAATATCCAGAACCACTTTCAGGGGGTCAAACGGGCGTGCAGGTTGCAGGTTGCGCATGATCTTCACCCCGGTGGCGTCCTCGACAACATCGCATAATGTGTTCAACGATGTTCCTTGCCCGTAGCCGCAATTATATGCACCGATGACAGGGTTCTCTAGTGTGGCCAGCATCAGCCGGACCAGATCGCGCACATGCACAAAATCGCGCACTGCACTGCCATCCCCCCACATGGTAATCGGCTTATTGTTCAATGCAGCGTTCACGAAGGTTGTGACCGCACCCAGCACACCCAGTTTCTGTTGTCCCGGCCCGTAAGGGTTGGCGGGGCGAATAACGACCGGACGTAAGCCATACATATCCTGATACAGGCGAATATATGCCTCGGCGGCCAGTTTTGTTGCGCCATAGGCCGAAGCGGGCCGAAGCGGGTGTGTCTCTGGTATCGGCAACTGCTCCGGTGGACCATAGATCGCACCGCCCGATGACAAATACAGCAAACGCGTCTGGCCCAAACGCCGCATTTCTTCCAGCAGGGTAATCAAGGGAAGCAGGTTATCCTGTGCGTCTCCGCGCGGGTCAGCAGTAGCTTGGGCAGGAACAGTCGATGACGCAAGGTGCCAGACCGCATCCACTGTTTTGACCAGCGCTGCCTTATCCACCAAGGCACCAAGCCCCCCCGGGACATAGTCAAAAGCGCCCGCATACTCGACCGATGGTTTCATGCTGCGCCCGACCGAAGTTACGCGATGCCCTGATGCAAGGGCCTGTCGCACAGCTTCATCTCCGATGAAGCCGTTACCCCCGATGATTACGATATGTCTGGAATGCTGTGTCATAAGCAGTCTCTATTTCTTTCAAGAATACGTCGGGACTGAACACGCTGTCAGACCATTGCTTGGCGCGCTGGCCCATGCTCCGCGCTAGTTGGATGTCTTGCGCAAGCGCGCGGATGCACTGCGCCAATTCCTCGATGTTGTCAGGATCAAAAATTAACCCGCGTTGGCCGTGTTCGACCAATTCAGTTATTCCGCCCCGGTGGGCACCAATCACCGGCCGGGCCGCAGCAAAGGATTGATTGATGACATAAGGAAAGTTCTCATGCCATAAGGATGGCACGATCACAAAGCGGGCATTTTCCAGTACGGCATCCAGTTCCGCTCCCCACCGAGGGCCAAGAAACTCTATATTCGTCAGGCCGCGCTCCGCGACCATCTTCTCAAGCCTTTGCTGGTCCGGGCCGTTCCCTACGATCTTGATCGGAAAGTTATCAATACGGTCTGCGGCCTGAACAATCCGGTCCACCCCTTTTTCATCAATCAGGCGCCCGAAATACAGGCCATAGCCATCATACTTATCTGTGGCGGTCACGGCGGCGGAATTGAACGGATTGCGCATTTTCGACCAGCTGAAGGGTTTACCCTGCCAGAATTCTTCGGTTTTATGCGCCATAAATTCACTGGAAAAGGTGAAATGCGCAATTTTTTCATATACTTTCAAGCTGTTGTGAATATAGGCCTCTGTCATGCTGGCCACTGACAACGGCAGGTTTTCCTTGCAACACTTGTTCGCAACCGCCCGCCAAAATTTTCCACCCTGGCACTCGGTACAGATTTTCTGGTGATGGAACAGCTTATAATTCGGACAGATATGCTTGTAATCATTGCAGCTCATGACCACGGGAATACGCCGGTCATGTGCGGCGGAAAATATCGCCGGACTTAAATGCACATTTGTCGCAAAAACATGCAGCAAATCGGGCTTGAACTGGTCCAGAAGGGCGGCCATCCGTGCCTTGTTGCGCGGATTGTAGATCGCAGGTGGAACGCTGGCTGCACGCGCCAAAAGTCCGGGCGCATCATAGGCTGGCGCGTCCCACAAGGTCACGTTGTCGGGCGTGCCGGGCTGCTTTTTTCCAGTAGCGAGCATCCATGTATCATGCCCTGCGGCGCGCAAAGCTTTTTCTGTTTCGTGAAAGAATACTTCGGCACCGCCTGTCAGTTCATGGAACTTGTGCGCTAGCAGAACTCGCATGGCGCCCCTATCCTTTATCTGTCAGGAAACGTGATTTCAGGTATTGCCCATATCCGCTTTTGCCCAGCTTGGTGGCCTGTGCGTCTAGATCGCTGCGTGAAATCCAGCCTTGCTGAAAGGCTATTTCCTCGGGGCAGCCGATCTGCAAGCCTTGGCGCAGTTGCAGCGTGCGCACAAAATTTGCGGCATCCAGCAAACTGTCATGGGTGCCTGTGTCCAGCCACGCATAGCCACGCCCCATCGTTTCGACTGACAATGTGCCTTCTGCCAGATAAAGTTCCAGCAGGCTGGTAATTTCCAGCTCTCCGCGTGCGGACGGGGTGACTTGCGCGGCCTTGGCGGGCGCTGTGCCATCAAGGCAATACAGCCCTGTTACCGCATAATTGGACGGCGGGTGTTCCGGTTTTTCGATGATCGAACGCACGCGCCCTTCGGCGTCGAAATCCACCACACCATAGCGTTCGGGGTCGGCCACACGGTAGCCGAACACTGTACCGCCCGTGGCTTGCGCGTCTGCGCGTTCCAGCATTTCCGGCAACCCGTGCCCGAAGAAAATATTGTCCCCCAAGACCATCAGCGACGGCGCGCCCGCCAAAAAATCCTCGGCCAGCAAGTAGGCCTGCGCAAGCCCGTCGGGGCTGTCCTGAATGATCCAGGTAAATTCCAGACCCCATTGCCCCCCATCCCCCAGAAGACGCTGGAACTGCGCCTGATCTTCGGGCGTGGTGATGATCGCAACCTGCCGGATGCCAGACAGCATCAACACTGACAGCGGATAATAGATCATCGGCTTGTCATACAGCGGCAGCAACTGCTTGGACACGCCCATCGTGATCGGCCAAAGCCGCGACCCGGTGCCGCCTGCCAAAATGATTCCCTTGCGCTGCGTCATGACATGCCTTTCAATTCGTTCAAAACTTCGGTCAATCCCTGGCCCCAGTCGGGCCTGTCCAGCCCGAATGTCGACAAGCTGCTGCACTCCAGCCGTGAATTCAGCGGGCGTTTTGCGGGGGTCGGGTATTCACTGGTGGCGATATCGTCGATCCGGCAGTCCAGACCGGCCCCCGCCATGATGGCACGGGCAAACCCCGCCCAGCTTGTGTCCGGCGCACCGCTGAAATGATAGGTGCCTGATTTTTCCGGGCTGGCCTGCAGCGCTTGCGCGATCGTCAGACAAGCCTGCGCAATGGCGCGCGCGGGCGTCGGTCCGCCAATCTGGTCGGCAACCACGCGCAACACATCGCGTTCCGCCCCCAGGCGCAGCATGGTGCGCACGAAATTGCTGCCATGGCTTGAGAACACCCAAGAGGTGCGCAAAATGGCATGCACCCCGCCTGCTGCGCGCACGCCCTGTTCCCCCATCAGTTTTGTGCGCCCATAGGTGCCAAGCGGCGCTGTGGGGTGGTCCGGCGCAAACGGGGCCGTGCCCGCACCGTCAAACACATAATCAGTCGAGATATGCACAAACGGCACCGAAAGTGCTGCACATTCGCGCGCCATTGCGGCAGGGGACGCCCCATTGATATAGGCGGCCAATGCTTCTTGTTCTTCCGCGCGGTCCACGGCGGTGTAGGCAGCGGCGTTGATGACCGCATGCGGGCTATGCGCCCGGATGGCCGCCGCGCAGGCTTCTGGATCGGACAGATCGGCCTGATCACGGCCCAGATACACGGCATCAGGGGCCAGACGCGCCAATTCGCGCGCAACCTGACCTGTGCGCCCGAAGACAAGGATCATGCCTTCACCCCCAGGCGCTGGCCCACACCCTGACGTTCCTGCAAGGCCCGCCACCAGTCTTCATTGGCCAGATACCATTCAACCGTGCGCGCCAGCCCTTCTTCTACTGTGACCGAAGGACGCCAACCCAATTCGTCCCGAATGCGCGAAGGGTCAATCGCATAGCGCGCATCATGGCCGGGACGGTCCGTCACAAACGTGATCTGGTCAGCATAGCTGCCCTGCGCAAGGGGGCGTTTTTCATCCAGAATCGCGCAAAGCGTGCGCACAAGTTCCAGATTAGTCCGCTCATTCTCGCCGCCAATATTATAGCTGCGCCCCAGCACGCCCTTCTCCAGCACCAACAGCAGCGCGTCGGCGTGATCCTCGACAAACAGCCAGTCGCGCACATTGGACCCATTGCCGTAAATGGGCAGGGGTTTGCCCGCCAATGCGTTCAGGATAATGACGGGCACCAGTTTTTCAGGGAAATGGAAAGGTCCGTAATTGTTGGAACAATTCGTCAGCACAACCGGCAGACCAAAGGTATGGTGCCATGCCTGCACCAGATGGTCACTTGCCGCCTTGCTGGCAGAATAGGGGCTGCGCGGGTCATAGGGCGTTTCTTCGGTAAACTGCCCTGTCGCACCAAGGCTGCCAAACACCTCGTCCGTGCTGATATGATGAAAGCGGAAACCCTCGGGCCGCCCACGTCCCACCCAATAGGCGCGCGCAGCTTCCAGCAATTCATAGGTGCCGGTCACATTGGTGGAAATGAAATCCCCTGGCCCGTCAATGGACCGGTCAACATGGGACTCGGCGGCCAGATGCATGACCGCATCAGGCTGATGGGCGGCAAAAATGCGGTCCAGCGCAGCGCGGTCACGAATATCGGCCTGTTCAAACGCATAAAGCGGGCTGTCTGCCACGCCCGCCACATTATCGAGGCATGCCGCATAGGTCAGGGCATCGAGATTGACCACGCCGTGTCCGCGCGAAACCGCCAGCCGAACCACTGCAGACCCGATGAACCCTGCACCGCCTGTAATCAAAATTTTCATGGGTTAACCTTCAACCGTGAATGGTGTCTGAAACTCAGCAAAAGCGGGGGCCTGCCTGTCCTTGTCAGACAACACCGGCGCATCCGTGCCCCACGCAATACCAAGACTGTCCCAACGCACTGCCCCATCACATGCAGGCGCATAGACATCCGAACATTTATACTGGACTTCGCAATCTTCTGTCAGGGTTACAAACCCGTGCAAGAAGCCCTTGGGCACAAAAAGCTGCGCCCCGTTCTGCGCAGTCAGTTCCGAACTGACCCATTGGCCGTAAGTGGGCGACCCCGCGCGCACATCCACCGCGACATCCAGTATTGCGCCGCGCGAACATCGCACAAGCTTGTCCTGCGCATGGGGGGGGCGCTGGTAATGCAACCCGCGCAAAGTATGGCGCGGCGCGGAATAGCTATGATTGTCCTGCACGAAATCAGGCAGATCAACGCCCGCAGACCGCAGCGCGTCCTTGTTCCATGTCTCGCAAAACCAGCCGCGTTCATCCCCAAACCGCCGCGGTGTTATCAGAACGGGACCCGATATCGCAAAATATTCAATCTTCATCTCAGACTTCCGCCCATTTTGCTATGGTTGGGGAAACCGCTGTTTTCTTGGGGTTTTCCAACAAAACTTCGGTATAAGCGGACAGCACATCTTCCCAGATGAACTTGGCAGCATGCTGCGCGCGCGCGGCGGCACGCGCCGCGTGAACGGCCGCGTCATCCGTGACAAGCTGTTTCATCAAGCTGGCGCAGCTGTCTGCGGAACTGAAATAAAACTGCGCATTGTCTGTTGTCCAGCGATTGAACTTGTTGTCATGCGCAAGCACCGCATTGCCAGCACCCAAAGCCTCGACCAGGGACGGGTTGGTGCCGCCAACCTGATGGCCATGCAGATACGCGCGCGCATGCAAGCGCAAACTGGCAACCTGCGCGGAATCATAAATCGCGCCGGGGAACATGACGTTCGCGCCCGCCGCAGCCTTGACCCGCTGATGGTAGGGGTTGGCATCATCCAGCTTGCCAAGAATGACAACCGGAAAATCTGGCGGCAGGCTGGCGGCAGCTTGCACAAGTTCCAGAATGGAATTTTCTGGTTCAATCCGCGCAATGGACACGAAATAACGGTCCGGCGTCAAGCCAAGTGGCGGCGCATCTGCTGTCGTGACCAAGGGCGCGCCGTAGGGAATGATGACAGGTTTCTTGAAACAACGCCGTCTGACATGGGCAGCAATGCCGGGATGGTCGGCAACAGCAACATGGCACAGATTGGCGCCGATCACTTCATTGATGAAGAACCAGATCTTGGCAGGCAGACTCCATTTCTGGCGCTTCCATTCAATACCGTCCATATTCATGATGACGCGCCTGCCGCGCAGTCGCTGCAGCACATTGAAGATGGCCGTATTATACCCAAGCACCAGATCAACCCCATCCAGCGTCAGCACATGCCGTGCGCATTTCAGGTCGAAATCCATGGTCCCCACCGGACCCTGACGTGTTGTGCCAAAATGGATCAGGTTGACGCCTTTCCACTGCGTCACAGTTCCATCCCGCGAGGTTCCGGTATCATCCTGACAGTAGACATTCACTGTCCACCCCTTGTTGACCAGATAAAGCGCAAGGTTCTCTGCGAAGGTTTCAAAACCGCCATGCTTCGCGGGTATGCCCCGCGTGCCAAGAATGTTCACCGTTTCTTTTGCTACCGGCATAATTTTCTAGCTTTCCTGTCCGTGCTGCGGTGCAGCTTTATTGGTAGTAACATTTTCGATCAAACTTATAACAGTTGGCGGGGTGTCTGTCTGGCGATCTGGTGGAAAATTGCGCATTCCCATCAGCGCGCCCTGTCCCATATCGCCCCCTTAAACAAAACGGCCCTGCGTGCGCTGCTTCCAATCCTGCAGCGCCGGACGCAAGCGGTCGGTGGAATGCAACCCGCGCGCTTCGGCCCAGCCGGGCAACACATTCGTGGACACCATCAACTTGTCAATCCTGTCGGGATGGATGCCCAAACCCGTGGATGAAAGGGGGCGCATCACCCCTGCTGCGGCGCGCAGCACCCCGGCGGGAATTGTCAGTGTCCGAATTTTCGGAAACGCCACGTCCTGAAACACGCCCACAATCTGCTCAATCGTGTAGCGTTCGCTATAGGCCCCGTTGAACAGCGTGAAGGGCACCTTGTGTTGCGCGGCGGCCAGCATCCAGTCCACCAGGTCACCCACATATATGCAGGACTTGATCGTATCCCTGCGGCCCGGGTAGATGAACCACCCCTTGGACAACAGCTTCGCCAAACGGGTGAAATTGCCGCCCTCCCCCTGGCCAAACACGACAGCAGGCCGCGTTATCACAAGGCTACGCGCCGGATTTTCCGCTTGCCAGTCAAGATGCACCTGCTCGGCCATCAGCTTGGAACGCCCATAATCGGATTGCGGATTGGGCGGCGCGGTTTCATCTTTGGCGGCCTCGTCCGGCCCGTATACAGAAATCGAACTGGTGAAAACGATCTGTTGTGCATCAAGGCGGCGCGCAAGGCGGGTCACTTCAATCGCGCCGCGCACATTCGCATCATAATATTCCCAAGGCGCATGTCCGGGGGTTGTATGGACCGCCGCAAGGTTGAAGATCACCGGACCGGGCGCATCAAGCTGCAAATCCGACAAGTCGCGAATGTCATGTTGAATGTAGCGCACCCCATCAATGGGTGCTTTGGGCGCGCGCAAGTCAATGCTGAACAGCGCGCGCATACCTTCCGCTTTTAGGCGTTCCAGCAAATGCGACCCAACAAAACCTGATCCGCCAAAGACGATTACAGGCTGGTCCGGGTTTTCTGAAATACGCGACAAGTTTGCACCTTCCTTGTTAAATCTGACTCATGGTTTCTGAAACGACATCCCGCTTGCATAATCCTGCGCAGTACGAACGGGCATTTTCTGGTAATCCGGGCAGTGCTTTGCACATGGTCTACCGCCCCTCCAGTTCAGACCGGATTGCGGCCAGGTCTTTCTCGGGCAAATCTGCGCCGACTTCGGCAATCTCGGCCTTCAGGGCTTCATACTCGGCCATTTTTCGCAGCAGGAACTTGCGCGTCAGAATGGCCCTTTCGGCAATTCCGCTTGGCGTCAGGACATAGGCATAGCGCCGTTTGCTTTTGGCAGAGGTGAACTTGCGGAATTTGATCAGACCTTTTTCCAGCAGGGCGGTCAGAACGTAGTGAATGCCCCCCGTGCTGATTCCCACTGCCTGCGCAAGATCGCGCTGCGACATTTCGGGATTGTCGTGCAACAGCCGCAGAATGCGGAAATGCACATCTTCTCGAAGGTTGTCGCGCTGGGTGCTCATGAACTGGTCGCTTCTTGCAGGAATGGCACGACGGCTATGCGTGACACGCCCTGCGTTTATCAAATTCGGATGACACACGCATGAAATCAATAATACTCAATCCTGAGCGCTACTTGTTTCTGCAGCGCAGAGCAAGGAGAGAACTTAAGAAATCATTAAAAACTAGGGGCCGCGCCCATTCAATGGGCAGGTCAGTTACAATCTGTCCTGAACCGTGCCCCAGAAGGAAATTTAAGCGCAGCCGCCAGGATTGAGTCGCATGTAGCGGCACCACACCGCGACAGGTCCATCACGAAGGATCTAGGGGATACACCGGCCGGGGGACGCGCCTGTATTCAAGACGATCAAGGCGGGGGCTGGCAAGGCCGCCGCTATCGACCAGGACAATTCCCGATGCGATCGAGGCATAGGCCGCCCGAAAATGCTGGGTAGATTTAAGCGCCACAACCCGCATTGCAGCGGGGTCAACCGCGTTGCTGCGAAAAATCTCCAGATCAAGCGCTTGGGTTGCGTGACTGGTTACCAGAACCTTAATGCCGTCGATGCGCAACAGCGCACTGGGGCCGGCGCTTTGCGATACGCCTTTCCACATCGGACCGCCGCAAATAAACCGCCCGTCGCCCAGATGCTCGACCAGGGCATTCACTTGCAGGGGGCCACCGCCGAATGCAGGGTCTGACTTTCCGCCAAGCGCCAGCGCCAACATGTTGCCCTGACCGGCCGCTTGCGCGGCCAATACTGCTTCAGGGTCATGCAGCGCGCCGAACAGGATGTCGCTGCCACCGCGTTCCAACAGGGCAGCCAGCAGCGCGGTGGCGTCGGCATAGGCCCCATCGCCCGGATTATCAGAGATATCAGCCAGGACAAGCGGCCCGTCATGTTCCCCGGCAAGGTGGCTGGTGGCGACTTTTGCTGCCTTTTGCGGTGTCAGCACGGCTTCCTGACTGGCATGGCGCTCCTCCCACATCGCTTTGCAAAGTGTGTCCGCGATCTGTTCAGCAATCTCGGCAGCACCAAGATGGACAACAGAAACGCTGGGTCCAATCTCGGGCACATCAGCAAAGCAAAAACCAGCGTTCAGGCTGACATCAAGGATCGCCGGGTGCATGTCGGCCAGTGTTTGTGCCCGGGCCATCAGGCCCAGCATTGGGTCGCGGTCCGTGCGGCCCCCTTCGGGCAGGGTCATCATCGCGGGCTTGCGAACAAGTGTACGGGCGCGCACTGGGGGGCGTGCCAGCATGCCGCGCAGCAAACCGGCCGCACGGCGCCCGGTTTCGCGCATGTCCACATGCGGGAATGTCTTGTAGGACACGATGATATCGGCATCATTCGCCATTTTCGGGTCCAGATTGGCGTGCAGGTCAAGCGTCACGGCAATTACTGCATCCTTGCCAAGGATGGCGCGTAGTTCCTGCACCAGCCTTGCGTCGCCATCGGAACCGTCTTCCAACACCATTGCGCCATGCAATGAAAGCAGGACCGCATCAAGCGTTCTGGATTCGCGCGCGGCAGTCAGGATGCGTTCACCGAAGGCGTGCCACGCGCGCTGCGTCACCGGGCCACCGGGGGTTGCAAAGGTCGCCACAGGGGTGATCAGGTCCCAGCCTTCGGCCCGGGCGATATCGGCAAAACCGGCCACTTCGTTTTCGGTGTTGCCAAGCGCCGGAAGCACTGTGTCGTCCTGATGGCAATAGAAACCGCGAAAAGCAGCCTCATCCGTAAGTCTTTGACAGAAAGTATTTGTCTCGTGCATGAACTGCCCGAGAAGAACCCGTTTCGTCATTTTCCGCTTCCCCATAGCCAGATTGAGAAGGCTGAAGCGGGGTCGGGCCGTGCATCGGAGTGCTTTGGTGGGTACAACAGGCCGATAGTGTAATGCAATCGAAAATCCTGGCCGGACCAGCGGTGGAGGCAGAATGCGGGACTTGCAGTTGAAGTATTTTTTTACAGTGGCCAATGAAGGGTCGATTCGGAAAGCCGCCGAAAAGCTTAACCTCGCGGCCTCGGCGCTGAGCCGCCGGATAACCCAGATCGAGGAGGACCTTGGCGTTCCGATGTTCGAACGCCACGCACGCGGACTGCGCCTTACCGAGGCCGGACAGATCTATTTCGATCACGCTCGCACAACCCTGCGCCAAGAAGCCTGGGCGATTGGCGAAATCGAAGCAATCAAGGATCTGCGGCGTGGCCAGATAAGGGTGGTCTGCGTGGAGGGGGCGATTGGTGGCATCATGTCCAATGCTATCGCTGCTTTTCGCCCGAAATCACCGGGTGTCAACCTTTCGGTTACACGGGCAGGCAGCACCGGCGTGGTGCGCGCGGTGGCAGCTGACGAAGCCGAACTGGGGCTTGCATTTGATCCACCGACGCATCGCGATGTCATGGTAATCGCGGAAGTGCCAGCGCCGCTTTATGCCGTGTTTGCCCCGGGGTTTCCCTTGCCTGACGGGCCGCAATCACTGGCGGATCTGGCGTCCTTGCCGCTCGCCATTCCCCCAGATAGCAGCTACGGCATTCGTGATGTGATTGACCAGGTTGTTCGTCAGAACGCCGATATCGAACTTGATCCACCGCTTTTGTGCGATTCTGTTTATGGCCTTACCGGATTTGCCCTGCACGGGCAGGGTGTGTCGATCCTGCCCATGTGTTCGGTCGCCGAGGAGGTGCGCGCAGGGCGCCTGCTTCTGCGATCGCTTACTGACCCGCCCTTGCGCGATGCCCGACTTGTGCTGATGGGGCGCAGGCATCGCACATTGCCGCCAGTCGCACGCCGGTTTTGCGCCATCCTGAAAACCTCCATGGAGGCCGCGCCATATTAGCGTTGCTTTTTGGGCAAACCGGTATCGTGATTCAAGACTTGTATGCGAACACAAACTCCTGAAACTCATGCCCAAGGGTTGACCAGGGGATCGTGCCGGGCATCGGAGGCTGGGTATAGATTCTGCAATACACCCGAACAGCCGGGCACAACCGGCTGACGATATGTGCATCTTGAAGCGCGTTGACCTGCGCTGGATCACCTTGCCTGAGGATACCCGCAGGCCTGAAAAAACAGGAGAGGATTAAATGAACAAAATCTGGAACACAGCACTGGCCTGCGCCATGGGCGCGCTGTTTGCCGGCCCGGCAATGGCGCAATCTGTGACGATTGTGCTGGCGCATGAGGAGCCTGCCGATGCCAACACATCAGCGGCGCATATGTCGGCCATGGTGTTCAAGGACATCATCGAAACCCGTTCAAACGGCGACATGGTTGTTGATATTCAAGCGGCAAGCACCATGGGTAACCAGCGCGAACGGATGGAGCTGACGCAAGCAGACATCATTCAGGTGAATATTGCCGCAATCGGTGGCCTGGCCCAGTTCTATCCGGCCATCAACGCGATTGATCTGCCCTTCGCCTTCCCTGACGAGGTCATTGCCGATCACGTCTTTGACGGGCCATTTGGCGATATGCTGGGCGAGAATATTCACGCAGCAACCGATCTGCGCCTGCTGGCCGTAACTGCAGGTGATTTCTATGTTTTCACGAACAGCACGCGAGAGGTGCGTAGCCCGGCGGATATGGAAGGGTTGCGCGTGCGCACCATGTCCGTGCCCAGCCACATTGCGATGATGAACGCGCTTGGTGCTGCCGCGACCCCGGTTCCCTGGGATGAACTGTATAGCGCGCTGGAAACCGGCGTGGTTGACGCCCAGCACAACCCGATCCCGATTGTCGCCGTCGGCAACCTGCAGGAGGTGCAAAGCTATGCAACTGTCACTAACCACATGTATGGCGCTGATTGGTGGATGACCAGCGATCTGTTCCTTGATAGCCTTACACCAGATCAGATGCGTATCTTTACCAACGCGGTCGAAGCGGCGCGCACTGCCGGGCGCGGTGCAAAGATGGGCCTTCGCGCAACCCGGTTCGGAACCGCATTCCTGGAAGATGCAGGAATTCAGGTCTATGCCCCCACCCCCGAGGAATTGACGCAATTCCGCGATTTGGCGGCACCGGCGGTGATGGCAGTGCTTGCCGACGAACTCGGTGATGATGCCGTCGCGCTAGCTGAAGCGATGCTCGAAGCGGTCGCGGCGTCCGAGCGCGCGATCTACGGCAACGACTAAGCGCGCGTCGCTATCAGGAATGAAACCACGCCAGGCAAACGGCCGGCGTGGTTCACCTTTCAGCCCCCCTTCTTCCCGCCCCAAAAGGTAGTATGCCGTGAGCGCCATCGCAAAAATTCTGCACAGGACCGCCCGGCTGGTGGAAATGGTCACGGCTGCGCCGTTAATCGCTGCTGGTGCGGTGATGGTCGGTGTGGTGCTTGCTGCCACCTTTTTTCGCTATGTTCTAAATGATCCAATCACTTGGTCAGAGGAACTGGCGCGCTACCTGATGATCTGGATCGGCCTTGTCGGGGCGTCGGTCACCCTGCGCCATGGCGAACACATCCGCATAACCGCCATTCGCAAGCTGCTTCCAGCCCCTTTGCGCATGATCACGGATCTTTTCGTGGCGGCCGCTATCGGCTGGTTCCTTTGGGTGATGACGGTCGAGGGCTGGGCAGCCGCCGAGCGCGGCGCGCGCCAGATGTCGCCAGCACTGGGTGTTTCAATGATCTGGCCGCTTCTGGCCGTGCCCGTCGCTGGAGGGTTGATGCTGGTGCAGCATGTGATCCAGACGCTGCTGATGCTTTTTGGGGCGCAGAATGAACCTGAACATGAAAGTCCGATGGGCGGGGGGCCGGTCTGATGCTCTGGCTTATGGTAGGTCTGTTCGCGGTTCTGGTGGTGCTTGGCACGCCGCTGGCCTTTGCTATCGGCATCACGGGGCTGTTCGGGCTGGTGCAGTCGGATGGTCCAAGCCTGATACGGCTGGTGCCGATGCGGCTGTTTTCCGGCATCGACATGTTTTCGCTTATGGCTATGCCATTCTTCATTCTGGCCGGCGACATCATGAATCGCATCAAGATCACCGACAGGCTGATTGATCTGGCCAATTCCATTGTGGGCGGTGTGCGCGGGGCGCTGGCGCATGTGAATGTGCTGGTTTCTGTGTTCTTCGCAGGCCTTACCGGCGCTGCAGTGGCTGACACTGCCGCCATCGGGCGCATGATGATTCCGGCGATGGCGTCACAGGGTTACAATCGCGCCTTCGCGGCGGCAGTCACGGCCTCTTCCTCGGTGATCGGGCCGATCATTCCGCCATCGATCATTATGGTGATTTACGGCTCGCTGATGCAGGTTTCCATTGCCGGACTGTTTGCAGCTGGTCTGATCCCTGGCATTCTGATGGCGCTGTCACTGATGGGCTATATTGCATTCCGCGCCCGACGTGATGATCTGCCAGTGGCCAATCTGCGCGGCGATGTGCCGAAATTTCGCATCGCGCTGCGACGCGCGCTCGTCCCGTTGATGATGCCGATTATCATTCTGGGCGGCATTCTGGGCGGGGTCTTCACGCCGACCGAAGCCGCCGCTGTGGCTGTCCTGTATGCGCTTGTCGTGGGGCTGTTCCTGTATCGCAATCTGGGTCTGCGCGACCTCATTGCCATGCTTTACGACATGGTGCGCGCGTCCGGTTCGGTGTTCATCATCCTTGCAGCGGCCTCGATACTTGGGTGGGTGCTTGCCCGGCAGGGGGTGCCGCAGCAACTTGCCGACTTTTTGCTTGGCATCAGCGATAACCCCCTGATCTTCTTGTTTATCGTCACGCTTGCGCTGCTGGTTATCGGCATGTTCATGGAAATGACGGCAATTCTGATCATCCTCGGTCCGATCCTGCATCCGATTGCTGTCTCGCTGGGGATCGATCCGCTGCATTTCGGCATCGTGATGGTTGTGAACCTCAATATTGCGCTGGCCACGCCGCCGCTTGGGGCATGCCTTTTCGTGGCCTCGTCCGTGGGCAAGGTGCGCTTCGAGGATGTCGCATGGCGCATTTTGCCTTTCATTTTGGTCGAGATCGCAGTGCTGGCCGCCATCGTCTATGTCCCGGCGATTTCGCTGACCCTGCCGCGTCTTCTGGGCCTTGGCTGAACTACATTTTAAGGGGAACAAGAAATGACATCTGAGATCATTCTGTTCGGCGTCGGCGCCATGGGGCAGCGCATTGCCCGGCTGGCGCGTTTGCGCGGCTACACTATCCGCGCGGCAATTGATATGGACCCCGCCAAGCAGGGCATACCTCTTGGCCGACTTGCAAATTGGCAGGGCCTTGAATCTGGCCCCGCCGTCACTGCGGATGTCACAAAGGCGCTGGATGGCGCGCCCGCAACAGTTCTGCATGCAACCGCCTCTTTCCTGCGGGATGTATCATCCGAGATCGAATGCTGTTTGCAGCACGGCCACGACGTTATCTCGATCTCGGAGGAAATGACCGTCCCGCATGCGGCTGACCCCGCTATTGCGGCGCGGCTGGATGCCACTGCGAAGCAATATGGCGCGCGGGTCATTGGAACAGGGGTAAACCCCGGCTTTGCGATGGACATGCTGGTGCTTGCGCTAAGCGTGCCTTGCGGACATGTTGACCATATTCAGGCCGTCCGCACGAATGACCTGTCCGATTTCGGGCCTACGGTGTTGCGCACGCAGGGCGTTGGCCTGACGCCCCAGGGCTTTGCCGACGCGGTTGCGCAGGGCAGTGTGGTCGGGCATGTCGGTTTCGCGCAATCTATTGCGTTAATAGCGCGACACTTAGGGTGGACGGTTGATAGCGTCACCGAAACCCGCGAACCCATCATTTCGTCGGTTGTTCGTGAAACCCCGCACATGACCATCGCGCCGGGGCAGGTCGCGGGGTGCCGCCACTGCGCCTTTGCGCATATCAACGGCCGAGAGGTGCTTCGGCTTGAACACCCACAGCAGATACGCCCCGAACTTGAAGGGCAGGCAACTTCAGATCAGATTCGCATCACAGGCGATCAAGTGATCGAGATGCAGATAACCCCGGAAATCGGCGGTGGTGGCGGGACGGCGGCGGCGGCTGTCAATGCGCTGGCGTATCTTCGCAGCGCCCCCGCGGGGCTGGTCCATTTGACCGACCTGCCGCTTACCAGCCCGAAGATGACCACCCTCATCCCACAAGGAGATCATTCATGACATGCCGAAGCGGTGACTGGGTTCGTATCCATTCAGTGATCCTTACGCCAGACCAGAGGGCAAGCGCCATCCCGCAGGAAACCCGTGCTGTGCCACTGGAAATGCGGGTGAAGGGCTGGCTGGTCACGGCAGCGGCCGCGATTGGCGACACCGTGGAAATCCGAACCACGCTTGGCCGCTGCTATCACGGCACATTGGAGGCCATGAACCCGCCATATGGACATGATTTCGCCACCGCGATCCCGGAACTTCTGCGCGCAGGCGAGGAATTGCGCGCAATGCTGACTGAGGCCGGAGAAGAAACCGCATGAAACCAGTTGATTACCAATCCGTCATGGACCGGCGCAACGAAACGATGCTTTCAGCGCTCGGGCTTGATTACGCGCCTTTCATGCGACACCCGGTCACCTTTGACTATGAGGCGCTGATGGCGCAGGTCACCTACAGCCTTGACACGGTGCGCGAGATCCAGGCGCGCGTAGGGGTGGGCAATACGCCGCTGATCGAACTGCGCCAGATCAACCGTCTGGTGCGCATGCTCGCCCCCAAAGGCAAGGGCGCGCGCATCTTTGTAAAAGACGAGGCCGCCAACCCCTCAGGCAGCTACAAGGCACGCCGCGCCGCACTAAGCATGCATCACGCCAAAGACGCAGGCTTCAAGGGCGCTGTCGCGGCGACCAGTGGCAATTACGGAGCGGCAGTTGCCAGTCAGGCGGCAATGCGGGGCCTGGATTGTATTGTCGTGCAGGAAGTGTTCGACAGCCTGGGTATTGGTCAGCCCGAAATTCTGGAAAAGGGGCGCGCCTGCGAGATTTATGGTGCAGAAGTGTTGCAGCTGTCCGTTGGGCCAGAGCTGTTCTACCAATTCCTGCGCGTGCTTGAGGAGACGGGCTATTTCAACGCATCACTCTATACCCCGTATGCCATCGCCGGGGTCGAGCCTTTGGGGGTTGAGATTGTCGAACAGATGCAGGCCGTCACGGGCGCGGCCCCAGATGTGGTAATCTGCACCCATGCGGGGGGCGGCAACCTGACCGGCACTGCGCGCGGGTTGCAAAAGGCCGGCGCGTCTGGGTGCAAGGTTGTCGCCGCAAGTGTCGATCTGTCAGGCCTGCACATGGCAAGCGACACCGATTTTAACCGCAAGCATTTTACCACCGGCCACACTGGTTTCGGTATTCCGTTCGCCAGCTGGCCTGACCGAACCGACGTGCCGCGCAACGCAGCGCGCGCGCTGCGCTACATGGATCGCTACCTGCTGGTGAAGCAAGGCGAGGTGTTCTACGTCACCGAAGCGCTGGCCCGGCTTGAAGGGTTGGAACGTGGCCCAGCTGGCAATGTGGCGCTGGCCGCAGCGATCGCCCAGGCGCAAGAGATGGAGGAAGATCAGACTATCGTGGTTCAGGAAACCGAATACGCGGGCGCAGGAAAACAGCCATCGGCCCAGCTTAGCTTCGCCCGCGAGCGTGGCATCCAGATATGGCGTGGCGACCCCGAAGACGAGATCCCCGGCGCCGCTGTCGTTATCCCTGATCACCCCTCGCGGATCAAACTGCGCGATGTCGATCTTAACCGCGTTCGCAAAAGCCTGATCCGCAAGGCTGCCGGACTGATGCCCGAGGGCAATGCACCCGGCGAGGATGACATCAACTTTCTGGTTGCCGAAACACGCAGTAATCCGGCCTTCGTTGATGACTGCCTTCGGCAAGCATCTGCTGGTTGACAGGCATCATGCAAGTGCAGTGATTGCAGGTGGCCTGTCAACCGTCCTGCAACGCGGCCCGGTAGCAAGTTTTGAACCAGGCGAAATGTGGGCTTGCGCTGGAACGCCCGCATCAGAGCATGACGCGGGAGAGGAACAGACTATCGCATTGATTTGAACGCCACGGCCCTTATGGTGTTCGGTGCGCTGAAGCGCATTTCAGTGGCCGATGCAGGGCCAAACTGTTTCAAAACTCATTCGCCCCGCAATGCGGCCACTGCACCCACAACACAAGGCAGAACCGTTTATTGGCCAGACGCCAGTTGTCGGACTCTTTGGTTGATTTTCCCAAACAACCGGCCGTCTGGTAGCGTTGCTTCCATTGTAACGCGATCACCGAAATGCAGAAAAGGTGTCTGTGGCGCGCCGAAATCCAGTTTTTCAATCACACGAACCTCTGCCAGACAGGCAGATCCGGCCGCGCGCGCCGCGTTCGACACAGTGCCAGACCCGATAATGCTGCCCGCGCCCAGTTTGCGTGTGCGCGCAGCATGCGCAATGATCTGTCCAAAATGGAAATCCATCTCGCTGCCATGGGGTGTGCCAATCTGCCTGCCGTTCACTGCAACCTGTAACGGCAGACATACACGCCCGGCCTGCCAATACTGCCCCAGTTCATCGGGCGTCACGGCACAAGGCGCAAAACCCGTGGATGGCTTGGCCTGCACGAAACCGAAGCCACGCCTCATTTCCCAGGGTCCGGGCACACGCAGCGACCAGTCATTGATCTGCACAATTAACCGCACAAGGTCGAGCGCGTCTTGCGGGTTGGTGCCCATTGGCACCTCGTCCACGACAACACCGAATTCGCCCTCGCAATCAATGCCAAGGGCCTCATCCGGCGTCAGCAGAACGGCGTTTGATCCCAGAAAGTCATCGCTTGCGCCTTGGTAGACCAGCGGATGGGTGTCAAAATCCGGCAGGGGTTCATTCCCGAATGCCTGATCCATCAGGCGCCCGTGGTTGAGAAAGGCAGACCCATCCAGCCATTGCGGGGCGCGGGGCAGCGGGGCAAGTGTGTCTTCTGGCGCAAACGGCACAAGGCCTTGGGCATTGCCTGCCTCGACCTGTCCGGCACGTTCGCGCAAAAGGGGTTCCACGCGCGGCCAGTCACGCAACGCAGCCAGCAGGCTGGGGGCAATATCTGTTGCGGGGGCCGCCCGCGTCAGATCGCGCGAAACAACCAGCAATGCGCCGTCTTCGGTCCCGTTGGGAAGGGTAGCGAACTTCATTTCAATGTCCTTTTGTTCGTCACTGCACGGCCCTGCACCCTTCTGTTGGGCTTACGACGCAGGGTGGCTTATATCGGTTGCGCCAACGCGCCCAGCGTCTGGCCCATGATCTGGCGGTGTTCATCCGGCGTGCCATGGCCCTGCTCAATCTCGGCCAGACGCCCGGAATTTTCCACGACCATGCGGGCGCGTTCCCAACGGCGGGATTGAAAGGCATCCAGCGCGGTGGACACATTGTGATGCGCGGCCAATTCATCAGCCAGGACAACAGCATCTTCCATGCCAATCATGGCACCTGCCGCCATATGGGGGGTTGTAGCGTGAACCGCATCCCCTATCAGCACCACCCGCCCGACATACCAAGGGCGCGGCAGCAAAAGCTGTTCCAGCGGACGATAGACAATCTGACTGTGCTCACCCAGCTCCGCGGCAAGCGCCTGTGCTGTGGGCGCGGTAAAATGGCCCAACAGGGCTTTCAGGCTTTCCAGCTGGGTCTCTGGCGGGACATAGGTGTTTTCCGGTCGGTTCTCGGTCAGGAAAATATAGCTCTCGTCCTTTGACACAGGCGTAATGCCCAGTTTCAGGCCAGGCCCCATCCACATGGCAACACTTGGCAGATGTGCAGGGCGCTTCACCACCGCACGCCATACCGCCTGACCCACATACCGCGGCGCGGCAGCATTGGGGAACACTGCGGCGCGGACGCTGGAAAACAACCCATCGGCCCCGATCACCAGATCATATGTGCCCGTGCGACCATCGGAGAAGGTAACATCCACCCCGTCAACCCCGTCGGCAATGGTGCCAAAACTCTGGCCGAGGGCGATATTCGTCGCAGTGGCGCGCACCCGATCGGCAAGCAGCCGCGCCAGAACCGGACGCATGATACCGCCACTGCCGGGCGCCCCGTCCATCACTGACGGGGTCGGCAAATGCGCCAGCACCTGATCGGCAGGCCCGCGTATTTCAATACCGTCAATGATTGCGCCACATTCGCGGAACCCGTCCAGAATACCCAGCCGGTCAAAAACACGAAAGATGCTGGCATTCAAACTGATGCCCGCGCCATAGCTGCGCCAGCCAGCGTCAATTTCCACCAAATCGACAGTGTTTCCCTGCTCTGCCAGCAAAATGGCTGCAGACATACCGGAAAACCCGCCCCCAACGATAAGCACGCGCCTGTGGGTATTCATTGCTCTCTCCTCTTTCATATTTCTTACGGCAGGGTGCTGACCGTGCCTGTTTCATCCACACGCAGCGGCACGCGGGTCAACCGCTTTCCCAAACAGGGGCCTTGCACACAGGCCCCTGTTTCCATGTCAAACCAGGCGCCATGCGCGTGGCATGCGATATGGGTGCCCGCACCGTTCAAATAGGCATCACGTTTCCATGCCATGGGCGTGCCGCCTGCATAATGGGGGCACAGGTCGCGCCAGCCAAACACCTGATCGCCGCGGCGCACCACGATGACCTTGCAACGCAGGCCCGGCACATCGAAGCCGCGTGCGCCCCCGTCAGGCAGGTCATCGAGATGCACCAGAACCACCAGTTCAGTCTTTCTTCGGGCCGCCGGTCGGCGCCCATTTTTCGCGCCATTGCAGCAAGAATGCCTGCGATGCTTCTGGCCCCATGGGCGCCTCGCGCGGGGCCCAATCATCGTCATGGGTGTCCATATCGGCGTCGAATTCCACATTGCAGCCAAGCGGACTTTTGAAATACCAAAACCAGTTCGATCCGAACTTGTGCCGCCCTGGTCCCCAGAACGATTCAAACCCCTGTTTCATCATCCGGCTGCCTGCCATCATCAATTCGGTCGGCCCGCCCATATGGAACGCCAGATGTTCGCACCCCTGCATATACGGCGGCGTGCGGATGAAGAAATGCGTGTGGTGGTCGGGGTTCGCCTGCGGGCGCAGGAAGGGGCCTGCGCCGGTCAGTGTGTCAGTGATACGAAAGCCCAGACGATCGCGGTAGAACCCCACCGCCTGATCAATATCAGGCACAAAAAGCACGATATGCGACAGCGTGCGCGGCTTGGCGGGCATGTCTTCGGACACACCAATCTGGTTGGGCTTGCGCCCATAGTCACCCGGCGCGTTGACCTTTTCGGCGGGCATGTCCAGCGCCTTGCGGGTGGTCACGCGGAAGGACAACTCGAACCCCTGATCGTCCTGACAGCGCAAGGTTCCATCGGCCAGCCGCAGAACCTGCCGGTCACGGCCCAGTTCCTTGGCCACGGCCTCCAGTGCGGCGTCATCCACGACGCCCAGCACCTGCAGGCGCAGCATGTTGCCGGTTTTTAACGCGGGCGGCAGTGACGGGTCGTCGCGGCGGCGGATTTCAAGGCCGGTCCCGTCCAGCGACATGAAATAGCCGCCCGTTTCAGGGGTGTAATCCTGCGCGTTCAGCCCATAGGCGGTCAGGAATTCGTGGCAGGCGGGCACGTCGTCCACACCAAAGACCAGAAGGTCGGGTCCGATGATCTGCATGGTTTCTTCCTTGTGTTCAGGCGGTCCGGCCGCCCCCTTTGTGTTCAGGCGGTCCGGCCGCCAAGGGTTTCGGCTGCGAAATCGCAAATGCAATCCAGCACAGGGCCGGAATTATCGACGCTGGAATGCATCACGCCGCCGGTGCGTTCATCGAAAACAACCAATTCGCGGCGGGGGCTGTTGACCAGTTGCTCATAGGTGCGATGCGCCCATTTCAGCGGGATCTGGGTGTCATGCTTGCCATGCGTCACCAGATACGGCACGCGGATGCGGTCCAGCACACCGTCAAGATGCATGTGTTCGGCACGCGCCATGAAATCATCAGTATCCTTGGCCCCGAACACCCATGCAGCATGTGCCCAGTAATGCGGGACGGGAAAATCGCCTTCGCGTTCCAGACGGCGCTTTTGCACATCACGCCAGTCATGGTTTGCCCCCCAGCTGATGCCACAGGCAAAGCGCGGTTCAAACGCCACGGCGCGCGGGGCATAGTACCCGCCCAGCGACACCCCTTCGATGCCGATACGCGCGGCGTCCACATCCGTGCGCGCGGCCAGCCATTCATAGACGGGGGTGGCCCAATGCTCGGAATCATGGCGCGCGGTCAGGTTTTGCAGGCGCAGCGCTTCGCCAGTGCCCGGCTGGTCCAGCACCAGCGAGGCAATGCCACGTTTGGCCAGCAGTCCGGGCAGTTGCGCCATGTAGCGCATTTCCTTGGTGCTGTCGAAACCGTTGACCTGTATCAAAACCGGCTGCGGCCCTTGGACCCCCTCGGCGGACACAAAAATGCCCGACAGGTGCTTGCTCTGATAGGGGATTTCCACACGATATGCACCGCTGCGCCCCAAGGACAGCGCCTGATAGAAGGTTGCCAGATGGTGGCGATACAGCGCCAGCCGCCCGTCAGACCCGTGTGCCTGCATCCGTTCGGCGATAATCAGGTAATTGGCCGCGCGCATCAGTTTGGTGCTGGCCGACAGCGTGCGCCCGCGCGCCAGATCGTCCTGCGCCAGCCCTTCCAGCCGCTGGGCCATATGTTCCCAGCTTTCGCAGAAGGCGCGCGTGCCTTCTGCATCCGGGGCCTTGGCGGCTTCGGTCAGGGGGGCGCACATTTCGGCGATTTCGCCCATCCGGCCGCCCATCTCGATGGCCAGGTTCACCGACAGGTCCCAGACATAGTTGGTTGGAAAATATCTGAACATTTGGTTCCTTTCAGTCATTCAGAATTGCCACCGCCCGGCACCAGCCCGCGCTGGCGCGGGCGACCTTGACGGGGAAACAGGCCACGGTGAAACCGTTCGCCGGAAGTTGATCCAGATTGGTCAGTTTTTCGATATGGCAGTAGCCGATCTCGGCGCCGGCCTTGTGCCCTTCCCAGAACAGGCTGGGATCATTGGTGTCGCGGATGCGCTGCAATGTGGCCCCGAAGGGCGCATCCCATGACCAGCCGTCAATGCCCGTAACGCGCACGCCGCGGCTTGTCAGATACAGTGTTGCCTCGCGCCCCATGCCGCAGCCCTTCGACAGGAAATCGGGCTGGCCATAGGCGGCACCCGCGGATGTGTTGACCAACACAATGTCATAGGGGCGTAAACTGTGGCCGATGCGGTCCAACTCGTCCTCGACCTGTCTGGCGGTGACCACATGACCATCCGGCAAATGGCGGAAATCCAGCTTCACGCCGGGGCGAAAGCACCAGTCCAGCGGCACTTCATCAATGGTGATGGCCCGTTTGCCACCATCCATTGTAGGGTGATAATGCCACGGCGCATCCAGATGGGTGCCGTTATGGGTTGTGATGCGGCACCGCTCTGATGCGGCGCCCTTGCCTTCCAGAAACTGCGCGCGGTTCAGGCCGGTCATGGCCTCGAACTCGGCCGCGCCGGTGTCATGGTCATGATAGTCAATCTCTGGCAGCAAACCGGGCGGGTCAGAGGCGATGCCTGTTTCCAGCGGCACGGACAAGTCAATGATGTTGGGCATAAGGCACCTTTACATTTGCGAGGGCAGCCACAGGACAAGCGCCGGAAACAGCACCAGCAGGGCAAGCCGTAAGAAGTCGGACAAAACGAAGGGCAGCGCGCCCTTGAACACTGTGGTCAGGGGCACATCCGGCTGGACGGACCGGATGACAAACAGGTTGATCCCGAAAGGGGGGGTGATCAGGCCGGTTTCCACAATCACAAGCATGATGATGCCCCACCAGATCAGGTCATAGCCCATTCCAAGGATCAGTGGCGTGACGATGGGCACAGTAATGATCATGATGGCGAAACTGTCCATCACCGACCCAAGCAGCAGATAGACCAGCAAAAGCAGCGCAATAATCAGCAGTGGCTGAACATTCAGCCCGCCCACAATGCTTGTCAGTGTTTCCGGCAACTGGCTGACACCCACGAAGAATGAAAACACCATTGCACCAAAAATCAGCATGTAGATCATGGCGGTAATGGCCGTGGTTTCCCCCATGACCGAAAGTATTTGGTGCCGGTTCAACTTGCCGCGCCAGGCCGCCATAACAAACGCGCCGATCGCACCAACGGCAGCGGATTCGGTTGCCGTGAACACGCCTGCATACAGCCCGCCGATGACCGCGCCGAACAATATTGTCACTGGTCCGGCCTTGGCGAAGGCGGCGCGCAATTCCCCCGGGACACGTGGTTCGGCAATGGGGGCAGCGGTCGGATTCATGCGCACAAAAAGCGCGATGGTGGTCATGTAAAGTGCCGCAGCCAGCAGGCCGGGAATAACTGCAGCGACAAAAAGCTGACCTATCGATGCTTCCGTCAGCAGGGCAAACAGAATGATCGGCGCGGACGGTGGGATAAGCGCACCCAAAGTGCCACCTGCGGCCACTGTCCCCGACGCCAGACCGGGTGCATAGCCCGCCGCGCGCATTTGCGGCAGCGAAATCCGCCCGAATGTGGCGACTGTGGCCAGCGATGATCCGGTGACCGCACCAAACCCCGCGCACCCCCCGACCGTGGCCAGTGCCAACCCGCCGCGATAGCGCGCCAGTGCCGCGCGCGCCAGACGATACACATCATCCGACAGGCCCGCGACCATGGCAAATGACCCCATCAGCAGGAACAACGGCAGTGCGGCCACTTGCGGATTGGTCAAAAACCCCACTGTTTCCGACGACAGCACCGACCATGCCGGGCGCCAGTCCAGAAACAACGCGGTTCCCACCAGCCCCATCAACCCCATGACCGCTGATACCGGAAACAACAAAAGCAGCGCCGCCCAAAGCAACACAAAGCCCATCCCGACAGACGCTAGCGGCGCATTGGTCACCGCGCGCGACATGCCGCGAAAATCGCCCCAGCCCCACCATACAAGCCATGCCAGCGCCACAGCGGTGCCCAACAACAGCACCCACACCAGCGGGTGCGTGCGCCCGTCACCAGCAGTTTCGCGCAGCGTCATGCGCCGCAGGTCCTGCGCAGTTGTAACTGCCTGCACACCCACTGTGGCCCATAGCAATATACCCACTGCCCGCACAAACTGGCCCACCGGCCAGCCCAGAATTGTGGTCGTGCGCCCCCCCGCAATCAGCCGCCCCGAATAGGCGTAAACCTCGCGCGCAAGCAGCGTCAGAAACAGCAAAAGCAGCAATGACCCCAAAAGGTCCATAAGCCGCCGCAACCGCGACCCCATCATGCCGCCCAGCAAGTCTATGCGCAGATGCACCCGTTGCGCCGTGGCCGCAGGCAGCGTCGCGGCAATGGCAACGGCAAACAACATACCAGTGATTTCGTTCATCGCGGCCAGACCGCCAAGCCCCGACCAGCGCAGCAGCACGGCAACCACAGTGACACCGGCCACCGCCAGCATGCCCAATACACCGGCAAATGCCAGCGGTCGTGTGACCCGATGCAGCACAACGTCAATTACGGGTTTGCGCGACAAAACATCTGTTTGGGGATGGGGCATATGCATTCCTCGCTGACCCGCAGCGCAGATAATTCTGCGCTGCGGTATTGGCTGCGGATTTCCGGGGCCGGATCTTGGGCCCTTGTCAGTCAGCGGCGGCGTCGCTTAGCAACTGGGTAAACCGTTCCAGCAGGGCGGCCCCGCCTTGGGTGCGCTCCAGCCAGCTATCGGTTACAGGTGCCAGACGGGTTTCCCACTGCGCAGCTTGTTCAGATGTCGGCGCAACGATAACGTGACCGTCCATGCCTGCTATACGTTCGCGGATAGCGGCATTTTGCGCATCGAAGAACTGGCCCAAAAGGCGGCTTTGATCCTCGCCGGAATGGCGCATGATGACCTCGCGCACATCTTCGGGCAGATCGTTCCAGATATCGCGGTTTATGAACACCATACCAATGGCCGTGCCGATCGGGGCCTCGATATGATAGTTCGTGATTTCCTCCATGCGGAAGGGGGGAAACGCTGTCCAGGGCACAAACCTGCCATCGGCAGTGCCGCGCTGGATAGCTTCATAAGCATCAGCGGGATTGATGGATTGCGGCAACCCGCCAAGGGCCTGAATGACATGAGAGTTGGTCTGCGACCCTGCGATCACGCGCGCGCCCGCAAGATCATCAAGCGATGTGACAGGCGCTGACAGATGCACCCCTGATTGCGGAAAGGCCGTTAGAAAAAGGGGAACAATGTCATGGTATTCCGCGTCCAGATGCCCTTCGGCATAGAGCCGCCAGAACGCAACTGAAGCTGTTTCTGCATCGTCGCTCAGGAACGGCAGTTCGGCCATCCCGGTAAGGGGAAAGCGCCCGCCGATTGTGGTCATGATTCCCCATGTGATGGGCACCACACCATCCTTCACACGATCATAGAAATTTGCAGGGCTGGCCATGGTAAACCCGTGGCGCACGTCAATTTCGACTGTGCCTGCTCCGTCTTGGTTGATGCGTTCCGCCCATCCGTCGAAAATGACCTTGGAAATAGGGCCTTCGGACGGGCTAGCGGTGGCGAAGATCAGGCGTTCTTGGGCAGCGGCAGGTATGGCGAATACGGCAACCGCGACTGCAATGGCAGGCAAATGAAATGACATGGGTTCCTCCTCCACGGGGCTGTGATCAGCACCTGCAAATGAAGTAACAAAAGTATTTATATTATAAAAATCGAAAGTTCGGATATAAAGTATCGGAAAAATAGATACCTTATCGTTGAGGATGAAATATGCGCTTCAAGGGGTTTGATCTGAATATGCTGGTGGCGCTGGACCAGTTGCTGACCGAACGCAACGTGTCACGCGCCGCTGAGAAGCTGTATCGCAACCAATCAACCGTCAGCGGTGTATTGGCACGGTTGCGCGACTATTTTCAGGATGACTTGTTGGTGCAGGTTGGCCGCGAAATGGTGCCCACAGCACGCGGCCTTGAACTGGCCGCCGCCGCGCGCGACCTGTTGTTGCAGGTTGATGCGCGCATCATGACAGCACCAGATTTCGACCCGGCATCTTCTGAACGTGTGATCCGCATTTTTGCGTCAGATTATCTGATGATTGCAGGGTTGGCCAATGCCATGCGTCTTATAAACCGCGCCGCACCGGGCGTCCGGTTTGAGGTATTGCAACCCTCGCAATTGCAAGGGCGACAAAACGCGCCTGATCTTCTGCTGGAAAGCGGCGAGATAGACCTGCTTACCATGCCACAGGCCTATGTTTCGCAAGCGCATCCGAACTTGCCCCTATTCGCGGAAACCTTCTGTTGCCTGATTTGCCGCGATAACCCCCTTGTCGAAGATCATCTGACATTGGATGATTTTCTGAATATGCGGCATGTGACCGTCAGTTTTGGGCCGAATTCCGCGCCCAGTTATGAAGAATGGTTCACGCGGAATTACGGTGATAAAGCGCGCAGAATTGACATTGTCGCAGGGTCATTTTCCACCATGCCATTTCTGATTTCCGGAACCCCGCGAATCGCGCTGGCGCATCGTCGCCTTGCCGAAGCCTATACCCGCATCATGCCACTGCGCATCGTCGAAGCACCGGTCCAGATTCCGCCATTGACCGAGGTGATCCAGTGGCACCATTACGGCGCAACCGATCGAGCCTTGATCTGGGTTCGTGACCAGATAGTTAGCTATTTCGAAGCTGGCAGATCTTGAAACCAGTGGGCAGCATAGAAGTTACCAAGCCCGCCCCACCGTGTTTTGCAGCGCAGGGAAACGGCCCCGGCGCTTCATTGCTTTTGCGCAGCCCTTGCATTCAGGATGCGGGGGTAACCGTCACCAGTTTGCGATTGTTCCATCTGGCAGCAGCGCTTCCAGCGCGGGGACAATCTCTGGCTTGAATGGGTGGCGGGCGGCGGCGGCTTCGTTGATTTCAACGCCAAACCCAAGGCCATCAGGTATGTCCCAGTATCCATCAACAAGCCGCATAGGATGAGAGAATATCTCATCAAACCATGGAACAAGCCCGACCGCTTCTTCCTGTATGACGAAATTGGGGGTTGCCACATCAAAATGCAACGCAACTGCCCCCGCGACTGGCCCCATAGGGTTATGCGGCGCAATACCCATCTGTCCTGCCTCGGCAATGGCCGCAATCTTGCGCCCGCCTGTCAGGCCACCACAATGGCTTAGATCGGGCTGGATATGCGCAACGGCCCTGTGTTCGGCCAGTTCGGCAAATTCGCGGGGTGTGAACAGCCGTTCGCCCGTGGCAAGCGGGCAATCCACCCGTTGTGCAAGTGCGGCCATAGCCGCGGCATTGCCGGGCTGGATAGGTTCTTCTACAAACAGGGGACTGATGGGCGCAATCACATCGATATACGCCTTCGCCACTTCGGGCGATGCGGGCCTGCCATGGAAATCCGTCATGATGGCCACATCGGGACCGACCCTGTCGCGCACGGCCTGCGCCAGTTTTTCGACATGCAGCAGGTCTGGCAGCGGTGCTTCATATCCCGAATAAGGCACAAACCCCAGTTTGACCGCATTATACCCCATTTCAACAGTTTCCTGAACCGCATCGCAGAACGCGCCAATATCACCCGTGCCAACCTGCGCACCGATGCGCGCACGACGCATGTGGGTGTAAACCCGAACACGGTCACGCACCTGCCCGCCCAAAAGCTGCCAGACCGGCACACCCAGATCCTTGGCCTTGATGTCCCAAAGCGCCTGATCGATGGCGGATACAGCGGTCATGCCGATTGACCCCAACGGCCAGAAGCTGAACTTGGTCATCTTGCTGAAAATATGTTCAATCCGGCGCGGGTCTTCGCCAATGACGAATTGTTCCAAATCCTCGATCGCGCCAAGCACGGCGCGGGTTTTCCATTCCAGCGTCGCCTCGCCCCAGCCATGAAGTCCGGGTTGGTCAGTCTGGACTTTCACAAATACCCAGTTCCGATGAATGGCGTTTACAACCACAGTGCTGATGCCGGTAATCTTCATGAAATCCTCTCGCCTAGCGATATGCCCGTATTATGCGGGGCGCGTCAGTTTAACAGGTCGGGCAAATAGCTGGAAATGCCCGGAATAAGGCAGACAAGGCCGATGGCCAGCAGTTGCGCCAGCAAGAACGGCATCAACGCGCGGATCAGCGGATACATCCGCACCCGACCCACGCGCATCATCACAAACAGGACCACCCCGACAGGGGGCGTGACAAGGCCCATGGCAAGCGTCAGCATGATGACCATCGCCGCCTGCATCGGATCAATGCCAAGCTGGTAGACCACTGGCATAAGCAGCGGGGCGAAAATCAGGATTGCCGCGCCAATATCCAGAAACGTGCCCAGCACCAGCATCAGCGCGGCCACCGCGAACAAAAACAGCAATGGGCTTTGTTCAAAAACACTTGCGGTTGATGCGACCCATGACGCGATGCCCAACAAGTTCAGCGCGTAGGACAGGATCGTGGCGGCCGCGACAAGCAGGTAGATCGTGGCCGATGTGCGGGCGGCACGCAAAAACGCCTTCCATAGCCCTTTCAGGTCCATCACGCGAAACACGACCACCGACAGGAAAATGGCATAGGCAACCGCGACGCCCCCGCCTTCTGTGGCAGTGTAAATTCCGGCAAGCATTCCCCCGATGATGATGACAGGCAGGGTCAGAACCGCCACGGCTTCGATGATCATGCGTCCCGCCCCGTCACGGTTAAAGACCAGACGTCGCGGTTTTGGCACCCGCTTGCGAAGCGCATCAATTGCAACAACTGCGGCGCATGCGCCACCCAGCAACAGGCCTGGCAGAATGCCCGCCAGAAACAGGTCAATGACCGAAAGGCCCGTTACGGCGGCCATGATAATGGCCAACCCCGATGGCGGAATGATTGGCCCCACAATCGAAGATGCAGCAGTGACGGCGGCGGCATATTCCTTGGTATAGCCTTCTTTTGGCATTTCTTCGGTGAACACCCGCCCCAATGCGGCAGCGTCCGCCACTGCCGAACCGGAAATGCCGGCAAACAGAACTGACGTGCCGATATTGGCATAGGCCGTTCCCCCGCGCAGCCAGCTTGTGGCCGCAGAAGCGATGGAAATCAGCCTTGCGGTAATGCCCCCCTGACTCATGATTTCGGCAGCCAGAATATAGAAAGGCACAGCAAGAAAGATGAAACTGTCGACGCCCGTAAACAACCGCGTCGCAGTCACAGACAGCGGGATGCCTGCCAGCCAGACCCCAAGAATTCCGGCAAGCCCGATGGCAAACGCAACCGGAATACCGATGAACAAAAGCCCAAGACCCAGAATTGCAACCCAGATCATTGGCTGGCTCCATTTGTGCCAGTGCGCGGTGTATCGGTATTGCGGGCGCCATCATCATCCGGCTCGAAGCCCGAAAGCCAGCTTAAGGCGATTTGCACCAGCATAAGGGCCGCCCCGACAGGCAAGGCGGCATAAGGGATGATCATGGAAATCCCCGATGCGGGTGCCGATTGGGCAGCATTGCGCAACGCTAGCGGCCAACCATAATGCAAGATCACGACACAGAAAATTGCAGCTACCGAATACAGCGCAGATTTCACAAACCGCACAAGGTCCGGCCTGACCAGCCCTTCCAGAACCTCAATGCCCATATGCTCTAGCCGGAAGATGCATGCGACACTGCCCAGCATCATAAGCCAGATCATAGAGTAGCGCATGACTTCCTCTGTCCAGCTGAACCCAGTGTTGAAGAAATAGCGTCCGCCAACCTGTGTAAGGTTCAACAGCGTTACGGCTATTAACAAAATTCCCGCAATGATCTCTGTGCTCATGGCAAGCACGCGGGCAGCGAGTGTGGCGATACGCGTCATGTCTGGCTCATTTGGTGTTTGCCGCTTGGCAGCGCTATTTCTGTTGAACGACAGGAACGACGCCCGTGGCCCTGCAGTTCAGGCGGGGCAGGGCCACGGGACCAGGGCGATCAGTTTCCGTAAAGTGCGGCTTTCGCCTCGTCTACAGTGGCGATCAACTCATCGACCAGTTCATCACCGACATTGCTGCGAATGAATTCCAGCACAGCGGGCTGTGTGATCTCTTTGAACGCCGCCTTTTGTTCGGGGGTCGAAACATGGATTTCCATCCCCAGTTCTTCGGCCAACTGGCGGCTGAAACGCCAATCCCCTTCGGTTTTCTGAAGGTTCTCGGTCCATGCCATCAGAAGGGCCGCGTCCTGGATAACCTGCTGATGGCCCGGCTCCAGCGAATTGAACCAATCATCATTGGCAATAATGACATGCAGGCCAAAGGTGTGTTCATTCAGGGTATAGTATTTCTGAACCTCGCCATGGCCACCGCCATAGACCACGGCGGGCGGGTTTTCCTGCCCGTCAACCACACCCTGACGCAGCGCCATGACCACTTCTGCGCCGCTGATCGGCACCGCGGTCGCGCCCAGTGAATTCACCAGTTCCATATAAACCGGGCTTTCCATGGTGCGAATTTTCAGCCCGCTCATGTCTTCGGGATTGATCAGCGGGCGGATATTGTTGGTGAAGGACCGGAAGCCGTTTTGCGAAAACGCCAATGCACGAATTCCGGTTTGTTCCAGAATATCGTCTTTCATGTTTTCGGCAAATTCGCTTTCCAGCACCCGCCATGCCACTGGTGCGGATTCAAACAAGTATGGAATCGACCAGACCTGCATGGGCGCATAAAAGCCACTCATGGCGCCATCGGCAGGAAAGCTGAGTTCCAGACTGCCCTGCTGGACCATCTCGATCATTTCGCGTTCGCCACCAAGCTGGTTATTGGGGAACAGCCGCACGGTCAGTTCGCCATTGGTCTTGAACTCGACATATTCCTTGAAACGGACAAGGGCATTATACTCCGGAAAATCCCCCTCTGGAATGCCGATGCCGAATTTTATCTCGGTCGCTTCCGCGTGGGAAGCACTGATAGAAAACGTAACAGCAGCAAGTGCTGCAGCGCAGATTGCACTTTTCATAGTCATGGTTTCCTCCTCCATTCGATCTGGTCGCGCAGGCTGGTGTCGTTTTTTTGGTGCCAATGCGTTGCCAGTGCAGGCCGGGTGGCGCTACATAAGATGTAGGATGTCTTGTTCTAGATCATATGTAAAGAAAAATTGGAGCCTTGGACAGCATGCGCCCGACAGTTGAAAGCCCTATTCGTCGGCATCTCGACCTGAAGATACCAACAGAATTCATTTCATCCTTGCCCACGGGGGTGGCCAAACAATCTGTCGAGATTCTGGGACAGAGGATCACAAATGATGTGTATCCCCCTGATGAGGTCATGCCGAACGAAGAAGAACTGGCAGACTCCCTCGGGGTTAGTCGGGCCACTGTGCGCGACGCTGTGAAAGTGCTGTCAGGAAAAGGCCTGGTGCGCACTGCGCGGCGCTATGGCACACGGGTCCGGCCCGTCGAGGAATGGAATTTTCTGGACGGGGATGTGGTGTCCTGGCACGATCCTTCGCACCCGCGGATCAAACGGATATTCGCGGAAACAACCGAACTTCGCACTGTGATTGAACCGGCAGCTGCAGCGCTTGCCGCCCAACGGGGGACAGACGAACAGGTGAAAACCCTGCTGGCGGCAGCATATGCCATTCATCCGGGTGAAGTGGATGTTGAAACCTTGTTCGCGGCCGACTGCCAGTTCCACGTCACATTGCTTGACATGACCAGAAACAACGTCATGCGCCAGCTGCGCCAGATCATCTTGACCATGCTGCGGGTGTCTTATGAATTCGGGGTGGTCAATCCTGACAACGAAAAGGTCAGCCGCGAAGGGCATATCGCTGTGGCCGATGCAATCGCCGCCCGCGATCACGAAGCGGCCCGCAGGGCAATGTTCGACATGCTGGAACTGAACCGCGCAATTGCGAAAGATTATTAGGGCATGTTGCTTAAAAGTGGGAACCGGTTTTGAGCTTCTCGAACATGCAAAATCAAAAAATTAGAGTATGTCGCGTGAATACGAATGAATGCGACATACTCTAGGGCAGTGGGCGATCATCAAACCCCTCTGCCTTGGCGAACAAACCGGCCCCGGTCAGACCGGACGCGGCCCGCGCTGCGCATGGAAGCGGTCTTGTGGATTGTTCGGACAGACGTGAAGCAGCATATTGCGGTCCTGCAATCACGCCCGAAGGGTGCCCGGAACTAGGATTTTCCGTTCATGTGCCGCCATTCTTTCGGACCGACCAGCCGGGCGAAGAATCGTGCACTGCTGGGCAGAACCTGTCGTTAAGCGCCAGCCATTACAAACCCGTTTCATAAGGCGGTTTGTAACAGACGAACGGAATACCCCCCAACGAAACAAGGCAAAACTTGTGTGTGTTGGGAAGTATATGGTGGGCGATAACGGATTTGAACCGCTGACATCTTCGATGTGAACGAAGCGCTCTACCGCTGAGCTAATCGCCCCCGTTTTGGTGCTTTACCCGCTGGGCGTGATCTTCGCAAGAGGGTGCGGACAGGCAAAACCATAGAAAAAGTCGCCCCGCTGGGCACGGGGCGACTTTTCTGACTTACAGTGGTGCGCGTCAATGTGCGGCGCGCGGCTTGTCTTCTGGTGCCGGGCTTGCCAGTCGGGCCAGACGCGCGGCTTCATCCGCTTCTTCATCCCATTCCACAGCGCTGGGTTGCGACACAAGCGCGTGGCGCAACACATCGCGCACATTCACGACTGGAATGATGGTCAGCCCTTCTTTGACATTGTCGGGAATCTCACTCAGATCCTTGACGTTTTCCTGCGGAATAAGAACGGTCGTGATTCCCCCGCGCAAGGCCGCAAGCAGCTTTTCCTTCAGCCCGCCAATCGCCAGCACATTCCCGCGCAACGTGACCTCGCCCGTCATGGCAATGTCGCGGCGCACCGGAATTTGCGTCAGCACCGAAACAATGGACGTCACCATCGCAATGCCGGCACTTGGCCCGTCCTTGGGGGTTGCCCCTTCGGGGACGTGCACATGAATGTCCAGCGCGTCAAAACGTGGCGGCTTCACACCAATTTCCGGCGCAATTGAGCGCACGAAAGAATTTGCCGCGTCAATCGACTCCTTCATCACGTCGCCCAGTTTGCCGGTGGTTTTCATGCGGCCCTTGCCCGGCAGGCGCAGTGCTTCGATTTGCAGCAAATCGCCGCCGACTTGCGTCCATGCAAGGCCGGTAACAACACCGATCTGGTCTTCCTTTTCGGCCAGACCAAACCGGAAGCGCGACACACCCAAAAAGTCCGCAAGATTGTCACGTGCAACAATCACCTTGTCGGTTTCCTTCTTGATGATCTTCGTCACCGCCTTGCGCGCGATCTTGTTCAATTCGCGTTCAAGGTTCCGCACGCCCGCTTCACGGGTATAGCGGCGGATGATTTCGGTAATCGCGCTGTCCGAAATCGTCATTTCACCGCGGCGCAAGCCATGGTTCTTAACCGATTTGGGCAACAGGTGACGCCGCGCGATTTCCAGCTTTTCATCCTCGGTGTAGCCCGACAGCGGAATCACTTCCATCCGGTCCAGCAGCGGGCCGGGCATGTTATAGCTGTTGGCCGTGGTCAGGAACATGACGTTGGACAGGTCATATTCCACTTCCAGATAATGATCCACGAAGGTGGAGTTCTGTTCAGGGTCCAGCACCTCCAGCATGGCGCTGGCGGGGTCACCGCGGAAATCCTGCCCCATCTTGTCAATCTCATCCAGCAGGATAAGGGGGTTTGTCGTCTTGGCCTTTTTCAGGGCCTGAATGATCTTGCCGGGCATGGACCCGATATAGGTGCGCCGATGCCCGCGAATTTCAGATTCGTCGCGCACCCCACCCAGCGAGATGCGAATGAATTCGCGCCCCGTTGCCTTCGCAACCGACCGGCCAAGGCTGGTTTTCCCCACACCCGGCGGGCCGACAAGGCACATGATCGGCCCCTTCAGCTTGGCTGAGCGTGCCTGAACGGCCAGATACTCGACAATGCGTTCCTTGACCTTGTCCAGACTGTAATGATCCTGGTCCAGCACGTCTTGCGCGCGCCCAAGGTCTTTTTTCACGCGGCTTTTGGTGCCCCATGGAATGGCCAGCATCCAGTCCAGATAATTGCGCACCACAGTCGCTTCGGCAGACATGGGCGACATGTTCTTCAGCTTCTTGACTTCCGCTTCGGCCTTGGTGCGGGCTTCCTTGGACAGTTTGGTTGCGGCAATGCGCTGTTCCAGTTCGGCCACTTCATTCTGGCCATCCTCGCCCTCGCCCAGTTCCTTCTGAATGGCCTTCATCTGCTCATTCAGATAGTATTCGCGCTGGGTGCGTTCCATCTGGCTTTTAACGCGGGTCTTGATCTTGCGTTCCACCTGAAGGACGGACAATTCCCCCTGCATCAGGCCATAAATTTCCTCCAGACGCGCGGAAATGTCCTGCTTTTCCAGCAGCGCCTGTTTCTGTTGAACAGTTGCGCCCAAATGCCCGGCTGCCAGATCAGCAAGTGTTGCAGCGTCGGTCGCTTCGGCAATGGCCGCCTGCGCTTCGTCAGGGATGTTCTTGCGCACCTTGGCATAGCGTTCAAATTCGCCCTGAACCGACCGCATGAAGGCTTTTGTGGTGGCGCTATCCCCGGCTGTGTCAGGCACGGGCTGCGCGACGGCTTCAAAATAGGCGTCATTGTCCACGAATTCCGAAATCGCCACACGCGCGCGCCCTTCGACCAGCACCTTGACTGTGCCATCGGGCAATTTCAGCAACTGCAGCACACTCGACAGGACGCCAACACGAAAAATATCGTCAGCGCCCGGGTCTTCTTGTGTATGATCCTTCTGCGAGACAAGCAGAATTTGCTTGTCATCAGCCATTACAGCTTCCAACGCACGCACGGATTTTTCGCGCCCCACAAAAAGCGGGACAATCATGTGGGGAAAAACCACCATGTCGCGCAGTGGCAGAACCGGAAAACTGCTGTGTTCACTCATGACCAAATCCTTTATTCAGGTGGTGTTCGCAACACCTTCCACCCTCAAATAAGGGTTGGTATCGGGGTATTTCAACCTAACGCCTGCGAATTACCATCACAATCGGAATACTTCGGCAAAACGCGTAAATGCGGGCATGTTTCTGGCAGAACCATGACGAAAGCCAGCGTCGGCGTGCCTGAACGGGAAAGGGCCGCGGATGAACCGCGGCCCCACTCACCCATATGCCCTTCACAGCACCGGAAGAAATAAGACCGGCCATCCTGACCAGCACCCCCATTTATCCAGTTCCGTGCAGCAGGATCAAGCGAACAAAGCTTCAAATTTGAATGAACCGCCCCTCAGGCGTAGATGTCTTCCTTGCCGAAATGTTTGGTCAGAAGGTAGTAAATCACCGCGCGATACTTGTTGCGCTCTGACCGGCCGTATTGTTCGATCACCGCATCAAGCGTGGTGTTCAGTTCTGGCCCATCAGGCAGGCCAAGTTTCTTGACCAGGAATGCCCTGCGCACAGTATCAAGTTCATGCTGCTGTGTGGCGGCAACTGTGCTGGCATCTGCATTATAGATGGATGGGCCACATGCGATCGTCACTTTGCGCAACAGGTCCATATCTGGGGTTACCCCGCATTTTTCCCGTAAATCCGACGCATAGCGTTCAATCAAATCATCCCGGCGTCCCATGGCGTCACTCCTTCACCTTTTGCAATCATACATGTCTGCGCGAACTTCGCACAGGCATGAAGATTGCAGGAAAAGCCGCGCAAAACCAACAAGTGTTTGCGCAGGGGCGCGTCATAACATGCGCAACAATTGCGGGGTTGGCCAACCATCGGCGGGCAGGCCAAGCTGCGCCTGTATGTCCTGAACTGCGGCGCGGGTGTTCGCCCCCAGAATGCCGTCAATGCCCCCCACATCAAACCCGCGCTGCGCCAGTTTCTGCTGTAGCTGGCGCATCTGGTCCTGATCAAGGCCCTGTTCGGGGTTCCCTGCCTGATAGACCGGCGCGCCGGTCAGGCGCGTGGCGAAATAGGCGGCTGTCGTGATATAGATGAAACTTTGGTTCCATTCAAACAGCGTGTTGAAATTGGCAAACACCATGAAGGCCGGCCCGCGATGCCCTTGTGGCAGGATAATGGACGCGCGCATATTCCCCGATGGCAAGTTGCCATGCGTAGGGCGCACGCCCAGTTGTTGCCACTGGCTGACGGTCAGTTCAGTGCGCAAGCCCGTCTGCGTCAGGTCCAGCCCGCCTGGCAGGGCAACTTCATGCATCCACGGCTCGTTTGCCCGCCAACCTTTGGCGCGCAGCATGGATGCCGCCGACAAAATGGAATCCGGCACGGAATTCTGCAAATCGATGCGCCCATCCCCGTCACCATCAACGGCGTGGTTAATGATGTCAGACGGCAGTTTCTGCACCATGCCAATTTCGCCCGCCCATGCGCCGCGCGTGCGCGCGGGGTCCAGCATGCCACGGCGATACATTTCAATCGCGGAAAACACTTGCGGGCGGAACAATTCGGGGCGGCGGCAATCATGCGCCAGCGTGACAAGCGCATTCACCGTGTTGAAATCGCCCTGAACCGCGCCGAAATCCGTCTCGAACGCCCAGAAGGCCAGCAAAATACCCGGCGGCACCCCATAGTTTTGTTGCGCTGCCGCAAACACGCTGGCGTAGCGGTCCGCATTGGCCCGCCCCGCATTCATGCGGTTTTGCGAAATCAGCGCGCGCGAAAAATCCAGAAACGGGCGCTGGAAAATGCCCTGCCGCCGGTCCGCATTCAGAACCGATTGTTCCTGCCGGACATTGGCAAAGAAATTCTCGATCAAGGCGCGGTCATGTCCGCGCGTCGCGGCTTCTGTTTTCAGGCCCTCGACAAAAGACCCGAAAGTGCCGCCGCAGGTTTGCCCCTGCGCATGTGTCGCAAGACCAAGGGAAAGAACCGTTACCAAAACCGATAGACTACGCATAGCGCCCCCAAATAAAAATTTGCCCCACGTTAACGCAGGACAAATTCCATGGGAAACGCTTTTCTTGATCGCGTCAAAGGCTGTCGCGCCCATGTGGCGCAGCGAAGTCAAGATCCGGGTTGATAGGGATAATCCGGTTCGGGTTTATCGTATCATGGCTGTAATGGTAGTGGCGCACGATATGGTCGAAATTCACTGTTTCCGCCACGCCCGCATGTTGGAACAGGTCGCGCGTATAGGCCCAAAGTGCGGGGTAATCCACAATGCGGCGACGGTTGCATTTGAAATGCAGGTGATACACCTTGTCAAACCGCACCAATGTTGTGAACAGGCGCCAGTCGGCTTCTGTCAGGGTGTCGCCCATCAGATAGCGCTGCCCCTGCAAGCGGTCTTCCAGCCAGTCGAGCGAGTCAAACAGCGGCACCACCGCCGCATCATAGGCGTCCTGCGTGGTGGCAAAACCGGATTTGTAGACGCCGTTGTTCACAGTGTCATAGATGCGGTCATTCACAGCATCAATCTGGGCGCGCAGCGCTTCGGGGTAATAGTCATCGGTGTTGCCCGTCAGCCCGTCAAAGGCCGAATTGAACATGCGGATAATCTCGGCGGATTCGTTCGATACAATCGTGCCGCGTTCCTTGTCCCACAGCACAGGCACTGTCACACGGCCCGAAATCTTCGGGTCGGCTTGGGTATAGACATCCCGCATGAACTTGTGCCCGAACAGCCGGTCCCCCGTTGCACCGTCAAAATCATTTGCGAAGGTCCAACCGTCATCCAGCATCTCAGGGTGAACCGCCGACACGTCGATCAGCCCTTCCAGCCCCTTCAGCTTGCGGAAAATCAGGGTGCGGTGCGCCCATGGGCACGCATAGGACACATACAGATGATAGCGCCCTGCTTCGGCCTTGAAACCGCCTTCGCCGGACGGGCCTGCGCTGCCATCCGCTGTGACCCAGTTGCGAAACCGTGACGTGTCGCGTTTGAACGCACCGCCGGTTTTGCTGGTGTCATACCATTCGCTTGACCATTCGCCGTCAATCAATCGGCCCATCTTGAAACCCTCCATTTGCTTGACTGGGTATATGGGCCGGGGGTGGGGGCGGGGCAATCTGCATTCCCGCACGCCCCCTGTGCACGGGGCTATTGCAGGTCGCTGAACGCGGCCTGCAAACGCGCCTCCGCCTGTTCGATCACTGATCGCGGCGCCCCAAGGTTAAAGCGCAGATACGGCGTGCCACCTGTGCCGAATGTCGGCCCGTGATTGGCGGCAATCTGCGCGCCCTGTTCCACGCGGGCCGTAAATTCATGCGGCTCCATCCCGGTGCCGGAAAAATCCACCCACGCCAGATAGGTGGATTGCAGCGCCATGGACCGCACACCGGGAATGGCATTCACCCCCGCATCGAACACTTGCCGGTTGCCATCCAGATAGGTGCACAGCGCGTCGACCCATTGCGCCCCCGCTGGTGAATAGGCCGCCGTCACAGCATGCAACCCGAAGGAATTGGGCGAAATGCCCATCGCGGCCATGGTCGTAGCAAACTGCCCGCGCAATTTCTCATCTGAAATGATGACATTCCCGCAATGCGTGCCCGCAAGGTTGAATGTCTTGGAAGCGGCTGTCAGCATAACCAAACGGTCTGCGCAGTCCGGGGCTGCCACTGGCATGGGAACATGCGTGGCACCGGGCATGACCAGATCGTGGTGAATTTCATCCGACACCAGAATCAGGTCATGACGCGCGCAAAATGCCGCCACATCGCGCAATTCCTGCGCCGTCCAGACACGCCCGCCGGGGTTATGCGGCGAACACAGGATCAGCATGCGTTCCTGCCCTGTCATCTGGGCATCGGCGGCGTCGAAATCCATTTCATAGGTGCCATCGTTCAACGCCAGCGGGCATTCCACGACCTTGCGCCCAGCGGCATGAATGGTGCGCGCAAACGCATGATAGACCGGCGTGAACAGCACCACACCGTCACCGGGCTGTGTCCATGTATGCAGGCACAGGCCCACCGCATTCACCAGCCCGTGTGTGGTGAAAATATGGGCAGGGTCCACTTGCCAGCCATGGCGGTTTGCCATCCACCAGCAAATTGCGGCGCGATAGGCATCATCATCCCCGAAATAGCCATACACCCCATGGTCCACCGCCTGTTGCAGCGCGTCTTGCACACAAACAGGCGGGCGAAAGTCCATATCGGCCACCCACATGGAAATTCCGGTATCAGGGGACACGCCGTAACGGTCCTGCATCATGTCCCATTTCATGGAATGGGTGCCGCGCCGGTCGATGATCTGGTCAAAATTCATGGGTGCCTCCGGTTTTGGACCAAGCTGGCCTGTGCGCCCCTGCGCTGCAAGCGGAAAATGCCCCATTGAACAGGCGTGTGGCATGCCTTAAATCGCAAATCATGACCCTGCGCCCGATCCTGATACACCCCGACCCGCGGCTGAAAAAGCCTTGCACCCCGATTGACGGGATAACCCCTGACATTGGCAAGCTGGCCGAAGACATGCTGCAAACCATGTATGATGCGCCCGGTGTTGGACTGGCCGCGCCGCAAATTGGCGTGCTGCAACGCATGTTCGTCATGGATTGCGTCAAGGAAGACGGCGAAAGCCCCCGCCCCATGGTGCTGATCAACCCCGAAATCATCGGCACATCCGAGGACATGAACACCTATGAAGAAGGGTGCCTGTCCATTCCCGAACAATACGCCGAAGTCACCCGCCCGGCGCGCGTGACCATGCGCTGGATGGGCCTTGACGGGAAACTGCACGAAGATGAATTCGCGGGGCTTTGGGCCACATGCGCACAGCATGAACTGGACCACCTGAACGGCAAGCTGTTCATCGACCATCTGGGTGCCATCAAACGCCAGATGATCACGCGCAAGATGGTCAAGTTCAAACGCGAACAGGCCCGTGGATGAGTGTGCGGCCCTGCATTCCGTGGCCAGACAAACGCCTGCGCAGTCCCGCCGCCCCGGTTGATGCCATAACCGACGACATACGCGCCATCTGGGCTAACATGACCGACACGATGGAAGCCATGCCCGGCGTGGGGCTGGCCGCGCCGCAAATCGGGGTCATGCTGCGGCTGGCAGTGGTGGACGCGTCCGACGCGCGCGGGCAGGTTGTCCGCATGGCCAACCCCGAAATCCTGCATGCCAGCGGCCAGTTGCGCAGCCATGACGAAGCCAGTCCCAACCTGCCCGGTGTTTGGGCCAGCATTGACCGGCCCCGTGCGGTGACAGTGCGGTTTGTCAATGCCGATGGTGTGCTGGAAGACCGTGACTTCGTTGGGCTTTGGGCAACATCTGTCCAGCACCAGATCGACCACCTGAACGGCAAGATGTATTTCGACCACCTAAGCAAGCTGAAGCGCGACATGCTGCTGCGCCGCGCCAGAAAGGCGGGCTGAATGCGCGTTATCTTCATGGGCACACCGGATTTTTCGGTTGCAGCGCTTGACGCGATCCATGCCGCGCATGATGTCGTGTGCGTCTATACCCAGCCCCCGCGCCCTGCCGGCCGTGGCAAACAGCCCCGCCCCACCGCCGTGCATGCCCGCGCCGAGGCGCTTGGCCTGCCCGTGCGCCACCCCGCCAGCCTGAAGGGGACGACCGAACAGGCGGAATTCGCAGCGCTTGGCGCTGATGTGGCCGTGGTGGTGGCTTATGGACTGATCCTGCCGCAAGCTGTGCTGGACGCGCCGCGCTTGGGGTGCCTGAATATTCATGCATCCCTTTTGCCGCGCTGGCGGGGGGCGGCACCCATCCAGCGCGCCATCATGGCAGGCGACAGCGACACGGGTGTTTGCATAATGCAAATGGAAGCGGGGCTGGACACAGGCCCGGTTTTGTTGCGCGAAACCACGCCCATTGGCGATGATGACACTGCCCAGACCCTGCATGACCGCCTGTCGCAAATGGGCGCAGGGCTGATTGTCCGCGCGCTTGACCGCCTGCCCGACCTGACACCGCAACCGCAGCCTGAATCGGGCGTCACCTATGCCGCCAAGATCGACAAGGCCGAAGCCCGCATTGACTGGACGCGCCCCGCCGATGAAGTTGCACGCCAGATCCGCGCCCTGTCCCCGTTCCCCGGCGCATGGTGTGAAACCCCGTTCGGGCGGTTGAAACTGCTGCATGCACACGCGGTCGCGGGCGCAGGCACCCCGGGAACAGTGCTTTCGGGGCTGACTGTTGCCTGCGGGCAAGGGGCAGTTACGGTCACGTCGGTGCAGCGCGAAGGCAAGCGCGCGATGTCCAGCAGCGATTTGTTGCGCGGCGTGGGGGACATGGCCGGAATGGTCCTGCGCTAAAGCCTGCCGCGCGTGGAGTATCGCTTGTTGCCCAAAACAGGGAACCGGATTTTAGCAACATGCGACATCAATAAATTCGGGCATTTTTTGTGAATGCGCATGAAGGCGGCATACTCTAGCGGTAGCTTAATGGCAGATTGAACAGGTGATTGCCGCTTATCCCTGCAGGGGCTTGCGGCAGTCTGGCGCGTTGAACGGCCTGAACTGCGGCAGTATCCAGCCGGTCATTGCCGGAACTTCCCACAACACTGGCACTGACAAGCCGCCCGTCACTGCTGAGATGCAAGCGCAGCTGCACAGTGCCCCGCGCGCGTGTGGCGGGTGGGCGTTGCTGACGCTGGATAGCGGCACGAATTGCGCCCGCCCATTGCATCATCAGGCTGGCTGTATCAGCGCTGCCGCTGGACTGTGCCGCCTGCCCCTGCCCGCGCTGCATTTCCGCGCCAGCCCCTGCCGCGCGCTGTGCGGGGACCGCTGGCGCCGTTCGCGCGGGGGTGCGGGCATCCGGCCTTGGGCGGGGGCGTTGGGTCGGGGCGGCATCGGGGCGCGCAAACACCTGCGGCACATCCCGCCCCGCCGCAACGTCCAGATCTGCCGCGCCGCTGTCTGCCGGCAGGCGCGGCAGGTCGGGCAAGTCCACACTGGCAACAGGCGAAGACACCGGCATTCTGGCGGGTATATCCGCAAGTTCGGGTTCGGGTGGGGCTGGAATTTCATCCTTCCCGGCTGTGGTCCTGTCGGCGGTTTCATCCCAGCGGCGCACAAGGGCGGCAACTTGCGTATCTGCCGCGCCCATCGCTGCGGGAACATCCACATCATCTGCGCCGGAATTGCCGCCCGCTGCGGCCATGCCATCAGGCAGCACCGCTGCAAAAGCGGCCAGATGCGCCACCACGGCAACAGCCGCAAAGCAAGCGTATTCAAGCCCTGCCCTCATGGTGCCCCCGACACGGCAACAAGCGCGACATCGCGCACCCCCTGTTCCCCCATCAGGCGCAACACACGGGCCAATTCCGATGCGGCAAGCTGCGCATCCGCATGAAGGGTAACGGGCGCGGGACGGGCAGCAAGTTCCGCCAGGACATCCTGCCCCACAGATGTGGCGGACAACAAAACCCCATCCGCGCCCAGCCACACTACATGTCCGCCGTCCTGCAAGGGACTGTCTGCGGTTTCGGAAAAAGGCAGCGTCACGGCAACGGGTTCGGGCGGGGCAATCTGCGCACTCATCAAAAAGAAGATCAGCAACAGGAACACCACGTTTATCATCGGCACCACGCTTTCGCGCGCGGGTCGGCGGGGGGGCGTGGCAAAATCCATCACTCGCGCCCTTCCATAACAACCAGATTATGCACCCCTGCTGCGTGCAACTGGTCCCGAAGCCGCGTCAGGTCCTGCACATTCGCCCCCTGCCGCGGACGCAACACAACAAGCGCGCCCGCATCAGGCAAAAGCGCGCGCAGGTCCGGCACCAAATCATCCGGCGCGACCGGCACGCCATTCAGCCAAAGCCGGTCAACGCCAAATTCCACAAGGCGCGGGGGGCCGTCATAGGGTTGCATCCCGCTGCCCGACGGGGCAAGCGCCAGCCCCACATCCTGCCCGAACCGCGCGGCCAGCATGAAAAACACCAGCAGCAGGAACACCACGTCAATCATCGGTGTCAGACTGGGCCGCCGCGCTGGCCGTGGGGACGAAAAGCGAAACATCACCCCCCCTTCTGCACAGTCGTAAAGATGCGCGTGGCCAGATCTTCCAGATCGGCCTGAACACGGTCCACGATGCTTTCAAACCAGCTTAGGGCCATGGCAGCCGGAATCGCCACGGCCATACCCGCAGCCGTTGTCAGAAGCGCTTGCCATATTCCGCCCGCCAGCGCTGCGGGATCGGCGCGGTTGCCCGCTGCCTGCAGCGCCTGAAAAGCCTCGATCATGCCCAGAACCGTGCCCAGAAGGCCAATCAGCGGGGCGATCGTGGCAATCAGTTCCAGTGCGCGCAGCCCGCGCCGCGCCTGCATCAACGCCAGTTTGCCCACGCGCTGGGTTTCTTCGCGCGCGACCGCGTCGGACAGGTCGGCATCAAGGCGGGTTTCCATGGCACGGCGCGCAACCCGCGCGCGCAGCCCGTTGCGGCGGGCCAGCCGCGCAACGGCGTCCTGCCTGCGGTTTTGCTGCCAGTCGCGCACCGCGGCATCGCATGGTGCGCGCGACCACGCCCCCAAGCGCGCCAGATCCCAGAATTTCCACAGGATTAACGCCAGCGTCAGCACAGAAAGCGCCGCAATCACCCAAAGCGCGGGGCCGCCACGCATCAGAAACTCGGAAATGCCCTGCGCCATCACGCCTGCCCCTTTTGCCACAATCCGTTCATTCCATCACATCCAGCGGCTGTATGATGGGACCATGGATACCATGGTCCACATAGGCGCGAATATGAAAAACCCGTGCCAGAACGTCTGGCGTCAAAACCTGCGCGGGGGGACCGTCTGCGACAACCTCGCCCTGGGACAACACCACCAGACGGGTGCAGAACCGCGCAGCCAGACCCAGATCATGCATCGACGCGATAACCGTGCGCCCTGCGCGGGCCTCGGCGGTCAGGGTTTGCATCAGCGCAATCTGGTATGCAGGGTCCAGTCCGGCAGCAGGTTCATCGACCATCAATACCGGCGTCGCCTGCGCCAGGGCGCGCGCAATCAGAACCCGCGCCTGTTCGCCGCCCGAAAGCTGCGTGGCAATGCGCCCGCGCAACCCCTGCAGGCGCATGCGTGCAATGGCGCTGTCGATCGCAGCCTGATCCAGCGGTCCCGGTTTCTGCCCCACCCCCAGATGCGGCAACCGGCCCAGCGCGACCAGCGTTTCCACCTTGACGGGCCAGGCAATTTCGCGCGCCTGCGGCAACCAGGCGACATGCTGCGCGCGCGCCGCAAGCGGCAGTGCCGCAATTGACGATTGCCCCTTGCTGGCCATAAGCCCCAAGGCACCGCGCAACAATGTTGTCTTGCCCGCGCCATTGGGGCCAAGCAGTCCGACACATTCCCCCGCCCCAACCTGCAGATTGATGTTGCGCAGCACATCGCAAGGGCCCCGGAAAACGCTGAAATTCTGCAAATGCAGCGCGGTCATAAGCCTTGTGCCCTTGTCTTGTAGATAAGGTGCAGGAACAACGGTGCCCCCACAAGCGCGGTCAGCACACCCAACTTCAGGTCGCGTGTGGGCAAGATGACCCGCACCGCAATATCGGCCATCAACACCAGAACCGCCCCCCCCAACGCCGAGGCAGGCAACAGCGCCGACGGGCGCGCCCCCACCAAGGGGCGCAATATATGCGGCACCACCAACCCCACAAACCCGATGGCCCCCGCCACCGCTGTGGCCGCGCCCACCATGGACGCGACACCCAGAACCAGCATGACCCGCACCCGCACCAGACTGACCCCCATGCTGGCGGCCGCATCCTCGCCCAGGGTCAGCGCGTCAAAACTGCGGCCAAGCGCCAGAAGAACAAGCGCCCCCGCCACAATGAAGGGTGCAGCTAGGATCACATGGGTCATGGACCTGTCAGCAAGCGATCCCATCATCCAGAATACAATCTCGGATGCGGCAAAAGGGTTGGGCGACAGGTTCAACACCAGCGACGTCAACGCCCCTGCAAGCGCTGACACGGCAATTCCCGCCAGAATCAGCGTGATTGATCCCCCCCTTGGTCCGGCCAGCGCCAAAATCAGCAACACCGCCAGCACTGCCCCAGCAAGGGCAGCAAAGGGCAGCGCCAGAATATGCACCGCCGCCAGTCCGGTTTGCAACGCCAGCACAGCCCCCAGCGCCGCAGACCCCGACACGCCAATCAGGCCGGGTTCGGCCAGCGGGTTGCGCAAATAGCCCTGCATGGCTGCCCCCGCCAAACCCAGCGCCGCCCCCACCAACACCGCCAGCATGGCGCGCGGCAGGCGAATTTCACGCATCACCAGGGTTTCGGCCAGCGCATCCCCACGCACCAGCGCTGTCAACGCCTGCAACGGGGGCAAACCCGCCGGCCCAACCAACAGGGACACAGCAAACAGCGCCATGACCATACCCACCAGACCTGCGCCCAGTCCCCGCGCCATAGCCCTACCCCCCCTCATGCAGTTGCGAAAGCTGCGCAATTGCCCGCAACACCGCAGGGGTGCCACAGACCCAATCCGCATCCGACAGCGCCTGCGCGGCATGCTGGTCGCGCAGCGCTGTCATGGCAGGGTGGGTCAGCACTTCTTCGGCGCGCGAGGCACCGGGATAGGGCTGGCCGGAAATGACCAGATCCGGCATCAGCATCACCAGACGTTCCAATGCCAGATGCCCGCCACCAGAAATGCCTTCTTCCGCCGCGATATTGGCAAAACCCGCCGCATTCAGAATATCATGCGCAAGCGAATTCGCGCCGGTGGTGTAATTGTTGGCATAATGCAGCGCTGCGCGCGGTCGGGTGTCCCGCTGGGTGCGCAACTGCGCCAGACCGGCGCGAAACTCCGAAACCAGCGCGTTGGCGTTGTCCTGCTGGCCCAACAATAGGCCAACCTGCAAAATGGCATCCGGAATGGCATCAAGGGTGTTGACCACAGGCAAGGTCACCACGTTCACACCAAGCTGGCGCAGCAGCGCAACCGTATATGGCGACGTGAACTGCCCTGCCAGCACCAGATCGGGGTTCAGGCGAAACACCTCCTCTGCCTGACCATGGTTAATGGGATAGGACAGCGCCTGTTCCAGCATCACCGACATGTTGGGATCATGCGATATGCGCGAAATCGACACAAGCTGGCCGGGGCCTGCCAGCATCATCGCCAGTTGGTCCGTGCACAGATTGATGGAGACCACCCGTTCAGGTGGTCCCGCAGCCGCAGCCCCTGCCCAAAGGGCAAGGGCTGCACCAATGACCCTAGAAGCGCGACGCAAAGCCAAGGTAAAACGCCCTGTCAGATGTGCCGTAGCCTGCAACATGTTGGTATTGCGTGTTGAACAGGTTATCAATTTTACCTATCAGATCAACGCGATCCGTCATCTGATAGCGCAGGGACAGGTTTGCAACCGTGTAATCCGGCAGTGGTCCCGTTGTATAGTTGGGCAGGAAATCCAGCCTGTCGGCCACATGACGCACAGACACCCGCCCTTGCAGACGGTCCGACAACATCGCATCCAGCCCCAGTTGCAGATCATGCCGCGGCACCCGTGACCGGCGCCGCTGGTTTGCCAGAAACGCATCAGTGTAGGTATAATTTGCCGATAGGGTCAGTGTGTCCGAAACAGGCTGCTCGAATGAAAATTCAACACCGCGACTGCGCGCCTTGCCGGGGGCATTCACAACACTGTTGAACGACCCTGCAGCGCAGGCCATTGCGACAGGGTCATACACGCAATACACATCATCTATCAGGTTCTTGGTATCAATCTGGAACAGCGTAAGCGACAACGCACCGCCATTCGCGAAGGACAGGTCCGCGCCAATCTCGTAATTCTGGCTACGCTCCACATCCAGTCCGGGGTTGCCCATGAACGGGAATGCCCCGCCTGTCATCCCGAAGCGCTGTTCCACAGACGGGGCGCGAAACCCCGACCCCAGCGACGCGCGCAAGGTCAATGCATCACCAAGGCGGTAGGATGTTGCAACGCGCAAGGTTGGAATGCTGCCATAGTTCGAGTTTCTGTCCATCCTGCCAGAAAGCACGATGTCCAGATCACTGGTCGCCGCCCATTCCGACTGCGCGAATATGCCATAGCTGGTTGCCTTCGCACCCGCTGGAACAGTGCGCCCAAGGGCTGTTTCGCGCTGGACATCCACACCATAGAGTAGGCGCAGCGTATCGGTCATGTCGGTTTGCCCATTCCACGCCAGCCTGTCGCGCCGTCCTGTAAACGAACCGGGCAAACTGTCGCGCAGCTCCCTCTCGACGGAATAATGCGTATATTCCAGCGTCTGGCGCGATCTGTCAGTGGCGTATTCGACAAACACCCGTCCGCCATATTCCTTGCGGTCCTGTTCATGGGGGGCATCGGCCAACCAGTCATCAAATTCCACAAATGAATCTTGCAAAAAGAATGACGCGCCTGCAGACCAGTTATTGTCAACCTGATAGCGTGCGGAAAAACTCAGGCGTGTTTGCTTGTGGCCGTCCGGTTCCGGTTGCCCATCGGCTGCGGAAAAACCGTCTGCGCGGCTGTGGGACAGGCTTAGCGCATAGTCCAGCGCGCCATGCCGCTGGCGCAACGAATACTGCCCGACCACCGTGCCAAAACTGCCCGCCAGCAGGGTTGCGGTTTGCTGGGTTCCATCGGTTTCCGGGCGAAGCGTGGTAATATTAACAACACCAGCCGCCGCCGAACCGCCATATAGCGCCGATTGCGCCCCGCGAAGCACTTCTATGCGCGACACATCGCCCAGTTGAAGCGCGCCAAAATCGACTGCGCCGGTGGATGACCCGGGGTCGTTGATCAACACACCATCCACATAGACAGAAACGAAGCGCGGCTCTATTCCCCGAATACGGACATCGGTTGTCGTGCCGACCGGGCCAGTCTGCGTAATACTTACGCCAGCCAGCCCTGCCAGCAATTCCGACACAGATGTGGCGCCGGTGCGGTCAATCTGTTGGCGGGTCAGGACACTGACGCTTGACCCGCTGCGCCCCAATTCCGTGGGCGTCAGGTTCGCAGAAAAGGTGATTTCTTCCAGATTTATGATTTGCTGGGCCGGGGCTGGCAGTCCGATGCTGCCAATCAGCGCAGTTGTGGCGAAAAGTCGCCAGAGAGTGTTTTGCATTTTCAACACCTATTGGTCCCGTGCGGACCGATCCTGTCATGACATGTCTGGCAGGCGCAGGTGCACCGCAGACGGCGAAAGTGTCACCGCTACGGTCAAACCGTTACCCGCAGCGCCACCCGCGCCGGGACAGGGTGATCACTTCGGCAGGTCTCCTGACTTGCGGGTCGCTGTTCTGCCGGGCCTTCCCATGGTGTGAACCACAGTGGCATGTGCCGACATCACTCGCCGCTTACAGTTGCGGGGGCAGTCCCGGAATTGCGTCCCAGACGGGGCGCGCACCGTGTTCCCTTTTATCAGGCCCAAAAGGGCCTGAACCGAAGTAGGCATTCATTAACTTGCGCAAGGGGATTCGACAATGCCGATTTACGACCTGTTACCCATTGGCAGCGGCGCGCACCGGATTATCATCGCGCCGGAAGGTCAGGTAATGGGGATTGCGCCCTTCGCGCAGGGCCTTTTGTTCATAGCGCGTGGACAACCAGTCATCCCAGGGCTGCACCCAATCCACCGGGGCCGGTGTCAGGCAGTCGAAGCCGGCGGGCGGCACTTCTGCAAGTGTCTGGCGCACATAATCCGGTATGTCGGTTGCAACCCGGAACAGCGCGCCGGGCTTCAGCACCCGCGCCAACGGGTCCAGATACCCCGGCGTGACAAAGCGTCGCCTGTGGTGGCGCAGTTTTGGCCATGGGTCGGGATATAGCAAGAATGCACGTTCAAGGCACTGGTCAGGCAATACATCGAACAGATCGCGCACATCCCACGGGTAAACGCGCAGGTTTTCAACACCCGCGCTGCGGATCTTGCCCAGCAGCATGGCGACACCATTGATATACGGCTCGCATCCTATGATGCCCACATCGGGGTTACGCGCGCATTGATGCACCAGATGTTCCCCGCCGCCAAAACCCACTTCCAGCCAAAGCGGGCGCGTATCCCCGAAAAACGCCTGCGGGTTCACAGTGTGCCGGTCGGGGTTGTCCTGCGGGCTGACGCCGGACAGGCGCAAATCTGCAAGATCTTCTTGCATGTAGCGCTGTTGCGCAGGCTTCAGGGTCTTGCCCTTGATCCGACCATAGAAATTGCGCGTCTTGGGGGAATTGGGCGGTAACATTGGCATAATCCATGGCTTTTGCACGGTCGGTATGCAGGCGCAGGCCGCCTGGGTCAAGCCGCTTGGGCCTGTGGATTTACAATCAGGGCACAAACCCCCATGTTTGACACTGCTAGCCCAGAGCAACCGCGCGAGATTGCGCGCCTCTGACAAACCCGCCCCCCCCGAACGGAAGGATATCCCATGACGCAAGCCAAAGCGGGCGCAACTGTGCGTATTCACTACACCGGAACCCTGTCAGACGGATCGGTTTTCGACAGTTCCGAAGGCCGTGATCCGCTGGAATTCCAGCTTGGTGCCGGTGCAATCATTCCGGGCCTTGAACGCGCGATTGACGGAATGACCGTGGGCGACCAGAAAACCGTCACCATTCCCTGTGCCGAGGCATATGGTGATTACCAGCCCGAAGCACGTCAGGACGTGCCAAGGGACCAGATTCCCGCTGATATTCCGCTGGACCCCGGCACCATGTTGCAAATGCAAACACCTGATGGCCGCGCGATGCCCGTGACCGTTGCCGAAGTAACAGATCAGGCGGTGACGCTGGATGCAAACCACCCGCTGGCCGGCAAGGACCTGACCTTCGCGGTAGAGGTTGTTTCCGTCGCGTGACATTACCGGACTGCAAGCGGGCATGATATGTTATTGCCCGCTTGCCTCTTGGGCAGGCAGTGTCACTCTGCGGCGATGCCCATCGCGTCAGGATAAACTGGCACAAGCGCAATATCCTGCGCCGTCAAACCCTGCGCATTGCCGACATTCGCAATCAGGTGACCATCCAGCCAGATTTGCGCAGTGTCAGGGTTGCCCGCGTCAAACTGCACTGAAAGGTCCGGTGTGGCCAATCGCGCCGGGTCGAAATGCAAAATAATCTGGTCTTCGCGCGGGTCAAAATCAACAATCGTGACCGCAGCATTGCCTTGCAACCAATCGCCCAACGCGAAACTGTCCGCGCCATCCCCGCCATTCAGGTAATCGCCCTGACCGGCGATCAGCACATCATCACCACTACCCCCATTCAGGAAGTTGCGCCCGCTGACGTCCTGTCCATTCTGGTCCAGCGTCGCACCCACCAGCGTGTCATTTCCTGCATCACCCTGCAGCGTGTTGTTGCCCTGACCGGCAATCAGCAGATCATCCCCCGCACCGCCAATCAGCGTGTCATCCCCTGCCCCGCCGATCAGGGTATCGTTACCCTCGCCAGCATTCATATGCGTGGCACCCTGACCCGCCTGTAACCAGTCATCACCCGCCAGACCGGCAAGCGTATCATTTCCCGACCCGCCAACCAGCGTATCCCCCAGATTGCCCCCTTGCAGCAATGACGGGCTGTCCCCGCCAGCCAGATGCACGGGGTCTTCGGGGGCGGGGTCCGGGAACGCGTCCGAACTGTGAATGCGTTCATCCAGATTGTCGAACAATCCCGCAACATCCGGTGCAGGAAAAAAATACGGTTCGTCATCACTATCTGCCATGCCGGGCGCAGCGAAATCCTGCCCGAAACCGTCCAGCGTGCCACCCTCATCAGGCGCATCCGCGTACAGCACGAGGTTTTGCGTCTGCGCCGCCTCTGGGGCGTCGGTGCCATCATCAGGGGAATCATCTTGCTGGTCGTCGGACGTGTTGGCGGATGCAAGCATGCTGTCAGCGGCAACACCCGCAAGCAAAGCGCCGAATAATCCAATAAACATCAACATGTCACACCACCCCGCATAGCACCGGAAAATCAAAATTCACGTCACCCAATGGCAAGATTGTCTCATAATTCATGGGATTCTCACAGTGGCATCAACTGCGCCTGTGGCTGAATCTGCGAAATTAGTTAACGCCACCCCCGCAAAAACAGGCTTTTCCCGGCGTTAGAAATGGTCTATGCGCCGCATCTGTGCTTTTGGCACAACTATCAGCCTTGCTGGACGACATCCCGGCCTGCGCCCAAACCCCAGTTACAGGAGAACCCGATGTCGATTACCGTAGAAGACAAAACCCGCCTGATTCAGGAATTCGCACGCGGCGAAGGCGACACCGGCTCGCCCGAAGTTCAGGTTGCTGTGCTGACCAAGCGCATCACCAACCTGACAGAGCATTTCAAGACCCACAAGAAAGACAATCATTCGCGTCGTGGGTTGTTGACGCTGGTTGCAACCCGCCGCAAGCTGCTGGACTATCTGCGCGCCAAGGACGAAGCACGCTACCGCGTTCTGATCGCGAAGCTGGGTATTCGCCGCTAAAGCGTTTCGGCTTTTTTAAGCAGCCAGATATAGCCGGTTTCGAACGCCCATCTTGGAAAAGATGGGCGTTTTCCTGTTACGCCAGATGTATGGGCATCGGTCAAATGTGACAGGACATAGCCTTCAAATCGCCTTATTTCTGTCGCCAAACAGCGCCATAGACTGATACATATGACGATAAGGAAACAATTACGTTCCAATAGTGCGTTCGGTGGCAGGTATGATTATGGTAAATACGCGAAAGCTGGAACAGCTTTTGAAGCGTTCGGATCGCACCAAAACGACTGGCAAAGGCCAGCCGGAAACCACACCACTGCGTCGCGGGCTGGCACTTTCGGGCGGTCCTGCCCTGCGCAATGACCACCCCGCCAACACCCCTGAACCCCTTGTCGTTCCCCTGAATGACGTCGCATGGGACCAGCTTGACGGCCTTACGCCTGATCCCGACATCGCCAAAGAACACCGCGCATTTAACCAGCATGCGCGCACCCCCGCTGTGACAGCCCAGTTTGATGTGCTGCGCACCCAACTTGTGCAGACCTTTCGCAAACGGGGATTGCGTTGTCTGGGTATCACGTCGCCGCATTCCAATGCGGGCACCAGTTTTGTGGCGGCGGGGCTTCTGGCCAGTTTCGCGCGGCGCACCGATCTGCATGTCGTCGGGCTGGACCTGAATTTCGCCAATCCCGCGCTACATCGATACTTCGAAGCAGTGCCGGACGGTCCCATCCTTTCCGCGATAGAAGGCAGTATTCCCGTCGAATCGCATCTGCGGCGCGCCGGTCCCACACTGGCGCTGGGCCTGAACCAACCCGCGCCCGCGCCCGAACAAGGCAGCGCTGCCTTTCCCGCCGAAGATTTCGCAGACATGGTACAGGATATTCTTGGCTTTCTCGGGCCGGATTTCGTGATTTGCGACATGCCCCCCCTGCTGGAAGGCGATTGCGCCCTGAACCTGCTGCCGGGAATAGATGCGGTTCTGGTTGTGTCCAACAGCCACACAACCAGTGCAGAAGACATTGCCGCATGTGAACGTGTTTTGCATGAACAGGCCGCGTTTCTTGGCGTTGTCATGAATCGCGCAGCCCCTGCACCAAAGGGGCGTTAAACATGGGTCCGATCCAATCGCTTTCGGAACTTTTTGCCTTCCTGCGGCGCCGGGTGGACATGCTGTTTGTGGCCGTGGGGCTGGGCACTATTGTTGCCGCTTTCGTCGCATTGCAAACCGCGCAAGTGTATCAGTCGCATACAGTGCTATCGGCACGCCTGAACACTGTATCGGGCGAATTTGCCAGCATGACAGGTGTTCAGAACGCACCCGCGCGCCTGTTGCAACTGGTGGAACAACGCCTGACCACCCGCGAAAACATGTTGGCGCTGGCCGAAAAATACGACCTTTTCCCCGGCTTGCCGACACAGGACCGCGTTGATGCAACCCGCCAATCTGTCACCTTCCTTAGCCGCGAAGCGGTCGCTATTGGCTTCTCGCGCGATGGCATGCTGTCTTCCGTTATCGTTCAGGCGCGCGCAGATGATGGCCAGAAGGCCGCAGATATTGCAAATGAACTGGCGACCATGATCATTGCCGAAACCGGCGCCGGCCGAGAGGCGCGCGCCCGTGAAACGCTGTCATTCCTGCGCGAACAACTGGCCCAGACCGAAGCGGACCTGCGTGATGTCGCCACAGAACAACGCGCCTTCGCGGCGCTGAACCCGGACGCCATGCCCTTCAATGTGGAACTGCGCCGCTCCGAACTGCTGCAACTGACCACGGCCATACAATCCACCGAAAGCGAGATTGTGGCGCTGGAATCGGAACTGGCCGCGCAAAACCGCCAAGGCAGCACCCAGCGCCGGCTGGCACAACTGCGCGACCAGCTTACAACCCGTCAGGCCGAGCTTGGCAGTCTGCAGTCGCGCCGCGACGAGTTGGAGCCGTTTTTTACCCGCGTCGCCCAGATAGAACGCGACATGGCAGCAATCGCCCAGCGCGAAGAACGCCTGCAAGACAGCCTGCGCGATATTTCAGACCAGATTGCCAGCGCAGAAACCAATCTGCGGCTGGAAACAGGCCAGCAAATCGCTGCATTCGAAGTGCTTGAACCCGCAACCCCTGCAGATTACCCTATTTCGCGCAGCCGCAAGGCCACGCTGCTGATGGGGGTTATTGGGTCGGCGGTTCTGGCGGTCGTGGCGGCCTTCGCCTATGAAGTTCTGCGCCCAGCGCTGCGCAGTGCGGGGCAGGTCGAACGCGAAACCGGCATGCGCCCTGTTCTGGTTCTGCCCGAACTGGTTCTGCCAGCAGACCGGCGGCGACTGCGCATCGCGCGCTTTGCCGGTCTGGCGTTGTTTGTCCTTGCATTGGCGGCAACGCTTAGCCCCCTGATCCAGCCATAGCGCGCGCGGGGGTCTGACCATGCCCAACATTATTGCCTATGCTGCGCTTCTGATCTGGCCCTTGGTCATTGTCGCAATGTTTCGCAAGATGTCCCCGGAACGCGCCTTTATCTGGGCCATTCTGGGCGGCTACATGGTGCTGCCGGAACTGACGGAAATCAATGTTCCGGTGATCCCCGCCTTTGACAAGACATCCATCCCCAACCTGACCGCATTCGCGCTGTGTGTCATCATGCTACACATGCGCCCGAACCTTTTGCCCGATGGGGCATTGGGCAAGCTTTTGATGGCGGTTTTGGTCATTGCCCCTGTTGTATCAGTATTTTTCAATACTGACCCGCTGCAATTCGGCATTGAACAAAGCGGCCGCCTGACGGTGGTGCGGGAAAACGCGTCATCCATTCCGGGTATGCGCATATATGATTCCGCAGCCATGCTGGTGCGGCAACTGATCATGATCCTGCCGTTCTTTCTGGCGCGGCACCTTCTGGCCAGTGAACAGGCCCTGACGGAAATTTTGCGCGCGCTGATGGTTGCAGGACTGATCTACGCAGTTCCAATCCTGTGGGAAGTGCGCTTCAGTCCGCAGCTTCACACCAATATTTACGGCTTCTTCCAGCACTCCTTTCTTCAGATGATCCGCGAAGGGGGGTATCGTCCCATCGTCTTCATGCCGCACGGGTTGTGGCTGGCGCTGTTCATGGTCATGACTGCCGCATCAGCACAGCATTTCGCCAAACAGGCCGCACCGCAAGACCGCATACGCGCCAGCCTGATTGCGGCGTTTCTGTTCGCAATGGTGTATCTGACCAAAAGCCTTGGGCCGATGTTGATCCTGGTGACGCTTTCTGCGCTGATCCTGTTTCTTGGTCCGCGCATGCAGTTTCGCGCAGCCGGGTTGATGGCCCTGCTTGCCATAAGCTATCCTTTGCTGCGCGGTGCGGGCGTGGTGCCAACCGACAGGCTGGTAGAGCTTGTTCGCCAACGCAGTGTTGAACGGTCCCTTTCGCTGCAGTTCCGTTTTGACAATGAAGACCTGCTGCTTGCGCGGGCAGCGGAAAAACCCGTTCTGGGCTGGGGTGGCTATGGGCGAAGCATGATTTTCGACCCCGATACAGGCGAGATGACATCCATCAGTGACGGGCAATGGGTTATCACTATCGGGCAATGGGGTTGGTTGGGGTATTTAGCATTGTTTGGGCTGCTGTGTCTGCCATTGCTGGCGTTATGGTGGCGATACCGGCAAACCCCCAATCATGCCATTCCGCCGCAAGCGGGCATTCTGGCGCTGATTCTGGGGGCCAGTCTGGTGGATTTGCTGCCCAACGCCACACTGGTTTCGCTGACATGGCTTATTGCCGGGGCGTTGCTGGGCCATGCGGAATTGGTGCATCGCCGCAGCCAGCAGGCCAGACTTGCCCAATGGCGCGACATGCCCACCCGCGCCGCCCTGATGCCCACCGCAAGAACCCCCGACCCCGCCCTGAAGCGCAGCTTCCTGTAGCTGACGTATTTGTGCAAAATAGGTAAAAGTTTATCCATCATGACCGATCTGCCAGACCATTTCAGCGAAAACGACATTGCCGTAATCGGCATGGCCGCGCATCTGCCCGGTGCGGGGTCTGTGGGGGAATTCTGGGACAATCTGCGCGCAGGGCGCAGCGCCATCCGCCGCCTGTCCGAGGCAGAGCTTCGCGCCGCCGGGGAAACGGCTGCAACATTGCGCAAACCCAATTATGTGCCCCATGCTGCCATGCTGGACGGTTTTGCCGAATTTGACCCCGAATTCTTCGGCTTCTCCCCCAAGGAAGCGGCCATTCTGGACCCACAACACCGCCAGTTTCTGGAAGTCGCGTGGGAAGCGTTCGAAGATGCAGGCCACCCGCCCGCTGCGTTCCCCGGCCCTGTGGGCGTATTTTCAGGCTGCGGCATGGGCAGTTATTTCTATTTCAACCTGTGTTCAAACCCCCATCTGGTGGATGATGTGGGCATGTTCCTGTTGCGCCATACCGGCAATGACAAGGATTTTCTGGCCACCCGCGTCAGTCATATTTTCGATTTGCGCGGCCCGTCGGTCAATGTGCAGACAGCCTGTTCCACATCGCTGGTGGCGGTGCATTACGCCGTGCAATCCCTGCTGACGGGGGAATGCGACATGGCGCTTGCGGGGGGCGTCACCATCGAATTGCCGCACGGGCGCGGCTATCTGTTCAAGGAAAACGAAATCCTGTCGCCCGACGGGGAATGCCACGCCTTTGACCACCGCGCACAAGGCACGGTGTTCGGGTCGGGTGCGGGCGCGGTTGTGCTGCGCCGCCTGTCCGATGCCCTGCGCGATGGCGACACCATCATTGCCGTGATCAAGGGCAGTGCGGTCAATAATGACGGCGCAGCCAAGGCGGGCTATCTGGCCCCGTCAGTCGAAGGGCAGGCCGCCGCCGTGTCCGAAGCGCATTTGGTCGCGGGCGTGCCCGCCGACAGCGTGTCCTATGTGGAATGCCATGGCACCGGCACGTATTTGGGCGACCCCATTGAAATTGCCGCACTGACACAGGCATTCGGCGCAACGACCGACAAGACCGGCTTTTGCCGCATCGGGTCAGTGAAAACCAATATCGGCCATCTGGACACCGCCGCCGGCGTGGCCAGCCTGATCAAGGTTGCCTCTGCCTTGCAAAACCGCGAATTGCCCCCCAGCCTTGGGTATGAAGCACCCAACCCCGCGATTGATTTCGATGCCACGCCCTTTGTGGTCAATGACCGCCTGACACCGTGGCAGGGCGATGGCCCGTTGCGCGCGGGCGTGAATTCGCTGGGTGTGGGCGGCACGAATGCCCATGTCATTTTGCAAGAAGCGCCCCCGCGCCCCCCGTCGGACGCCAGCGACTGGCCCTTCCAGCTGCTGACCGTGTCAGCGCGCAGCAAGCCCGCGCTGGAGGATGCCGCGCGCAACCTAGCCACCCATATGCGCGCCCATCCTGACCAGCCGCTGGCCGATGTGGCCTTCACCCTGCGCGAAGGGCGCACCGCATTTGCTCAGCGCCGCGTTGTTGTGGCCGAAACCCATGAAGATGCCGCAACCCTGCTGGAAACGGCCAACCCAGCACGCGTGTTCACCCATACGGCGCTGGACAACCCCGATATGGTGTTCATGTTCCCCGGCGGGGGCGCGCAATATGCTGGCATGGCCCGCGAATTGTATGAAACCGAACCCGTCTTCGCGGAATGGATGGATCGCGGGCTGGCCTATTTGCAACCCAAACTGGCCTATGACCTGCGCGCGCTGTGGCTGCCGGGCCCGCAGGACATGGACCACGCGACCGAAGCGCTGAAACGCCCGTCCGTGCAATTGCCGCTGATCATGATGACCGAATACGCGCTGGCGCAAATGCTCATCGATTGGGGGGTGGCCCCTTCGGTGCTGGTGGGCCATTCCATGGGCGAAAACACTGCCGCCGCGCTGGCCGGTGTGTTCGGGTTTGAAGATTGCATTGATCTGGTGCACCTGCGCGGGCAATTGTTCGACACTGTGCCCGCAGGCGGCATGCTGTCCGTGCCACTGTCGCTGGACGCGCTGCGCCCCCATCTGGGGCCGGATCATGACATTGCATCGCTGAACGCACCGGAACTGACAGTGGTTTCCGGCCCGCAAGCAGCACTTGACCAATTGGCGGCAGCGCTCCTTGCTGATGGCATTGCCGCCCAGCGCGTGCCCATCGACATTGCCGCCCATAGCCGCATGCTGGACCCTATTCTGGACCGCTTCCGCGCGTTTTTGCACGGCGTGGCCCTGAACGCGCCGAACCTGCCCGTCATTTCCAACCGCACCGGCCAACCGCTGACGCCACAACAGGCCCGCGACCCTGAATACTGGGTGCAACACCTGCGCAATACGGTCCTGTTTGCTGATTGCATCACCACATTGGCCGCCCGTCCCAACCGCATCTATCTGGAAATGGGGCCGGGCAAGGCGCTGTCATCGTTGACGCGCATGAACAGCGCTGTGCAAGGGCAACAGGTTCTGTCAGTGCTGCGCCACCCTGACGAAGATATTGCCGATGATCTGTATCACATGGGCACGCTTGGGCGCATCTGGGCGCTGGGTGGGCAATTTGACTGGGCGCAAATCTGGGGCGACGCGCGGCGCCAGCGCGTGCGCCTGCCCACCTACCCCTTCCAGCGCGCGCGCTATTTCATTGAACCGGGCACCAACAGCGCAGCCGAACCCCACTCACTGGACCGCATTGATGATGTCACCCAATGGGGCTTTACGACTGGTTGGAAACCCGCCTATGCCGATTGCGATATAGACGTGACGCGCGATTTGTCCAACCTGCCGGACACATGGCTGATATTTGCAGATGACGCGGGCATTGCCGCGCCCATTATCGCGCAACTGCGCGACAGCGGCGCGCGCGTGGTTGCCGTGCGCGCAGGCGACACATTCGCGCGCAAATCTGCAGACAGCTACACCCTTGCCCCCGAACAGGGCGCGGACGGGTATGTGCAACTGCTGCAACACCTGATCGCAGATGGCGCGACGCCGCAGCGCATCGGGCATTTCTGGCTGGCGGACCCGCGCGAAAGCTACCGGCCGGGGTCCAGTGTGCTGCATCGTAATCTGGAACAGGGGTTTTATTCTCTGCTGTATCTGGCGCAGGCCATCCAGTCCGAAAACATCGCCCTACCGCTGCATCTGGTCGCGGTGACCACGGGCGCGCAGGCGCTGAACGGCGGCGCGCTGGCCCATCCCGAAAAGGCCATGATCGCAGGCCCCGCCCGCGTGGCCCCGCGCGAAATGCCGGGCCTGACCTGCGCCACGCTGGATATTGACACCGCCGGTCCCGACCTGACGCAAACGCTGCTAGAAGAACTGTGCGCCACACCCGCCAACAGCACAGCGCTGTTGCGCGGCCAGCGGCGCTATGGTCAAACCCTGCGCCCCGCGCCGCTGGCGCATGACCTGCCAGACCTGCCAGAAGGTGCGCATTGGGTTATTACCGGCGGTTTCGGCGGCATTGGCCTGACACTGGCCGAGGGGTTGATCACCCGAAGCGCTGCGCGCATCACCCTGATCAGCCGCACCCCCCTGCCCGACCGCAGCGATTGGGACGCATGGCTGGCCGGGCATTCCCCCGCAGACCAGACCAGCCGCCGGATTCTGGCCATCAGGCGGCTGGAATCGCTTGGTGGCGCGGTTCATGTGGCCTGCGCAGATGTGTGCAATATCGACGACATGCGCAGCGCACTGGGTGGCGCGCGGGCCAGTTTTGGCACACCTTACGGGCTGATCCATGCCGCTGGCCATATCGCGGATGCGCCCCTTCTGGGCAAATCCCCCACCGATGTAGAAGATGTGTTGGCCCCCAAACTGCACGGGCTGCAGGTGCTGGACGAGTTGCTGCCAGATGGCACGCTGGATGTGATGGTGCTGTTTTCGTCCACGTCCACCCTGACTGCGCCTGTGGGCCAGGTGGATTATGTCGCCGCAAACGAATATCTGAACGCGTTTGCCCGCGCGCGCGCAGGCGGAAAAACCCGCATCCTGTCACTGAACTGGGGCATATGGGCAAAGGCCGGTATGGCCGCTGATGCCATGGCCGCGCGTCTGGGCCAGACACCGGCCATTCCTGCCACGCCCTGCCCCCTGCCCTTGTATGATGACATGGATTTTGACGCCGCAGGAAACCGCCGCCTGTCCCTGCATCTGGACACGGGCCATTGGGTTGTCGACCAGCACCGCACCAGCGACGGCACCGCCATTGTTCCCGGCACCGCGTATCTGGACCTTGCCGCGCAGGCGCTGCGCGCGCAGGGCGAAACCGGCCCGTTTGAATTGCGCGATGTCTGGTTCATGCGCGCAATCGCAGTGGCTGATGACGGCGCGCGCAAGCTGCGTGCCACATTGGCCCGCAAGGGCGATGGGTATGACTTCACGCTGCGCAGTGACATTGCGCAAGGCGCGACCACTGGCTATGTGCTGAACGCGCAGGCGCGTATTGTGCCGACAGTCCAGCCCGCGCCCGCGCCAATAGACCCCGCTGCCATTGCCGCGCGCTGCCCCGATGTGACCGAAGGCAATGGGCTACAATCCCCGCAAGAAGCGCACCTGAAATTCGGACCGCGCTGGCGGGTGATGACGCGCACGGCCTATGGCACCGGCGAAGGGCTGGCGCATCTGGAATTGCCTGCCGCGTTTCATGGGGATCTGGACGCGGGCCATGTGCTGCACCCCGCGCTGATGGATCTGGCCACCGGCTGGGCCATGCGGCTGATACCCGGCTATGACGGCGGCGCGCTTTGGGTGCCTGTATCTTATGCCAGCATAAGGGTTTTTGCCGATCTACCCGCAAAGATTGTCAGCCATGCCCGTCTTTGTGCAGATACTGACGCGGGGTTTGTCAGTTTCGATGTGACACTTGCCACCCCAGACGGACAGGTTATTGCCGAAATCCGGCGTTTCACCATGAAGCACCTGACAAACGGCACCTTCGCTGACGCGCCCGCCCCGCGCCCGTCAGAAGTGGAACGCGACGTTCCCCTGAACGTCGCCCTGTCGCCCGCCGAGGAACGCTTGCGCGACATGCTGGCGCTTGGCATCACACCCGCCGAAGGGGCGCAGGCCTTCTTTCGCGCGCTGCAATCGGACCATGCGGCCCTTGTCGTGTCCTCTATCGATCCGCAGGCATTGATTGCACAGGCCAACCGCCCGGAGACGGGAACACACCAGACCAAATTCGAACGCCCCGACCTTGGGACCAAGATGGTTGCCCCGCGCAATAACATCGAACGCACGCTGACAGGGTTCTGGCAGGATTTGCTTGGCGTTGACGAAATCGGGGTGGAAGACAATTTTTTCGACCTTGGCGGGCATTCCCTGATTGCCGTGCGGCTGTTTGCACAGGTGAAGAAAGCCTATCAGGTGGATTTCCCCATATCGGTCCTGTTTCAGGCCCCGACTATTGCCGCCTGTGCAGCGATGATTGCCGAACACACCGGGCTGGACCCTGACGCCATGACCGGCGCAACGCCCAAAGATGCCGCGCCCGCGCGCGCGCAATTCACCCATCTTGTGCCCATGCAAGGCCAGTCCGGTAAGGCGCAAACCCCGTTTTTCCTTGTTGCGGGGATGTTCGGGAATGTGTTGAACCTACGCCACCTTGCGTTGTTGATGGGGCGGGACAGGCCGTTTTACGGACTTCAGGCGCGCGGCCTTCTGGGCGGCGATGCCCCCCATGAACGGATCGAAGACGCTGCGCGCGACTACATTGCCGAAATGCAGCAAGTGCAACCGCATGGTCCCTATATGCTGGGCGGGTTTTCGGGGGGCGGGATCACAGCCTATGAAATCGCCCGCCAGCTGGAGGCCATGGGCGAGAAAGTGGATATTGTCGTGTTGCTGGACACACCCCTGCCCGTCCGCCCCGCCCTGACGCGCACAGACAAGGCGCTGATGAAACTTGCACAATTGCGCCACAACGGGCCGGGCTATGTGCTGGAATGGTGGCGCGCACGGCAGGAATGGAAACGCCAGCTTGCCGCTGGCCCTGCCGCCGACAGCGCAGATGCCTTCCATAACACCGCGATCGAGGCCGCCTTTCGCCGCGCTGTCGCCACCTATCAGGTGCAGCCATGGGCCGGCAATCTGGTGCTGTTTCGCCCGCCGCTGGACCGCCACTGGAAGGTGTCGCGCGGCAATTGGGTCAGCCGCCAGCGCGAATATGTCTTTGCCGATAATGACTGGACCCGCTTCGCCCCGAACCTGCGCGTCATAGAGGTGCCGGGCGACCATGACAGTATGGTTCTGGAACCCAATGTGCGGGTTCTGGTGTCGCAGTTGCGCGCCCTGATGCCTGCAACACACCCCCTGAAACATGCTGCCGAGTGACCCAGAATGAACCCCACTGTCCTGACGATCATCGTTAACTACAAAAGCGCCGGAATGTCGCTGCAATCCGCGCAGGCCGCAAACCGTGCCATGACGGGCATTGACGGCGCAATTACGATTGTCGACAACGACAGCCAGGACGGCTCTTTTGAAACCCTGCGCGACGCCACGCGCGACATGCCACGGGTTCGGGTTATCCAGTCGGGGCATAACGGTGGCTTCGGGTTTGGCAACAATGTTGCCATAAATGCGGGCCTGCCGGATGGACGTGCGCCGGATTTCGTCTATCTTCTCAACCCCGATGCCTTCCCCGATGCTGATGCAATACAGGTGCTGCGCGACCATATGATCGCGCATCCGCAAACCGGCTTTGCGGGCAGTGCCGTGCGCGGCGAGGATGGCACCCCCCACGAGGTGGCGTTTCATTTCCCCTCTGCCTGGTCGGAATTCGAGACAGCGGCGAATACCGGCGTCATTACCAGATTGCTGCGCAACTACCGCGTTCCCATGGGCTTTCCGCCGGCCACTTGCGCCGTGGACTGGTGTTCTGGTGCCAGTGTGATGTTCCGCCGCAGCATGCTGGACCAGATCGGCCTGTTTGACGAAACCTTTTTCCTGTATTTTGAAGAAACGGAATTGTGCCATCGTGCCCGCGCTGCAGGCTGGGCGGGCATGTATGTGCCCAAGGCCAGCGTTATGCATATCGGTTCGGTTTCGACCGGCATGAGCAACAAGGCGCGCATACCGGGCTATTGGTTCAATTCGCGCGCGCATTATTATCGCAAGACAGGGGGCGCAGGGTATCTGGCAGTTGCAACGCTGTTTTATGTGCTAGGCGCATCCATCTGGAAAACACGCCGCCTGATTGAACGGAAAGAGGATCGGATTCCGCCATATTTTCTCCGTGATCTTGTGGGACATACATTTCAGACCCTGATGCCGGGCACATTGATCAGGGGCAAACGGACGGGGGCGCAGGAAGCGCCCTGAAAAGGGGTAATTTATGCAGTTTTCAAGTGTTGTGATCGGCGATGAAAGCCTGCTGGCAGAATGCAGCAACCAGCTTTTGGCGCGTGGACACACCATTGCGGCTGTTGTCACCAACAACCCGCATCTGGCCAGCTGGGCACATGATAACAACCTGCCTGTCGTCAGCGCGGGCCGTGGTCTGGCAGACCGGCTGAATAGGCTGCATTTCGACTGGATTTTGAACATAGCCGGCCTGCGCGTGCTGCCGCCGGAAGTTCTGGCGCTGCCTGCCCGTGGGGCGGTCAATTTTCATGATGGCCCCTTGCCACAGCATGCCGGGTTGAATGCACCCGTCTGGGCCTTGTTGGCAGGCGAACAACAGCACGGCATTTCATGGCATATGATCACCGAAACCATCGATCAGGGCGATATTCTGGCCCGCGCCGCTTTTGACATCACCGCTGATGACACTGCCTTGACGCTGAACGCAAAATGCTTTGCCGCCGGTGTCGAAAGTTTCGCAAATGTGCTGGACATGCTGGAACGCGGGCAGGTTTCCGGACAGCCCCAAGACATGACGGGGCGCAATGTGCATCTGCGCCATGACCGCCCCCTTCATGACGGTTTGCTGGATTTCACGCGCCCCGCCGCAGAACTGGAACGTGTGGTTCGCGCGCTGGATCATGGGCCATATTGGAACCCGCTATGCGCGGCCAAACTGCGGCTTGGCGCGCAACTTGCCTGTATTGGCGCCGCGCGGGTGGTTGACGGCCAAGGCGCGCCCGGACAGGTTCTTGATGTGGATTCCGACAGTCTGACCGTCATGTGCGCGGATATGGCGCTGCGCATGTCCGGACTGTTATGTGTGCAAGGGCTGCCCGTCAGCCCGGTGCAACATGTCACAACCGGCGACATGCTGCACATGCCCCCGAATGGCGTGACCGATGCGATGACGCGCATTGTGGCAGGCGAGCAGCGCTGGCGCGACGCCTTGCGCGCCATGGTGACGGTTCCCCGCCTTGCCGCAAAATCCGACAGGCGCGAAACACTGGCCCTGGATCTGGCCCTTGCACCGGACGCGCAAACCATTGCGGCATTCGGCGCGGCTGTCGCGCGCCAGTTCGGGTTGTCCGGCATCGACATGGCATGGCGCAATCGCGCCATTGCACAGGCACAGGCCGCCGCCCCCGACCATATTTCCGGCTGGGTGCCGGTGCAGGTGGACCTGCATGGCGCAAACCCCATCGCTGATGTTGAAACCCGCCTGAAGCTGGCCCAAACCGCGCCGGGCTTTGCCTGTGACATCAGCGCGCGCGATCCCATGCTTGGCCTGATCGAGATGCCGCATGTCGCCGTTACACACGGCGCCGAAGCACCGCAGGCGGCACTTGTGCTTGATCTGGACGCGGGCGCGTTGCGCTATGATCCCGAAATCCTGAGCGCGGCTGGCGCAAGCAAAATCAATACGCTGCTGGCAAACCCGCAGTCGATGGTCCTTGAACCGGACCAGCTTAACGCCACCACGCGTCCCTATGACCGCATTTGCATTCATCATGCGTTCGAAGCGCAGGTTCACAAAACGCCTGACGCCATTGCGCTGGCGTTTGAAAACCAGACCCTGACATATGCGGACCTGAACGCCCGCGCCAACCGCGTGGCGCATGTGCTGAAGGGTATGGGCGTTGTCCCTGACACGCCAGTTGCGTTGTGCGCTGCACGCGGCCCGAACCTGCTGATCGGCGCGCTTGGCATCCTGAAGGCGGGCGGGGCCTATGTGCCGCTGGACCCTGCCTACCCTGCGGACCGGCTGGCACATTACCTGAGTGATTCCACCGCGCCAGTGGTCGTTACGGAACATGCCCTGCTGGACATGTTGCCCGACCATGATGCGGCGCTTTTGCAACTGGACACCGATGCGCGGCTTGCTGCGGCACCCGACACCACCCCTGACGGGACCACCACGCCCGACAATCTGGCGTATCTGATCTATACATCCGGGTCCACAGGCACACCCAAAGGGGTGATGGTGGAACATGGCAATGTCGCCAATTTCTTCGCCGGGATGGATGAGCGCATACGCCATGACCCGCCCGGCGTATGGCTGGCTGTCACATCGTTAAGTTTTGACATTTCCGTGCTGGAACTGTTCTGGACATTGGCCCGCGGGTTCAAGGTTGTCCTGATGGGTGATGAGGACCGCACCGCTGTTTCGCGCGCGCCAGTGCGCGTGTCCGACAAACCCATGGATTTCAGCCTTATGTATTGGGGCAATGATGACGGGCAGGGGCCGCAGAAATACCGCCTGCTGCTGGAAGGCGCGAAATTTGCCGACACGCACGGGTTTTGCGCGGTCTGGACGCCGGAACGGCATTTTCACGCCTTTGGCGGCCCGTTCCCCAACCCGTCGGTTTCTGGCGCGGCAGTGGCGGCGGTTACGCAAAACCTGGCGGTGCGTGCAGGGTCTTGCGTGGCACCGCTGCATCATCCAGTGCGCATTGCCGAAGATTGGGCGATGATCGATAATTTGACGAACGGGCGCACCGGCATTGGCATCGCTTCGGGCTGGCATCCGGTTGATTTTGTCCTTCGTCCCGAAAACCGCCCGCCCAACAACAAACAGGCGATGTTCGACATGATCGACACGCTGCGCAAACTATGGCGCGGGGATGCGGTCGAATTTGACAAGGGCGACGGGATGGTTCCCGTTCAGACCCTGCCGCGCCCCGTATCGCGCGAATTGCCAATCTGGCTGACCACAGCAGGCAACCCCGACACTTGGCGTGACGCAGGACGGCTTGGCGCGAATGTGCTGACGCACCTGCTGGGCCAATCCATTGCCGAGGTGGCCGAGAAAATCACCATCTATCACGAAGCCCTGCGCGATGCGGGCCATGACCCCGCCGATTTTACCGTCACGCTGATGTTGCACAGCTTCGTTGCGCGCGACCGCGACCATGCCCGCGAAGTGGCGCGCGGGCCGATGAAATCCTACCTGCTGGCGGCGGCGGCGCTGGTGAAACAATACGCATGGGCCTTTCCAGCGTTCAAACGCCCCCAAGGGGCAAAGAACCCCATGGATATTGACCTGTCCGCCCTGTCCCAGGACGAAGTGGACGGCATTCTTGATTTCGCCTTCAACCGCTATTTCGACGAATCCGGCCTGTTTGGCACGGTTGAGGATTGTCTGGACCGCGTGGAACAGCTCAAGGCGATTGGCGTGACGGAAATTGCCTGCCTTATTGATTACGGCATCAACACCGATCAGGTTCTGGAAGGGCTGTTTCCGCTGGCCGAAGTGGTCAGGCGCGCGAATGCCGGGCTGGATCTGGCGCAGGATGATTTCTCGATCGCTGCGCAAATTCATCGCCACAAGGTCACGCATCTTCAATGCACCCCGTCCATGGCGCGCATGCTGGTCCTCAATGACGACAGCCGCGCAGCACTGGCAAAGGTGGGGACTGTCCTGATCGGCGGTGAAGCCCTGCCCGGGGCCTTGGCGCGCGACATTGCGCAGCTTACCGGCCAGCCTGTGCATAACATGTATGGTCCCACCGAAACCACCATATGGTCAACAACCCTGACCACCACAGGCACAGACGGTATTGCGGGAATAGGCACGCCCATCGCGAATACTCAGGTTCATGTCCTCGACGACGCGCTGCGCCCTGTGCCCCCCCATCAGGACGGGGAATTGTTCATTGGCGGCGACGGGGTGACGCGGGGCTACTGGAACCGCGCGGCACTGACAGAAGAACGGTTTATCCCCAACCCATTCGGGGCGGGGCGGCTGTATCGCACAGGCGATCTGGTGCAACGGGGGCATGACGGGTTGCGGTTCATGGGGCGTGTGGATCATCAGGTCAAAATCCGCGGCCACCGCATCGAACTGGGCGAGATTGAAACCGCCCTGGAAGCGCAGCCGGGCATTACCGCCGCTGTTGCCATCGCCCGCGAAGACCGGGACGGCGACATAAGGCTGGTCGCCTATTACACCGGCAGCCCGTCGGGGGATGTGCGCGCCGCGCTGGCACAGCGCCTGCCTGCACATATGTTGCCCGCGCATTTTATCCCGCTGGCAAAAATGCCGCTGACGCCCAACAAGAAGATCGACCGCAAGGCCCTTCCGGCACCCACCAGCGCGCCACAACACATGCCAGCACCTGTCGCCAGCGCACCTGCAGGCACAGACACCGCCAGCAAGATCGCGGCCATATGGTGCGATGTGCTGGGCGTGGCGCAAGTGGGCCAGACGGATAATTTCTTCCATCTGGGGGGGCATTCGCTGCTGGCAGTGCAGGCCCACCGCGAAATGCGCACGCTATTGAACATTCCGGGCCTGTCCATCACAGATTTGTTCCGTTTCCCCGTTCTGGGGGAACTTGCCCGTCATCTGGATGGCAAACTGCGCCCGCTTTCGCCTGTGCAAACACCACAAATTCACGCCATCGACAGCGCCCCCCTTGCCCCCGACACACCCCCATCAGACAGGGTTCAGGCCATGGCACGCCGCCGCGCCATGCGCGCAGAAAGGGCCGGACGCGCATGATTCAACAACGCTTTTCACTGGTGCAATACGCGCGCCCCTTGTTCAGCGACAGGGTTGCCATGGCATGGGCCGACCCGAAAGCCCCCATGCCCCGCCTTATGGGCGACGAGGTTCTGGCCATTGAACAGGTCGCTGCCGCGCGCGCGCGCGAATTCGCCGCCGGACGCGCTGCCGCGCGCAGCGCCATGGAACAACTGGGCCATACGCCGCGCCCCGTCCTGCAAGGGGATGACCGCGCGCCAATCTGGCCTTCGGGCATTGTCGGGTCCATCACGCACACGGGCCAGGACGCGCTGGCCGTTGTCACGGATGACCCCGCCATTATGGCGTTGGGGCTGGACATGGAACCCGCCACACCGCTGGAACCAAGCCTGTGGCCAGTGGTTTGCACACAAAACGACATGCTTTGGCTGGCTGGCCTTGGCCCTACGCAGCGCGGACATTTCGCCAAGCTGCTGTTTTCCGCGAAAGAAGCGGTCTATAAGGCACAGTATCAGGTCAGCCGCTGCCTGATCGATTTTCATGCGCTTGATCTGATACCTGATCTGGCTTCAGGCCGCTTTACCGGGACATTGCGGCAAGACGTTCCGCATTTTGCATCTGGAACCCGATTCGAAGGACAGTTTTCGATTCTCGCCAGTTCCATTGTCACAGCGGTGGAAATATACCGTCGCTGAACGCAGGTCTGCTGCAATAGGCGCAGTTTTTCAAAGCGGGCTATTCTATGGATAGTGGCTAACCCGACCCGCTTCCCCAACATTCTGCAAGCCGCCGCGACAAGCTGACCATGCCTTCAAAATCATTGGCAAAACCCGCCTTCAATCTGATACACTTGCGCCAGCAACCCTAACCAGAGGCAGTGTGCTGTCAGTTCCCAAAGCTACTGATCATCAGAATCGACGACAGCATTCCAGTATCAGAAAGAATCGAGGGCAGAATGAACAAAACCCTGATTGCCGCCATCCTTTCGGCATTCGTTATCCCTGCAATACCCACATCCGCAGCCGCCAGCGCAATTGAATCCGCATGCTTGCGGTCGGACAGGGCGCAAGCCACCCGCGCGTTGTGCCGTTGCATCGGATCTGTGGCGAATGAAACGCTGACCCGCAGCGAGCAACGCCGCGCCGCCGCATTTTTCCGCGACCCACAGCTTGCGCAGGATGTGCGCATGTCCAAAAGTGACCGCGATAATGCATTCTGGGCGCGTTACCGCGCCTTCGGGGACCGTGCCGAACAATTTTGCGCAGGGCGCTGATCTGCTTTTGGCGCCCCTCATCAGAAATGCCTGACAAGTCTAGACCCCGAACCATGTTCGGGGTCTAGACTTTTTTAGTTGTGGCTATGCGTATGTCCGTGACTGTGGTTGTGGCCGCCACCGTGGTCTGTGGTGCGTTCCAGATCAACAGGAATCACAATTGCAAGCTCATCGCCGTTTTCAAGCACCAGCGTCACCGCCACGTCATCACCATGGCTTAGGGACTGGTTCAGACCCAGAAACATGACATGGTCGCCGCCACGTTCCAGCGCGTGCATGCTTTGGGCGGGCACGGTAATCCCGCCTTCCAGTTCGACCATGCGCATAACGCCGTTGTCATCTTCCAGATGGGTGTGCAATTCGACACGTTGCGCCACATCGGACCGCGCGCCGATGATGCGGCACTCCGTCGCGGAATTGTTCATAATATGCATGAACGCCGCACCGGATTGCGACATTGCAGTGGATGTGCGCGCATAGGCATCATGCACTTCCAGATCGCAGGCCAATGCGGGCAGGGCGAACGTGACTGCCGCAGCAGTCGTCAAAAGTATTTTCTCCATTCTTCAAGTCCTTGTCTGACAGGTGGGGTTTTCCGCAATCAGACAAATTCAGGTGGGGCGCGCGAACTGGCCCAGAACCCCGCTGCCCCCGCTTGCCAGACGGCCGCGCCTGCGTGCCATTGCACGCGACTGGCCCGGGCCGCTGCGTGGAAATACTCCAGCGGATCGGCCAGCCCGGCGACAACAGGCATAATGCAATCAGGGCAGGGCAACATATGCTCGACCGGGTTGCCGTCAGCATCAATGGTGACAGAAACCAGACCGTAGCCCGTGCAGATGACAAGCGTTTGTGCGCCCGCCGCAAGATGGCGTGCCTGAACAAACCCGATACTGGCCAGCGCCAGACAAAGCGCCAGCGCAAAACCGGAGAAGCTGCGCAACAGTCTTTTCATGCGGCCAATCTATGCCTTTGGCCGCGCCAAGGGAAGCGCCAAACTAGCGCACCATCTGCTTGATGGCCGCGACATGTTTGCCTGTCGCGGCGGCTGCATCCTGCGTCAGCGCCAAAGCGTCAGGCAACAGCGCGTCCGGGTCGGACACGCGGTCGACCAGCCCCCAGGACAGCGCCTCGGGGGTCTCAATGCGCGCACCAGCCATCAGGATCATCTTAGCGCGTGCCGGTCCCACCAGTGCCGTCAGGCGCACGGGGTCGGATGGTTGCGGAAGGAAGCCCAGCTTCATGACAGGATAGAAAAAATTTGCCCCCGGCACCGCCAGGCGCATGTCACATGCCAGCGCCATGCCAAACGCACCCCCTGCCATTGTTCCGTTCAGTGCAGCAATCGTCAGCAACGGGGCCGCCGCAATGCGCCCCGAAAGCGCTTCCCACAGGCCAGATGTCGCTAGCCCTGCGCGTGCTTCATCCAGATCAGCGCCTGCGCTGAACACCCCGCCCCGCCCTGTCAGAACCAGCGCGCGCGCCCCTGCCTTGCACGCGGCGTCCACACCTTCGCACAAGGCCAGCAGCATTTCTGCTGTCAGCGAATTGGCCTTTTCGGGCCGGTCCAGTGTCAGGGTCCATACGCCGCCTGCGTCATGCACATGTATCATTGGACGCCTATGCGCGCGCGAATATCGGATTGACGCAAGGACACTTCATCCCCGATCCAGTCATCCGCATCAGGTGTGCACATCCAGACCAATGCCGTTGCGGGCCATTCCGGGGGAACATGCGCCGACCAGTCCAGTTGGCTGACGGGGTTGACGCCGCTTGCCTTGATCTCTCGTTGCATGTTCGTGGCCACGGTGCCCGGGGACAGGCTCATGATGCGCAGCCCATGCGCTCGCGCTTCGGTATCGGCAACATGGGTCAGCATCAGGGCGCCTGCCTTCGAACTGCAATAGGCCCCCCACCCTTCCAGCGGTTTATGCGCCGCGCCAGACCCCACAGTGATGATGGTTCCCCCACCTTGGGCTTGCATCACCGGCAGCGCCGCGCGCATGCCATGAAACACCCCCTTCAGGTTTATGTCGATCAGGCGGCCAAAATCATCCGGTGAAATGTCGGACAGCATGCCAATCGGGTCAATTGCGCCTGCATTGTTGACCAGCACATCCAACCGCCCAAAACGGTCGCACATGGTGGCAATCGCGCCCTGCACCGATGCAAAATCGGCCACATCACAGGGCAGCGCCACCGCGCCGGTTTCGCGCGCCAGCGCGTCCAGTGCCTCTGCGCTGCGTGCAGCCATGCCAACCTGTGCGCCTGCCGCCACAAACGCGCGCACTGCCGCCGCGCCAATGCCACGGCTGGCCCCGGTAATCAGGACCACTTTGCCCGCCAGTGATGATGCGTCAAACCCCATTCTTGTCCCCTTGCATTCAGTAATCCCGTTCAAAAAACAGCCCGACCCCTGCCCGGCCCTGATTGTCGATGCGCCCGCGCGCTGTCAACGATGGCGACAGGTCGATATTGATCGACACTTCGCTGTCCCCCTGCGGCTGGACCTCGACATCGGTATAGATATTCTCGGTCAGATAGCGCCCCAACCGGATAGAGGTTTCGCCATCCTCGGTTGTGCGCACGTCCAGATCATCCAGTCCGGTATTCTGGCGCAGCCGTTCAAGAATACCCTCGCCGCGCCCTGACAGCGTGGCCAGCGACGACGCAAGCTGCGCTGCCTGAAACACACTTAGCGTTTCAAACCCGCGCCCGAACAAAAGCAGGGACACAACTTCTTCTTCTGGCAGTTCAGGGGTGGATTCAAACCGTATTTCGGGCGAATCCGCGCGCCCTTCAAGCACGATGCGCGCTGTCACCCCGGTGCGTTCGGTCGATGCCACAAGACGCACAAACGGCACCAGATCGCCCTGAAGACTGGCAAACCCTTCGTTCAGGGTGAAGCGGTTGCCCAACAAGTCCAGCCGACCCCGAATAAGCCCGAATTCACCAATAGGAATAGGGTCCGCAGTGGTGCCTGTCAGGCGCAATTGTCCGCCCAGTTCGGCATCAAGCCCGCGTCCGCGAATGAAAATGCGGTTCGGCGCGTCGATCAGCAAGTCCAGCGTTGCGGGGCGGCGCACACGGCCATGGGTTTCGCCAGCGAATATTCCGGCGCGCTGGCGTGTTTCGCGCGCCGCCGCAGTGTCCTGCTGATGCTGGATATTCGGTGGAATGAACCCGCGCGACACCAGCCCGACACGCGGAATGCGAATTTCTGTGCCATCCAACGTCAACGCGCCCGCAAGCGTGGGGCCTTGCGTCAGCGGGCCGGTAATGGACACATCGCCCGATACATCTGTCTGGAACAATTGCGGGTTCTGGATGCGCATTTGCCCCAGCCGCGCGCGCAAATCTGCATTCAAGGGCGGCGTCAAGTCAATATTGCCCGTCAGGCTGACGGTTCCGCCTGCAACTGCGCGGCCCTGCAGATCAATCGCGGCGCCGCCACCCGAAAGCTGGGCGCGCGCATTGATGTCAGTAATACGGATATTCTGTTGCGGCAAAACAAGCTGCGCGCCCGTTGCCTCGGCGGTGCCGGTGACAGAACTAAGCGCAAGCGGGCCGTTCAACGCCAGATCAAACCGCGCTGGTCCCTGCACGGATCGCGGTTCAATGCGTGGATTGATCAGCGCTATGTCGGCGCTGCCACTGGCGCGCAAATCCGCACGCAGATCGCGCGAAATGGTGCCAGCCGCCTGCACCGCCAGGCCCGCAGGCCCGTTTGCTGCCAGATCCAGCGCAAACACATCGCCCGTATCGCGCACATCACCAGACAGGGTTACCGGACCCACAATACCCGGAACAACCAGCGCCAGATCGCGCAGCCGCGCGTCAACGCTCATGGCGGGGCGGCCTTGGGTGCTTTGGCCCGCGATTGTGGCCGTCAGGTTTGGCCCTGTCAGGCGTGCATCTTCAATCATCAGCGCATCAGGTCGCTGGACCAAGCGCGCGGTCAACTGATGGGTGCCTGCCAGCACACGGTTTGCCACATCACTGCCCACGCGCAAATCACGGGCCGCCACATCAAGATCAAGCGACCGCACGTCCCCATCTTCGCGCAGCGCAACATCGCCGCGGATGCTGCCGCCAAAAACAGGGCGAATGGTACCGAGCGAGCCAAGGGCAAATTCCGCATCCAGCCGCGATGCACCCGCCGCATAGCGCCCATTGGCCGACAAGGTCAGCGCCGCGTTTTCAAGCGTCAGCGACGCCAGATCGAAGGCCGCGCCATCGCGCTGCCCGTCAACAGCCAGCCGTGTTTCACCCCGCAAGGCGCGGTCTGCATCTGGCTGGCCCACCGTCAGGTCGCGGGCGCGGGCCTCGATGGTGACGGTTTCGCGTTCTGGGGGGCCGTCTATGGAAATTCGCGCATCAATCGCGCCGCCAAAATCGTCGCCAAGAACCGAAAGATCCGCAAAATCCAGGTCACCGCGCAACCGGATATCCTGCGGTGTCACCTGCCCGCGCACATCAGCGCGCAATGTCTGCGCCTGTGCCGTCAGTTTATGCAAGGTGATCGTTCCATCAAGCCCGTCTGCGTTCAGGGAAATGACACTTTCGCCCGCCAACAGGCGGTCCAGCTGTTCCTGCCCGAAGGTCAGGTCACTTCCGCTGACGCTGGTTTGCACGCTGAAATGGTCGCGTTCCGGCCCGATGCGGCCCTGCGCCCGCGCCCGCACTGCGCCCGACAACTCCCGTCCCGCCAGCCGCGACAGGCGTGAAATGTCCAGAAATTCCGCCTGACCATCCGCGAAAACAACCCCGTCTTCCAGACGCGCACGCCCGTTGATGGTGAAATTCCGCCCCTCCAGCAGCACACCGGGCAACAACAAGGGCCGCCCCTCGCGCCATATGAACGCCACAGACCCTGTCACGGAACTGCCCAGTGCCTCGGCCACGCCCTGATCGCGGGCTGACAGGCCCAGCGCGGAAAAATCGATAAGCGCGTCGACCACGTCAATATCTTCGCCAAAACCTTGTGACGTGATACGCCCCAGCCCGTTGACGAACAGGCTTTCGACCGAAATATCGCCATTGTCGAATCCGATCAGGTCGACAACCAGTTCCCAGTCTTCGCTGACGGATGCATCAAACCCCAGCCGCAAATCGGCCTGTTCTATGCTGGTGTCGGACCCGGCCACTGGCAACAAAACCCGTCCGCCGTTGCGGTCCCGAATTTCGCCGCGCAGGTCAATCAGTTCCGGCAGATTATCGGGTCCCATGCGCACACGGCCGTCAAGCTGCAGCTTCTCAGTCTGGATGCGCAGATTATCCAGTGACAGGCGACCGTCATCAAACCTGCGCGCCTGCGTGCGCAAACGGCTGTCGGCACCGAAAAACGGGTGGAATTCCGGCTGCAGCAGCGGGCGCAAATCCCCGCCAAGGTCCAGCCGCACGGCCTGCGCAACGCCGGGCAGGGCTGTTTGCAACCCAAATTCCCCCGCAACGCGGCGCTGCCCATCCGTGTCCAGCGTGATTTCCGCGTCAAAATCGTCGATCGACCCTTCGCCCTGCACACGCAACGCCGCTGATGGCCGGCCGGGAACATCCAGCAATGTAACCGCCAGCCCGCCCGGCGCTTCCTGAACATTCAGGTCCAGCGATAGAATGCGCGTTTCATTGGAAAAGCTGGCATCCAGCAGGAACTGGCCTGCAATATCATCCAGCCGGTCAATTTGCAGCCGTGCATCCCCTTCGCCGCCAGCCAGGGCGGCCCGCCCGCTGACCCCTGCGCGCAATTCCTGCCCAAGAAGGGGCGCGCCCAGAACCACTTCGTCCAGAGCAAGCTGCCCAAGGTCGATGGACACAGGAAGTTCCGGCAATTCAAACTGGCGCAGCGGCACCAGTTCATCGGACGTTTCCCCGACTGGCGCACGCAGGACTTCGACACGTTCTGCCGAAATTTCTGCAATTTCGATCCGGCGCTGGAACAATGCAGACCTGTTCCATTGTAACGCTGCCCCTGTCACCCGCAGCCAGACGCCATCATCGTCTTCTATGGTCATTTCATCGAATGTTGCGCGCGACGACAACGCACCGCGAAAACCCGTAATGCGCACCGCGCGGCCACGGTCCGACAAGCTGTCTTGCAACAGGCGCGTCAGGAAACCCACATCGCTTTCGCCGGGATCAGGCGCAATATCTTCCACCCCTTGCGCGGACATGGGCGCGGCAAAACATGTCATAAGGCACACAAGCCCCAGCGCGATGATGTGCAAAACCCGCGTCAAAACGCCTGTCCTATGCCCAGATATAATTGCGGGCCGCGTCCGGTGGTGCCCCGCACCGGCATTCCGACATCCAGCCGCAGGGGGCCAACCGGCGTTTCATACCGCAGCCCCAGCCCGGCCCCCGCATGCCAACCTGATGGGCCGCTGAACGCCCCTTCGGACACATAGCCGGCATCAGCAAATGCCGTCAGGCCAATCGTTTCCGTGGCGCGCATCCGCCCTTCAAGTGACAGCGCGGCAAAGCCCCTGCCGCCAGAACGCACCCCGCCAGGCGACACACCCAATGACCGGAACGGCTGGCCACGAACCGACCCGCCCCCACCGGAATAGAACAGGAAATCCCGTGGTGTGTTGTCAATGCCCGCGCCAACAACTGCGCCCAACTGCCCGCGCGCAGCCAGCACGAAACGGTCATCTTCGCCAAAGCCGAAATACGCACGCGCATCCACAGTGGCGCGCGCGCCACTGTCAGCCGTGCCAATACCGAAGAACGGCGTCAGATCGGCCTGTAGATAAGTGCCGCTTGTTGGCGCACGTTCATCATTGCGGCGGTCCCATTCCACAGTCAGCGGCGCCAACAGCAACCTGTAATCGCGCCTGATGGCCAATGTCGGCCCAAACCGGGCCTGTTCCACCAGCACACCCAACCCCGCACCAAGCGTCAACTGGTCACTGAACCGATGCGACAAACCAGCGTCCAGACGCGCGCGGCGCGCGCGAAAGTCATCTTCGCGCTCGTTCTCGACCAGAAGGCCCAAATTCAGCGTTGTGTCGGGGGTGAAGGTTGCAGGGCGCGAAAATTCCAGTGCAAAGTGGTAGTCCCGCCCGCCGCGCCGCGCCGCAAGCCCGCCAATCATCGCTTCGATCCGCAGCCGTTCCGCCCCACCCAGAAGATTGCGATGCAACCAGAAACCCGTCAGCTTGGCACCGCTTTCGGTGTCTAGTTCGATACTTGCCCCGATCCGGCGCAACGGCGCTTCTACCACTGCGGCGTTAATGTCCAGCGACCCATCGGAATTTCCGTCCTCTGCCTCGCGCAGGGCTACCGACGCGAAGGTGCCGGTCCGGCGCAGGCGTTCTGCAGCGCGCTGCACATCGTCGGGCGAGAATACCTCGCCTGTGGGCAAGCCCGCGATTTTCACAATCCGGTTCGGGCGCGTTCGGTCCTGACCACTGGGGCGCAACTGGCCGAACGTGAAGCGGGGGCCTGCGTCCACGTCTATATCGACATCCAGTTCCTGCGCAGCATGACGGGCGGTAATTTGCTGACGCACGGGTTCGGCTTTTGCATGGCCCAGATCGCGCCACCGGTCGATTGCCGCGCCGGCAGTGTTACGGATGACCGTGCTGCGCGCAGATTGTCCGGCCGCGAACGCGTCAGGCAATTCGGTATCCGGGGCAAGCGGTCCGATCTGCGCACGCCCGAACACGAAAGGCGGGCCAGCCGCCAACTGCACATCAATGACACCAATATTTTCAGGCGGGTTCAGGGGCGATATGTCCGCAGCCTCGCGCCCGTTGATGCGGATGCTGATGACCGGCGCATAATAGCCCGCCTCGTAGAATAAACCGATAAGCTGGCCGTATTCCGCGCGCGCAATTGTGAACACTTCAAACGGGTCGGACAACCCTTCGTCATGCGCTGTGCGCAGCAAGGACGCGCGCTGCAGGTCTTGTTCAAGCCCATTATCTGCGCCAGTGACAGAAAATCGCAGGTCTTCGAACCCCGCCGCCTGCTGGGCAAGAAACATACCGAAAACAAGCGCTTGCGAAAAAACAGTCCATCGACTGCGCGCGCACCCCTGCAATTTTTTCAAGTGGCTATCCACCCATGAACACCAGCAAATCCGCATTATCTTTTGTTGTTGCAGATCAACTGTCACGGGACAACTCGAAACTTTACCGGCTGGCAACACTCTGCCAGTTACACTGCGGCGACCAATACACTGGCCCGCTCTTGTTGGGTGGGGGTTCGGGTGCTATGTCGCATGCAAGAATTCATACGAAAAAAGGAGCTTGGGCGGATGTCTCAAGACTATGTCATCAAGGATATTGCGCTGGCGGATTTCGGGCGCAAGGAAATCGATATTGCCGAAACCGAAATGCCCGGCCTGATGTCCCTGCGCCACGAATTTGGCAGCGCACAACCCCTGAAGGGCGCACGGATTGCCGGGTCGCTGCACATGACCATTCAAACCGCTGTTTTGATTGAAACATTGGTCGCCCTGGGGGCAGAAGTGCGTTGGGCGTCATGCAATATCTATTCGACCCAGGACCATGCCGCCGCCGCGATTGCAGCGGGCGGCACACCTGTTTTCGCCATCAAGGGCGAAACACTTGAAGAATACTGGACCTATACCGACCAGATTTTCCAGTTCGAGGGTGGCGCGAACCTGATCCTGGATGATGGCGGCGATGCAACCATGTATATCCTGCTGGGCGCGCGGGTCGAGGCAGGCGAAACCGACCTGATTGCCACCCCCACCAGCGAAGAAGAAGAATTCCTGTTCGCGCAGATCAAGAAACGCCTTGCGGCAAGCCCCGGCTGGTTTGCCCGCCAGCGCGACCTGATCAAGGGCGTGTCCGAAGAAACCACCACAGGCGTGCATCGCCTGTATGAATTGCACAAGAAAGGGCAGCTTCCCTTCCCTGCAATCAACGTCAATGACAGCGTGACCAAATCCAAGTTCGATAACAAATACGGCTGCAAGGAATCCCTGGTTGATGGCATTCGCCGTGCCACCGACACAATGATGGCCGGCAAGGTTGCAGTGGTTTGCGGCTATGGCGATGTGGGCAAAGGGTCTGCAGCCAGCCTTCAGGGTGCTGGCGCACGGGTTAAAGTAACTGAAGTCGACCCGATTTGCGCGTTGCAAGCCGCCATGGACGGGTTCGAGGTTGTGTTGCTGGAAGACGTGGTGAAAACCGCCGATATTTTCATCACCACCACCGGCAATAAGGACGTCATCCGTCTTGAGCATATGCGCGAGATGAAGGATATGGCGATTGTCGGCAATATTGGCCATTTTGACAATGAAATTCAGGTTGCCGCGCTGAAAAACCACAAATGGACCAATATCAAGGACCAGGTGGACATGATTGAAATGCCGTCAGGCAATCGCATGATCCTGCTGTCCCAAGGCCGCTTGCTGAACCTTGGCAATGCCACTGGCCACCCCAGTTTCGTGATGTCGGCGAGCTTTACCAATCAGGTTCTGGCGCAGATCGAACTGTGGACCAATGGCGACGCTTACGCACCGGGTGTGTTTATCCTGCCAAAAGCGCTGGATGAGAAAGTTGCCCGCCTGCATCTGGACCGGATCGGCGTCAAGCTGACCGAACTGCGCCCCGATCAGGCCAGCTATATCGGCGTGGCGGTCGAAGGGCCGTTCAAGCCGGAGCACTACCGCTACTGATACGGAAAAGGGGGGCAAATGCCCCCCTTTATTCTTTCTGGCCCTGCGCTGCGCTACGGGCGGATTTGAGTATTTTTGGCAAGATGAAACCCCGCCATGCCATCACTGTGAGGGCTTTTGGGGAATTGCGCCAAGATGACGTGTGCCGCGTGCTGCGGCCAGTGTGATTTGATGCTGGCGTTCGCGGAACGCAGCGCGCCGTTCAGGTGAAAATTCATCCACGCAATGGTGGCATTGAACCCCGTCTTCGTATTCGGGCCTGCGGGTATCTTCGGGCCAAAGTGGGCGGCGGCAGGCGTGACACATGACATGCGGGCCGGGTTTCAGGCCGTGTTCGACGGATACGCGCTGATCAAATACGAAACAGGCGCCTTGCCACATGCTTTGATCGGCAGGCACATCTTCAAGATACTTCAGTATCCCGCCCTTCAGATGGTAGACATCACTCACGCCCTGCTGAAGCAGGAAGTTTGTTGATTTTTCGCAACGAATGCCGCCGGTGCAGAACATGGCAATACGCTTGTTGTGGAAGCGTTCGCGGTTTTCTGCCCACCATTTGGGGAATTCGCGGAAGGATTTTGTGCGCGGATCAATGGCGCCGTCGAATGTGCCGATGGCCACTTCGTAATCATTGCGGGTGTCAATGACCACCACATCCGGCGCGCTGATCAGATCGTTCCAGTCTTGTGGTTCAATATAATGGCCAGTGCCAGCGCGGGGGTCGACATCGGGCTGGCCCATGGTGACGATCTCGCGTTTCAGACGCACCTTCATGCGGCCGAAGGGCATGGTGTGCGCGGGGCTTTCCTTCCAGTCAAGGTCAGCGCAGCCGGGCAGGGCGCGGATATGCGCGAGAACCACATCGATGCCCGCACGGGTGCCCGCGATGGTGCCGTTAATCCCCTCTCGCGCCAGAAGAAGCGACCCCTTTACGCCGTGACCGTCGGCCAGGGCCAGAAGCGGGCCGCGAAGTGCGGCGGGATCATCGAATCGGGTGAAGTGGTAAAGCGCGGCGACTGTCAGCATAATGTGCATTTACTGCCCAGTGGTGCGCTGCGCAAGCCTGCGGGATTGACGCAGCGCGATTGTGTGCGTAGCCATTGCCCAGCAGACAGGAGGGCGGGATATGACCCATGCGCTGATCGTGATCGACATGCAAAACGACTTCTGCCCCGGGGGTGCACTGGCTGTGGCTGGTGGTGATGGAATTGTCGCTGGCATCAATGCGGAAATGGCGCGGGCCGGCGCGGTTATTCTGACGCAGGACTGGCACCCTGCGGGGCATTCTTCCTTTGCAAGTCAGCATCAGGGCCGCGCGCCGATGGATACGGTCCTTTTGCCATACGGGGCGCAGGTGTTGTGGCCGGACCATTGCGTGCAAGGCAGCCTTGGCGCGGAATTCCACGCAGACCTGAATACCGACCGCGCCGATATGATCCTGCGCAAAGGGTTCCGGCCCGATATTGACAGCTATTCCGCCTTCTTTGAGAATGACCAGATCACCCCGACAGGGCTGGACGGGTATTTGCGCACGCGCGGGATTACTGAACTGGATTTCGCGGGGCTGGCGAAAGATTTCTGCGTGGCGTGGTCGGCGCTGGACGCGGCGCGACTGGGCTATAAGGTGCGGGTTCTGAGGGAGCTTTGCCGGGGTATAGACATCAACGGGTCCATGGCGCGGGCATATGAAGATTTGCGCGCCGCCAGTGTAGGGCTGGTCTAGCGATGGATATTGCGACACGCGTTTATAACCACCGCTGGAAAATGGACCCGATTGTGCGGTCCCTGATTGATACGGATTTTTATAAACTGCTGATGTGCCAGTCGGTTTTTACCAACCATCCGCATACGCAAGTGACCTTCAGCCTGATCAACCGTGCAACGCATATTCCCATGGCGCGCCTGATTGATGAGGGAGAATTGCGCGAGCAACTGGACCATATTCGCACCCTTGGCCTATCGCGCGGGGAGTCCACTTTTCTGCGCGGGAATATGTTCTATGGCAAACGCCAGATGTTCCGCCCTGATTTTATGGAATGGTTCGAAGGGTTCCGCCTGCCGCCCTATCATCTGGAACGGGTCGGCGATCAATATGAACTGACATTCGAGGGGACATGGTCCGAAGTCATGCTGTGGGAAATTCCCGCGCTTGCGGTGTTGATGGAACTGCGGTCGCGCGCTGTTCTGGGGCGCATGAAACGGTTTGAACTGCAAGTTCTGTATGCGCGCGCAATGACGCGCCTATGGGAAAAAATCACGCGCCTGCAACAGATTGACGGATTACGGATTGCCGATTTCGGCACCCGCAGGCGCCATTCCTTTCTGTGGCAGGACTGGTGCGTGCAAGCGATGATGGAAGGGCTGGGCGCGCGGTTCACCGGGACATCAAACTGCCTGATTGCCATGCGCCGGGAGGTGGAGGCCATTGGCACGAATGCCCATGAACTGCCCATGGTTTATGCAGCACTTGCGGCAGATGATGACGCACTGGCGCGCGCGCCCTATCAGGTGCTAGCCGACTGGCAGGCAGAGCATTCGGGCAATCTGCGCATTATATTGCCTGACACATATGGCACAGCCGGTTTTCTGGACAATGCGCCAGACTGGCTGTCGGACTGGACAGGTATTCGCATTGATTCGGGCGACCCTGCAAAAAGTGCGGAAACCGCCATTCATTGGTGGCAGGATCGCGGGCAGGACCCGCGCGAGAAGCTTATCATCTTCTCCGACGGGTTGGATGTCGATCTTATTGAAGAATTGCACACCACCTTCGCGGGCCGGGTCAAGGTTAGTTTCGGATGGGGCACATTGCTGACGAACGACTTTCGCGGGCTGGCGAATGATGATGGCCTTGCGCCTTTTAGTCTTGTTTGCAAGGCGGCGGCGGCAAACGGGCGCCCGACAGTCAAGCTGTCTGACAACCCCAACAAGGCAATGGGGCCAGCAAGTGAAATAGCCCGCTACAAGCGTGTGTTCGGAATGGGCCATCAGGACGCACAACCCGTAGTTGTATGACCTTCGGTAACTGTAACAGCAAAATTCAGCGCAGGTGGCGCTATGTCACACCGATTTTTGGTGACAGACGCCGCGACCTGTGGTGCAATATCCTTGTTGTCATCAGAGAAGGAGGAATTTCAATGTCATTGGGTTCACATATTGCGGAACTCCGCCGAAAGCACGAACACCTCTCTGAAAAGGTAGAAACGGCCCAGCGCAGCCCCGGAATTGACGATCTGGAAATCGCTACCTTGAAGAAACAGAAACTGCGCCTGAAAGAAGAAATCGAGCGTCTGTCACACGCATAAGCGCTCTTTCCCTGGAAGTGAAACGGCCCGCAGTTGCGGGCCGTTTTGTATTTCAACCAACCCGTAAAAAAACAGGTCAGGCGAAGAACTGCGCGCCATTTGCGCTGATGGTTGACCCGTTGATAAAGCCCGCATCATCGGCAACCAGAAACGCCACGCAGCGCGCAATTTCTTCGGGTTCGCCAAGCCGGCCCGTTGGAATCTGGCCAATAATGGCTTCGCGCACCTTTTCAGGCACAGCCATAACCATTTCAGTGGCAATATAGCCGGGGCAAACCGCGTTCGCCGTAATCCCGAACCGCGCCCCTTCGTGGGCAAGGCTTTTTACAATGCCCAGATCACCGGCCTTGGTGGCGGCGTAATTCACCTGACCAAACTGGCCTTTTTGCCCGTTGATGGACGAAATGACCACAATGCGCCCGAATTTGCGTTCGCGCATGCCGGGCCAGACCGGGTGAATGGTGTTGAACACACCTGTCAGGTTGGTGTCGATCACTTCGCGCCATTGCTCGGGCGTCATTTTGTGAAATGGTGCGTCGCGGGTAATGCCTGCATTGGCCACAACAATATCAATCGGGCCAAGATCCGCTTCGACCTGTGCAATGCCTGCCTTGGACGCGCCATAATCTGCTGCATTCCATTTATATGTCTTAATGCCGGTCTGTTCGGTGAAGGCCGCCGCCGCAGCGTCATTGCCCGCATAGGTTGCAGCAACTGTGCAGCCTTGCGCCTTCAATGCTTGTGAAATAGCCGCGCCAATACCGCGCGATCCGCCGGTTACCAATGCTACTCGTGCCATCTTCTCCCCCCTCTGTCAGGAATTATACTTCGCAATAATCGCTATATAGAAACCAAAGGTTGCGCAAGAATATTGCGCAACCTTTTTTCAGACTTAGCGCTCCAGGCACATGGCAACGCCCATGCCGCCCCCGATGCACAATGTTGCCAGACCCTTTTTCGCATCGCGGCGCTGCATTTCAAACAGCAGCGTGTTCAGGATACGACAGCCCGATGCGCCAATGGGGTGGCCAATCGCGATTGCGCCGCCGTTGACATTGACCTTGTCAATATCCCAGCCCATTTCCTTGTTCACTGCACAAGCCTGCGCAGCGAAGGCTTCATTGGCTTCGATCAGGTCCAGATCTTCGGGTTTCCAGCCAGCCTTGGCCAGCGCCTTGCGGCTGGCGTAAATTGGCCCTACGCCCATAACCGACGGGTCAAGCCCGGCAGTGGCATAGCTGGCAATACGCGCAAGCGGCGTCAAACCGCGCTTTTCGGCATCTTCCGCGCTCATCAGCATAACGGCTGCGGCACCATCGTTCAAGCCAGACGCATTGGCGGCAGTGACAGAACCATCTTTGGCGAAGGCCGGGCGCAGCTTTTGCATCGCGTCCATTGTGGCCCCGTGGCGGATATATTCATCCTGATCCACGACAATATCGCCCTTGCGGGTTTTGACGGTAAACGCCGCGATTTCATCCGCGAACTTTCCAGCCTTTTGCGCGGCTTCCGCCTTGTTCTGACTGGCAACAGCAAAAATGTCTTGCTGCTCGCGGCTGATCTGCCATTTCTCGGCCACGTTTTCCGCTGTTTGACCCATGTGATAGCCGTTGAAGGCATCCCAAAGCCCGTCGCGAATCATGGAATCGATCATTTTCATGTCGCCCATTTTTTGGCCTGCGCGCAAATGCGCAACATGGGGGCTAAGGGTCATGTTTTCCTGGCCGCCCGCCAGCACGATGGCCGCGTCGCCCAGCTGGATATGCTGCGCGCCCAGCGCGACAGCCCGCAGGCCGGACCCACACACCTGATTGATGCTCCAGGCCGCAGCTTCGATTGGCAGGCCCGCATTCACATGCGCTTGGCGTGCGGGGTTCTGCCCCTGACCGGCAGTCAGAACCTGCCCCAAAATGGTTTCAGACACTTCTGCCTTGTCGACACCCGCACGCGCGACTACGGCTTCCAGAACGGCCGCCCCCAGATCATGTGCAGGCGTATTGGCAAATGCCCCGCCAAAAGACCCGACAGCCGTGCGGGCGGCAGAAACGATAACAACATTGGTCATGGAGACTCCTCTCTCGATCCTCAAGACACCTGATGGAAAGGGCAGAATTGCCGTCACATGCCATTCAGGGACGCTTCGGTTTTAACATGCTCCGGCGTCAAGGCAATGAAACTTCCCACAATGCTGGCGCAATCAAACACACCACGCGGGGAATCATCTTTGCAAGGGGGGCGTTGCGCACAGGTTTGTCGCGCGAAACCCAACAGTTTGTTTCCATGATTCGCCTCTCTGCCCATGGACAGATGTGTTAATTTTAAGCTAAAACGCACGCGGAGGTTCATGTTGGACAAACGAAACGCAAAATATCATCTGGGCCAGATCGTACGCCATCGAAAGCACCCGTTTCGCGGGGTAATCTTTGATGTGGACCCCGCATTTTCAAATACGGAAGAATGGTATGATGCCATTCCCGAAGACAGCCGCCCGCGCAAGGACCAGCCTTTCTACCATCTGCTGGCGGAAAACGATGAGAGTTTTTATGTGGCCTATGTGTCCGAACAAAACCTTGTTCTGGACGAGTCCGGACAACCCTTGGAACACCCGGACTTGCATGAACTGTTCGGCGACTTCCGTGAAGGCAGCTATCCGCTTCAGATCCATATGAACTAGGGCCGGGTCATCCAGACACACTGCAGCGCGGGTGCTGATTTCAGCTGCACGATGACCCCAGTATCACACCTGTGGCAGTCCAGTGGCGATTGTGCCGCTGTCAACAGGGGCCATGGGGGTGCCCGCAACAAGAAACTGCAGGATGTTCTTATCCTGCTCGCGCGAATAGTGCAGATCGCGCGTCAGTGTCTTTATCAGGAACCAGCCATATCCGCCTTCGCAAAGGGCATCAGGGTCAGGCAGCATATCGTCCAGGGCCAGCGGATTGAATTCAATACCATAATCGCTGACCATGCATTCCACGCCATCACCAACAAGCGACAGATGCAACCTTATTATCCCTTGGTCATGTCCATAGGCGTGGCGGGCGATATTACTGAACACTTCCGCAAGCACCAGTGCAAGGTCGTCGTGCAATTGCGGGTGCGTTGGGTTTTGTTTCAGGAATACGTCAACTGCTTCAAGGACTTCCCTGATTTTTAGAAGACTGCTTTCGGTTTCAAGCACTAGCTTCATATTGTTGTCCATTTTCCGCCACTACAGTTGTCCACCCCCTGCGTCGCGTTACCCTGTCCGGTAGGATACTGCTATTCTGCCGCTGAAAGGCCGTTCACATCAGGAAGGCTGTCGTGAATACGGAAAACAGTGTCCATTCTGGTCAGGCGAAAAACCTTCATGACGCCCGGACTTGGCGCCGCAAGCTCCAGCGGGCGTTCCGGTCCCAACAGTTTCATGGCGCCGACAATCGCGCCCAGTCCGCTGCTGTCCATGAATTCGACATTTGACAGCCCCAGAATAACAGGGCTTCCAGGATGTGCTGTTGCACTTCTGATAGCGTCCTTGAAGGCCAGCGCGACCGCCGCATCAAGGCGCGTTTCCAGAACATCGATAACCAACGCCCCCGCGGATTGACCTATTGAGAACTGCATGTGACGTGCTTCCTTTTCATTGCCTATGGCAAGATTAGGCGGCAAAGATTACCAAGAAGTTGTCAAAGCCGGGAATAGGCAGGGGGCAAGCACGATGGACAAAGTAGCAATTCTGGGTGCAGCGCGCACAGCAATGGGTGGCCTGCAAGGCGTGTTCGCGCAGGTTCCGGCCGCAAAGCTGGGCGGGGCGGCAATTTCGGGCGCATTGCGGGATGCGGGCCTGCAAGATGGCGCGGCAGTTCAGGAACTGCTGATGGGCTGCGTCCTGCCCGCCGGGCAAGGACAGGCCCCCGCGCGTCAGGCAGGGTTTGCCGCCGGATTGTCCCAGGATGTGCCCGCAACAACCCTGAACAAGATGTGTGGTTCCGGCATGAAGGCGGCAATGCTGGCGCATGACCAGATCGCGCTGGGGCAAGCGGGTGTTATAGTGGCTGGCGGCATGGAAAGCATGAGCCTTGCACCCTATCTGCTGCCGAAAATGCGCGCCGGCGCACGGTTGGGTCACGGGCAGGTGCTGGACCACATGTTCCTTGACGGGCTGGAAGATGCCTATGACACAGGCCGCCTGATGGGCAGTTTTGCCGAGGATTGCTCCGAGCATTTCGGGTTCAGCCGAGAGGATCAGGACAGATACGCGCTGGAATCACTGTCAAACGCCCTGTCCGCCATGGAAAACGGTGCTTTCACGCGTGAGATTACCCCTATCGCTGTGACAGCGCGCAACGGGGAAAATGTCGTTACGGAAGATGAACAACCAAGGGCCGCCCGCCCCGACAAGATACCCCACCTGAAACCGGCCTTCCGCAAGGGCGGCACAGTAACGGCAGCGAATTCGTCCAGCATATCAGATGGCGCGGCGGCACTGGCCCTTGCATCAAACGCCACCGCCGGGGCATTGGGCCTATCGCCACGCGGCTGGATTTGCGGCCATGCAAGCCATGCACAGGCCCCTGGATGGTTTACGACCGCCCCCGTGCCCGCCGCGCGCAAGTTGCTGGACCGTCTGGGATGGCAGGTGTCCGATGTGGACCTGTGGGAAGTGAACGAGGCATTTGCTGTGGTGCCCATGGCGTTCATGCGGGAAATGGGCCTGCCGCGCGATGTGGTGAACGTGAATGGCGGGGCCTGCGCATTAGGCCACCCGATCGGCGCATCGGGGGCGCGCATCATGGTGACGCTGCTGAATGCGCTGGAACACCACGGATTAAGGCGCGGAGTCGCAGCAATTTGTATTGGCGGCGGCGAGGGGACAGCTATTGCCATCGAGCGCGGTTAAGCGTGCAAAGGGGGGCGCCCTTGCCCCCCATCGAGGGGGGTCGCGGGCGCAAAGCAATGGGCTGCGCCCATGCTTTCTGCACATTGGAAAGGTTGGATAATGCTTGATTACGCTGCACTTTCGCAACGCATAGCTGCGCTGACCGAAGGGGAAACCGATATGGTTGCCCTGATGGCGACTATTGCGTGCGAAGTGCACCACAGTGACGCACGGTTCAACTGGACAGGGTTTTACCGTGTCACTGCGCCAGAGATGTTGAAAATCGGCCCGTATCAGGGCGGGCATGGGTGTCTGGTCATCCCGTTTTCACGCGGGGTTTGCGGCGCGTGCGCGCGCAGCGGGCAAGCGCAGCTTGTCGCGGATGTTCATACGTTTGCAGACCATATCGCCTGTTCCAGCAGCACCTTGTCCGAACTTGTGCTGCCGGTGCGCAACCTCAAGGGCGAGCTTGTCGCGGTGTTTGACATTGACAGCGACCTGCCTGATGCCTTCACCACCACCGACAGGGATGAATTGCAAGCCATCCTGGACCGGACATTCGCACGGGAATTGACATGACACATCTATGGGTTCGCGCCGAACAGCGCCCGCAGGAAGAACGCGTGGGCATAACGCCCGAAGGCGTTACCGCACTGATTGAACAGGGGTTTCGTGTCACTGTGGAGGACAGCCCCTGCCGCGCATTGCCGCTTGCGCCTTATCTGGCTGCAGGGGCAGAAGCCGCCCCCTTCGGCAGCTGGCCGGACGCCCCCGAGGAAGCTATCATCTTCGGGCTGAAGGAGTTGCCGGAAGATGACAGCCCCCTGCGCCATCGCCACATCATGTTCGGTCATGCCTTCAAGGGCCAGGCCGCAGGCCAGCGCCTGTTGGCGCGGTTTTTCGCAGGCGGGGGCGTTCTGTATGATCTGGAATACCTGACCAATGATCAGGGCCGCCGTGTCGCGGCATTTGGCTATTGGGCGGGCTATGCGGGGGCGGCAGTGTCGCTTCTGGCCTTTGCGGCGCAGGCGCGCGGGGGAATTTGCGCGGCGGTTGCGCGTTTCGACGACCGGCACGCCATGGCGCATGCAGTTTCAGAGGCGCTGGCCGGGTTGGCGCCACCACGCGTTTTGATCATCGGCGCATTGGGGCGCGTGGGCACAGGTGCCGCCGATCTGTGCGCCGCTGTCGGGGCCAATACAACACGTTGGGACATGGCAGAAACCGCGCATGGCGGCCCCTTCCCCGAAGTGCTGGACCATGACATGTTCCTGAACTGCATTCTGGCCAGTCCCGATGCGCCGGTGTTCGTGCCCGCAGATGCGCGCGACGCCCCACGCAAACTGCGCGTCATTGGCGATATTGCCTGTGACCCCACATCTGAATTTTCACCCGTAAAGGTATATGACCGCGCGACGGACTGGGACGCGCCTGTGCTGCGGGTCTGCCAGAATCCGGTTCTGGACGTCATGGCGATTGACAACCTGCCATCGCTGCTGCCGGTTGAGTCATCGCAGGATTTCGCCGCGCAACTTCTGCCACATTTGCTGGCGCTGGATGACCTTAGCGCGGGGGTATGGGGTCGGGCACGGGCGGTGTTTGACCAGCATCGCGCATAACCACGCGCGAACGCTGCACCGCCAGAATACCCGCCATGATGACCACCACGCCCAGCAGGTCGAACAGGCCCAGCGCCTCGGACAACAAGAAGGCCGCGACGGCCACCCCGAAAAACGGGTTCAGGAAGTGATAGGTCGCGGCGCGAACCGCGCCAATGCGTGCCACCAACAAGAACCACACCCATGTCGCCGCCAGACCGGGCACCAGCACCGTGTAGCTGAACGCGCCCGCCAGACGCCATGTCCAGTTCACCTCGAAACTTTCGAACGCCAGCGCGGGGCCAATCAGGATTGCAGACCCCACCAGCATTTGCAGGCCCACAATCATCAGCAAATTGCCGCCACTGGCCGACGCCCCGCGCACCGACAGCGTTGCAACCGTCAGCGCAACCACGCCCGCCACGCATAATAGCAACCCGAACAGGTCAACCCCGCCGGATAATCGCGCGCCCATGATGATGGCCACACCGGCAAACCCCGCAAACAGGCCCCCCACCGCCAAGGGGCGCAAACGCTCGCCCAGCACCAGCCAGCTTGCCAGCGCCACCAGTAGCGGCATGGTCGACGCGATGATGGCAGCAAGCGAAGCTTCAATCGTTTGCATGGCAATGAAATTCAGGCCCAGATACAGCGCGTTTTGGGACAGCCCGAAAATGAATGTCGCGCGCCATTGCGCGGGCGTCAGGTGCCAGCTTTGGCCCAGCGCGCGCGCGATGGCTATGCCAATCAGCCCCGATATCAGGAACCGCAGCGACAGCGCCAGCATGGGCGGCGCATCCGCCACAATCATGCGCGCCGATGTAAACGCCGATGACCACATGAACGCAAAGGCAAGGCCCATAAGTAACGCGCGAATATCCAAACCTGCCCCCTGCGTTGCACATGTGAAGCGATACCGCCTTTGTGCGGGCAATGCCAGCGCTGGAATGCGCGCCCCGCCAGACGGCAAGGCCCATGCCTATTTCGGGGGCAGGCGGGTCGCGCCATCCAGCCGGATTGTGGTGCCGTTCAGATACGGGTTTTCAATGATCTGCGCGACCATCAGCGCATATTCCGCAGGGTCACCCAGACGCGCGGGGAACGGAATATTTGCAGTGATGGCAGCAGTGGTTTCGTCCGGCAGGCTTTCCATCATGGGTGTGCGGAACAGCCCCGGCGCGATGGCCATGCACCGAATGCCCGAACGCGCGAAATCCCGCGCGGCGGGCAGGCATAGCGCCGCAATGCCCCCCTTGGACGCAGCATAGGCCGCTTGCCCCACCTGGCCGTCCTGCCATGCCGCCGAGGATGTGTTGATCACCACACCCCGTTCGCCACCTTCCAGCGGGTCCAGCGCCTGCATGACCGCCGCGCCATGCGCCATGACATTGAACGACCCGATAAGGTTAACGCGGATCACGCGTTCAAACAGGTCGGTTGACGGTACACCGTCGCGGTTGACCACACGCGCGGCCAGTCCGATGCCCGCGCAATTCACAACCGCGCGCAACTGCCCGCGCCCGTCCTGCACGGCCTGCGCCACAGTTTCGCCCACCTGCGCGGCATCGGACACATCCACCTGATAAGCTCGTCCCCCGATTTCGGCAGCCATGGCCGCCCCGCGCGCGGCGTCGAAATCGAAAATCGCCACTTCCGCGCCCAGCGCGGCCAGCTGACGCGCTGTGGCGGCGCCCAAACCACTGCCGCCACCTGTAACGATGGCCATATGTCCCTTGATCTGCATAAGCATCCCTCCTGCCTGAACGGCACAAGTTATGCCGCGCTGCGCCCCCAGTGCCAAGCCCTGCTTGCCAGTTTGCGCGCCCTGTCCTATGTCAAACAAAAGCAAGAGGACCGCATGCCCCCACCCCGCGCCTGGCAAAGAATGCTGTCTGGCCGCAGGCTTGACCTGCTGGACCCGACACCTGTTGATATCGAGTTGGAGGACATCGCCCACGGCCTTGCCTTCGTGGCGCGCTGGAATGGACAGACGCAAGGTGACTGGCCCTATTCCGTGGCCGAACATTCGCTGCTTGTCGAAGAAATCTTCACCCGCGCCGCACCAAAGCCCGAACCGCGCTGGCAACTGGCGGCATTGCTGCATGACGCGCCCGAATATGTCATTGGCGACATGATTTCGCCAGTCAAGGCCGCTGTCGGGCCGGATTATGGCGCACTGGATGACAGGCTGTCAGCGGCGATTCATATCCGCTTTGGCCTGCCCGCGACTTTGCCCACACAGGTCAAACGCCGTATAAAAGCCGCAGACAAACTGTCGGCCTGGCTGGAGGCCACGAAGATTGCGGGCTTTTCCGTAACCGAGGCAAACCGCTTCTTCGGGCGCCCCGACCCGGACCTTGCCGCGACGCTGTGCCTGCACCTGCGCCCCCCGGCCCAGGCCCGATCCGCCTATGTTGCACGGTGTGAAACCTTGCTTGCCGCGCTATAACCCCAGCATACCCGAAATAAGGACGCGCCATGACCGACCCGTTTGACACCCGTAAATCTGTTGCTGCCGCATGGTTCCGCGAATTGCGCGACCAGATCGTTGCCGCATTCGAAGCGGTTGAGGACATCCACACAACCGGCCCGCTGTCGGACAGGGCGGCAGGGCGGTTTGAAGTGCGCGAAACCACCCGCAGCGGGCCGGACGGGCAGGACGCGGGCGGCGGGTTGATGAGTGTGATGCGCAATGGCCGTGTATTTGAAAAAGTGGGCGTGAACGTCTCGCAGGTTTACGGCCAGTTGGGCGATGCCGCGCAACGGTCCCTGACAGCCCGCAAGGAAATTCCGGGGCTGGATGCAGACCCCCGCTTCTGGGCCAGTGGCATTTCCCTGGTGGCCCATATGCAAAACCCCCATGTCCCCGCCGTGCATATGAACACCCGCATGTTCTGGACACCGGGGGGCTGGTGGTTCGGCGGCGGGTCCGATCTGAACCCTTGCATCGAATACCCGGATGACACCGCCGATTTTCATAATACCCTGAAAGGGTATTGCGACCCGCACGGGGCAGACCTGTATCCGCGTTTCAAGGAATGGGCGGATGAGTATTTCTTCATCCCGCACCGCAAACGCGCGCGGGGCGTGGGCGGCATTTTCTATGATGATCGTTGCACAGGCGACTGGGACGCAGATTTTGCGTTCACGCAGGATGTGGGGCGCGCGTTTTTGCCTGCCTTTCTGGCGCAGGTGGAACGCCGCAGAAATATGGAATGGACAGATGCCGACAAGGAAACGCAGCTTATCCATCGCGGGCTGTATGCGGAATATAACCTTGTCTATGACCGTGGCACGAAATTCGGGCTGCAAACGGGCCACGACCCAGACGCCGTGCTGATGTCGCTGCCGCCCTTCGCGCGCTGGGTCTGATTTGGCCTGAAAGGGGACATTCGCACTTGGATGAAGCCCGCACTATCGGCGGGTCGGGGTCTGCCGATCCGGCGTTATAGGGGAAGCGCTTTATCCAAGCGGCATAGTCCTGACTTCAAAGGCTTGGCATGCCTTCAGGTCATCGGCAGGCCGCGGGACGGCCCGCCGATGGCGCGGCGGCCTACGGCCTTGATTCCGCGCCTTGGGTGACTGGTTCAGGCCATCATCCCCCATATTTCCGCCAGATAGCACTGTCCCCCATATCCTGCACGAAAGCGGCATGCGCGGCGCGCTCATCTTCGGTCAGGCGTGGGGGCAGGGGCGTCGGGCGCTTGGGCAAGGGCTGTCGGGACTGGTTCGCGCTGGCACTGCCAGAGGATGAACTCAGCCCGAAATCCGGTTGCTGCCCGCCCAGAAGCTCCAGATACACTTCAGCCAGAATTTCACTGTCCAGAAGCGCGCCGTGCAAACTGCGCGACGAATTGTCGATGGAAAAGCGGCGGCACAACGCATCCAGCGACGCGGGCGAACCGGGAAATTTCTTGCGCGCCAGTGCCAGCGTGTCAAAAGCGCGGTCATTCGGCAGGGGCGGCAGGTTCAGCCACCCCAGTTCGGCATTGATAAACCGCATGTCGAAACTGGCATTATGAATTACCAGCCGGTCATCCCCGATAAAGGCCAGAAAATCCTGCACAATATGCTTGAACACTGGCTTGTCGCGCAGAAATTCATCCCCCAGCCCATGCACGTCAAACGCTTCCTTGGGCATGGGGCGTTCTGGGTTGATATATTGGTGATAGGTGCGCCCCGTGGGCATCAGGTTGACCAGTTCAACCACGCCTATTTCGACAATCCGGTGGCCTTCGCTGGGTTCAAACCCCGTAGTTTCCGTGTCCATGACCAGTTCACGCATCACTTGCCCCCAGTTTTGCAATTACATCGCGCACAGCGGCGCGTGTGCTGTCCATATCAACTGTTTCAATAACGAAATCCGCGCGCGCGCGTTTTTCGGCATCCGGCATTTGCCGCGACACGATCAGATCGAATTGTTCTGCTGTCATACCGTCGCGGGCCAGAACACGCGCGCGCTGCACCGCTGGCGGGGCGGTGACAACCAGCACCCCGTCAACGGCAATGCCCCCCTCCAACAACAGCGGCACATCCAGCACCACCAAAGGGGCGTCAGAACCGGCAATGAACGCGGCCCTGTCGGCAGCCACCAAAGGGTGGACCACGCCTTCCAACTGGTGCAGGGCGGTGCTGTCCTGCGCGATCCAGCGCCTTAACTGGGCGCGGTCAATCGCGCCATCCACCACCGCTTGCGGGCATAGCGCGCCCACAGGGGCCACTGCTGCGCCGCCTTTGGCATATAAGGCATGAACTGCCGCGTCCGCATCCCATACAGGCACGCCTTCGTCACGGAACATTTGTGCAGTGGTCGATTTTCCCATCCCGATGGACCCTGTCAGGCCCAGCACATAAGGGGTCATTGGCCCAGCACCAGCTTGCGCAAATCATCGGTCACTTCTGGCCTGTGCCCGAACCAGCGTTCAAACCCCGGCACAGCCTGATGCAGCAGCATGCCCAACCCGTCAACAACGGCGTTGCCACGGTCCTGCGCCTGTTGCAGTAGATCCGTCATCAGCGGCGTATAGACAATATCGGTAACCAGCGCATCAGGTGACAGCCCGTCAAGCGGCATGTCCAGGGCGGGGTTTCCCACCATACCCAATGACGAAGTGTTCACCAACAAGCCCAGATCATCCAGACCCCGCGCGCGGTCGTCCCAGTCGCACACACGCACACGCGGCCCGAATTCCTGCGCCAGTGTTTGTGCCCGCGCGCGCGTGCGGTTACTCAGGCGCAGTTCCGGCACACCCGCATCCAGCAACGCCACAATAATGGCCCGCGCCGCACCGCCAGCCCCCAGAACAAGCGCGGGCGCCCGTTCTGCAACCCAGTCCGGGGCAGATTGGCGCACATTCGCCAAAAACCCATAACCATCTGTATTATCGGCATGAATGCGTCCGTTCGCGCCAAAGCTTAGCGTATTGGCCGCCCCTATACGCGCCGCAACGGGTGACACATCATCTGCCAGCGCAAGCACCTGTTCCTTATGGGGTATGGTTACATTGGCCCCCACAAACCCCATATGCGGCATGGCGCGCAGCATAGGTTCCAAATTGTCGGAATCAACATGCAAAGGGACGTAATGCCCCCGAAGCCCGTAATCACGCAGCCATGAGCCATGCACCAGCGGTGATTTGCTATGCCCGACCGGACTGCCAATAACGCCCGCCAATGGTATCTTGCTCATCCCTCGATCACTCCACGCAAGGACAGATAGTTCAGCACTTCCAGCAGGGGCAGGCCAAGGATGGTGAAATAGTCACCCTGAACCTGCGCGAACAGCCGCACGCCTTCTTCTTCCAGCTTATACGCGCCCACAGACTCGGAAATACCGGGCCAGTTGCGCGTGACATAGCCATCCAGAAAGCTGTCGGAAAACTGCCGCATCGTCAACCGCGCGACGCCCACATGCCGCCAGACAGGCTCGCCCCCTTGATAGATCACCGCAGCGGACAAAAGCTGATGGGTCTGGCCACGCAATTCCTGCAGCTGTGCATGCGCATCCTCCGGGGTTTGTGGCTTTTGCAAACACTCGCCCTTGATAGACAAGACCTGATCACAGCCCAAGACCCAGGCATCTGGCCTGCGCGCAGACACTTTGCGCGCCTTGCTTTCGGCCAAGGCGTCGGCAATGTCGCGCGGGCTGGCACCGCCCAGCATCAATGCCCCGGTGATGGCTTCCTCATCAACACGGGCAGGCAGCACTTCAAGGTTGAGGCCCGCGTTGCGCAGCATCTGCGCGCGTATACTGGAACCAGAAGCCAGAATGATGTTCATGTGGATAACCCTGTGTGAATCCCGCTTCCAAACCGCGGAACAAGATCTGTGTAACCCCGTTCTTGCGGCTGTGCTGTCACTTTACCCACTACCATGCAAGCCGCCATTGGCAAAAGCCCACATGTGGAAACGTGAAAACCAGTGCTGTGGATAAATGTTTCCCGACTTTTGTTCGACTGTGATATTCTGTCTTTGTTCTAAGTTAAGCATTTGATATATAATAATTATTTAATTTATCGTTGACGCGCGGCCAGGGTTTTGGTTGTGTATATAAGTGTGGATAACAATCTTATCCCCATATCAACAGGCCCTACTAACAACATCATTTCCTTTCTATATTTCTTATTTTATTAGTAGGTAGCATATCGAAAGGCCCTGACATGCTGTCTACCCTCTATCCTTGGATCAAGGCACTGCACATTATGGCAGTCATCAGCTGGATGGCGGGCCTGTTCTATTTGCCACGCTTGTTCGTGTACCATGTTGAACGTGGAAATGACGCGCAGGGTATGGGCAGCGTGTTTGAAACCATGGAAACGAAGTTGCTGCGCGTCATCATGAACCCTGCCATGATTGTTGCATGGCTTTCCGGGCTTACGCTGGCGGCAATGCCCTGGGTGTTGGATATGGGTGCAATCTGGCCTTACAGCAAGTTCGCAGCACTTCTGGGAATGACATGGTTTCACATGTGGTGTGCACGGCGCCGTCGTATTTTTGCGCTGGGGGAAAATACATTGACAGGCCGAAACTACCGCATGATGAACGAAGTGCCCACAGTGTTGATGGTGGTTATCGTGCTGTCGGTGGTTGTTAAATTCTAGGCAGATTGACTCTTGCGTCATTTGGATGTACGGCAAAGTTGCTTTGCCGTCCGGCGATAGCGTTTCACGTGAAACACACCATACTTTTGCTGCCGCGTGCCCTTTTCCAAGGGTTGTGGGCAATCAGGATTTGCCATGTCTGACATCATGACCCCCGATTCAGAATTTGACCTTGAAGAAGCCGGAAGCCTTAACCTGGCTGACCTGAAGGCGAAAAGCCCGGCTGAACTGTTGTCCATGGCTGAAGATCTGGAAATTGAAAACGCCCCGTCCATGCGCAAGGGCGAGATGATGTTTTCCATCCTGAAGGAACGCGCCGAAGAAGGCTGGACCATTTACGGCGATGGCGTAATTGAAGTGCTGCAAGACGGGTTTGGTTTTCTGCGCTCGCCAGAGGCGAACTATCTGCCCGGTCCTGATGATATTTACGTCTCTCCTGAGATGATCCGTCAGTATTCATTGCGCAGTGGTGATACGATCGAAGGCGAAATTCAGGCCCCGGCTGAAAATGAACGCTATTTCGCGATTACAAAAGTCACCCAGATCAATTTCGACAACCCAGACAAGGCCCGCCATAAGGTTCATTTCGACAACCTGACGCCGCTTTACCCTGATGAACGCCTGTGGATGGAAACCAGTGATCCCACCACCAAGGACCGTTCTGCGCGCATCATCGACATTGTTTCGCCACTAGGCAAGGGGCAGCGCGCGCTGATTGTGGCCCCACCCCGCACGGGTAAAACAGTTCTGTTGCAAAACATTGCGCATAGCATCGAGAAAAACCATCCCGAATGCTATCTTATCGTTTTGCTGATTGATGAACGGCCAGAAGAAGTGACCGACATGCAGCGTTCCGTTAAGGGAGAGGTGATCGCCTCGACCTTTGACGAACCCGCAACCCGTCACGTTGCAGTGGCGGAAATGGTCATTGAAAAAGCCAAACGCCTTGTGGAACATAAGCGCGACGTGGTCATCTTGCTGGATTCAATTACGCGGCTTGGTCGCGCGTTCAACACTGTTGTGCCCAGCTCTGGCAAGGTTCTGACAGGGGGTGTTGATGCCAATGCCCTGCAACGCCCCAAGCGCTTCTTTGGCGCGGCGCGTAACATTGAAGAAGGCGGTTCGCTGACCATCATTGCAACGGCCCTGATTGATACCGGGTCGCGCATGGACGAAGTGATTTTCGAGGAATTCAAGGGCACGGGCAACAGCGAAATCGTGTTGGACCGCAAGGTTGCCGACAAGCGCGTTTTCCCAGCGATCGACATCTTGAAATCCGGCACACGGAAAGAGGAACTTCTGGTCGAGAAAATCGACCTGCAAAAAACCTTTGTTTTGCGCCGTATTCTGAACCCGATGGGCACCACAGATGCCATCGAATTCCTGATATCGAAATTGAAGCAGACCAAGACAAACAGCGATTTCTTCGAGTCAATGAACACATAAGGGGGCGGCAATGGATACGATTTTCGCGCTGGCCTCTGCCCGCGGAAAATCGGGCGTTGCTGTTATTCGCGTGTCTGGCCCGCGCGCGCATGATGTGGCGCGCGCCATTGCTGTGACAGTTCCGCCATTGCGGCAGGCCGGGTTGCGCAATTTCTATGATGCCAATGGCGGGTTGCTGGATCAGGGGCTGGTCATCTGTTTTGCGGCGGGAAACAGTTTTACCGGCGAGGATGTTGTCGAGTTTATGGTTCATGGCAGTCTGGCGACTGTTGCCGCTGTTGAAGCCTGCCTTGCCGAAGATCACGGCCTGCGCCTTGCACAGCCCGGCGAATTTACCCGCAGAGCGCTTGAAAACGGTGTCATGGACCTGACCCAGGTCGAAGCGCTTGGTGACCTGCTGGAAGCCGAAACAGAAAGTCAGCGACGACAGGCGTTGCGCGTGCTGGATGGGGCGATCGGCAAGCTTGTTACGCTATGGCGCGGGCATTTGTTAAAAGCTGCGGCGCTGGTCGAAGCCAGCATTGATTTTGTAGAAGAAGATGTCGGAAACTGGGATGCCCAGATACTGGCAGAGCTGCAGGCCGTGCAATGCCAGCTACAGGCCGAAATCGCAGGGCAGGGCGCGCGCGAGCGTGTTCAATCCGGTTTTGAAATTGCGATCATTGGGTCAGTGAATGCGGGAAAGTCCACATTGCTGAATGCGCTTGCCGGGCGTGATGCTGCCATAACGTCTGACATTGCGGGAACAACCCGCGACGTTATTGAATTGCGCATGGATATTGGCGGTTTTGCGGTTACCCTGTTGGACACAGCAGGATTGCGCGACACGGATGAGCAGATAGAAGCCATTGGGATTGCGCGTGGGCAAAAACGGGCTATCGCGGCGGATATGCGGATTATATTGTGTGATTCGCCAGATACACCACCGCCGGTTGATATTTTGCCAGGTGATATTGTCTTGTTCAGCAAGGCAGATCTTTATCCGGCGCAAGAAGGTGGTGTGTCTGGTTTGACTGGGCAAGGTATTGACCAGTTGCTTGAACGAATCAAAACAGAACTGTCGCAGCGTGTTGCGCGCGATGGTGTGACTGTCCGGCGCAGGCATTTGCAGGCCATGTTGTCCGCCGAATTAGCCCTAACTGACGCGATTGATAAACTTGCGATGCAGGGGTATATCGCTGAATTATTGGCTGCGGATATTCGGCAGGCGATCAATGCGCTTGATTCTTTGATCGGCAAAATCGATGTCGAGGATCTGTTGGGGGATATCTTCAGTTCCTTCTGTATCGGCAAGTAGGAGTGTTTCACGTGAAACATTATGATGTCATTGTCATTGGCGCTGGTCACGCCGGAACCGAAGCCGCAATGGCTGCGGCGCGAATGGGTGCGAAAACTGCACTTTTGACGTTCCGCAAAGATGATCTTGGCGTCATGTCCTGCAACCCCGCCATCGGGGGCCTTGGCAAAGGGCACCTTGTCCGGGAGATTGACGCACTTGACGGGATCATGGCACGCGCTGGCGATTATGCGGCTATTCAATACCGGCTGCTGAACAGGTCCAAAGGTCCGGCAGTGCAGGGGCCACGGGTTCAGGCAGACCGCATGCGGTATCGCGAGTTTGTCGGGCGCGAAGTCCTAGCCATGCCGGGATTAGAGGTTATTGAAGCCGAGGTGACGGCGCTGTTGTTGCAGGGCGATACGGTCACTGGTGTGACGCTGAATGCGCAAACGAATTTACACGCAACATCGGTGGTTCTGACCACAGGCACATTCCTTGGCGGAAAGGTGTTTATCGGTGATCTGACCTATCCTGCCGGCCGCATGGGGAACGCTGCATCCAGCGTTCTTGCGCAACAATTGCGTGGCCTTGGATTGCCCATGGGGCGGCTGAAAACCGGAACCCCGCCGCGGTTGGACGGGAAAACAATTGCCTGGGACACACTGGAAAGCCAGCCGGGGGATGACGCGCCCGAATTCCTGTCCTTTCAGACAACGCAGGTTATAGCGCCGCAAATTGCCTGTGCGATAACCCATACAAACACGCAAACGCATGATATTGTGCGTGAAAACCTGTCCCGTTCGGCAATGTATAGCGGCCAGATAGAAGGCGTGGGCCCACGATATTGCCCGTCAATAGAGGACAAGATCACCCGTTTTTCCGACAAGTCATCGCATCAGGTCTTTCTGGAACCTGAAGGGTTGAATGACGACACTGTGTATCCCAATGGCATATCGACATCCCTTCCGGCTGAGGTTCAGGAAGCGTATGTTCGCACTATTCAGGGTTTGGAGAATGTGCGCCTTATCCAGCCCGGCTATGCCATTGAATATGATTACCTTGACCCGCGCGCGCTGAAATCCACTTTGCAGCTGAAGGATTTGTCCGGTTTCTATCTGGCTGGGCAGATCAATGGCACAACAGGCTATGAAGAAGCTGGGGCGCAAGGGCTGGTGGCCGGCCTGAACGCAGCGCTGTATGCCCAAGGGCGCGCAGCGGTCAGCTTCAGCAGGGCCGACAGCTATATCGGTGTCATGATTGATGACCTTATCTTGCGCGGTGTTGCCGAACCTTATCGCATGTTCACATCGCGGGCCGAATACAGGTTGTCGTTGCGTGCCGACAATGCGGACCAACGCCTGACGCCGGTTGGCTTGGAAATTGGTTGTGTTTCTGACGGGCGCAGACAAGCATTCCTCGACAAGGCCGAACGGTTGGACGCGGCGCGCGAGAAGATGCGCGCGGTGTCCTTCACCTCCCGGCAGTTGAACGCGCAGGGGCACAAGGTCAGCGAAGATGGAACGAAGCGCGATGCATTAACGCTGTTGGGGCTGTCCGGGTTTGATTTCGCTGCGTTGGAGGAATTGGCGCCAGATTTGGCAGGAATTGACGCCGCAACGAAAGCGCAGCTTGAGAAGGAGATGGTTTATCACGCTTATTTGCAACGTCAGGATTCGCAAATTCGTGCGATGAAAGCAGATGAAAACCGGCGGTTCCCGCAAGGGTTTGAATTTGGCAGTGTCAGCGGTTTGTCAAACGAACTGGTGGGGAAGCTGTCACGGGCCCAACCCGAAACGCTGGCGCATGCCGCACGGATAGAAGGCATGACGCCCGCCGCATTGGTGTTGTTGCTGTCTCGTATACAGCAACATGAAAAGCGCATATCGGCATGACAAGTTTATCGGTCGGGGGCGTGGCTGTTTCACGTGAAACAATGGACCGATTGGATGGGTTTGTCAGCCTGCTTACCAGATGGAACAGCAAGATAAACCTTGTTGCGCCGGCGACAATTCCAAACATGTGGCAGCGCCATATTGAGGATTCCGCACAAGTTTTCGCACTGGCGCCCAAGAACGCGCATCAATGGGTCGATCTGGGGTCCGGCGGTGGTTTGCCCGGGGTGGTTTGCGCAATACTGGCCGCCGAACATATGCCGGACTGCCGTTTCACATTGATCGAAAGTGACAAGCGCAAATCAGCCTTTCTGATGGTGGTCGCGCGGGAGTTGGCGTTACAAATCGAAGTGCTGCCCGTCAGGGCAGAAGATGTGCCACCAAAAAAAGCTGATGTTGTTTCCGCCCGCGCATTGGCCCCGTTGCCACAACTGCTGGCATGGGTTGACCGGCACCTTGCTGATGGTGGAATAGCACTTTTGCCGAAGGGCAAAACATGGGAAGAAGAACTTGCTACCGCCCGCGCGGACTGGATGTTTCATGTCGTCTCGCATATCAGTCAAACTGATCCGGCCGCACGCCTTCTAGCGATAAAGGAGCTTTCGCGTGTCTAAATCAGGAACCACCCGAATCATTGCGATTGCCAATCAGAAGGGCGGTGTAGGAAAGACGACAACCGCGATTAACCTTGCCGCCGCCCTGGCAGAGCAGGGCATGAAAACCCTTTTGATTGACCTGGACCCGCAGGGGAATGCGTCCACAGGATTGGGCGTTGAACCCGGCGCACGGAAATACACGACCTATGACCTGATTTTTGCTGAAGTGTCCGCAGCGAAAATTGTTGTCCAGACAGAGCAGGATGGATTGTATCTTGTTCCAGCGACCACTGACCTGTCATCTGCGGATATTGAATTGATGTCGCGCGCGCGTCGGTCGCATTTGTTGCATGATGCCTTGCGCCAGCCTGATATCATTCATGAGGGTTTTGACTATATTCTGATCGACTGCCCCCCCTCGTTAAGTTTGCTGACAGTCAATGCGATGGTCGCGTCGCATTCCGTTTTGGTGCCCCTGCAGGCCGAATTTTTCGCACTCGAAGGGTTGTCCCAGCTTATGCTGACGATTCGTGAACTGCGCGATACAGCCAATCCGCAATTGCGCATCGAGGGGATTTTGCTGACGATGTATGATAAGCGCAACAATCTGGCGCAGCAGGTTGAAGAGGACGCGCGCGGTAATCTGGGTGATTTGGTGTTCAATACCATCGTGCCGCGAAATGTCCGGATAAGCGAAGCCCCGTCCTATGCTGTGCCCGTTTTGCGCTACGATACGCAGTCAAAAGGGGCGCTGGCCTATCGTCAGCTTGCCGTGGAGCTGCTGGAAAAACATAACAAAACCCTTAGGGAAAGGGCAGTATCATGACCGAACGCAAGCCGGAACGCCGCGGACTGGGGCGGGGGCTATCCGCATTGATGGCCGATGTTGCGGCAACCGCGCAGGCCGAACCCGCACCAGACTCGCGGGGCAGGGACCAGCTTATGCCGGTTGAAAACCTGATTCCAAACCCCGACCAACCCCGCAGGCATTTTGATGACACCGCCCTGGCAGAGCTTGCGGCCTCGATCAAGGAGAAAGGGGTAATCCAGCCGCTGATCGTCCGGCCAAAGGGCGACAGGTTTGAAATTATAGCAGGTGAACGGCGCTGGCGCGCGGCGCAGCGCGCACAGGTGCACGAAGTACCTGTAATCATTAGGGATTTTACTGATACGGAAGTTCTGGAAATCGCGATTATTGAAAATATTCAGCGCGCCGACCTGAACCCGGTAGAAGAGGCGATGGGATATCGCCAGTTGATTGACCGTTTCGGCCATACTCAGGAAAAACTGGCCGAGGCGATGGGCAAAAGCCGGTCCCATATTGCGAACCTGATGCGGTTGTTGAACCTGCCGGATGACGTGCAGGGTATGCTGCGGGACGGACGGTTAAGTGCCGGCCATGCGCGCGCCCTGATCACCGCTGACCTGCCGTCAACGCTTGCGCGCAAGGTTGTGGCAGAAGGGCTAAGTGTGCGTCAGACTGAAGCGCTGGTCAAAAAACCGGACACGACGCCCGGCAAGAAATCTGCCACGCGGAAGAATGAAAAAGACGCTGACTTGATAGCCTTGCAAAACGACCTGTCCGCCGCATTGAAATTGCCGGTGGACATAACCTATGATGGTGCTGGCAAGGGGCATGTTGTCATAAAATACCGTTCCATCGAAGAAATGGACCGGCTGTGCAAAGTTCTGGGAAACCCTATTGTATAAGCAATTCCCGCAGCAGGGCGTTCAGAATGGGCCGCCCTGTTGGTGTTGCTGCAATGCGGTCGCCCTGTTGGGTCAGGAACCCGTCTGCAATAAGCGACTCGATGCGTCCTTGCGGTAGGTCAAGCCCTGCAAGTTCTTGATAACGCTTTATATTTGACCCTTCGGCCAGGCGCAGCGACATCATCAGATATTCCAGTGCCTGTTCATCATGCGGAATGATATGGCGGGCGTTTTCGCCATGACCTTTGGTATTGACCTGGTCCAGCCATGTTTGCGGCTGCAGGGGTGTTTGTGTTGCTACGCGGGCGGTGGCTGTGCTTAGGCGTCCATGCGCGCCGGGACCAATTCCCGCATAATCGCCATAGCGCCAGTAAATCAGGTTATGGCGCGATTGCGCCCCATCGCGGGCGTGGTTGGACACTTCATATGCGGGCATATTGTGTGCGTCGCAAATTGCCTGCGTTATCATATACATATCGGCAGATATGTCGTCATCCGGCAGGCCCTTCAGCCCGCCTTTTGCATGGCGCGCGCCGAAGGCCGTGCCGGATTCGATGGTCAGTTGATACAGCGACAGGTGGTCAACGGCCATTGACAGCGCTTCTGAAAGCTCATTCTGCCATTGCGCCAATGTCTGGAACTGCCGCGCATAGATCAGGTCAAAACTGACGCGATCGAATGTCGCGCGCGCAATGTCGAACGCAGCGCGCGCTCCGGCAGCGGAATGCAGGCGGCCAAGGCGTGTCAGGTCGGCATCATTCAGGGCCTGAATGCCCATGGAAATGCGGTTTACGCCTGCGTCGGCATAGGCGCGAAAGCGACCAGCCTCGACCGATGACGGGTTCGCCTCCAGTGTCACCTCAAAATCATTGGCGGTGGTCCAGCGGGCGCGAATGCGGTCCAGCAGCGCGCCGACTGTTTCGGGGTCCATCAGGCTGGGTGTGCCACCGCCAAAAAAAACCGTGTTCAGCAGGCGGCCATCAGTTTCAGCGGCGATACGGTCAATTTCTGACAGATACGCCGCAGCCCATGCGCGTTGATCAATATGTGCCGCGACATGGCTGTTAAAATCGCAATAAGGGCATTTCGACTGGCAAAAGGGCCAATGAATATACAGGCCGAAGCCGCCATTCTGCCAGTCTTGCATGATTAGCCTTTCAGGGCGGTTACTTCGATCTCGATCAGCATTTCCGGCTTGATCAGACCAGCGATAACCATTGTGGCGGCGGGGCGGATGTCGCCCATTGCTTCGCCCAATGCGGGCAGCAGCGCGTCCAGCAAGGTGGCATCGGTCAGGGTGTATTGCACCCGCACGATATCGTCCATGGCAAAACCCCCTTCGGCCAGCGCCTTGGCGATGGTGGCAAAGCAGTTGCGCGCCTGATCGGCCACGCTTTCGGGCATGGTCATGGTGGCATAGTCATAGCCAGTCACACCAGAGACGAAGCACCAGTCCCCTTTGACCACGGCACGGCTAAAGCCCATGGTTTTCTCAAACGGGGACCCTGTAGAGATGCGTTTCACGTGAAACATCCTTTCAAAAGGGCGGCGATGGCTACGCCGCGATGGGAAAGCGCGTTTTTTTCCTCGGGCGTCAGTTCCGCGAAGGTGCGGGAGCAACCGTCGGGTTGGAACAAGGGGTCGTATCCGTGGCCCGTCTGGCCACGATAGGGCCAGACAAGCTGGCCATTCACGAACCCTTCAAATACTTCGTCATGGCCATCGGGCCAGGCCAGAACCAGCGTGCAGCAAAACCGCGCTTGCCACGGTTGCGGCGCACCGCAATCCACCAGCTTTGCATGGGTCTTTTCCATCGCCATGATGAAATCGCGGCCGTTCGGGGTTTCGGCCCAGTCGGCGGTGTAAACACCGGGGGCGCCGTCCAGCGCCATGACTTCCAGACCGGAATCATCGGCCAATGCGGGCAGGCCGGTGGCACGCGCTGCAGCGTGCGCCTTGATCCGTGCGTTACCTACGAAGGTTGATTCCGTTTCTTCAGGTTCTGGCAGGGCGTGTTCTGCAGCAGATGTCACCGAAATACCCAGTGGCCCCATGATCTGGCGAAACTCGTCCAGCTTGCCGGCGTTATGGGTGGCCACCAGCAAGGTGGTTTCGGAAAACGCCCTCATGCTATGGCTGTTTTCTGGGCGGAAACCAGTTCGCTAACGCCTTTTTCCGCAAGATCCATCAGCGTGTTCATTTCCGCCCGAGAGAAGGTGGCGCCTTCAGCGCTCATCTGAACCTCGACCAGCCGACCGGACCCCAGCAAGATGAAGTTCCCGTCAACGCCAGCGGTGCTGTCTTCGGCATAATCAAGATCAAGCACGGGCTGGCCCGCGTAAATGCCGCAGCTGACAGCCGCCAGATGGTCGGTAATGGGGTCTGACACAATATCGCCTGCCTTCAACAGCTTGTTCACTGCCAACCGCAGCGCGACCCAACCCCCCGTGATGGCCGCGCAACGCGTGCCGCCATCAGCCTGAATAACGTCGCAATCGATCGTGATCTGGCGTTCACCAAGCGCGGAACGGTCCACGCAAGCGCGCAAGGACCGCCCGATAAGGCGTTGAATTTCCACCGTTCTGCCTTGCTGCTTGCCCGAAGCGGATTCGCGGCGCATGCGGGTATTTGTGGAACGTGGCAGCATGCCATATTCCGCCGTAACCCAACCCAGACCCGTATTGCGCAGGAAGGGGGGTGTGCGATCTTCCAGTGAGGCAGTGCAAATTACCTTGGTGTCGCCAACGGTAATCAGGCATGACCCTTCCGCATGTTTGGTGACATTGGGTTCGATTGAAATTTCGCGCAAAGTGTCTAAGTCACGTCCAGAGGGGCGCATGGCGGTGTCCTTTCCTGTTTCACGTCACGCATACAAGGACGCATAGCCCGTGTGCAAGCCTGATACCCCTTGAATTATGTGCTGTTTTCAAGTCGATTTATGCTGTCCTTAACCTGCATCCGCCATAAGGTGGCCCATGCCTGAAACCCGAAACTCTGCCGACCTACTGTCGGAAATGAACGACCGCTCTCGCGAGGTGTTTCGCAGGGTGGTGGAATCCTATCTGGGGACGGGGGCGCCGGTCGGTTCGCGCAGCCTGACCCGCGACATGAGCGAGAAGGTTTCCGCCGCAACTGTGCGCAACGTCATGCAGGATCTGGAATATCTGGGCCTGTTGGGCAGCCCGCATGTGTCGGCCGGGCGGGTGCCGACGAATTTGGGCTTGCGATTGTTCGTGGATTCCCTGTTGGAAGTGGCCCCGCTGGACAACGCCGACCGCGCGAAACTGGACAGCACCATGGGCAGCAATGAACGCGACGTTGGCAGTTTGCTGGATGCAGTGGGCGGCGCGCTAAGCGGGGTCACGCAGGGTGCGTCATTGGTGTTGTCGCCCAAGCATGAAGCGGCGCTGCGTCATATCGAATTTGTCAGCCTTGCGCCTGACCGGGCGTTGGTGGTGTTGGTGTTCGTGGATGGCCATGTTGAAAACCGTGTTTTCACCCCACCACGCGGCCTGACCCCATCATCCTTGAGAGAGGCCGCAAACTACCTGAATTCCATGGTGGACGGGGCCAGTGTTACCCAGCTTCTGGCGCGGTTTCGCCGTGAAATCAGCCGCAACAGGCGCGAAATTGACGGGCTTGCCGCCAGCCTGGTGGAACAGGGGCTTGCGGTGTGGGAAAACGAAGGCGAGCCGCAGGAACGCCTGATCGTGCGCGGGCGCGCGAATCTGCTTGACGAAGGGGCCGGCACTGAAGATATCGACCGCATTCGGACCTTGTTCGATGATCTGGAACGCAAACGCGATATTGCGGAGTTTCTGGAACTGACGGAACAAGGCGAAGGCGTGCGCATTTTTATCGGGGCAGAAAACAGACTTTTTTCGCTGACGGGTTCAAGTCTGGTTGTTTCCCCTTATATGAACGCAGAACGCAAGATTATCGGCGCTGTCGGCGTGATTGGTCCAACACGGCTGAATTACGGGCGGATTGTGCCGATTGTGGATTATACTGCGCAGCTTGTCGGGCGGATACTGTCCGACCGGCAGGCAGAGTGAAGGAAAGAAAAAGATGGCCGAGCCGAAACCGACACTGCATCCGGAAACCGAAGCGGAATTTTCCCAGGATCAATCCGCATCGCCAGAGATGGACTCTCCTGTGGGCGATGACCCCTATCTGGCGCTTGAAGCAGAGCTGGATAAACTGCGCAATGAACGCGATGAAATGCGTGATCGCATGATGCGCGCCCTGGCTGAGGCCGAGAACAGCCGCAAACGCGCCGAAAAAGACCGCCGTGATGCGCAGCTTTATGGCGGGTCCAAAATCGCGCGCGACATTCTGCCGGTCTATGACAACCTTGCGCGCGCGCTGAATGCGGTTACTGACGAAACGCGCAGCGCGGCTGGCGGGTTGGTCGAAGGCGTTGAGCTGACACTGCGCGAATTAACCAACGTGATGCAAAAACACGGTGTTGAACGCATCAGCCCGGAAGTGGGCGACATGTTCGATCCCCATCAGCATCAGGCGATGTTTGAAGCGCCGGTGCCGGATTTCAAGGCAGGCCAGATCATTCAGATTATGGCCGATGGTTTCAAACTGTATGAACAATTGTTGCGCCCCGCACATGTGGGGGTGTCGTCAACGCCAGCGGGGTAAAAGGGGCATTCTGCCCCTTGTTTGAGTATTTTTGGCAAGATGAAGTCTATGTCTGGTTAAGGGCTTTCAGGTCGTACAACAGATCCAGCGCCTCTTTGGGTGTCAGCTCGTCCGGGTTAATCCGGGCGAGTTTTTCTGTTGCGGGATTGGGTTTTTGTGGCTGCGGGGCAGGGGTGCGCGCGAGAGAGAACAGCGGCAGGTCATCGATCACGGCTTTGGGGTTCTTGCCGCCTTCGCCTTGTTCCAGCGCGGACAGCACTTCGCGGGCGCGCGTGATGACGCTGTCTGGAAGTCCGGCCAGGCGTGCCACTTGCACGCCATAGCTGCGATCGGCGGCGCCGCGTTTGACTTCGTGCAGGAAAATGACGTCGCCTTCCCATTCCTTGACAGTAACAGTGGCATTTTCGACGCCGGGCAACCTGCCGGCAAGGGCGGTCATTTCATGGTAATGGGTGGCGAACAGGGCGCGGGTGCGGTTCACGTCGTGCAAATGTTCCAGTGTGGCCCATGCAATGGACAGCCCGTCATAGGTGGCCGTGCCGCGGCCGATTTCATCCAGAATTACCAAAGCGCGGTCATCTGCCTGATTGAGGATTGCAGCGGTTTCGACCATTTCCACCATGAAGGTGGACCGCCCGCGCGCAAGATCGTCGCTGGCCCCCACGCGGCTGAAAACCTGAGTGACAAGGCCGATATGGGCGGACGTGGCAGGCACCCATGCGCCCATTTGCGCCAGAATGGCGATCAGCGCATTCTGGCGCAGGAAGGTTGATTTCCCTGCCATATTGGGGCCAGTCAGCAACCAGATGGCCGCACCGTCTGCAGCGCTTAGGTCACAGTCATTGGCGATGAAACTGCCACTGCTGCGTGCAAGGGCCGCTTCGACCACTGGATGACGCCCGCCCGTAATGGCGAAGATGCGCGAGCTGTCCAGCCGCGGGGCGCACCAGTTGCAGGCGAGTGCCAGATCGGCAAGCGCGGCTGCAAGGTCGATTTCGGCAAGGGCATGGGCGGTTTGTGCCAGATGGGCGGCGCGCTCAAGGATGGCGTCGCGCAGTTGCGCAAACAGGCGTTTTTCAATTTCCAACGCCCGCGCGCCCGCGTTGAGAATGCGCGTTTCCATTTCCGACAGTTCAACCGTGGTGAAGCGCACCTGATTGGCGGTTGTCTGGCGGTGGATGTAGCGCGCAGATAGCGGTTCTGACAGCATGCGGTCTGCATGGGTGCTGGTCACTTCGATGAAATAGCCCAGCACGTTGTTATGCTTGATTTTCAGCGATGCGATGCCAGTGTCCTGCGCATAATCCGCCTGCATTTTAGCGATTACGCTGCGCCCTTCGTCGCGCAATGTCCGCGCGTCGTCCAGGTCCGGATCATGGCCTGGCGCGATGAAGCCGCCGTCGCGGACCAGAAGCGGGGGGTCGGCCACAAGTGCTGCATCCAGCAGGTTCAGAAGCGCTTCATGCCCGGTCAGCGCCGCCACTGCATTTTGCAGCAGGTCGGGGGGTGTGTGCTGGTGAAAGCGGGCGTTTATGTCGATGGCCTGTGCCAGTGCATTGCGAATGGCGCCCAGGTCGCGCGGTCCAGCGCGGTCCAGCGCCAGCCGTGACACTGCACGGTCAAGGTCAGGCACCGCACCAAGGAAGGTGCGCAGGTCGTTGCGCAGCCGGTTCTGCCCGTGCAGAAACGTGACAGCGTCCTGGCGCGCCAGGATTATGTCCAGCCGCGCCGAGGGCGATGACAGCCGCCGTTCCAGCAGGCGTGCGCCTGCGGCGGTGGCTGTGCGGTCAATGACATGCAACAGCGCCCCGTCGCGCCCGCCGGTCAGGGATTGTGTCAGTTCCAGATTGCGGCGGGTGGCGGCGTCGATCTGGACCAGATCATCAGCGGTGTCGCGGATGGGGGGTTGCAGCAAGGGCAGTTTTCCGCGCTGTGTCAGATCCAGATAGTCGACCAGCGCGCCAAGGGCCGCGCATTCAGCGCGACCGAACTGGCCGAAGCCGTCAAGCGTTTGCACCTTGTAGAGGTCACATAGACGTTTAACGGCGGCCTGGCTGTCAAAGCTGGCGGGCGCAAGGACTGTCAGGGCCGCGCCCATGTCTTCGGCAATCGGGCGCAAGGTTTCGGCCTGCGTGTCGCTGACAAGGATTTCACGCGGGGCAAGGCGCGCGAGTTCCGGCCCAAGGCGCAAGCGGGTGCAGGGCATGACGCGCACCTGCCCGGTGGAGATGTCGGCCCATGCCAGCGCGCCATCGTCGCGCAGTTCAGTGAATGCGGCGAGGTAATTGTGGCGGCGCGCGTCAAGAAGTGATTCCTCGGTCAGGGTGCCGGGGGTTACGAGGCGCACGACATCGCGTTGGACCACGGATTTATAGCCGCGTTTTTTCGCCTGTTCGGGGGTTTCCATCTGTTCGGCGATGGCCACGCGAAACCTCTTGCGGATAAGGGTCAGTAAATACCCCTCGGCGGCGTGATGGGGCACGCCGCACATGGCGATATCATTGCCCAGATGTTTGCCGCGTTTTGTCAGGGCAATATCAAGCGCGGCAGCGGCGGCTATGGCGTCATCAAAGAACAATTCATAGAAATCGCCCATGCGGTAGAACAGCAGCGCATCGGGGTGCTGCTGCTTGACCTGCAGGTACTGGGCCATCATCGGGGTGACGGTGTCGCTCACGGGGGAAAGTTCCTTGTGGGGCCTGTTTGCGCGAAAGTAGCGAAAGGGGCGGGCGGGGGAGGGGGGGGGGGGGGGCGCCCCCCCCCG